>DASRRH010000027.1:0-188853 GCA_035695825.1 Planctomycetota bacterium | reverse complement strand
GCCTCCAGCGGACGGGCGCTCCATCCGCGGCGGGCGCGGCGGAGAGCGCCCCGCGCACGCGCTCGGCGACCCGGAGAGCCGGCGCCTCCGGAGCGGATGCTCCGACGAGGGCCGTCCACTCCTCGGCGGCCCGGCGCAGTTCGCCCTCGCAGCGGGCGCACGCGCCGACGTGCCGCCGCACCGAGCCCTCCTCCGACGGGAAGAGTTCCCCGTCGAGGTATCGCTGGAGCAGGTCGTCGAACTCGCTGCAGCTCATCCCCGTTCCCCTCCGAGCCTCTCGCGGACCCACCGGCGCGCCCGCCGCAGGGCGTAGTCGATCTGGTGGAAGGAGAGCCCGAGGCGGGCGCCGATCTCGGGGTAGGAGTGCCCTTCAAGGTACTTGAGGCGGGCGATCTCTCGGAGCTCCGCCGGCATCCCGTCGAGGAGGTCGGCCGCCTCGGCGGCCCGGACGGGGGAGGAGCTCGACTCCACGTCGCCGACCAGTTCGCCGGGCCGGCGGAGGAGCTTCCGGAAGTGATTCGAGCAGACCCTGTGCGCGACGCCGACCGCGTAGGCCCCGAAGCGGGCGGGGTCGCGGAGGTCGGCGAGGGTCCGGTACACGACGAGGAACGTCTCCTGCGCCGCGTCCTCCGCCGAGGCGGCGTCCCGGAGTCGGTGTCGCGCGACGGCGATCACCGCGCGGG
Organism: Planctomycetota bacterium; assembly: GCA_035695825.1. Classification (GTDB taxonomy): domain Bacteria; phylum Planctomycetota; class UBA1135; order UBA1135; family JAKEFM01; genus JAKEFM01. The sequence continues at coordinate 188,170 of DASRRH010000027.1, read as the reverse complement.
CGTGCCGGACCACGAGGAGGTCGAAGGCCTCCCGGTCGCCGGCGAGCGCCCTCCGGACCGCCTCCTCGTCGGAGGGTTCGGGCATGCGGGACGGGTCCACCCCTCCAGTGTCGCTCCGAGGGGCCGGTTCGGAATGGGACGCCGCCGAGCGCGGCGTCCTCCACGCGTCTCGCGGGCCCGTGCTATCGTCCTTCCTCCCGCGACCGCTCCCATGGAGATTCCCGCCCTCCTTCTCGCGACCCTCCTCTCCCCGGCGGTCGCTTCGGCGCAGGGCGATCCGTCCCGGCTCTTCGGCCCCGACGACATGGTCGGGCTGCCCCGCGTCGGGGACCCGAGCCCGTCGCCGGACGGGAAGTGGGTCGCCTACACGGTGACGGAGGTCGACCCGAAGGATTGGAAGGCCACCACCCAGACCTGGATCGTCCCCTCGACCGGGGGCGAGCCCCGAAGGCTCACGCACCACGAGAAAGGGGCGACCTCCCCCCGCTGGTCGCCCGATTCGAGGACGATCGCCTTCGTCTCGAGCCGAAGCGGCGCCTCCCAGGTCTGGCTCCTCCCGCTGGAGGGAGGGGAGCCGCGGCCCCTGACGACCCTCTCGACCGGCGCCTCCGACCCCGTCTGGTCCCCGACGGGGACGCACCTCGCCTTCGCCTCCAAGGTCTACCCCGACTGCCCGGACGACGAGGCGAACGAGAAGCGGGCGAAGGAGATCGAGAAGTCGGGCGTCCGGATGAGGAGGATCGACCGCCTCCTCTACCGGCACTGGGACGAGTGGCAGGAGGGGAGGCGCCCGCACGTCTTCGTGGTCGAGGTCTCGACGGGAAAGGTCCGCGACGTGAACGCGGGGGACGACCTCGCCGACATGCCGGTCTTCTCCCTCGGCGGACCCGACGGCTACGCCTTCTCCCCCGACGGGAAGGAGATCGCCTTCACCCGGGGCCCGGAGAGGAACGAAGCCTGGAGCACGAACGCCGACCTCTGGATCGCGCCGGTCGAGCCGGGCGCGAAGGCGCGCAACCTCACGCAGGCGAACCCCGCGTGGGACGGGAGCCCCGCCTACTCTCCCGACGGCCGGTGGATCGCGTACCGCTTCCAGCAGAAGCCGGGGTTCGAGTCGGACCGCTTCCGGCTCGGACTGATCGACCGGGCGAACGGGACGGTCACGAGCCTCGCCTCCGACGTCGATCGCGGGATCGAGGAGATCGAGTGGGCGCCCGACTCGAAGGCGATCTTCGCGAGCACGGAGGACGAGGGGCGGCGGGCCCTCTGGGCGATCCCCCTCGAGGGGGGACCCTCGAAGAAGATCCTCTCCGACCGCTCGGCGTGGGAGACGCGGCTCTCCCCCCAGGGGCGCTTCTTCACCGCGCGGATCGCGGGCTTCACGAAGCCGAACGAGGTCTGGCGCTTCGAGTTGGACGGCTCCGATGCCCGCCCCCTCACCCACCACGCCGACGCGGCGATCGCAAGGAAGGACCTCGGCACGGTCGAATCGGTCCGCTACCCGGGCGCGCTCGGCGCGACGGTCCAGGCCTGGCTCGTGAAGCCCCCGCGCTACGACCCCTCGCGGCGCTACCCCCTCCTCCTCCTCGTCCACGGCGGCCCGCAGAACGCCTGGCTCGACGCCTTCTCCTCGCGCTGGAACCCGCAGGTCTTCGCCGCGCGCGGCTTCGTCGCGATGATGCCGAATCCGCACGGCTCGACCGGGTTCGGCCAGGCCTTCACGGACCAGATCAGCCGCGACTGGGGGGGGGCCTGCTACGAGGACTGCATGAAGGCGGTCGACTGGGCGATCGAGCAGGGGATCGCCGACCCCGGCCGCCTCTGCGCCGCCGGGGCCTCCTTCGGCGGCTACATGATGAACTGGATCAACGGCCACACGGACCGCTTCAAGGCGATCGTCGCGCACGCCGGGCTCTACAACCTCCCCGCGAAGTACACGACGACGGAGGAGCTCTGGTTTCCCGAGTGGGACATCGGCGGGACGCCGTGGGACAACCCGGAGGCCTTCGCGAGGTGGTCCCCCCACACCTACGCGAAGAACATGCGGACGCCGACGCTGATCACGCACGGCGAACTCGACTTCCGCGTCCCGGTGTCGGAGGGGATGGGGCTCTTCACGGCACTGCAGCGCCAGGGGGTCCCCTCGCGGCTGCTCCTATTTCCCGACGAGGGGCACTGGATCCTCAAGCCCCGGAACGCGCGGCTCTGGATCCAGGAGATGCTCGACTGGCTCGACCGCTACGGGAAGGGGGGCGGAGCCGCCGCCGCCCCCGCGAACGCGTTCTCCTCGCCGCGGTGATTTCGTCTCCGCCTTCGAGGAGCTCGAGTCCGGTCGCTCCCGCGGGGGGCGCGCCCCTACCGGATCTGCTGGATCTGGGAGAGCGTGTCCGAGAACCCCGTGACGATGTGCCACGCGATCCAGAACGCGATGAGGAGGTAAACCACGATCGGGAGGGTCTTCCGCACGCGGTCGGCCGCGAGACGAGCCCGCCGGTCGAGGTCCTGCGCGACCTTCCCCACCGACTCCTCGAGACGCCCCGCCTTCTCCCCGACCGAGAAGGCGGCGACGAGGTCGGCCGAGAGCCACGGGAGGAGGGTCACCGCCTGGCCGAGCGGCGCGCCCTGGCGCAAAGCGTGGGCGGCGAGCCCGACGTCCCCCGCGCGCTCGGGGAGGCCGCTCGCCTCGCTCGCGAGGGTGAGGCAGCGCTCGAAGGGGAGGCCGGCCGAGTGGACGGCGGCGAAGGTGCGGGCGAAACGGGCCTCGGCGCGCAGGCGTCGCAGCCGACCGAGGAGGGGAAGGGAGTCGAGAACCGAGGCGTAGCGAGGCTCGCTCCGATAGGCCGAGTGGAGGAGGAGGAGGGCGGAGACGACCCCGTAGAGGACCGCGAGGCAACCGATGGCCGAGGCCGCGTACGCCCCGAGGCCCTTCTGGAAGATCACGGGGAGGGGGAGGACGAGGATCGCGAAGTGGAGGAGGAAGACCGGGTAGCGCACCCCCGCGTGGAACTCGTCCAGGTCCTGCTGCTCCGCCTCGAACCGCGTCGCGAGCGCGGAGCAGCACTCCCCGAGCTTGCCCGCCTCCTCCCCCGTCCGGATGAGGGCGATCTCGACCGGGTCGAAGAGGGCTGGCTCGTTCGGCATCGCCGAGGAGATCGGCTCCCCGCGGCTCGCGGCGGCGGTGAGGATGGTCGTGACGTCGAAGATCCGCTTCGAGCCCCCGGCCTGCCGGAGAGCCTGGAAGACCGGGATGCCGGCCTCGAGGAGGGTCGCGAGGCGGAAGTAGAAGGAGGCCTTCTCCCGCGGTCGGGGACGCCGGTGGAAGGCCTCCCACGCGAGGCGGATCCGCTGGGCGGCGCTCTGCGGTTCGCGCTCCAAGACCTCGGAAGGATAGGCGGGACGCCCCTCCTCGGTCCTCCCGGCGGGCCGTTCGGTGAGGAGGGTCACGCGACCCCCCCGCCGACCCAAAGGCCGAGGGTGCCCGCCACGGCCATCGCGGCGCAGCCGGCGGCCACCGTTCGGCTGAACCGGGGCTCGCCGGCGAGCGCCGCGATCGCCGTCTTGACGACCGTGTTGAACAGGTAGGCGATGAGGACCGTCGCGGCCGCGGGCCCGAGGTGGCCGGGCTCGTCGGCGAGGTGGGCCATCGAGAGGGTGATCGCGTCGAGCTCGGCGATCCCGCCAAGGAGACCCGTCGCGTAGAGCCCCTCGTCCGAGGCCCCCTTCCGCGCCAGGTCGGAGACGAAGAGGATCACGGCGAAGAGGAGCCCGAAGCGGAGCGCCGGGCCGAGGCGGAAGGGGTTCGGGACCTCGAGGGTGTTCCCGGCGAGGTCCCGGCCCGTGAAGTAGAGGACGGCGGTGACGGCGAACCCCGCCGCCGCCGTCGCGACGAGCGCCGGGGCGAGGAGATGGAGCATCCGGGGCTGGACGACCGCGACGAGGAGGAGGACCCGGAGCGCCGCGACCGACCAAGAGAGGACGACGGCGAGGGCGAAGGAGCGGCCGAGGGCCGGCTTCTCCCGGCTGCGGCGGGCCATCGACACCGTCACCGCGGTGGAGGAGGCGAGGCCGCCGACGACCCCGGTGAGGGCGATCCCTCGGCGGGTGCCGAGCCACTTCATCAGGAGGTAGCCCGAGAAGGAGATCGCCGAGATGAGGAGGACCATCCACCAGACGCTCCTCGGGTTGAGGACCTCGGTCCCGAGGAACGGGTAGGCGCGGTCGGGGAGGAGGGGCAAGACGACGAGGGCGAGGAGCGCGAACCGGATCGTCGCGTTCAGGTCGGTCTCGGAGAGGCGCGCCGCGAGGCCGTGGAGCTTCGTCTTCTCGGAAAGGAGGGCGGTCACGACCACGCCGAGGCCGACGGCGATCTCGAGGCGGCCGAGGAAGGCGAGGGAGCCCAGGGCGAAGGCGACGAAGGCCGCGAACTCGGTCGTCGAGCCGAGGCTCTCCTCGCGCTGGGCGCTGACGCGGTAGGAGAGGGCGACGATCGCGGCGAGGCCCGCGAACCCCGCGGCGAGGAACCAAGGGGTGACCGTCTGGGCCATCCAGGCGGAGAGGGCCCCGAAGAGGGAGATCAGGATGAAGGTGCGGAACCCCGCGAAGGCGGCGCGGCCCGGCCGCGACTGGCGGCGCTGGCGCTCGAGGCCGATCAGCGCCCCCGTCGCGAGGGCGACGCCGAGGCGGCGGGCGACCTCGAGGTCGTCGAGGGGGAGATCCATGCTGGACGGTCCCGCCTCTTGTATCGGCCCGGGACGCCGCGGTTCTGTCGCCCCCTTCCCCGGACGGTTCCGCGGCTTCATATAGGGGCCCCGTGAAACGCCCGTACACGACCCGCGACCCCTCCCTCGACGAGGGGCTCCTCGCGCTGATCAACGCCCGCGGCCCCTCCCCCGACGCCGACCTCCTCCACCAGCTCCTCGTCACCGTCTTCCGGCTGCGCGAGGAGGGGACGCCGCGGGGGGACCTGAAGCTCCTCAACTCCGCGCTGAAGGAGCTGCGGTACGCCTTCAAGGTCTTCCGCCCCTACGCCGGCGTGCGGAAGGTGACCGTCTTCGGCTCCGCCCGCACCGCCCCCGAGGACCCGGCGACGCGGATGGCGCGCGCCTTCGCGTCGGAACTCGTCCGGCGCGGCTTCATGGTCATCACGGGGGCGGGCGAGGGGGTGATGGGCGCGGCCCAGCGCGGCGCGGGGCGCGACCGCTCCTTCGGGATCAACATCCGGCTCCCGTTCGAGCAGGTCCCGAACGACGAGATCCGCGCGGATCGAAAGCTCGTCACGTTCAAGTACTTCTTCACGCGGAAGCTCATGTTCGTGAAGGAGGCGGACGCGATCGCGCTCTTCCCCGGCGGGTTCGGGACGCTCGACGAGGGGTTCGAGGTGCTGACCCTTCTCCAGACCGGCAAGACGAACCCCGTCCCGCTCGTGCTCCTCCAGCCGCCCGGGGACGGCTACTGGACGGAGTGGAAGCGTCACCTCGAGCAGCAGCTCGCCGCGCGCGGGTTGATCGACCGGGGCGACCTCGGGCTCTTCCGGATCCACGAGAGCGCCGAGTCCGCGGTCGAGGAAGTCGTCCGGTTCTACGGCGTCTATCACTCCTGCCGCTTCGTCGAGAAGACGCTCGTCCTCCGGCTGCACGCCCCCCTCCCGGGCGAGACCGTCGAACGGCTGAACCGGGAATTCGCCGACATCCTCACGGGGCCGATCGTGCAGGGAGGGCCCCTTCCGGGCGAGGGGAATCCCACGGACCTCCCCGATCTGATCCGCCTCTCCGTCCCCTTCGACCGGCGCCAGCACGGACGGCTGCGGCACCTGATCGACGCGGTGAACGCCGCTCCCGTGCCGCGGAACGCGCACCCCTCGGTCCGCGACGCCGCCGTCCCCTCCCCTCCGTCGGCGTGAGCCGCGGCCCCCCCTTCGATCGGGGAGGTCGCGCGGCTATCCTCGCGCCCCCCTTCGCGGCGCTCCCCCTTCGGGCGGGGAGCGGTCGATCGGGATCCCAGGGAGCCGATGAACGGTCCGACGCCCCTCGCGACGCGCGGTTTCGGTGCAACGGAGCGCCGGGACGCCTGGTGGCTCGCGCCCGTGGCGACGGCCCTCGTCCTCGGGACGTTCGTCGTCTACGGGACGTGGGCGGCGTTCCACAACGCGGACTACGCCTGGGGCCCCTATCTCTCCCCCTTCTTCTCGCCCCATCTCGAACACCTGCTCGGCCGCCGGCTCTGGCCGTCCTGGCTCCCCGGCTGGTTCCCCCGCTCCCCCGCCTTCCTCGTGATGTGGGCCCCCGCGGGGTTCCGCCTCACCTGCTACTACTACCGCAAGGCCTATTACCGCTCCTTCGTCGGGCACCCCGTCGCGTGCGCGGTCTCGGAGGGGAACCGGGGCTACCGAGGCGAGACCGCCTTCCCGCTGATCCTCCAGAACCTCCACCGCTACCTCCTCTACGCCGCGCTCCTCCTCCTCGTCTTCCAGTGGGTCGACGTCGCGCAGGCCTTCCGGTTCGAGGAGGGATTCGGGGTCGGGGTCGGCTCCCTCGTGATCGCGGGGACGATGGCCCTCCTCACCGGGTACACCTTCTCTTGCCACTCCCTCCGCCACCTCGCCGGGGGGAAGGTCGACTGCTTCTCCCGCGCGCGGTTCGGGGAGGCGCGCCGCCGGGCGTACTGCGCCCTCTCCGCGATGAACGAGCGCCACATGCTCTGGGCCTGGGTGAGCCTCTTCGCCGTGATCTTCGCCGACCTCTACGTCCGGCTCTGCGCGATGGGGGTCTGGAAGGACGCGCGACTGCTTTGAGCGAGCGCTACGAGACGCACGCGTACGACGTCCTCGTGATCGGCGCGGGGGGAGCGGGGCTCCGGGCCGCGATCGAGGCCTCGGCGCGCGGCGCGAGGACCGCCCTCGTCTGCAAGTCCCTCCTCGGCAAGGCCCACACGGTGATGGCCGAGGGGGGGATCGCCGCCGCGCTCGCGAACGTCGATTCGCAGGACTCCTGGCAGACCCACTTCCGCGACACGATGCGGGGCGGGGGGATGCTGAACCACTGGAGGATGGCGCAGCTCCACGCGCAGGAGGCCCCGGACCGCGTCCGGGAGCTCGAGCGCTGGGGGGCCGTCTTCGACCGCACGAAGGACGGGCGCATCCTCCAGCGCCCCTTCGGCGGCCACACCTGGCGGCGCCTCGCCCACGTCGGGGACCGGACGGGCCTCGAGATGATCCGGACGCTCCAGGACCGCGGCGTCCACCAGGGGATCGACGTCCACATGGAGTGCACGGTCACCCACCTGCTCAAGGACGGGGACCGGATCGCCGGGGCGTTCGGCTACTGGCGGGAGAGCGGCCGCTTCGTCGTCTTCCGGTGCAAGGCGGCCGTCCTCGCGACGGGGGGGATCGGGAAGGCCTGGTCCGTCACCTCGAACTCGTGGGAGTACACCGGCGACGGGCACGCCCTGGCCCACCGGGCGGGCGCGGAGCTGATCGACATGGAGTTCGTCCAGTTCCACCCGACGGGGATGGTCTGGCCCCCCGGCGTGCGCGGGATCCTCGTCACGGAGGCGGTCCGGGCGGAGGGGGGGATCCTGCGCAACGCGAAGGGGGAGCGGTTCATGTGGAGGTACCTCCCGGAGGAGAAGCGCGCCGAGTTCGCGAAGAGCGAGGCGGAGGCGAAGGAGTGGCTCGCGGACCACGTCGCGGGGCGCTCCCCCGACTTCAAGAAGCGCCCCCCCGAGCTGTCGACGCGCGACAACGTCTCGCGCGCGATCTACCTCGAGGTGAAGGAGGGGCGCGGCTCCCCGCACGGGGGGGTCTTCCTCGACGTCTCCTACCTCCCCGCCGAGCACGTCGTGAAGAAGCTCCCGAGCATGTACCACCAGTTCCGCGACCTCGCCGACGTCGACATCACGAAGGAGGCGATGGAGGTCGGCCCGACCTGCCACTACGCGATGGGGGGGGTGCGGGTCGACCCCGACACGGGGGAGAGCGGCGTGCCGGGGCTCTTCGCCGCGGGGGAGGTCGCCGGGGGGATGCACGGCGCGAACCGCCTCGGCGGGAACTCCCTCTCCGACCTCCTCGTCTTCGGGTGCCGGGCGGGCGCGGGCGCGGCGGCCCGCGCCGCGAAGTCGACCGCCCCCTCGATGGACGACGGCCAGGTCGAGGCCGCCGCGAGGGAGCTCCTGCGCCCCTTCGAGAACGAGGGGGAGGACCCCTACGCGGTCCACCGCGACCTCCAGGAGACGATGCAGGCGAGGGTGGGGATCTTCCGGACGGAGGCCGACCTCGAGGCGGCGATCGGGGCGCTCGAGGGGCTGCGCGCGCGCGCGGCGCGCGTCAAGGTCGCCGGCTCGAGGCTCTTCAACCCCGGCTGGCACCTCGCGTTCGACCTGCGCAACATGATCGACGTCTCCGAGATGGTCGCGCGCGCGGCGCTCGAGCGCCGCGAGAGCCGGGGCGCCCACAGCCGCCTCGACCACCCGAAGGCCGACCCCGCCCACGGGAAGGTCAACGTCTGCGTCCGCCGCCGCGGCGCGGGGATGGAGGTGGGGCGGACGGCGCTCCCCGAGATGCCCGCGGAGCTGAAGGCGCTCTTCGAGGAGAAGAAGTGACCGCGGGCGAGGCGCTCTTCCGGGTCTTCCGCGGCGACCGCGACGGCGGAGCGTTGACGGACTACCGCGTCCCCGTCGCGCCGGGGATGGTCGTCCTCGACGCGGTCCACTGGATCCAGGGGCACGGCGCCCCCGACCTCGCCGTCCGCTGGAACTGCAAGGCCGCGAAGTGCGGCTCCTGCTCGGCCGAGGTGAACGGGAAGCCCCGCCTGATGTGCAAGACGCGCCTCGACGCGCTCCCCCTCGACCGCCCCGTCGAGGTGCGGCCGATGAAGTCCTTCCCGGTCGTCAAGGACCTCGTCACGGACGTCTCGTGGAACTTCGAGGCGGCGAAGCGGATCCCTCCCTTCACCCCCCGCGCCGGCGCGGAGTGGAGGTACGGCCAGGCCGACGCCGACCGCGCCCAGGAGTTCCGCAAGTGCATCGAGTGCTTCCTCTGCCAGAACGTCTGCCACGTGATCCGGGAGCACGACAGGAAGGACGCGTTCATCGGTCCCGCCATGTTCGTCCGCGCGGCGGCCTTCGACATGCACCCTCTCGACGGGCTCTCGCGCACCGCCTTCCTGCGCGAGAAGGGGGGGATCGGCTTCTGCAACATCACGAAGTGCTGCACGGAGGTCTGCCCGGAGTCGATCCGGATCACGGACAACGCGATCATCCCCCTCAAGGAGCGGGTCGTGGACGACTTCTACGACCCGCTGCGGTGGCTCTGGCGGAAGGTCGCGGGGAAGGGGTAGGGCGAGGGGAGGGGGGGCGCTCAGCGCGCGGCGCGGAACTCCCCACCGTCGCCTCGGCGAGCTCGCGGAGGAATCGCGCGTCGCGCTCGTCGTCGCCGACAAGGACCGTGCTCACGCGGACCTGCCGGAGCCGGTCGAACGCGTCGAGCGCCTCGACCAGCCGCTCCCGACAGACGAAGGCGCCCGGGCGAGGTACGCGATCGATCTGCCCTCGAAGAAGGCCCGCAAGCCCGCGATGTCCGCGGGCTTGCGGCCCCCCTCGCGGCCCGAAGGATCAGGGTCCCGGCGTGCGCACCCCATGGTCCATCGGGTCGCCGATGGGGATCGGAGGATCAGATCAGAGTCGCGATGGCGGCGAGGATCCGGTTCAGCCGCAGCGAGACCTCGGCCTGGACCGCGCAGTCGATGATCCAGTCGTTCGAGTCCGGCGCTCCGGCGGCACTGCAGCCGTCGGTCTTCGTGAGGATGTCGTTGCGGATCTTGCCCAGCGCCTCCTGGAGCAGCTGATCCTGGACCGCCGGGTTGGTCTCATCCAGCGCAGCGTCGACCTGGGACAGCACGGCGTTGAGCTTGTTGACCAAGGTGCTGGCGAGCTTGCCATTCGAGTTCTTCAGGGCCGACACGGCTAGGCCGTTGATGTACGTCTTGAGATCCGCGATGAGCTGGAGAGGATCGGGCGTGGTTGCCGGATCGCAGAGGACCGTCAGGAGATTGGTCCCCCGGCCCTGGACGCAGAAGTCGAGCGCGGGGTCGTAGTCGATCTTCCCCAGGTCGTCGACCGTGTAGAAGACGACGTTGCTCGACGAGGCGGGCAGGCGCAGGTCGTACAGGCCCGGGATCTGGCGGAACGTCGTCACTTGGTTGGGTCCGCCGGCATCGAAGGAGATGTTGAAGTCCGCCACGGGCACGGCGGTGGCGTCGATGGTGATCGGGAACCCGGATATGGTCAGGGTGCTGGTCCCACGCCCGCTCACGTAGAGATCCAGGGAAGCGGCGAAGTCCACGTTCCCGGTCGTACTGAAGGTGAAGTCAAAGGAGTTGCCGGTCGAGGGGGGCGAGTGGAACGACAGGGGGAACCCATTGGTGGTCGGAAGCAGCCGCAGAGTGGTGACCTGGCTCGACGGACCGCCGCCGGCCTCTCCGGCGAGGATGTTGAAGGCTGAGTGGCTCAACGCCGTGGCATCGATCGTGAGGGGCAAACCAGTGACCGTCAGCGTGGGGGTACCGCGGCCGGAGACGTAGGCATCATGGGACGGGTCGAAATCGATCGTCCCGTCGTTCCCCAGGGTGAAAACGAAGGTCATACCGGGATGGCCGGCGGGGATCTCGAATCGCCAGGGCCCCGGCAACAGGTTGACCGTGGAGATCGCAGCCGTCGGGCGTCCGACCTCGCCGCCGGAAAGGCCCCACCCGTTGGCGCTCAGCGCCGTGGCATCGACGGTGAGGGGGAAGCCGGCGACGGTCAGGGTGCTCGTGCCGGTGCCGGTGGCGTAGACAGGGAGGATGGGATCGGAGCCGATCAATCCGTCGCTCCCCAGGGCGAAAGTGAATTGCGACGTGGAGTTGCCGGCGGGGAGCTGGAAGCTGTGCAGCCCCGGCAACAGGTTGACGGTGGAGATCGCGATCGTCGAGCCGTGACCGGCGTCCCCGCCGAGGCCCCACCCGTGAGTGCTCAACGCCGTGGCATCGACGGTGAGGGGCAAGCCGGTGACCGTCAGCGTGGAGCCGCTCCCGGTGGCGTAGGAGACGGGAGGATCGACGTCGACGGTCCCGGTGGCGCTCACGGTGAAGGCGACGATGAGGGGCGAGGAGGGCGGCGCATGGAAGGTATAGGGACCGGGAGGGAGCGAGAACGTCTGGAGCTGAGCCGTGGCCCCGATCGCGCCGATGTTCCCGAAGTTGATGTTGAAGAAGGGCGCGGCCAATGTCCGAGCATCGAAGGTGATGGGGAAGGAAGTCTGCGCGCCGGCGCTCCCGGCGAGGCCGATCAGGGCGAGGAGCAGTGCCGGCGAGGAAAGGGAGGCGAGTCGCCTATGTCGGGAACGCGAGCGTCGCGAGGGATGTCGGTCGGTCCGGGCCGCCGCGCCGGGCTCGGACTCGTGGAGGGTCGGGACGCTTCCTCTGTCGGTGGGAGGTTGAATCTGGTTCATGGTCACTCTCCTGGGGAAGTGGGATCGGGAGCTCGAGAAAGGGTTCTCGGCTTCCCCCGATTCCGTGGACAGGTGGTCAGGGACTTGGCCGCCAGGCGGATTTCCAGGGGGTCAAAGCGCTCTGTCGCGCGGTGGCCTCTGCGCTCGACGGAAACGCTTCCGCGGTGAGGCCGAGATTCCAGGTGAGGGGCAGGTCCTCCTCTCCCGGTGAATCAGGGAAAACCGTGCTCCTTTGGAAACCAGGCCTTCCCAGCCTCGGAAAGATGACGGAGGCCGGCGTTCACAACCATCGTCGCAGGGGGGTGTTGCCCGCTTGGAAATCGACCTGGCGGGGATGGTTTTCGCGCCTGCCGCGCTTCCCCCGGCGTTCCTGGCTCGGTCGCGCATATCCATCAGAACGCAAGACCGGCGAAGACTGGACAAGCGGTCGACCGTCCGGGTGCGGTCGACCGAACGGACATGGCCCATGGGGAGTGCCTCGCAACTCCGAGGCCGCGGCTGCCGAGGGGCTGAGAAGTGGCGAAGCCCGACGTCGCGTTACTCGAAGAGGACGCCGGGGGCGGAGCGATTCCCGCTGGCGCCTGCTCGCGAGGCATCTTCTGCCGGCGCGCACGCTCCCCTTTCGAGTTCCCCTTCGACGCAGAAGGGTGTCCCCGAGTGCCTCGAACGATCCACGACTCGGTTGAAGGAGCCGCCGCCCCTGCGGAAGGAGCTGACCCAGGCTCGACTGCGCCGCGGCTCTTCTCCCGGGACGGGAGCAGGGCGGTCCACCCCACGAACTCCCGTGAACGACGCGGACTCCGCCGCTGAACGACAAGTCCGAGGAGCCCTACGAGATCGCCCGAGACTTACACGCTTCACGAGGGGCGAGCCTCAAGCAGAAGCCACGGCCCCTCCGGGGAATCGAGGCTCGCGAGTTCCTCGGCGCCCTGGCGCCGCACGGGAACGTCGGGCGAGCGCAGGCGTTTGCCGAACTCGGCGAGATCCTCCCTACCCCCGAGCCCCAGGCCGGGGAGCAGGAGGAGCGGAGGGATGGCCCGGGTTCCCTAGGGGACGATCGTGAAGCTCGATCCCGTGGAGCTCGACAGCTCGCCGGTGACGGGGTCCGCGAGGACCCCGGCGAAGTGGAAGGTCGCGCCGACGAGGGTCGGGTCGGTCGGGATCGAGATCTCGCGCGTCGCCGCCGCCGCGTCGGAGAGGGGCGTCGTCCCGATCAGGACGAGCGCCGGGAAGGCGAGCGGCACGGCGAGCGGCGCCGAGCCCGGGACGTTCGCGAAGACCGTCGGCCCCGCATCGTTCGCGAGGCCGAGGCAGCCGCAGCAGCCGGGGGTCCCGCCCAGGACGAACGTGACCGTCCCCCCGAGGCTCGGCGCGCCGTAGACGTAGGCGCTCGGCTCGCACGCGGAGGCGCACGAGATCCGCCCCTTCTTCAGCTGCGGCCCCCCCTTCTTGAAGTACGCGCCGAGGTTCACCTGGAAGTCCCCGGGGGGATTGTGGGAGAAGGCGTTCGCGAAGTCCGTTGCGTCGAGGACCGCCCCCGGCGCCGTCGTCACGTCGAGCACGAAGGTGACGGGGCCGACGACCCAAGACCCGGCCCGCGCGGCGAGGGTGTCGGCCGCGGCGTTCGCGATCGCGTTCGAGACTCCTCCGTGGAAGAGGCGCGCGCTGAAGGCGCCGAGGCAGGCGAGCTTGGCCGGGCTCCCGCCGCTCGTCGGGTCCGGGTCGAACTGGAGCGACCAGTCGCAGGCCGCCCCCGCCGAGCCGGTCTGCGAGAGGAGGGAGAGCCCCGTCACCGCGCCGGCGGGGACGTTGAAGTGGAGGCTCGTCAGGAGGGGGTTCGGGACCCCGCCCGTCACCGGGGAGGTGTTCTCGACGAGGAGGGTGAGCGTGTGGGCGGCGTCGTCGTACGTGACCTGGACGTTCGCCGACGCGGGGGTGACCCCGTCGCAGAGGGTCGGAGGACTCCCCGGCCCGCAGCAGGAGGCGCCCCCCGGCTCGCCGATCGTCTTGCGGACCGACGTCACTCCCGCGCGTGCCGCCGTGACGAGGAGCCCGGCGAGGAAGATTCCCGCGGCGATGCGCATGCTCGTGCTCCGCCCGAAGTCGAGGCTCCGCGACCCTCCGCGTGCCCCTCGTGGGGAGGAAATTACAGACCCGACGGGGCGGGTTGTCCACCCGCCGCCCCGGGGGGTAGGGGTCCGACCGCGTTCGCGTCGGCTTCGCGGAGGGTGCCGAGATCGCGCATGGTCCAAAGCCGGTGCGAGACCCCTGCGGCCATCGCAAGAGAGATCCGAAGGATCTGGTGCCGGCGGGCAAAGTTGGGATCTGGCCCCTTTCCCTGTTGGGCCGAGGGGCCGCGCGGGCGCTACCCCCTGAGCCCCGGCGCTTTCCCCCGGGGAGGTAACGAAATGGCCCTCCTGCGTCATTCCCCCCGGGGAAACCCCGGGAGGAACCTCTGTTCGAGCCCGATCGCTGCCCGCGGGAGGGGTGCCCGTTCTTCCGCTCCCCTCCCCCGCGCTTCTTCGTGCGCTGGGGCTCCTACGTCGCTCTCTGCCGACCCCGGCCCATCCCGCGCTTTCGCTGCCGCGCGTGCGGGAGGACCTTCTCCTCCCAGACCTTCAGCATCTCCTTCGGTCTCCACAAGCCCTCCGTCACCTCCTCCCTCCTCAAGCTCCTCGTCTCCGGGGTCTCGATCCGCCAGTCCGTCCGGATCGGGCACGTCCGCCGCCGCGCGGTCGAGGGGCGGCTCGATCGCTACGGCACCTTCTGCGCCCAGGCCGCGGAGAACCTCCTTCGGGGCTTCAAGCCTCGGGGCCACTTCCAGACCGACGAGATCGAGACCTACGAGCACAACCGCCTCTCAAAGCCCCTGACCGTGGGCCTCCTCGTGGCCGTCCCGAGCGGGATGATCCTCGCAGGCGAGGTCGGCCGGATCCGGTCGAGGGCAGGCAAGAGCGCGGCAAGCAAGAAGAGGAGGGCCGCCTTCGAGGCCGAGGAGGGGCGCCGTCCAAACGAGAGCGGCCTCGTGATGCGCCGGTGTCTTTCGCGGCTCGAGGGGGCCGAGGGGGTGGTGCTCGCGAGCGACCGAAAGCCCCTCTATGCCTCCCTCGTGCGGAGGCTCTTCGCCCCGGGGGAGGTCGAGCACCGGATCTACTCGGGGAAGGGGACCAAGGGGCCGAGGAGCCCCCTATTCTGGGTGAACCACGAGGCGGCGATGGCGAGGTACGGGATCTCGCGCCTGATCCGGCGCAGCTGGTGCGTGAGCAAGAAGGGGGAGCGCCTCGAGAAGCACGTGGCGATCTGGATGCTCATGAACAACGTGTGGAGGTGGAGGGTGAACGGGGAGGGGCGCACCCCCGCGATGACCGAGGGGCTGCTCGGCCGCAGGATCCGGGTGGAGGAGATCGCGGAGGGGTACCGGCAGGACTGGGGGGAGCTCTCGAGGAGGCTCGGGGCGGCGTAGAGAGAAGCGAATAGGAGAGGGGCCGGGCGTGGCGCCCCCCGCCGCGGGGACCAACATCAAAGGGGGCCAGATCCCTAGGGCGCGATCGTCACGCTCGAGCCGGTCGAGCCGAAGAGCTTCCCGGTGTCGGGGTCGACGAGGACCGCGGCGAAGAAGAAGGTCGCCCCGAGGAGGTTCGGGTCGTTCGGGATCGGGATCGTCACGCTGACGGTCGTCCCGGCCGTGAGCGGGGTCGTCGCGATCAGGACGTGGATCGGGAGGGTGAGCGGCACGACGACCGGAGGGCATCCCGGGATGTTCGGGACGAGGATCGGCCCGGGCCCGTCCGAGACGGCGAAGCACCCGCAGCAGCCGGGAGCCCCGCTCATGACGAGCGTGACCGCCCCGCCGAGGGTCGGGGAGCCGGTTAGGAAGGCTCCCGGCTCGCACCCGACGGAGGCGGAGATTTTCCCGCTCTTCCCCTGCGGCCCCCCGGCCTGGAAGTGAGCCCCGACGTTCACCTGGTGGACCCCGGGAGGGTTGTGGGAGAAGGCGTTCGCGAAGTCCGAGGCGTCGAGCCGCGCCCCCGCCGCCTCCGTCACCTGGAGGACGAAGGTCGCCGGCCCGACGACCCAGGATCCGGGGGGCGCGGAGAACGTGCCGGCCGCGGCGTTCGCGATCGCCTTCGCGATCCCCGGACCGTTCGTGAGGCGGGCGCTGAAGGCCCCGAGGCAGCCGAGCTTCGCCGGCTTCGGCTGGACCTTCGGGTTCGGGTCGAAGACGAGCGTCCACTCCGGCGCCGCTCCGCCCGATCCCGACTGCGCGAGGAGGGAGAGCCCCGTCACCGCCCCGGGCGGGGCGTTGAAGTAGAGGGACGTGAGGAGGGGATTCGGGATCCCGGGCTCGACGGGGGACGTGTTCGCGACGACGAGCGTCAGCGTGTGGGCCGCGTCGTCGTAGCGGTACTCGACGGAGGCCGTGGCCGGCGTGACGCCGTCGCAGAGCGTCGGAGGATCCTCCGGGCCGCAGCAGGAGAAGCCCCCCGGCTCTCCGATCGTCTTCTGGGCCGTCGTGACCTCTCCCCGTGCCGCCGCCGCGAGCCACGCGACGCCGACGATCGCGTTCCCGAATCGCATTTGAGAACTCCTACCGTCCGACCCATCGTCGGACCCGATCTCCCGCCGATCGCCCCCTGCTTCGGGAATCGATTCTCCGGCATACCCGCGGACCTGTCCACGGGGGCCCCCCGGGGACGCTCGCGCGGGCGCGGAGGGGCGGGTACCCTGGGGCGCGGGTGCGCCGCGGCGCGCCCGATCGGTTCCAGGAAACTCCCCTCCGGAGCACCTCGCATGCGCCTCCGCCTCGCCCCGTTCGCCCTCGCGCTCCTCGCCCCGGTCGCCTCCGCCCAGGTCTTCACGCTCCAGACCGGGGCCGTCCCCGGCCAGACGCCGACCCCCCCCTACACGGAGGGGGTCATCCTCGCGGACGTCGACGGGGACGGAGATCTCGACGTCGTCTGCGCGAACGGATCGGGCGGCCTCGCCCAGCAGCAGCTCTTCATCAACAACTATGCGACCGGAGGCGGGCTCGTCGACGAGTCGGTCGTGCGGCTCGGGGTCCTCTCGCTGGCGGGGGCGGTGGTGATCGCGGCGGACCTCGACGACGACGGCGACCTGGACCTCGTCTTCGCGGTCCGCAACGCCCAGGCGCCCAGGCTCCTCCTGAACAACGGCGCGGGCGTCTTCACGAACACGCCGGCGAACATGCCCCTCCTCGCGATTTCCGCCTGGGGGATCGCCGTCGGGGACGTCGACAACGACGGGGACATCGACCTCGCCTTCTCGAACACGGCGACCGGGATCGCGCGCCTCTATTTGAACAGCGGCGCGGCGGTCTTCACGGACGCGACCTCGACCGGGTTCGCGGGGCTGCCGGCGGCGGGCGATCCCCAGGACTGCACCTTCGTCGACGTCGACAGGGACTTCGACCTCGACTACGTCGCGACGAACCGGACGGGGAACAACCAGCTCTTCCTCAACAACGGGGCCGGGATCTTCTCGAACTCCTCCGCCCTCCTCCCCGCCGACGGGAGCGCCTACGAGACGGAGTGGGCCGACCTCGACAACGACGGGGACGTCGACGCGTTCTACCAGTCCCTCTCCCCCGGCTCCTTCAACGAGGGGTACGTCCGCAACAACCTGATCCCGAACGGGACGCTCACCTTCACCGCGCTCCCCGGGAACGTGACGGGCACGAACGGGTTCGACGACAATGAGATCGCGTTCGTCGACTACGACAACGACGGCGACCTCGACGCGATCGTGGGCTCCCTCGGATCGCCGCAGGAGCGGCTCTACCTGAACAATGGCGCCGGCGTCTTCGCCTACGTCGCGAACGGGTTCACCGCCGTCACCGACTCGACGCTCGACGTCGCGGTCGGCGACGTGAACAACGACGGCAAGCCCGACGTCTACACGGCCCAGGGGGAGTCGGGCGCCTTCACGGACCGGCTCTATTTCGGGAGCACCGCCTCCGCCGACACGCTCGCGCCCGTGATCACGCAGGTCCAGGCGCTCGTCGCCACGTCGAACGCGGCGGGCCCGTGGGTTTTCCGCGCCGCGATCCGCGACGGGATCTACGACGACGGCGTGACCTACGTCTCCGCGACCGCGAACTACACGGTCAATGCCCCGAACGGCGCCTTCCCGGCGAGCGTCGCGATGAAGGACGTCGGCGGCGGGATCCACCGCGCCGCTCTGACGAACCCGGGCGGCGCGGCCGCCGTGGGTCCCGGCACGACGATCGACTACTCGGTCACGGCGACCGACCGGCAGGGGAACGCGAGCGCGTCGGGCTCGAACACGCTCACGGTCTGCGGGGTCGCGTCCTACGACTCCGCAGTCCCCTCCCTCACCTCGATCACGACCGTCCCCTCCGGCGGGAACGTCGGCGGGAGCCTCACCCTCACGACGAGCGGGGCCCCCGCCTCCGCGCCGGGGATCCTCTTCCTCTCCCTCGGGGCCGCGGACGTCCCGTTCGTGCCGACGGGAGCCGCGCTCGTCGACCCCTTCCTCCTCGCGGCGTGGGTCCTTTTCTCGACGGACGCCGCGGGAGGGAACGTGACCGTGATCCCGATTCCGCCGAATCCCGCCTTCGCCCTCGCGACGGTCTACCTCCAGGAGTTCGTCGTCGACCTCGTCACGAGCTACCACGAGGCGAGCAACGGCGTGAAGGTGGTCCTCTGCCCGTAGGGACGGCTTCGCGCTTCGCCCGTCCCGCGCGCGCGGAGAGAATCCGCGCGCCGTGGTTCGCCCTCTCCTCGTCCTCGACGTCGTCGGCCTGACCCCGCGGCTGCTGCGCGAGAAGGCGCCGCGGCTTCGCGCGCTCTTCGCGCGCGGCTTCGCCTCCCCG
Source organism: Planctomycetota bacterium (assembly GCA_035695825.1). Classification (GTDB taxonomy): domain Bacteria; phylum Planctomycetota; class UBA1135; order UBA1135; family JAKEFM01; genus JAKEFM01. The sequence goes on along the minus strand of DASRRH010000027.1, from coordinate 169,835 downwards.
ATGTCGTCGGTCCTCCCCGCGGTCACCTGCCCCGCGCAGGCGACGATGCTGACGGGGCTCCTCCCGCGGGAGCACGGAATCGTCGGCAACGGTTGGTATTTCCGCGACCTCGCCGAGATCCTCTTCTGGCGCCAGAGCCATGCGCTCATGGCGGGGGAGAAGGTGTGGGAGGCGGCGCGCCGGCGCGACCCCTCCGTCACCTGCGCGAAGCTCTTCTGGTGGTTCAACTTGTACGCCTCGGCCGACTACGCCGTGACGCCGCGCCCCTTCTATCCGGCCGACGGGCGCAAGATCCCGGGGATCTACGCCTGGCCCCCCGACCTCGAGGCGGACCTGGACGCGCGCCTCGGGACCTTCCCGCTCTTCCGCTTCTGGGGGCCGGGGGCCGACCTCGTCTCGACGGAGTGGATCGCCGCGTGCGCGAAGCGCGTCCTCGAGCGCCACGCGCCGACGCTCGCGCTCGTCTACCTCCCCCACCTCGACTACGACTTCCAGCGCCACGGTCCGGACGATCCGCGCGCCCTCGCCGCCGTCGAGGCGGTCGACCGCGTCGCGGCCGACCTCGCCGCCGCGTGGCGGGAGCGGGGCGCCGAGGTCGTCGTCGTCTCCGAGTACGGGATCGGGGCGGTGACGGGGTGGATCGCGCCAAACCGCGCGCTCCGCGAGGCCGGGCTCCTCCGCGCGCGTCCGACGCCTCACGGGGAGCTCCTCGACGCGGGGGCCTCGCGCGCGTTCGCCGTCTGCGACCACCAGGTCGCTCACGTCTACGTCCGCGACGCGGCCGACCTCCCGCGCGCCCGCGCGGCCCTCCTCGCGCTCCCGGGCGTCGAGCGGCTCCTCGGGGAGGAGGAGAAGCGCGCCGTCGGCCTCGACCATCCCCGCTCGGGCGAGCTCGTCGCGGTCGCCGCGCGGGACCGCTGGTTCGCCTACCCGTACTGGTTCGACGACGCCGCGGCGCCCGACTTCGCGCGGACAGTCGATATCCACCGCAAGCCCGGCTACGACCCGGCGGAACTCTTCCTCGATCCGAAGAGACGCCTCGTCAAGGCGCGGCTCGCTGCGCGCCTCCTCCAGAAGGCGCTCGGATTCCGGTACCTCCTGGACGTCGTCCCGCTCGACCCCTCCCCCGTGCGCGGCTCGCACGGGCGCACCCCCGACGACCCGGAGGAGGGGCCCCTCTACGCCTGCACCGCTCCGGGGGGCGCCGCCGACCGCGTCGAGATCGCGTCCGTGAAAGCGAGGATCCTCGGTCTCCTCTTCGGCGCTCGCGGAAAGCTCCCCGGCGACGCGTAGGGCAAGCGCCGATCCCAAGTCCCCGCCTGGCTTGGGCCGGGTCCCGGGGCCGGCTCTAGGGCGCCGGCTTGGGGAAATCGAACTCCCGCTCGCGGGAGAGGAGCTGGTCGAGGCCGAAGAACCGGCCCGCCCCGTCCAACGCGAGGAGGAGGAGGAGGAGGGCGACCGCGCCGTGCTCGACGAGGCCCGCGACCTTCGCCCAGAGAGGGCCCTCCCCTGCGAATGGATTGTTGCAGAACTGGATGCTCGCCATCAGCGCGATCCCGCCGATCGCGCTGAAGCGGAGGAGCGCGCCGAGGAGGAGGCTCGCGCCGAGGAGGAGCTCCCCCCCCCCGACGAGGAAGGCAAAAACCCCGGGGGCGCGCCGGACGGCGATCTCGAGGACCGGGCGCCAGAAACCGAAGGGGTGGCCCTTGTCGGACAGGGTCTCCTGCACGAACCCTTCGAAGGACTGGGAGAAGGGCTTCCCGTCGAACACGGGCTTGCCGGAGACCTTCGCCCACCCGAACAGCAGGAAGGAGAGACCCAGGAAGAGTCGCGCGAGGAGGAGGACGGCGGGTTTCATGGGATACCCTCCCGGGTTCGCCGCGGCTTCTTACCGCGCCGGGAGGCGGCGGGGGAAGCCCCCGATCCCCCCCTCAAGCCACGCGGGGGGAAGGGTCGAAAAAAGCTCCGGCCCTTCTGGGGACGGAGGGTCGGGCGCGAAGGGGGGGAAGCGAGGAGACCAGCCATGAGGCGCGGTCGGAAACAGGGGTTCACCCTGATCGAACTGCTGGTTGTCACCGCGATCATCGCGATCATCGCATCGATGGCGATCCCGAACCTGATCTCGGCGCGAGGCACGACGAACGAGACGGCCGCGATCGCGACGCTCCGCCAGATCCTCGCGGCGCAGGCGCAGGTGCAGGCCTCCGTCCAGATCGACGTCGACGGGGACGGCGCGGGCGAGTTCGGCTATTTCGGCGAGCTCGCCGGGGCCGACCCCGTCCGCGGCACGGCGGGCGTCCTCCTCCCCCCCACCCTCTCGGGGGCCTTCGCCAACGTCCAGGGGAGCCGCGTGACGAAGTCGGGCTACCTCTTCCAGCTCTGGCTCCCCGACACCGCCGGCGCGGGGGTCGCCGAGGATCCGAACGGGGGCAAAGCGGTCGCGACGGCGGTCGACGCGAACCTGTGCGAGGCGATCTGGTGCGCCTACGCCTGGCCGATCCACCGCACCGGGACCGGGAACCGGGCCTTCTTCGTGAACCATCAGGGCGCGATCCTGCAGTGCGGGAACGACGTCGCGCAGTACTCCGGCGCGACCCTGGCGCCCGCGTCCGACGCCGCTTTCGTGAGCGCGGGGACGATCACCGGCCCGATCGCGGTGGGGACGATCGGCGCAGACCTCGAGCGCTGGACGATCGTCCAGTAGCCCGGCATGGATTCGCAGCCAGAGATCGCAACCTCCTGCGCGCCGCCGTCCTCGGAGGACCGCCGGCGCCGCGTCGTCTCGCGCCACCTCTTCTTCGGCGGACGCCGGCGCGCCAGCCGCGTGAACAGCTACGTCGACATCTACGGGCCGGGCCTGCTGGCGGCGACCTGCGCGATCCTCGGCCTCAACGTCCTCGACTCGATCCTCACCGTCATCCACATCGGACGGGGAGGGGCCGAGATGAACCCCCTCATGCGCTGGCTCCTCGACCAGGGCCAGGTTCCCTTCCTGTTCTGGAAGTCGCTCGTCGTCGGGGTCGGGGTCGTGTTCCTGTGCATGCACAAGAATTTCCGGCTCGGCCGCGCGGGCCTCGGTCTGGCCCTGTCGAGCTACGGCGGATTGCTCGGCTACCACATCTGGCTGATCGGCCAGGCCTGGCCGATCGTCTAGGCTCGGCCGGTCCTCAGGCTCCGGCGGCGGGCCGGTGGCGCCCCGGCTCCCAGAGGACGTCGGCCCGGCCTCCGTCGTTCTCGGCGCGGGCGAGGACGAACAGCAGGTCCGAGAGCCGGTTGAGGTAGGTCCCGACCTGCGGGTTCACCGGCTCGTCCTCCGCGAGCCGGAAGACCGCCCGCTCGGCCCGGCGGGAGACCGTGCGCGCGAGGTGGAGCAGCGCCGCGCCCGGGCGCCCGCCGGGGAGGACGAAGCTGTCGAGCGGAGCGAGCGCCGCGTTCGCGGCGTCGATCTCCCTCTCGAGCCGAGCGGCCTGCTCGGCCTTCACGCGGAGGCGGGGCTTCCCCCCCGCGGCGGGCTTCGCCCCTTCCGGCACGCTGAGGTCCGCTCCGACGTCGTAGAGGTCGTTCTGGACGGAGCGGAGGAGCGCCACCCGCGCCGGATCGAGCCCGCCGAGGGAGAGGGCGACTCCGATCGAGGCGCCCACCTCGTCGACCGCTCCGCACGCCTCGACGCGGGGAGAGGTCTTCGGCACGCGCGTTCCGTCCCCGAGCCCCGTCGTCCCGCCGTCCCCGGTCCTCGTGTAGATCTTCGAGAGGTGAACCATCGCTTGGGCCGCGCGGGTCCGATTGTAGGCCGCGCGGGTGGGAGGGGGGGGCGGCGTCGGCCCTTCCGAGACCCTCCCCGGGCCCCCGAGCGTCAGTTCGCCTGGGGTTCGTCGGGGAAGTGGCGGAGGAACGCGCCGATGGTCCGGAGCGCCCGCTGCCAGAGCGTCTCGGGGTCGGGGTCGAAGACCCACTGCGGACGGCAGGGACAGACGACCCAGGCGTTCTCCCGGACCTCGTTCAGGAGCTGGCCTTCCCCCCAGCCGGAGTAGCCGATGAGGAACCGGAGGTCGGAGGGAGGGGTCTTGCGTAGCGCGACCACGCGGGCGAGCTCTTCGACCTCGCCGCCGATGAAGACCCCGGGGAGGACCTCGCGCGAGCCGGTGAGGTCGCTCTCTTGGTGGAAGACCGTCATCGAATCGAGGCCGACCGGCCCGCCGAGGTAGACGGGGTCGTTGCGTTCCGGGAAGTGGTTCGGGACGGGGAGGACATCCTCGAGGGAACGCCCCGCGGGCCGGTTGAGCACGAAGCCGAAGGCCCCCTTCCCCGTATGGTCGCAGAGGAGGACGGCCGTCCGGCGGAAGTTCGGGTCGGAGAGGTGCGGGGCGGCGAGGAGGAGCGACCCCGGGCGGGGTTCGATGGGGGGTTTGGGCAAGGGACTCGGACGGGACGGGACGAGCATAGCGCCCCGTCCGGGGACGTTCCCGCACCCCCCCACCGGTCTCCCCTACGGGGCCGTGAGGGAGAGCGTCCAGGAGTTGAGCGTCCCGACGTCGGCCGCGGCGAGGTCCTGGACCTTGAGCTGCCAGTTCCCGGCGATGCCCTGGCCGTTGAAGGCGGAGAGGGACTGCGCGGGGACCGTGAGGTCGGGGTACTCCGTGACGATGTTGTCGGCGGACCCCCCCGCGTTGTTGTGGAGGATCACCTGGGTCCCGGCGGGCGAGATCAGCGTCACGCGCAGGTCGCCGATCCACGTGTGCGTGATGTTCACGCGCACCTTGACCGAGGCGACGGTGCCGGTCTCCGCGTAGTTGAGCGCGCTCGTCACGCCCGTCGCGTTGTTGTCGGGGATCGAGAGGGCGGGGCTCGCCTTCTTCTCGCCGTTGAACGTGATCTTCCAGGAGTTGAGGGTCCCGACGTCGGCCGCGGCGAGGTCCTGGGCCTTGAGCTGCCAGCTCCCGAGGGTGCTCTGGCCGTTCAGCGCCAACGACTGGCTCGGCGTGGTCACGATCGCGTAGGTCGTGTTGATGTTGTCCGCCGAGCCGCCGGTGTTGTTGTGGAGGATCACCTGCGTCCCGGCCGGCGAGATCAAGGTGAGGCGCAGGTCGCCGATCCAGGTGTGGGTCACTGCGACCGTCACGGCGACGCTCGAGATCGTCTGCGAGCTCGGGACGCTGATCGTGCTCGTCACGCCCGTGGCGTTGTTGTCGGGGATCGAGAGGTTCGGCGCGGCGAGGAACGTGAGGACCTGGATCCCCGAGGCGGGCGGGTTGAGGGTGAGAGAGGCGCCCGTCGTGCGGGTCAGTCCGCCGCCGGTGCCCGTGATCGTGATCGTGTGGGTCCCCGTCGTCGCTCCCGCCGTCGTGCTCACCGTCAGGGTCGAGGAGCCGCTCGCGGCCACCGGGTTCGGAACGAAGGAGGCGCTCACCCCCGCGATGGCCGGCGAGGCGGAGAGCGTGACGTTCGAGGCGAACCCGCCGCTCGGGGTCGAGGTCACCGTGTAGGTGGTCGAGCCCCCGACCGTGATCGTCCGCGAGGCCGGAGAGACGGAGAGGGCGAAGTTCGGCGTCGCGGCCGGATCGAGGATCAGGGTGGCGGTCGTCGTCCGCGTCAGGCCCCCGCCCGTCCCCGTGATCGTGATCGTGTGCGTGCCGGTCGTCGCGGCGGCCGTGGTCGACACCGTGAGGGTCGAGGATCCGTTCGCCGCGACCGGATTCGGCGAGAAGGCGTAGGTCACCCCCGCGATTGCCGGGGAGGCCGAGAGCGAGACGTTCGAGGCGAACCCGCCGCTCGGCGTCGACGTGACCGCGTAGGTCGTCGAGCCCCCAACCGTGATCGTCCGGGACGTCGGACTCGCCGAGAGGGAGAAGTCGGGCGTCGGGGCCGCCGTCGTGCCGTTGTAGACGAGGAGGGCGAAGTCCTGGTCCGTCGCGTCCGCGTTCCCCGGGACTCCGTCGCCCGCGACGTTCGTCGCCTTCACGGTGACCGAGAAGGAGCCCGTGGTCCCCGCGGGGAGGAAGACCGACTCGAGGTTGTTCGCGCCGTCCGCGGTCCCCCCGGAGATCGAGTTCCCGCCGGAGAAGACGTTCCCGCGGTAGAGCGTGCCGTTGACGGTGACCTCGAGGTCGAGGTTGTTCACGAAGGCGTTGCCCGTCGTCGGGCCGGGCGCGTCCGTCCAGGCGAGGGAGACCCGGAAGGGCTCCGCGCTCGAGGCGATCGTCCCGCTCGTCGTGAAGGTCGCCCCCGAAGCGCCGAGGACCTGGGCCTGGTCGACGCGCACGCGGGCGACCCCGTCGAAGGCGCGCCCGAGATCCATCCGTCCCATCCCCTGGTTGTTCGAGGGGAGGGTGTCGTTCGCCCCGACGCCGGTCAGGCGGACCGCGGAGTTCGCGAGGAACGCCTTCGTCATCGCCGGGCTCGGGGTCCCCCATCCCTGATTGAGGAAGTACTGCCGCACGAGGGCGGCGCCCCCGGAGACTCCGGGCGTCGAGTGGCTCGTCCCGGAAGACCAGCAGTAGAGGGTCTGACCGGCGGGGAAGAAGGCGTTGCACACCCCGCTGCCGTCGTAGTTGAGCGACCGGGAGGCCGCGCCCTGGATGTGGGTCCCCGGCGCGACGATCTCCGGCTTCTTGCGTCCGTCCGAGCAGGGCCCGCGGGAGGAGAAGGAGATGATGTCGCGCGCGTCGTTCGCGCCGGTGTTCCCGACGCCGCAGCCGTCGGTCCCGGTCTGGCGGTCGTTCTCGGACGCCCCCACCGAGAGCACGTTCTTCCCCGTGCCCGGCGGGTGGACGGAGCCGGCGGTGGGCCCCGAATTGCCGTTCGCGAAGACGATCGTGAGCTCCTGGTTCCCCGCCGTCCCCGTGACGGCGTCGCGGACGCGCGCGTCGTGGACCTGGGTGTCCGAGTTGTAGTTGTTCCCCGTCGTGTAGCCCCAGGAGTTGCTCGAGATCCGGGCTCCCGCGTTGTAGGCGCTCGCCATGCGGGAGCTCGTCGCCTGGTTGAACTGGCCGGCACCGGAGTTCGCGAAGACCTTCGAGTTCCCCAGGTTGACGAACGGGGCGAGGCCGAGGCCGTACTGGTAGCCCCCCGGGTCCTCGAAGGCGGTCCCCGCGAGGCCGTTGTAGCCTCCGACGATCGAGGCGTTGATGTTGCCGTGGCCGGCGCCGCTGTCGGCGACGGGGTCGGAGGTGTAGTTGAAGTTGTAGGAGAGGCGGCTCGCGCCGCCGGAGGTCCCGCCGACGCGGAACTCGACGTTCACGTCGCTCGCCGAGCCGCGGTCGACCCCGTCGTCGTGGACATCGACGACGAAGCCGAACTGCCCCGCCTGCTGGAACCCCTTCGAGGCGAGCCACGAGAGGAAGGTCGGCGAAGCGGGCCCGGTCCCCGTCCCGTTCAGCTGACCGGCCGAGATCACCCCCTGGCGCTCGTCGAACTTCTGGGGGAAGTCCTTCGGCTCGACGGCGAAGACCGAGGGGTGCGCGGCGAGGAGCGCGATCAGCCCGTCGGGGACGGAGAGGGGAAGATCGAGGAAGCCGGCGGCCGAGTCGGGGGGCCCGACCGGCTCGACGGCCTGCGTGGCGAGGAGGAGGAGGAAGGGGACCGTGTGGCGATCCTCGATCACCTGGACGACGACGTTCGATACGGAGACCGGCTCGAGCGCGGTCGGGCGCAGGTCGGGCCGGATGCGGAAGGCGGGGTGGTACGGCCCGGTCCACTGGACGAAGCGCTCGCCCGCGAACGCGGCGAGGCGGGAGAGGGAGAGGGGGTCGACGGAGACGACGTAGGCGTCGTTCGGGACGTAGCTCACCGGGCGCGCCCCCGTCGCGCGGAGCGCGTCCAGCCACTCGTCCCGGATCGGGCCGACGAACTGGACGATCCGGAGGCTCGGAAGGACCGCCGCGAGCTCCTCGGACTGCGTCAGCGCCGGAGGAACCGTCGCGAGCGTCGCGGCGAGCGCGGCGGGGTGGGCCGTGTCGAGGAGGAAGCCGTTCAACTCGATCAGGGCCCACTCGTCGCGGATCGTCGCTCCGGTCGCCTGGAGCGCGCCGATCCCGCCGAGGGGGCGCGCGTCGACGAGGAGGAGGACGAAGGAGCCGTAGTCGATCTCCTGCGCGACCGCCCCGGCCGCGCGGAGCGCGCCGATCAGCGCGTCCCCCGGCTTCGCGACGACGCGGTGGAGCGCTCCCGCCGTGACGTACCCCTCGGGGATCGCGCGCGAGGGAGGCTCGACCGCCGGAGAAGCGGCCGGATCGACCTGCGCACGTGCCGTCCCTCCCGCGAGCGCGAGGACGACTCCCCCGAGAACGGCGAGCTGCGAATCTCGCATGGCGATCCCTCTTCCGTACTTCGCTCCAGAAACGGAAACGGGCGCGCCGCGAGGGCGCGCCCCGCCTGGCCCGCAAATGAAACGGCCCTCCCCCTCCTCCGTCAACCCGCAGGAGGGGAGGAGGGATCGCCGGCCCTGGCGGCGCGCCGCTCCACCCGGTAGAGCGGCGGTCTTGCGCGCAGGAGCGCTCGAAGGGGTTCGCCTCCGGCTGGCCGCGTCCGGACTCCTTCTCGCCGCCGCGTGCGCCTCGCCCCCGGGCTCGGATACGGTCGAACCTCCCCCCTGGCCGACGCTGCCTTCACCCTCGATCGTGGACGGGCCGCGCGACCCTCTCTTCGGGGAGCCCGCGGCGCCCTCGGAAGAGGGGCCGAAGGGGCCCCACGCTTCCCTGCCCAGCTTCTTCGAGTCCCACTTCTCCGGGCGGGCCTGGAAGGAGAACGTCTGGGACGGCTACCTGACCGAGAATGCCGTCCTCCTGCCCGCCGGCCTCGCCGCCGGCTCGCTCCTCGTCGGGGTCTGGGATCGCCAGATCCACGAGGACCTCGAGGGCACCCTGAACGACAACGCGGACATCGGGAACCTGACCCTGGGCGCATTGATCGTCGGCTCAGTCGCGACGGGGGCGCTCGCCCCGGGAGAGGGGAGGACGGCCTGGGACGAGACCTGGACGCAGGCCGAGGCGTTCGGACTCTCCTACGGGACGACGGCCCTCCTGAAGACGATCGTGCAGAAGCGCCGCCCGGACCACTCCGCGTCGAGAGCGTCCTTCCCCTCGGGACACGCCTCCGCCGCTTTCACCGCGGCCACGCTGATCGACCTCAATTCGGGTCCCGAGCTCGGCATTCCGGCCTACGCCCTCGCCGGGCTCACCGCGTATTCCCGCGTCGAGACGGCCCGGCACTTCCCCTCCGACGTCCTCGCGGGGGCGGCGATCGGCGCTCTCTCGGCGGGGATCGTCGACGCCCTTCACTTCGGGAGGGGTCGGGACGGAAGGGGGATCGCTCGTCCCCGGACGGCGCTCTTTGTCGCGCCCGTGCCGGAGGGCGGGATCGAAGTGGGCGTGTCCCTGCGGTTCTGACGCCGGTGGAAAGGCGGAGGTCGCGCCTCCCGGCGGCGGGATCGACCTGCGCCCGGGCGTGGTCCCGAGCCGCTCGTGCGGCATACTGCTGCCTCACGGCTGCCAAGCGGAAGGGACATCATCTTGAGGGCGGAGGACTTCGCGGTCGGCTGGGGAACGCTCGCCCTGATCAACGCCGGGATCGCCCAGGGGAAGAACCGGAGCGGGCTGAACTGGTTCCTACTCTCCCTCCTTTTCGGCCCCCTCGCGACGTTCGTCCTCACCGCGTTCTTCGAGAAGGTCCCCTTCCGAGGGAAAGAGTAGGGGTCGAAGCCGCTCGTCGCGGGGGACGTCACCCCCCACTCAGCGCGCAGACGATCCGGACCTCTCCGGCGGCCGAGACCGGGTGGGAGAGATCGAACGCATCCGCCCCGTCGACGAACATCCGGATGTGCGGCCGGATCCGGTCCTGCTCGTCGATCACCCGGAAGCGGATCCCGGGGAAGCGCACCTCCAGCGCGGCGAGGATCGCCCCGAGCGTCTCTCCCGGGAGGTCGACGCGCCCGAGCCCGCCCGTGTAGGAGTGGAGGGCCGGAGGGAGGAGGACGACGCTCAAGGCATCGCCGCGGCGAGGGAGAAGATTTCCGGCAGGTGGGCGGCGATCGGGCGCCAATTCCGCCCCTCGTCGGCGCTCCCCCAGATCTCTCCTCCCGTCGTTCCGAAGTACAGGCCGACGGGTTTCCCTCCGTCGGCCGCCATCGCTTGGCGCTTTACCGTGAACCACCCCTGCGCGCGGGGCAACCCGCGGTCCTGCCGCTCCCAGGTCTTCCCCGCGTTGCGCGTGCGGTAGGCGGCGGGCCTGCCGCCCGGGCTCGTCCGCGGCCAGACCGTCGTGCCGTCCATCGGGAAGACCCAGGCCGTGTCCGGGTCACGCGGGTGGAGCACGATCGGGAATCCGATGTCTCCGACCTCCCTCGGCATGTTGTTCCCGATCCGGACCCACTCTTCGCCCGGGCGGTCGAGGCGATAGATGCCGCAGTGGTTCTGCTGGTAGAGCCGGTCGGGCTTCAGGGGATGGAGGACGACCATGTGCGGGTCGTGGCCGTACTCGGGGTTCGGCTCGGGGAGGAAGTCGGCGGCCACGCCCTTGTTGAGAGGCCGCCAGTTCGCCCCCTTGTCGACGCTCTCGAAGAGCCCCCCCGACGAGAGGCCGACGTAGAGGTGGGCGCGGTTGCGCGGGTCGACCAGGATCGAGTGGGTGAGCGCGCCGCCCGGGACCGGCCCGACCTTTTCCTGGACGCGCGGGAAGAGACCGTCGTTGAAGCCGACGACCTCCTCCCAGGTCTCGCCGGCGTCCCCCGTCCGGAAGAGGCCGACCGGGGACGCGCCCGCGTACCAGTGGTTCGGCTCAGAGGCGTGCCCGGGCGAGAGGAAGAAGGTGAAATCGACGGAGCGTCCCGGCATCCCCTCCGGCACCTTGCGGAAGGCCGGGGGCTTCCCGGCCTCCTTCCAGGTCTTCCCGTCGTCGGTCGAGCGGAAGATCGTCGGCCCGAGGTGGCCCGTCTTCGCGGCCATCAGCATCGTGCGGCCGTCGCGCGGGTCGAGGACGAGGTGGTGGACCGTCTGCCCGAGGAAGTGCGGCCCGCCGACCTGCCAGCGCTTCCGCGCGCCGTCGCTCCGGAAGAGGAAGGCACCCTTCCGGGTTCCCACGAGGAGGAGCACGGCCGGAGCGCGGGCCGCTCGGGCGCGGGGGGGAGCGGCCGGCGACCGACGGGCTGGCTTCGTCTTCGGAGTCCGTTTCCTCTTCGGCATGGTCGAGTGCTCGGGAGCGGAGCGCGGGATCCTAATCCGGCCCGCCCCGGATCGGGGAGAGCTCGGCGACACCCCGCGCGGTCACGCGAGGAGGCGCTTGGCGACGAGGGTCGCGTACGCGCCGCGCGGGAGGGACATCGTGAGGGGAAGGGCGAAGCGCCCGGGGTGGTCCTCGTCCGGCCCCGGGTCCCCCGCGTCGAGCCGGTCCGGTCGGAGGACGAACGCCCTCGGCTCGGCCCGGAGTTCGAATCCACGGAGCCCGCGGCCTCCCACGCGCGCGGCGTCGAGCTTCTCCTCGCGGAGCGCCTCCGCGACGACCTCCCGCGCGCTGCTCTCCGCCTCGCCCCGCCCGACGAGGGGGAGGACCACTGCGTCGAGCCGCGATCGCTCCTCCTCGTCCGGCGTGCGCCAGAATCGGAGCGGACCGAGCTCGGCCGGGAGCGATCCGGTCCGCGGCGGCGCGACGATTCCCGCGACGAGGCGGTCGACGCAGCGGTTCCAGATCCACGACTGGAAGGCGAGGGCCTGGATCAGCCGCTCCGCTCGGGGGACGAAGCGGAGCGCACCCCGGAAGTCGCCGGGACGCAGCGCGAGGTGGGCGAAGACGCCGCGCTCGTGCCAGCCGACGGCGCGCGGCGCGCAGAGGTCGAACCGCCCCCAGTTCTCGCGGAAGAAGGCCTTCCGCGCCGCGACCTCGGGGGGATCGTTGCGCCCCGGCGTCGCGACGAGGAGGCGCAGCGCCTCCTCGACGTTCCCGCGCAGGAACTCGGCCATCGGCCACCCCTTCCCCGCCCGGGCGGCGCCGAAGCGCTGGTCGTCGAAGAAGTTCGGCAGCCCGTGTTCCCGGACGTCTCGAAGGTTCCTTCCGAGTGCCTCGACCTCCTCGGGCGCGAGGTCGCGAGCGACGACGGTGAACTCGTTCGCCTCGATCCACCCCGAGGACGCCGGCGCCGTCGACTTCCCGATCGTCCGGACCGACAGACCCGCCTCGGCGATCGAGAGGCGGGCTCCCTGCTCGATCGAGACGTGTTGAACCGCCCGGGCCCGGCGGTCCTTGAGGCCGCAGACCCGCACCGCCTCCGTCCGCACTCCGGCCTCCCTCGCGATCCGCATCACCGACTCGTGCGTCGACAGGCCTTCCTTCTCGATCCGGTAGACCGTGTGGGGTCCCTGCTCCCCGACCAGGCCCGGACGGAGGCGTTCCACGACGAGGAAGTCCGCGGGGCGGTGCTTGAGCTTCACTTCCCCGGCATGATGGCCGGCCCGGTCCCCGGGCGTGACCTCCGAGTCCTACGACCTGCTCGTCGCCGGCGCCGGGCCGGCGGGCCTCTTCGCCGCGATCCGCGCGGCGCGCGCCGGGCGCCGCGTGCTCCTCGCCGAGAAGAACGAGCGAGCGGGGGTGAAGATCCTCGTCTCGGGGGGGAACCGCTGCAACCTCACCCACGACTGCGAGGACGAGGCGATCGTCGGGGCGTTCGGGGGGAAGGGCGCCTTCCTCCGACCCGCGCTCCGCCTCCTCGGTCCGCGCGCGCTGCGCGAGACGATCGAGTCGCTCGGGGTTCCGACGAAGGTCGAGCCCGGCGGGAAGGTCTTTCCCGTCTCGAACCGCGCCGTCGACGTCCGCGACGCGATCGAGAGGGAGATGGGTCGCGCGGGCGTCCTCTTCCGCGGCGGCGAGCCCCTCCGTCGGGTCGTCCGCCGGGATGGGGGCTTCCTCGTCGAGACGTCGCGCGGCACTTTCGCCGCTCGGCGGGTCGTTCTCGCGACGGGGGGGAAGTCGTACGCGAAGACCGGGACCGCCGGCGACGGCTACCCGGTCCTCGAGTCGCTCGGCCATCGCGTCGTGCCCCCGACGCCGGCGCTCGCCCCTCTCGCCGTCTCGGTGGGATGGGTGAACGAGCTGTCCGGCCTCACCCTTCCGGACGTCGAGATCTCGCTCATGGTCCGCGGACGCACGCTCGAGTCCCGGCGCGGCGGGTTCCTCTTCGCGCACTTCGGCCTCTCGGGCCCCGCCCCCATGAACCTGAGCGGTGCCGTCGCGACGCTCTCCTCGACGGCCGGCGTCGCGCTCGTCGTGAACTTTCTCCCCTCGGTGGAGCGCGGATCGTTCGCCGGCTGGGTTCGCGCGTGGGCCGCATCGGAGGGGGCTCGATCGGTCCGGAGGCTCCTCGCCGAGCGGCTTCCGGAGCGCCTCGTCGACTCCCTCCTCCGGAACGCCGCGGTCCCGGCCGATCGTCAGGCCGCGCGGCTCGCCCGGGAGGAACGCGAGCGCCTCCAGGGCGCGCTCTTCGCGACGCGGCTCCCCGTCGCCGGGACGCTCGGATTCGACCGCGCGGAGGTCACGCGCGGGGGGGTCGCGCTCGACGAGGTCGATCCGCGCACGCTCGAGTCGAGGATCGTGCCGGGGCTTTCCATCGCCGGCGAGGTCCTCGACCTCGACGGCCCGATCGGCGGCTACAACTTCACCGCCGCGTTCGCGACCGGAGCGCTCGCGGGAGAAGCCGCCGGCTCTTGAAGCTACGTGAGTCCGATCCGCAGCGCAGCGGCGTGCTTGTAGATCCGGTCCCGGTAAACGCCCTCCTCGGCCCGGTCCGGCTCCGGAGGAGGGTGCCTCGATGGTACGAGGAACGGGGCGTTTCGCGGCGCGCCCGTCTCCGCGCTACACTCCTCGGCTCTTCCGGGAGATTCCTCCTTGGTCGCCAGCCACAACCTCGGCTTCCCCCGCATGGGGAAGGACCGCGAGCTGAAGAAGGCCCTCGAGTCGTTCTGGGCCGGCCGGACCGACGCCGCCTTCCTACAGTCGACGGCCGGAGAGCTCCGCCGCCGGCACTGGAAGCTGCAGCGGGAGGCCGGGATCGACCTCGTCCCGTCGAACGACTTCTCCCTCTACGACCACGTCCTCGACGCCTGCGCCCTTTTCGGAGCGGTCCCCGAGCGCTACGCCCCGCGCGGCGGGCGGGTCGACCTCGCGACGTATTTCGCCATGGCGCGCGGCACGCCCGGCAACGGCGTCCCCGCCATGGAGATGACGAAGTGGTTCGACACGAACTACCACTACATCGTCCCGGAGCTCTCCCCCCGGCAGGAGTTCCGGATCGCCTCGGGGAAGCCCTTCGACGAGCTCGAGGAGGCGAAGGGGCTCGGGATCGTGACGAAGCCGGTCCTCCTCGGCCCGGTCACCTTCCTCCTCCTCGGCAAGGGGATCGCGCCCGGCCGGGAGCGCCGCGCCCTCCTCGAGCGGCTCCTCCCCTGCTACGGCGAGGTCCTGACCCGCCTGCGATCCGGGGGCGCCGAGTGGGTGCAGCTCGACGAGCCCTGCGCCGTCCTCGACCTCTCGCCGGAGGATCGCGCGCTCTTCGCCGTCGCCTACGGCGCGCTCTCCGGAGCGAAGGGGGCGCCGAAGATCCTCCTCGCGACCTACTTCGACGGACTGCGCGACAACGCGAAGGAGGTGGCCGGGCTTCCCCTCGCCGCGCTCCACCTCGACCTCTGCCGCGCGCCGGGGCAGCTCGACGAGATCCTCCCCCTGCTCGGGGAAGGGACGATCCTCTCCCTCGGAGTCGTCGACGGCCGCAACGTCTGGCGCAACGACCTCGAGCGCTCCCTCGCCCTGCTCGAGCGGGCGAAGGAGAGGCTCGGAGCCGAGCGCGTCTGGGTCGCCCCCTCCTGCTCGCTCCTGCACGTTCCCGTCGACCTCGAGGAGGAGAGAGGGCTCGACTCCGAGCTGCGGTCGTGGCTCGCCTTCGCGAAGCAGAAGCTCGCGGAGGTCGCGGGGCTCGCCCGCGGCCTCGCCGAGGGGCGGGGCGCGATCGCCGACGCCCTCGCCGGGAGCGCCCGGGCGCGCGAGAGCCGGTCGAAGTCCCCCCGCATCCACAGCCCCGCCGTCGCGGCGCGCTTGGCGGCGGTGACGGACGGGGACGCGCGCCGCAAGCACGCCTTCCCCGAGCGGCGGAAGGCCCGGGAGACGCGGCTCGAGCTCCCCCTCTTCCCCACGACGACCATCGGCTCCTTCCCCCAGACGGCCGAGGTCCGCTCGTGGCGGGCGCGCTGGAAGAAGGGGGAAGTGACCACGACGCAGTACGAGGCGCTCCTCGAGGGGGAGATCCGGCGCACGATCGAGTGGCAGGAGCGGGCCGGCCTCGACCTCCTCGTCCACGGCGAGTTCGAGCGCAACGACATGGTCGAGTACTTCGGCGAGCAGCTCGCGGGTTTCGCCTTCACCCAGAACGGGTGGGTCCAGTCGTACGGCTCGAGGTGCGTCAAGCCTCCGATCCTCTTCGGCGACGTCGCGCGTCCCGCGCCGATGACCGTCCGGTGGTCGCGCTACGCGCAGTCGGTCGCCAAGCGCCCCGTGAAGGGGATGCTCACGGGGCCCGTCACGATCCTCCAGTGGTCCTTCGTCCGGGACGACCAGCCGCGGAGCACGACGGCCTTCCAGATCGCGCTCGCCCTCCGGGACGAGGTGGCCGACCTCGAGACGGCGGGGATCGCGGCGATCCAGGTCGACGAGCCGGCGATCCGCGAGGGGCTCCCGCTCCGGCGCGCGGACCGCGCGGCCTACCTCGCTTGGGCGGTGCGGGCCTTCCGCCTCGCGACGAGCGGGGTCGCCGACGCGACGCAGGTCCACACCCACATGTGCTACTCGGAGTTCAACGACATCCTCGAGGCGATCGCGGCGATGGACGCGGACGTGATCTCGGTCGAGGCCTCGCGCTCGAAGATGGAGCTCCTCGCCGGGTTCGAGCGCTTCCGGTACCCGAACGAGATCGGTCCCGGCGTCTACGACATCCACTCCCCGCGCGTGCCGCCGACGGAGGAGATCGTCTCGCTCCTGGAGGCGGCCTCGAAGGTCCTCGACCGCCGCCAGATCTGGGTGAACCCCGACTGCGGCTTGAAGACGCGCGCGTGGGAGGAGGTGAAGCCCGCCCTCGCGAATCTCGTCGCCGCGGCGCGGCGAATGCGGGAAACCGGCGCGGTCCGCTGAGCCCGCGGGGCCGTCCCGGCCGGGCCTCGCCGCGGGAGGGCCCCTCAGGGCCGGGGCGTCTTCGGCCGGAGGGGTTCCCCCGCCCCCGCCCGGATCCGCACGCGGTCCCGGAGGACGGAGGCGAGGAGACGCGCGAAGCAGAGGAACCCAAGGCCGGCGAGGAGGAGCCGGCCCGGCTCGGGAAGACGTTCGGCGGGGAACGCGGCCGCGAGCGATGCGTGGAGGGAGCGGCCCCCCGCCTCCCGCGCTCCATCCCCTTCCGAGGGTCGAGCCGGTTGACCCCTCCTCCGGCGTGCCGTAGCCTGCAACCGGTTCCAGGAAACCGAGGCTTCATTCGCTCGGAGATGCAGATGGCCTTGCGCAGACTCGGTCCCCTCGTCGCTTCGCTCCTCGCCGCGTCCCCGGCCGCCGCCCAGGTCGTCCTCAACGAGCTCTCCTACGACGACCACGACGCCGACACGCATGAGTTCATCGAGCTCCTGAACGTCTCGGCATCCCCCGTCGACCTCTCCGGCTGGACGATCGACTGCGGGGACTCCCCGACCGCCTGCCAGGTCTCCTGCGCGCCCGGCTGCGCCGAGACGACGAACAACAACACCGATTTCACGATCCCGCCCGGCACGGTCCTCCCCCCCGGCGGCACCTGGGTCCTCGGGAACGCGACGAACGTCCCGAACGTGAACCAGCCGATCCCCCCCGATTCGCTCGAGAACGACGAGGAGTGGATCGTGCTCCTCGACGCTTCCCTCGCCGTCGTCGACGCGGTCGCCTACGAGACGAACAAGAACAACGTCTGTTTCCCGATGGGGATGGTCGCCGAGGGGCCGGGGATCCAAGGAAACTACCTCCTGGTCGACGGCCTCGTGCCCCCGTACGGCGCGCAGTCGCTCAGCCTCTCGCGCGTGCGCAACGGCCGGGACACGAACAACAACGGCCGGGACTTCGCCCTCCTCCCCTGGACGCCGGGCGCCTCGAACGATTCCCTCCCCGCGGCCCTCCCGATCGCGGAGGACTTCGACGCCGGCGCGCCCGGGACCCCCTCGCCCCTGTGGCGGGGCTCCTTCGTCGACCCCGCCGTCGTCGATCCGACGGCCGTCGGCCCCGTCGTCCCGCCCTTCGGAGGTCCGTGCAACCCCAACGCGATCCCGGCCTCCCCGCAGGGAGGGAACGCCCTCGTCTTCGGAGATCCGGGCGGAGGAGGCAACGCGGGGCTTCTCCTCGTGGGGCCGACCGACCAAGTCGAGATCGAGTGCTACGTCTACCTGAACGCCGCCCCCCACGGGAGCGCGCCGATCGCGCAGGTCGAGACCTGGAGCCTCGGGCTCCAGGGGACGTCCGACTCCTTCGGGAACCACCCCGACCCGGCCGGCCTCCTCGCTTCGGCCGGCGTCCTCGGTCTCGTCGATCCGAACACCGGGGTCGCGTGGTCCTACGTCCACGTCACGGACACCCTCGGCGCGACGACCGCGGTCCTCTACCTCGTCGACGAGAACGACGGGGGCACGGACAACCTCGTCCTCGGCTCGATCCCGATCGTCGCGGGGGCGAACGACGGCTGGCAGCGGCTCCGGTTGCGCGTGAACGGCGCCCGCGTCGAGGGGTGGTTCGGCGGGACCCTCGGCGCGAACGACGGGACGGCGTTCTCCGGCACATTGACCCAACCGGGACCGGGGACGATCTACTTCCAGTCGAGGGAGGCCGTCGTCGACAACACGACGACCCGGCCGCTCACGATCGACGCGCTGGCGGTGCGCCGGCACAGCGTCGGCGTGGAGCCGGTCGATCCCCCGGCCCCCTGCGTCGGCAGCGGCGGCTGCGCCCCCCGCATGGGGTGGAACGGCGGCACGGTGAGCGTGTCGAACGGGGGCCCCTTCGAGATCACCATGGATCGGGGGCTCGGGGGCGCCTTCGCGATGTACGTCATCGGTTTCACGAACACGGCGCCGTGGCCGATTGAGATCGGAGCGATCTTCGGCGGGGGTCCGTGCTGGTCGCTGAACGACATCGCCGGCACGAGCGGCGCCCCGTTCGTCGGGGCGGGTGCGTGCGAAGGGAAGCGCGTCCTGACGATCCCCTCGATCGCGGGGGCGACTCCGGGGGCGGTCCTCTACGTCCAGGGGTGGGTCTTTCCGGACCTTGGCTCCCCCGTGACCGGGCTCCCGCTCGTCTTCTCGGACGGCCTCGGGATCACCCTCCAGCCGTGACCGTCAGGCCGCGTTCTTGAGGAACGTGACGAGGTCGGCTTCGAGCTCGGCGAGGCCGTAGCCCTCCTCGACCAGGCAGCGGTAGATGATCCTCTCGAGGGGGGAGGGGACGTTCGCGTTCACTTCGTGCGGCGGAGGGTAGGAGAGGAAGTAGGAGAGGGAGAGGCGCTCGACCTCCCCGGAGGGTTCGCGGCCGGCTCCGTCCCACGGAGCCTCGTCGAAGGGGAGGGCGCCCGTGAGGATCTCGTAGAGCATGACCCCGACCGCCATCACGTCCGCCTTGGGCGAGCGAAGAAGGAGGGGGTTGTAGGCCGGCGTCGTCGTGAAGAGGCCGCGTTTGTCGTTTCGGAAGGCCGGATCGAGGAGGACGACCTTTCCCGTCGGGGTCACGACGATGTTCTCGGGCTTCAGGTCCCCGTGGAACGAGAGCTCCCCCTTCGCGGCGAGGCGTCCGAGGACGCGGACGATCGTGAGGAACCAGTTGACCCGGATCCCCTCGAGGGCGCGGATCTTCTCGCGGAGCGTCTTTCCGCGGACGTGCTCGAGGACGAGGACCGGGCGGCCCTCGTGGAGGAAGCCGTCGCGGACCGCGACGAGGTTCGGGCAACGGATGCGGCGCAGCCGCTCCCCCTCGTCCGAGAGGACCTCGTCGATCTCGCGGGCGTCGAGGAGGTCGACCCGGGGGGTGCCCGACCCGAGGAAGCACGCCTCCGCCGGAGCCTCGTCGGGCGAGATGCCCTCGGGGTTCTTTTTCGACGTCACCTCGAGGAAGCGCGTCACGTAGCGGCCGCCTCCGCCGACGTTCCCCATCTTGAGGGCGACGCGTTCTCCCGACTCGCGGTCCTCTCCGAGGTACACCAGCGCGAAACCTCCGCGACCGAGGAAGCCTGCCACCCGGTACTTCCCGATCGCCTCGCCCACTCCGATTCGGATCATGCAGGGCTCCTCGCGGATCTCGTCGGGTCCGAACGAGCCCCTTTTCGGCGCGGCGGGCGGCGGGATTGAGAAGCCGCGGCGCCGCCGGCGCGGGCGGAGCGAAGGAGCGCGCGAGGAAGCGCGCGGCGGCGGGGCGCCGAACCCTAAAGGATCGTGACGAGGAGCGAGGGCGAGGCGGAGAGGGCGCCCGGCGAGGGGAGCGACCCCGCGTCGATCACGAACCACTGCGCGAAGACGAGGCTGCCGCCGGCCGTGGAGACGGGGATCGCGACCACGAGGGAGGAGGTTCCGCCGCAGGTGGGACCGCTCGAGACCGGGAATCCGGGGAGGATCGAATCGGGGCACACGGCGAGCGCGCAGGCGTTCCCGGGGACGAGGAGCCCGATCGGGAACGGCAGGGGGAAGGCGCAGGGGGGGCTCGAGGCCGAGAGACCGAGGACGAGGATCGCGAAGGAACCGGGCGGCGCGCCCGTCAGCCGGATCTCGAAGGCGGGGTTCCCCACGTAGGGGAGGCCGGACCACCCGATCGAGGGGGAGCAGCCACCGACACCGGGGCAGGAGGGTCCGGAAGGGAGCGTGGCCGCCGTGGCGTGGCCGTTCACCGCGAGGTTGTCGACGACCCAGCCGAGGAAGGAGTTCCCGACCCCGTCGACCGTGTCGAAGCGGAGCCGGAACTGCCCCGTCCCCGCCGAGGCGAGGGGAGCGAAGGGTCCCCCCGTCCCCGAGACGAAGGCCGCGGCCGGGCCGGCCGCGCAGACCTGGTTCCCGGTGAGCTGGAGGGCCGTCGACCAGGGGTCCGAGGCCGTCGCCCGCACGTCGACGAAGCACTGGTCGAACGTCCCCGTGCCCCCTCCTTCCCCCTCTTTCAAGTAGTCGAAGGCGAGATCGAAGAGGCTCGTGCCCGCGGGGAGGGGGACCAGAGGAGAGGAGATCGCCCCCCGGTTCGCTCCCCCCGTGTCGAACGTGTAGACGCCGATGTCCCCCTGGTGGTAGGCGGCGGCCAGGCCGGAGAGAGGGGGCGGGAGGGGGATCCCGGTCCCGTCGCAGAGGCCCTCGTCGTGCCAGAGCGTGTTCGTCGGGTTTCCGGTCGTCGGCTCCTCCTCCGTCATCGTCCCGACGCTCACTCCGGGGACCGAGCCCGAATCGAAGGTCTCCGCGAACACGGGGGTCGTCGTGGCGAGGACCTGGTCGATCCGGACGTTGTCGACGTACCAGCCGCGGTAGCCGTTCGCGGAGGCGTCGACGGTGTCGAACCGGAACCGGTGCTGGAAGGAGGTCCCCGCGAGGGAGAAGGGGAGGAGCTGGACGGAGGTCTGTACCGGGCCCGTGCACGTCGGGCTCAGCGTGAGCGCTCCCACGATCGTCCAGGCGCCGCTGCCCGCGGGCGCCACCTCCACGAAGGATTGATCGAACGAGGATCCGGCGCCCGACTGGACCTGCCGCGTCGTGTCGAAGATCAGGTAGAGGGCGCTGTTCGCGGAGGTCGAGACGATCGCCGGGCTCTCGATCGCGCCGGCGTTGGGCGCTCCCGTGTCGTAGGTGTAGACCCCGATGTCCCCCTGGTTGTAGGCGGCCGCGAAGGAGCCCATGCTGGGCGGGATCGCCGGGACGGACGGCGGGAGGGGGGTCAGAAGAAGGTTCTGGGGCGGGAAGGCGGCGTTGCCGGAGCCCGCTCCGGTCAGGTCGATCCCGACCGTCCCCGCGAAGTCCTCGAGTCCGACGGTCGCGTCCCACGGGTTCGCCGGCGAGGAGGCGAAGCCGGCGTAGTCGTACCGCAGCTCGATCGAGTTCGCCGGGGAGGCGTGGAGCACGATCTGGAAGCTCGCGCGCTCCGGCCCCGCGGTCGCGGGAGCCCTCTCCTCGGAGTTCCACTCGACGACGAGGTCCCCGCCGGGGACGGCGAGGATCCGGACGAAGCCGCCCGGCCGGACGACGAGGTCGTCCCACCAGGCGAAGATCGCGTCGTCGGGGGCGCCCGGCGTGGGGATCGGCGCGTTGAAGTCGAATCCGGGTCCGGGAGTGGCGAAGGAGATCCAGCCGTTGTTGTTGACGCGGTAGGTGAACTTCGCCCCGCCGAAGAAGGAGAAGGGGGAGGGGAGGGAGAAGGAACCCGTCGTGAGGACGCTCACGCCGGTCCCCCAAAGGAAGACCGAGCCGGGGACGCTCGCGATGCTCGCGAAGGGGACGCTCGACGCAGCCGCCGCGTATCCGGTCACCGGATTCGAGTCGCAGAAGGCCTCGGCGTGCCACAGCGTGGGGCCGGGCGCCCCCGCGGAGGGGTCCACCTCCCGTGTACGCCCCGACGGTCCCGGCGGGGCCGGGTGGCCCCTCGAAGTTCTCCGAGAAGAGGGTCGCGTAGGACTGCCCCCTCGCCCCGCCGTCGACGTAGAGGAGGGCTCCCCCGAGCAGGACCGCGCGCGCCAGTCGACCTTCCATCGTGCACCTCCGCGGCTCGCCGAGAGACGAGCTCGACCTCGGCAAGGGGCATGCTACACCCGACCCTCGCGATCCCTCAATCCGAGGGCCGGGAAGCCGGCTCGACCCGGACCAGCGCGAGGGGACCCTCGACCCCGAAGAGAGCGCGGAGGTTCCGCTCCATCGTGTCGGTCGACACGTGGATCGGGTCGGCGCGGTGCGGCTCGAAGCGGTAGGCGACTCCGTTCTCCGTCACGAAGCCGAGGTCCTTCGAGCTGGCGTCCTCCACGCGGAAGTAGCGGGAGAGGCCTGGGGCGGGGAACGCGAGCTCGACCAGGTGGCCGATCGTGCGGCCGGCGCTCTCGACGCGGAACCGCGCGAGGACCTTCCCCTCGACCGGGCCGGGGGGGGCGGGGGAGCGGCGGACCGTCTCCGTGCACGCGCCGAGGAGGACGGGGAGGAGGGAGCGGAGAAGGGAGGCCCGTCTCATGGCCGCCGCAGGGCGAGGCAGTCTACCCCGATCGGCCGCGTGGACTTGTCGGGGTCGGGGCGCTACCTTTCCGCGCCCTTCGGAGCCCGAGCGGAGGCAGACCATGCGGATCCGGACCCCGCTCCTCCCCGCCGTCCTCGCGGCCGTCGGATGCCGTTCGACGCCGACGGCCGAGCCCGCGAAGGACTACGGTCGGCCCCTCCCGTCCGGTCAGCTCGCCCTCGAGAAGGTCACGGACCCGCGGGAGATCCCCGACTTCTCCGCGGGGTTCGGCGATCGCGACGCGCTCCTCGGCGCCGTCGGCCGGAGCCTCGGCTACTACGAGAAGCCCTCGTCGAGGAGGTTCTTCCCCTACCTCGGGGTGAGCCACGACCGCGCCGTCGCGAGCCTCCTCGCCTTCCGCGAGGAACTCCGCGCCGCCTCCTCCGGGACGGACCTCGACCGGAGGCTCCGGGAGCGCTTCGAGGTCTACCGGTCCGTCGGCTGGGACGGCTCGGGGACGGTCTACTTCACGGGGTACTGCGAGCCCGTCCTGAACGGGAGCCTCGAGCGGACGGGGCGCTTCCGGTATCCCCTCTACCGGACGCCGCCCGACCTCGTGCGGACCGAGGAAGGGGTCCCGCTCGGGAGGCGGACGGCCTCCGGGGACCTCGTCCCCTATCCCACGCGCGGGGAGATCGACGGCGAGGGGAGGCTCGAGGGGAAGGGCCTCGAGCTCGTCTGGCTCGAGGATCCGTTCGACGCGTACATCGCCCACATCCAGGGCTCCGCGCGAATCCGGCTTCCCGACGGGAGCGAGAGGAAGGTCGGCTACGCCGGGAAGACGGATCGCCCCTACGCCTCCGTCGCCGATGCGCTGATCCGCGAGGGGAAGATCGCGCGGCGGGACCTCTCCCTCTCGGCCGTGCGGGCCCACTTCCGCCGGAACCCGGAGGACATCGGGCGCTACCTCCCGGTCAACGCCTCCTACGTCTTCTTCGCGGAGCGCGAAGGGGGGCCGTACGGCTCGATCGGCGTCCCCGTCACCGCGATGTGCACCCTCGCGACGGACAAGGTGGTCTATCCGCGCGGGGCCCTCGCCTTCGCGGAGACGCTTCTCCCGCGCGTCGGACGGAGCGGCAGGGTGCGCGCCGAACCGTGGAGCGGGTTCGTCCTCGACCAGGACACGGGGGGGGCGATCCGTTCCGCCGGGCGCGCCGACCTCTACCTCGGGACGGGAGAGACGGCCGAGGAGCTCGCGGGGCACACGCACGCGGAGGGGAAGCTCCACTACCTCTTCGTCAAGCCCGAGGAGGTCCCCCTCCTCCTCCGGCGGCGCGCGGCGACCGCGGGCGCCTCCCGCGAAGCCCCCGGCCCGTAGCCCGGGAGGGCCGTCCCGGACGGCGCGCTCCGCGCTATCGTTCCCGGCCTTCTCCCGCGCCATGCGCCTCCCCGTGCTCCTCGTCCTCCTCCCCGCGTGCGCGGGTCCCTCGATCCCGCGCGACTCGAAGGAGTCCGGCGGCTCCGGCCTCGCGTACGCGGTCGCCGGGGAGTACTTCGAGACGACGAGCTGCCCGATCGGTTGTCCGGACATGTTCGGCGTCGACCCGCCCGAGGAGGCCATCGACGCGCTCGTCGCGTTCCGCATCGTCCGGGGCCGAGTGGAGGGGGCGGACCTCTCCGGCCGGACCCTCGCGATCGCGGCCTGCGCGGACCGGCGAGGGCGCTGGACCGGCGCGCTGTTCGTCGACGAGGCGGCCGACGCCCCCTCCCGCGAGGCGGCGGCGCGGCTCGTCGCGGAGCGCTTCGGATCGCGCTTCGAGCGCCTCCTCCCCCCGCGGAGCGTCCCGATGGAGTGGAGGCGCGAGGGGAGCCGCCACCTCCTGCGGATCGGGCCCGAGGCCGCGATCGGCCACTTCGAGATCGACGCGGTGCCCGGTTCGGAGGGCCGGCCGATCACGATCGCGAACGCTCCCGGAGCCCTCTCCCCCCTCGTGCACCTGGCCCGCTCGATCTCGAACCGACTGAACGACCCCGTGCTCGGCCGCTCCTGGCAATACCAGGACCGGAACGCCTCGTACGGGGCCTTCGAGTGGCGCAGTCCGTAGCGCGTCGCCATTGACGGCGAGGCGGGGGCTCCGATGATTCGCCCTCGCCCCACGGGGAAGCGCGCCCGACGACCTCTCTTGCGCCTCCTGCTCGCCCCCGCCCTCGCCCCCCTCGTCCTCCTCGCCGCGGCCCCCTTCGAGCAGGAAGGCTCCCGGCCGTCCACGGCGCCCGATTCGCGCCCCGCCTCCCGGCCCGAGTCCCAGCCCGAGTCCCGGCCCGGGGAGGAGGAGAAGCCAGAGAAGGGGATCCCCGTCGCGGACGCGCTCGTCGAGAAGCACTGCCTCTCCTGTCATCCGAAGGACAAGGACGGGCAGATGTCGCGGATCTCCTTCGAGCGGAAATCGCCGGAGGGGTGGCAGCTCACCCTCAAGCGCATGATCCGCCTCCATGAGGTGGCGCCGACGACCGAGGAGGCGAAGGCGATCGTCCGCTACCTCGCCGACCGGCACGGCCTGGCTCGCGAGGAGGCGGAGCAGGGGATGTACGAGGTCGAGCGGCGCGTCCGCTGGGAGGAGAAGGTCCCGAACGAGGACGTCCGCGAAGCCTGCACCCGCTGCCACACCCTCGGA
Organism: Planctomycetota bacterium; assembly: GCA_035695825.1. GTDB lineage: Bacteria > Planctomycetota > UBA1135 > UBA1135 > JAKEFM01 > JAKEFM01. Next base: position 144,975 of record DASRRH010000027.1, on the reverse strand, counting down.
CGCATCGTGCTCCAGCGCCGGACGGGGAAGGAGTGGAAGCTCCTCAAGGCGACCCACCTCGCGTTCTTCCCGGTCGCGGAGTTCACCGCGTTCCGCTCTTTCGACCGGGGCCCCGGCGGTCCCGGCGGTCCCGGAGGGGGAGGAGGGGAGGAGGAGCCGAGCGAGGAGGAGATCGAGCGCCGCGACATGGAGCGCGAGAACCAGCCCGACCGCGCGGACAAGGCGGTCGAGCACCTCGGCAAGACGTACCCGCTCCTCACGGCGGAGTGGGCCGCTGCGGGCGCGAACCGCCGCGAACCGCGTCTCGAGGGGACCTGGCTCCTCGTCGGGGAGCGCGCGGGTTTCGGCCGGGCGCACGGGACGATGGCGATCCGGCGGACCGGAGCCGCGGAATACGAGACGGAGAGCCTCCTCGCGTGGGGGGACGGGGGAGAGGAGCGGTGGAAGGGGAAAGCGATCCTCTACGCGGGCCACTCCTGGCGCGGCACCTCCCGCGAGGCCTCCGGACGGGGGCTCGAGCCGGGCCCCGGCGCCCTGCGCCCCGAGACGGGCCCGACGACGCGGACCGGCCCGGGTCCCGGCGAACGGAAGGAGGTCCTCCTCCTCTCGGCCGACTGGAAGGGGATGAAGGGCCGCTTCTTCGCGGGCGGCTACGCCGAGATCGGGATGGAGGTCGAGCTGCGCCGGCGGAGCGCCGAACCCCTCGTCCTCGGAGCGGAACCGCAGGCGCTCCGCGTTCCCGCGAAGGGAGCGCGCGTCCGGGTCTTCGGCGCGAACTTCCCGCCGTCCGTCGGACCGGGCGACCTCGACTTCGGTTCCGACGCCGAGGTGAAGGGGGTCGAGGCCGAGGGGCCCGACCGGCTGCTCGTCACCCTGGACGTCGGGGAGAAGGCCGCTTTGGGGCCGCGCGACCTCGTCGTCGCCGGCGTGGTCGGCGCGGGGACCGTTCGCTTCTACGACCGGGTCGACTCGATCCGGATCGTCCCCGAGGCGGGCCTCGCGCGCGTCGGCGGATTCCGGTTCCCGAAGCAGTTCGAGCAGTTCGAGGCCTTCGGCTGGCACCGCGGCCCCGACGGGGAGGTGAACACGGCCGACGACTGGAGGATCGGCCGCGTCCCCGTCCGGTGGAGGCTGTCCGAGTTCTTCTCGAAGCCCGAGGACGACGACGTCGGCTTCGTCGGGACGATCGACGAGCGGGGGCTCTTCACCCCGGCCGGCGAGGGTCCGAACCTCGCGCGGCGCGCTCAGGTGAACAACTACGGCGACGTCTGGGTCGACGCGGAGGTCGCGCCCGAGGCGGACAAGCCGCCTCTCCGCGCGCGCGCGCACCTCCTCGTCACCGTGCCGGTCTACTCGCGGTGGGACGTGCTCCCGGAGGAAGCGCGATGAAGCCCCGAACCGTCCCGACCGTCCACGCGCCCCTCCCGACCGCCCTTCCCGGACGATTCCGGTTCGACCCCGCGGACGTTCGGCGCTTCGCCGCGGCCGGGAAACCCTTCCTCTACCTCGCGAGCTCCTCGGCCGTCGTCGGGCTCGAGGAGCCGGCGGCCGCCGCCCTCGAGGCGCTCGAGGGGGGGCTCCGCGGGCTCGAGGATCTCTCGGCGGCGCTGGCCCCTCGGTTCGGCGCGGAGGCGGCCGCCGGCGCGCTCGGCGAGCTCCTCCTCTTCGGCGTCGTCGCTCCGGCGGACGAGCCGCCGGCCCCCTTCCCGAAGGGCCCGAGCGCTTCCTTCCCCCTCGCCACGGTCGTCCTCAACGTCACGAATCGATGCAACCTCGCCTGCAAGTACTGCTACGAGTACGGCGAGGATCGGTTCGTCCCGCCGACCCGGGCGCGGCAGATGTCCGACGAGGTCGCGCGGCGGGCGGTCGATCTCCTGATCGAGAAGTCCGGGCCTCGCCGGCAGGTGACCGTCACCTTCTTCGGCGGGGAGACCCTCCTCAACTTCGAGGTGGTCCGCAGGACCGTCGCCTACGCGCGCGCGCGCACGCACGAGGTCGGAAAGGCCGTCGACTTCTCCCTCACGACGAACGCGACGCTCCTCACCCCGGAGGCGATCGACTTCCTCGCGGAGAACCGGATCGGCGTCAGCGTCTCGATCGACGGGCCGAAGGAGCTCCACGATCGGATGCGGGTCGACCACGCCGGCCGCGGCTCCTACGACCGCCTGATCGGGAAGGTCCGCGAGCTCCTCGCGAAGCACCGCTCGCGTCCGATCGGAGCGCGCGTCACCCTCACCTCCGAGGTGAACGACGTCCCCGCGATCTACCGCCACCTCGTCGGGGAGGTCGGGTTCGCGGAGGTCGGGTTCGCCCCGGTCACCTCCGCTCCCGGACGACCCTACGCGCTCGAGGGAGAGGCGCTCGCGCGTCTCCTCGACGACTTCGGAGCCCTCGCCGCCGCGTACCGGGACGCCGCCCTCCGCGGCGAGCGGCACGGCTTCGCGAACCTCTCCGATCTGTTGACCGAGATCCACCAGGGGGTCGCGAAGTCCCATCCCTGCGGGGCGGGCTTGGGCCTCCTCGGCGTGGCCCCCGACGGCACGGTCGCCCTCTGCCACCGCTTCGCGGAGTCGGAGAAGCACACCCTCGGGGACGTCTTCCGCGGGATCGACGATGCGGCCCGGTTCGATTTCCTCGCCCGCGCCGGCGTCGCGAACAAGCCCGTCTGCCAGCAGTGCTGGGCGCGAGGCCTCTGCGCCGGGGGCTGCTACCACGAGGCGATGGTCCGCTACGGGGAGGCGACGCGCGCCAACCTCCACTACTGCGACTGGATCCGCGCGTGGACGGAGATGGGGCTGCGGACCTACGCGGAGATCGCGGAGAAGAATCCCGCGTTCCTCGGGACGCTCGAAGCGCGGAAGGCGTGACGCGGCTCCGGGCGCGCGCCCGGACGCCGTCCCCCCTCCCCCTCCGGGGAAGGGGGTCAAGTTCCCCCGGGGAGTCCTCCGATCCCCGTACGGACCCTCCCCCTTCGTCCCCGTCCGTCCGACAGGCGAGCCGATGGAGCGACTCCTCGGGAACTGGCCGATCGAGCTCATCTGCTTCCTCCTCGGCATCGCCGGCCTCGTCCTCTCCTCGGCCCAGCGCCGGAGACCGCTCCAGAATCTCTCGATGCTGGTCGGTTGGAGCGGGATGGCCGCGGCGGTGTGGCTGCGCCAGGACCAGGTGATGAGCAACGTCCGGGCGGAGTTCGCCCCCCTGCGGAACGACCTGGCGGAGGTGCTGGACCGCCTCCACCGGGAGCCGTCCCCGGCCCTCCTGAACATCCTGGCGAGGATCGCGAGGAAGGACGTCGTCGCGGCCGAGGTCCTGCGGGACTTCGAGGAATTCCGCTCGGCCGCAGCGGACGAGCTCCATGCGACGCGCCGGCGGTGGTGGGTCGCGGGCCTGCACGACCGCCGGACTCCTGCAGCGGAGGAAGAGGACGAGAACGGGGCCCTCGTCCGTCGGGTGAAGGCGGGCGAGATCGCGGACGTCCGGCGCCTCGTCCCGGTCCCCACGCCCCCCGGTCTCGACGCGGACGTCGGTCTCCTGAAGGCGCTCGCGGGGACGAGCCGCTTCGAGTGGAGGGTGTGGACCGGCACGGGATCGCCCGTCTCGATGGACCTCCTCGTCTCGGACGAGTGCGTCCTGCTGGCTCTCGGGGGGGGCGCGGCCGCCGGCCCGCCGGGCTGGGCGGTCCGGATCCGGGACCCGAAGGCCGCCGACGCTCTCGCGGAGTACTTCCAGCGACTCTGGTCCCACCCGAAGACGGTCGTCGTGAAACCGGGGAAGGCGCTGAGTCGGTCGGAGCTGGACCAGGCGGAGGCGTCGCTCCGTCGAATGGTGAACCCCTAGCGGCCCGGGCGCACGCGGAGAGGATCGCCAAAGGGGTCGCGTTCCCCGACCGGAGGGTTACGCTCTCGGGACGGATCCGACTTCCGGATCGAGAGGGCTGCCGATGAAGCGGACGGCGATCGCGCTCCTCCTCCTTGCCCCTGCGTTCGCGCAGGGGGGGCCGTACCGCTCGATCCGCATCCCGCGGCGGGCGGCCTCCCCCGAGATCCTCGCCCCTTTCGACCACGTTTCCTCCGCGCCGGGAGGGCTCCTCGAGGTCGTCGCGACGGACGCCGACCTCGCGCGGCTCGACGCGGCGGGCGTTCCCTACGACGTCGTCGTCCCCGACCTCGAGAAACACTACCGGGACCGGACCGCCTCCTCGCTCGGGGTCGGCGCCGCACCCCCGTTCGGCTTCGGCAGCATGGGGGGCTACTACACCTTCGCCGAAGTCGTCCAGAAGCTCGACCAGATCTCGGCGCAATGGCCGAGCCTCGCCACGCCGAAGTTCTCGATCGGGGCATCGCTCGAGGGTCGCCCCCTCTGGACGATCAAGGTCTCCGACAACCCGAACGTCGACGAGAGCGAGCCGGAGGTCTGGTTCGACGCCCTCCACCACGCGCGGGAGCCCGAGGGGATGATGACCCTCTTCCACTTCCTCGCCTGGCTCCTCCAGAACTACGGCACCGACCCGGTCGCGACGCACCTCGTGAACGAACGGGAGATCTTCTTCCTGCCGGTCGTGAACCCCGACGGCTACGTCTGGAACGAGACGACGAACCCCGGCGGCGGGGGGCTGTGGCGGAAGAATCGGCGCCCGAACGGCGACGGCACCTTCGGCGTCGACCTCAACCGCAACTACGCCTTCCAGTGGGGCGTCGACAACACCGGCTCTTCCCCGGCCACGAACGCGGAGACCTATCGGGGGACGGCGCCCTTCTCGGAGCCGGAGACGACCGCGCTCGCCGCCTTCTTCGCCTCGAGGCCGATCGTGACGGCGCAGAGCGTCCACACCTATTCCGACCTCTGGCTCCACCCCTGGGGCTACACGGCCGCCGCTCCCCCCGACCTGGCGCTCTTCGCGGCGCAGAGCCAGGCGATGACGGAGGTGAACGGCTATCCCTACGGCACGGTCCCCCAGCTGCTCTACCTCGCCAACGGGAGCGCGCTCGACTGGCACTACGGGGCGCAGGGGGCGATCGCCTATTCCGTCGAGATCGGCTCGGCCGCGCAGGGGGGCTTCTGGCCTTCCCCGAACCTGATCGTCCCGCTCGCCGAGGAGAACCGGGAGGCCTTCGCCCTCGTCGCGTGGACCGCGGCGGGGTGCGCGAGATCCGTCCAGACGCAGGTCCTCGAAGTGGCCGGCGACGGGGACGGCGCGCTCGAGCCGGGGGAGACGGGCGCCGTGACGGTGACCCTGCAGAACATCGGCGTCGCGACGACGGCGACGCCGATCGGGCTCCTCCTGACGAGCGGGAGCGCCGACGCGACGGTCCTCGACGGCGCCGCCTCCCTCGCGCCCCTCGCCTCCCTCGCGACCGGGTCGAACGCCGCCGACCCCCTGACGTTCCTCGTCTCCTCCGGAGCCGCGGCGGGCACGAATCTGTCGTTCACGTTGACGCGGACGGTCGAGAATCTCTCCGAGTCCTCCCCGATCTCGGTTCCGATCGGCGCGCTCCGGACGTTCGCGCGCGACGACCTCGAGGTCGACCTCGGCTGGGCGGTCGGGGCTCCCGGAGACAACGCGCAGACGGGCGCCTGGGTCCGGGCCGACCCGAACGGGACGGGCACCGCCGCGGGGGGCGGGGGAGAACCCGTGCAGCCGGAAGACGACCACTCGCCCGCGCCCGGCGCTCAGTGCTTCGTCACGGGGAACGCCGCGCCCGGCGCCGGCGCGGGCACGAACGACGTCGACGGCGGGCCGACGACGCTCTCGACGCCGGTCTTCGACCTGTCGGGCGCGATCGAGCCGAGGGTCGCCTACGCCCGCTGGTTCGCCGACTTCACGACCGCCGACGACGCTCTCGCCGTCTCGATCTCGAACGACGCCGGGGCCACCTGGACGAGCCTCGAGACGGTCTCGGGGACCGGCCGGAACGGCTGGAACGAGGTCTCTTTCCGCGTCGCCGACTTCCTCTCGCCGAGCGCCCAGATGCGCCTGCGCTTCGTCGCCTCCGACAACCCGAACAACTCGCTCTGCGAGGCGGCGGTCGACGACCTGCGGATCGAGGCGTTCAACGCGGGGCCGACGCTCTCGAAGTTCGGGGCGCCGAGCCCGGGCAAGTCGGTCTCGCTCGGAATCGGCGGGTCCCCCGGGCAGGCCTACGCGCTCTTCTTCGGGTTTCCGGGTCCCCCCTTCTCGATTCCAGGGATCGCCGGGAGCGTCGGACTTCTCCCGGCTCCCGCGATCCTCGTCGCTTCGGGCCCGCTCCCGGCGGGCTCCTTCGCGAGCGCCGTCGTACCGGTGCCGAACGACCCGGCCCTTCCCGGAGCGACCGTCGCGTTCCAGGCGATCCTCGTCGGCGGCGCTTCGCCGCCGACCCTCTCGAACGCGATCGTGGTGACGATCGGCTGACCCGGAGCCGCGGGGTCCGAACGATCGTCGAGGCGCACGCCGAGCCCGCAGCCATGCAACGGGATTGGGAGAAGGACACGGCCCGAATTCTGGAGATCCTCCAGAAGCGAGAGAGCCCGCTCCGTCCGGTGCTCGCGCGCGCGAAGGACATCCGGAGGCTCCCCCATGCCGTCCGACTCGAGATCGGCGACGCCCTCTCGCAGGAAATGTTGGAGGAGGGGTTCTCCCCAACCGATGACTTCAACGAGTACGGGCTCGAGCTCGACGGCCTGATCGGCGCCTGTGAACTGACCCGGGAGGATCCGCCGAGCCGGTGAAGATCGAGCCTTCCCCGCGGGGAGAGGCGGCGCTCGGTTTCCGAGTCCGGACCGGGCGGGCCAGCGCGGTCGCGATCGGGGGCCCCGCCTCCGCCCCGCATGTCCTCGTTCGCCGGGAACTCCTCCTTCACGACCCGGGAGTCCCCGATTCTTTCCAGCCCTACCATGCGGCGCTCGAGGCGCCCCCGGAGGAGAGCGGAGGAATCGTCCGCCGCGCCACTGAGGCCGCCCGGAAGGTCGCGGTCCCCGCCGTGCGAACGCTCGTGGAAGAGCTGCGCTCGCGCGCGGGCGGGCTTCGCGGCGCGGCGATCGTCGCGGGGAGCGACACGGATCCTGCGAAGATCGCGAATCCGCACATGCGGGCCCACGCTTCGGAAGGGCGGCTCTTCCCGGACCTGGTGGAGGAGGCGCTCGCGGCCTGCGGATTGGACTGCCGGAGGCTCGTCGAGCGCGAGCTCCACGGCGCCGCGGGGAAGGCGCTCGGCCTGCCGAGCGGGCAGGTGACGCGGGCGCTGGCCGCGATGGGCCGGCGAGTCGGTCCTCCGTGGCGGGCGCAGGAGAAGGCGGCCGCGCTCGCCGCCTGGATGCTGCTTGCCCGCGGAACCGCGCGCCGCTGACGTCCGCCGGCGCGGAGGCGGACGCGGATCACCTCGGCGCGCGCGGCACGGATGCCTCGGCCATGTGCCCGGCGATCTCCTCGGCCACGAGGCGATGCCCCTCGGAGTTGAGATGGACGTCGACGTACAGGCGAACGCCGGAGCCGCCGGTCGTGCGGGCCCGGAGAGCCGGCAGCAGATCCAGGACGGCGACTCCCTGCTCCGCGCCCCAGCGGAGCAGCTCGCGGTCCGGCTTCGCGAGGTCGTAGTCGTCGGCGTTCAGCCCGCAGGTCTGGAGGGCGATCGACCAGAGCGCGGGGTCGTACTGGAGCGGGGTGGGGAGCAGGACGATCAGGAGGCCGCGGCGCTGCGCGGCGCAGAGCTCGGCCACGCGCCGCAACCACTCCACGGTCAGCTCGAACGCGCGCGCGGCATCCGCGTCCCAGCTCCGGCACGTCATCGCCGTCCCGAAGCCCTCGTCCCAGGGGAGAGCCGCGCAGGTGCGGCGCAAGGTCTCCTGCTCGCCGGCGGACGTCTGGCTCCGGCCCAGGAGCAGGAACTGCGCCGTCCGCCAGTGGACCGCCACCGCCGCCTTGAGCGTGAGCCTCCAGCCCGCGTCCCGAGCGGTCCGCGTGACGAGCACGCCGGAGCGGGCCGTCAGCCGGCCGAATCTCTCGGCGTGGTTGTTGCGGAAGTCGTTGCCGACGTAGAACCCCAGCACGACGACGTCGGGATCGAGGGAAGGGGCCTCCGCGGCGAGGAGCCCGAACTCGTTGGAGGTGCCGTACCCCGGCACCCCCGCGTTGACGACCTCGACCTTCTCGCCCCGATCGCGGAGCACGCGCTCGAGGACGGCCGGATACGCCTCCTCCGCCTCGACGCCGTGGCCGAATCCGAACGAATCGCCGAGCGCCAGGATGCGGCGCCCCCCCTCCGGCTTCCGTCCGAGCTCCGGGCCGCGAAACCCGCGCGCGTTCGTCCGGATCTCGATGTCGTAGTCCGGCGTCTTGTGTCGAGCGCGAAAGTTTCGGGCGAGCCGGACGCCGGCCGCCTCGTCGGCGACGAACATGCCCGGGGGATAGCCGAGCGGGGGGGCCTTCCAGAGGAGCCGCACGAGGACCTCGAGCAATCCCGACGCGGCCACCGCCCCCAGAAGGAAGGCGGCCCCGGACCGAACCAGCTTCGCGCGACGTTCCATCCTGCGACCCGAACCCGGACGGACCGGCAGAGTCTGCCACGTCGCCTTCGGGATCGGAACGCCGCGAGCCGCATCTGGACTCGAGCCTCCGCGAGGACCCCGGGCCTCCCCGACCCGGACCGGGCGGTCAGCCTTCGAGCGCCTCGAGCCCGAGCGACCGCAGCTCGCGGAAGGCCTCGTCCGGATCGACCTGCCGGTCGACCGGCACGAGGCCGCGCGGCTCGAACCGGCCCTCGGCGATCGACCGCGCGGCGAGGACGGCGGGGACGACCGGCGCAAGATAGCCGCGCTCGCGGGCGGCGAGGGCGATCCGGACGGACGGTCCCTGTGCGCCCGTGATTTCGAAGCTGAGGGTCGAGGCCCGGGCGCCGAACCGGCGGGCGAGGGCGAGCCCGAGAGGTTGCCCCCGCTCGAGGAGCCGCCGAAGGAGCGGCCGGCGCGCGGCGGCCGCGAAGAGCGCGTTCGTGCCCGGGGCGTGGGTGTCGACCCAGAAGCCGACAGTCCGGATCGAGGGCCAGGCTGCGGGGAGGAGGAGGGCGTCCGCGCTCTCCATGAGCCAGCCTCGCACGCGGCCGACCGGGGGAGGAAAGGGGAAGACGCGCGACTCGGACCACCCGACGGCGTCGGCGAGGCAGCCGTCCCTCCAGACCCGGATCGGCTTCCCGACCGAGGCGAGGAGCGCCGCCCCGGTCGCCGGGCGGGCGGTGAAGCGCGAGGCGGGAGCGAGGAACACGTCGACCCGGATGGGCGCGGCGATCCGGCTCCGCCGGACCGCCGCCGCGCTGATCGCGGAGACGGACGAGCAGGCCGTGAGCACCCGGACCCCCGCGTGTTCGATTCGGGCCCGGAGCGCGAGGACGCGCTCGGCGAAGGAGAGGTCTTCGCTGAGGTCGACGACGTCGAACCCGATCTCGACCGCCGCCTCGACGAGCGTCGTCGTGCGCCGCTGGAACGGGCCCGCCGCGTCGAGGACGACGTCGCCGGGGCGCAGGGCGGCCCGGATCGAAGCGGGATCCTCGGCGTCGACGCGCAGCTGGGCCTGCGGACGCCGCGACGCGAGGACCGGCTTCGCCCCCTTCGACCGGAGGAGGCCGGCCGCGGCCCCGCCGAAGAAGCCGAGCCCGCCGAGGACCACGATCCGTCTCACGAGAGCTCGCGGCCGACGAACCAGACCCAGGGGCAGAAGAGCGTCATGAGTGTCGCGGTCGAGGCGATCGTCGCCGGCACGCTCCCGGCGAACGTCGAGGCGGTGAGAGCGGTTCCGGCGACCCACACGCCCCACGTCCAGAGGAGTCGGGGCCCCCGCAGTTGGCGCGTGCCGAGAGTGAGGAGGATCCCGGCGACGGTGTAGAGCCCGTTCGCGGCGCCGCCGGTGAGGAGCCCCGCGGCCCTCTCCACCTCGCGCATCCGGTCCGGGAACCAACCCATGAAAAGCGACTCGGCCGCGAGGTCGCACGCGAGGCCGACGGCGGCCGCCGCGGACGCGAGGAGGGCGCGCTTCGGATCGCCGAGCCGCGCCCCCCACCACGCGAAGAAGGCGACGAGGGAGAGGCCGGCTCCCGTCCAGAGCGCCCAACCCGCGCGCCAGAGGAGGACGTTCCGGCGGACGAACTCGGTCCGAGTCGCCGGATCCGAACTCGACTCGAGCCCGTGTCGCAGAACGAGGAGCATCGCGAGGGCGCCGGCCGCGTTGAAGGCCGCGCACGCGTGCGGCGCCCGCGCACGGAGGCGGGCTCCGAGGCGGGTCCGGTCGAGGAGGAAGAGCGCGAAGGGGAGCCACCACGCGGCGCAGTGGAGGACGACGAGCGGGAGCGTCCGGACGTGCCAGGATCCGCTGCGGACGGCGAGGACCCAGGCGGCGGCGCCGAAGAGCTTGGCGGCGAGCCCGACAGCGACCCACGGTCGCGCGCGATCGATGTGGAGGGCGGCATGCGCGTACGCGAAGGCGTAGGCGAAGATCGCGACCCCGGCCACGCGCGCGGCGACGGGGGAGGGAGACCGGGAATCGAGGAGATCGAAGAGCGAACCGGGCGCGAGGAGGAGCCACGCGCCGAGGACGAGGCCCTCGGCGGCGGCGAAGGAGAGGACGAGGCGGTGGGGGCGGGCTCGGAGCGGGTCGATCGGTGAGCCGGCGGCGGGCGGATCCTACGCGCGTCGGGCCCTCCCCCGACCTCTCGCGCCCTCCCGAATGGCGGGACGGTCCCCTGCCCCGGAGCCGACGGCGAGACCCCGCGACCGAGGTGGGCGGCGACCCCGGACCGCTCCCCACCCTCATGCCAAGGCGAAGCTCCCGGACTTTCCGGTCCGCCGGACTCCGGCGAGCGAGGGTCTCCTCGCTTCCAGGAACTCCGCGCCGTTTGAAAATCGTGGACGGGGAATCCTTCGAGGGCGGATCGCAGGACCTCCCGAAGGGATCGAACGCCCGGCGTCGCCCGTCTCGAGATCTCTCGAGAGGGATCCGCGGGCTGCACGGGGCGACCTCGAGGCGTGGCTCTGCCCCCGGGCCTCGCTTGGGCGAAAGCCGCGTGTATCCGATCCGTCCCCCCGGGCGTATCCGATCGGAGACGGACGGCGGATCTCCTCCGGTCACGCGGCCCGGTCCGGCTCTTGCTCCGGGAACCGGCGCATCCACAAGGAGACCGCGATGATCCTCGTCCGTCTCTCCCGAGAGCGGCGACGTCTCGACGTCGTTCCCGTGTCACCCTCACCTGTGGAGCGGGGCGACGACCTCGCGGAGGAACTGCGGCAGCGCGACCGCCTCGACGTTCTTCGCGAGCGGGAAGCGGTCTTCGCCCGCCGTCACGATCCACCCCTCCCCGCACGCGGCATCTTCGAGGGCGACCCGCATCCCCTTCGAGAGAGTCGGGGCGCTCGTGTACTTGATCTCGATCCCAAGCCGGCGCTTCCCGATCGTCAGGACGAGGTCGAGCTCGACACCGGTGTGAGTCCGGTAGAAGGCGGAGTCGGCATTGCGCGGCGCGAGGCCGAGGATCTGCTCGATCGCGAATCCCTCGAAGGAGTTGCCGAGCACCGGCCTCGACAGGAGGTCCTCCTCGTCCGCGACGCCGAGGAGGGCGTGGAGCATCCCGCTGTCGCGGACGTAGGTCTTCGGCGCCTTGATCAGCCGCTTCGAGACGTTGGCCGCGAGCGGAGGCAGCTGGCGCACGACGAAAAGGTCGGCGAGCAGGTCAAGGTAGGCCCGCACGGTGGGCGCGCTGACGCCGAAGTTCTCGGCGAAGAGGCGGGCGTTCCAGAGTTGCCCGTGCACATGCGCGAGCATCGTCCAGAAGCGCCGCAGTTGGGTCGCCGGGATCCGGACGCCGAACTCGCGGATATCCCTTTCGAGGAATGTGCGCAGGAAGGCCTCGCGCCACTCCGCAGAGGCTTTCTCCGACGGCGCGTCGTACGAGCCCGGATAGCCCCCCCGGACCCATAGCCGCCGCCACGCATTCGCCGCCCGCGCCGCTCCCGAAGCCACCTCGGGGACGAGGAGACCCGAGAGCTCGACGGTCCGGATCCTTCCCGCAAGAGACTCCGAGACCTGACGGAGGAGATCGGAAGATGCCGACCCGAGCACGAGGAACCGGCCGGGCCGGCGACCCCGGTCGACGAGGGCGCGCAGCAGCGGGAAGATCTCGGGCGCGTGCTGGATCTCGTCGAGGACCACGAGGCGGTCGGCGTTCCGGGAGAGGAAGCCCTGCGCGTCGGCAAGCTTGGCGAGGTCCCCGGGCAGCTCGAGGTCGAGGTAGAGGGCTTTCCCCGCGCGCCGCCGGACGACCTCCTTCGCAAGCGTGGTCTTGCCCGTCTGGCGGCCCCCGATGAGGGCCGCGACGGGGAACGCGCGGAGGGTCTCCTCCAGATCCTCCAGGGCAAGGCGCCGGTACATGGGTTGTAGTTTGAAAGGTAATCTTTCACATTACAACCATCGGTTCGGGCCCCCCCCGGGCCGGCCGCACGGGGCCCGTCCCGGAAGGGAGGAGCGTCAGAAGGGGCCGCAGTCTGCGACCCGCTTGGACGAGGCGCACTCTCCCTCCTTCGAATCGCCCGCCCCGATCTCAAGTGGCACGACTCGACGCCCGGGAGTCGCCCATCGGCTCCCTCCCTCACCGACACGGCACCTCGGCGACCGTCGTCCCCTCGATGCCGACGAACACCGTCATCTTTCCCGAGAGCGGCGGTGCCTCGACGACGATTTCGTACTCGCCGGGCGGGACCCCGGGAATCGCGACGCAACCGTTCGGGAGCTTCGGGACCGCTTCTCCCTCCCGAGTCTCGGCGACCTCGCGAGTCGGGGGAACGGCTCCGTGGACGCGGAAGTTTCGACGCTGGCGCGAGAGGGAAAGCCCCCACGATTCTTGCTTCGCCTCGAGCGCGAATCCGTCCCCCCGCCGAAGGACGATCCGGGCTGGGCCCAGGACGTTCCCTTCGGGACCGACGGCCCGCACCAGGAGATGACCCGCACGTGCGAGAACGACCTCCAGCACCGCCCCTTCGGCGGCGACCTCCAAGGCGATCGGACCCGTAGGTTCGAACCCCTCCGCGCTGACGGAGAGCAGGTGGCCACAGGGGGTCAGGTTGGAGAACACGAACTTCCCTTCGAGGTCCGTCTCTACTCGGCCGATGTCCTGATTCATCAGGGTCGTCCCCCCGCCGACCTTCTGGATGACGATCGCGCGAAGGGACGCCCTTGCGCCCGCCACCGCGATCCCTGCATCGTCTACCACCCGCCCGGAAAGGAGAGCCTGGGGCTCGAGGGGGAGCGCGATCTCGACGCCCTGCACCCACTCATCGGCCGCAACGGAAACCGGCTTCGCCGTGCGCTCGCGACCAGGTGCGGCCGCCTCGAGGTCCACCTTGCCCGCGGGAGCGAGAAGGTCAAACCGACCGCCCTCGAGGCTTTGTGTCGAGAACCAGTGGAGGCTCTCGGTGGAGACGGCGGAAGTGAGGGCGACGATCTTGAGCAGATCCCCGCTCTCCGCCGAAACGACTCGACCGGTGATCCGGCCACACTTCGCCGTCAGCGTCACGAGGGCTTCACCCCAGTCAGCGTAGACAGCCTCCTTGGTCCAGGGCTCGAAGAGGTCGGCCCGTGCCTTCGCCTCGAGACGGAAGGGGACGGCGAGCGGGAGGAGGAATGCCACCGTCCCCTCGGCATCCGTTCTTGCCGACGCGACTCCGGCGCCACCGCCGATTTCAGGCTTGGGGACGCCCGCACCAGGAGCCGCAGACGATGGCGGATCCGAGAATCCCACGTGCTCCGGGGTCGGAGGAGTCGCCCCCCCTCCCGTCATCGAGACAACACGGACATCCGCGGAAACCGGCCGATCCCAGGGATCGCGGACGCGCACCCGGAGTCGTCCAGTCCTTCCCTCCTCCGCTCCAGGAACCGAGGCCGGCCGAGCCTCAGGCGCCAAAACACCCGAAGCGACCGCGGGCCGCAACTCGGCCCGAGGCGGAACGGGGGCGGGCGGGGTCGGCGGAGTCTCCGAGGATGTCGCCTCGGGGGCAGGGGTCTTCACGGAGACGAGCGGCTCGGGCGGCCGAAGGAACGGCCCAAGGGATAGCAACAACACCACGACCACCGAGGCGCTCATGAGCCCAGCCAAGAGAAGTCGAGGCTGGGATCTCCGCATCGCGCGACACGCCTCCGGCAGGAATCGGCGGAAATGGCTCCCGCCCTCCCGCGCGGCCGCCCGAGATGATAGCCCGCTCGAGGGCGGAGGCCTCACCTCGGACCCCGAGGCTCATTCGGACCGATCTCCTTCTCGTTCGCGTCCTCGAGGAGGCCGCGCGCGCCGAGGAACTCGCGGATCCGCGGGTCGTCCGTCGACATCGGCGGCAGCCAGGAACCGATCCGGGCCCGCTCCCAGTACGGCCCGCCGCGGAACGGGCGGGTGAACTTGTAACGGTAGAGCTCCGCCCGGATGAACCGGGGCGGCGCGTCCGGGAACGGGTCGTTCGCGAGGAGGGAGAGCGCGCCGCGGTCGTTGTGGAGGAGCTTCCAGACGAGGTGGACGAGCCAGGCGTGGCGCCCCGGCGTCGACATCGCCGCGAACCAGACCTGCCAGTCGACCCGGTAGTGGTAGGGAGCGACGACCGGGAGCGCGCGCTCCGGATCGCCGGGCTTCGCCTTGAACTCGTACGCGCGCCAGCGCGAGTCGGGCCCGATCGCCTCCTCGTCCGTCCCCTCGAGGACGATCTCGCTCCGCTCCCGCCCGACGCTCCCGAAGGCGCCGTAGGTGTTGACGAGGTGGAGGGCGTTGAACGACGTGTTCATCATCTGGCGCGACGAGAGGAGGTTCCGGACGGGCCAGAAGCTCAGGACCGCGACGAGGCCCGCGAGGAGGAGCGCCGCGACCCGGTGGGCCTTCGAAGGCCGCGCGATCTCGCGCGCGCGGTCGGCCGCCGCGACGAGCCGCCGCGGCAGGATCCGCCGCCACACCCCGTCGTCGAGGCAGGCGAGCGCGGGCGCGATCGTGAGGTAGTTCAGGAAGGAGAGGTTCCCGCTGAGGATCAGGAAGAGCTGGAAGGCGACGAAGAGGAGGCCCGCGATGCGACGCGCCGCGGCCGGCCCGAAGGCGAAGGCGGGGGCGACGAGCTCGACGAGGTGGTTGCCGAGACACTCGAGGCGGTGGATCCAGGGCGGGAGGAAGTGGAGCAGCCTCGAGAGCGGGTTGGGGATCGGCTGCGTTTCGTAGTGGTAGAGGAGGCAGGTGAGGTCGCGCCAACAGGAGTCGCCGCGGATCTTGATGAGCCCGGCGCCGAGCATGATCCGGACGATCAGCCAGCGCAGACAAAGGAGGACCGGGAAGGGGGGAGGGAGGCGCGGGAAGGGGCGCGGGTCGAGGAGCGGACAGAGGAAGATCGCGAGGAAGCCCGTCTCGAGGAGCTGGATCTCCCAGCCGTACCCGTACCAGACCTGGCCGACGTGGACGAACGAGAGGTACAGGGCCCAGAGCGCGGCGAGGAGGAGCGCGTTCGCCAGCCCTGCGAGGAGGAGGAGGGAGAGGCCGACGCCGATCCAGGCCCCCGCCTGCAGGTTCGCGTCCGAATGCGAGAACCAAAAGAGGGTCGGCAGCTCCTGCCACGGAGAAACGCCCCCCTCCCGGACGGCCTCGAGGTAGATGCGCGCGGGGAGAAGCCCGCGGCTTCCGATCAGGGGGAGGACCTGGTTCGCGAGGGAGAGGAAAGCGAAGAAGTAGACGAGGCCGAGGAGGCGGAGGAAGACGAACCGCGTGAGCCAGTGCTCCCCGGAGCGCGGGGGAGCCGCCCGCAGGCGCAAGACCAGGACGCGGAACGCGCTGGTCATCTCCGCTTCGTGCGGCCGGCGGGCGGACGCACGACCCCGATCCGCGCCGAGCGCGCCGAGCGCGTGAAGAAGGCGCCCAGCCACCCGACCCCTTCGGGAGCCGGGACCTCCTCGAGGCGTCTCCCGAACGCGAGTTCGACGAGAGGGCGGAAGAGGCGGTCGACGACCCGTCCCGCGACGCCGGTCGCCCGGAGGTGCGCGGCGAGGTCGATGCCGGCCGCCGGCTGCATCCTCCCGCGGACGATCCGCGCGAGGGCCCGCTGCGCGGCGAGCCGCTCGGCGGGCGTGAGCGCCCGGAAGCGCGAGAGGTCGGGGTCGAAGCGGAGAGGCCCGGGCGGGGGAGCGGGCCGGATCCAGAAGGGCGCGCCGCGACCCACGCGGAACCAGATCCGGTCCGACCACTCGACCGCGCCGTCGAGGCCGGCCGCCTCGAACGCGCGAACCAGGTCGTCGAGCACGCCGAAGAGCACGACCGCCGGGCGGCGGCGACGGCTCACGGCGCGGGGGCGGGCTCGGGCCAGAGGTTGCGCGCCAGCGCCGCCGCGACGACGCGCGCCTTCTCGAGGCCCGAGAGCCGCACGCGCGGGCCGAAGACGCGGAAGTCTCGTCGCTCGAGCGTCCGGAGGATCCCGCGGTAGAAACCGATCATCGCCCGAAGGGTCGTCCGTCCCGACCAGTTGACGAGGGGAGGGAGGACGCGCGCCTCCTCGTAGAAGGCGCGAGCGCGGGCCGCCTCGAACCGCATGAGCTCCGCGAAGCGCTCGTCCCACTCCCCGCGCAGGACCTGCTCCTCGCTGCAGCCGAACCGGGCGAGGTCCTCCAGGGGCAGGTAGATCCGCCCCCGCGCGGCGTCCTCGGCCACGTCGCGGAGGATGTTCGTCAGTTGGAAGGCGAGGCCGCACGCCTCGGCCGGGGGGCGCGCGCGCTCGTCGCGCCCGCCGAAGATGCGCACGCAGATCAGCCCGACGACGGAGGCGACGCGGTAGCAGTAGTCGGAGAGGTCGCGGAAGGCTGGGTACCGCCGCACGTCGAGGTCCATCTCGACTCCGCCGACGAGGAGGCGGAAGTGCTCGGCCGGGATCTCGAACCGCCGGGCCGTCTCGAGGAGGGCGGGGAGGCTCGGGTAGCCCGCCGGGTCCCTCGCGCCGTCGAGCGCCTCCCGCCAGTCGCGCAGCGCCCGCCGCTTCTCCTCGACGGGGCCCGCTCCGTCGGCCACGTCGTCGAGCGCCCGGAGGGTGGCGTAGACCGCGCAGAGGGCGTCGCGCTTCGCGGGGGGGGAGAGGAGGAAGGTCGCGTAGAAGTTGCGCGCCTCGCGGCGCGCCGCCGCCCGGCAGAAGCGGAAGGAGTCCTCGAGCCTCACCGCCCCGCCCTCGCGAAGGCGGTCCGGATCCATGCCGCCGCGGCGACGCGGGCCTTCCAGAATCGCCCGATCGGTGGACGCCGCGCGAAGACGTCGAAGTCCGCCGCCTCGATCCGCCGCAGGAGGTCGAGCCCGCCGCGGACGAACGCCTCGACGCGCCAGGCGAGGGGGCGCGGGACCCGCCCCGCGAGGGGGCGCCCCCTTTCGAGGAGCATCCGGGCCCGTTCGACCTCGAAGGAGAGAAGCGCGCGGAAAGGGGCGTCGACCCGACGCGCCCGGAGAGCCTCCGCCGTCACGCCGAAGCGTTCCCGGTCCTCGAGCGGGAGGTAGATCCGTCCCCGGTCGAGGTCGGGGCCGACGTCGCGCCAGAAGTTCGCCAGGGCGAGCCCCGTGCAGACGCGATCGGAGCACGCCTCGTTCGAGGGATCGAGCGCCCCGAAGATCCGGAGCGCGATGCGCCCGGCGGGATTCGCGGCGAGCCGACAGTAGCCGAGGAGCTCCTCGTAGGTCCCGAACTCTCGGCGGGTGCAGTCGGAGCGGAGGCCCGCGAGGAGCTCGGCGAGGTCGCGCCGGGGAACGCCGTGAGCGCGGACCGCCTCCGCGAGGGGGGCGAGGGCGGCCGAGGGGGAGCCGTCGAGCGCTCCGTCGAGCTCGGCCTCGAGGCGATCGAGCCTCCCGAGCGCCTCGCCGGCGCAAGGGGTCTCGTCGGCGAGGTCGTCGGCGACCCGCGCGAAGGCGTGGACGGCGGCGAGATGTCGCGCGCGCGCGCCCGAGAAACGGCGCGGGCCGTACCAGTAGAAGTCCCGGCCCCCGGCGGGCGCCGGGGAGCGGCCGTCCGACCTTCCCGCGGGAACCGCCGCCGCCACGTTGCCTCCCGTCCGTCAGGTGGAACGCGGCGCGGCCGCGGCCGCCGCGGTTGCCTTCTCTCCGGCCGCCTCGCGCACGATCCGCACCCCCGCGCTCGCGCCGATCCGCGTCGCTCCCGATCGGATCATCTTCATCGCGGTCTCGAGGTCCCGGACCCCCCCCGCGGCCTTCACGCCGACCGCCGGGCCGACGGCGCGCCGCATCAGCTCGACGTCCTCGGGCGTCGCGCCCCCCGCGGCGAACCCGGTCGAGGTCTTCACGTAGTCCGCGCCCGCTTCCTTGGCGAGGCGGCAGGCGCGGACCTTCTCTTCCTCCGAGAGGAGGCACGTCTCGAGGATCGCCTTCGTCGCGGCCCCGGTCTCGTGGCAGGCCGCGACGACCCCTTCGATGTCGCTCCGGACGAGCGCGTCGTCCCCCGACTTGAGCGCGCCGACGTTGATCACCATGTCGATCTCGCACGCCCCCTCGGCGAGGCACCGGCGCGCCTCGTAGGCTTTCTCGTCGGGGTGGTTCGCGCCGAGGGGGAAGCCGACGACGGCGCAGACGAGGACCGGGGAACCTCGGAGGCTGCGGGCGCAGCGGCGGACGTGGACGGGGTTCACGCAGACGGAGGCGAATCCGTACTCTCGCGCCTCGGCGCAGAGCCGGTCGATCTCCGCGTAAGTGGCGTCGGGCTTGAGGAGGGTGTGGTCGATTCGCCGGGCGAGATCCTTCGCCGTCGCCGGGAACGCGACGTGCATGCCGATGCGGTCCGCGCCGTGGGCCACGATGTTCTCGAGCCGCTCGGGACACATCTGCGTGCAGAAGGACCGGCACTGGCAGGTGCTGCGCGGATCGGCGGCCTGCGGCGCGACCTCGATCGCGAGGCGGGCAACGTCGGCGACGAGGCGCTCGAACTCTTCGCGCGTGAGCGTGAGGGCGTCCACGGCCGGAGCCATCAACCCGGGGGCACGGCCGAGGGGCGAAGGTAGGCCCGCTCGATCGCCCCGATCTTGCCGACGCGGCGGGCGTGCCGTTCCCCGCCGGTCGCGGTCTCGAGGAAGGCCGCGACGACCTCTCTCGCCCTCGCCTCGTCGATTCCCCGGGCAGGGAGGCAGAGCACGTTGGCGAAGTTGTGCTCGCGCGCGCTGCGCGCGGTCGCCGCGTCGGGGCAGGGCGCCGCGCGGACGCCCGGGACCTTGTTCGCCGCGATCCCCGATCCGACGCCCCCTCCGTCGGCGAGGATGCCGACGGCGCACTCTCCCCGCGCGACGGCCTCCGCGACGGCGCGGGCGAAGTCGGGGTAGTCGACCGCCGCCTCGCCCGCCGTGCCGAAGTCGCGCACGTCGTAGCCGAGCGGGTGAAGATAGGCCCGGAGCGCCTCCTTGAGTCGGTACCCGGCGTGGTCGGCGCCGAGGGCGATCCGCGACCCCGGCGGGATCGCCGGCGTCCCGCGCGGCGCCGCGACGGGGGCCGCGGGAGCGTCTTCCGGGACGAGGGAGATCCGGCGGTCCGAGGCAAGGTCGCGGGCGAGGGGCGTCAGCAGCGCCCCTTCGGGGACGCGCACGGTCGAGCCGGGACCGAGGTCGCGAAGCGAGTCCGCCGAGACGAGCGGTCGGCTTCGCGCGGACGTCCACCCCGCAGCCCTACCCCCCTCCCTCCGCGGGGGAGGCGGGGGCGCCGCGGAGGGAGGAGCGGAGGGCTCCGCCGGCGCGAGCGAGCGCCGTGCCACCTGACCCACGATCCGGCGGAGGATCTCCGCGCGTTCCGAATCCGAAACCGCCATTCGATGATCCCGGGGGCCCCGGGGCGACGATCATAAGGACCCCGCGTCCCCGGCGGGAACCGCGCGGCGGGTCAGCCCCTCTTTCGCGAGTGTCCAGCCGCGGACCCCGTCCGCGTCCGGACCAGACGGGAGACGAGGTTCTCCAGACGCGCGCGGATCTCCTCGGCGAGCGAGGCCTCGCTCGCGGAGCCGAACGCCTCCGGCGTGCAATCCCACGCCCAGAGCACGTACCAGCCGAACTCGCCTCCGGCGTACATCGGCTCGCCGGTCCGGATGAACGGCTCGTCGGGGCGCCGCTTCGGCCGCAGGATCTCGACGCAGCGTTCGACCCACTCCTTGTCGCCCCGGCCGCTCACTCCCCAGACGAGCCGGTCCCGATAGCCCGCCGCGTCGTAGGCGAAGTAGGCGCCGATCTCGAGCCCCTGCCATGGAGGATGCTCGAGCCCGAGCGAGGCGGTGAGGTCGAACCCGAGCGAGGCAAAGGAGGTGATCGTCTCGGGGATCCCCTCGGGAGCGAAGGAGACGCGGGGGCTCGGCGCCTGTCCGCGCTTCCGGAAGGCCTCGGTCACTCCCTTCTGGATCGTCGGGAAGAGAGCGCCCGCCGCGGCGCGAAGGCTCTCTCCCTCCCTCGCCGTCAGGGGGCTCGTGCCGAGTCCCCTCGCCATCAGGCCGATCAGGCGCGCGAGGATCTTCGCGTCCCCAGGACCCCTCCCGACAGGCTCTTTGCGGCTCGGCACGAAGTCTGGAAAAAGCGATTCGGAGTCCCCTTTACAACACCCCGGCCCCTGCTCCAAGCGGAACCCGCAGACCGCGAACGAGATCTCGCTCGCAAGTCTCTTCCTGACAACGGGTCATGTCATGTCCATCCGAAATTCCTTCGATCGGCATGCGAGAGGCGCTCCCCCGGACTCGCAGGCGGGTAGTGGGGGGCCGCGGGGGCCGGACAAGCACGCAGCCCCGGATGCCATCCGTAAGCCACGGGCTTCCCGGGTCCAGGGAGCGGAGGATGTCGGCCCCATGCGCGATCCCTTCCGGGGTTGACCGGAGCCGGAAGGCCCGGACAAGATGGGATCGACCGAGGGGATCTGCCTTGGCCATCCACCCGACGGCCATTCTTCACCCCGGCTCCGAGCTCGCGCCGGACGTCGAGGTCGGCCCCTATTGCGTGATCGAGCCCGGGGCGAGGATCGGACCCGGCACGACCCTCCAGGCCCACGTCTTCGTCGGGCGGGGGACGACGATCGGGACGTCGAACGAGATCCACGTCGGAGCGGTCATCGGGAACATCCCCCAGGACAAGAAGTACAGGGGGGAGCCGAGTCGCGTCGAGATCGGCGACCGCAACGTCTTCCGCGAGTACTGCCAGGTGCACCGCGGATCGACGGACGGCAGCGTGACGCGGATCGGCGACGACAACCTCCTCATGGCCCTCTGCCACGTCGCGCACGACTGCACGATCGGGAACGGGGTCATTCTCGGGAACTCCTCCCTCCTCGCGGGCCACATCACGATCGAGGACCGGGTCGTGATCTCCGGGAGCGTCGCGATCCATCAGTTCACGACGATCGGGACCCTCGCGATGATCGGCGGACTCTCGGCGGTGAGCCGCGACATCCCGCCCTACCTCCTCGCCGCGGGCCAGCGCCCCTGCCGGGTCTACGGCCCGAACACCGTCGGCCTCCGGCGGGCGGGCCTTCCCTCGGAGCGGCGCATCGCGATCCGGCGCGCCTTCCGGCTCCTCTACCGATCGAACCTCACGATCCCCGAGGCGCTCGCCCGTCTCGAGGAGCTGGCCGCGGTCCCCGAGGTCGCCCACCTGATCGAGTTCATCCGGAACTCCCGCCGCGGGATCGAGACGGCGGGCCCCGCGCGCCGGGCGCGGATCGAGTCCGCCCCGGAGCCGGAGATCTCTCCCCACCCCGAGCCCCCCCTCTAGACGAGGGGTCGCGGCCCCGCCCGAGGAAGCGTGCGACGGCGCCTCCGGTTCGCTCCGGTCGTCCTCCTTCCGCTCTTCTCCTGCTCCCGATCCGGCGCGGGGTGGGAGCCGGGGGCGGCCCGGGGCGCGAATCTCCTCCTCGTGACGGTCGACACCCTGCGTGCCGACCGCCTGGGCTTCGCGGGGCACGCGGCGGCGCGCACGCCCGTCCTCGACGACCTCGCGGCCCGCGGGGTTCGCTTCGATACGGCGATCGCCGCCGCCCCGATCACCCTCCCGTCCCACGCGACGATCCTCACCGGCCTCGAGCCCCCGCACCACGGCGTCCGGAACAACGGGATCTTCTCGCTCCCCGAGGACCGTACGACCCTCGCCGAGAGGCTCGCCGCCGCGGGCTACGACACGGCGGCGGTCGTCGGCGCCTTCGTCCTCGACTCGCGCTACGGCCTCGGACAGGGGTTCGGGAGCTACGACGACGAGATGGTCCCGCTCGAAGGGGAGGGTGCCCCCGCCCTGATCGCCCAGCGTCCGGCGGACCGGGTCACGGACGCGGCCCTCGCGTGGCTCGACCGCCGGGTGGGCACGGGCCCGGTCTTCCTCTGGGTCCACTACTTCGATCCCCACATCCCCTACGAGCCCCCCCCGCCGTTCGGGGGCTCGACCCTCGAGGAGCGCTACGACGGGGAGATCGCCTTCGTCGACCTGCAGCTCGGCCGCCTCCTCCGCGGCTTCGAGGCCCGCGGGCTCCTGGGGAGGACGCTCCTCGTGTTCACGGCCGACCACGGCGAGGGGCTCGGGGAACACGGCGAGCAGACGCACTCCTTCCTCCTCTACGACGCGACGATGCGGGTGCCCCTCGTCTTCGTGCCGCCGGGAGCGCGGCGGGGCGCGCGCGTCTCCGACCGGGCGGCGGGGAGCGTCGACATCCTCCCCACCGTCCTCGACCTCCTCGCCCTCCCGGTCCCGCCCGGCCTCGACGGGGAGAGCCTCGTCCGCCCGCCCCGCGAACCGGACCGCCCCCTGTACCTCGAGACCTTCGGTCCCCTCTACGCCTGCGGCTGGAGCCCGCTCCACGCCCTGCGGCGGCTCGAGGACAAGTTCGTCGAGGCTCCGAGCCCCGAGTACTACGCCCTCCGCTCCGACCCGGGGGAGACCCGCAACCTCTTCCGCGAGAACCCGGTCGCGGCCCGCGCCCTCCGCGCGCGCCTCGAGCGGCGATTCCGGGAGGACCCGCAGGTGGCGATGCCGGGGTCCGCCGCGTCGCCGGACCCCGAGGAGCGCGCGCGGCTCGCCGCCCTCGGCTACTTCTCCGAGGCCGCCGCCTCCGCGCCGGGCGGGGCTCGCCGCCCGGACCCGAAGGACATGATGCCGGTCTTCTACGACGTCCTCCGCGCGCGCGGCCTCCTCGACGCGAAGAAGTTCGAGGAGGCGGAGGCGCTTCTCCGCGACGTCCTCCAGCGGTCTCCCGACGATCTCCTCGCCCTCGCGCAGGTCGCCCGGCTCGACCGGGCGCTGCGGAGGTTCGACGAAGCGGAGGCGACGCTGCGGCGCCAGATCGCCCTCCTCCCGACGGCCGAGGCCTGGGTCTCGCTCGCCGAGGTCCACCTCGAGAAGCGCGATCTCGACGCGTTCCTCGAGGACGTCCATCAGGCCCGGGCGCTCGAGCCCCGCTACGGCGGCATCCAGATCGCGCTCGGCGACCGACTCGCGCTCGAGGGGCAGTTCGAGGATGCGATCCACGCGTTCGAGGGGGCGATCGCCCTCGACCCCTCCCGCTTCGGCGCCGACGCGCGGCGCAAGATCGCCCTCGCGAGGGAGCGCCTCGCCGCCGCTTCGCGGCCGGCCGGACGATAGCGGCGCGGCGCGCTACACTCGGCCCCGTGCCTCGCGCGGACCTGATCGCCCAGGGGGACCGCGATCTCGCCGAGATCCTCCTCGCCGAGCCGCGGATCCGCCGGGAGATCGAGACCTTCGAGGCCGGCGCCGGGGACGCGGGGGCCCGGCGCCAGCTCCTCGGCACGGCGCTCCGCCTCACGCCGGAGGCGGCCCCCGACGTCCACGCGATCGTCGAGGCGTGCCGGACCGGGCTCGCGCTCGAGCCCCCCGTCGAGACCTACGTCTACCCGGGCCCGCTCTTCAACGCGGGATCGGTCCGACCGGAATCGGGGCGCCTCTTCGTGCTCCTCTCCTCGAGCCTCCTCGAGTCGTTCGAAGCCGACGAGCTGCGTTTCGTGGTGGGTCACGAGCTCGGCCACCACGTCTTCGAGCACCACCGCCTCCCCGTCGCCTACCTCCTCTCGGGCGCCGCCGCCGTCGGCCCGGACCTCGCGCTCCGGCTCTTCGCCTGGCAGCGACACGCGGAGATCTCCGCCGACCGGGCGGGCGTCCTCTGCGCGGGGGGGATCGACCCGGCGGCACGCGCCCTCTTCAAGCTCGCCTCGGGGCTCCGCGGAGGGCGCGTCCGCGTCCGGATCGACCAGTTCCTCGCCCAGGCGGCCGACCTCGAGCGAGAGGCGAACCGGCTCGCGCGCGCCGACGAGCCGCTGCGCAGCGACTGGTTCGCGACCCATCCCTTCAGCCCCCTCCGCCTCCGGGCGGCCGACCTCTTCGCGGGCTCCGAGGCGCTCGTCCCCGGCGGGATCCCGCGGGCCGAGCTCGAGGCGCGGGTGCAGGAGCTGATGACCCTCATGGATCCGAGCTACCTCCGCGAGCGTTCGGAGGCCGCCGAGGCGATGCGCCGGCTCCTCTTCGCGGGGGGGATCGCGATCGCCGCGGCTTCCGGCGCGGTGTCCGAGGAGGCGATGGCCGCGCTCGAGCGCCTCCTCGGCCCGGGGTCGGTCCCTCCGCGGATCGACCCGGAACGAATCCGCGAGGACCTGCCGAGCCGGATCGAGGCGGTCCGCCGTCTCGTCCCGCCGCTGCGCCGCGTCCAGGTGATTCGCGACCTCTGCGTGATCGTGCGGGCGGACCGACAGGCCTCCGAAGGGGAGATGCGCATCCTCCGGGAGATCGCGGACGCCGTGGGGGTCGATCGAAGCCTCGTCACGTGCGCGGTGGAAGAGGCGTCGTGCGGGCTCGGCGGCGAGACCGCCTCCTGAGGGCGCCCGCCGACGCGACGGCTCCTCAGGCGGTCGCGATCCTCGGGACCGCCGCCCGCAGCAGCCGCGTGAGGCGGTCGGCGATCCGGCGCCCCGACTCGAGCACCTCCTCGTGGGAGAGCGCTCGCCCGGTGATTCCCGCCGCCATGTTCGTGATCGCGGAAACCGCGGCGACGCGCATCCCGCACTGCCGGGCCACGATCACCTCGGGCACGGTCGACATCCCCACCGCGTCGGCCCCGAGCGTGCGGAGCATGCGGACCTCCGCGGGCGTCTCGTAGGAGGGGCCCGTCATCGCCGCGTAGACGCCGCGGCGGACCTCGAACGCGCAATCGTGGGCCGCCGCGCGCAGCGCCTCGACGAGGACGGGGTCGTAGGCCCGCGTGAGGTCGGGAAAGCGCGGACCGAGCCGCTCGTCGTGGGGGCCGCGGAGGGGGTTCGCGCCGAGGAGGTTCAGGTGGTCGACGACCACCATGAGGTCCCCGGGGCGCAGGTCCGAGCGGATCCCTCCCGCCGCGTTCGTCAGGACGAGCGCCTTCGCGCCGAGGGCGGCGAGCGCCCGCACCGGGAGCGTCGCGAGGTCGAGGGGATGGCCCTCGTAAAAGTGGGCGCGCCCCTCGAGGGCGACGAGGGGGACGCCCGCGCAGCGCCCGAAGACGGCGCGCCCGGCGTGGCCCGCAACGGCGGGGCGGGGGAAGTGGGGGACCTTCGCGTAGGGGAGGGCTCGCGCCCCCTCGAGCGACTCGGCGAACGCCCCGAGGCCCGAGCCCAGGACGACCCCGACCTTCGGCGGCTCCTTCGCCGCGCGTTCCAGCGCCGCCGCGGCGGCCCGCACGCGGGCGGGCAGGTCGGGCGCGGCCGGCACTAGACGAGGATGCCGGCGATCGCCGCGGACATGTAGGCGGCCAGCGTCCCGGCGATCATCGCGCGGAGGCCGAGGCGCGCGAGGTCGCCGCGCCGCTCCGGCGCGAGCCCGCCGATCCCGCCGATCTGGATCGCGATGGAGGCGAAGTTCGCGAACCCGAGGAGGCCGTAGGAGGCGATCGTCACCGAACGGTCGGTGAGGGCGAGCGTCCCTTTCGCGAGCCCGTCGCCGAGGTGGGAGTAGGCGACGAACTCGTTCAGCACGATCTTCTCGCCGAGGAGGCCCCCGACCGCCCCGGCCTCCCCCCAGTTCACGCCGAGGAGCCACGCGATCGGGCGCAGGACCGAGCCGAGGAGGGACTGGAGCGTAAGGCCGCCGATCCCGACGTGCCCTCCGGCCCATCCGAGGAGGGCGTTGAGCAGCGCGATCAGCCCCGTGAACGCGAGGAGCATCGCCGTCACGTTGAGGACGAGGGTGACTCCCTCGCCTGCCCCGCGCGCGGCCGCGCCGATCACGTTCGCGTCGGGGCGCTCGACATGGATCCGGAGCTTCCCCCGCGTCTCGGGCTCCCCGGTCTCGGGGAGGAATATCTTCGCGAGGAGGAGGCCGGCCGGCGCGTTCATCACGCTCGCCGCGAGGAGGTGACCGGCGATGTCCGGGAAGCGGGGCCGGAGGAACCCGATGTAGGCTGCCATGACCCCGCCCGCGATCGTCGAGAAGCCTCCGACCATCACGGCCATCAGCTCCGAGGCGGTCATCCGCCCGACGAAGGGTTTGACGAGAAGCGGAGCCTCGGTCTGGCCGACGAAGATGTTGGCCGCGGCGGAGAGGGATTCGGCGCCCGAAGTCCGCATCGTCACCTGCATCAGCTTCGCCATCGCCCCGACGACGAGCTGCATCACCCCGAGGTGGTAGAGCACCGTCATCAACGAGGCGAAGAAGATGATCGTCGGGAGGACCTGCGTGACGAAGATGAACCCCATCGTCCCCCCCTCCCCCGGCCCGACGGCGAGGGAGCCCAGGACGAAACGGGCTCCCTCTCCCGTGAACTTGAGGAGCCGGTCGAAGACCGAGCCCACCCCGTCGAAGAAGGGCCGGCCGATCGAGGGGAGCCGGAGAACGACGAGGGCGAAGGCGAACTGGAGGCCGATCCCCCAGAGGACCGTCCGCCTCGCGATCGCCCGCCGCGCTCTCGAGAAGGCGAAGGCGATCCCGATCATCGCGACGTAGCCGACGGCGCTCCGGAGCCGGACGGAGAGGTCCGCCGCCTCGTGCGGCAGGGACACGCCCGAGGGCGCGCCCGTCTCCTGCGCCGGCGCCGCTTCGACGAGCAGGAGGACCGCCGCGGCGAGGATCGGAACGAGGCCCTCCCGCAACCCCCTCCCTCCCACGGCCTCCCTCCTCACCGACGCGCTTTCCTCACCCGAGGATCCTCCCGAGCACGACCGGGCGGGCGGGCGGCGGCGCGGGCCCGAAGCGGTAGGCGCGCGCGACGTGGGCGCGCGCCTCGTCGAGGGGCGTCTTCGCCGCGTGGCGGAACTCGAGGAGCGGCTCGCCCGCCTCGACCCGCTCGCCGAGCTTCCTGCGCAGGACGATGCCCGCCGCCGGATCGATCCGGTCCTCGACGCGCCGGCGCCCCGCGCCGAGCGCCATCGCGGCGAGGCCGATCGCCTCCGCGTCGATCGCCGTCACGAACCCGGCCGAGGGGGAGGGGAAGGGGGTCGAGGACTCCGCGCGGGGCAGGCGCTCGGGCTCGTCGACGACTCTTCCCTGCCCCCCCTGCGCGACGACGATCTCGCGGAGTTTGCGGAGCCCCGAGCCGTCGCGGATGGCGAAGCGGATCCTCTCCCGCGCCGCCTCGATCAGCTTCGCCGAGCCCGCAAGGACGAGCATCTCGGCCGCCAGCTCGACGACGAGCGCCTCGAGGTCGGGCGGGCCCTTCCCGCGCAGGCACGCGATCGACTCCTCGACCTCGAGGGCGTTCCCGACCGCGTGACCGAGGGGCTGGTCCATGTCCGTCAGGAACGCGACGACCTTGAGCCCGAGCCCCGTCCCGACCTCGGCGATCGTCCGGGCGAGCTCGCGGCCGCGGTCGAACCCCTTCAGGAACGAGCCGCTCCCGGTCTTGACGTCCACGACGAGAGCGTCGATCCCCTCGGCCGCCTTCTTCGAGAGGATCGAGGAGGCGATGAGCGGCGCGCACTCGACCGTCCCGGTGACGTCGCGCAGCGCGTAGAGCTTCTTGTCGGCCGGGGCGAGGTCCGCCGTCGGGCCGATCAGGCAGGCGCCGACCTTCCGCACCGTCTCGACGAACTCGGGGATCGAGAGGTCGGTCCGGAACCCCTTGATCGACTCGAGCTTGTCGAGCGTCCCTCCGGTGTGCCCGAGCCCCCGCCCCGAGATCATCGGCACCGGGACGCCGCAGGCCGCGACGAGCGCCGCGAGCGGGATCGAGGTCTTGTCCCCGACGCCCCCCGTCGAGTGCTTGTCGACCTTGACGCCGGGGATCGAGGAGAGGTCCGCGCGGCTCCCCGACTCGAGCATCGCGCGGGTGAGCGCGACCGTCTCGTCGCGGTTCATCCCGCGCAGGAAGACCGCCATGAGAAGGGCGGCGGCCTGGTAGTCGGGGACCTCGCCGCTCGTCACCCCGCGGACGAAGGCGCGGATCTGCTCGGCGTTCAGCGCACCGCCGTCGCGCTTGATCCGGATCAGGTCCTGCGGCCGCACGAGGGCGAGTTTGGTCCGCCGCTCCCGAGGGGCCCCGGGAGGAGAATCGGGAGCCGCCCCCTCGGGGTTCGCCCCCCCGACCGTCCGGCCTTCGCGGGGAGGAAGCGGCGAGAGGCCCTATATGCCGAGGCGGGCGCGCCGGCACAAGCCCGCCCCTCTCCTACGGCTCCAGAGCGAACCGGAACGGGACGAGCGCCTCCCCGGCGACGGGCCGACCCTCACCGTCGAGCGCCGGGAGGAAGCGCCACCGCCGGATCGCCTCGAGAGCGGCGCCGTCGAGGCGGGGGAAGCCGGAGGAGCCCTCGACGCGCGCCTCGAGGACCGACCCGTCCGGGGCCACCCTGGCGAGAACTTTCGCGCAACCCTCCTCTCCCCTCCGCCGCGCCCCCTCGGGATAGGAGGGGGGAGGGGAGGCGTTCGGGTCGGGCCTCGGGGGGAGGTAGGCGGGACGAGGAACGACGTAGGTCCCACTCCCCCAGAGGGCGTCCCCGGACGCCCGGCGCCCCGTGCGGCCGGCCGGCCCCGAACTCGCGTCCCCTTCGACCCTCGCCCGCGAAGACGCATCCGGCCGGACCGGCTCGGGCCGAGTTCCTTCCGAGAGCGACCCCTCGGCTCCGGCGGTCGCGGCTTTCGCAGGCGCGGCAGGGAGCGCTCGTCCGGCCCCCGGCGTCGAGCACCCCGAAGCGGGGAGGAGGACCGCGATCGCAGCGGCCGATCGCGGGAGAAGGGCGAAGCGGGCCCTTCGTCCGCGCGCGCGGTCAGAACTGGGTCCCGAGGATGAGGACCGGCTCGAAGTCGGGGGCATCGCGATCGATCCCGAAGAAGCCCGTGAACATGACCTTTAGCCCGTGGCCGAACGGCCGCCAGAGCAGGTTGGGTCCAGCGGCGAAGGATCCGGCGGCCCGGGTGCCCGCCTCCCGCGCGATCTCGAACTTCGCCTCCGCTCCGAGGCGTAGCGCGTCCTTCGCCAGTTCGTAGGAGGCCCCTCCCGTCACTCCGTACTCGACCGCGAAGGCCCCGCCCGTCTCGCGCTCGTACTTCAGGTTCGACGCGCCGATCCACCTCGGAGCGAGCTCCCCGCCGAAGAGGAGCCGGGTCTCCCAGACGTCCGACTCGAAGTGACGGGGGTGCCCCTCGAGGTAGAGGACCGGGTTCGCGAAGACCTCGCCGTAGTCGAAGGGCGAGAGGCGGACCTCGATCTGGTTCCCCTCCTGCCGCGCCGAGGACCCCTCGACCTGCTCGACGTTTTCGTACACGTCGAGCTGGACGCCGGGCCAGACGCCGAACTCCGCTTCGGCCTGATAGAGGTGGACGTCGTTCTCGTCGCCCCCGCGGATCTTCCCGCGCCACCACCCCTCGACCTCGACCCGCCCGTAGTCGAGACGCCAGAACCGCGTGCCGGGGAAGGTGCGGTCCTGCGTCCACTCGGGGGAGGGCTTGAACCTCCGCGCGACGACCACGACCTCGGGCGTCTGGGTCGATCCCTCCTGCCCCCCCAGGAGATCGTCGAGCGAGGGGAGCCGGGGCGGGAGCGAAAGGGAGAGGCCGCCCGCCTCTCCCGAGGGGAGCGCGGCGACGAGGGGCGCGAGCAGGACGGACGGAGGGAGGAGGGTCATCCGGCACCCTTTCGGGGGAAGACGTCGGGGGGAGCGTCCAACGCTTCGCGGGGCCCGGCGGTTCGTCGAGCGCGCGCGGGACGGGAGTCTAGACGACTTCGGACAGGAAGGATCGCGACCCCGCAGGGGGGGGGACCCCGAGCGCCTCGGCGACCGTCGCCCCGAGGTCGGCGAACGTGGAGCGCACGCCGAGGTCGCGACCGGCCGGCCCTCCGGGACGGAAGGCGAGGAGGGGCGCATCCTCGCGCGTGTGGTCCGTCGTCTTCGCGAAGGTCGGGTCGCAACCGTGATCGGCCGTAAGCAGGAGGAGATCCGAGGGCCCGAGCCGCTCGAGGAGCACCCGCAGGTCGTCGTCGAACTCCTCGAGGCACTTCACGAAGCCCTTCGGGTCGCGCCGGTGGCCGTAGAGCATGTCCGTGTCGACGAGGTTCGCGAAGACGAGTCCCCGCTCGAGGTCCGCGAGGAGCCCCGCCACGGCGGCCATCCCGTCGCGGTTCCCTTCGGTGTGGACGGGATCCGCGAGCCCGCGGCCCGAGAAGATGTCGTGGATCTTGCCGACGCCGACGGCCGGGATCCCCTTCGCCCCGAGCCGGTCGAGGACGGTCTCCCTCGGCGGGGCCATCGCGAAGTCGCGGCGGTTGTAGGTGCGGGTGTAGCTCCCCGCTTTCCCCACGAACGGCCGCGCGATGACGCGCGCGACGTTCCAGCGGTCGAGGATCCGCCGCGCCGCCAGGCACCAAGCGTAGAGCACGGTGAGAGGAACGACCCCCTCGTGGGCGGCGATCTGGAACACGGAGTCGGCCGAGGTGTAGACGATCGGGAGCTTCGTCCGCTCGTGCGCGGGCCCGCACTCCTGGATGATCTCGGTCCCCGAGGCGGCCTTGTTCCCGATCATCCCCGCGACCCCGGCCGCCTTCTTGAACGCCTCGACGATCTCGAGAGAGAATCCCTCCGGAAACGTCGCGAAGGGCTTCTCCGTCGGGCACCCCATCATTTCCCAGTGGCCGGCGACGGTGTCCTTCGCGGGCGAGACCTCGCGCATCCGGCCGTAGGCCGCGCGCGGCTTCTCCGCGGGCGGAACCCCGCGGGCGGGATGGAGATTGCCGAGGCCGAGGGCCTGGAGGACCGGGAGCTTCGCTCCCCCGGCTGTCTCGCAGGCATGGCCGAAGGTGTCCGTCCCATCGTCCCCGAATCTCGCCGCATCGGGGGAGGCGCCGACGCCGAGTCCGTCGAGGACGAGGAGGACGACGCGGCGGATCGGCGGATCGGGCAAGGGGTCGGCTCTCGCGGCGCGGGGGGCGGATGATAGGGGCGCCGCCGCGGGGCCGCACGCGGCCGATCGTTACCTCAGGGGAGAACGACCTCGAGTCTCGCGTGTCCACCTGGCAACAACGCGACCTCCCCGGGGTACGCGCTGTCCGATCCTGAGATGGTGACCTTCCACCTTCCAGCGGGGACGTTTCGGATCACGACGCTCCTTCCGTCCGGCAGGACCGCCACGTCCGCCTCCTTCCCTTTCCGGGACACCGTCGGTCGGTAGGCATGCGGGAGCAGAGAATCGCCGGGGCGGGCCTGCTCGAGCGCGATCACGTCGCGCATCCGCCCTTCCCCCCCTCAGGCGAACCTCCCGCAGGAGAGCCCCCACGAGGCCTCTTCCCGCGGCGGCCGGACCGTCCAGTCGAGGTGCATTCCCTGCTCCTCGTCGACCAGGCCCAGGCCGAAGGCGCGGTCCCATTCGCCGCGCTCGCACCGGACGGAGAGCCCGAGCGATCCGACGAGCGGAGTCAGCTCGAGCCACCGGCGATCCCAGGGCCGCATCTCGACGGGCGCGGCGGGGATCGCGGGGAGGTTCGAGGCTTGGACCTCGACGAAGCCCTTCCCCGCGGGCACCCGCTCGATCCGGAAGCGGCCCGCGACGTCCGTCCCCATCGAGTTTTCGGGCTCCCCGACCCGGGGCGGGGCGGGAACGAGCCGGCCGTGGAGGCGGATGGTGGCCCCGGCGACGGACAGACCTCTCGCGTCCGTCACCCTCCCTTCGAGCACGCCGGAGCCGCGTGGGAGGATGACCTCGCCGAGATCGGCGGCTCCGCCCGCCCCCCATTCCACGACGCCCCGAGCCGGGTCGTGTCCATCCGCGAGCAGGGCCCACTCGAGACGGCCGGCGTCCCCCTCGACTCCCAAGTCGAACGAGCCCGAGCTCAAGGGAACGACCCGCTCTCCACGGAGCCCCTCCCCGAACAGGCAGAGGGTCACCCGGCAGGCGACCTTCTCCCGCTCGCCGAGGAAGACCTTCCCGCGGATCCGCGCCCGGGGGGTCGGCTGGGCGGCGCGCGGGGGGCCCGCCGGAGTTCGACAAGGCGCCGGCTCCTGCGCCCAGGCGCCGAGAGAACCGAGCGCCCACGTCAGGGTCAGAACGGACCGCATGTCCATGCCGGTTCCTCCGGGGCAGGAGGGGACGACCGTAACAACGGAGCACCGGGCCGGGCGGTTCGCGACCCGCGACTTCGAGGACGGACTGGCCACCGGGGCGCAGCTCGAACTCGGCCGGTTCCACCGCGATCGGGGGAACGCCCGACCGGTGGGGGGGAATGCAGGCCGGCTCGTTCCCCGCTAACTTCCGGCACGGTCGAAGATCCCCGAGGGAGATCGCGAATGAAGAAGATCCTGATCGCGGGCTTGCTCGGAGGGCTCGTGAACTTCGTGTGGGGCGCCGTCTGGCACATGGCGCTCCCGGTCGGCAAGGCGGGGCTGAGCAGGATCCCGGACGAGGGGCCGGTGCTTGGCGCAGTCCAGGCGCACGTCCGCGAGCCGGGGCTCTACTCCTTCCCCTGGATGGAGGTGCCGGCGGGCGCGAGCGCCGAGCGGAAGGAGGCGATCGAGAAGGAGTGGGCGGAGAAGTACCGCCACGGACCGAGCGGGCTCCTGATCCTCCGGAGGAGCGGGGAGGAACCGATGCGCCCGGCGCAGCTCCTCACCGAATTCGGGAGCAACGTCCTCTGCGCGATCGTCGCGGCGGCTCTCCTCTGCCGCGCGGCGAAGGGGGGGACCGGCTTCCTCGGCCGCGCCGGCTTCTGCGCGCTCCTCGGCTTCTTCGCGAGCGTCTCGATCGACGCGTCCTACTGGAACTGGTACGGGTTCCCGACGAGCTTCACGCTGGCCTCGCTCGTGGACCAGACCGTCGGCTGGGGCCTCGCCGGGCTCGCGATCGGGGCGGTCGTCCGGAACCCTCCGGCGCCGTAGCGGGACGGCGCGGGTCAACGCCCCGGCTGTCGTGGGTTGGTCGGGTACTTGCGGTGACAGGCGGAGAGGATCCGCGTCACCTCCGCGCAGCCGCGCTCGACTCCCGGCGCGTCCCGCCGCCCGGCCGCCTCGGCCATCCCGAACGCCTCCCGCTTCAGCTCGAGGCGCCAGGCCTGGAACTCTGGGTCGGAGGTGTGCTTCGCGTAGCGCGGCTCGTCGGTGAGCTCGACGATCCGCCGGGCGCGATCCCCGATCCGGTTGAACTCCCCGTCGAGGGAAGGAGCCGGCGTCCCTGCCTTCTCGGCGATCGCCCCCCTCCCCTCCTCGACGTCCCGGTAGGCCGATTCCAGGAACATCATCACGGTCCCGATCGGGCGCTCCGCCTTTCCGCAGTCGAGGAGGGAAACCGCGAGGGAGGCCGCGGCGAACGGGAGGAGCGGGAGGCCCCGGACTCGAGGGATGGGGAGCGAGCCCAAGCCGGCGGGGACCCTAGTCTCCCCTGCCTCGGGCCATCAAGGCCGGAGACCTCCGGCGCAGGGGCTATACTCGCGCCCGAATCGGCGCCGATCGATGGAGGCAGCCGCACCCGGAAGTTGAGCAAGGTCCACGGTCGCACTCTCGGCCTGAAGAATCCTCAGGTCCGAGCGCTGGAGCGGCTCCTCCACCGCAAGGTCGACGCGGAGCGCGCCGTCACCCACGAGCTCGCTCGGGAGCTGGCCCGGCTCGCCTCCGACGCCGGCCGCTGCCTCGGCATCGTCGTCGACCGCCGCGGCCGCGTCCTCGACGTCTCCCTCGGCGACGCCCACGGCGCGCCGTTCCCGACCCGCCGCCTCGCGCGCAACACCGCGCCGGGGCGGCTCTGCGGCCTGCGGTTCGTGCGGACGGCCTTCTCGACGGGGGGCTTCGGGCACGACGAGCTGGCGATGCTCTCGCGACACCGCCTCGACGCCCTGGTCAAGATCGAGGTCGGCCGCGACGGCTCGCTCGGGAGCCTGCGAACCGCGACGCTCCTGCCTCCGGGGTCGGACAAACCCTTCGACCTCTCCCCTCCCTTTGCTCCGACGGCAATCCGCGCCGACTTCCTCGAGAGCCTCGCCGCCCTCGAGGAGGAGTTCGCGCGGACGGCCCCCGGCGCGAAGGCCGCCGTCGACCGCGACCGCGCGATCCTCGTCACGGTCTCGCAGGAGGCCTCCGACCCCGCGCGCGAGTCGCTCGAGGAGCTGCGCGAGCTCGCCCGTTCCTCGGGGATCGAGGTCGCCGACGCCCGACTGCAGCGGCGCGACCGGATCGACCCCGCGACCGTGATGGGGCGGGGCTTCCTCGAGGAGGTGACGCGCCGTGCCGCTTCCCTCGGGGCGGGCCTCCTCGTCGTCGACGGGGAGCTCACGCCGCGCCAGGCGAAGAACCTCGAGGTCGCCTCGGGCCTCGAGGTGATGGACCGCACGATGCTGATCCTCGAGATCTTCGGCCGGCGCGCGCGGACGCGGGACGGGAAGATCCGGGTCGACCTCGCGCGCCTCCAGTACATGACCCCGCACCTGATCGGGCGGGGGATCGAGATGTCGCGGCTCGGCGGCCTCGGCGGGGGAGCGAAGGGGGCGGTGCGCGGCCTCGGCGAGCAGAAGCTCGAGCTCGACCGGCGCGTGCTCCGGCGGCGGATCGACCACCTCAAGGAGGAGATCGAGAAGATCGGCCGCCGCCGCGGCGAGATGCGGCGCCACCGCGCGGCCTCCGGGATCGCCCAGGTCTCGATCGTCGGCTACACGAACGCCGGGAAGTCGACCCTCTTCAACGCGCTCGCCTCCGCCTCCGTCCGCGTGGAGGACCTCCTCTTCGCCACCCTCGAGACGACGGCGCGGCGCTGCCGGCTCCCCCACGGGACGGAGGTCGTCTTCCTCGACACGGTCGGCTTCATCCGCGACCTGCCCGAGGGGCTGCGCGACGCCTTCCGCGCGACCCTCGAGGAGATCGACGGGTCCGACCTGATCGTCCACCTGGCCGACGCGGCGAACGAGGCCTGCCCGCGCCAGCTCGAGGCGGTCGAGCGGACGCTCGGGGAGCTCCACCTCGAAGCGATCCCCCGGATCACCGTCTTCAACAAGCGAGATCGAATCCCCGACGCGGCCCTCCTCGCCCCGCTCGTCGACCGGAAGAGGGGGATGCTCCTCTGCGCGCTCGATCCCGCGGACGTCCGGGCCCTCGCCGCGCGGATCGAGCGGGCGCTCGCGGAGAGCGTGGCGGAGCGCCTCGCGACGCCCGCGCCGGATCGAGACGGGGACGAGGAGGCCGGAGGGAGCGGGCGTGGCGCGGCGGAGGGCGCGCCGGCCTGAACCGCCTCGCGGGAGCGGTCAGCCCTTCTCGACCCGAACGAGCTCGATCGCGACTCCGGAGACTCGACCGCTCGCCCGGACCTTGAGGCCCGCGTAGGGCTCGAGGAGGGGACGCGCATCCTTCCGCTCGGGAGTGAAGGCGAGGTAGAGGCGGCCGCTCTCGAGGTCGAGGAGGCCGAGGAGCGCGCCCCCCTGGGCGCACTTCGCCGAGCAGGCGTGCTTCTGTCCCTTCGCGGAAGCCTCGACCTGGTCGAGAACGCTCACGACCGAGGCGAGGAGGGTCGTCTCCCGGGCGCGCTCGGGCTCGCCGGGAGCCGGCGCGCTCGCGGCCTTCTCCCCCTCGGCCTTCGCGATCCCGTCGAGGACGACCGCGCGAACCCCTCTCCCCTCGTGGGTCTTCCCCGTGAGGCGCACCCGTCCGCCGGCGTGGGCCGCCAGCCTCTCGCCGGCGGGCCGGCGGTCCTTCTCGAAGACGAGCCACGCCTTCCCGCTCGCCTCGTCGATCACGGCGGGGAAGACCCCGCGGGCGAGGCATTCGGCCGCGCACGCGTGAGCACCCCCCGGCCGCGGGAAGAGGCGGCAGGCGAGGTCGACGGCTTCGCCCGTCACCGACTGCGAGCGGACGAGCGGGGAGGGAGGCTTCTCCTGCGCGCCGGGGGCGGCGAGCAGCATCGGGAAGAGGAGGATCGGATGCATGCGCCCGGCGGAGGTTAGCCCCGCGCCCGCGGCCCGGTCAACGGAGCCGCGCCGCCGCGCGGGGGCTCCGCGCTACGCTGCGCCCCCGAAGGGAGCCGATATCCCCGGCGCCCGCGATGCCGAGACCCTGGAGAATCGTCGCCTCCGAGCCGCTCGCCTCAGTCCGGGTGTTCCGGATCCGCGGCGACTGGGCCGTCTCCCCTCGGACCGGCGAGGTCTCGCGTTTCACGATCCTCGAGGGGCGCGAGTGGGTGAACGTCGTCGCGCTCACGGACGTGGGGGAGATCGTGATGGTGCGGCAGTACCGGCACGGCGCCCGCGAGGTCACCCTCGAAATCCCGGGCGGGATCATCGACGAAGGCGAGAGGCCCGCGCAGACCGCGGCACGGGAGCTGCGCGAGGAAACGGGCTACCGCGCGCGCTCGATCGAGTCGCTCGGCTGGTGCTGGCCGAACCCCGCGACGCAGACGAATCGCCTCCACGCCTTCCTCGCGCTCGGCTGCCGCCGCGTCGGCCGCGTCCAGCCCGACCCGCGGGAGGATCTGGAGCCCGTCGTCGTCCCGTTCGACCGCATCCCCTCCCTCGTCGCGAAGGGGGCGATCCGCCACGCCCTCGTCCTCGCGGCCCTCTCGATGCTCGACTCTCGGGAGAGCGCGACCCCCCGCCCGCGCCGGCGACGCGGCCGGTAGGATCTCGGCCCCGTCCCGGGGCCGCTCCATGCGACCGAAGACCCTTTCTCTCCTCGCGTCCGCCGCGCTCGCCGCCGGCTGTTCGACGGGGGGCGACTTCCGCCGGATCTCCTTCTCCTCGGACCTTACGCCGGGAGACCTCGCGCACTTCCGGGCGAAGGCCGAACGGGCCGGCGAGGGGGGCGAGATCGTCGACGCGTCGGTCGGCCTGCCCCTCCTCTTCTTCCCTCTGATCTCCCGCTCGCGCGAGGGGACGGCCGACCGCGTCGGCCCGGACCGCTGGCACTTCCACTTCGAGGACGACAACGGGATCGGGTTCTTCCTCCTCCGCGCGAGCCGCACCGCGAACTTCGACGAGGAGGGGCGCAACCTCTCCTACCGCCGGAGCCTCGCCCTCCTCTTCGGCGTCCTCGACTCGGCGACTGGCCACGCGCGCCGCGCGGACGGGACCTATGCGGCGACGAGCGCGTTCAGCCTTCTCTGGGGCGCCTTCTCGACCGAGCGGACTCCGGTCGGGCGCTCGTGGACGATCCTATGGTTCCCGATCGTCTCGGCGTCGGGCTGAGCCGCCGGGGCCTCAGGCCGCGCCCGGCTCCGGGCCCGCCCTTCCCTGGAGCACCGGCGTCCCCTCGCTCTTCGCGACGACGGCGACGGCGACGAGATCTCCGGTCACGTTGAGGACGGTCCGGCACATGTCGAGGATCCGGTCGACGCCGACGATCACCCCCACGCCCCAGGGTGGAACGCCGACGATGCCGAGGATCATCGCGATGAAGGGGAGCGAGCCGCTCGGCACGCCGGCCGTTCCGATCCCGGCGAGGATCGCGAGGACGAGCACCAGGAGTTGCGAGCCGAGGGGGAGGCTCTTCCCGAGGAAGAGCTGCGCGAGGAAGAGGACCGTGATCCCCTCGTAGAGCGCCGTCCCGTTCTGGTTGCCCGTCGCGCCGACCGTCAGCACGAAGCGCGAGATCCCCGGCGGAGCCTGGAGGTTCTTCTCCGAGACGCGCAACGCCGTCGGGAGCGTCGCGTTGCTCGAGGAGGTGACGAAGGCCGTCAGCATCACCTCCCGCACGGCGCGGAAGAAGCGACCCGGGGAAACGCCGGCGAGGGACCGGAGGAGCAGGCTGTACGTGACGAAGTTGTGGAAGGCGAGCGCCCCGAGCACGACGGCCACGAAGGAAAGGAGCGAGAGGAGGATCGGGACCCCGAGCCGGTAGACGACGGTGAAGACGAGCCCGAAGACGCCGATGGGGGCGACCCACATCGCCCACGAGATCAACCGCATCGAGACGGCGAAGACCCCCTCGAATAGCTCGAGGAGCGGCCGCCCGCGCTCCGCGCCGACCGACGCCAGCGCGACGCCGAAGGCGAGCGCGAAGAAGATCACGGCGAGCATGTCCCCCCGCGCGGCCGCGCCGATCGGGTTGTCGGGGACGATCGAGACGAGGAGGTCGACGCCGGCGGGAGGCGTCGTCTCGGCGAAGGACCTCCCCTTCTCCCGCGCGATCGCGAGCAGGTTCTCCCGGGCCTCCGCCGGCAGGCCGCTCCCGGGCTCGACCAGGTTCACGACGAGGAGGCCGAGCAGGACGGCGAGACTGGAGGCGAGGACGGTGTAGAGGAGCGTCTTCAGGCCCACGCGCCCGAGCGATTGGAGATCCGGGAAGCCCGCGATCCCGAGGACGAGCGCCGAGAAGACGATCGGGATCACGAGCATGAAGATCAGCCGCAGGAAGATGCGGCCGGCCGGATCCGCGACGTTCGCGGCGAACCCGTCGAGTCCGGCCGTCGGTCCCGCCTGGTTGGCGGCGAGCCCGGCGACGGCTCCGAGCGCAAGCGCGCCGAGGATGGCGAAGACGGGGGGGCGTCGTCCTTCGCGCGGCGGCTCGGTCAAGGGGGGTGGAGAGGGGCGCGGATTCTAGCGGGGCACCGGAGCCGATCCCTCCGGGTGGGCCCGGCACGACCTCTCTGGTCTGCGCTTTCCGCGGTGAGGTCCACCTGCACGTTCCGGAGACGCCTGCGGGACGGTGGCGCGACGGGGCCGCTTCAGGGCCACGCGGTCGAGAAGCGCTCGAAAGCAGATCGCCCCTTCCCGTCGAGGAACGCCTCCAGCCCCTCGCGATCCTTCGCCTCAAGGAGCCGCTTCATCTCGCGGACGGTTTCCTCCCCTTCGGGGTCCTCCACGCGCGCGTCGAGAAGCGCGACGACGAGCCCGACGAACTCGAGGTCTCCCACTTGGAGAGCATCGCGGGTCCGCTCGAGCGCCGCGGCGGGCCGACCGCCCGTGTGCTCGAAGAGCGCGCGCCCGAACCGCGCGAGCGCGAGCCGTTCGCGCGCCTGCTCCTCCCTCGGTGCGGCGCGCGCGAGCAGGCGTTCGGCCCGGACGTAGTCTCCGAGACGGACGAAGGCCCAGCCGAGCTCGCCCGGCGTCCGGCGCGCGAGGTCGAGGACGTGGAACGCGGCTGCCACGACGAGCGCGAGGAGGCCGAGGCGAATCCACCGGCGGACCCGGGCGAGGAATCGCTCCCCGACCTCGGGCGCGGAGGC
Source organism: Planctomycetota bacterium (assembly GCA_035695825.1). Classification (GTDB taxonomy): domain Bacteria; phylum Planctomycetota; class UBA1135; order UBA1135; family JAKEFM01; genus JAKEFM01. The sequence continues at coordinate 105,431 of DASRRH010000027.1, read as the reverse complement.
GACGAGGTAGAGGAAGGCGACGCGCGAGCCGACCGAGAAGTGGCGCCAGGAACCGCGGCCGCGCCGCGTCCCGGTGACGCGGCCCACCCTCTCGAGCGCCGAGACGAAGGTCCCCACGTCGCCGACCGCCGCCGCGCCATAGAGGTCGGCCTCGAGCTCGAAACGGCGCGAGAGCCATCCGAAGCCGAGCCACCAGAGGAGGGCCGAGGGAACGAGGAACGCGAGGATCTCCCCCTCTCCCCCGGGGGAATAGGAGCGAGCGACGACGAGGAGGGCGAGGGCCCACGCCCCGGCGAAGGCGAAGAAGGTCGCCACGTGCCGGCGCTTGGCGTGCCCCGCCTCGTGGCCGAAGACCGCCTCGACCTCCTCCGGGCGCAAGGCCGCGAGGAGCGCGTCCGTGAAGACCACGTAACGCCAACGCGCAAGGAAGCCCACGATCGCCGCATTCGCGACGAGGCCCGCCGTGTCCCAGACGAGGATGTCCCGGCAGCGGAAGGAGAGGCGCCTCGCCGCGTCGACCAGTCGATCGCGCAGCGCCCCGGGCGCGAGCGGCCGGGTCTTCCAGATCCTGCGGGCGCCGACGGGGAGGAGGATGCCGAGGGCCGCGAGGACGGCGCCCACCTCGGCCTCTTCGGCGACGGACCAGGTCCGGAGGAGGACGCGCGCGGTCCGCGAGAGGGAGAGCGCGTCCGTCGCCGCGGCATAGAAGACATAGGGGAGGAGGAGGAGCGCGGCGGAGCGGTAGTGGAAGCCGAGCCAGGGACGGAGTTCCACGGCATCCGGACGCTCGATCCCCCAGACCCAGGCCCAGACGACGCCCTGCGTGGCGAGGAACGGGAGGACGAGCAGGACCGAAACGGCCGCGCCGCACCTTCCCACGCCGAAGGCGTCCGCGACGGTCGGCCAGTGGAAGAGGTGGACGACCGCCGCGTGGACGACCAGGGGATGGAGTCGGAACGCGAGGTAGGCGCGCGCCCATCCCTTCCCCGGTCCGCGCGGCCCGCGGCGCAGGGCGCGGCCGAAGAGCGCGGCGAGGAGAACGCCCGCGGCCGCGGCCGCGGCCCCGAGCCGGGGGTCGGGCTCGAAGGGGCCGCGCTGCTCCGGATCGTAGAGGAGCCCGACGAGGAGCGCGCCGAGGAGGGAGAGGAGATCGGGCAAACGGCCCTCGCGAGGCGGAGCCTCGCCTAGCCCGGGGCCGCCGACGGCTCGCGGGGCGGCGCCTTCGCGAGCGCGCGCAGGCGGGCGACGCGCTCCTCGATCGGGGGGTGGGTCGAGAAGAGGGAGGCCGCCCGCTCCTCGAAGGGCTGGATCGGGTTCACGATGTAGAGGTGCATCGTCGCGCGATTGGCGACCTCGAGCACCTCTTCGTCCTTCGCGATCTTCTCGAGCGCGGAGGCGAGGCCGAGGGGGTTGCGGGTGAGCGCGGCCGCCGAGACGTCCGCGAGGAATTCCCGACGGCGCGAGGCGGCGAGCTGGATCAGCTTGGCGACGAGGGGCGCGACCACGGAGAGGAGGAGGGCGAGCAGGAGGAAGACCGCCCCCGCGGCGCCCGCCTGGCGGCCCCTCCGGGAGCGGCCTCCCGCCGAGAACCGAAAGGCGTTGCGGCGGAAGAGGTCGCAGAGGAGCGCGATCGTGCCGACCATCACGACGAGGAGCGTCGCGAAACGGACGTCGCGGTTGCGCACGTGGGACATCTCGTGGGCCATCACGCCCTGCAATTCGTCGCGGTCGAGCTTGTCGCGCAGCCCCGTCGTGATGGCGAGCGAGGCGCGGTCGGGGCGCAGGCCCGTCGCGAAGGCGTTCGGGGCGCTGTCCTCGATCAGGTAGACGCGGGGCGCGGGGAGACCCGCCGCGATCGCCATCTCCTCGACGACGTTGAACAGGCGCGGGTCGTCGGAATGGCGGATCTCGCGCGCGCGGGAGATGCCGAGGACGACGCGATCCCCCGCCGCGAGGGCGACGCCCCCCTGGATCGCCGCGAGCGCGAGCCCGGCCGCGAGGCCGGCCTCGGGCGCCCCGCCCGCCCCCCCGATCGAGAGGCCGACGAGGGCGAGGAGCGCGGTCATCCCCGTTCCAAGGAGCAGGGAGCGCCGCCGGTTGGCGGCGATCTCTTCGAAGAGACCCACGCCGGGAGGTCGGCGCCGGTGGCGGCTAGAACTCGACCTTGACCGGCTCGCGCTGCGCCGGCTCCTTCAGCTCGAAGAACTCCGCGCGCGTGAAGTTGAACATCGAGGCCACCATCACGGCCGGGAAGGTCTCGATCCGCGTGTTGTAGGCCTGGACCTCGTCGTTGTAGTGCTGGCGCGCGAAGCCGATCCGGTTCTCCGTCGAGGAGAGCTCCTCCATGAGGGCGGTCGCGTTCGCGTTGGCCTTGACGTCGGGGTAGTTCTCCGCGACGGCGAGGAACTGGCGCAGCGCGCCGGTCAGGATCCCCTCGGCCGCGCCCTTCTCGGCCGGGCTGCTCGCCGCCATCGCGCCCGCGCGGGCCGCGGCGATCTTCTCGAAGATCCCCGCCTCGTGCTTCATGTACCCCTTCACCGTGTTCACGAGGTTCGGGATCAGGTCGTAGCGGCGCTTGAGCTGCACGTCGATCTGGGACCAGGCCGCCTTCACCCGGTTGCGCAGCGCGACGAGCCCGTTGTAGAGGGCGACGAGCCAGAGGAAGAGGACGGCGAGGATGCCGAGGGCGATCAGGGTGCCGGTGCCCATGCCAAGCTCCTTTCGGTGGGCCGCCTTACGGGGGAGCCCTGTTTCTATTCGAGGGGGCGGGGAGGCGCCCACTCGCCTGCGAACGACTCCGCGGCCGGCCCGGTTAAGAAAACCGAGCCCCGACCGTCCCACTCGATCCGCAGCTCGCCCCCGCGGAGGCGAACGAGCACCTCCCGGTCGGCGAGGCCGCGCCGGATCGCCGCGACGGCGGCGGCGCAGGCGCCGGTCCCGCAGGCGAGCGTCTCCCCCGCCCCGCGTTCCCAGGTCCGCTGCTCGAGCGCGCCCCGGCCGCGCAGGCGCACGAACTCGACGTTCGTCCGGTCGGGGAAGATCGCGTGGCGCTCGATCGCCGGTCCGTAGCGCTCGACGGGGAAGGCGTCGAGGTCCTCGTCGAGGAAGACGACGAAGTGGGGATTGCCCATCGACACGCCCTCCCCCTCGAAGGTCCGCGCAGGCGCGCCGGCCGGGGCGACCGTCACGGAGACGCGCGCGGGGAGGGACGCCGGCGGTCCGAGGTCGACCGTGGCCCCCGAAGCCCGGCCCCCCGCGACGTGCAGACGGACCGTCTTCACGCCGGAGTCCGTCTCGATCCGCGCCTCGCCCTCCGAGAGACGGCCGCGGTCGTGGAGGAACTTCGCGACGCAGCGGATCCCGTTGCCGCACATCTGCGCCCGCGAGCCGTCCGCGTTGATCAGGACCATCCGAGCGTCGCCCCGCTCCGAGGGGCCGATCCAGAGCACGCCGTCGGCGCCGACACCGGTCCGCCGATCGCAGAGAGCGCGCGCCAGGGACGCGGGGTCGGCCGGGAAGCGCTCCGCGAACCCGTCGAGGCAGACGAAGTCGTTCCCCGCCCCGTGCATTTTCGTGAACGGGAGGGTCCCGGCGCGGCCGGTCGCGCAGGAGCCCGAGGCGGTCGCCACCGCCGCCGAGAGCAGGAGCGCGCGGCCCGTCTCAGCCGCGCAGCTCATTCACGAGGTTCGCCCCCACGAGCGCCTGGAGGGACGCCCCGAAGAGGAGGAGGAGGGCGAAGGACCTCTCCTGGAGGCGAATGAAGAGGAGGAGGCCGACGACCACGGCTGCCGCCGGCAGCGTGAAACGGGGGTGCCAGGCCGCCGGGAAGGGGAGCCAGCGCCTCTCGACGGCGACGGCGGCCGCCCCGAGCGCGAGGGCGAGGACGCCGAGGTACTGCGCCCCGCGGTCGTACGGGTAGCGGAAGACGACGACGAGCGCGCACCCCATGACGAGGAGAGAGAGAAACGTCGTCAGGGCCATCGGCGGTCCCCGGTCCGGGCGGGAAGGTATCCCTGCCGTCGGGGGCGGGCAAGGGCGGCAGAAGGGGCCGCCGCCCGGCCTATACTCTCCGCGCGGCCCGGGCCGGGGCGGTGAACCCGGAAGCCCGGATCCGCCGATGATGTCCCACCCCTTCCCGCCACGAGCATGGTGACCGCCGAGCGTCCCTCCGCCTCGGCGCGCGAGGCTCTCGAGATCGCCGAGAGCGCGCGCGAGTCGGAGTGGACCCATCCGAGCCTCGCCGCGGAGATCTTCCTCGGCCGCTTCCGCGCCGACCTCGTCCTGCCGTTCCCCGGCCAGCCCGAGGCGGACCGCCAGACCGGGCAGGAGTTCCTCGCGAGGCTCGAGGGCTTCCTCCGGGAAACGCTCGACCCCGACGAGGTCGATCGGACGGGGGAGCTCCCCTCCTCGGTGATCGACGGGCTCACCTCCCTCGGATGCTTCGGGATGACGATCCCGCGCGAGCACGGCGGGCTCGGCCTCTCGAAGACGAACTACAACCGGGCCGTCTCGCTCGTCGCGAGCCACTGCGCCTCGACCGCCGTCTGGCTCTCGGCCCACCAGAGCATCGGCGTGCCGCAGCCGCTCAAGCTCTTCGGGACCGAGGAGCAGAAGAAGCGCTACCTCCCGCGGCTCGCCCGAGGGGCGATCTCGGCCTTCGCCTTGACGGAACCGGGGGTCGGGTCGGACCCCGCCGGGATGCGCACGACCGCGACGCCGATCGAGGGAGGGCGGAGCTGGATCCTGAACGGCGAGAAGCTCTGGTGCACGAACGGCCCGGTCGCCGAGATCCTCGTCGTGATGGCCCGCACCCCCTCCGTCTTCGTCGACGGGCGCGAGAAGAAGCAGTTCACCGCCTTCATCGTCGAGGGGGACGCCCCCGGGGTTCGGGTCGTCCACCGCTGCTCCTTCATGGGGCTCCACGGCATCCAGAACGGGCTCATGCGGTTCGAGAACGTCAGGGTCCCCGCGGAGGACGTCCTCTGGAAGCCGGGCTCCGGGCTCAAGCTCGCCCTGATCACGCTCAACACGGGCCGGCTCACGCTCCCCGCGGCGTGCGCGGGGGTCGCCAAGCAGTGCCTCTCGATCGCACGCCGGTGGGCCCGAGAGCGGAGCCAGTGGGGGGGGCCGATCGGGCACCACGAGGCGATCGCGGCGAAGATCGCCTGGATCGCGTCCCACGCCTTCGCGACGGAGGCGATCACGGAGTACGCGACTCGGCTCGTCGACCGCGGCGGGGCGGACATCCGCCTCGAGGCGGCGATGGCGAAGCTCTTCGCCTCCGAATCGCTCGACCGGATCGTCGACGAGACCGTCCAGATCCTCGGCGGCCGCGGCTACGAGTCGGTCGCCTCCCTCCGGGGCCGTGGCGAGACGCCCTACCCCGTCGAGCGGATCTACCGCGAGGCGCGGATCAACCGGATCGTCGAGGGGACGACGGAGATCCTCCACCTGTTCCTCGCGCGAGAGGCTCTCGACCCGCACCTGCGCCGCCTGGGCGCCCTCGTGGACCCCCGCGCCCCGCTCGGCCGGAAGGCCTCCGCCCTCGGCCGCGCCGCGCTCTTCTACCCGGCCTGGTACCTCCGCCAATGGATCCCCTCCCCGGGCGGCGGGAGCGTGGCAGGCCCCCTCGCGGGCCACCTGCGGTTCGTCGCCCGGACGAGCCGCCGCCTCGCGCGGACCCTCTTCCACGCGATGCTGCGGCACGGTCCCGGCCTCGAGCGGCGCCAGCTCCTCCTCGCCCGGCTCGTCGACGTCGGAGTCGACCTCGTCGCGATCTCGACGACCGTCTCCTACGCGCTCGCGCGGCTGTCCCAGGACCCCGAGGACCGCTCCCCCCTCGAGCTCGCCGACCTCTTCGCGCGGACGGCCCGCCGCCGGATCGCGGAGGGCTTCCGCTCCGCCCGCTCCAACGACGACGCCCAGGCCTACCGCCTCGCCCGCGCCGCCCTCGAGGACCGCTACCTCTGGCTCGAGGAGGGGATCCTCCGCGCGTGCGAGGAGAAGCACTCGGGCGCGGCCGCCGAGGGCTCTCGGGCGCCGGTCGAAGCGGGACGCGCGTCGGGCTGACGGGGGAGCGGCGCAAGCCCGGCCCGAAGACCACGCGGCAGCTTGGGCCGTTGTCAGGTGTCCAGTCAGCTGAACTCAGGAATGAACTGGTAGCGACCCGGAAGCGGCCGCATTCCTCTCCCAGCCAGGGAGCTGGCGCGTGTCGGCGCCGAGGGAGAGCCTCTACCATTCCCTCGCGCTCTTGCTTCCGGACGGCCGGGTGTTGCTCATGGGCGGAGACTAGGAGCAGTACTACTCCGGGCAGTTCGCATATGGGTACAACGGCGACGCGGCGATCTACTGGCCCCCCTACCTGTTCCAGGGGCCGCGGCCTGGCATCTCGAGCGCCCCGGCGCTCGCGAACTACGGTCTGCCGTTCCAGATTTCGGTCAGGGTCCCTCCGGGCCAGTCCTGCTCATCGCTCGATCTCGCCCTGATCCGTCCTTGCTCGGTGACGCACGCGGTCGACTTCGAGCAGAGGCACGTGGGACTCCTCTTTACGGTCCAGAGCTGCATCCTCGACCCGAGCACGGGCTGGAGCTCGGCGGTGCTGAACGTCACGGCTCCGGCGAGCGGCTATTCGGCTCCTCCCGGGTACTACATGCTCTTCGTGACCACGGGGAGCGGGGTGCCTTCGGTGGCGCGGTTCGTTCAGGTGCTCTGAGCGGAGGTGGAGAAATGATGAGAATGCGCCATGGATCCGCGATCGCACGCACACTCCGGGAGGGGGCACTCCTGCTAACGCTCGTGTCGGGGACAGACGTGCTCTTCGGCGGAGGAGCGTGGGCGCAGGTCCTGCTCTGGGAACATGTCGGCCCCGTGGGGTCTTCGTTCGGGCGCGCTCTCGCCACGCTGGGAGACGTGAACACGGACTCGGTGCCGGACGTTGTGGTCGGGGCAGAAACGGCCGGCCCGCCTCTCTACGCCGGAAACGCCTTCCTCCTATCCGGCGCCGATGGCGCGACCTTGATCCAAGTCACGGGGCCAGCGCAGTACGGAATGCTCGGATTTCGGGTTGCCGGCCCTGGGGACGTCACTGGCGACGGGATTCCGGACCTCCTCGTCGGTTCTCTCGGACTTGGAGACGCCCGGCTCTACTCCGGTCCGGATGGCACCCTTCTCCACTCGTGGGTGGTGAATAGCTCCGCCTCCGTCGGTTCCCCCGGAGACCTGAACGGGGACTCGGTCCCCGACCTCCTCGTCGGGGCGCCGACCGGGACGGCGTCGGGGGTGGTCTACGCGTTCTCCGGGGCGGATTACTCGACCCTTTTCACGATTCCCGGTCCCGGGATCTTCTCGTACTTCGGAGGAGGGGTTTCGGGAGTCGGCGACGTGAACGGGGACGGAATCGGCGACCTCCTGATCGGAGCGAGCGGCTGGGGAACCTTCTCGAACGCTCCGGGCCACGCCTACGTCCATTCCGGGGCGAACGGGTCTTTGCTCGGGGAGCCCGTGGGTCCGCAGACGACGCATGACAGTTTCGGCATCATGGTCGCCGGTCTCGGGGACGTGACAGGTGACGGGATTCCCGATCTCGCCGTGGCGGCACCTGCGGCCTACATGACCCCTCCTCTCAATCCGACGACCATTCTCGGGGAGGTAAGGGCTTTCTCCGGGAGCGATTTCAGTCTTTTGTTCGCGGCGGCGGGGAGTCCGGCGGGGGGCGGAGAGAACCTGGGCATGAGCGTCGCGGGTCCGGGCGACGTGGACGGGGACGGGGTTCCGGACTTGCTCGCGGGCGCTCCGGCAGCGCCTCCGAGCGCTCCTCCCCCGACCCCCGGAAGGGCGGGGAGGGCGCTCCTCTACTCGGGAGCCGACTGGAGCGTTCTATTCACTCTCCTCCCCCCCGCGGGCGAGTACCTGCGGAGCGGCTTCGGGGTTTGCGGCGCGGGAGACGTCGACGCCGACGGGTTCCCCGACCTCGCGGTGGGTGCGCCCGGAACCCCGGTCACGCTGACCGGGGGAACCGTAGGCAAAGTCCGGGTCTACTCGGGCGCTCCCCTCGGGGTGAGCGCGTACGGGCAGGGTTGCCCGGGACCGACGGGAGTCGTGCCCCGGATCGGGGCGAGCAAGTCGCCGATGATCGGGACGAGCTTTCGGATCAACCTCTCGCAGACGGCGCCCGGACGGCCTGCGCTCTTGTTGCTCGGGTTCTCGAATAGCGCCTGGTGGGGGACGCCGCTTCCGTTGAACCTCTCCTTTCTCGGCATGCCGGGGTGCTCCCTGCTGGTCTCGCCCGACGTTCCGGTGGGGTTCGCGACGAGCGCGTTCGGGGCGACTCAGGGGCGCGTGGTGGCGCCGCTCGCGTTGCCGGCGGACCCGTCGGTCGTGGGCGCGCAGTTCTACGCGCAGTGGTACGTGGCGGACCCGGGTCCGGCCGCGTTCCCGGGCTCGGCGACGCGGGCGCTCCAGATCGTGATTCAGCCGTAAGAGGAGCACTTGACCGAGCCCTGAGGTGGCGCGGAAGGGAACTTCTCGACCCCGCCTGCCGTGGGAGCCGATTCCTCCTTGTGGAGATCGAGCAGTGTTCAGAATGCAGTTCCACTTCTCGTGCCCTTCGAGTGAGTGAGTTGAGGGCGCCGCCCCCCTGTGCAGTGCGGAGGGCTCTCAAGAGAGGGCGGAGGAGAGAGTAGAGGGCCCCGGGCTCGGAGGGCGGGGCGATGCCGCCATCAGCGACGTGCCGCCCGCAGGCCCCAGAGCCAGCAGGGGCTCCGACTACCCCTCGTGAGCCCTACTCCGTTCCGCGGGCCAGGCTGACCCTCATGCCGCCAGCGAGGCTCAGGAGCCCGATTCGCGGTCCCCGGGTGACGTCGGCCATCGATCTCGGCCCGCGATAGAGGATTCTTGGTGATTCGAGGAAGGTGGCGTGAGCCTCACCCGAGTGGAAAGCTCTCCCCGCGCTCGGGGACCTCCACCCGACGGAACCCGGCCTCGGTCAGCCCCTGCGCCAGGGCGAGGGCCGCCGGCTCCTCCCCGTGGACGACGAACGCGGCCCGCGCCCCGGCCGCGAGCGGCGAGAGCGCCGCGAGGAGCTCGTCGCGGTCGGCGTGGGCGCTCCAGCCGTCCATCCGGACGACGCGGGCGTGGACGGGGACGTCCGATCCCAGGATCCGCGCGAAGGGCGCCCCCTCCGAGAGCCGGCGCCCGAGCGTGTGCTCGGCCTGGAAGCCGACGAGGACGAGCGTGTTCGCCGCGTCGGGGAGCGCGTGGCGGAGGTGGTGGAGGATCCGGCCCGACTCGCACATCCCCGAGGCGGAGAGGATCACCATCGGCCCGCGGGCGTCGTTGAGCCGCATGGAGTCCTCCTTCGTCTCGAGGTAGCGGACGTCCCGGAAGAAGAAGGGGGAGCCCTCCTCGGCGAGGACCGCCCGCGCCTCGACGTCGAAGACCTCGGAGTGAGCGGCGACGATCCGCGTCGCGCGGGTCGAGAGGGGGGAGTCGACGAAGATCGGGATCCGGGGGACCTGGCCCTTCTCGTAGAGGTCGTGGAGCACGTAGAGGAGGTTCTGGGTGCGACCGACGCTGAAGGCGGGGATCACGATCTTCCCGCAGGCGCGATCGCAGCCGCGGAGGATCTCGGCGAGGTCGCGCTCGAGGTCGGGGAACGGCGGGTGGCGCCGGTCGCCGTACGTGCTCTCCGTGATCAGGACATCCCCGATGGGGAGGGGAGAGGGGTCCCGCAGGATCGGCACTCCGCGGCGCCCGAAGTCCCCCGTGAAGACGATCCGGAGCGAGTGCCCGTTCTCGATCGCCTCGATCTCGACGGAAGCCGAGCCGAGGATGTGTCCCGCGTCGTGGAACCGGGCGCGCACGCCCGGGACCACGTCGAACCACGACTCGTACTTCCGTCCCGTGAACCGCGGCAGCGTTCGCTCGACGTCCTCGATCGTGTAGAGCGGCTCGATCCGCTCGCCGCGCGTCTTGAGCAGGAACGCGGCGTCGCTCTCCTGGATGTGGCCCGAGTCGCGCAGCATCGCCTCGGCGAGGTCGACGGTCGGCTCGGTCGCGTGGATCGCCCCGCGGAACCCGGCCCGGACGAGCCCGGGGAGGTTCCCCGAGTGGTCGATGTGCGCGTGGGAGAGGAGGACGGCGGCGACCTCGCGCGGCGGGAAGGGGAAGCGGCGGTTTCGCTCGAAGGCCTCGGCGCGACGGCCCTGGAAGAGCCCGCACTCGAGGAGCGCGGTCGTCCCCCCGACCTCGAGGGCGTGCATTGAGCCCGTCACGGAACGGGCCGCCCCGAAGAAGGTGAGCCGCACGGCGCTCAGAAGAGCCGGGAGATCTTCCCGGTCGTCTTGAAATGCACCTTCGCCACCCGCCGCAGCGCGTCGGGGCCGTGAATCGCGACGAACCGGCGGGCCGCCGCGTCGACTTCCCCGCCCGCCCCCTTGGGGAGATCGATGGCGAACTCCTCCGAGAGCCGGGCGAGCCCGCGCACGAAGGCGTCGCGCGCAAGGATCGAGGCGGCCGCGACGGCCGGGTCCTCCTCCGCGCGCGGCCTCTGATGGAGGTCGAAGCGGGACGCGGCCGCTCCGAGCGCGCCGCGGACGAGGGAGGCATCCCCGAAGGCGTCCGTCAGCACGCGGCGGCAGCGGACGCGACGCGCGACGCGCAGGATCGCTTCCGCGTGGAGCGAGGCGAGCAGCCGGTTCACGTTCCCGGCCTCCTCGTAGCGGCGGTTGTACTCCTCGGGCAAGAGCGCGACGACGGCGTTCGGGAGGGTGCGCCCGATCGCCCCCGCGAGGCGCGCGACCGTCTCGTCCGACAGCTTCTTCGAGTCGTCGACCTCTCCGCGCGCCATCTCCTCCCGCTGTCGCGGGCTCGCGTAGACCGCGGCCGCGACGAGGGGGCCGAAGTAGTCTCCCTTCCCCGACTCGTCCGTGCCGATCACTTCGGGGCCGAGGGCCGCTCCCGTTTCCGGCAGGGGAACGGCCCCCGCGAGCCGAGCGCCGAAGGCGCGCGCCGCCGCGCCCTGGACGACGATCTTCCCGGTCCCGTAGAGCGTGACGACGAGGTCGGGCCGGGTCGCTGCGACCAGGGCGTGCGGGACCGTCCGGGGCGCGAACCCCTCCGCTGCCAGGCGGTCCGCCAGGTCGCGCGCCCGCGCGGGGTCGAACTTCCCGACGAACGTCTCCTGCGCCACGGGCCGCCTTGTAGCCGAGGGGACCGGCGCCGACAACGCGACGCGCCGATCAGTCGAAGAGCCCGCGCTCCCCGGGAGCCTCGGCCGGACCGGCGACCTTCTCGAGGAGCGGGAAGGCGCGGAGGAGGGGGGGCGGGACGGCAACGCGACCTCCCTCCAGCTTGGCGCGGATCGAGAGCGCGTTCGCGGGCGCCTGCCCGCGGAAGTGGTTGTTCGCGACGACGTAGGTCTCCTCCGCGCGGGCCGCGATCGTTCTCGCCCGGCCGACCCACTCGTCCTCTTCCTCCTCCGTGTAGAGGTAGTCGTACTTCTCGTCGCGCCCCGCCTCCCGGGAGAACCACGCGCCGTAGTTGCGCCCGTGGAGGCGGACGTATCCGACCGGCCCCGTCACCCGCGCGGCGGGTCGGAGCGAGCTTCGCGCCAGGGGCTGGTCGATGTTGCAGAGGCTGAAGCCGAGGGCGGAAATCCGCTCGACCCCCTCGGGCTCCACCCAGGAGGCGTGCCGGACCTCGAGGACGCGCGGAAGGCTCTCGAAGGCCAGCGCGAGCCGCGCGATCCGCTCCTCGTTCCCGGGGCAGCGGGCGTAGTGCCAGGGGAACTGGAAGACGATCGCCCCGAGCCTTCCCGCGGCGCGAAGCGGCTCGACGGCCGCTCGGAAGGCCCGCACGTCCTCCTCCGTGGCCTCCCCCTTCTTCCCGTGGGTGAAGCCCTCCCAGACCTTCGCGGTGAACCGGAACCGCGGCCGATCCTCCACCGCGCGCGCCCAACGCTCGGCCGTCGCGGGACGGGGGATCCGGTAGAAGGTGCTGTTCACCTCGAGGCAGTCGAGGTAGCCGGCGAGGTAACGGAGCGGGTCGAAACCCCGGGGCTTTCCCTCGGGGTAGACGACCCCTTCCCAGTCCCGATAGGACCACCCGGCAACGCCGACCCGGACCTCGCCGGCGCTCACGCCCCGACCTCGGGGGGGAGGCCGAGCGCCGCCTGCGCCATCGCCTGCGCCTGGTGGATCCTCCGCTCGATCAGGCGGGCGCGGTCGCGCAGGTCCTCCTCGCTCCCCTCGCGCGGGACCTCGACCGCTTCCTCGAAGGCGTAGGCGACGCGGGCGAAGGGGCGCGGGACGGCGAAACGGTCCCAGGAGCGCGCACGCCATGCGGGATGGGCCGCGATCCCCGAGGGGAGGACCGGGGCCCCCAATTCCCGCGAGAGGAACGCGACCCCGGGCTGGACGACGCCCCGCGGACCCCTCGGCCCGTCGGGGGTGATCGCGAGGTCGCATTTCCGGTCGTGGTCCATCAGGCCGAGCAGCCCGGCGACCCCCCCCCGGGTCGTCGAGCCTCGGATCGGGCGGAAGCCCAGCCGTTCGACGACGCGCGCGATGATCTCGCCGTCGCCGTGTTGGCTGACGAGGACGCCGATCCCGCGGCCGCGGTGCGTGTAGGCCGGGAGGAGAAGGCCTCCGTGCCAGAAGGCGTAGATGACCCGGCCGCAGACGCGGCGGGCCCGCTCCTCGACCTCGGGATTCACGATGCGAACGCGCAGCGTGCAGCCGAGGGCGCGGACGAGGAGGGGTCCGGCGGCCGCGGCGAGCCGGACCTTGAGCCCCCGGGTCCTTCTCAAGTCGCGCGTGTTCCCGCGTCCGGGGACGATCGGACGCGCGGGGATTCTAGGCCCCTCCTCCGATCGACGGAGGACCGAAGACTCGCTCCTACCGCGTCGGGACCCGCAGTGGGCGTCACTTCCCCACGACGTCGTCGCCCGAACCCCCCTCGTCCCGGCCGTTCGGACCCTTCGACCGAAGCTTGTAGGACTTTCCGTCGGCCGAAGCTTCGTACACGTAGTCGTTCCCCCAGGGGTCCCTCGGGATCTCCTTGCGGGGGGCGAGCAGCCCGTCCGGGTACTCGGCGGAGGACTTGAGCAGCTCGGCGAGGCTCGTCGGAACGCCGTCGTGATCCATCTTGTAAACCGTGAGCCCCGACTGGAGGTCGCGGAGCTCGCGCCGCGTCCGCTCGACCGGGTCCTCCTTCCCGCCGGGGGCAAGGACGACCTCCTCCTTCCCTCCCCTCGGATGGGCGGCCTTGTACGACGCGAACGAGGACGCCCCCGCGGCCGCGACGACCCCCAAGCCGAGGACGGTGTCGACCCCCCAAGGAGAGAAGGAGCAGGAGTAGATCCCCTCCTTGTCCCCCTTCGAGTAGGAGACCTTTCCGAAGAGGTGTTTCGTGATCGCCTCGGCCGGAGGGAGGGAGTTCAAGTCGAAGGGAAGGTCGTGGCCGGCGGCGGCGAGAGGGAGGAAGGACGTCACCGTCGTGTAAAGCATGCCGACCGTCGGGCGGGGATCGCCGTAGGAGATCCCTGCGACCCCCGAGGGGATCTTCCCCGCGAACCGGCGGTAACCCTCGTTCGCGGCGCCTCCCTCCCCGCCCCCTTGGCCGAGCTGGCGGAGGGCGCGCTGAAGGCTCGTGCGCGAGAGGGACGCGACGAGGAGGTTTCCCTTCACGGCGTAGGCGGGTGCGATGGACGCGAACGGGTTCATCCCGAGACCAGGGAATCCCCCCCCGCCTCCTCCCATCTTGATCGAGAACGAGCGGATCTTCGTCCCCTCGAGATCCGCCTCCTTCAGCGCGACCGATCCCGTGCCGACGAGCGCGTCGGAAAGGGCGCGCGCCGCCTTCTCGAAGGCCGCCGGATCGCGGAGGGGGACGAGGAACGTCACGTCGGGCGCCATCCCGATCGCCAGGCCCTTCGTCGGCTTCGAGTAGCTCACGCACTGCTCGCCGATCGAGCCGAGGAGGTCCTTCCGGATGTTCACCCCGTTTGCGGTCTCGAGGCGCGCGATCGCGTCGGCGACCTTCTTCTCCCACTCCGTCGAGAGCGCGCCGAGCGCGCGGAAGAGGGTGTCCCAGAGCTCGCCCACGCGCAACCCTTGGACGGAGAAGGAGCAGGCCTCGGCGGGGACCCGTTCGAGAAGCGCGAGGTCGACGGGAGCATCCCCTCCGAGCGCGAGGAGCCCCTTCCGCGGCGAAGGCGCGAGGACGAAGGTCTCGTTCACGGAGTGGTCCCCCTCGGCGGTCGAGGCGAAGGCGAGGGCGCGCAGTCCGTCGAGGCCGAGGGCGGAGAGCGCCGCCTTCACGCCGAGCGGAGTCAGGAAGGACGGCAACGCGTCGGCCGGCGCCATCGAGAGGCCCTTCACCGCGAGGTCGAACAGGGGGGCCACGCGGAGGAAGAGGCGGAACTCGCTCCCCGCGTTGCCGACGCGCCCCGTGCAGGCTCGGAACTCGGGGTCGGCGGCGAGCGACGGGGTGGCCGTCTTGCCCGAGACGCGGTCGAAGAACTCGTCGGCGAACCCGCTCCCCGGCGTCCCCATGGCGCTGTACACGGACGTGCCCTCCGCGCTCCAGAAGACCGCCGCCCCGGGCGCCTGGGTCGGCCGGACGACGGTGAAGGTCCTTCCTCCGACCTTCTCCTCCCGGACGACGGCCCCTCCGGGGGGGATCTTCTCCCGACACTGATCGTAGAGGGCCCTCACCTTCGGGAAATCTGCGCCGGCGTCGAACCGGAACGCGACGCCCACCTCGGGCGCCCCTCCCCCCTCGGAAAAGCGCAGGCGCGCGAGCGCGATCTCGATCGCCCGGAACTTGGTCTCGAGCAGGACCCCCGGGTCGACCCCCTTCGACTCGGCGACCTTCTTCCGGCCCGCCTCGATCCACTCCCGCAGCTGTTTGAAGGGCGGAGCGAGGAAGTCGCCGACCGCCTTCTCTCCGTGGATCTTCCAGAACGGGAGGGACGGACAGTCCTGGAGGGTCGCGGTCAGATCCGGGAACGAGACGACCGCCACCGCATCCGCGGGGAGGTAGCGCGCGAGGCCCTCTCCGCTCGCGTCCCCCTGGGGACGGGCGCCCAGGCAGAGAAGCGCGAGGGCCCCGGCGAGGGGCCCGAGCCGACGCGCGTGGGAAAGGGTTGCCCCTCTTCGACCTTCGCTCATGGGTTTTCCTTCTTCTCGACCGTCCTCGACCCCCTCCACGGGCACCCTCCGATCCGCTCCCGCGAGTGGCGCCGTCGTCGAGGTCCCGCGGGGGGCCCGTGGAATGCGCGTCGCCACGGGGCTTATTTCAAACCCGCGAACGCCCGGACTTTCCGTTCGAGCCCTGCCCCGTCCTGGACGAGCGCGCCTGCCGCCTTCCCGATCTCCTTCGGGTTGCCCGCCCCGATCGCCTTGACGACGTCCGCGAACAGCTTCCGGTCCCTGTCGTCGTGGGTCTCGACGTAGTACCCGACGACGAGGCCCGCCTCGACGATCCGCTTCACCGACCCGCCGGGGTCGTCCCTCGAGATCTCGAACGACTTCGAGAGCTGCTTGAGCGAGTCGAGTCCGCCGACCTTGTTGATCCTCTGCTCGATCACCCAGCTCCGGGAATCCTTTGGAACGTCCTTGTGAAACCACTCGACGTAGGCCGCCAGCCCTTCCTCCAGCCAGGCCGGGATCGCCTCTTCCTCCTCCTTCTCCTTCCCCGTCCGCACGAGCCGGTCGAGGTAGGCGTGGCCCACGGCGTGGGTGATGTTGAACGGGGACCAGTTCTTGTCCCCGGCGACGAAGACGCCCGGCCGCTCCTCGTCGGCGGCCGCGAAGTAGGCTCCGTAGACGGAGGAGTGATGGTCCCCCACCTGCCCCGCGAACCGGTTGTACTCGTCGAGCGTCTTCAACCCGAAGAGGAGGAGGGGGAGACGGTTCGCGTCCTTCCCGAGGACGCCCTTGACCCTCCCGTAGGCGGCCTCCGCCCACTTCACCAGCCCCTCGGCCGCGTCCCGATCGACGTTCGTCCGGACCAGGACGTGCTCGCCCCGCATTCTCCAGGCCTTCTCCCAATCGGACCGGATCCGGTTCGCCTCCTGCTTCGAAACCCACTTCCCGTCCACCTTGAACAAGCCCTTCTCGAGCTGCGGCGCCTCCTCCGGCGAGATCCACTCCCCGTCGACGCGTTTCCATCCCTTCTCGAGCCTCTCGATCTCCTCCTTCGTCATCCACGCGCCGTCGCGGCGGACCATCCCCTTCTCGAGGAACGGGACGTCCTCCTTCGCGACCCATCCCCCCTTGTACCGGACGAGCCCGTTGCGGAGGTTCTCCTGCT
The DNA here is from genome assembly GCA_035695825.1 of Planctomycetota bacterium. Classification (GTDB taxonomy): domain Bacteria; phylum Planctomycetota; class UBA1135; order UBA1135; family JAKEFM01; genus JAKEFM01. Next base: position 89,117 of record DASRRH010000027.1, on the reverse strand, counting down.
CCTCGTCCTTCTCCCGCTGCTTCCGGAGTTCCTCCTCGAGGACCCACTTCCCGGCTTCGTTCCGAACGTAGCCGAGCCTGCGCCGGGCTTCCTCGTGGTCGGGGTCGAGGACGAGGACCTGCTTCAGCACCGTCTTCTCCTCGACCTTCAGCCCGACCTCCGCACACCACCGAGCGAGGTCGAGGTGCGAGGAGGCGTCCCCCTTCGCGAGGGCCTCCCTGCGGCGCTGGAACTCGGACTTGAGCGCCGAAAGCTCCGCCCCCGTCGGCGCGGGTTTGGTCGCACTCCCCTGGCTTGCCCGCGGCTCGGGGCTCGCTCCCGCTGCCGCTCCCACCAGGAGGAGCGCCCCCCCGAGGAGACCCGGCCGCCCGATCCTCATCGATCCTCCTCCCCCCGGATGGTCAGGGTTCGAGCTCGACGTTCCAGTACCGCTCCGAGACGAAGCGGTCCCACGAGGCGCGGCGACGCCCGACGGCCACGCTCAGGTACGAAGCCCACCGTGGGCGGGTCGGCCGGCGGATCAGGCGCAGGCCGGTCTCCTCGGGAGGGCCGTCCCCCTTTCGGAGGTTGCACTCGAGGCAGGCGAGCACGCAGTTCTCCCAGGAACTTCTCCCTCCCCGCGCCCGGGGCACGACGTGGTCGATCGAGAGGTTCTCCGCCGATCTCCTTCGCCCGCAGTACTGGCAGGTGAAGTTGTCTCGCCGAAAGAGGTTCTTCCGGGAGAAGGGGACCCGGGTCTGCGGCAGTCCGTCGTAGCTCTGGAGCACGACCGCCTCGGGCACGCGGACCCGGAGGGACACGGTCCTTACGAAGGGGCCCTCCCGCGCCGAGGAGAGAGCCGCCCAGGAGTCGAAGTCGTGGGTCTCGTACGTCTCCGGCGCGATCACGCGCGCGACCCGGCGGTAGACCATCCCGAGGGCGCGTCTCACCGTCGTCACGCTGACGACGGCCCAGGAACGGTTCAGGACGAGCGTGCGCTCGTCGAGCAGCGCTGCTGCATCGAACTCGTACATGGTCTCGAACCCGGCGGCCGCGGCCGAAGAGTCGAGGATACTCGGTCCATCCGCGGAGGCAAGGCGACCCGCGAGAGGGCCACCGCCTCCCGTTCCGACTCCTTTCGACCTCCCCCGGAAGTCTCTAAAATCCGCGCGCCACGTCGGGGCGGAACCCCGAAACCTCCTGCCATGAAGTGCGCGCTCCTCACCGGACTTCTTCTCCTCCCCGCCTGCCAGTCGCTCTACCAGGACGCGAAAAAGCCGATTCCGGACCCCGACTTCGAGAACGTCTCCATCGCGCGCTCTCAATTCGACGACGTCCCGGTTCCGGAGGGCCTCACCCTCCGCACGGACTCCCTCGAGTCGTACTCCTACCAGTGCGGAGCGTTCCGTCAGGCCCGCCTCATCTACCACGGCTCTGCGGATCCCGCGCGCGTCGCCGCTTATCTTCGCGAGCGACTGCCGCTCCACGGATGGAGCGCCACCGCCGAGGCGATCGGGAAGGGAACCCGGCATCTCGAGTTCTCGAAAGGCGGAGCCGTCCTCCTCTGCGACATTCAGAGAGGGCCGCGGCGGTCCAACAACCCGACGGTGCTCGTCATCGCCGTCCGACCCGATCTCCAGACCGCCGAAGCATCTGCATCAAAGTGAACGATCCGACCACAAAGAACATCAGATGGATATCATCCACACCCTAGAAGACATCGACAGCCGTCTCGAGAAGGCGCGCGGAAGCGTGGGCCGATGGTTCGCGGTGGCCGGAATCGTCGCCGTCGGTGCCGTCCTCGCTTCGTGGGGGATCCGATCCTACCTGTCTGCTAGATCTGCGTCTAAATGGGCATCTTTCGACATGCATCTTGCAGTCGGAGGTGGACTCTTCAGCTCTCCCCGGGTGATGGCGAGAACGGACGTTGATGCCGCAGCCGCGGAGGTGCGCGCTTCTACGAAGGAATCCTGGGGTGACATCGCGAGGATCATCGTTTCCAGCACCCAGAACGACTTCGACCGGGCGATGGAGTCGCTCTCAGTGGTCCGAGCCAACGCGAACAAGGATCGGGCGGCTGCTTCGGTCTTCGCATTGCCCACCACCCAGGATGCGGGTGGGCTCGATGCCCTGGCCAAGCGGCTTGAGGGAATGCGAGCTTGGTCCGCCTCTCGCCCTGCCCTGCGAGGTAATCTGCCCAGGGACGATGCGCCTGGATTCGAGTTCAGTTTAGGGGAGCGGGACCTAGTGTTCCGATGCGATCCCAAACTTCCCGTCTCCTTCGCGGACGACCTCCGAGGCATGGCTCAGACGGGCGCCTTCTCCAACGCGAAGCTCGTCTGGAGTGCATCTGAGAGAACCTACGATCTCGCGCTGGGACCCGACAAGGCCGAGCATCAGGAGAAACTCGATTCGATTCTCGAGAAGCTCGGGTTCGACGATCCGAGCTTCTCGCTGTTCAAGGGGACGCTCGCCGTCAAGGCGATCCCCCCCAAGGAGACGGGAGACTCGCCCAGGAGAACGCTCGCCCTCCTCGGTTCGGACTCCCTGGGACGTGAGTTCGACTGGATCCCGGTCGCGACCCTTGCGAAGGGATCGGAGGTGCTCCCGGTGAATCCCTCCGCTTCGCCCGAGAAGACCGAGTTGGTGATCCTCGGCGCGAAGTAGATCGAAGCGGCCTGGCGCTCCTCCCCGGAGACAGGCGCTACGTGAGGGGGCGGCTGATCCCTTCAGCCACTCGGTGGAGCTCGTCTTGATCCGAGCAAGAGATACTCAATCTCCATCCGCTCCCCACCGAGGTGATCTCGACCCGGCATCCGACGCTTGATCGGAGCCTTGCCTCAAGATCCTTCACCCACGGCTCCGTCACCGCCAGGGGGGTCCGTCCCTTTCTTGTCTTGCTCGTCCCGCTTGGCGAACGCCTGGTCAGGTCTTCAACCTGGCGTACGGAGAGGTGTTTCTCCGTTGCGGCCTTCGCGACCTCGATCATCCTCTCCGGATTCTCGAGGGCCAGGATCGCCCGTGCATGACCAGCGGAAATCGTTCCACGTGAAACAAGCTCCTGAACCTCCGCGGGCAGATCCAGGAGCCGAAGTGCGTTCGCAACGGTTGATCGGTCGAGGCCCACTTCGACGGCGACCTTTTCCTGCGTCACCCCGAACACCTCGACGAGCTGCCGCATCGCCTTCGCTTTGGAAATCGGATCCAGGTCCTCTCGCTGGATATTCTCGACCAGCGCGATCTCAAGTACCTTGGCGTCATGCTGCTGCTCGATCAGTCGCACCGGAACTGTTTCGATCCCTGCGAGCTTCGCCGCGCGCCACCTTCTCTCTCCTGCCACGATCTCGAAGGATCCCCCGCTTCTCCGCACGACGATCGGCTGCAGAATCCCGTGTTTCCGAATTGATTCGCTCAGGGCCTTGATGCCCTCCTCGGACATCGACGATCGGGGCTGGAGTCGGTTTGGTCTGAGTTCCGCGACGGGGAGGTCAGTGGGAACTTCGGGACTGCCGGCATCCGAGGTCGACGAGAGGAGGGATCTCAATCCTCTGCCGAGTCTTTTCTCATCCATCTGACTTCGTCCTTGAGGGCGGTAGGTAGCGCATGGTGGAGCGAGAACATTCAGCATCCGGAGGAGAATTGCAACACCTCAGAGTGGTGTATCGAGGAAGAGTGCAAGGCGTCGGGTTTCGATGGACCGCACGATCCCTAGCGGACCGGCACGGCATCATGGGTTCGGTTCGAAACGAGCCAGACGGCTCGGTCTCCATAAGAGCTCAGGGTCCTCCTGACGCCGTCGATGGATTCTTGAAATCTATCGAATCTGCTTTTGATAGACATATTACATCAAGAAAGACTTACAAAATGGGCGAATTAGCATCCTATTCGTCCTTCGAGATCCTTCGATGAGGAGCGGCGGAGCATGCGATACGGGATCTTAGGAGACATCCACGCAAACTCCTCTGCGCTCGAGGCCGTCCTCGCCTCGATCGCCCGCGAGGGGGTCGATCGTTTCGTCAGCGTTGGCGACATCGCCGGCTACGGCGCCGACCCCGTCGGCTGCGTCGAACGCGTCATCGAGCTCGGCGCGCTGACCGTCGCCGGAAACCACGACCTCGCGGTGATCGGCCGCTTGCCGCTGGAGTACTTCAACCCGCTCGCGAAGGAAGCGATCCTCTGGACGCGCTCGGCGCTCTCGGCGCAACACGGCGCCTTCTTCGGAGGCCTTCCCCTCCTGGCCGAGGAGGGTCCCATCACCGTCGCCCATGGCTCGATCGCGCGTCCCGAGGCGTTCGAGTACATCCAGACGGCCGGCGACGCGCAGGCGTCCCTCGAGAGACTGCGGACGCGGGTCGGCTTCGTCGGACACTCCCACGTCCCGGTCTCCTTCCTGTACCGGGACGGCGCGCCCCTGCGCGTCTGGTACACGTTCGACCAGGAGGTCTCGTTGCGAGGGTACTCGCGCGCCCTGGTGAACGTCGGGAGCATCGGCCAGCCCCGGGACGGCGACCCGCGCGCTGCCTACGCGATCTACGACGACGCCGCGGACGCCGTCTGGATCCGCCGCGTTCCGTACGACGTCGACCGGGAGGACGAGCGAATCCGCCGCTCGGGATTGCCGGGGGCTCTCGCCGATCGGCTCCGGCTCGGGATCTAGGCTCCCCGACGGGCGCCGCCGGCGGGCTCAGCGCCCGCGGAGGTAGTCGAGCTCCCGCGGGAGATCCTCGAGGCCCCCTTCGCCGAGTCGGGCCTCGAAGAGCCTCCGGATGTCCTGCAGCGGCTTCTCGTCCCCCTGGAACCGCACGACCCGCGCGTCGGCATGGGAGCCCGCGAGGATCATCACCTGGAGGATCGAACCTGCGTTGCACCGGTTCCCCTCGATCTCCATCTCGACCGGTGTCCCGTAGTGGTTGACGATCGAAACGATGAGCGACGCCGGGCGGGCGTGCAGGTAGACCCCGTCGGGGAGGGCCGTTTCGAGGGTTCGGATCTTCGTGTAGTGGGGAAGGACGCCTTCGGCGAACGGCCGGCCGCGCTCGAGGAAGCGGGCCGCGCTCGCCAGCGCGAAGTCTACCGCTTGGCGCAGCACCGCGTTCTTGTCGACCAGAGCCGCGATCCGCGCCTTCGCGCTCTCGGACCGGATGTCGTTCTCGTGCCGCTCGTAGAAGTGCACGAGGTACGTGACGATCTCGAGGAGGTGGAGGGCGATCGAGACGTGCCCCCGGAGCCCCAGGAGGCGGTCGTCCTTCGCTTCGAGCGCCGTCGACTTGATGTGGGTGTCGTACTTCGACTGGATGTTGTGGATGGTCGCCTCGTAGACGCGCGCCTTCTCCTCGTTGCAGTGGCGCTCCACGAATCGCCGCAGCGCTTCGGGGTCGCCGAGCGGCCGCAGGTCGAGGGAACGCAGGAGATCGGCCGCCTTGAGGTACTTCGAGGCGACTTCCGCGATCTTCTGGGCCTCGTCGACGAGGTCGGCCGCTTCGTCGACGTTCCGGGGGAGCCGGCGGCGGGCGGCCGTCTCCGGAATCTGCGCCAGATCGAGGCGATCCGCGGGAGAAGTGAGGCCGAGGGCCCGGGCTTCCTCCTCGAGCGCACGGAGCAGGTTGAGCGTCGAGCCGGAGACGAAGGCGCGGCACGCGCGGAGCCCGGCGAGAAACTCCTCCCGCTCTCCCGTTTCCTTGGGGACGCCGTAGTCGGGGAACCGCGTCTGGAGGTGATGGAGGGCGTGACCGGCCATCCCGAACCACCGGATCGAGGCGACTAACTCCGTGAAGAAGGAGAACCGCCGGTTGTTCCGGGCTCCGTGGTCGTCGAGGAAGGACTCGAGCTCGTTCGTCTCCTGCACGAGCGCGACGTAAGCCTTCTTCGGCCAGTCGGGGGGGGAGAGAGCCTCCAGCGAGCTCGCGAGCCGCGAGAGGGGCGCGGCGGAGCTCTCGAGGAGCCGGAGGAACTCCCCCTCGGGGAGGATCTCCTCGAGAGGCCGCGTCACTTCCCTTGCTCGCCCGCCCGCTTCCACTCTTCGCATCGGATCGAATCCCAACCTAGCCCGCGCGGGGGACCGGGTCAAACCGCGGGCCGCCCCGCGCGGCCCGTCGGGGGCTCTCTCAAGCACGCCCCCCCCGGCGCCGAAAGTAGGCCCCGCGAGCCCCCGCGGAGCGACCCATTCCCCGCGAACGCCTTCTCGAGACCTACCTCAAGGAGATCAACGAGGTCCCCCTCCTCAACGCGGAGGAGGAGAAGACCCTGGCGCACCGGATCCGGTCGGGGAGCGCCGCCGCGCGGGAACACATGATCCGGGCGAACCTGCGGCTCGTGGTCAGCATCGCGAAGGCGTACGTGAACCGCGGGCTCGCGTTCATGGACCTCATCGCGGAGGGGAACATCGGCCTCCTCAAGGCGGTCGAGCGCTTCGATCCCGCGCAGAACTGCCGCTTCTCGACCTACGCCACCTGGTGGATCAAGCAGTCGATCCGGCGCGCGCTCTTGAACACGGTGAAGACCGTGCGCGTTCCCTCCTACATGGTCGATTTGATTTCCCGCTGGAAGTCGGTTTCGATGGAGCTCGGCTACCGCCTCGGCCGGACCCCCACGGCTTCGGAGGTCGCGCACGAGCTCGGGTTGCCGACGCAGCAGTGGAACCTGATCCGGAGGACGATCAAGTCCTCCTCGATCGGGAGCCAGGTGAGCCTCGACGGACCGTACTCGGGCGCGGACACTCTTCCCGACACGCGGACGCCCGCCCCCGACGAGGAGATCCTCGACCAGCAGGAAGTCGAAAAGATCCGCCGCCTCCTCTCCGCGATCACGCCCCGCGAGGAACGCATCCTCCGCCTGCGCTACGGGCTGGAGGAAGGCGGACCCCGCTCGCTGCGCGAGATCGGCGAGGTGATCGGCCTTACCCGGGAGCGCGTCCGTCAGATCGAGAACGAGGCCCTCCGGAGGCTGAACCGCATCCTCGAGGGGGAGGATTGAGCCCGGCCGGGGCGCGCCCCCGGACGCGCCCTTGCGAACCTCCCCGACCCCTACCCCCGCGAACGAGTCCGTCGAGGTCCCGCTCGCGGACCTCCCGCGCGCGAAGCCGGGGACTTCCCTCTACGTCCACCTCCCCTTCTGCGCGACGAAGTGCCGCTACTGCGACTTCCCCTCCTACCCCGGGCGGGGAATGCCGATCGGCTCCTACCTCGACGCGCTCGACGCCGAGATCCTCGCGAGGGCCCCTTGCTCCCCCCGGACGATCTTCCTCGGCGGAGGGACTCCGACCTACCTCGAGCCGCGGGAGATCGAGCGGGTCTTCGCCTCGATCCGCGAGACGACGGACTTCGACCCTGCGCAGACGGAGGTGACGGTCGAGGCGAACCCGGAGAGCGCGACGGAGGAGAAGCTCGACCTCCTCCGGCGGTGCGGAGCGAATCGCCTCAGCCTCGGGGTGCAGGCGATGCGGGACCGGATTCTCCGGTTCTTCGATCGACCCCACGACGTCGGCGGCGCGCGCCGCGCGGTCGAAACGGCCCGGAAGTGTGGCTTCGACAACCTCTCCCTCGACCTCATCTTCGGCGCCCCGGGCCAGACCCCGGGCGAGTGGAGAGAGGACCTCTCCGCGGCCCTCGCCCTCGGCCCCGACCATATCTCGCTCTACGACCTCACCTACGAGGAGGGGACCGCGTTTCGGCGTTGGCTCGATCGCGGCTGGCTCTCCCCCCTACCGGAGGAGACCTGCCGGGAGCTCTATCGGATTTCGATCGACCTCGCCGAGGCCTCCGGCCTCGTCCACTACGAGATCTCGAACTTCGCGCGTCCCGGCCGAGAGTGCCGCCACAACCTCGTCTACTGGCGGAACGAGGCGTACGCCGGGGTCGGCTGCGGAGCCGCTTCGTTCGTCGGCGGCGCTCGCTGGAGGAACGACCCTCGGGTTCTTCCTTACCTGCGTGCCCTCGAGCGCGGCGCGGCTCCCCTGATCGAGCGGGAGCGACTCGAAGGCCTCGAGCGTCTGAGGGAGTTCCTCTTCCTTGGCCTGAGACTCCGGGGCGGCGTGGACCGCTCGGTGCTTCTCCGCGAGACGGGCCTCGATCTCGCCTCGACCTTCCCCACCGAGATCCGACGGCTCATCGGAGCCGGCTTGGTCGATTTCGATGGGGAGAACCTGCGCCTGACCTCGAGCGGCTTGCTCGTTGCCGATAGTGTAATCTCGTCGTTTTTTAGCTCTTAGACATGTTAAATGTCAGTCTTGTTCTTTTGCAAAGAAGCGAGTTCCAATCGATGACGAAAGACCTCACGTAGAGTCATTCTGATTCATATTTCGATGAAGAAAGGAATAACTAAGAGTCAACTTAGATAGCCTTCCACCTCGGAATCCCTTCGCGCGCGACTGCGGGTTGGACCTCCGAGTCACTCGGAGCCCGCGATACTCTCCCGACCCCCACCAAGCCGACCGTCCACCATTCCTGCCCGAGACCGCTTCCCCGACCGCCTGGAGGCCGCCGTCCGTTCCTGCGGTAACCCCTGCGTCGTCGGCCTGGATCCGACGCCTGACCTTCTCCCTCCCGCCCTTCTCCGGAGCGCCAAGTCGCCCGAGCGGCTCGCACGGGCCTACGAAGCGTACGGGAGGATGGTCATCCGGGGCGCTGCGGGAGTGGTTCCGGTCCTGAAGATCCAGGTCGCTTGCTACGAGAGGCTCGGATGGAGAGGCGTGCGATCGTACGAACGGACGATCCAGACCGCGCGGGACTCGGGACTCCTGGTCATCGCGGACGTGAAGCGCGGCGACGTCCCGCACACGGCCGCGCAATACGCAGCCGCTCACCTCGTCCGGGGGGGAGCGGACGCGGTCACGGTGAATCCCTTCCTCGGCCCCGACTCGCTCGGGCCCTTCCTGGACGCGGCGGAAGGCGGAGTCCGCGGGGTATTCGTCCTCGTCCGCACGTCCAACGCGGGCTCCACGGTGGTCCAGGGCTCGGCCCTCGACCGCGGCTCGCTCTGCGTTCGGCTCTCCCGGCTCGTCCACCGCCTCGGCGGGGCGGTCCGAGGAAGAAACGGCTGGAGCGCCCTCGGCGCCGTCGTCGGCGCGACGCACCCATCCGAAGTCGGCCCCCTACGGAGGCGGATGCCCCGGACCCTCTTCCTCCTTCCGGGGGTGGGCGCGCAGGGAGGGCGCGCCCGCGACCTCCTCCCCGCCTTCGATCGCACGGGGTTCGGCTCGCTCGTCGTGGCATCCCGACGAATCCTCCAGCCGGGCCGCGACGCGCGGGACCCCGAGCAGGCCATCGCGACGGCCTCGCGAGCGTTCGCCCGCGAGATCCGAGAGGTTCTCTCGACCCTCGGGGGGCGGCCGGGTCGGCCCCCCGAGAGACCCCGCCCTCGCGCGGGCCGGACGGCATCGGCGGAGACCGCATAGAATGTGGCCCAGCCGAGGACAGCCTTGCGACGAATCGCGATCACGAACCAGAAGGGCGGCGTCGGGAAGACCACGACGGCGGCCAATCTGGGGGCGGCCCTCGCGATGCTCGGCCGGAGGGTCATCGCCGTCGACCTCGATCCGCAGGCGAACCTCACGCTCCACGTGCTCGGCGACGGCCAGCCGATCCTGAATTCGACCTACACGCTCCTGCGCGGGGGGTGCACCTTCGCGGACCTTCTCGTCCCGACGGAGTTCCCCCTCCTTCGCCTCGCGCCTGCCACCGTCGACCTCGCGGGGTTGGAGGTCGAGCTCGCGAGCATCGTCGGGAGGGAAACTCTCCTGCGCGACGCCGTCGACGCCTTCGAATCGAACGCGTCGGGGACGAGTCCGGGCGGACGCGCGTCCGATCGAGCCGACGACGCGGCCGACTTCCTCCTCCTCGACTGCCCGCCTTCCCTCGGGGTCCTATCGCTCAACGCCCTGGTCTGTGCCCGCGAGGTCCTCATCCCCCTCCAGACGGAGTTCCTGGCCCTCCAGGGGGTGTCGCGACTCCTCGACGTCGTCGAGCTCGTCCGGCGCCGGCTGAACCCGGACCTCGACGTCACCGGGGTCCTCGCATGCATGGTGAACCCCCGGACGAACCTCGCGGCGGAAGTCCTCGAGGAGATCCGCTCCTTCTTCGGGGAGCGGTTCTTCGAGACCTGGATCCGCGAGAACGTCCGCCTCGCCGAAGCCCCCAGCCACGGCCGCACGATCTTTTCCTACGCGTCGGATTCGAACGGCGCGGCGGACTACCTGCGGCTCGCGACCGAGATCCTCGAGCGAGCCGCGGGGCGAGCCCCCGCTCCCGCGGATCTCGCCCTCCAGCCGCGGCCGCCGAGCCCCGCGTCGGCCCTTCCAGGTCCGGCCGGTCCGACGCCGACCCCCGCGGCGGTGCCGGCCGAGGAGGCCGCGCCGGGCCCTTCCCCCCCGGCGTGACCGTCGCGGCTCCCCGGGGAGGCCATCCTCCCGCCCGCGTGGGTCCCTCCCTCCGTCTCCTCCACTTCGACCACAACGCGACCACGCCGGTCGACGAGGCCGTCGCGGCCGAGATGCTCCCCTACCTCACCGGGAAGGCGGGGAATCCTTCCAGCTCCCACGCATGGGGGCGGGAGGCTCGCGTCGCGGTCGAACGCGCGCGGGCGCGCATCGCGCGCGTCGTCGGCGCCCGACCCGACCAGGTCGTCCTGACCTCGGGCGGCACGGAGGCGAACAACCTCGCCATCCTCGGCAGCGCGCGAGCGACGGAATCGCGCGGGCGCCACCTCCTCACGACCGCCGTCGAGCACGCAAGCGTGCTCGGGCCCTTCTCCCGCCTGCGCGAGGAGGGCTTCGAGGTCGAGATCGTTCCGGTCGACGGGACCGGCCGCGTCGATCCCGACGCCGTGCGAGGCGCGATTCGACCCGACACGATCCTCCTCTCCGTCATGGCCGCGAACAACGAGACCGGGGCCCTCCAGCCCCTCGACGAGATCGTCCCCCTGCTCCCTCGGGGGATCCTGCTCCACTGCGATGCCTCCCAGGTCCCTGGGAAGGTTCCGCTCGGCCTGGGCGCCAGGAACGCCAATCTCCTGACGCTCTCCAGCCACAAGGTCTACGGCCCAAAGGGGGCGGGAGCTCTCGTCGTCCGCGAACCCGCCCGCCCGGCTCCCCTGTTCTACGGGGGGGGCCAGGAGCGAGACCTCCGCCCGGGCACCGAGAACGTCCCGTCCATCGTCGGCTTCGCCGTCGCGCTCGAGTGGGCGAGCGCGCGTGTGGAGGAGTACCGCAGCCGCGTCGAGGTCCCCGCACGGAGGTTGCTCGACGGTCTGCGGGCGCGAATCCCGGGTTGCCGGCTCCTCGGTCCGGGCGTCCACGAGAGGAGGCTCCCGAACACCTTCACCCTCTCCTTCCCCGTCGCCGACGGCCGAGCTCTCGTCGCGGCTCTCGACCTGGCGGGGATCCTCGTCTCCTCCGGATCCGCGTGCGCCTCCGGCGCCCCGGAACCCTCCCACGTGCTCCTCGCGATGGGTATCGCCCCCGCCGAGGCGAGACGGGCGATCCGGTTCTCACTCGGCCGAAACGTCACCGCCGAGGACGTCGAGGAGGCCATTGCGAGAGCGGTCCAGGCGGTCGAGCCCCTCCTCTCCAAGGCGATCTCCTAGCCCTAGCGTTTGCTCCGGTCCACAACCCAAGATCATGGGGATTGACGGAGGGGTACCGATCGGCTCTAATCATCTCGGTCCGCGATCCCATAAACCTATAAAGGTAAACAGCTTAAGCCGTCCCCGGGGGCTTGGTTTCCGGGGGAAGGGGAGTCCATGCCCTCGCCCGAGGCCGGGCGGTTCGTTCTCTCGAGCGAACAAGCAAAACTCTGGGCGTCCGTCCTGGAGTCGCTCCGCGAGAGGGTCAAACGAGAGCAGTTCGAGACCTGGTTCCGCCGCACCGCCCTCACCTCCGTCTCCCCGGGCGAGGCCGTCGTCGCCGTCCCGAACGTCTTCTTCCGGGAGTGGCTCGGCCGCTTCTATAGGGAGGCTGTCGAGAGCGCCCTCCGGGAGCTCACCGGAGAAGCCCTGACTCTCCGGATTGTGGTCGACGCGGAGCTGTTCCCCGCGCTCGGACGCGCGGAGGCCCCAGCGTCCCTCCCGGCCCCCGACGAAGCGGCCCCGGCCCCTCCGACTTCCCCGGCCGGCTCGAAGCCGGCGGTGGGAGCCCCCCTCAACGCCGACTACACGTTCGAGAACTTCGTAGTCGGACCCTGCAATCGCTTCGCGCACGCCGCGGCCCTCGGGGTCGTCGAGAACCCGGGCCGCGCGTACAACCCGCTCTTCGTCCACGGCTCCTGCGGGATGGGGAAGACCCACCTCCTCCAGGCCGTCTGCCACACCGTGCAGAAGATGCGACCGGGGGTGGACATCCGGTTCCTCTCCTGCGAGACCTTCATCAACCACTTCATTTCTGCGCTCGGGAAGGGCGATCTCGAGAGGTTCCGGGGCCGCTACCGCGAGACGGACCTCCTCATCGTCGACGACGTCCACCTCCTCGCGGCCAAGGAGCGGACCCAGGAGGAGTTCTTCCACACCTTCAACACCCTCTACTCGCGACAGTGCCAGATCGTGCTCTCCAGCGACTGCCCGCCGAAGGAGATCAAGCAGATGCAGGATCGGCTTGTCTCTCGCTTCAGCGGCGGCCTCGTCGCCCCGATCGATCCGCCGTGTTTCGAGACGCGCTCCGCGATCCTCCAGAGGAAGGCGCGCGCCCGAGGGCACGAGCTCCCCGACGACGTGATCCGGTTCATCGCCGAGGGGGTCCGAAGCAGCGTCCGCGATCTCGAGGGCGCCGTGCTGAAGCTCCTCGGGTACGCCTCGATCACGCACCGCCCCGTCACGATCGATCTCGCCAGGGAGGCGATGCGGGATCTGGTCCCCGCCGCGACCGTCTCGGTCTCGATCGACGAGATCCTGGGCTCCGTCGCCAAGCGCTTCAGCGTCAAGGTCGGGGACCTCCAGTCAAAGAGGCGCTCGCAGTCGATCGTCCTCCCACGCCAGGTGGCGATGTACCTCGCCCGGAAGCACACCCGCTATTCCCTCGAAGAGATCGGATCGCTCTTCGGGGGCAAGGACCACACGACCGTCCTCTACGCGCTGGAGCGCGTGGAGGAGCGCCTCCGCAAGGACCTCTCCTTCCGCAACATCGTCGACGCCCTGGCGAAGGAATTCGGGGGCCGGGCGTAGGAGCGCCGGGAGCAGCGCTCGTGGCCGACGACGCAGGGGGAGCGCCGTGTACCTGAGGTTGGACGACCGTACGCGGGTCGTGGAGAGTTCGCCTCCGACGACGACGATCCCCGGGCCGCCGCTCCGGAGCCTCCTCCACGTCCACAGGTTCCCCCTCCGGTTCTCCCCCGTCGCAGGGACCCCTGCGGCCTCCGGGGCCGGAAGGAGGCCGTTTTCCACAGACGGCGGCGGAGGTTATTACTACGACGAAGGAGATCGACGATGGAAGTTCTCTGCGATCTAGCCCGCCTCCGCCGGGTCCTCGGCCTGGTTTCGCACGCCGTTCCGGCGAAGAGCGCGCGGCCGATCCTCCAGAACGTCCGTCTGACCGCCGCCGGGGATTCGCTCACGTTTGAGGGGACCGACCTTGAGGTCGCGGTGCGCTCGTGGCACTCGCCGGCCGAGGTGCGTAAGCCCGGAACCTGCCTGGTCCACGCGAGGACCCTGGCAGACTTCGTTCGCGACGCGGAGGGGACGGAGATCCGCCTTCTCGCCGACGGTTCGGCGCTCCAGGTCCGTGCCGGCAGCGATTCGGGCAGCCTCTCGACCGGCGACGAGGCCGAGTTTCCCACCTTGCCGTCCTTCTCGGAGGAGGGGAGGATCGAAATCGAAGCCTCGAGCCTCCTCGCCATGGCGGCTCGGACAGCCTTCGCTGCGGCGAAAGAGGCCGGCCGGTACGCGATGAATGGGGTCCTCCTCGAGGGGGATGCCGAGCGGCTTCGCCTCGTCGCGACGGACGGGCGCCGGCTCTCCCTGACCGACCACCCGGTCCGCACAGGTCCTGCGAAGCGCCGGAGCGCCATCCTCCCTCTCCGTGGAGTCGAGCAGTTCCGTCGCGTCGCCGAGGGGATGGAGGACCGTTCCCAGACGGTTTCCCTGTCGGTCAGCGAGCGGGAAGTCGCTCTCCGGGCGCCCGGGTGCGAGGTCTTCAGTCGCGTCCTGGAGGGGGAGTTTCCCCGGTACGCCTCCGTCCTGCCCAAGGATCCCCCCAACGCGGCCGAGCTCGACCGCCGGGTCCTCCTGAACCGGCTCAAGTGCGTCTCGAACTTCGCTGGCGAGGACTCACGCTCTGTCCGACTCCGTTTCTCGTCGGCGGGACTCACCCTGAGCTCGAAAGGGGCCGCGGGGGAGGGGAACTCCGAGATGGAGGCGAGGTTCCGCGGGCCGGGCTCCGAGGTCGCCTTCAACCCCGACTACATCCGCGACGCCCTCCAGGCGGCCGAGGGAACGGTCGAGGGCTCGGAGGTCCGATTCGAGTTCACCGACCGGACGTCGCCCGGGAAGTTTCTCTTCGGCGAGGACTTCTGCTACGTCGTGATGCCGATCGCGGTCGAGGGATGAGGGGTCCTCGGGGGCTTGCAAGGCTGAGCGACGCGCTCGCGGCCCTGCACTGGAGGCGGGTCCGCGGGGCGAGGCGCGAGAACACGGCGGTGTTCGTCGCATTCCTGAGCGCCCTCGGGGAAGGGGGGGGGGAGGGCGTGCGACCGCTCTCCCTGCGGCGGGGCGTGCTCCGGGTGGAGGTCGCCTCGGCCGCGCGCCTGCACGAGCTCACCGCCTTCGGCCAGCAGATCTGCGTCGCGCGCACGAACGCCCTCCTCCGGGCGCCGCTCGTGCGGGGGATCGAGTTCCGCTTGGCCTCCGACGGCCCCCTCGGAGCACGAGGATGACCGAGCGCGAAGAGGGTCCCGCGGCGGCGGCGGCGGCGGACGCGACCTACGACGCCCGGGCGATCCGCGTTCTCGAGGGGCTCGAGGCCGTCCGGAAGCGCCCCGCGATGTACATCGGGGACACCTCGACGTCCGGGCTCCACCACCTGGTCTGGGAGGTCGTCGACAACTCGGTCGACGAAGCGCTCGCCGGCTTCTGCAACGAGATCCACGTGACGCTCCGGGCCGACGGGGGCGTCTCCGTCACGGACGACGGGCGGGGGATTCCGGTCGACGTCCACGAGACGGAGGGGGTGCCCGCCGTGGAGGTGGTGCTCTCGAAGCTGCACGCCGGGGGAAAGTTCGACAAGAAGGCCTACCGCGTGTCGGGGGGGCTCCATGGCGTGGGGGTCTCGGTCGTCAACGCGCTCGCCGAGTGGCTCGAGGTGGAGGTGTTCAAGGACGGCCGCATCTACCACATGTCCTTCGAGCGCGGTGCGAAGAAGAGCGACCTCAAGGTCCTGGGACGGACCGACCGGCGCGGGACGAAGGTCACGTTCTACCCCGACCCGGAGATCTTCGACACGACGGAGTTCTCGCCCGAGATGGTCGTGCAGCGGCTGCGGGAGCTCGCCTACCTGATGGGGAGGCAGAACCTCCGCATCCACTTCGAGGACGAGCGTTCGGGCCGGCGGGAGAGCTTCCACTTCCCCGAGGGGCTGGTCGCCTTCATCCGTCACCTCAACGAAGGGCGGGCGCCGATCCACCCCGACGTCCTCCACTTCCGAAAGGAAGCTCCGGACCCCGCCCACCCCGGGTCCGTCTACTGGATCGAGATCGCGCTCCAGTACTGCGCCGACTACACGGAGACCGTCTTCTCCTTCGTCAACAACATCAACACGCACGAAGGGGGGACGCACCTGAGCGGGTTTCGCACGGCGCTCACGCGTTCGATCAACCAGTACGCGCGCCGCGAGAAGCTCGTGAAGGAAGGGGAGGGGCTGCCGACCGGGGATGATTTCCGCGAGGGGCTGACCGCCGTCGTCTCCGTCGCGGTTCCCGAGCCGCAGTTCGAGGGACAGACGAAGAACCGCCTCGGGAACCGGGAGGCGCAGGGGATCGTCGAGACGGTCGTCGGGGAGTCCCTCGGGACCTACCTCGAGGAAACCCCGATCGTCGCCCGCACGATCGTCCAGAAGGCGCTCCAGGCCCAGCAGGCGCGGGAGGCGGCGCGGCGGGCGCGCGAGCTCGTCCGCCGCAAGAGCGCGCTCGCGTCGGGCTCGCTCCCGGGGAAGCTCGCGGACTGCCAGAGCCGCTCGCGCGAAGACTCGGAGCTCTTCCTCGTCGAGGGGGACTCGGCCGGGGGGTCCGCAAAGTCCGGGCGGGACCGGCGGTTCCAGGCCGTCCTCCCCCTGAAGGGGAAGATTCTCAACGTCGAGAAGGCGCGCGAAGACCGGATGCTCGCGCACGTCGAGATCCAGACGATCATCGCCGCGATCGGGGCGGGCTTCGGCCTTGAGTTCGATCCGCAGAAGTCGCGGTACGGGAAGGTGATCCTCATGACCGACGCGGACGTGGACGGCTCCCACATCCGCACCCTCCTTCTCACCTTCTTCTACCGGCACATGGTCGAGCTGATCCGGCAGGGCTTCGTCTACATCGCCCGCCCCCCGCTCTACAAGATCAAGCGAGGGAAGTTCGAGCGCTACCTGCACGCCGAGCGCGACCTGCGGGACGCCCTCCTGGCGCTCGGACTCGAGGGGACGACCCTTCTCGACCGGGTCGCGGGGCGCGCGCTCGAGGGCGAGGCGCTCGCCGCCTTGGCGCGGGCGCTCACGAAGCTCGAGGACCTCGTCCCGCACGTCTCTCCGGCCCGTGAAGGGGTCACGCTCGAGGAGTACCTCGCCGCCTGGAGGGTCTTCGAGGGCCGGCTCCCTCTCTACCGGGTCGTGTCGAAGGGACGGCCGAGCTTCCTCCTCGACGACGAGGCGATCGACGAGTTCCTCGAGTCGGCCCGGGCCGAGAAGGGAGCGGACCTCCTGATCTACGACGGCCCCGACTGCGGCGTCCCGCGGGAGGAGGCGGACGTCGTCGTGGCGAAGTTCGGGGAGCGCGGGCGGGTCGAGGAAGCGGCCCGCGAGGTTGAACGGACCGGCGCGGCTCCCGAAGCCTTCGGCGCGCCGTCCGCCGCGTCCCCGGACGCCCTGCCGCGGTTCGCGATCCGTCCCGGGGGAGAGGACATCCCTGCGCGGTCGCTGCGCGAGGCCCTCGAGGCGATCCGCCGGGTCGGGGCGCGGGAGGCCGACATCCAGCGGTACAAGGGTCTCGGCGAGATGAATCCGGAGCAGCTGTGGGAGTCGACCCTCGATCCGGCGCGGCGCGTCCTCTCGAGGGTCTCGCTCCAGGACGCCTTCGAGGCGAATCGCGTCTTCTCGATCCTCATGGGGGAGGAGGTCGAGCCGCGGCGGCAGTTCATCGAGGAGCACGCGCTCGAGGCGACGCGACTCGACATCTGAACCGACGCGGAAACCCGCGGGGCGAAGGTCTCAAGCGGGGCGGCGGGCTGGACGATACCGGGGGTCGAGCGACCGGCATGCGCGACCTTCGCAGGATCTCCTACGCTCGACTCGCCGAGATCGTCGGCGAGCGGGGGGGGATCTCCACGGGGGCGATGAACGCGGCCCGGGCCGACGCGGAGCGCGGCGGGGCCCTCTTCCCCGAGGCGCTGGTGCGGGTCGGTGCCATCACGGAGTGGGAGCTGATGCGGATCGTCGCCATCGAGTTCGGACTCCCGATCGTTCCCGTCGGGACGCACGACCTCGACCGCGAGCTGGTCCGCACGTTCCCCCCCGACCTCGTGGCCCGGAGCCTGGTCGTCCCTCTCGACCGCTTCCAGAAGATCCTCACCGTGGCGATGCCGGTCCTCTCCCCCGCGGAGGTCCTCGAGCAGTTCGCCGGCCGGTCGCGCTGCGAGATCTTTCCCGTCGTGAGCAGCCTCGAGGAAAACCGGCGGGTCGTCGAGACGACGATGAAGCTCAAGCGCGAGACGAGCGAGGACGCGGGCTGGGAGAGGCTCTTCGACGACGCGGACGCGGCCGTCCTGCGCGAGGCGAAGCGACGCAAGTAGCCGCGGGCGCTCCCCGCCTCCCGCGGAGGAGCCCCTATCCGTTCCCGGCCGGCGCGGGTGGATCCGAACCGGTCGGGCCCTGCGGGAGCTCCGGCTTCTCGCGCGTCCCGTCGGGGCGCGGCCGGGAGGAGGGAGGCGGAGGGGGTTCCTCCCGCTCGATCTCCTCCCGCATGTCCTGGAGGCCCCTCTTGAACTGGGCGAGGCTCTTCCCGAGGTTCCGTCCGACGTCGGGAAGCCGGCCCCCGAAGAGGAGCAGAGCCACGACGAGGATGATGAGGAGCTCGAGGGGCCCGACCTGGTTGAGGAAGGCGAACGAGGACATGACCGGACGGAAACCATCCTAGTCCCTGCGGATCGCCCGGCAACGGGCGCCGGGTCAGTAGGCGCCGCTGAAGGCGGGCTCGTCCTCGAAGAAGGATCGGCTGCGGCGCCGGTCGAAGGGGCGCCGACGGTCGAAGAGCAGGGCGGGCTGGACGCGGAAAGAGACACCCGCGTCCCCCGACCCGCGGTCGCGGAAGGCGACGATCTCGAAGATCACGTCGTGGCCGATGCGCCGGAGGGCGACGCGGTTCGCGAGGAGCCGGTCGCGGTGGAAGTCGTACTGCCCGACGCCCTCGAGGTCCCACTTCTCTCCCAGATGCACGGCCGCGCCCGCCGCCGCGGCCGCGTAGGAGAGGTCGCCCGCGACGGGGTCCCGGGCCTCGGCGTAGCCGAGGAGCCATTCCGCGGTCCCCCCGCCCGGCAGACGAAGGCCGGCGTCGAAGGCCCCGAGCTTGTCGAGGCCGCGGTCGTACTCGCCGACGGCCCGCAGGACCGGCCGGCGCTCCCTTTCCTCACGCCCCCACGGGGCGAGCGTGAGGTCGAAGGCCGGGTTCCCGGTCGTCCGCCCCGCGTTGTCGCGGTCCGCTCTGGGGAAGATCGGGACCGAGACGAGGAGGTCGCCGTAGGTCTCGAGGGACGCGCCCGAGGCGATCCGGTTTCGCACCGCGAGGCGGAGGACCTCCCTCTTGCCGACCGCCTCGGTTTCGTCGAAAGCGAGCAGGTCGCTCGGCTCGCGGGTCGCGGCGAAGGCGTTCCGATACTCCACGGCCGGATCGAGGAGGTGGCGGAGCGGGCCGTAGGGTCGTTCGAGGTGGACGGAGCCCCGGGCGCCCGCCTCCCCGACGAATCGACCCGTCCCCCCGGTCCCGCCGAGCCAATTCGACCAGGAGGTGTAGCGCGCGGCCCCGAAGGGAGTGACCGTCCCCTCCCCGAGGCGGAAGGGGAGGTCGACCTCGTGGACCGTGTCGAAGCGGGTCGTGCGCACGTCCTCCGCGGGGAAGAAGGGAGGGACGCCCGGGAGCAGCTCGACGTCCGCGAACCTCTTCCGGAGGTTCGCTCCCTCGACGCGACCGCTGTAGTAGGGGACGAGGGGGAGCCCGGCCGCCCGACCCGTGCCCCCGGGGAGCGGGAGAGGGGGAAGGGGGAGGAAGATCGCCTGAAGGGCGGCCTGCGGAAGCGCCTCGTTCAGGGAGGGGGGCGGGCCGCCGAGGACGACCCCCTCGGGCGGCACGGCGTCGAAGTCGTTCAGACGGAAGCGGGCAAGCGCGGTGAACGCGAGGTGATCTCCGACCTCGCGAAAGGAGACGGCCGTCTCGGGATCCTTCTCCTCCCGGAACTCCCGCTTGAAGAACTCGGGGAGGACGAGGGGGTCGCGCTCGTAGGCGAGTTCGACGTCGAGGATCCCGCGGGCGCCGAGGAAGGCCCGGTTCTCCCAGCGCACGCGGCCGCGCGTGGGATCCTCGCGCGCGTAGAGGTCGGCGAAGGGCCCGCGGTCCTCGCCGTGGTCCTGGATCGCGAAGGTCTTCAGCTCCCCGCGGTAGGCGCCCGGGGTCCGGTAGTCGACCGTGAGGTCGGCCGAGGGACCGCGCCGGAGGCTCTCGCCGAGCTCGAGGGTCCACTCGCCGTCGAAGCGGCCCCCGATGCCGAGGAGGCGGTTCAGCGCGGCGCCGGGCGCCTCGAAGTCGTTCCCCCACTCCGTCGTCACGTGCGCGCCGAACCGGCTGCTCGACCCGACGCGGACGTCCCGGATCGGGAACCAGTCGCGGTCCCCCTGGCTGAAGCTCCAGGTCGGGAGGGGGAGGGCAGTCGTCTCCCCGACGCGGATCGCGCTCCCGCGGCCGGCGATCGCCACGGCGCCCTTCTCGTCGCCGCGGAGCTCGAGCTCGTCGGCCGAGACGTGGTAGTGCGGTCGCGCGAAGGGGCAGGTCGTGAGCCGGGCTCCCTTTCCGGTCAGAGATCCGTCCGCGTCGCGGCGCAGGTACTCCGCCCGCACGACGAGGGGACGCGGCCGGCCGGCCAGGGTGAGGGTGGTTCGAAGCACGGGGTGCACGAAGACCCCGCGCCCCGTGCGAAGGTCGAGGTAGAGCCGTTCGACGCGGACGTTCGATTCGGCTCCCTGCGTGAAACGCACGTTCCCCTCGACGTAGATCTCGCGGGCGACGTCGAGGAGCCCCTCGGGAAGCGGGGCGGGGAAGAGGCCGGGCCGGGTCTCCGGCTCCAACCTCGGCGCCGGGGCCTCGGGTTCCCGTCGCAGCCCGCCGCGGCGCTCGCGGGCGCGGTCGAACTCGCGCTGGTAGGCGTCCCGGTCGAACCAGAGGACGGCGAAGTCCCCCTCGACCTCCAGGTCCCCCCGCCGCAGGAAGAACCCGCTCGCGAGAGAGAGGATCTCATCCCCGTCCACGCGCTGGCTGAACCAGCGGGCGCTTCCTTCCGTCGTGGGGTGGCTCGGGGCGGTCTCCTGCGCGCTCGCCGCGGCGAGGAGCAGGGCGGCCACCGCGATCATCGACGGGGACGGTCCGAGAACGCGCCCTCCTCGAACTCGATCAGCCCGGTGCGGAGGTTGAAGTGGAGCCGCTTCGCCGACCAGGGTCCGCCGGGGAGGTCGATGCGCGCGGGCTTGCCGAGCGCTCCGACGTCCCCGGTCTTCGGGTCGAACCGAAGCTCGTCTCCCCGAGCCTCCAACACGTCGCGAACGACGAGGCGAGCGTCCTCTCGCGCGAGGAAGGAGCCCCCCCCCTCTTCGATCGTCGACTCGAGCTCCTTCGCCTCGAGCGTCCAGGGGGTTTCCCCGGCCGACTCGGCCCGGAACCGGCCGGCCACGCGCAAGGCCTTCGTCGCCGTCTCGAAGCGGAGCGTCCCCTCGAACGCGAGGTCCACGGGAACGAGCGGCGCGCGCTCCTTGTCCCCGGAGGCGCGCTTCGGCGCCGGTCGGAACCGGAGCTGGCCCCGCGGAGAGAGAAGCACGACGGCTCCGTCCCCTTCGAGCACGATCTCCGGCGCCGCGCCCTCGAACTCCCCTTCGGGCGCGCGGAGCGCGAGCCGGGCGTCGGCTCCCTCTCCGAGGAGACGGTGGCGACCCTCCGCCCGATCGATCTCGAATCGGGCGGCCGAAGCGCGGAGCGAGGCGGACTCGACTCGAACCTCCCCCTCCAGGGTCGCGGAGCGGACCTCGCCGCTCGCGGGATCGCGCTGCGCCGTGAGACGCGCGCAACGCGCGATCGCCGGGACGGCCGGCGCATCCTCCCCCGGGCCCTCCCCATGCCCCAGGGGCGAGAGCCACTCGGCGGGGAGGGTGACCTCGACCTCCTCCTCGGCGCGGAGCGAGGAGCGGTCCCCCTCGATGCCGCGCGCGGAGAGCTTGAGCGCGGCGGTTCCCGCCCGCATCTCGACGCGCGCCGGCTTCCCCGAGGTCCGGAACCTCTCCTGCCCCTCCATCGAGAGGGAATCGCCCGTGGCGGTGATGCCCCGCGTCGGGTCGTGGAACCGGTAGCCCCCCTCGGCGAGGACGCGCGCGTCGGACCCCTGCGGATTCCCGGCGAACTCGATGCGCTCCGCGTCGAGGGACCCCCCCCCTTCGAAGGAGAGGCTCGCTCCTTCCGGAAGGGTTGCGGATCCTGCGCCCTCGGCGCCGCTCGGCAGACGGAGGGAGGCCCAGCCCCCGGAGGAGAGCGTCCCGCCGCCCACCGTTTCGCGGACCGCTGCGGCGGAGCGCGCGTCGAGGAAGGCGCTCGGGCCGAGGAGGAGGGTGAGCCCCTGGACGTCCGGGACGATCTCCGCGACGGGGGCGTAGGAGTTCGCTCCCCCGAAGCGCAGCCACGCCCCTCCGGTCGCGAGGAGCCGTAGGAGTCGGCCCGCCTCGATCCGAGCGGAGGAAGGGCCGGCGATGTACGTGGGGAGGACCGAATCCACGGCGTGCAGGAGAGTCGGTCCCGCGAAGTGGACGTCGAACCGCTCCCCTCCCTCCCCCGCCCGCTCGGCGTACAGGGCCCCCCGGCTCTCGATGGCGCCGATCTGGAGGCGGACCGAGTCCTCCCCCCCGGCGGACCCCTTCCCTTCGGCGAGGAAGAGCGTCGCCCCCTCCTGCGCGAACACGCGCGCGATCCGTCCCTGCTCGTCGAGCCAGGTCTCGATCCTCGGCGAGGAGGCCGCTCCGAAGGCCCCCCGAAGGGTGGCGTCCCCGGAGAGCACCAACTCCCGGATCCGGCCGGGTTCGCGGGATCCGCGCGCCGCCCCCCGGGGGGGAACCTCGGCGACGGCGGCAAGGCGGTTCCCGGCGCCCGTCGCGGGCTCCCGCGAGGACTCGCTCGAGACCCGGACCGCGTTCTCGAGGACGAAAGTCGCTCGCCTCCACCCCGCGGCGTCCGGGGGTTCGATCTCGGCGCGGCCGGGGCCGTCGGCGGTGGCGACCAGCCGGCGGCCCGCGGGGCCGGCCTGCGTGAATCGGATCTTCCGCTCGAGAGAGAAGGAGGAATCCGCGAGGTCCGCGTCGAGCCCCTCCCCTTCGAGGGAGAGCGCGCCGCGCTCGACGGAGGCGGCGCCGCTCGCGCGAAACCTCTGCGCGCGCGGATCGAGGTCCGCGAACTCCGCCCGGAAGCGGACCGGCTCCTCGGGAAGGGCGGCTTCGGCGTACGTGCCGCTCGCCTCCTCGAGGTGGAGCGGGGTGTTCGGTTCGAGCGCCGAGCCCCCGGTCCCCTCGGCGAGGCGCACCCTCCCTCGCACCGCCTGGATCTTCCCCGCTCCGCGGCCGGGGTCCGCCGGGTCGGAGATCTCCAGCCGGATCTCCTCGAGGTCGAGCGTCCCGTCCGGACCGGTGCGCGTCACCGTCCCCGAGAGGGTCCGGCCCGGAAGCTCGAAGCGCACGCGTCCCTGGAGCTCGACCTCGATCTTCCCGAACGGACGGGCGAGTCCGGGGCGCACGCGCTCCATCGCGATCCCCGGCTCGCCGGCCGCGGCGGCCTCGGGCTCCGGGTCCCGGCGGAGGAAGGAGGGGACCTCCCCGCTCAGGACGACGAGAGCGCCGAGGCCGAGGGAGACGAGGAGGAGGAAAGCGAGCGCGCGCTTCAGATGTCCACCTCGAGGAGGTCCTGCACGTCGAGGAGGCCGACCGGCGCCCCCCGATCGTCCACGACCGGGATCTGGTCGATGCGGTGCTCGTGGAGGAGGTGGCGGGCTTCCGCCACGAGCCGGTCGGGGCCGACCACCTTGGGGCTGCGGGTCATCACCTCCTCGATCGGCCGCCGCAGGAGACCCTCCCGCCGCTGCTCGAGCAGGCGGCGCAGGTCGCCGTCCGTGAAGAATCCGGTGAGCCTTCCGCCTCCGTCCACCACGATCGCGGCGCCCGGGCGGCCGGGCGTAGCCGTCATGACGACCAGGACCTGCTCGACGGCGGTCCCCTCCGCGACGATCGGCAGCCACTCCCCCTTGCGCATCACCTCCGCGACGCGAAGCAGGCTTCGCCCAAGGGCGCCTCCGGGGTGGAACATCGCGAACTCCTCGAGCCGGAAGTCCCGTTCCCCGCAGACGACCATCGCGAGGGCGTCCCCGAGCGCGAGCATGCCGGTCGTGCTCGCGGTCGGGGCGAGGAAGAGCGGCCCGGCCTCCTCGACCGGACCGATGTCGAGCACGCAGTCGGCGTGGCGGGCCAGGGAGGAGCTCGGGTTGCCCGTGATCGCGACGAAGGGGACGCCGATCTTCTTCAAGGCCGGAACGAGGCGGAGGATCTCCTCGGTCTCCCCGCTGTTCGACAGGGCGAGGAGGAGATCGCCGTGCCGGACGCGGCCGAGATCGCCGTGGAGCGCCTCGGTAGGGTGGAGGGAGATCGAGGGGGTCCCGGTGCTCGCGAGGGTGGCGGAGAGCTTCTGGCCGACGATCCCCGCTTTGCCGACGCCCGTGACGACGACGGTCCCCCGGCATGCGAGGAGGAGGTCGGCCGCCCGCTCGAGCGAGGGCCCGAGCCGACCGCGAAGGGACTGGATCGCCCGGACCTCGAGCGCGAGCACCTCGTCGGCGCGGCGCAGACGCGTCTCCCGGGATTCCAAGGCCGCGTATCGAAACACGCGCCTGGAGGGGCGGCAAGGACGCCTGGCTCGGCTGGATCGCCTCGAGGGGGGGTGCTATCTTCCCGCCCCCTTTCGGCGGCCGGTGCCCCGCGATCCGTTCCTTCTCTTCGCGTCCCTCCTCGTTCTCGTGTTCTCCGTCGTCCTCCACGAGGTCGCCCACGCGCGGGTCGCGCGCGCTTTCGGCGACCGGACGGCCGAGGAGCAGGGGCGGCTCACCCTGAATCCGCTGCGGCACGTCGATCCCGTGATGTCCCTGCTCGTGCCCCTCGCCGTGCTCTGGGCCTCGAACGGGGCGTACGCGTTCGGGGCGGCCCGCCCCGTTCCCGTCAACCCGGCGCGCCTGCGGACTCCCGGGGCGGCGATCCTCGTCGCGGCCGCGGGCCCGGCGACGAACGTCGCCATCGGCCTCGCCTCCGGACTCCTCTACGCGGGTTTCCTGCGGGCCGGCGTGTTCGACTTCGGGGACAAGGGGTCGATCGTCCTCGGGAGGGCGACGGCGACGAACTTCTTCCTCGCGGCCTTCAACCTCGTCCCGGTGCCGCCCCTCGACGGAGCCCGAGTCGTGGGCGGGCTCTTCCCCCGCTCGCTCGGCCGGCTGTTCGAGGCGATCGAGCCGTACGCATTCCTCGTCCTCCTCGCGCTCATCGCGGGGCGCGTCCTCGATCCCGTCTTCTCCGCGACCGCCGCCCCGGCGACGGAAGGGTGGCTCCGGTTCCTGGAGCGGACGATCGTCCGCGGAGGCTGATCCTGGACTTCACCGTCTCTTTCGCCGAGACCTACCACGGGCCGATCGATCTCCTCGTCCAGCTCGTGAGGGAGGAGGAGGTCGACGCCCGGGAGATCGCCGTGGCCCGGGTCTGCGAGGACCTGCTCCGGCTCCTCGAGGCGTCGAGCGCCGAGGAGAGCCTCGACGAGGGGGGCGATCTCCTGCTCCTCGCGGCGACCCTCCTCGCCCTCAAGGCGCGCGTCCTCCTGCCGCGCGAGCAGGTCGACCTCGAAGAGGATCTCCTCCCCGAGGACGGACTCGTCGAGAACCTCCTCGAGTACCGCCGCTTCCGGGACGTGGCTCGCTCCCTGGCGCTCCGGGCCGAAATCCGGGCGGCGCGGTACGCGCGCGGGTTCGTCGAGTCCTACGAGGAGCCGGCCGAGGTCGACCTCGGGGACCTGAACGCGTTCGACCTCGCCGCCGCGTACGCGCGGCTGCGCCGCCAGACCCTCCTCGACCGACCCCATCGCGTGGGCGCACCGATGCGCCCGCTCCGTGCCTACGCGCGCGACCTCCTCGACCGCATCCTCCCGGGAGCCGCGTCCGCCTTCCTCGCCCTCTTCGAAGGCGCGCGCGACCGGGATACGATCGTCGGCCTCTTCTCCGCCCTTCTCGAGCTCGCCAAGCAAGGGATCGTCCGGGTGCGTCAGGAGTGGCCGTTCGGGTCGATCGAGGTCGCCCTCGCGGTCCCGCCCGAGGCGGCCCTCGCCCGGTTCGCGGAGGCGTTTCCCGGGGAAGAGGACCCCTTGGCGCCGCCCGCCGGGGACCCGGCATGAAACTTCGTTCGGAGGCCGTTCCGATGCCCGACATGACGCTCACCCTTACGGACCAGAACTGGGAAGCCGAGGCGCTGCGATCTCCGCGACCCGTGCTCGTCGACTTCTGGGCGCCCTGGTGCGCTCCCTGCCGGGCCATGGGCCCCCACGTCGACCGGCTCGCGACGGAGCTCGCCGAGCGCCTGAAGGTCGGCAAGCTCAACACGAGCGAGAACACGGAGGTCCCGACCCGATACGGAGTCACCTCGATCCCGACCTTCCTGATCCTCAAAGGAGGACAGGTCGTCGAGACGATCGTCGGCAGCCGTTCCTACAACGACCTGAAGACCCTGGTCGAGAAGCACCTCGGCTGACGCGCGTCGTTTTCCTCGGGTCGCCCCCCTTCGCGGTCCCCGCGCTCCGGACACTCGCCGCGTCTCCGTTCCGTCCCGCGCTCGTCGTGGCGCCGCCGGACCGCCCTCGGGGCCGGGGACTGCGCACGGAGCCCTCCGCGATCGCCCAGGCCGCCGCGGCGGCGGGGATCCCCGTGGTGCGAAGCGAAGGAGCTCCCCCGAGCGAGGAGATCGAGCGGGCCTCGGGGGGACGGCCCGACTTCCTCGTCGTCGTATCCTTCGGCGCGCTCCTTCCAAGGTCCCTCCTCGAGCGGCCGACCCTCGGTCCCTTCAACCTCCACGCCTCGCTCCTCCCCCGACATCGAGGAGCCTCCCCGGTGTCGGCCGCGATCCTCGCCGGGGATCCGCGAACGGGTCTCACGGTCCAGCGGATGGTCGAGCGGCTCGACGCGGGGCCGATCCTCCTGCAACGGGAGATCCCGATCGGAGATCGCGAGACCGCGGGGGAACTCGCGGCGCGCCTGGCGGAGATAGGCGGTCCGCTCCTCGTCGAGGCGCTCGCGCGAGTTCTCGAGGGGCGGGCGACCTTCGTCGAACAGGACGAATCGAAGGCGACCCGCGCGCCGAGGCTCGAGCGGCAGGACGGCCTCATCGACTGGGGGAGGACGGCCGTCGAGATCGACCGGCGGGTTCGGGCGATGACCCCGTGGCCCGGCGCGTTCACCCGGCGGCGAGGGGTCGAGTGGGCCGTTCTCGAGGGCCGGCCCGAGGAAGGCGCGGTCGAGGACTCTCCCGGACAGGTCTTGGCCGCCGGGCCAGACGGGATCCTCGTCGCCGCGGGCACGGGGAGTTTTCGGATCGTGCGCCTGCGCCGGGCAGGGGGCCGGGCGATGAGCGCGGAAGAGTTCGTGCGCGGGAGCCGACTCGCCCCCGGCGCGAGCCTGGGCCCGGACTAGCGATTGTCGGGGTCGAGGGAGCCCCGGACGGCCCGCGAAGTCGCCCTCGCGACCCTCCTGCGGGGCGGGATGGCGACCCGCGACCTCGCCTCCGTCGCCCGGGGCTTCTCGCTCTCCCCGGAGGACCGCGCGCTCGCGCGGGAGCTGGTCGCCGGCGTGGAACGACGGCGCGGGACGCTGGACGCGGTGATCGCGGCCTACGTGCCGAGTCGGGGGTTCGACCGAGACCTGCGGATCGCCCTGCGCGTCGGGCTCTACCAGGTTCTCTTCCTCGAGCGCGTGCCGGCGCACGCGGCGGTGGACGAGACCGTCGGGATCGTCCGCGCGCGGCGAGGCCCCCGCGGGGCAGGCTTCGTGAACGCGGTCCTGCGCAGCGTGCTTCGGGAAGGGGCCGAGGAAGCGGCGGGTGGAGGGGCCCCGGATCCCCGTCGCACGCTCGAGGTCGGCGCGCGACGCTTCCGTTTCGGGCGGGACGTCTTCCCGGATCCGAACGAGGACCGGGCGGGCCATCTCGCCGCGGTCCACTCCCACCCGCGGTTCCTCGTCGGGCGATGGCTGGAGCGGTTCGGCGCGGAGACGGCGCGAGAGGTCCTCGAGGCGGGCAACCGGGTCCCCCCGCTCGCGCTGCGCGCCAACCGGATGCGGACGACGCGGGCGGAGCTGCTCCGGTGGCTCCGCTCGCTCGGCTTCGCCGCCCGCCCCGGCCGGCATCCCCTCGCGGTCCGGGTCGAGCCGGGGGCGCGCGGACTGCTCGACTCCGAGCCCTTCCGGAAGGGGCACTTCGCCGTGCAGGACGAGACGGCGATGGAGGCGGTCGACCTCCTCGGTCCCCGCCCCGGCGAACGAATCCTCGACCTCTGCGCCGCGCCCGGGGGAAAGACGACGCAAATCGCCGAGGCCGTCGGCGACCAGGCGGAGATCCTCGCCTCGGACGTCTCGGAGGAGGGGCTCGCCCGCCTTCGCGAGAACCTGACGAGACTCGGTCTGCACTCGGTCGAGACCCGGCTCCGCGCCCCCGACGGGGGGGAGCCAAGGGAGCGGGATTTCGACCGCGTCCTCGTCGACGCGCCCTGCTCGAACACCGGGGTTCTCGCCCGTCGCCCGGAAGCGCGATGGCGGCTCTCCGCGGCGACGCTTCGGGGGATCACGGCGCTCCAGAGGCGGTGCCTCCGGGCCGGGCTCCGGGCGCTCAAGCCCGGCGGACGCCTCGTCTACTCGACGTGCGCCGTGGAGCCGGAGGAGAACGGGGAGCTCCTGCGGGGGGTTCTCCCGGAGGCGCCCGGGGTCGAAATCCGGGAGGAGCGGCTCTCCCTCCCGGGACCGGACCGCGACGGGGGCTACGCGGCGGCCGTCGAACGCGCTAGGGGTTGAAGTCGACGTGGATCGTCAGGAGGGAGGCGTCAAGCGCGTAGTCCGCCGCGACGAGGGCGGCCGGTCGGCTCCATTCGACGCAGATCTCGTCGTCACGGCAGTCCCGGAACGAGGGGCGGCCGAGCGCCCGGATCAGGGCCGCCTCGCTCGGAGGCCGCGTCCCTCCCCAGGGGAGCCAGGTGCCCTGGAACGGGCGGAATCCCGACCGGGCCGTCGAGGCGTCGGGATTCGCGACGACGGTGAACCCGGAGAGGGCCCCCGAGGCTCCCACTCCGATCTGGAGGCCGATCTCCGGGTAGGACAAGACCGCGTCCCTGTGCCCGCCGGAAGGAGAAGGGATGCCGAGGCGGCCCTCGACCTCCTCGGAGTCCGCGCCGGAGCCGAGGCCGCAGATCCGGAAGGTGGCGAGGTTGACCGAAAGGAGTCGGGGCTCCTCGGGCATGGCGGTCCGTATCCGGAGCAGGCGCTCGATCAGTCCCATAGGGCAGGCGGAGAGCCGGCGGCGAAGGAGTACGTCTCCCGGCCAGATTCCGCAGCGGGCCTTCCTTTCGCGCCCGGCGAGCGCTTCCGCCGGGCCCGGGTCGCTCCCCAACGGCCCCTGAATCTGTCCCCGCTCGGCAGCCGAGGCCCCCCCCTATCGGGATTCCGCCCCCGACGGTTGAGGAGTCGCCCCCCCGTTGCCGGCGCGGCTCCCGGGCCGTGAGATGGGTTCGTGGGCTCCCTCCGGTTCGGCTACAACACGAACGGCTTTCCCCACCACCGGCTCGAGGACGTCCTCCATATCCTCGCCGATCTCGGCTACCAGGGCGTCGCCCTCACCCTGGACGTTCACCACCTCGACCCGCTGCGGGCGAGCGGCCCGGAGGTCGCCGCCGTCGCTCACCTCCTCGAGCGCCTCCGCCTCCAACCCGTGGTCGAGACGGGGGCGAGGTTCGTGCTCGACCCGCGGCGCAAGCACGAGCCGAGCCTCCTGACGGCGGACCCCGCGGGGCGAGGCCGGCGCATCGAGTTCCTTCGCCGGTGCATCTGGATCGCAGCCGGGCTCGGGGCGCGCGTCGTGTCCCTCTGGTCGGGACGACCCCCCGAGGGGGAGGCAAGACCTGCGCTGGAGGCCCGCCTCGCCGAGAGTCTCCGCGCGCTTTCTGAGGAGGCCCTCCGCTCGGGCCTGGCCCTCGCTCTCGAGCCCGAACCCGGCATGCTCGTCGAGACCCTCGCCGACTTCACTCGTGCCAGCGCGGCAGTGGATCGGCCGAACCTCGGTCTGTGCCTGGACATCGGACACCTCTACTGCACGGGGGAGACGCCGGTCGGGCCTCGGGTTCGCGAACTCGGCCCGCGGATCCTGACGTCCCACGTCGAGGATGCCCCGAGGGGCCGGCACGAGCACCGGATGTTCGGGGAGGGGGAGGTCGATCTCGTTGAGGCTCTCCATGGGTTCCGTTCCATCGGGTACGGAGGGCTCCTCAACGTCGAGCTCTCCCGGCATGGCCACGAGGCCCCGGCTGCGGCGGAACGCGCAATCCGGGCACTCCGGGATGCTGAAGCCAAAATCCCCGGAGAAGGCGCGCTCGGGATTCCGACGTAAGCGATTGGAGATAACTCTCTTCTGGACAGAATCGAAAACCTCGCCGGGTGGACCCGTTGACCCTTGCCTCGGAAAGGACCCACAATCCCGCCGCGTCGGGTCAGCGGAGGATGTCGACTGCGGGACTCGCGGAGGCCTTCGCCGCCGACTCAGGAGAGATCATGGATCCGGCCGAATCGGCGGCACCGGGCGGGTGGCTGCGCTGTCCCACGCCGGTCTCCTCCCATCGCCCGCTGATCTCCCACCAGATTTCCAAGGAGACGTGCCGGGCGCGGCAGCGGGACCTGTACCACAAGTGTTTCGCCTGCGCGAACAGCGGCCTCCAGCAGGCCCGGTTCGGCCAGCTTCTCCGGGAGCGGCTCCTCGAGGAGGAGGAGCCCGCCCCGATCCTCGGTCCCGTCGCGTGGCCGATGCCCCCCGATGCCCAGATCCCCCCCCGGGCCGCGTCCTCCCATCCCCGGACGGCCTCCGACGGGGCCCGGACCTGAAGCGGGGGGCCGGCCGCGCGCCGGCCCTCAAAGAGCGGAGCGAACCTCCGCCTCCGTCAGCACGCGCGCGGATCGCTTGGCGAGATCGAGGATTCGCTTCACCCGCTCGTCCGTCGGCTCGAGCCCCCGACGCTCGAGGAAGTAGAGCACGTTCGAGCGGCCGCTCATCGGCCCGATCGTGATCGTCTGCTCGAGGCCGAACTCCCCGGCGGGAACTCCCGAGTAGACCCGGTCGGCGAGCCAGCGGTCTCCCTTCTTGAAGGCCTTGACCACGGCGGCGGCGTGGACGCCCGTCGCCGTCTCGAATGCGTCGTGTCCGACGACCGGGTAGTTGTGGGGGATCGGGACTCCGACGGCCTCCGCGACCTCCCGGCAATAGGCCGGGAGCTGGCTCAGGTCATGGTCCTTCCAGCCGAGGAGCTTCAAGTTGACGAGGAGGAGATCCATCTCGGCGTTCCCGGCGCGCTCCCCGATCCCGAGCGCCGTGCCGTGAATGCGGTTCGCGCCTGCCTCGATGGCGGCGAGGGAGTTGGCGAGACCGAGGCCCCGGTCGCGGTGGCCGTGCCAGTCGACCTTGACCTCGACCCCGGACTCCCGGATCACCCCCCTCACGTACCGGATCAGGTTCCGGACGCCTTCCGGCGTCGCGTGGCCGCACGTATCGCAGACGCAAACCCTTCGGGCTCCCTCCTCGATCGCGGCGAGATAGAGCGCTCGGAGCGTTTCCGGGTGGGCGCGCGTCGAGTCCTCCGTGACGAACATGCAGGAGAGGTTCTCCCGGCGGCAGAACGCCATCGCCTCGCGGGTGTGTCGCAGGAGCGTCGGGAGGTCCCAGTCCTCGGCGTACTGGCGGATCGGGCTCGAGCCGATGAAGGCGCAGACCTCGACGGGGTGACCGAGCCTCTGGACGAGTTCGGCGGCCGGGGCGATGTCGGAGATGAGCGTCCGGCAGGCGACGTTCGCTCCGATCTTCAACCCTCCGTCGCGCATCTCCCGCACGAGCGTCTCGATGTGCTCGCGCGCGCGCGGCCCGGCGCCCGGCAGGCCGACGTCGCAGGTGTCGATGCCGAGCGCGTCCATCCGCCGGACGATCCGGATCTTGCGGTCGAGCTCCGGGTCGCGGACCGAGGGGGACTGGAGGCCGTCGCGGAGGGTCTCGTCGTCCAGCTCGACGGGGTGCGCGGGGACGAACCGGGACTCGGCGACGTTCCAGTCGTAGACGAGGTCTCGGCGTTCCGTGCTCACGGGTGAGACCGGCCCCGCGATTCTATGCGGGTTCGGGGGAGGGGGACCCGCGGAGCCCCCTCCGGCTCCTCCGGCGGTCACCGGGGGGGGCGGCCCCCGTCGAGGTCCCGGAAGAAGCGAGAGGAGGACTTGAGGTCTCGGAGGTAGAGATGGAAGTCGATGCGCTCGTCCGCCGGGATCGACTGTTCCCGCCCCCGGTCGCCGAGGATGCGCTCGACGACCCAGTTGCCGAGACAGGCGACGGCGGACACGTCCTTCTCGGCGATCGGATCCTCGAGGGTCGCGATCGCCTTGGCGAGGAGCCGCCCCTCGCGGTGGAAGAGAATCCGCTTGCGGAGCACGTCGGCCTCCCCGTCGCTCACCATCTTCACGAGGTCGACGACGGGGACGAAGGGGTCGGCCTCGAAGCACTCCTGGAAGAGGAGGGCGACGACGATCAGAACCTCGTCGTCTTCGAGGCTGAACTCGCGGCGCAGGATCTCGAACCGGAAGCGCGGGGCCTCGGGAGTCGCGCGCAGCCGCCGTTCGAGCCCGCGCCAGGCCTGCGCGATGCGGAGCCGGACCGCCCGTAGGTCGGAATCGGCCAGGGTCCCTTCCCCTCCCCCCCCTTCGAAGAGAAGGGAGGCCCGCTCGCGGTGCAAGGCGGCGATGTCCCGGAGGTCGAGGAGGTACTCGTGTTCGTCGGGGTACACGCCGCGGGACGGCGCGCGCGATCCGGACCTCGGGGCCCCGCCGGTGAACCGGCGCGCGATCCGGTCGGAGAGCCGGAACCTCACGTCGAGGGGATCCTGTCCGCCCCGAGGGCGGAAGGTGGCGATGACCATCCCCCCCTTGCGGAGGGCCCCCTCCGGCCGCAGGAGCCGCATGGCGGCGAGCTTCTCGAAGGTGGAACTGCAGAGGAGGTCGAGGAGATCCCGTCCGGCCACGTCCCCCCGACCCGGGGACGTGAACCGGGTCAGCAGGTGGGCGAGAACGGCGAGGTCCTCCGGGGTCAGGCCGTGGCGGCGCGAGAGGTCGACGAAAACGCTCGGCTGCCTCGAATCGGCGAGCGTTCGGCGCAGGTCCGCGGCCCTCCGCTGCGCCTCTTCCCGGAGTCGAGTCAGGGCCTCCCGGGAGGCATGCCCCTCCCCCATCCGCCGCTTGAGCGCCCCGATCTCGTCGCAGAGATCCAGAATTCCCTTCCAGGCCGGGTCGGGTCGGGTCGTCGGGGTCACGGGTTTGACTCCGGAGGGGGTCCGGAGACGGAAAGAACTGCCATCCGCCCTCGATTATAGGCCCCGCGGTCGGATGTTTCCGATCGGGCAGGCCCGTGCAATCGACTTTCGGCTCCCCCTGGTGCGTACGATGAGTCGAACTTGCCGTTCCCCCGCAGCACCCGTCGTCGCCTGTGGATCCCCGGCCTCGTCGCGCTCCTCCTCGCGGCGGCGCTCGCCCTGGACGCCTCCCTCGACGCCTACGGCGTGCCGACGGGCTCGATGGAGCCGCTCCTCCACGGGGACCGGTCGACGGGAGACCGCGTTCTCGTCCGGCGCGTCGCCGGACTCGGCCCCTCGCTCCGGCGCTTCGACCTCGCCGTCTTCCGGAGTCCCGACGGGGTCCACTGCGTGAAGAGGCTCTGCGGCCTTCCGAACGAGAGCCTCCAGATCCTCGACGGCGATCTCTACGTGCGCGGCGTCCTCTACCGGAAGGACGAGCGCGAACGCGCGGGCGTCCGGGTCCCTCTCTTCGACCCCGACCGCTCCTCGATCGAGGCGTTCTGGGGTCCCGCGGACGGCGCCTGGGAGAGGGAGGGCGGGGGGTGGATCCTCGACGCCCGAAAGGAGGGTCTCGTCCTCCTCCGCAACCGGGAGGCGATCAAGGACGACTACCTCGATCCCGACGGGCGCCGCGTGGCGGGCCGATCGGAGGTGCGGGACCTGACGCTCGAAGCGGATTGGACCCCCCTCGCGGAGGGGGGGGAATTCCGGATCGAGCTCTCGGGAGGGGGAGGCCGATTCGTCTTCTCGCTCGAGCGCAGGCCGGATCGGTGCCTCGCCCGCGTCGCGCGCCCCGGGCGCGCGGGGGAGGAGGTCCTGTCGAGGGGAGAGACGGCGCCCGTCCCGGCGGGGGTCCGCGTTCGGCTCGAGGCGGTCAACGTCGACCGGAGGCTCTCCTTCCTCGTCGAGGGGAGGCCGGCCGTCCCGGCCGTCGACTACGAGGGGTCCTCCGCGGGCCCGTCGTCGGGCGCGGCGGTAGGAGCCGTCGCGGACGGGGACGGGACGGGGGCGGGCGCGGCGCTCGGGGGCGCCGGGCTCCGGGCCCGGCTCGATCGGGTTCGCCTCCTCCGCGACCTCCACTACACGGACCGCGGGCGATTCGGCATCCGCCGGCCCGTCGAACTCGGACCCGACCAGTTCTTCTTCCTCGGGGACAACTCGGGAGAGTCTCTCGACTGCCGGGAGTGGGGTCCCGTCGAGGGAGGGGCCCTCCTCGGGCGGCCCGTCCTCATCCTGTGGCCCCCTCGGAGGATCCGCTGGCTGTGAGCCGGGAGGGGGACGGTCGGGTCGGCCCTCCGAGAGGGCGCGGAACCTCCGCGGCCAGGCGGGGTTTCACCCCTCCAGGTTCGCCGGGTGAGCATTCGCGTGAATCCGTCTCCTTGGGATCGACCTCTCCTTCCGACCCGGGCGCGGACCTCATGGTCCGCTTCCAGGGAGGGGACGGCGCCGCCTTCGAGAGGCTCGTCGAGCTCTACCAGGAAACCGTGTTCAACCTCCTCTTCCGGTTCACCGGGACGCGCCAGGGGCTCGAGGACCTCGCCCAGGAACTCTTCCTGCGCGTGGTTCGGGCGAAGGATCGCTACCGCCCGAACGCGAAGTTCTCGACCTTCCTCTACCGCGTGGCCTTCAACCTGTGCGTGAACGAGAACCGATCACGCCGCAAGCTCCGGCTCCTCTCGCTCGACGCGGAGCCGCCGGAGGCGGATCGCCCGCGCCGGGCGGATCCGCCCGATCCCCGGGCACGCCCCCCGCACGACGCGGTGGAAGGCGAGGAGCTCGCCCGACGGCTGCGTGCGATCCTCGACGGGCTCCCCGATTCCCAGCGGATGGCCCTCGTGATGAACAAGTACCAGGACCTCTCCTACCGCGAGATCGCCGAGGCGCTGGGCTCGACCGAGAAGGCGGTCAAGTCGCTCCTCGCGCGCGCGCGCAGGACCGTGCGGGAGCGCCTCGCCCCCTACCTCGGAGGGGAGGCCCCTCGGTGAGACTCTCCTGCGACGCGATCCGGGACCTCCTCTCGCTCCACGTCGACGAGGCGCTCGATGCCGACGAGGAGCGAGAAGTCGCGGCGCACCTCGAGGGGTGCGGAGCCTGTCGCGAGGAGGAGGGCCGGGAGAGGGTGGCTTGGCGGGCGCTGGAGGCGATTCCCGGCGCCTCGCCTCCCCCCCACTTTGCCGCTCGCGTGGCCCGAGCCGCTCGCGGCACCGCTCGCCGGCGCCGTCTCGTTCCCTGGGCCGCCGCCGCCTCCGTCGCGATCGCGCTCGTCGCGGGAAGGATGGCGCTGCGGCAGACCGGCGGGACCGCGGCCGACGAAGAGGTGATCGCGCACCTCGACCTCCTCGAGAGCTGGGAGCTCGTCTCGGATCCCGAGGTGGCGGTCGCCCTCGACGCGCCGGAGGAGGACCTCCTGCCTCTCGGCGGGGAGAACGGGAGGTAGCCGAGGCCGTGATTCTCTCGCGCGCAGGGTGGACCGCCGCGGCGCTCCTCCTCCTCGGGACGCCGGAGTTGGCCCGGGCGCAAGAGGGAAGGTCGCCGAAGCCCGAGGAGGCGCGCCGGCTCCGCTGGCAGTCGCTCTCCGAGGAGGATAGGCGGGCGATGCGGGCGCGATTCGAGGAGTTTCGACGCCTTCCCCAGCAGGAGCAGGAGAGGCTCCGGGAGCGGTCGCGGAGCCTCGGCGACCTGCGCCGCCGCGTGGAGGAGAGTCTCCCGCCCGACGTCGCGGAGCGCCTGCGGGCTCTTCCGCCGCGGGAGCGCTTCGAGGCGATCCGGGAGGCGCTCGAGGAGCAGGTCGGGGAGCGTCGAGACATCCTGCGGCAACTCCTCCCGCGGGAGGCCATGGACCGGCTGATCGGGCTCCCCTCCCCGGAACGCCAGCGCCTGATACGCCAGCTTCTCGGCGAGCAGTGGGGCCGCTGGGCCGAGCGGAGGCTTTCCCCGTCCGAACAAGCGCGCGTGCGAGCGCTCCCGCCGGCGGAGCGCCGCGCGGAACTGCTGCGCCTGGGCAAGGAGCGCGCCGTCGCCGATCTCGAGGCGAAGCCCGACCTGTTCGGGAGGATGTCCCGCGAGCAGTGGGAGCGGATGAAGGCGCTTCCGCCGCGGCAGTTCTTCGCGCAGCTCGCGTTCGTGCGCGCGGGGTTCCGCGGCAGACCCGGACCGCCGCCTCCCCCCTTCCTCGCGCCGACTCCGGAGGAGAGGAAGGGGCTCGAGTCCCTTCCCCTTCCGGAGCGGAGGCTCGAGTTGGAGCGGCTTTTCCGCGAGAAAGTTCGCTCTCACTTGCGGGAGGTCGTCGGTCTTCCTCCCGCGGAGGCGGACCGGATCGCGGACCTGCCCCGTGTACAGGCTCTGCAGGAGCTCCGTCGGGTCGACCCACTGCGATTCCCTCCGCCGCCGGCCCCTCCCGACGCAGGCCCGCGCTAGCGCCTTGAGCCGCCCGGCGCGCCCGGACCGCGCCGGCCTGCGAGGAGAAGGAGCAGGAGGAGCGCGCCCAGCGCGAGCCCCCCGACCACGATCCCTGCATTCCAGGAGCGGGGCCGGAACTCGAAGCTCACGACGTGGTGGCCGGCAGGGATCCGGACGGCGCGAAGGAAGCCGTCCGCGGGGAGGATCGCTGCGGGAGCGCCGTCGAGGGTCGCCCGCCATCCCGGATAGAGGCTCTCGGAAACGACGAGGTATGCCTCGTGCGGGGATTCGACCTCGAGGGTGGAGGAGGCCTCGCCCCGCCCGACGAACCGGACCGGCGGCCCCGAATCCGCCGCCGGGTTTCCGGCGAGGGAGGGTCCCTCGACCAGCGCCTCGCGGCGGAGATCGAGGCCCCCTCCCGCCAAGGCCTCGAGCGCCCGCTCGGGCGATGCGGCCGACTGCGCGCGTTCGACGAGCCACGCGCGAGGGAACGCGCGGCGGCTCTCGAGAACCATGAGGTCCTCGCGGCTTTCCCCTGGGTCGTGGACGACGCGGTAGCGCGCCGGCGTTCCCTCCGCCAGCGCGCGGGCGGCGGCGAACTGGTCGGGGCCGAAGATGAGGAAGCGCACGTTGAGGAGATCGAAGAACCGCATCCGCTCGTCCTCGGCAAGGCCGAGCGGGACGGGCGTCCGGGCCGCCGCCTCTTCGAGTAGGCCGTGGTGCAGGAACCGGCGGGCCTCCTCGACCGCGTCCTCGTAGTCGAGCTTCGTCCGTTCGCCGACGTCCGAGCCGTCGAAGAAGGGGTCGACCCCGTTCGGATCGAGGAAAAGGCGACGGTAGAGGTCGAAGCGCGCGTCGAGGATTCCCTCGTGGATCCGGACGTCCTCGATTCCGAAGACGGCGTTCACGTTGGGAGGAAGGGCTCCGAGGATCCCGAACGTGCGGAAGGGGCCCTCCTGCTTCCGGAGGAACTCGATGTAGGGAGCCGACCGGTAGGGTTCGCGGCGCTCGGGTCGCGTCCGCGGGACCGCAAGGACGAGCTCCGTGACGACGAGCGCGAGGGCGAGCGGCGCCGCCCGCGAGCGCGTCCGCCCCAGCCCTTCGACCCCCGCCGCCGCGAGGCAGGCGGCGGCGAAGGCGAACTCGCAGGCTCCGTACTTGTAGATCCGCGTCTCCCGGAGCAGCGGCAGGCGCCCGAGGACGTCGGAGACCAGTGGCGCGCCGAAGGCGTGAAGGAGGTAGAGCGCGGCGCCGGCGGCGAGGATTCCGAAGGGGAGGCGGGCTCCCCTCCGGCGAAATCCGACGAGTGCGAGGGCGGCGACGGAGACGCCGATCGGAAACGGCGCGAACGGGCTCACCGCCCCGGCGGGCGAGGTCGCCCGACAGAGGCCGGGGACGAACGCGCCGAGGAGGGCGCGCGGCTGGAAGTGGTCGAGGCCCGGAGCGAAGTCGTGCGGACTCGCCGACCGGCGGATGTACTCGAGAGCCGGGAAGAGGGCCGGCGAGGCCGCGAGGGCACCGAAGAGGCCGGCGCCGGCGACCCGGAAGAGCGCGCGCGGCCCGGAGCGCCGGATCTCTCCAAGCGCCAGCAGGGCGACGAACCCGTAAAGGAAGAGCGTCGCCTGC
This sequence comes from Planctomycetota bacterium, assembly GCA_035695825.1. GTDB lineage: Bacteria > Planctomycetota > UBA1135 > UBA1135 > JAKEFM01 > JAKEFM01. The sequence goes on along the minus strand of DASRRH010000027.1, from coordinate 51,000 downwards.
GGGTTTCCGCCGACCCCTGCCGCGAAGGAGACGGCGGCGACGCCGAGGAGCGAGGCGCGCGAACCAGAGGCGAACGCGCGGTCGGTCGCCAGACAGGCCGCGGGGAGCCATACCTCGACGCTGAGGTGGTGCATCGGGAGATGGAGCGTGAGGTAGCCGGTGAGCGCGAAGGCCGCCGCTCCCGCGCACGAAGGAACGAGGGAGAGACCGCGGTTTCGGAGGAAGAGAACGGTGAACCAACCCGCGACGAAGAGCCGGAGGAGGTAGCCGAGGTCGTGGGCGAGGAGGCTTCTCGGCGCGAGGAGCGCGGGAATGCGAAGCGGCGAGAGCGGCGCCGGCTGCATGCTCGCGAGGAGGGGCGAGCCGCAGCCGTTGTAGGGGTTCCAGAGGGGAGGCTCCCCGCGCGACCAGGAGCGCGAGACGATCGCCGCGAGCGGCTCGTCGATGAACGCGGCGGAGGCGTCGGCGTACGGGACGGGGGGAGAGGGGGAGGAAGCCCCGACGGGACCGGTCGGCAGGACGCCGGGGAGCGCGGCGCTCGGCGCGAGCGCCTTCCCCCCGACGAGGGCGTCGGCGTAGGCGAGGGCGAGGAGCGCCCCGACGAAGAGGGCGCCTCTCCGGGCGTCGCCGCGGGTCGGGCCGTTCGAGGAGGAGTCGGTCAGCGGGGCGCGGTCGACGGCCCGTTCAGGCTAGCCAGGCCGCGCCCCGGGGGCGATGCCCGCCGGGCCGTCAGAGGTTGCGGGCGAGGAGCGCGAGCCCCTCGGCGAACTGGGAGCGCGCCTCGTGGAAGGACCGAAGCGCGAGCACCCGTCGCGTGAGATAGGAGGGCCGCAGGTAGAACGATCGAATCGCCCTCTTCTTCGCGCGGAGCACCTGCGCGCGGCTCAAGAAGCGCGTCGGCATCGCGACCCTCTCCCCCGCCTGGTCCATCGAGGGTTCTTCCGGGTCCGCGAGCCCCTCCCGGACGAGCGAGGACCGCCAGGGCGTGCCGAAGCGGGGAACGGCGACATTAAAGGAGGCGAAGTCGCAGTGCAGTTCGACCGCGAACTCGACGGCGCGGCGGAAGGAGCCCTCGTCGTCCTCCGGCCCCCCGATCAGGAACGTTCCGACGGTCCGGAGTCCGGCCCTTCGCGCGCGCGCGAAGGCCTCCCGGACCTCCTCGGTCGTGTATCCCTTCTGGTAGTCGCGCAGCCGCTCGTCGTCCGCCGACTCCACGCCGAGGATGACGGTGTGGCAGCCTCCGCGCGCCATGGCCTCGAGCACTCCCGAGCCGGCGCGGTCGGGGCGCGTGAACGCGGTCCAGGACCACCCCCTCCGCCCCATCGCGGCGCAGAGTTCGCGCGCCCGCTCGGCCTGGACGCCGAAGGTCTGATCGAGGAAGAAGATCTCGCGGACGCCGAGGCTCCGAGCGTGGTCGAGCTCGGCGAGGACGTCCCCGACGGGGCGGGTCGCGAAGCCGAGCGTCCCCATGATGCAGAAGGTGCAGGGGTACGGGCACCCGAAGTCGGTCAGCATGGGGACGAAGCGCCGCCGTCGCGCGAAGGAGAAGCGGTAGCCCCGAGCCGGGAAGAAATCGTGGCGCGGGGTCGGCACGCGATAGGAGCCGCGCAAGGGGTGAAAGGGTCGCGACCGGATCCGGTTTCCCTCCCGGAACACGGCCGCCTCGACCCGCTCTCCTTCCCCGCGGAGCAGCGCGGAGGCGTCCCCGTTCGCGAAGGAGAGGAGAGCGCCATCGATCCAGGGGTTCTCGGCGAGGGTCTCCTCCGCCCGTTCCCGGAAGACGTCCCCCGTGGCGAGGAGAAGGGCGCCGCCCGTCTCGCGCTTCGCCCGCTCGAGGAACGCGCGGTCCTCCTCCCAGGAGACGGCCCCCACGAGCGAGACGATGGCGTCCGGGGCGAGCGCGCGCAGGCGCACCAGGGCGCGCACGGGGTCGAGCCGCTCTGCGAGGGCGTCGAGGACGGAGACCTCGAAGTCCCGCGCGAGCGATCCAGACAGCACGACCAGGTCGATCGGGGCGTAGAGGTAGTTCGACTTCGTGGTCTTCGAGCAGTAGTAGTCGCGGAGGTAGAGCCTGCGCCCGGGCGGGTTGAGGAGAACGACCGTCCGGACGGGGCGAGGGGACTCCGAGGGGAGGATCACGAGGACGCCGGGACGGGCATTCTCCGCGCCGCCGAGAAGCGCGTTTCGGCGAGGAGTTCCCGGGCGGCGGCGAGGACCTCCTCGGGCGGGATCCGGACCAGGCATTCCGCGCGGCTGAAGTAGCAGGCGTGCATCTTGTTCTCGTGGACGTTGATGCACGGGCTGCACGGGGGAGGGCGGTAGAAGGTCACCGCCCTCGGGTGGAGGGGCCCGTACATGACCGGCGTCTCGGGCCCGAAGAGGGCGATCGTCGGGGTTGCGACCGCGGAGGCGAGGTGGAGGGGTCCCGAGTCGTTCGTGACGAGGAGCCGGGCGCGCTCGAGGAGGGCGAGCAACTCCTCGATCGAGAGCTCGCCCGCGAGGTCGACGGTCGATTCGGGCCGAGCGAGGCGGGCGCGGACCGACTCGACGTACGGACGCTCCGAGGGCGCTCCGATCCAGGCGACCGCGGCGTCCAGCGAAAGGCGCTCGGCGAGAGCGGCGAAGTGATCCGCGGGCCAGCGGCGCTCGAGCGCGAGGTCCCCCGCGTTGGGATTGAGGAGGACGAGCGGCCGCTCCTCCCCCCCGCCGAGCGACCTCTCGAGACGCGCCGCCCTCGACCGCGCGGCTTCCCCGATTCGCGGCCGGAGGAGGTCCGCCGCCGTGACGGGCTCGTCCCCCCCTCCCGCGAGGGCGCGGAAATTCCGCGTGACGTGCCAGTACCGGTTGAAGGGGACGCGCTCGTCGTGGAGGTCGCCGCGGTAGACGCTCGGGGCCCAGTATCCGACCGTGCGGCGCGCGCCCGAGAGAAAGGCGAGAATCGCCGAGAAGCGGGTGAAGAACTCGAAGTCGAGGAGGAGGTCGTAGCGGTCCGCGCGGAGCTCCGCGATCAGCGCGAGGAGACGGCAGGCGATTCGGAGGGGCCCCCCGTCGAGGCGGACCGTGACGACCCCGTCGAGGGCGGGGAGGAGCCGCGCGAGCGGGGCGTTCCCTTCGAGGGTGAGGAGGTCGATCCGCGCCCGCGGGTGGCGCTCGCGCAGCGCGCGGAGCGCGGGGCCGAGGAGGACGAGGCTCCCGATCCCCCAGAACTTGACCGCGAGGATCGAGCGGACCGGCGCTTCGGGAGGACGTCGAGCCCGGACCCAGCGGAGGGGCTGGAGTCCCGCGCAGGCCCAGGGCCCGAGGTCGCGGTCGATGCGCTGGAGGGTCGAGAGGCGGAATCGCACCGCTGGACGAGGATAGCCCTTCGCGACCGGGGGCGTCCACGCGGCGGCGAGGGCGCGGACGGATCCGGCCCGCGTGCGGCGATCCGCTCGGAGCGTGGCCGGCCGGTTCGGAGAGGCGCGCCGCGCTGCGAGGGCGAGGGGTCCGCGGAGCTCGCCGCGCTTCCGCCGCCGCCGGGGGAATGCTAGGGTGCGCGGCCCGGGAGCTGGCGGGTCGAGGCCGCCGTCCTCCGGCCTACGAGAGCACCGTTCGATGTGCGGGTTCATCGGCATCTACGGACACGACGGCGAGGAGGTCGTCCCCCTCCTCTACGAGTCGCTGATCGCGGTCCAGCACCGCGGCCAGGACGCCGCCGGCATCGTCACCTTCTCCGACGTCTTCCACGTGAAGAAGGGGCGAGGCCTCGTGCGGGACATCTTCGTCGAGAAGAACGTCTCCCGCCTCCGGGGAAGCCTCGGGATCGGCCACGTCCGCTACCCGACCGTGGGCGCCGGGGCGAGCGAGGACGTCCAGCCGTTCGTCATCACCTTCCCGAACGGCGTCGCGATGGCGCACAACGGAAACGTCACGAACTTCCTCGAGCTGAAGGAGGGCTACTTTCGCGCCCGCGGGATCCACCTCCACACGACGTGCGACCTCGAGGCGATCCTTTACGTCTTCGCGCGCGAGCTGATCGACGCCGGCCCGGGCGGCGTCACGCCCGAGCGCGTCTTCCAGGCGGTCCGCGGCGTCTACGGGACGGTGAAGGGGTCCTACTCCGTCGTCGGGATGATCGCGGGGGGCGGGCTCGTCGCCTTCCGCGATCCCTACGGGATCAAGCCCCTCGTCCTCGGCGAGCGTCGGGACGAGCGGGGCGTGGCGTACGCGTTCGCGTCGGAATCGGTCGCCCTCGACGTCGCCGGTTTCCATCGGCTCCGGGACGTCGCGGCCGGGGAAGGGGTGTTCATCGACCGGGAGCGGCGCCTCCACGCGGCGAAGCTCTCCGACCGCCCCCACCGTCCGTGCATCTTCGAGTACGTCTATTTCGCGCGCCCCGACTCCCGCCTCGACGGAGTGAGCGTCTACCGCTCCCGCCTGCGGTTCGGGGAGGCCCTCGGTTCCGAGTGGCGCCGCCGCGGGGCCCCGATGCCCGACATCGTCGTGCCGGTCCCCGACTCGGCCCGCGACGCCGCGACCGCGCTCGCGCGCTCCCTCGGCGTCCCCTACCGCGAGGGTCTGGTCAAGAACCGCTACATCGGGCGGACCTTCATCATGCCGGACCAGGGACTGCGGCGGCGATCCGTCCGGCGGAAGCTCAACCCGATCCCCGAAGAGTTCGAGGGGAAGAGGGTCCTCCTCGTCGACGACTCGATCGTTCGGGGGAACACCGCGAGGAGCCTCGTCCGGATCGTGCGGCGTGCGGGCGCGCGGGAGATCTACCTTGCGATCTGCTGTCCCCCCCTGATCTCCCCTTGTCCCTACGGGATCGACATGGCGACGAAGACGGAGTTCATCGCGCGCGGCAAGACCGTCGACCAGGTTCGACGCGAGCTCGGGGCGGACTACCTCCTTTATCTTCCGCACGACGCGATGGTCGGGTCCGTGCGGGCCGACAATCCCTCGATCGACATGTTCTGCTCGGCCTGCATGACCGGGATCTATCCGACGGGGGACGTGACCCCGGAGCTCCTCGCCTCGATCGAGCGGGAGAGGGTCGAGTCGAAGGGCGAGCGGCGCGAGGCGCCGGCCGAATCCCCCGCCCTCCGCGAACTCTGAGACCCCGCCGACCGCGCCGAGGCGCGAAGGCAATGTCCGGGGAAGAAGGCTTCGGAGCCGGGAGCGCGCGCGATCCCTTGCGGCTCTTCGAGGCCTGGTACGGGGAGGCGGTGCGGTCGGGAGCGGCGCTCCCCGAGGCGATGACCCTCGCCACCGCGAGCCGGGACGGGCGTCCCTCGGCGCGGATGGTTCTCTTCAAGGGGATCGCGGCCGGGGGGATCGACTTTTTCACCAATCTCGAGAGCCGGAAGTCGCGCGAGCTTTCCGAGAATCCCCGTGCGGCCCTCGTCTTCCACTGGGGAACCCTCGGGCGCCAGGTCCGGATCGAGGGCGCCGTCGAGCGGGTTCCCGCGCGGGAGGCCGAGACCTACTTCCGGACCCGGCCGCGGGGCAGCCAGATCTCCGCGTGGGCTTCGCCGCAGAGCGAGCCCGTCGCCTCCCGGCGCGAGCTGGAGGAGCGGGTCGCGCAGGCGGCGCGGAGGTTCGAGGGGAAGGATGTCCCCTGCCCGCCGTTCTGGGGCGGTTTCCGGGTGAAGGCGGAGTCCTTCGAGTTCTGGATCCACCGGGACAACCGACTTCACGATCGGTTCCTCTACCGTCGCACCGGGACCGGGTGGGAGATCGCGCGACTGGCGCCGTGAGGAGATGAGGAGGGGTCCCTGCGCGTCTTCCTGACCGGCGCCACCGGATACCTCGGCTCCGCGCTCGTCCGGGCCCTCGTCGCGGCGGGGCACGAGGTGACGGGGCTCGTCCGAAACGAAGAAAAGGCCCGCCGTCTTCTCGACCTCGGCGGAACCCCGCTCGCGGGAGATCTCCGCGATCCCGCGAACTTCGAGCCCTCGGTCGCGGACCACGACGCGGTCGCCCACCTCGCGCTCGTGCGGGGGAAGGAGACCGACCGCACGGACGGCGCCGCTGTGGACGCCCTCCTCCGAGCCTGCGGTCGCGGCCGTTGCAGGGCCTTCGTGTACACCTCGGGTGTCTGGGTACTGGGGGACACGGGCGACCTGTCCGCCGACGAGGACGCGCCGACGGACCGACCCGCCCAGATCGTCGCCTGGAGGCCCGCGCACGAGCGGCGTGTCCTCGACGCCGGTGGAGGGTCCTGCGCGACGGCCGTCCTCCGGCCCGGGGTCGTGTTCGGGGGCCGCGGAGGGCTGATCGGAGCGATGTTCGAGAGCGCGGTGAAGGAAGGAGCCTCGACGTTCGTCGGCGAGGGAAGGAACCGCTGGTCCATCGTCCCCCTCGACGACCTCGCTGCGCTCTACCTCCTCCTCCTCGAGAAGAGAGCCCAGGGCGTCTTCCACGGGGTCGCGGAGCCCGCGCTGCCCGTCGCCGAGATCGCGCGCGCCGCGAGCGAGGCGGCGGGGGCGGGCGGGCGGGTCCGGAGCCTCCCGCTCGACGCGGCGCGGCGCGAGCTCGGCGCGCTCGCGGACGCCCGGGTGCTCGACCAGGTCGTGGTGTCCCGGCGCTCGGCGGCCCTCGGTTGGATTCCCCTCCGCGCACCGTTTCCCAGCGGCGCCCGGGCGGCCTTTGCGGAATGGAAGGAATGAACGGCCCGGGTGGTACGCCCGCCGCGATTCGAACGCGGGACCTTCAGCTCCGGAGGCTGACGCTCTATCCAGCTGAGCTACGGGCGCGGACCGCCGGATGGTATGGCCTCGACCCCGGGGTCACAAGGAAACCGGGAGGGGTGGGGGAGCGGACCGGTTACCGGAGCCGGGGGCCGGACTAACGGGGGGTGGACGCCGCACTCTTGACCATTCAAGGGAAGCCTGTGTACGGTTGGAACTGCACTTCTCCCCGGGACCCGACCCCCCGGGCTGACCGTGATGGAGCCTAAAGGGATTCCGAGCGCGCGTGAACCTGGCGCTCGTCGGCGGCGGCGCCGGCTGCTCGTCCTCGCCAGTCTCGGCGTCGCGGCCGGGGGCGCGTCCCTCGGCACGGCGTTCCCCCCCGACTCCGTCGCCGCCCCGGAGTCCTCCCCGGGTTGCTTTCAGGACGACGACTGCGACGGTCTTCCGAACTTGATCGAGGTGCAGTTCGGCAGCCTCTCGAGTTCGATCGACTCCGACGGGGACGGGTGCGTGGACTTCGAGGAGTGGATCCTGCGGACGGATCCGATCGCGCGCCCCGCGCCGGCCCCGGCGTACGCCGCGCGCGTCTTCAGCTACTTGATTCCCAGTTCGCCGGAACCGCTCGTCCGGATCGGGATCGCCGCGTGCGCCCCGAACAACGACCTCGCCTGGCTCAACCAGACGCAGCTGGTCGTGCTGCTGGGGAACCAGATGGGGGGCGCGCTGGTCGACATGCGTGACCTCGCGTTCGGCGACCCGGACGGGATCGAGATCACGCCGGGCTCCCTCCCCGGCACCCTGGTCGCGAAGCTCTCCTTCGCCGCACCCCTCTCCCAGATGCTCGCGTTCGCCCCCTTCAGCGTCGGGGGGGGGGCGGTCTCGGGCCCTACGGGGACGCGCGACTCCGTCTACTTCGACGTGATCGGCTCCGCGTTCGGGTTCTACGCGATGCAGTCGGTCACCACCCCTCCCGGAGGCTCCGGCTCGACGGCTTCGGCCGCCTTCACTCCCCTCGACCCCGGTGGCCCGGTCGGCTGGGGAAGCCTCGGGGACGCATGCGTCCTCACGATGCAGTCCTCCGGGACTTCGGGTCCCTGCGTCCTGGCAGAGGTGACCGGGGCGGCCTGCCTACCCTATCCCGCCTACTGCGAAGGCGGCGCCTGCGCCCAGAAGCTGGGAAGCGTCCACCTTCTCCTGGACGTCCTGAGCATCATCGCCAACTGATCGGGGGGGATCCGGGCGGCGGGTCGCCGGGCGCGGACCGGCCGATCCGGAGTCCTGCGAAGCGGGGGATCGCTTGCGTTCCCCGGGACGGTCATCCCGGGGGAGCACCTCGAGGGGACGTCTGGATCGCATTCCCTTCCGGATCCGAGGGGCTGGGACGCCTCCTCCCCAGGGGGAGAGAACGGGGGAACCTCCGAGCGTGAGCCTTCGTCCTAACCGCGAGCCTGGTGATCGGATGGACCCGGACCGGGAGCTCGTCGAGGCCTGCCAGCGAGCGGAGACAGAGAAGTACCGGAAAGCCTTCGAAGAGCTCTATAACCTTTATAAGGAAAGGGTTTACAACGTCGCTTATCGGATAACGGGGAACCCCGTCGATGCGCTGGACGCCTCCCAAGAGACCTTCGGAATCCTCTTTCGAAAGATCCGGGATTTTCGGTTCCGGTCGAAGTTCTCCTCGTGGGTCTACCGGATTGCGGTCAACGCTGCGATCGACCTCAAGCGGCGGGGGGTTGCTCGTCGGTTCCCTGCCCCCGCGCCGGTTTCGGGGGGACAGGACCTGGAGAGACTCGAGCTCGAAGCCGACGGAGGGAGAGGTCCCGAGCGATGGGCGGGAGGGCGGGAGCTCGAGTCGGAGGTGCAGAGGGCGATCACTCGCTTGAGCCCGAAACTACGAGCGATCGTGGTCCTGCGGCACATCGAGGGCCTCTCCTACGAGCAGATCTCCGAGGTCCTCCGCTGCTCGATGGGGACGGTGAAGTCGAGGCTCGCGAGGGCGCACGAGTCCCTGGAGCGCTCGCTCGTGGGCGTGATGGAGCGTCACTTCGTCGAGTGAGCGCAGAAAGGGCCCCTGTTCGGACCGATAGAGTAGGAAGACGGCACGAGAGACGGACGTGAAGGACTGCGATCGGATCGCCGGAGAACTCCTCTACCGAGCCGACGGCGTCGGCCGGAGCGGTGGAGCGGCCGCGCTCGAAGCGCACGTCGCCGGCTGCTCGACCTGCGCGGCCCGGGAGAGGGACGCGCGCGCTCGGATCGCCCTCCTTCGGTCTCTCCCGAGGGCCCCCGTTCCGGGATCGCTCGATCGGGCCGTCTCCGCCGAGATCGAGGCGCTCGGGACCGCCCCGGTCGAGGCCCGGAGCCGGTTCGTTTCCCGATGGATCGCGCGTCTCGCCCGGATCCCCGTTCCCGTCGCGCTCGATGAGCGCGTTCGGGGGGAGATCCGTGGAGCCTCGCCGGTCGGGCGGGTTCGTCTCCTGCGCTTCTCCGCCGTGGCCTCCGCCGCGGCGGCCGTGCTCGTGGCCGCCTGGACCCTCCTCTTCTCCGGGGAGGGCGGCACGCGCACGGCGTCCTTCGTGGTCCGGGAGGTCTCGCCGGAGGCTTTCCGCAACCCCGTCGCCCTGGATCTCGCATCCGGGCTGAGCGGGGCACCGGCGGCGGGGGAGAAGCGATGAGGGCGGGGCTCCGACTCATCGTCCCGGCGGCCCTCCTCGCGGGGCTCTCTTGCGACGGCTCGGGTCCGCTCCCGGCGTCCCAGCTCGGGTCACTGTCGGTCACTCCCGCCAACGTCGCGCTCGAGGGGATCCGACTCCATTCGACCGACCGCGAAGGGACGGTCCGGACCTTCCGGGAACAGGTGACGAGGGACGGGCGGGGCGGCGGCGACATCGAACTCGTCGAGATCGACGGGCTGGGGGCCGTGGAGTTCCAGAGCGCGGGGCGCGCCGCCGAGTGGATCTCGTTCGCGAACCTCTACGCGTTGCAGAAGTCCTACCTCGCCAAGTACCGCGATTTCACGGTCGTCGATCCGGAGCTCGTCCTCGACAATTACGCGATCGAGGTCTCTCCGTATTCGCCCCCGGTCCTCGGCCGGTCGACCGGGCAGGCGCGCTTCCGCCGCAAGTCGGACGGACGCGCCTTCGAGGTGGTCTGGGATCTCGAAACGGGCGTGGTCCTCGACGCCCAGGAGTTCGACGACGCGAACCACCTCGTCGCGCGCACGCAGTACGTCTCGATCACCTTCCCTCCCGCTCCGTCGCCCCCGGGGCACCTGGTGACCCACGGCGCGCCCGTGGACGAGGACATCCCCGAGGGATACCGGCCGGGCGCCCTCCCCCAGGGGTTCCGGGCGAGGCGAGCCTACGCCGCGCAGATCCCGGGAGGGGAGAAGGCGCGTGTCGACGAGTACACCGACGGGATCGACCGGCTCTTCCTCGTGCAGCGGCCCCAGACCTCTCCATCCCCGACGTCCTCGGGGCCCATCGAGGTGCGGCGGCTTCGGTCGGGGGTCGTCGAGATGCTGGAGATCGATCTGCCCGGCGCGGTCGCAACGGTCGTCGGGAAGCTCTCCCTCGACGATCTCAGGCTCGTCCTCGCCTCCCTGCGGCGGTAGTCCTTCCTCTCGCTGCCGCGCGGCCCGCCGACTAGAAAGGGCGCCATGGGAACCGCGGCATTCGCGCTCGCCGCTTGCAGCCTCGCGCCCCTTCTCCATCACGGCCAGTACCGAGGACCTGCGGACGAGGTCGTCGCCTCGGCGCTCCCTCCTTCGGGGGGGACGGGGGGGGGGGGGGAGCGATATCGGGACCCCACCTCAACTCGGGGAGCGCGGCCGAGGGGTTCAACCGCTGGGAGTTCTGGTTCGAGTGGAACAAGGACATCCTCCTGCGCGCCCGGGAGGTCCGTCGCGCGGAGATGCCCGTCCTGCGGGAGGGGGAGGCCGCGCGCGTGGACCCGGGGTTCGCGCGACGCGAGATCCTCCCTCACGTCCTCCCCCTGTGCGATTCGCGGGACCTCCACCTCGCGCACACCGCCCTCCTCGCCGCGGGGAAGATCGGCGGGGCCGAGTCGCTTCCGCCCCTCCTCGAGGCGCTCCGGCACGGCGGCCCCGAGACGCGACGCCACGCCGCGCTCGCCCTCGGCCTCTGTGGTGAGCGCGAGGCCCTGCTCGCCCTCGTGGAGGTCTTCGAGGATCCCTCCTCCCCGGTCGAGCTGCGCGCCGACGCCGTCCTCGGCATGGGGCTTCAGGGACGGCCCGAGTCCGCGCCGATCCTTCGGAACTTCCTCGAGAAGAACCTGAACGCCGAGAACGCGGGAGGGGACCCGAGGGACCTCCTCGTCGGGGCGCTCGCCTCAGCGGGGATGATCGGTGACCCCTCCTTCGTCCCGTTCCTCGTGGGACGCTATCGGGCGCTCCTCGAAGAGCGGCGGTCGCGGTCGCGCACGGTCCTCGGTTCTCTGCTGACGACCCTCGGGCGGTTGCGCGACTCGGGCGCGCTCTCGACCCTCGTCGAGGCCCTCGCCGAGAAGGACACCGAGCTTCGGCGTTCCGCGGCGCTCTCCCTCGGCGACCTCGGCGATCCCGCGGCCGTCGCTCCCCTCGCCGCGGCGCTCGCCGGCGACGCCGACCTGCAGGTCCGCGGTTTCGCCGCGGTCTCCCTCGGTAGGATCGGGGGGGAGGCGGCGATCGCTGCCCTCCGCGGTGCGTTCGCCGCGAAGGGCGTCTCCCGAACCGTGCGCGGCTTCTCGGCCATCGGGCTCGGCCTCGCTTGGGACCGAGGGTCGGAGGCCGAACTCAAGCGCGCGCTCGAGGCCCCGGGAGAGGAGGACCTGCGCGGCGCGTACGCGATCGCGCTCGGCCTCGTGGGCGACCAGGGGGCGGCGGACGCCCTGTTCCGCGTTCTCGAGAATCGGAACCTCAAGCCGGACCTGCGCGGCTACGCGGCGATCGCGATCGGCATGATTCGGCCCGACGAGGGCCTCCTGCGCCTGCTCCGCGTCGTCCGGGAGGAGTCCGGAGGGGTCGAGGATCTGCGGCGGGGTCTCCTCCTCGGCCTCGGCATGTTCGGGGAGCCCCTGGCGACGCCGATCGTCCTCCAGACCCTCGCGGAAGACCGGCGCGACCTCGTCCGCGGTGCGGCGACCGTCGCCCTGAACCTCCTCCGCGACCCGGCCGCCGCGCGCATCCTCGGCGAACTCCTCTCCAAGACCGGGGCGAGCCCCCTCCCCGACCGCTCGGTGTTCGTCTGCGCGGCCTTTGGCTCGCTCGGGGACATGCACACCTACCCGCTCCTCGCGGAAGCGTTTTTCAACGCGAACTACCGCGTGACCCTCCCCTTCCTCGCGGAGCTCTCCGACCTGCTCTAGCGGGCCGACGACCGCCTCCCGGGCGTTCACTTCCCTCGACGGGCGTCGAACTGCCTGGACGGAGCGAGAGGACGGGGGCGGCCTCACCGTCCCTCCTTCCCTGCGCTCCACTCTCCGAAGCGTCGAGGCGGCCGGATCTTAGGTCCGCAGCGTTTCCCGAGCGTCCGCGGAGGCCGGAGTGGCACGGGGCCTGCCCCTCGCAGTCGAGTCATGGCCGAGGAGGCTCTGTTCCAGCCCGGGGCGCCCGATCCGCGTTCGCGCGAGTATCGGGAGAAGCTCCTACGCAAGCTCGAGGGGCTGATCGTGATCTTGGAGGTCGCGCTGGCCCGCATCCAGACGGAGATGAGGGCGCCCAGGGCGGACGGCGAGCGCCTCCATCGCGTCAGTGAGAACCTGAATCGGACCCTGCGCGTCTGCCGGCGGGCCCGGGCGGGACTCGAGCGCGGCGAGGCCGTTCCTGGCCTGATCTCGGGGGAAATAGCGATGAAGCCTGAGGAGCCGAACGATTCCGGCCGTCTTTCCGACTCCGCCTCCCCGGATCCGCGTCCGATGACCTTCCGGGACTACGTGGAGCTCTCGAGCCTCGAGGAGTTCCGCCGATTCCGGCGCCTCCCTCCCGTGCGGATGGAGGACGTCCGGAGCGTGAACCTCGAGTCGCTCCTCCAGCGGCTCCTCGGGGCCTGAGCGGGAGTCCGGCGGCTACCGCCCCCAGTCCCGGGGGTACCGGAAGTCCCAGTGGAGGGTCCGGTTAGAGAGCTTGGGAACGAGGGACGGCATGCGCTTGAACTGGTTGGCGCGAATCCGTCCCGCGACGCTTCGGACGAGCCCGCGCGGGAACCCGGCGGCCACGCACTCCGCCTCCGCGTAGCGGCGGTCGACGAGGGCGTGGAGGAGGGCGTCGACCCGCTCGTAGGAGAAGCCGAGCTCCCTCTCGGCACTCTGCCCGGGCCAGAGGTCCGGGCTCGGCGGCCGGCGCAGGATCGCCTCGGGGACGCCGAGGTGCGCGCCGAGCGCGAGGACCTGAGTCTTGTACAGGTCGCCGATCGGGTTGAGGGCGCTCGCGGAGTCGCCGTGGAGCGTGGTGTATCCGAGAAGCAGCTCGGACTTGTCGCTCGTCCCGAGAACCAGGCCCCGCCATGCTGCGGAAAGGTCGTAGAGCACCGTCATTCGGCAGCGCGCGAGGACGTTGCCTCGCCGGACGCGATCCGCGCCGCGGACCCCGCGAAGGTAGCCGTCGGCCATCGGGGTGATGTCGATCTCGACCGACCGCAGCCGCAGCCGCCCCACGAGGTCGCGGGCGAGGAGGAGGCTCTCCGGGCTCGACTGCCGGTAGGGGAGCAGGACCGCAAGGACCCGTCGGCCGCCGAAGGCGAGCGCGGCGAGCGCGGCGGTTACCGCCGAGTCGACTCCCCCCGAAAGGCCGAGGACCGCCCGGCGGAACCCGAACTTCCCCGCTTCCTCGCGAAGGAACAGCGAGAGGAGCCGCGTCGCGAGCGGGGCGTCAAGGGGGAGTCTCACGTTCGACCCGGATCGTGCGTTCGATCTCTCGCAGGGTGAGGAGGGCCTTCTCGTCCCTCCGCAGCGGGGTGAGCATTCGGCTTCGGCGCAAGGCGCCCCCGTCGATCGGGCCGAGCACGAGCTCCTCGCCGTCGGCCGCCTGCGCGACCACTCTCCCGAACGGGGAGACGACCTTCGACCCCCCCCAGAAGTAGGCCCCGTCCTCGAAGCCGACGCGGTTGCAGAAGACCACGTGGACGGTGAAGGCGAGCGCCTGTGCCTCGAGGAGCGTGTTCCAGGCGCGCGCCGTCCCCACCTCTCCCTCCGTCCCCGTCACCCCCCGCCCGGGGGAAGCCGCGAGGCAGAGGAGGGAGTCCGCGCGCCGGAGGAAATGGAGGTACGAGGAGGACAGGTGCCAGAGGTCCTCGCAGATGAGGAGACCGAGCCTGCCGAGACGGGACTGGACCGGCTCGAAGCGGTCCCCCGCCGCGAAGTGCCGCCCCTCCTCGAACATCCCGTAGTCGGGGAGGTAGACCTTCCGGTGGACGGCGAGGAGGGACCCTCCCTCGAACAAGAAGGCTGAATTGAAGAAGCGGTGATCGTCCGACTCCTCTACGGCGCCGACGGCGATCGAGGCGCGGCGGGAGAGGCGGGCCAAGCGGGCGAGCCTGCGGTCGTCGGCCCGGAGCGCGACGTCGGGGACGAGGTCCCGCAGGTGGTAGCCGGTGAGCGAGAGCTCGGGGAATACGACTAGCCTCGCCCTTGCCCGGATCGCCCTCTCGGCGACCTCCAAGTGCCGGTCGAGGTTCTCGCCGAGCGCGCCGAGGACGGGTCGGGTCTGGGCGAGGGCGACCAGGAAGTCCATCCGGCGGGGGAGGGCCGGGGGGGGATTGTAGCCCTGGGGGGGAGGACCGTCGGACGAGAGGGGCGTGGAATCGAAAGGGCCGGACGTCGGCGTCCGGCCCGTGGGGATCAAAAGGGTTTAGGATCTGGAATCAGAGGTGATGGGAAATGTGGGTGTGATGGAAGGTTCCAAGAAAAAGTAAGCCTAATGAAGGAAAGAAGACCCAGACCCTAAACCTTTATTCGCACGCGATGAATATATCCGTACCCCGCCAAGGGTTTCAGCAAGGTTTTTCGCGGATTCCGCAATTCCTTGCGTAATAACTGGTTGGTGAAGCCATCCTGGCGAATCTCGAAACCCCCGAACAGCCCGGTACCTCCGATCGCCGGGCGGGCTGGGTCCATCCCCCCGCTCCTGGGACCGATTCCTCCTCGACGGCCCCCTAGACCCGCCGGCTCGCCTCTCCGATCACGGCCTCCACGATGCGGTCGGGGTCGATTCCCTCGGCCTCCGCCTCGAAGTTCAGGATGAGCCGGTGGCGAAGCGCCGGGAAGGAGAGGCTCTTCAGATCCTCGAGGCTCACATGGTAGCGGCCCCCGAGCAGGCCGCGCGCCTTCCCGCACAGGACCATCGCCTGGGCGCCTCGCGGGCTCGACCCGAAGCGCAGGTACTTGCGAACGGGCTCGGGCGCCTCCGGGGAGGAGGGGGAAGAGAGGGCGACGGCGAGAGCGGCGAACCGCTTGAGATGCTCCGCGACGGGGACCTCGCGGACGAGCTGTCGGAGCCGCAGGACGTCGGGCCGCGCGAGGACCGGCGCCACTTCCGCCGTCGAGGCCCCCGTCGTCGCCTCGAGGATGCGCACGAGGTGGTCGACCGAGGGGGACGTGACCTTGAGCTTGAGGAGGAAACGGTCGAGCTGTGCCTCCGGCAGGGGGTAGGTCCCCTCCATCTCGATCGGGTTCTGGGTCGCGAAGACGAGGAACGGCTCCTCGAGAGGGTGGCGCGTCCCGGCGACCGTGACCGCGGCCTCCTGCATCGCCTCGAGCAGGGCCGCCTGGGTCTTCGGGGTGGCTCGGTTGATCTCGTCGGCGAGGACCACGTTCGCGAAGATGGGCCCCGCCTCGAACCGGAACCCCCGGTGGCCCCGCTCGTCCTCGACGAGGAGGTTCGTCCCCGTGATGTCCGCCGGCATGAGGTCGGGCGTGAACTGGATGCGCGCGTACTGGAGGTCGAGGGCCCGCGCCAGGGTGCGCACGAGGAGGGTCTTCCCGAGGCCCGGCACCCCCTCGATCAGGCAGTGCCCGCCGGCGAGGAGGGCGAGGGTCGCCTGCTCGACGAGGTCCTCGTGGCCGAGGAAGGCCTTCCCGACCTCGGCCCGGAGGCGGTCGACCTTGCCCCGCAGCCCCGCGATCTCGCGCTCGAGGGACTCGAGCTCGGCCGGGCTCACCGGAGCCGCCCCTCCACCAGGGGGAGGAGTCCGCGCAGGTCGCGGACGTGGGCCACTCGGCCGTCGGTCTCCGGCGTCGCGTCGGTCTCCGGGTCCGCCATGTCCCCTTCGAGCCCGCGGGGCCCCTCCCGATCGAGGAGCGCCGGGGCGATCCCGGCGGCGAGCGCGCCCGCGACGTCCTTCTCCGCGGAATCCCCAACGTGGACGGCCTCCGCGGGTTCGACGCCGCCCCGGGCGAGGGCACGGGCGAAGATCTCGGGGTCGGGCTTCTCGACCTCCTCGATCGCCGAGCAGAGCGTGAAGTCGAACCGGTCGGCGAGGGAGAGGTCCTCGAGGAGGCGCGGCAGCCTCGGGCTCCAGTTCGAGATCACCGCGAGGACGAGCCCGCGCGCGCGGAGGGCCCGGGTCACCTCGTCGACCTCGGGGAACACGAAGAACGATCGGCGGTCCCGAAAGGTCGCGAAGAGCCGCTCCGCGATCGCCGGCAACTCGGCCTCGGCGGCACCGAGGGGCCGGAAGACCTCCGCGACGTACGCGCGGAACCAGCCGTTCGTGTAGCGGAAGGAGCCGTCCACGCGGATGGGAAGGGCCGCGTGCGCGCGGATCATCTCCGCCCGCATCCGGTCCGCGTCGAAGCGCATGCCGAATTCCCGCGCGACCGAGGCGTAGATCTCCCACCGCATCGGGTGCTCCCGGAAGAGGGTGTTCCCGGCGTCGAAGAACACCGCGCGGACGGGGCGCGCGGGATTCGGGCGAGGGGACACGGGCGGGAGGACGGGACGCGGGGCCGGGTACCATACCGGCCCGGGCCGGCCCGCGCCCGCTCGACCGCGCATCCTTGGCCGCAGCGATCCTCTCCCTCCGTGCGCTCGGGCTCTGGCTCCTCGGGACGTGCGCCTGCGCCGGACCTCGGGGGGATCCCGTGCGCCCCGCGCCCGGCCCCTCCGATTCCCTCGATGCGCACCTGGCGCACGCGCGCGCGCTCGCCGATGCGGGCTATACCCGGGCTGCCGTCGAGATCGTCGCCGTCCTGCTGGAACGCGACCCGGAGCACGTGGAGTCCCTGCGCCTCAAGGCCCGCCTGCACGAGACGCTCGGGGAGGAGCGGGCCGCGATCGCCCTCTACGAGCGGCTGGCCGGGCGTGCATCCGGGGACCTGGACGCCGTGTTCCGGTCGGGGGCCGCGCGCCTGCGGATCGGCGATCTGGAGGAGGCGCTGCCCCGGTTGCGGCGCTATGCGGCGGAAGTTCCCGGCGACCCCTCGGGGCGCCGCACCCTCGCCGCCGCGCTCTACCGCAAGGCGCTCGACGGAGGCGGGGGGGACGCTCCCCTCCTGGGCGAGGCGGAAGGGGAGCTACGCGCCGCGCGGGACCTCCGCCCGGAGGACGCCGACATCCACCACGATCTCGCCTCGCTCCTCGTTGTCCGGGGAGACGCGGCCGGGGCGGAGGTCGAGTACCGCGCCGCCCTGGAGTGGAACCCCGACCACCTCGGGGCTCTCGAGGGCCTCGCGGAGCTGCTGGAGGGACAGGGACGTCGCGCGGAAGCGCGAGCTCTCGCCGCGCGGGCCCTGCGGCTCGAAAGACACCCGATGCGACAGCGGACCCTCGAGCGCCTCCTCCGGGAAGGGGGGGGGTGAGGGGCGCGCGCCACGTCAGTGCCCGAGGGCCTTCTTCGCCTTCTTCGGGTCGTCGACGGTGAACCCGAGCTCGGTCAGCTCGGAGTCGCGCGCGAGGACGTAGAGCGACTCGACGTTGACGCCCGCCCCGGTGAGCTTCGTCGCGAGGCCGGCGACGACGCCGGGCTCGTTCTCGACGAGCTCCGTCAGGAGTTCGGCCTCGGCGAAGGGGACGCGCGCGTCCTGGAGGGCCTCCCGGGCGGCGGTCACGTCGTCCGCCACGAGGCAGGCGATCGCCCGGTTTCCTTCGGCGACGACGGCGACGGACTTCAGGTTGATCTCCTTCGCGGAGAAGATCTCGGCGAGTCGGGCGAGTTCGCCGGGTCGATTCGGCAGCGAGACGCGGAACTCTCTCATCGGGACCTCGGGGGCTCTCGGCGGAGCCGAGGATAGACGCGGGGTCGCACGCGGCAAAGGCGGGGAATCACGGCTCCTCGACCACGACCCCCCGGTTCGGGGAGAGGTCGGCCGATAGGCTCCGGCGCCCCGAGGGCCAGAGCACCTCGAGGGAGCGGACGCGATCGGCGCCCCCCAGGCCGAAGTGGAGGGGCGCGAGGCTCTGGCCGTAGACGGAGAGCCAGCGATCGCCCGCGACCTGGACCTGCTCCGCCGCGTCCGTGACGACGCGGACCCGTGAGCCGATCCCCCCCGCCCCGCTGCGCCGCGGTCGGAGCGTGATCTCGAGCCAGCGATTCGACCCGGCGGCGCGGTTCCGGAAGAGGCGGTGCGGGCCCGCGGGATCGAAGAAGGAGTCCCAGGGTCGTCGCTCCGTGCGGTCGAGCACGAGGAGGTCGAGCGTCCCGTCGCCGTCGGCGTCGAGCCAAAGCGCCGTGCGCCCCACCGATCCGTCGAGGGCGAGGCCGCACGCCCTCGTCCGGTCGGCGAACCAGCCGCCCCCCTCGTTCCGAAAGAGCCGGCTCGGCCCGGTCTGCATGACCAGGTAGACGTCGACCCTTCCGTCGTCGTCGTAGTCGCCGAACGCGGCGTGCCGGACGCCCCGCGGGAGGCCGCTCCGTGCCGTCGCGTCGGCGAAGGTCTCCCCCGTGCGCTCGAAGAGCCGGCTCCCCTCGGGCTCCGGCCCCGCGAGGTAGAGGTCCTGATCGCCGTCCCCGTCGACGTCGGCGAAGGATGCGGAGACCTCGGGGAAGAAGCCCTGTGCGGCCCGCCCTTCGAACGCGCCGCGGGGCAGGCCCGCGGCGTCGGCAGTCTCGACGAGGCGACCGTTCTCGTTCCGGTAGAGCGCAAGCGGGGCGAGCGAGAGGAGGTCGAAGTCCCCGTCGCCGTCGAGATCGAACCAGCGGATGCAGGACGCCTCCTCGAGGGCGAGGCCCCGCGCCGCCCCCTCCTCGGCGAACCGCCCCCCCCCCACGCCCCGGAAGAAGAGCGAGGGCTGGCGCAGATTCCCGACGAACAGGTCCGACAGGCCGTCGCGGTCGAGGTCGAGCCATGCCGCGCAACGACCGCGGCCGTAGGGGTTCGAGATCCCCACCCCGACCGCGCCCTCCGTGAAGCGGCCTCCTTCGTTCCGGAAGAACCGGTCCGCCTTGGGCTCGGTCGGCGGGCGGAGTTCCCCCTCCATGGCCCCCTCCGCGACGAAAAGGTCGACATCCCCGTCGCCGTCGGCGTCGCCGAACGCGACTCCGTGCGGGTCTCCGAGGACGAGTCGGAACGGCATCTCCTTCGGGCACAGCGCCCGCGGTCCGATCCGCACGCGCTCCGGTTCGGAGCGTCCGTCGGCGCGAAACGCGAAGCGGTAGGTCCCCTCGAGGAACTTCGTCTCGAAGTCGAGCGCGCCACGCGCGGAAGGCCCGGCCGAGTCGAACCGGAGGGAGCGGGCGTCGCCCGCGACCTCGCAACGGGCGCCGATCGCCGAAGCGGCGAGGATGGGGCCGTTCGTCTCGACCGTTCCCTCGAACCGCCTGCGCGTCGGGCCGGCCCGCCACCGGACGCGCCACTTCCCGAGGGCCGACTCTCCCCGCGGCGGGTCGTGGAAGAGGTCGAATCCCCCCTCGGGCGGCGAATCCCTCGGCTCGCCCAAGAGCGCCCCGACGCCGATTTCCGGTACGAGCCCGGACTCCCGAGAGACGTCGCGGAATCGGAGATTCCCTTCGTTCCGGAGGAGGACAAGATCGCGGAGGTTGTGGTGGTTGACGAGGAGGTCGGGGTCGCCGTCCCCGTCGACGTCGGCGCAGGCGGCGTCGAAGGAATCGGCGACGAGGTCGCCCGGCGCTCCGACGCCCGATTCTCCGGTCACGTCCTCAAACGGCCGCGGCGAGAGGCTTCGGAGGACGGGGAAGCCGACGAGGAGGAGGAGGGGGCCGAGGAGGGGGAGAGTCGCGGCGCGCCCCTCCCGATCGCGTCGCCGTCGGAGGAGGGCGGAGAGGCCGCCGGCGCCAAGGGCGAGGAGCGCCAGCCGCGGGCCGTCGCGCTCCGCCCGGTCCGCGACGACGAGCCAGACGGGCTCGCCCGGTGCGCGGAAGCGGAGCCCCGCCCAGACCGACCGCGCGAGGAGGAGGGTCCAGAAGGCGAGCGACGTTCCGCGGAGGAACGCCGCGAGGGCCCGCTTCACCGGAGGTAGCCGAGCGCGCGGAGCGCGCGTTCGACCTCGGCGTCGTCGGCGGAGATCCACGCCCCGCTCCTCCTCGCCTCCTCGCGCATGCGGCCGGCCCACTCGAGGAGGGTCGAGCGCAGCGCCCGGACCTCCTCGTTCCCTTCCGCCTTCGTGACCTCGCCGAGCGGGTTGCGCGCGTAGTCGAGGACGACCGGCTCCGCCTCCCCGTGGCGGAGGATCAGGCGCCAGCGGTCGGTGCGGAGCGACTTCGCTTCGTCGCCGTAGAGGAGGCTCTCGGAGAACGCGATCCGCGGCGCGCCGTTCCCCTCGAGGAGCGGGAGGAGGGAGGCAGCCGGCACCCGGCTCTCCACTGCCTGGCCGGCGACCTCGAGAAGCGTCGGGGCGAGGTCGAGGAGGCTCACCGTCCCCGGGACGCGCCGCCCCGCGTGGCGGCCGTCGGGGAAGGCGAGGAGGAGGGGGACGCGCAGCACCTCGTCGTGGAGCGAATGGCCGTGCTCGAAGCCGCCGTGCTCCCAGAACTCCTCGCCGTGGTCGGCCGTGAGGGCGACGAGCGTCTCCTTCTCGATTCTGCTCGTGCGGAGGTACGCGAACAGCTTCCCGAGCTCGCGGTCGGCGTAGTCGACCTCGTCCTCGTAGGCGGCGCGGACCCCTTCGCGCGTCGCGGACGGGGCGAACCGGCCGGCGCGGAGGTCGTCCAGCATCGACTGCGGGATCCGGTGGGCCGAGGCGGGCGCGTCGTAGGGAAGGTGCGGGTCGAGGAAGTGGACCCAGAGGAAGAATCGCCTCCCGCGGAGGCGCTCGAGCTCGGCGATGGCGGCTCGGGTCACCTCGTCCGCGCGGACCGAGGAGCGGTCGAGCTCGGGGCGAATCCTCCGCGCGAGCCGGGCGATGCGGAGCGGACGGAGCACGGCAAACAACCCCGGTCCGTCGAGCCGGTCGTAACGCTCGAAGGCGACGCCGAGACCGAACCGCCCGTCGCACCAGAAGTTCGTCACGCAGGCCGAGCGCGCGTAGCCGGTCATTCGCCAGAACCCCTCGAGGCCGGGGCCGCCGGGTGCCGGGACCATGCCACGCAGGAACGACTCGAGCACGCGACCCGACTCCTCGCCCGTCCGCCCGACGCCGATCTCCGAGGGGAAGCGGCCGTAGAGGAGGGCAGCCAGCGAGGCGAGCGTCCAGGGCGCCGCCGCGTACGCGCGCTCGAACGCGATGGCGCGCGCCGCGAGCGCGTCGATGCTCGGCGTGCGCGCCCCGGCGTTGCCGTAGCAGCCGAGCGCGTCGGCGCGGAGCGCGTCGATTGTGACGAGGAGGATGTTGGGCCCGCCGGCGGTCGCGCGCCGATCCTGCGGGAGCGGCTTCGAGGCCCTGCCGATACGGGCGTCCGCCAGGCTCCTGCTGTTGCCGATGTAGACGAGGAACAGAAACGCCGTTGCGGCAGAGCCGACGTTGAAACCGAGCGGGTTGGAGGCGACCCATCTCGGCGGGGGGAGCACCAGGGCGGCGACTGCGGACATGCCGCCGAGGACGTATCCCAGCGGGAGGGAATGGAGGTGAGGGCTCGCGGCCAGCATGAGGAGCCCGAGAGAGAACACAGAGCACCGCCACGCGAGGACCCGTCGAGAGCGCCCGTCTGCCGGGAGACGTCCCGCGAGCGCGCCCGCGGCCAGGGAGAAGACGGCCCCGATCCCGAGCGCCTCGATCGCGGTCGGGACGATCTCGGGGCTCTGCCGCTCGGACAAGATCGACGCGAGGCGCGCGCCGGCGGCGACGAGGAAGGCGCCGATCGCGAACCAGGTGGCCCTCCCGAAGGCGCGGTTCGCGGCTCTCGCGGACGAGGCGAGGAGCCCGAGGCCCGCCGCTCCCGCGGCCGCGTGGAGTCCCACGAGAAGGCAGGGGAACAGGGAGGCGAGCCCCCTGGAAAGGACGTTCGGCGGCAGCGGCGCCGAGATCCAGGCGTGCGTCTCGACCAGCCCGAAGATCCCTCCGCACCAGAAGCCGGCGACCGCGGCGTCGCGGACGGATTGCGTTCGGGCGGAGGGCACCGGAGGCTCGGCGGGGGGTGAGCGTATACTCAGCCGCCTCGAAATGGTCGGCGCAAGCGCATCGGGGCGGCACGCGCCGGAGAAGGGAAGGGGCGGGGCGGTCGGGAGCGGCCGCGTCTCCCTCGTCTGCTTCTCCTACGACCCCTGGGGAGCGTACGAGAAGAACATCCACCGGTTGATGCGCCGCCTCGCGCACCGGCCCGAGATGCACCGGGCGCTCTTCGTCGAGCCGGAGGCGTGGGCGTCGCGACTCCTCCAGGGCTCCCGGCGGCGGGAGCCGGGCGAGGAGGAAGCGCGGCGGCGGGCGCTCCGAGGGGCCCTCGCCTCGCCCGACGAGCGGATCGCGGTCTGGACGCCCGTCCACCGCGTCCCCTTTGCGGGGCGGGCGGGGTGGCTGCGCGCGCTCGACCGCGGGCGGGTCCGCGCGGGACTCCGCCGCGCGATGCGCCGACTCGGGATCGCAGGACCGCTGCTCTGGGTGAACCGCCCGGCGGAGCCGTGGCTTCTCGAGGCCGCCGGCCCCTCTCGCGGCCTCGTCCTCCACTGGTCCGACGACTGGGAGGCCTTCGCCTCCCCTCCGGAGCGCGAGCCGACGAGGCGGAGGACGGAGGCCCTGCTCCGGAGGGCCGACCTGGTCTTCGCCGTCTCGCCGGGACTGCGCGCCCGCGCGGAGGCGCTCAACCCGAACGCCTTCCTCCTCCCGAACGCGACCGACCCCGCGTTCTTCGAGGCGGCTGGGGACCCTGCGACGGCGCCCGCGCCCGAGCTCGCCGACTTGCCCCGCCCGATCCTCGGATTCGTCGGCTTCCTCTCCCCGCGCCTCGACTTCCCGCTCCTCGAGGCCATCGCCCGTCGCCGGCCCGAATGGACCTTCGCCTTCGTTGGGCCCGAGCGGCGGCTCGCGGGGGCCGGGGAGGCCTTCTTCTCGCTCCCCAACGTCCGTCGCCTCGGGCCCCGCCCGGCCGCCGAGATCCCGCGCTACTACCGCGGCATGGACGTCTGCCTCGTCCCCTTTCGCCGCGACGAGTCGACCCGGGACGCCGACGCGATCAAGCTTTACGAGTACCTCGCCGCGGGCCGCCCCGTCGTCGCGACGGACGCCGCGGGGGCCGACCGCGCGCGCGAATTCGTCCGCGTGGCGGAGGGAGCCGAGGCGTTCGAACGCGCGGTTCGGGAGGCGCTGGCGCGGCACGACCCCGGGGAGGTCGAGCGCGGCCGAGCCTTCGCGCGGCGCAACTCCTGGGAAGCCCGCGCGCAGGAGGTCGTGACGCGGCTTGCCGAGCGCGGCCTCCTCGCCTCGCCCGATCCGCCCGGGCGGGAGGTCGCGGAACCGGGACGGCGTCTCGCCGTCTCTCCATGAGCGCTCCCGGGGCGCCGGCCGGGCCCTCCGCCGTCGGGGTGGGGTTGCGTCGGACGGCGGTCTCGAACCTCGGGCTCGCGACCCTCTGGAAAGGTCTCTCGTGGGTGGTCAACTGGGCCGTCGCCATCGTCCTGGCGCGGGTGATGCCGAGGGAGGACTTCGGCCTGTTCGCGATCGCCACCGTCCTCACGGGTCTCTTCGCGCGGTTCAGCGAGATGGGCATCGCGACGGCGGTCGTGCAGCGCCAGCGCGACGATCCGGCCACGCTCGAGACCGCCTTCACGCTCCGTCTCGTCGCGCTCCTCGCCGCCGGAGTGCTCCTCGCCGCGGCCGCGCCTCTCTGGGCGTCGTTCTACGGTCGGGCTCTCCTCGCCCCGGTCATCTGGTCGGTCCTCCTCCCGACGGTCGCCTCGGGCCTCTTCTTCATTCCGAGCGTGCGCCTCTACCGGGACTATCGGCACGGCCGAACGCGGTTCGCCCAGTTTGCGGGAGAGGCGGCGAAGGGGGCGGGAGTCCTCGTCGCCGCGCTCCTCGGCGCGCGGGTCTGGAGCTTCGTCGTGGGCTACGTCGCGGGGAGCCTCGTCTCCTGGGCATGCTACGTCGCCTTCTCGCCATGGAAGCCGCGGCTCCGCCTCGATCCGGAGGTCGCACGCGAGATCCTCGCGTTCGGCAAGTTCGTCCTCGTCGCGGACCTCCTCACTTTCGCGGTCGGCAACGTCGACAAGGCGATCGTCGGGAAACTGCTCGGCAGCGAAGCGCTCGGCGACTACGGGCAGGCCTACGTCTACGGCAGTTGGGCGGTCGCCGAGGTCGCGCAGCTCCTCTCTGAGACGCTCTACCCCGCCTTCGCCCTGCGGAGGGGCGACGCCGTCGCCCAGCGGAAGGGATGGCGGGCCACGCTGCGCGCGACAGGGGTGGTCGTCTTTCCCCTGACGCTCGGTCTCGCCTCGGTCGCCCCCGACTTCGTCCGCGGCGTGCTCAACCCCGCGGGGGAACCCGGGAAGTGGGCCGGAGCGATCGTTCCGCTTCGGATCCTCTGCCTCTTCGCCCTGGTCCTCTCCTTCGAGCGGGTGAGCCGCCCGGTCGTCTTCTCGAGCGGACGGCCCCGCGCCGTGACCGTCGGACAGGGCGCGATGCTGCTCGTCCAGGTGGCGGGGTTGCTCCTCGCGGTCCCCGCCTTCGGTCTCCCGGGGGCTGCGGGCGCTTGCGTCCTAGCCGCCGCGGCGGCGACGGCGGTCGTCGTCCGGGCCGCCGCGCGCTTCGCGGCCGTCTCGGCCCGCGAGATCCTCGCCGACCTCTCCGGTCCTTTCGCCGCGGCGGCCGCCATGACGGGGACCGTCCTCCTCGCGGGCTCCGTCCTCGGCGCGACGCTCGGTCCGCTCGGGAGGCTCGGGGCAGAGGTCGCCGTCGGCGTGCTCGCCTACGTCCTCGCGGGGCGGCTCCTCATGCCCGGGATCCAGCGCGAGATCCTGGGGGAAGTCCGGCTCCTCCTTCGGCCCCCCGCACCCCGATGAGCGCACGGCGGGTCGTCAGCGTCGTCGTCCACTGGAACCAGCCCGAAGAGACGGCCGCGTGCGTCGACTCCCTCCTCCTCTCCGACTATCCCGCCCACGAGGTGATCGTCGCGGACAACGACTCGCGTCCCGAAGCGCTCGCGCGCTTGCGCGAGCGGATCCCCGGAGTCCGGATTCGCGCCAACGGGGCGAACCTCGGCTACGCGGGGGGGAACAATCCCGCGATTCTGGAGGCGGTCGCCGGAGGGGCGGCGTTCGTCTTCCTCGCGAACAGCGACGCGACGGTCTCGCGGGCGGCGATCTCGCGCCTCGTCGCCGCGGTGGAGGCGGACGCGCGGATCGGCGCGGTCGGCCCGTACGTCGTCTCCGCGGAGCGGCCCGAGCGCGTGCTCTACGCCGGGGGAACGGTCGACTGGATCCGGGGCCGAACGGAGATCCGCCGCCCGCGGGAGGAGGGAGGGATCGTCGACGTCGACTGGATCCCCGGCTGCGCGATGCTCGTCCGGGCGGAGGCCGTGCTCCGCGTGGGGGTGATGGACCCGTCCTACTTCCTCTACCTCGAGGAAGTGGACTGGTGCACGCGGATGCTGCGGGCGGGGTTCCGCGTCGCCGTCCTCGCCGAGCCCCTCGCGACCCACCGTGAGGGGGGGTCGCTCTCCCTCACGAAGAGCCCCTACTTCCTCTACTACTACGCCCGCAACCTCCCTCGCTTCCTCGCGCGCTACGCCCCGCGGAGCACGCGATTCCGGTTCCTCCCCCGGTACCTCTGGAAGACCCTCGTCGCGGGTGCGGCCTACTACGCCGCGGGGTACCTGAAGGGGGGGGACCGCCTCGATCTCATCCGCGCCCGAGCCCAGGTCGCCGCGCTCCGCGACGCCCTCCTCGGGCGGACCGGGCGCGGCCCGGCGTGGCTCGACACCGCGTGAAGGGGCTCGGCGGGATCCTCCTCGGCGGGGCTCTCCTTCGGATCTTCCTCCTCGCGGCGATCCCCGCGGGAGAGGCGCCCGACGAGCGGGCGCACGCGGCGTTCGCGCGCTACCTCGCCGAGGAGGGACGGCTTCCCGTCCAGACGGAGCGGACCGGCGAAGGGGACCGGTACGAGTTCTACCAGCCCCCCCTCTTCTACCTCCTCGCCGCGCCGCTCCACGCCGCCGCAGGCGGAGGCGACCGCGGCCTCTACGCCGCGCGCCTCCTCAACGCGGCCCTCTCCCTCCTCGCCGTCGCGGCGGCGGCCCGGTTTGCGGAGACCTGCGCGCCGGCTCGCCCGGACCTCCGCTCGGGGGTCGCCGCATTTCTCGCGTTCCATCCCGGCCTCGCGGCGAACGGATCGACCGCGAACAACGACGCGCTCCTCGTCCTCCTCTCGACCGTCGCGTTCGCGCGGCTCGGACGCGCGGTCCGCGAGCCCGCGCTCCGGCCCCGGGACGGCTTCTGTCTCGCCCTCCTCCTCGGGCTCGCCCTTCTCACGAAGATCTCGGGAGGGGTGCTCCTCCCGATCGTCGCCTTCGGGCTCGTCCTCGCCCGGCCCGGCCTCCGGGGGATCGCGGAGGCGGGTGGGGTCGTCGCCGGGGCGGCGCTCCTCGCGTCGCCCTGGTACCTCCGGAACCAGGCGGTCTACGGCGGCCTCGTCCCGCTCGAGATCGCGAACGTCCCCTGGGCCGACCGGCCGCCCGCGGCGGAGGCGGCGGTTTGGACGGCAGGCTACGCGGCGCGGACCTTCTGGGTCGCCCTCGGCCGGCACAACGAGGTCGAGGTCTCCGCCCTCCGGCCGCTCCTCTACGGCCTTGGCGCCCTCACCCTGTTCGCGTTCGCCGGGTGGGTCCGCCGAGGGGCGGGGTCCCGCAATCGCGGCGAACGGCCCCTCGCCCTCGCCGCCTGGGCGGGGCTCGTCCTCCTCGCGGCGTTCACGGGCTCGTTCGGCTGGCGCTACCGCCAGGCGCAGGGCCGATTCCTCTTCCCCTTGCTCGCGCCGCTCGCGACCGCCGCGGTGACGCTCCTGCTGGAGAGAGCGGGGCCGGTCCGCGCGCGGCGGGTGCCTGCGTTCGTGGGCGGGCTCCTCCTCGCGCTCCTCGGGGCGGAGCTCCTGCTCGCCTTCGTCCCGAAGTACTACCCCTCTCTCGCTCCTTGGACGCGGTAGACGCAGAGGAACCCCGTCGGGTGGCGCGTCGTTCTACAATGCCCCACCCCGGCGGGCCGGGCCGCCGGTGCCGGCCCGCGCCCCCCGCGAGGTTCCCATGAAGGCGCCGCTCCTCACGGCCGTCTCTCTCCTCGCCCTCCTCGTCGGCTGCCGTTTCGTCGACTCCGACCACCAGCGAATCGGGGAAGTCGAGGGAAGTGCGGGCGTCGGCTCGGCGCGCCGTCTCGTCGTCCGCAACAACGTCGGGGACGTGACCGTCCGGACCGACGCCGAGGCGACCGTATCCGCGAGAGCCGTCGTCTACCATCGCGGGAACCTCGCACGGAGGACGGCCGAGCCGGCCGACCTCCGGGTGCGGGTCGATGGGGACGCGGTCCTCGTCGAGAACGCCCACCTCGACGAGGCGGACCACGACGACTGGAAGATGGAGATCGAGGTCTCCGCTCCTCCGGGGCTCGACGTCCAGCTGGAGACCGGCGTCGGCGACCTCGAGGTCTCGATCCGGGGGGAGGGCCCGTTCGAGGACCTTGACTGCCGGACCGGCGTCGGGGACCTGACCGTCGAAGTCCCCGCTTCCTTCGGCGGCGCGGTCCGGCTCGACACCGGCGTCGGCGGGGTCGAGGTCGTGAACGCCCCGGGCCTCCACGTCACGCGCGAGGCCGTGAGCGCCTCCGCCGCGGGCAAGCTAGGGACCGGGGACGGCCGCGTGACCGCGAAGACCGGGACGGGCGGCATCACCTTCCGGCGCCGCTAGAGGGCGCGCCGGCGTTCCGGTGAGGCTCGTTACCTGGAACGTCAACTCGATCCGGACGCGCCTCCCGCGGTGCCTCGCCCTCCTCGGGCGTCAAAAACCCGACGTCCTCTGCCTCCAGGAGACGAAGGTTCCGGACGCGGACTTCCCGGTCGCCGCCTTCGAGGAGGTCGGCTATCGCGCGGCGCTCCACGGCCAGAAGACCTACAACGGCGTCGCGATCCTCACGCGAGGGCCCCTCGAGAGGATCCAGCGGGGGATCCCCGACGGGGAGCCGGACGATCAGGCGAGGCTCCTCGCCGCGACGGCGGAGGGGGTCCGCGTCGTCGACGTCTACGTCCCCAACGGCGAGGCGGTCGACTCGCCGAAGTTCCCCTACAAGCTGCGCTGGCTCGAGCGACTCGCGGCGTGGCTCCGATCCTCGGCAGATCCCGCGGAACCCCTCCTCGTCTGCGGCGACTTCAACGTCGCCCCCGAGGACCGCGACGTCCATGACCCCGAGCGCTGGCGGGGGCAGGTCCTCTTCCATCCCGAGGAGCAGAAGAGGCTCCGCGCCCTCTGCGCGTGGGGCCTGGTCGACCTGCTGCGGCTCCGCCACCCGGAACCGGGAATCTTCACCTGGTGGGACTACCGGATGGGCGCGTTCCACCGCGGGTGGGGTCTGCGGATCGATCTCCTGCTCGGGACGAGGCCCCTCGCGGAGCGGCTTCTCGACCTCGTCGTCGACCGGGAGGAACGGAAGGAGTCGAGCGGGGAGGGGAAGCCCTCGGATCACGCCCCGGTCGTCGCGGACTTCGCGTAGTCCCTCGGCGCGTCGGAGGCCGTTTCCCCCGGGACGGAGGAGGGCTCGAACCCCGCCCGATCCCGCCTCAGCCGATCGGAGAGCGGCGGCGCGAGAAGATGGCGAGGTTCAGGGTGTTGCCCGTGCGGGACAGGCGTACGCGCCGGAGGCCCGGATTCGAGGCGAGACCCGCGACGAGGCGGCCGATCACGGGCGCGCCCTTGAACCAGGCCCCGCTCGTCCCGACCGCGACGAAGTACCCCTCGAGGTCCGTGCGGTCGATCAGCGGGTAGCCGTCGGCCGCGGTCCAGTCGTAGAGGGCCGGCCGCGGTCGGACGGAGCGCACGCGGGCCGCCGGCCAGCGGCGGCGCAGGGCGGCGACCGTCTCCCTCGCGAACGCCTGGAGGACGCTCGGAGGGGTCCGCTCGACCGCCCTCGCCCGGAAGTCGACGTGGTCGCGCGCGAGCGCCGCTCCGAGACGGACGCCTCCCGGGGAGGGGCGAAGGTAGAACCCGCCACGGAGGTCGAGCATCGCCGGGAGGCGGGGCTCGGGCCGACCCGCGAGGGAGACCTCGACGACGGTCTGGCCGAGAGGAACGGTCGAGAGGGGGAGCGGGCAGCGCGCGAGGAGGTTTAGCTCGTGCGACCAGGGTCCGGCCGCGTTGACGACGACGTCGGCGGGCAGGCAGGCCCGGGCCGTCCGGACGGCGGCGACCCGGCGTCGGTCCCTTCCCACCGTCTCGATCGCGAGGACCCGCTCCCCGAACCGGAAACGGACGCCCTCCGACCGGCACGCGTCGACGGCGTCGAGCGTCGCCGAGCGGGCGTCGGCGACGTAGCCCGAGTCGGGCTCGAGGAGGCCGACCTCCCCCTTCTCGGCGAAGGCGAGGAAGGGGAAGGCCTCGCGCAACGAGCGTCCGCGGAGAAGCGCGCACCGGACCCCGAGCGCGCGCATGCGCGCCGCCTTCCCCTCGAGATCGCCCCCGCTCGCCTCGGGCTTGAGGCCGAGGGCCGAGCCTTCGCCGCGCGACCGGCCTTCGGGGTGGATGAAGAGGACGCCGCAGGGGACGAATCGCGCGCGGGTCCTTCGGAGGCCCAGGTAGCCCGGCCAGTCCGCCCAGATCGCGCGTCCCTCCGCCGCGATCTTGACCGTCTCGGGCTCGCCGTAGTGGCAACGGATGACGCTCGAGGAACGGCGGGTGCTGCCGCGGGCGGGCCCCGCGAGGCGATCGACGACGGTGGCGGAGAATCCGGCCCGCGCGAGCTCGAGGGCGGTGCAGGTGCCGACGATCCCGCAACCGACGACGACGGCGCGGTCGGGCACTAGGGTTTTCCAAGGAACTCGGGAAGTCGGGCGAGATCGAGGTTTCCTCCGGTCACGACGGCGACGACCTTCTCTCCCGGCTGAAGGCCGGCGCGGCGGGTGAGGAGGGCGGCCGTCGAGGCCGCGCCCGCCGGCTCGGCGAGGACGCGGCAGCGCTCGACGAGGAAGCGAAGGCCCGCCAGGATCTCCCCCTCCGAGAGGACGACCAGGCCGTCGAGGCGCCCTTCGAGGATCCGGAGGTTCCGCTCCCCGACGAACGGCGCGGCCAGGCCGTCGGCGACGGTCTGGACCCTCTCGAGACGGACGACGCGCTTCGCCTCCAGGGCGCGGCGGAGCTTGTCGGCCCCCGCGGGCTCGGTCGCGACGAGGCGCGCCGAGGGACGCAGGCTCTTCGCGACGAGGGCGATCCCGGAGGCGAGCCCGCTCCCTCCGACCGGAACGACGAGGAGGTCGACGTCCGGGAGGTCCTCCAGGATCTCGAGCCCCACCGTCCCCTGCCCCGCGATCACGTCGTCGTCCTCGAAGGGGGAGACGAAGTGGAGGCCGCGCTCGGCCCCCAGCTTCTGGACGAGCGCGAAGGCCTCCGAGGCGTTCGCGGCGAAGACGATCTCGGCGCCGAGCGCGCGGGTCGCCTCGACCTTGACCGGATTCGCCCCCGCCGGCATCACGACCGTGCAGGGGATCCCGGCGGCGGCCGCGGCGTGGGCGAGGCCGCGCCCATGGTTGCCGGCCGAGAACGTGATCACGCCCCCGCGGCGGGCCTCGGGGGAGAGGCGCGTGACGGCGTAGGTCGCGCCGCGGATCTTGAAGGCGCCGGTCCGCTGGAGGCTCTCGAGCTTGAGGAAGACCTCGGCCCCGAGCTCCCGGGAGAGCTCGTCGGAACGGACGAGGGGGGTGCGCTCCACCGAGCCGGAGAGCGCCTTCGCGGCGCGGCGGACGTCCTCGAGGGTCACCACGAGAGGAGGAAGCGAAAGGAAGGGGCCGCGGGCATGGTCGCGAAGCGTAGGAGAACCCCCGGCCGGAGCAAGGCGCGGGCGCCCCCTTGATCCGAGCGCCCGCTTCGCCACATTGCCCCCTCCGATCCACTCCGGACGAGGGTTCCCCCCATGACGATCGAGATGTGCGGCACCTGCCAGGGCAAGGGCTACATCAAGGGGGTCGCCTGCGCCGACTGCGCGGGCGCCGGAACCAAGGTCCCCTCGAAGCCAAAGCCCAAGACGGCGCCGGCGGCTGCGGCGGCGCCGAAGCCCTAGCGCGGGCGCCCCTCCCCGCACGGGCTCGCGGGGACCGCGTAGCGGACGAACGCGCGGTTCCACCAGACGCCCGTCCGCGCGCGGGTCGCGCGGTCGGTGAAGGTGTACTTCCAGACGCCGACCCGGATCGCCTTCGGCGGCGCCTCGGGAAACGGGTAGGGGTCGAAGAGCCCGCGCACGGCCTGCGGCTTCTCGCAGATCCGCTCGAGCAGCCGCCGGAAGTAGCCCGCTTCCCCGCCGAGCGCCAGGAACCACATCTGGAAGTCGACGCGCGGCTGGTGGGGCGCGACGAACGGGGGAGGGCGGTTGGGGTCGCCCGGCTTCCAGCGCAGCTCGAACGGCCGCCACTCCTTGCCGTCGGCCGACCCCTCGATCACGACCTCGTACCGGACGAGCGTCATCTGCGCGAAGAGGTGGTAGGAGTTCACGGAGCGGTAGGGGCCGTAGATCCGGTGAAGTTGGTCGGCGGCGCGGAAGACCGCCTCCATCCCCTTCGCGCGGTTCGGCCGGGAGAGGACCGACGCGAAATCCGCGAGCGAGCAGGCGACGACCGCGGCGAGGAGGAGGCCGAGGGCGATCCGAGGGACCGGACCGGCGCGGACGGGTTCGGCGAGGGAAAGGGGCTCGACGCGGGGCGGGCGGCGGAGGAGCGCGCGAAACCGCGCCGCGGCCCACTCGAGGTCGCGGTCCTCGAGGAGGAAGAGGTGGAGGACGAGCGAGAGAGAGTTGAAGAAACCGTAGTTCGCCGTGAGGAGGAGCCCGAGCTGGAACGGGATCAGGATCGCCAGCGCGACGAGCCGAGCCCGCCTCGGAGCCCAGATCGCGAAGGGGAGGACGATCTCGGCGAAGAGCGAGGAGAACGCGCCCGCGCGGAGGAGGGCCGGAGGGAGCTGGTGCGCCCACCAGCCGAGCGGCGTCGGGATCGGCGCGGTCTCGAAGTAGGAGACCATCGCGGTCCCGTCGCGCCAGTGCGGGTCGCCGAGGGCGAGCTTCGAGACCCCCGACTCGAAGAGGAGGCGGAAGAGGAGCCAGCGTCCGAGGAAGAGCCCGGCCCGGGAGGGGGGGCGGCCGCGCCGGCCGAGGAAGATCGAGGCGAAGGAGGCCTCGAGGAGCAGGTTGTCCCATTGGAAGGAGAGGAACTCCTGCCCGATCGAGACGAACGAGAGGTAGAGCGTCCAGAGCGCGACGCGCAGCGCGACCGGGGCCCGGCCGAGGACGAGGGGGAGGGAGAGCGCCGCTCCGAACCACGCCGCGCCGACGAGGACCGGATCGCCGCAGCCGAACCAGAAGACGGTCGGAACGAAGTGGAGGCGTGCGGCGCCCGCGTGGGAGGAGACGGCGTCGAGGAACTCGCCGGCCGGGAGGAGGCCGTCCCGCCCGAGGAGCGTCCGGACCTGGACGGCGAGGGAGACGAACGCGGCGAGGAAGACGAGGCCGAGGAGGCGGAGGAAGAGGTCGCGGACCCGTTCGTGCCGCGGCGCGCCGTTCACGCCCTGGGCCGCTGCGACGGCTCGGGGAGGCGGGCGAAGCGGAACGGCTCGGGGAGGGGCGCGAGCGCCTGCAGGCGCGCG
This sequence comes from Planctomycetota bacterium, assembly GCA_035695825.1. Taxonomy (GTDB): domain Bacteria; phylum Planctomycetota; class UBA1135; order UBA1135; family JAKEFM01; genus JAKEFM01. The sequence goes on along the minus strand of DASRRH010000027.1, from coordinate 18,191 downwards.
AGGAGGATCGGGGCGGCCTCCGGGATCCGTTCGAGCACGATCTCGATCTCCTCGTCCTTCGTCCCCGCGAGGCCGGGCTCCCCGGTGGCGGGAAGCGCGCGCCGGAGCTCGGCGCGGAGGCGCGCGCGCTCTCCGGGCGGCGCCCCCTCGAGCGTCCGGGCGACGACCCTGGCCGCGAGTGCGCCGAAGGTCGCCGCCGCCTCGAGCGTCGGTTCGAGGAGTCCCCCTCGTCTGCTGAGGAGCTCGATCGCCCGGTCGGTCGTCACGCCGAGGCGGGCCCGGACGACCGCGATGTGGACGGTCGGCGGCAGACCCCGACCCGCGCGCAGGTCCTTCTCGGTCTCCTCCGCCGTCGAGAGGACGAACCGCGCGGCCACTTCGTAGGGAGTCCCCGCCACGGCCGCCGCGATCCGCGAGGCGCGGTCGAGGAGCTTGCCATTCGTCGGGACGACGTAGGTCATCCAGTTCCCGCGGACGCGGCCGAGCACGACCATGACGGCCGTCGAGAGGGCGTTGAGGAGGAGCTTGAGGACGAGGGATTGGGGCAGGTCGAGGGGGCTGCGCGGAACGCCGCCGACGAGGACCGCTTCGTCGTGCGCGGGGAGGCTCCCCGGGTCGATCTCCCCGGAGGCGACGGCGATCCAGGCGCGGGCGGCCCCCTCGCGGCCCGCGCGCTCGAACGCCCTCCGCCCGAGCGAGTCCGGCCGCCGCATCGCTTCGAGGTCCCCCTCCATCCCGACCGCGACGAGGAGGTTGCCGCGGCCGAGGGGTTCCTCCTCGAGCGCGCCTTCCCCGCCGATGCGGAACCGGAGGAGAGCCTCCCGGCCGATCGCCGGGGCCGCGCCTCCGAAGCGGCGCCCTCCCGTCTCCCCCAGGAGGCGGCGGTACGTCGAGGCGTCCCACTCGAGCGCGCGGATCTCGCGATGGAGGAGCCGCCGCCACGCCTCCTCGTTCGTGGCGGCCTCGAGGAGGATCGAGGCGGGAGGCGCCTTCGCCCCGGGCCGATCGACCGGTCGAAAGGGCGGGAGCGCGAAGGTCGGCGAGCGCTCGGTCGCGTCCGTGAAGAGCACGAGGGCCGAACCCTCCCCTCCGAGGTAGAGGGCGTACCCCCGGCCAGGGTCGACGTCGCGCGGCGCGTCGAAGTTCCGCCCCTCGCGGTAGGTGCTTGCCTCGAGGCGGACGAGCCGTGCGAGCGCAGGGATCGCCGCGGCCGCTCGCTCGGGGATCCTCTCCGCCGCGCGCGCGGCCGCGCGGATATCTCCCGGCGGCGCGGGGAGGCCGATCGCCGCGAGGTCGGCCGGGGCGAGAGACTCCACGAGCGCCCGGCCGAGGGCGGCCTCGAGGACGAAGCCGAGGGCGAGCGTGTCGATGCTCGCCGCCTGCATCCGCGTCGAACCGGTCAGCGCCTGGGGGCCGGTCGCGAGGTTCAACTTCCCGATGCGCGGATCCTCGAGCACCCGCGCGCTCCGCTCGACGCCGCGGAGGACCTCGTCGGGATTGTTGTAGACGAAGAAGACGCGCGCGCCGCGGGCGAGGCCCTCCCAGGCCGTTCCGATCACGTGGGTCGTCTCCCCCCCTTCGGTGACGGCGAAGAGGACGTCCCCCGTCCTCACGCCGAGCTCCCGTACCTGCTCGCGCCCGAAGGACTCCTCGTCCTCGAACCGCTCGACCGACTTGACGAGGGCGTAGTCCCCGCCCGCCATCGTTCCGAGGACGCGGTCCGCCAGGTCCGCGGGGAGGGAGGCTCCCGCCCGGGCCGCGCGCCGGCAGAACCCGCGCCAGGCCGTCTCGAGGAGCAAGCTCAAGCGACCCGTCGCGCCGCAGCCGGTGAAGAAGATTCGGTGGCCGCCGGCCAGGGCGGCGGCCACGGCGTCCACGGCGGGGTCGAGCGCGCCCGACTCGGCGGCGCGTTCGAGGACGGGCGGGATCTCGCGGTCGACGGCGTTCAAGAGCCGGAGCCCCTCCTCGACGTCGCCCGCGAGGACGCGGCTTAGGTCGGCCGTCTTCGGATGCGGCTGCTCCGTGACGAGGTGGCCGAGGCGGAAGCGGCCGCTCTCGTGGAGGTCGGTCTCCGCCCCCCGGCTCTCGGGCGCGCCCCCCGCGAAACCCTCGGCGAGCCCCGCGAACTCGAGGGCCCAGAACTCGAGGTCGGCGCGGACCCGGTCGGCCGCGCCGCGGTGCTCCTCGACCCGGGCCAGGAGTTCTTGCGACGTCCGGCTCGCGTAGACCGCGTGCTCGGGTTCGGTCGAGACGGCCCGGAGCGAAGCGAGCGCCGCGCGGAATCGCTCGGGGGCGAGGCCGGGCTCGAAGAGCGCCCGCAGCGTGCGGGGGATCGAGCGGGCGGTCACGGACGCGCGGCGGGACCCGGATCGGCGCAGGGGTCAACTCTCGCCGCGCTCCGCCGGCCGCTCGTAGCGCACGCGCTCGTGCGCCTCGACCGGGTCGACGCCCTGCGCGATCAACCCCTTCACCTTCTTCTCCGCGGCGGCGCACTCCCGCACGATCCGGAAGACCTCCTCGACCCGGTCCCACGGCACGACGACCACGCCGTTATCGTCGGCCAGGACGAGGTCTCCCGGCCGCACGAGCACGCCGCCGAGTCCCACCTCGATCCCCCGCCCCGCGAACGCGCAGCGACCGCGGACCGACTGCTGGATCACGCCGCGGCCGAACGCGGGGAAGCGCAGTCCCTTCATCTCGTCGACGTCGCGCGTGACGCCGTCGATCACCACCCCGGCGAGCCGCCTGCGACGGGCCGCGAAGGAGGCGAGGCCGCCGAACGAGTTCACGTCGAGCCGCCCTCCGTGGTCGACGACGACGACGTCTCCGGCGCTCGCCGCGGCGATCGCCTCGAGCGTCCCGCGCACCGGCGAGGCGGGGCCTTCCGCGACGAGCCTCATCGTTGCCGCGCGTCCGGCGATCTTGGGACAGCCCCGCCAGAGCGGGAGGATCCCCTGCGGCGCGCCCCGGAGGTTCAGGCGGTCGAGGGCGTCGGAGACGGTGCAGGTCGAGTGGGCGAGGAAGTGCCGCACGAGGGCGGCGGGAGACGAGATCACCGCGCGGGGCATCGAGGCCGGGAGCGTACGGCGGCGCGCCCGCGGGTTCGAGGGCGAGAGGGGCGCCTTCCCCCGCTCTCCCGGCCCTGCCGCCGAGGCTATCCTCCGCGCGCACGGGCGTCCGGCCGCGACCACGATCCCCGCGGGATCCGCCCGGGAAGGAGAGAGCCGCCTTGAGAACCTGTCCCCGCAGCCTCCTCCTCTTCCTCCTCGCGGCCTGTGCGGGGCCCGGCACGAGTGCCGTTGCGACCTGGCGCGACCCCTCCCGCCCCGCGGAGGAGCGGGCCGCCGATCTCCTCTCCCGGATGACGCTCGAGGAGAAGGTCGCGCAGCTCCGTTGCAGTCTCTCCGATCCGGAGGAGAAGGACGTGATCCCGGCGGAGGGGATCGGGAACCTCGGAGTCTTCCTCCGCCCCCTCCTCCCCGCCGAGGCGGCGGGGAAGTCGAACCGGGTCCAGGCGCTCGCGCGGGAGAAGACCCGCTTCGGGATCCCGATCCTCGTCCACGACGAGGCGCTCCATGGGCTCGTCGGGAAGGGCGCGGCCTCCTTCCCGCAGGCGATCGCCCTCGCGGCCACCTTCGACGCGGACCTGATGCGCGAGGTGGCGGCGGCGATCGGGAAGGAGACGTGCAGCCGCGGCATCCGCCAGGCCCTCTCCCCGGTGGTCAACCTGGCGCGCGACGTCCGCTGGGGACGGGTCGAGGAGAGCTACGGCGAGGACCCCTTCCTCGCCTCGCGCATGGGGGTCGCCTTCTGCCGGGGCGTCGAGGGGGAGGGGGTGATCACGACGCCGAAGCACTTCGCGGTGAACGTGGGAGAGGGCGGCCGCGACAGCCAGGCGATCGACGTCTCGGAGCGGATCCTCCGAGAGACCGAGCTCGTCCCCTTCGAGGCCTGCTTCCGGGAGGCGGGCGCGCGCTCGGGGATGGCGGCCTACAACTCGCTCAACGGTTTTCCCTGCTCGTCGAACCGCTGGCTCCTCACGGACCTCCTCCGAAGGGAGTGGGGGTTCCGGGGCTTCGTCGTCTCCGACTACGACTCGGTTTCGGGGATCGTCTCCCACCACCGCGCGGCGGCGACGGCCAAGGAGGCGGCGGCGCGGGCGCTCGAGGCGGGCCTCGACGTCGAGCTTCCCAACGTCGACTACTTCGGCGCCCCCCTCCTCGAGGCCGTGCGGGAAGGGCTCATCTCCCGGGCGACCCTCGACCGCGCCGTCTCCCGCCTCCTCGAGGCGAAGTTCCGTCTCGGTCTCTTCGAGGACTCGACCGTGGATCCGAAGCGGGCCGCGGCCCTAGCCGACTGCGCGGAGCACCGCGCGCTCGCCCTCCGCGCGGCGCGGGAGGCGATCGTGCTCCTCCGGAACGAGGGGGGCGTCCTCCCGTTCCGGAGGGATCTCGGGGCCCTCGCCGTGATCGGGCCGCTCGCCGACGAGGTCCGGCTGGGGGGCTACAGCGGGTCGGGGATGAGGAAGGTGAGCGTGCTCGACGGGATCCGCGCGAAGGTCGGGCCCGGAACAAGAGTGCTCCATGCGCAGGGCTGCGAGATGGGAGTCGAGCTTCCTCTCATCCCGCCCGAGTTCCTACGCACCGAAGGGGGAGGGCCGGAGGACCGGGGCCTCCGGGGCGAGTACTTCGCCAATCCGCGGCTGGAGGGAGAGCCGGCCCTCGTTCGCACCGACGCGCAGATCGACTTCGACTGGGGGGGAGACTCCCCCGTCGAAGGCGTGGAGGCGGACCACTTCTCCATCCGCTGGACGGGGAAGCTCCTCGCGCCGGAGACCCGCGTCTACGAGATCTCCGTCACGACGGACGACGGCGTGAGGCTCTGGATCGACGGCCGCCTCCTCGTGGACCAGTGGGACGACCGCGCACCGGGGACGGACAGGGTCTCCGTTCGGCTCACGGGCGAGGAGCGCCACGACCTCCGGATCGAGTACTACGAGAACGAGGGCGGCGCCGTGGCTCGGCTCGGCTGGGATTGGAGATCGGGAGGCTCCCTCCTCGACGAGGCCGTCGAGGCCGCGCGGGGCGCCGACGCCGCGGTCGTCGTCGTCGGGATCGAGGAAGGGGAGGGCCGCGACCGCTCCAGCCTCGACCTCCCGGCGGCGGAGGAGGAACTCCTCCTCGCCCTCGCCGGGACGGGCAAGCCCCTCGTCGTCGTCCTCGTGACGGGGAGCGCGGTCACGATGAAGCGCTGGATCGGCCAGGTCCCCGGGGTCGTGCAGGCTTGGTACGGCGGCGAGGAAGGGGGCACCGCCGTCGCGGAGGTCCTCTACGGTGAGACGGATCCGGCCGGCCGCCTTCCGATCACGTTCCCCCAGTTCGTCGGGCAGGTCCCCCTCTTCTACAACCGCCTCCCGACCGGACGCGGCTACGACTACGTCGACCTGTCGGGGAAGCCGCTCTTCCCCTTCGGCCACGGCCTTTCCTACACGAGGTTCGAGTACTCGAACCTCCGCATCGCGCCGGCCGAGCTCCCGCCCACCGGCCGCGTCGAGGTCCTCGTCGACGTGAAGAACGCGGGCGCGCGGCCGGGGGACGAGGTCGTCCAGCTCTACCTCCGCGACGAGGTCGCGACCGTCGTGCGGCCCGTGAAGGAACTGCGCGGCTTCCGGCGGATTCGCATCGAGCCGGGCGAGACGAAGAGGGTCCGTTTCGAGCTCGGCCCGAAAGATCTCGCCTACCCCGGTCCGGACATGAAGCCCTTCGTCGAGCCCGGGGACTTCAAGGTGATGGTCGGCGCCTCCTCCGCCGACGTCCGCGTCGAGGGGGAATTCCGGGTGACCGCGGCGCGCTGAAGGGGCCCCGACCCCCGGCGCTCCCCGCCGCCTCCCTGGACCGCGCAGGAACGACGCGCCGGCGGCGGTCCTTCCGCTTCCGACGCGAACGAATTGCAGATCCTACTCGAGCCCCGTTCCACGTCGGGGTCCACGCTCCGCCACTCCGCGCGCCTACCAGAGGTCTCGCCGCTCCAGACGGGATAGGAGAACGCTCACCGGCCAGACCTCGATCCCCTCGGGCGTCCGCAGCGCCCGGTCACCCCCGTACACGAGCACCCTCCTCGTGATCCCCTTGAGATCCCCGATCGCCCGCAGCCCGGAGAGGAGAGGAGGGGAGAACCTCCGCTGCGCCTTGACCTCGATGGCCACGTATCGCGATCCCCGCTTGAGGAGGAAGTCGACCTCGAGGCTCCTCGCCTGCGCGGGGGACCAGTAGAAGATCTCGTCGTAGAGCTCCTGCACCTCCGCGTACGTCCGCAGGAGGGTGAGGACCCAGCCCTCGAGGAGGGCCCCCCTCTCCTCCTGCGCGAGGGGCCCGAGCTGCTTCTTGACGGCCCGCACGAGGCCCGGGTCGACCCAGTAGAGCTTCGGGTGCCTCCGTTCGCGGACGCGGAGCTTCGCCTCGAAGGCGGGAAGGCGGAAGGCGAGCAGCGTGTCCTCGAGAATGTCGAGGTGGCCGGCGACCGTCGTCCGGGCCGTCCCCGCGTCCCGCGCGAGGCTCGAGGCGTTCAGCACCTGGCCGTGGAAGAGCGCCGCGAGCGGGAGGAAGCGGGAGAACCCGGCGAGGTTTCTCACCAGGGCCTCGGCGCGGATCTCTTCCCGGAGGTAGAGCTGGACGTACGCCGCCAGGGCCTCCCTCTTGTCCTCCGCCATCCAGACGAGCGGGATGCTCCCGTACTGGAGCACCTCCTCGATGCGGAAGTCCTCCCCGAGTTCCTCGGGGACGAGCGGGTAGAGCATCCGCCGGACGGCCCTCCCCGCGAGGAGGTTGGTCCCAGCGGTCTTCAGCTTGCGGGCGCTCGAGCCGAGCAGGATGAAGCGGAGGCGGCGCTCCTCGATGAGGCGGTGGACCTCGTTGAGGAGGGAGGGGATCCTCTGGATCTCGTCGACGACGACCCGCGAGCCCGGCTCGAGCGCGCGGAGCGCGGAGGCGAAGAGGGAGGGGTCGGCCAGCAGATCCTGGTAGAGCCCCTCGTCGAGGAGGTCGAAGCGGCGGTCGTCCCCGAAATGCTCGCGGGCCCACGTGCTCTTCCCGATCCCGCGGGGACCGAAGAGGAAGAAACTCCCCTTCGGGGGCCGGAGGATCCGGGGATACCTTAGGTTGCGCACCATGTCGTCGAATTGCATAGCGTTTTGACGACGAGATAGTCAACTCCGGTCTCCGCGGTCGGAGGAGAGGCATCGAGGCGAGGGGGGACGGGGGCGCGCCCTCAGGACGGCGGGAGGGGCTCCCTACTGGTAGCGGCAAGTAGAAAAGGGACCTCTGCGGAAGGTTGAAGAGGGCCCCCCCTCCGGGCGCCCGAGGGGCCCTCCTCGGGGGAGGAGGCGTCGCGGCGCCGGGAAGCATCCCGGCGAGGAAGGGTCGTCCCGAAATCGAGATTCACATCCAGACGACCAAACGTAAAGTACGCATTCATGATTCTCCGCCCCGAGTGGCTCGAGCGCGTCCGGGAGGCATGGCGCAAGAGGCCGATCGTCTGGCTGGCGGGCGTGCGCCGCATCGGCAAGACGACGCTCGCCAAGATGCTCCCGGACGCGGTCTACGCGAACTGCGACCTCCCCTCCGTCGCGCGGCGGCTCGAGGACCCGGAACTCTACTTCCGGTCGCACGCCGCCGGCGCGGTCCTCGTCCTCGACGAGGTGCACCGGCTGGAGGACCCGAGCCGGACGCTCAAGGTGGCGGCCGACGCCTTCCCGCGCTTGCGGATTCTCGCGACGGGCTCCTCAACCCTGGCGGCGACGCGGAGGTTCCGGGACACCTTGACCGGCCGCAAGACGACCCTCGTCCTGACGCCGGTGCTCTGGACCGAGTGTCAGGACGCCTTCGCCGTCCGCGATCTCGACCGCCGGCTCCTCCACGGCGGACTGCCCGAGATGCTCCTGCGCGATAGGAAGGACGATGGGTTCTTCTCCGAGTGGATGGACAGCTTCTACGCCCGCGACATCCAGGACCTCTTCGGGATCCGCGAGCGCACCGGTTTCCTGAACCTGCTGCGCGTCCTCCTGCGCCAGAGCGGGGGCCTCGTCGACTACTCGGCGCTCTCGCGCGAATGCGACCTCAGCCGCCCGACGGTGAAGGCGCACCTCGAGGCGATGACCGTCGCTTGCGCTCTCTACGCGGTGGCTCCGTTCCATGGCGGCGGCCGGCGGGAGTTGATCCGGCGACCGAAGGCCTACGGGTTCGACACGGGCTTCGTCTGCTTCGTCCGCGGCTGGCGGGACATCCGCGACGAGGACCGAGGGGTCCTCTGGGAGCACCTCGTTCTCGACGTGCTGCGGACCGCGACGCGGGGCGAGGGACTCTTCTACTGGCGCGACAAGTCCGGTCGCGAGGTCGACTTCGTCGTTCGGAAGGGGAGGGAAGCCCACGCCGTGGAGTGCAAGATCCGACCGGATCGGTTCGAACCTGAGTCGCTCACGGTTTTCCGGGGGAGCTATCCGCGGGGGCGAAACTACCTCGTCTCCCCCGGCGTCGAGGAGGCCTACGATCGTCGCGCCGGAGGGCTCCTCGTCCGGGTCGCGGGATGCCGGGACCTCCTCCGGGAGTTGCGCGTCGGGTGATCGACGAAGCCCTGCGTCCAGCCAGGCCCGATCCCCGGTTCCGGACTTGCGGACGTCCGCCGGGGGCTCGAACGTTGCGGTCGGTTCCTGCGTCCGGCGGCAGGTCGGGAGGGCCGACCGCGTCTGGGAGCGCCGACGAGTTTCGGCGGGGAGGGGGCTCGTTTAGCATTCCGGTCGGCGACCCACGCGGGTCGCCGAATCGACAAGGAGCCCCGTGAAGACGATTCCGATCGTCGCGCTCTCCGTCTCTATGGCCGCGGGCGCGCCGGCCCAGCCCCCCCCCGTCCCCGGCACGCTCACGGGGAAGCGGATCGTGATCTCCCCGGGCCACGGGAGGTACTGGCACTCGACGCTCGGCTGGATCTTCCAGCGCCCCTTGATCAACGGGCTGATCGAGGACGTCCACACGAACGAGATCGCGATCGACCACCTCTACCGCTACCTCGAGGGGGCGGGAGCGAAGGTGATCGCCTGCCGCGAGCGCGGCTACGTCCCCTTCGAGCTGATCCGCGACAACGACGTCCCGGCGACCTACGCGGAGACGGGAACGTGGACGACGGGCGGGAGCACCGGGTACGCCGGGCTCACCTACCGGTTCGCGAACGCGAGCCCGACGGAGACCGCGACCGCGACCTGGAGCGCGGTGATCCCTGCGGACGGGCTCTACCCGGTCTACGTCTTCTACCGGGACGGGACGAATCGAGTGACCGACGCGCTCTACCGCGTCCTCCACCCCGGCGGCGTGAGCGAGGTGCGGGCGGACCAGGAGACCGACGGCCTGCGTTGGAACTACCTCGGCTCCTGGTACTGGTTCGGGGGCGATCTCGCCCAGGTGACGCTCTCAAACGAGTCGGCGGAGACGGGCGTCGTCATCGCGGACGCCCTGCGGATCGGAGCGGGGTTCGGCTCGATCGTGCGCGGGGGGACGACGAGCGGGGACCTGCGCTGGCGCGAGTGCGCGCGGTACTGGGCCGAGTACTCCGGAGCCCCCTCGACGGTCTGGGATCCCTGCGGTCCGTCGAGCCAGGACAACTGCGACGACGTGACGACGCGCCCGAACTTCGCCGAGTGGTGGGGAGCGGACGCCTTCGTCTCGCTCCACACGAACGCGAGCGCGAACGGGACCGCGTCGGGGACGACCACCTACATCTACAACGGCGCCGCGGGCGGGACCGCGACGCCGGGGAGCGCGGCGCTGCAGGCCTCGATCCACAATCGGATCGTCCAGGACATCCAGGCCGAGTGGGACCCGGCCTGGCCGAACCAGGGGCTCCTCCAGGCAAACTTCGGGGAGGTGCGGGAGCTCCAGACGATGCCGGGGTGCCTCGTCGAGCTCGCCTTCCACGACAACGTCGCGATCGACAACCCCTACCTGCACGAGCCCGAGTTCCGGGGGATCTCGGGCCGCGCGATCTACCGCGGGATCGCCGCCTATTTCAACGCGGGGGCTCCGTTCGTCCCCGAGCCGCCGGCCGACGTCGCGATCGCGAACGAGGCGAACGGGGACCTCAGGGTGCACTGGTCGGTCGCGGCGGGGGCGAGCGGCTACGTCGTCTACCGCTCGCCGAACGGAAAGGCCTTCGACGACGGGACGGCGGTCGCCGGAGGGGGGACGACGGATTTCGTCCTCCCGGACGTCGCGCTCGGCGAGGTCGTGCACGTCCGGGTCGCCTCCACCAACGCCGGCGGCGTCGGGCTCCCGACCGAGGTCGTCGCCGCCCGCGCGGCGAAGGGGGGCCCGGTCTCCCTGTTGCTTGTCTCGGGCTTCGATCGGCTCGACGCCTCCGTCCTCGAGCGCGACAACACCTTCGACTTCGAGCGCCAGCACGCCGCCGCGGTCGCGGCGGCGCAGGACGCCGGATGGAACTTCGACGGGGCGAACAACGAGGCCGTGCCGACGCTCGTCCCTCTCGCGCCCTACCCGATGGTCGACTGGATCCTCGGCGAGGAGTCGACCGTCGACGAGACCTTTTCCCCCGCCGAGCAGGCGACCGTGGGCGCCTTCCTCGCGGGAGGAGGGAGCCTCTTCGTGACGGGGGCCGAGATCGGCTGGGACCTCGACCTCCTCGGATCGGTCGCCGACCGGACCTTCTACGAGACGACGCTCGGGATGAACTTCGTCGCCGACGACGCGAACACCCACTCGATCGCGCAGCCGGCGACGGGCTCGTTCTTCGGCGGGATCCCCGGCTTCACGTTCGACGACGGGACCCACGGCACCTACGACGCGAACTTCCCCGACGTGATCCTCCCCTCCTCGCTCCTCGGGGCGCCCGTCCTCACCTACGGGAACGGGGGGGGCGCGGCGGTTCGCCTCCTCGCCCCGGGCTACCGGGTCATCGGCTTCGGGTTTCCCTTCGAGACGATCGTCGAGGGGAGCGCGCGCGAGGCCGTGATGGCCCGCGTGCTCGCCGACCTCGCGACGCTGCCGATCCCGCCCCAGGCGCCGATCGCGCCGGGCGCGTCCCGTCCGATCCCGATCCGGCTCGCCGGCTCGGCCGGGCTCCCCTTCGTCGTCACGGGCTCGCTCGGGAACTTTCCGGGCTTCGCGATCGACGCGGGGCGCATCGTGCCGCTCAATCCCGATCCGCTCTTCTTCCTCCTCCTCGCCCCCGGGAACGGCGTGCTCGCGGGCAACGTCGGGACGCTCGACGCGACCGGGCAGGCGACGCTCACCCTCTCGATCCCCTCGGTCCCCGGGATCTCCGGCCTCTCCTTCTACCTCGCCGGGGCGAGCTTCAACGGCACCGCCCTCCAGGAGCTCACGAACTGGGCGCGGGTCCCGATTCAGTGACGGCTCCCCCGCCCGGAGCCCTCGCCCCGTGACCCGCCGCCGCGCCGTCCTCCTCGACTTCGGCAACACCCTCGTCGGCGAGGGCTCGACCCTCGAGGCGAGCGACCGCCAGGGGGGACCCGTCCTCGAGGCCCACCTCGCGCGCCGGCTCGCCGACGGCGACGCGGCGAAGGTCGTGGCGCGGTTCCTCCGGCTGCGGCGCGAGGGGATCGCGCGCGCGCGAGGGACCCTCGTCGAGGAGCCGGCGACGGGGCACCTGCGGACCGCGTTCGAGATGGGAGGCCTCCACGCGCCGGCGCGCGAGGAGATCGAAGCCGCGCTCGACGTCTTCTTCGCGAAGGAGGAGGCCGCCTACCGCTCCCTTCCCGGCGCCCTCGAGGCGGTGGAGGCGCTTCGCGCGCAGGGCGCGCGCCTTGGCCTCGTCTCGAACAACACCTACCACGCCCCGATCGCCCGCACGCTCGAGCGCCTGGGCCTCCGGCCCCACTTCGACGTGCTCGTCAGCTCGAGCGCCTTCGGCCTGCGCAAGCCCGATCCGCGGATCTTCCGCGCCGCGTCGGACTACCTCGGGGCGGCGCCCGAGGAGTGCGTCCACGTCGGCGACCTGCCGCTCGTCGACGTCGCGGGAGCGCGGGCGGCGGGGATGAAGGCCGTCCTCGCCCGCGTGGTCCCCACCCTCGCGGCGGAGGCGCCTGCCGAGGGCCCCGAACCGGACGCGGTCGTCGAGGACCTGCGGCGGCTCCCGGAGGTCGTGCGCGCCCTCCTCTCCCGTTGAACCGGGCGAGGGGGCGGATGCGACAATCCCGCCGCGCCTGAGAGAGAGCGACCTTGGAAGCGGACCCGAAGGGCGGGGATCGACCGACCGCGGCGCGGTTGTGGCGGGAGCTCACGAGGGAGGAGCGCGAGGCGATCGCGCGCGGGTTCTTCGAGCAGGAGGACCTCGCCCCCGAGGCGGCGCAGGCCCTCGCCCGGGAGATCGGCCCGCGCCGCGGGTTCCGCGAGGCGGGGTTCCTGCGGCTTCCTCTCGAGATGCGCTCGCGGATGCTCGCGACGACGCTCGACCTGCGGGAGGACGTCGCCGCGACGCTCCTCCTCGTCTTCCACATGGAGGAGCGCCGTCCGCTCCTGCGGCGCTTCCTCGACCTCCTCTCCATCCCGCACGAGGACGGCATGCTCGGCGAGGAGGAGCACCCCCTCGTCCCGACGGTCGAGGCCGTCGAGAAAGCGACCGACGCACTTCTCGCGGAGTTCCCGGCGGCTTCCGTCCGCCTCTACTACCGGGCTCTCCTGACGCAGGAGCCCTCCCGTTGGGCCGCGCTCGAGCCGGCGCTCCGCCGTCCCGCCCTGGCGGCCTGCGCGCCTCCGGCCCCGGCGTAGCCGACGCAGCCCGTTCGGGATAGGAGGGGTCGCCGGGAACGCTCCACCCCCTTCCGGGGCCATGCCGCGACGCGCCCTCGCGCTCGTCCTCTTCGGCGCTCTCTTCCTTCTCGCCCTCGCGGTCGCGTTGCGAGGGCCGTGGAAACCCTCGAGCGGCCCGGCGTTCGTGGAGGACGCAGGGGAGCGAATCGGATCCGAACCGGCGGGTGCCGGCGCGACTCCTCCGTCGCCCCGCGTTCCCCTCCGCCCGGACGGGCGCGGGGCGACGGCACCCGGAGGTGGCGCGGCGATCGATCCCGGAGGAATCGTCCATGGCAGGGTGGCCAACGCCGAGGGCAAGCCGGTTCCCCGAGCCCGGGTTTCGATCTCGTACTGGGGGCAGGAGACGGCATCGACCGGCCTCTCGCGGGGGGAGTTCTCCGAGGGGGACGGGCCTGTGGGTTGGTCGGACGACGAGGGGAACTTCCGCCTCGACCTTCCCCGCGGCGGCTACTTCCGCGTCCAGGCGGGAGACGGCGAGTCGGGCGTGGCCGTCGCATACCGCCACCCGCGCCCGGGGCGCTTCGAGGAACGGGTCGACTTCCGATTGGCCAGGGACACGACGATCGTCCTCCGGGGACGACTGCTCCACTCCCAGGGCGGGCCGCTCACCCCCGAGGAGGTCCGATTCCTCTTCCCGGACGACTTCCCCGCGTCCGAGGACGCGCGGGAGATCGGGGTCTCGGGGATCTGGGCTCTGGTCCAGCCCTGCCTGCGCCCGTCGCAGGCCGAGCGCGGCCTGCGGGCGTCGATCGACGAGGCGCTCTCGACCTTCGAGATCCGGGCGCGATCCGCCGAGTGGAGCCCCTTCGTCGCGGCGCTCAGTCGGGGACGGGTCCTCGCTCAGCAACGGTGGCGAAAGGGGGAGCCCGAGGTCGAGATCCGGTTCGACGTGCCGAGGCTGCGGGCCGAGCTTGGATCCCTCGAGGTCCGCGTCCTCGACGCGGCCGCCGGAGGACCCGTGCCGGGGGCGACCGTCGGAGTCGTCGGCCAGACGCTCGGCGCGGGGGCGAACTATCGGCCTTCGCTGCCGGTCGATCCCGACTCGGGGCTTCGCTTCCCCGACGTTTTCCCGGGGACCTACACCCTGCTCGCGCAAGCGGGCGGCTACGGAGGACGCGCCGAACGCGTCGAGGTCGCGGGGGGCAAGACCACGCGGACGGCGCTCCGCCTCGCCCGTCCCGCCGAGGTGGTCCTCCGCCTCCTGGGGGAGGAGGGATGGGTCCCGGGAGGTTGGGGGTTGCAGTACTTCGACCCGACGGGAACCGCCCTCCCGTGTGCCGCGCAAGACGAGGCCGGGTCGAACGGATCCCTCGTCCGGGTGAGCGGCCTTCCGCCCGGCGCGGGCTGGATCGTCCTCGCCGGGAACGCGCTCCGCGTGCGGCTCGCGCCCGGATCGAACGGGGAACTCGACTTCCCGATCCGCAGGCTGAGGACGGTGCGGGCGAAGTGGAGGCCGATCGAGGGGAAGGACTTTCCCCAGGCCGGCGAGGCTCGCCTCCTCCGCGAGGGGCAGCTCCCCGTCGCGCAGGGGGCCTGGTCCCTCGGTTCCGGAGAGGCCTGGGACTGGATCGACTTCGCGGCGCCGCCGGGTTCCTACCTGCTCGACGTCGAGTTCGCCGCAGGGGCGCGGGCGCGCCGGGAGGTCGTCGTCGGGATCGAGGACTCGACCGAGCTCGAGATCGAGCCCCGCTGAAGGCCACGGCCGGCTTCGGTCGGGGCGCCCGGAAGGCCGAAACAGGGGGGCGGTCCTGCAGCCCATGGGAGCCCCCCTCGTCCTCGGCGCGGACGATGCGTCCCAGAGCGGACGCGTCGAGTCCCGGGGACGCCGCATCCAGGTCGGCCGCGCGCGGGCGCGGCCCGTCGCGCCAAGGGAGAGTCCGTGAGCCTCTCGTTTCGACACCCCTTCCAACTCGCCGGGATCGCCTTCGGGGTGGGCGTCTTCGTCTTCCTGCTCGTGCTGGTCACCCGCGGGACGCGCAACTTCGTGCGGCCGATCCCAGCGCCCGACGTCGCCCTGGTCCCGGGAGGCCAGGAGCCGGCCCCGCCGTCGGAAGCCGCGAGCCAGCCCGCGATCCGGCCCGCAGACGCCGAGGAGCCCGCGGTGGTCCCTCCCCTCCCACCGGCCGAAGTCGACGAGCCTCCTCCCGCCGCGGACGCGCCGGCCGCCTCGAAGCCGAGCGGCCCGGTCGGGCTCCTCCACGGACGGATCGCCGACGAGCGCGGTGCACCCGTCCGCTTCGCCTTGGTGACGCTCGCGGTCGAACGGCGGGAGGTCGACGACGAAGGGGAGGAGACGAGGGTCCTCTCCGAGAAGGTCGCGGACTGCCGGGCGAACGGGAGCGGCGTCTACCGGCTCGACACCCGGATGGGAGGCGAGCTCGCCCTCCGGGCCTCCGCCCCCGGCTACGAGGATGCGACCCTGAGGCGCACCTTCGAGGATCCCCCCTTCCAGAGGCGCGTCGACCTCACGCTCAAGGAGCGCAAGGTCTCCCGCATCCGCGGGCGGCTCCTCGATCCAGACGGGGTTCCGCTCCGACCGGTCAACCTCCTCTTCCTCTTCCCCGAATCCGTCCGCAGCGCCGGCGCCCACCGGGTCCGCGACTTCTGGGGCGCGTCCGGGATCTACGCCGGGGCAGAGGCGTTCTGCCCCGGGGCGTGGCGGGGAGGCGTGCGGGGAGAGCAGGCGGGCATCGACCTCGAGACGGCCACCTTCATGGTCGAGGTGCCCCCCCGCTCCGACCGGATCGTCACGGTCGTCTTCCGTGACCAGGCGATCGCGGAGAAACGCTGGCGGGACGGGGACCCGGATCTCGAGTTCCGGATCGACGTCCCCGTCCTCAACCGATCGCTCGGCGCGCTCGAGCTCGACGTCCTCGACGCGGGGACGCTTCAGCCCGTGGTCGGCGCCGAGGTCGCGCTGCGCAAGCTCGTCGGCGACTTCGGAATGCGGGCCCTGCACACGGCCGCCGGCCAGCCTTCGCTCGTCGCGCGGGGGCTCCCCCCCGGCCCCTACGCCGCCGAGGTGCTGGCGCCCGATCACGCGGCCGGCGCCGTGGCGGTCGAGATCCCCCCCTTCGGAACCGCGCGGGGGGTCGTCGAGCTCGCCCGTGGGGCCAGCGTCCGTCTCAACCTGGTCCCCGTCGACGGGTGGCTCCCGGACCGCGCGAGCTTCGCTCTCGAGTACCGCAACTCCGCGGGCCTGCGGCTCCCCTGTGCGGGGACGCTCGACGAGAGGGGGGAGGGCGTCCGGCTCGACGACGCGCCGCCGGGGTCCGGGTTCGTGGTCCTGGCGGGAAACGTGCTGCGCCTCGAGCTCTCGAGCGGAGCGAACCGCGACCGCGGCTTCCCCGTGCGTCGGCCCCGCCGCCTCAAGGTCCGGTTCCGGCCGCGCGCCGAGATCCTGGGACCGCAGCACTCCGTCATCTGCGAGGCGCGCCTGCTCGGCCCGGGAGGGATCCCGGCGGCCGAGACGGTCCATCTCAGCGCCCGGCGCGCGGACGGCCGCTGTCTCGTCACCCTCGACGCTCCCCCCGGCGCCTACACGCTCGAGCTCTCGGCGTGTCGAGGCAAGCTCGTGCGCCGCGCGGTCCAGGTCGGCGAGGAGCCGGTCTCCGAGGTCCTCGTCGAGTCCCCGTAGCCCTCGACGGCGGGCGCGGCCCATAATCCCGATCCCCCCGAAGCTCCGGGAGGCTCGGCATGCTGTCGCGCGCTCTCCTCGCCCTCGCCGCCTTCGCCTGTGGCGCGCCCGCCCAAACGCTCGTCTGGTCGCAGGACGGCGAGGGGCAGGACGACCGGTTCGGGATCTCGGTCTCGGGTGGGGCGGACTTCGACGGGGACGGGTTCGACGACGTCGTGGTCGGCTCCTGGAGGCACGACGGCCCGGCGGGCCTGGACGCGGGGAAAGCCTACGCCTACTCCGGACAGACGCTGGCACAGCTCTGGGTCCTCGACGGCGAGGCGGCCTCGGACGAATGCGGGTACGCCGTGGCGAACGCGGGAGACGTGAACGGCGACGGGACCGCCGACGCGATCGTCGGAGCGCCCCTCCAGAACGGTCCCGCGGGCGCCGACAGCGGGAAGGTCTACGTGCTCTCCGGCCCGGACGGTTCCCTCCTGTTCAGCGTCACGGGGGAGGCGCCGGGCGATCGGTTCGGGTTCGCCGTCGCCGGGGCCGGGGACGTGAACGGGGACGGAAGGGCCGACGTGATCGTCGGAGCGGACCGGTGGAACGGTCCGGGCGCCCTCGACGCCGGCAAGGCCTACGTCTTTTCGCTGCCGGGGGCGGCCGGGTCGGCCGCGCTCGTCTTTTCCTGGACCGGAGTCGCGCAGCAGGACAGCCTCGGCGCGGCGGTTTCCGGATCGGGGGACGTGAACGGGGACGGCCGGGCCGACCTTGTCGTCGGCGCGTGGAGGTTTGATTCGCCGGCCGGCACCAACGCGGGCCGCGTCTACGTCTTCTCGGGCCTCACGGGAGGGACGCTCTACACGTTCGACGGGGAGTCGGCGGGCGCGGCGTTCGGGGCCGCGGTCTCGGGCGCGGGGGACGCGGACGGCGACGGTCGCGGCGACGTCCTCGTCGGGGCGTGGGGGCAGGCGAGCGCGGCCGCGCTCTTCGCAGGACGGGTCTACCTCTACTCCGGCATGACCGGAGCCCCGCTCGCGACCGTGGACGGCGCCGTCCCGGGCGACGCCCTCGGGACCTCCGTCTCCGGCGCCGGCGACGTCGACGGCGACGGGTTCGCCGACTTCGCCGCGGGCGCCCCGGGCCAGAACGGCTCGACCGGCCGGATCTACGTCTACCGCGGCGGGCCGTCCCCCGCGCCCGTTCCCTCCCTCCTGTTCGAGCAGGGAGGGGAAGCGCTCGCCGACTTCTTCGGCACGACCGTCGGGTCGGGGGGGGACATGGACGCCGACGGATTCGGCGAGGTCGCCACCGGCGCGCACTTCCACGACGTCGGCGCCCCGGACGTGGGGAAGGCCTACGCCTATTCCGGGATCCCGGCGGGCGTCGCGCCGTTCGGCTCGGGGTGCGCCGGCTCCCTCGGCGTGGCGCCCCGGATCGGGGCGACGGGGACGCCCGCCGTGGGGACGACCTTCGAAGTCCACCTCTCGAGGACGCTCGCGGGCGCGCTCGCCGTGCTCCTCGTGGGCGCGTCGAACGCGACGCTCCCGGGAGGGCCTCCGCTGCCCCTGAACCTCGGCCTCCTCGGGATGCCCGCCTGCGAGCTCCTCGTCTCTCTCGATGCGACGGTTCCCGCCACGACCGCCGGCCCGGGGCCGGGGTCGGGGCACGCCTCCTTCCCCCTCGCGATCCCTCCCGACCCCGCGCTCGTCGGGGGCGTCGGCTACCTGCAGTGGTTC
>DASRRH010000026.1:0-588704 GCA_035695825.1 Planctomycetota bacterium | reverse complement strand
GAGGGCGCGCCCGGCCTCGGTTCGGCGGAGATAATCGCCGCGTGCACCTCCCCTGTGCGAAGGAGGGACCGTCCAGGGGCTCGCTCCTCGCGCCGCGGTCCCTGGCGCTCCTCGCGGTCGCCTTCCTCGGCGCGTGCGGAGGACGGCCGCGGCCGACGAACGTGCTCCTCGTCACGATCGACACGCTGCGCGCGGATCGGGTCGGCGCTTACGGCTGTCCCTTCGCGGACACGCCCGCCCTCGACGCCCTCGCCCGGGAAGGGGCGCTCTTCCGGGAGGCCTATACGCCGGTTCCGTACACCCTGCCGGCGCACGCGAGCCTCCTCACGGGGACGCTCCCCCCGCGCCACGGCGTCCGGGACAACGGCAAGCGCGCCCTTCCTTCGACCGCCACGACCATCGCCGAGTGGCTGGGGAGGAAGGGGTTCGCGACCGGAGCGTTCGTCGGCGCCTTCCCGCTCGACCGGCGTTTCGGGCTCGACCAGGGGTTCTCGGTCTACGACGACGCGATCGCGGCCCCGGCGGACGCCTACTCCATCGCAGAGCGGCGTGGGGAGGAGGTGGTCGCGCGGGCTCGCCGCTGGCTCGACGAGGAGGCGAGAGAGCCCTTCTTCGCCTGGGTCCACCTCTTCGACCCGCACGCCCCCTACGCGGCGCCCGAGCCCTACCGCGCGAGGTTCGCCGCGCGACCCTACGACGGGGAGGTCGCCTACGCCGACGCTTGCCTGGGCCGACTCCTCGGAGGTCTCGGCGCGCGGAGGAGGCGGACTCTCCTCGTCGTGACGGCCGACCACGGGGAGAGCCTTGGAGATCACGGAGAAGCGACCCACGGGCTCACCCTCTACGAGCCCGCCGTGCGCGTGCCCCTGATCCTCGCCTGGGAAGGAGGGATCGCGCCGGGGCTCCGGCCGGCGGCCCGGGCGAGCCTGATCGACGTCTTCCCGACGGTCTGCGCGGCGCTCGGCTGGCCCGCGCCCGCGGCGGTCGAGGGGCGGAGCCTCCTCGAGGCGCTGGCCGGACCGGAAGGCGAGGAGCGTCCGGTTTACCTCGAGACCTTCGTCCCGCTTCTCCACTACGGCTGGGCGCCCCTCCTCGGGTGGCGGGCCGGCCGCTGGAAGTACGTCGCCGCGCCGCGCGCCGAGCTCTACGACCTCGAGGCGGACCCCGGGGAGCTCCGCGACCGGAGGGAGGAGGCCCGGGAGGTCGCGGACGCTCTCTCTTCCGGGCTCCGGCGCGCCTCCGCCGCCTCCGCCGAGGGCGCGCTCGAAGGGGGGGCGCGCGCGCTCACTCCCGAAGAGGCGGCCCGCTTCGCAGCCGTAGGCTACGTCTGGGCGGGGACCGCCCCTCCGGCGGGGGAGGAGCGGGACCCGAAGGACCTCCTCCCGATCCTCCGGTCCCTCGACGCCGCGTCGGTCGCCATCGTCCGGGGGGAGTTCCAGTCGGCCGAGGCGGAGCTCGATGGGGTCCTTCGGAGGGATCCGGGGAACCGCCTCGCCCGCCGCTACCTCGGCGACCTCGCCGAAGCGAGAGGGGACCTCGCCGGGGCCGAGGCGGCCCACCGCCGTTCGCTCTCGCTCGATCCCTCCGACCGGGAAGCGTCCCTGCGACTCGCGGCGGTCCTCTGCCAAGGGGGAAAGTTCGAGGAGGCGCTCGCCGCCCTGGGGCCGATCCTCCGCGGCGAAGAGCCATTCCCCGACGCGCGGGGCTGGGAGGGGGTGGCCCTCCTCGGCCTCGGACGGATCCCGGAGGCGAGGCGCGCCCTCGAGGAGGCCGTCGGGCGCGACCCGCGCCACGCCGCCGCCCTCCACGCGCTCGGCCGGCTCGAACGCCGCGAGGGGAAGACCGCCGAGGCGGAGCGGTGGCTTCGCCGGGCGCTCGCGTGCGGCGAGGAGCGCGCGACGGCGGCGCCCAGGCTCGACCTCGCCGAAGTCCTCCTGGAGAAGGGGGGGAGCGAGGAAGAGCGGGGCGCGGCCCGCGCCGAGGCGCTCGAGCAGGTGGAGGCCGTCCTCCGGCACTACCCGCGATGGAAGCGAGCGCTCGAGCTGCGAGACCGCGTCGGGTCCCCCCCGCGGTGAGCGAGGCCGCGATCGCTGCGCCGCCGGCCGGGAGAGGACGCATCCTCCGGAGCGTGGCGCCGCTCCTCGCGCCGGCCCTCTACGTCCTCGTCGCGTGGCCCGCCCTCCGGGAGAACTCCGCGACCTACGACGAGACGGCGTACGTGCCGGCCGGGTTCACGTACCTCGCGCGAGGGGACTTCCGGCTGAGCCCGGAGCATCCGCCGCTCCTCAAGCTCCTCTATGCGCTCCCCCTCCTCCCGCTCCGCCCCCGGATCTCCCCCGACGCGGAGCGGGCCTTCGAGGCGGCGGCGTCGCAGATCGACGCGCAGTGGATCTTCGGGGATCGGTTCCTCTACCGGGACAATCCCCCGGAGCCCCTGCTCTTCCGCGCTCGGCTCGTCTCCCTCGCGCTCGGGGCCCTCCTCGCGTTCCTCGTCCACGCCTGGGCGAGGGAGGTCGTGGGGACGGCGGGAGCCCTCTTCGCCTCCCTCCTGTTCGCCCTCGATCCCGGTTTCCTCGCGCACGGGACCCTCGCGACGACGGACGTCGGAGCGACGCTCTTCTTCTTCGCCGCGCTCTACTTCGCGCGCCGCGCGCTGCGCGCGCTGGCAATCCCCGACGCTCTCGCGGCGGCTCTCTGCGGGGGGGCGGCCTTCGCCTCGAAGTTCTCGGCCGTCCTCCTCGTGCCGACGATCGGGGTGCTCGCGCTCCTCCGGGTCCTCCGCCGGGATCCATGGCCGGTCGGCCGGGGGGGGAGGGTCCTCCGGGGCTTGGGCGCGAGGGCGCGGTGGGCGATCCTCCTCCTCTTCTTCTGGGGCGCCTCCTGCTTCGGCTGCCTCTGGGCCTGCTACGGATTCCGCTACCGCGCCTTCGCCGGAGAAGGGCCCCCCCTCGCGATCGCGGAGCAGACGAGCCTGATCCGCCGGGTGCGCCTCTACGGGGAGGTGCTCGACGGCCGGACCTCCTTTCCCGACCTCGCGTCCTTCGAGCGCGCCGTCGAATCGACACCCCCTCCCCTCTCCGAGCGAGTCATCGACCTCTGCGCCCGCGGGAGGCTCCTCCCCGAGGCCTACCTCTACGGCCTCGCGTTCGCCGCGCAGAAGGCGCAGGCGCGCAGCTCCTATCTCCTCGGGAACTACACGGTCCGCGGCTCCCCCGCCTACTTCCCCGTGGCGTTCGCCGTGAAGACGCCCCTCGCCACCCTGGCCGCGCTCGCGGCGGCCCTCCTCCTCCTCGCGACGAAGGGAGGGCGCGCCCGCCTCGCCGGGGAGAAGGCCTTCCTCCTCGTCCCCGCGGCGGTCGTAGCGTTCGCCGCGGTCGGCTCGAACCTGAACATCGGCCACCGCCACCTCCTCCCGGTCTACCCCTTCCTCTTCGTCCTCGCGGGTTGCGTCCCGGGGGAGGTGGCGCGCCTTGCGGGGCGGCGGCTCGCGGCCCTCGCGACCTCGATCCTCCTCGCGGGCCTCGCGCTCGAAACCGGCTCCGCCCGGCCCTGGTTCCTCCCGTTCTTCAACCGCCTCGCCGGCGGGGCGGAAGGAGGGGTGCGGATCCTCTCGGACTCGAACCTCGACTGGGGCCAGGCCCTCCCGGCGCTTCGCCGCTGGATGCGGGAGCGGGGCGTGGCGAAGGTGAACCTCTGTTACTTCGGGACGGCCGACCCGCGCGCCTACGGGATCTCCTTCAACCCCATCCCCGGCAACTACCAGCTCGAGGTCCCGGGCGCGGGAACGGCGGGCGAGGAGGCGCGCCCCGCGGAGCTTCCCGGGTGGATCGCGATCGGCGCGACGAATCTCCAAGGGGTCTACTTCCCCGAGCCCCTGCGCAGGCACTACTCCTATCTCCTCCGGAAGCGACCGGTGGCGATCCTCGGGGGGGCGATCTACGTCTACTGGGTCGTCCGCCCGGGGGAGTGAGAGCGGGAGCTCACGGGCAGCGCGCGCGGACCTCCTCGAGGAGGAGGCGCGCCCGGGGGTCGGGCAGGCCGAGGGCGGCGGCGCGCTCCGCGAGGGCGCGTGCCCCCGCGCAGTCGCCCCGTCGGGCGAGGATCCCCGACTCCTCGAGGAGGAGCAGGGTCTCGCCGGGGAAGCGCCGCCGCGCGGCGCGGACCGCGGCGAGGGCCTCCTCTTCCCGGCCCGCCGAGCCCAGCGCGGCCGCCAGCACGGCGAGGTCCTCCGCGTCCGCCTCCGCGTGCCCGGCGAGGGGCAGGAGGACCTCCGCCGCCTCGAGCGGCCGTCCGTAGGCCGCGAGGAGGTGGCCGAGGTCGGCGCGGGTCGCGAAGTCGGAGGGGTTTTCGCCGAGCGCGCGGCGGAAGCACTCCTCCGCCTCTCCCGGTCGGCCCGCGCGGAGGAAGGCGACGCCGAGGTTCGTTCGCTCGGCCGGGGCGAGGGAACGGAGTGCGTCGGCGGCGAGGAAGTCCTCGACCGCCGCCGCCGCCTCCCCGCGGTCGAGGGCGCGGTGCGCCCGGGCGACCCGGACGTGGATCTCCGCGTCGAGGAGCCCCCGATCCCCGCGGTCCCGTCCGAGCGCATCGAGCCGATACGTCGCCCACAGGCGCTCGTCGCGCGCCCGGGCCTCCTCGACCTCCCCCGTCCCCGTCCGGACGACGCGGTAGAGGAGGCCGACGCGCGCCACGTCGCAGCCGGGGACGGCGGGCCTGCGCTCCCGGGACAGGTAGATCGGGCGACGGCCGAGGAAGCGCCCCACGGCGAGGTCCTCGTCGAAGTCCTTCCGGGCGGCCCCCACGCGCGCCTTCCTCTCGGCCCCCTCGGCGGGGGAGAGGGGGGCGAGGAGGGAGGGCTCGATCCTTCCCGTCCTCACCGCGAGGAGGACGTCGCGCCGAAAGCCCTCGACGGTCTGGAGGTACTCGCAGGGGAAGAGGAGGCTCCCGCCGTAGGCGATCAGGACGCCGCCGGGCTCGACCGTCTCGAGGAGCGCAGCGCCGTACTCCCGGGCGAGCGCGGAGCGGCTCCGGTCGTTCGGAGCCCGGTTCGCCGCGAAGGCAAGACAGGGGAGGGCGAGGGCGAGGATCGAGCCGAGGCCGTTCGAGCCTCGTGCCCCGGCCCAGCGCCGGAGCCTCCCGAACAGGGCCTGGAGGCCGATCCCCGCCAGGAGCGCGAGCACCCCGAACGCGGGGAGAGCGTAGGAGCAAGCCTCGTAGTCGGGCGGGTAGAACCGCGCGTCGCGACCTGCGGAGTAGGCGGCGATCCCCACCGTCGAAGCGAGCGCGGTGCCGAGGAGGAGGATTCCCGCGCGACGGTCGGCACGAAAGAGGGCGAGGAGCCCGGCGGCGGCGAGCACGAGCGTCGGAGGGGAAAACTCCCCGAGAAGCGCTCCCCCCAGCGCCCCGAGCCGTGCTCCGAACCCCACCGTCGGCCACGCGAGCCCTCGGACGTCCGGAGGCGCGTACTGCCGGAGGAGGACGTGGTCGAGGAAGGCGGAGAGGGAGCGGGGATCCCCCCAGTTCTTCTCCGGTCCCGCCGCCGCGCGCAGGGGAAGGTAGAGGAGGACGGAGAGGCCGAGGAGGGCTCCGCCGATCCCCGCCAGGATCCGGCGCCTTCCCCGGAAGGCGGGCGTCCCGAGGAGGGAGAGGCACGCGATCGGGACGAGACCCCGCATCGACGGATGGTGAGCGAGGGAGAATCCCGCGGCGAGGCCGAGCGCCGCCGCGGCGCCGGTCGAGGGAGAGAGGGCCGCGCGGTGCGCGGTGGCGAGGAGCGCGACGCAGAGGAGAGCATGGAGGGAGTAGATCTCCGCGACCACGCTCGCGCTCCACAAGGAGCGGGAGAGTCCGAAGAGGAGCCCGGCCGCGAGGGAGGCGAGCGCGCCGCATCCGAGGCGGCGCGCGAGAGGGACGCAGGCGGCGGCGGCGGCGGCGCCGAAGAGGGCCGAGGTCAGGTTCACGGCCCGGGCGAAGGGCTCGACCGGGAGCAGCCTCGCGAGGCCCCCCGCGAGGAGGCACCAGAGAGGGTAGCCCGGCGGGTGAGGGATCCCGAAGACGCGGGCGGCGCAGAGGAAGTCGCCGCTGTCCTCGCCCGTGAGGCCCGGCGCGAGGGTCGCGAGATAGGCCGCGAAGGTCCCGGCGAAGACGAGCGCCGCGAGGACTTCCGTCCGGGCGAGGAGGGGAACGGCGCGGAATCTCACCCGAGTGGGGTCAGCGGCCCGCGGCCCGGACCCGCGCGAGGAGGCGATGGACCTCCGGATCCGCGGGGCGCAGCGCGAGCGCCCTCTCGGCATCCCGGAGCGCGGCCGGTACATCCCGGGGTTCCTCGAGGTGGAAGAGGGCGGACTCGACAAACGGGCGGGGGTCGTCGGGGAACGCCTTCCGCGCCGCCTCGAGCGCCCTCGCGACGGTCGGGCGGTCCCCGACGGCCCGGGCCGCCTTCGCGAGGTAGAGATAGGAGTCGAGGTCGGCGGCGCGCCTGCGGAGAAAGGGGGCGAGGACGTGGATGGCCCGGGCCGCCTCGCCCATCTCGACGAGGACCCCGCCGAGCGTCGTGCGGGCGATCTCGTCGCCGGGAGCGAGGGCGAGGGCGCGCTCGAGGAACAGCTTCCCTTCCGGGGCGCGTCCGAGCCCGACGAGACCGGTGCCGACGTTCGCCAGGACGGCCGCGTCCGTGGGGTGGAGCGTGGCGAGCTCGCGCCATTCCTCGACCGCCCCTTCGAGGTCTTTCGCGCGGAGCCGATGCTCGGCGGCGCGATCCCGGACGAAGGCCTCGATCTCGCGGAGCTCGCCGGTCTGGCGCTCGCGGCCGAGGGTCCGCCATCGGTAGGCCTTCCACGCCTTCGCGCTCCGCTCCCTCGCCTGCGCCTCCTCGGCCGTCCCCTTGCGGACGACGCGGTGGAGGAAGCCGACCGGGACGCACTTGAGGCCGCTCTCCTCGGGGAAGGAGTCGAAGTAGTTCGTGTAGATCGGACGCAGGTGAGCGGCGGCCCGGGCGAGGCGCAGCGTCTCCGTCTCCGCGCCGTCCGTGGGCGCGCCGTAGCGGCGGAGGAGCGCCGGGTCGACGCGCCCCGTCCGAGTCCCGATCTCGACGTCGGGGCGGGTCCCGAGCACGATCTGCTGGTAGAGGCAGGGGATGAGGACCTGGTCACCCCAGGCGAGGAGGATCCCGCCCGGTTCGACCGTCTCGAGCGCGTTGCGGCCGAGGTCGGTCGGGAGGGCCTCGCCGCTGCGGTCGTTTCCCGACCGGTGCCGGTCGTACGCCCACCCGCCGAGGAGAAGCGCGAGGACGAACGCGACAGCCCGGGGCCGCGGGAAGGAGAGGCGCTTCGCTCCTGCAACCAGCCCCTCGATCCCGGCGCCGACGAGGACGCCGAGGACGAGGAACGCGGGGAGGGAGTAGGTCTCGTACGACGCCGGGTAGAGCCGCGAGTCCCGCGAGGCGCAGTAGATCGCGATTCCCACGGTGGCGGCGACGAAGTGTGCGCCGAGGGCGGCTGCGCGGAGGGGGGATCGCCACAGGCCGAAGAGAAGGCCCATCCCCGCGAGGAGGAGAGCGGGGAGGGGGAGCGACTCCCCGACCTCCCGCACGAGGACGGCGAGGCGGGCTCCCAGGCCGAGGAGGATCGGCTCGCGCACCATCACGTTCTCCTCGGGGGACCGGTAGATCGTCATCCCGAGGAGCCGCGAGACTCCGCGCAGGTCGACCGGGTTCTCGAAGTTGAGGGGAGGCTTGGCCGCCGCCCGGATCGGGAGATAGAGGAGGACGAGGAGCCCCCCGAGGAGACCGACCGCTGCGGCCGCGAGCCTCCTCCCGCGCCCCGGCCTGCTGCGGTTCTCGAGCAGGAAGTGGAGGAGGGCGATCGGCACGAGCCCCCGCATGATCGGGTGCATCGTGAGGGAGAGGCCCGCGAGGAGGCCGAAGGCCCCGGCGGCGCGGCGAGAGGGGGGAGCGAGGCAGGCGAGGAGGAGCCCGGCGAAGAGGAGGGCGTTCAGGGGATAGACCTCCGCCGCCGTGCTCTCGGCCCAGAGGAACTTTCCGAACCCCGCCAGGAGGCCGGCGCCGAATGCGGAGGGTGCGCCGCATCCGAGAGCGCGGGCCACCGCCGCGGTCGCGCCCGACGCCGCGGCTCCCGCGGCGGCGGAGGAGAGGTTTGCGCCGAAGGTGAAGGAGACGCCCGGCACGAGCCGCCCGAAGGCGCTCGCGAAGAGGCACCAGAGGGGATAGCCCGGGGGGTGGGGGATGCCGAGCGTGTAGGCCGCCGCGATCAGCTCCCCGGAGTCGCCGACCGGGATCTCCCGCGCCACGGTGGGGAGGTAGCCGAGGAACACGACGACGCCGGTCGCCGCGGCGAGGAGGAGGGTGGCCCGGGTCGAGGTGGTTTCCGGGATCGGTTCCATCTCCGCCGAAGGTATCGGACCGGCCATCTCCCTTCCGCGCCTCGCTCAGGGCCGCCGCGGAAGTCCGGCCCCGCTCGTTCCCCTCCGGACCTCCCCGAGAAGCCGGAGGACCTCCTCGCGGAGGGGGCCCGGGAGCTTCGGGTCGCGAGCCGCGGCCTCGACCTCGAGGATCGCCTCCCGAAGAGGGGCTCCCTTCTCCTTCGCCTCCTCGAGCCGCGTCAGCGCGATCCCCGCCACAGCCGCGGCCGCGATCGAACGGTTCGAGGCCGTCGAGCGCGCGCGGCCGAAGGTCTCCTCCGCCTCGCCGAACCGGTCGAGCGCGTGCAGGGCCTGGCCCTCGGCGAAGAGGAGCTGCGCCTGCGCGTCCCACCCGGTCCCCGGGGGGAGCGGCGCGCGCAGGACGCGGACGGCCTCCTCGGGAGGAAGGCGCTGGGAGAAGAGGATCCGGGCCCCCGTCGAGCGCTCCGCGGCCAGCCGAAGCTGCTCCTCGGAGCCCGGGAGCCCTCCGAGGTCGAGGGCGTAGGCGAGCTCGACGCGCACGTCCGGCGAGGCCGAGTGCTCGGATGCGAGCTCCCTCCAGTACTGGACCGCCTCGCCTCCCCTCCCGAGCCGCCGGGCGAGCGTGTGGGTGAGGGCGGAGGCTCCCTCTTTCCAGGACGCTCCGGGGTAGGAAGCCGGCCACTCGCGGAGGGCCCGACGGAGCTCCCGGACGCCCCCCTCGAGGTCGTCGAGCGAGAGGAGGACCAGGCCGAGGGACGTGCGCGCCTGGTAGAAGTCGGGGTAGATCGAAAGCGCGCGCTCGAGCTCGTCGCGGGCGCCGGGAAGATCGCCCGCCTTCCTCCGCTCGGCGGCGAGGTTGTAGCGGAGCCGGACGCTGCGGGGGGAGTCGCGCCGTGCCGTCACCTCGGTGAGCGCCGCCGCCGATCGCCACTCGAGAGAGCGCGCGGCGGTCCTTGCCCCGAAGAGGAAGAGGAGGGCGCCGAATCCCGCCACGAGCGCCCGCGCGGTTCGCCGGGAGCCCGGTGCCAGCGCCGTCGTCGCGACCGCGAAGAAGAAGGAGGGGAGGAGGAGGTGACGTTCCGCGAAGATGGTCCCGGCGGGGAAGAGGAGGTTCGAGGTCGGCGCAAACGAGGCGAGGCAGCCGAGGAAACCGAGGGAGGCCCCCGGCGAGCGGCGGCGGAGGAGAGCGCCTGCGACGACCATCCCGGCGAGCACGAACGCGCTCCCGAGGACCGCGGGCTCGAGGGGCGAGCGGGAGAGCCGGAAATCCTCGAGGGAGTGGTCCGCGGACAGGTGCCAGGGAAGGACGAGGAGCCCGAGGCCATGGACGAGGACGCGCGCGGCCGTCGGCAGTCGGACGGCGGCAGGCTCGAAAATCAGCGGGTTCTCGATCCGATTCGTGGGGAGGTACCGGGGAAGGAGGAACCCGAGGGCGGCCCGCCGGAGGGCGAGGTCGGCGAGGAAGGCGAGGAGGAGCGGGAGGAGCGCGCGGAGGATTCGCCGAGGCGGCGCGGACGAGGGAAGGAGGACCAGCGCCAGGGGCGCGACGAGGAGGAGCGCGGCGGCGGACTCCTTGGCGAGGAGCCCGAGGAGGAAGAGAGCTCCGTCGAGCGCGGGAGCGCCGACCGGGGCGCCGTCCTTGCGCGCGAGGAGCCGCTCGAGGACGAGGATCGAGAGGAGCGTCGCGAGCATCTCTCCGAGGTTCGCGACGTCGCCGACCGCCTCGGAATGGACCGGGTGCACGGCGAAGAGGGCGGCGGCCGCCGCGGCTCGGGCGGGCGGGAGGAGGCGGCGCGCGAGTCGCCAGGCGCCGAGGACGACCGCCCCGTGGAACAAGATGGCGAGCGCGCGGTAGACGGAAGCGCGCTCTCCCGCCGCGGTGAACACGAGGCCGAGAAGGCCGGTCGTGACGGGTCGGTAGAGCCCGGAAGCCGGGGCGAGCCCGTCCCAGTAGTCCTCCGCGAAGAGCCGGGCGAAGTGCCCGGCGCCGCGGGTCGCCGTCCGCAGGGTCTCGTGACCCTGGACGAGCGCCCGGCCGTCTCCGACGAGCTCCCCTCCGAGGAGCGGGAGGTAGGGGAGCGCGCTCGCGAGGAGGAGGAGGAAGGGGAGCGCCCTCGGGGCCGCGAGAATCCTCGCCGGGACGGGCGTCGGAGGGGAGGTCGGCAAGTCGGGGCCGGCGTCCGGGGATTCTCCGAGAAGGGCCGGAGGTTCGCGGGGAGGGGGCCCCTCGTCGCGCGGGACCTCCCGCAGCGGCGAGAGTATAAGGAACGCGTCTCCGGCCCGTCCCGCCCCGAGCCCGTCCCTCCCCGCCGATCCCGCGATTCCGCGCCTCGCTTCCCTCCTCGCTCTCCGGACGCCGCGACGGGCGGCGGCCCTGTCCTTCCTCCTCGCCCTCCTCGCGGGGGCCTCGGGCCTGCGCAACGGCCTCTGCGTCGACGGGCGTGCCTTCGTCCTCGAGAACCGCGTCGTGCGCTCGGTCCGGGAAGACCCCGGCGCGCTCTGGACCCTCGTCTCGACCCCGTACTGGGCCGACACGAAGGAGCGCCAGGCCCTCTGGCGCCCCCTCGCGAGCCTCTCCTTCGGCCTCACCTACCTCGGTTTCGGGGAGGCCCCGTGGCCCTACCACGCGTTCGTCCTGGTCACGCACGGCGCTGTCTCCGCGCTCGTCGCTCTCCTCGCGCACCGCCTCCTCGCGAGTCCCGGCGCGGCCCTCGCCGCGGGAGCGCTCTTCGCCGTCCATCCGATCCACTCGGAGGTCCTCGGCGACGCCGTCGGTCGCGCGGAGACGCTCTCCGCCCTGTTCGGGCTCGCCTCGCTCCTCGCCTACGCTCGCGCTCGGGAGGTCCGCGACCGCTGGTTCGCCGGGTCGGCCGCCCTCTTCTTCCTCGCCACCCTCGCGAAGGAGGGGGCCTTCTCCTTTCCCCTCGTCTTCGGTCTCTACGATCTCTTCCTCCGACCCGGGGAGGCGGGGATCCGCGCTCGCCTGCGGCAGGCGGGTCCCCGGTGGGCCGCGCTCGCGGCCGTCGGGGGGGCGCACCTCGCGCTGCGGCTCGCCGCGCTCGGGACGCTCTCCCCGCACTTCACGGCGATCAACCGGCTCGACAATCCGCTCCTCTTCGAGCCGGTCGGGTGGCGGGTCGCGAACGGGCTGCGGGTGATGGGGCGCGCGCTCCGGCTGCTCCTCTGGCCCCACCCGCTCTCCGCGGACTACAGCCTCGATCAGATCCAGGTCGTGCGGCGCCTCTCCCACGCTCCGACGCTCGCCTCGATCGCGGGGGTCGCCGCTCTCGTGCTCTTCGCGATCCGCGCGCGGCGGTCCGTCCCCGGGTTCGCCGTGGCGTGGGTCCTCCTCGCGTGGCTCCCCGCGTCGAACCTCCTCTTCGGGGCCGGGACGATCTTCGGCGAGAGGCTCCTCTACCTTCCCTCGGTCGGAGGGTGCCTCCTCGCCTCCGCCGTCGCGTCGCGCATCCCCGCTGGGACGGGGCTCCGGAAGGCCGCGGCAGCGGTCGGCGTCGCGCTCGCGGCGGCGGGAGCGGTGCGCACGAACCTGCGGCTCTGCGACTGGAGGGACGACCTCCGCCTCTGGCAGGTGACGGCGAGCCGGGACGCCCCGAGGAGCGCGCGGGCGCACGGGGCCTACGCGGTCCGGCTCCTCGAGGCGGGGCGCAGGGGGGAGGCGCAGCGGGAGCTCGAGCGCACGCTCGAGATCATGCCCGAGTACTACCACGTCCACGGGAAGCTCGCGGAGATCCGCCGTTCCGAGGGGGACCGTCGCGGAGCGGCCGAGGAGATGCTCCGGGCGCTGCGCGGCCAGATCGCCTCCTACGGCCGGGAGGCTCCCGACGCGGCCGCCTTCCTGTACGCGATCCTCCGGGACTTCGAGGCGGTGGCGGACGGGATGCCGGAGGCCGCGCGGCAGTTCCGGGCCCTCCTCGAGCAGGGGTTCGACATCCCGCTCCTGCGCGCCTACCTCGGCGAGGCGCTCGCCGGGGCGGGGGAAGTCGCCGAGGCGGAAGAGGAGTACCGCCGCGCTCTCGCGGGTCCTCACCCTCCGGTCGCCCGGGCCTCCTACGCGATGTTCCTCTTCCTCCGCGGGCGCCACGACGAGGCGCTCCGGGAGGCCGCCGCGATCCGGCCCGACGCGTCGACCCTCGCCCGCCAGCGGAAGCATCTCGTCGAAGGGGAGATCGCCCGCGCGCGGGGGGCGCCGGAACGGGCGCTCGAGGCCTTCGAGGCGATCCTCGCCGACGAGGAGATCGACCCCGCCATCACCGACCAGGCCCGCTTCGGCAGGGGGATGGCCGGCGCCGACCTCGGGCTCGCCCTGCGAGGGATTCGACCCGAGGCCGCGCGCGAGCGGATGGCGGGCGCGCGCGCGGACCTGGAGACCGCCCTCCGCAGCCTCGATCCGTCGGGCCCGGTCGCCGCGAACGGGGCGGGGCGGCTCGTCTCCGTCCTCTCCTCCCTCGGCGAGCCCGGCGCGGCCGAATCCCTGCTCCGGCGGACGATCGCGGCGCAGCCGGGAACGAGGAGGCTCCGCCTCCTCCTCGTCGGTCTCCTCGCCAGCCGAGGGCGGCTGGCCGCGGCGCGCGCGGAGATCGCGAGCCTGCGCGAGCGCTCGCCGGAGGAGACGAACCTCTTCGTCTGGGAGGGAGAATTCCTCCTCGCGTCGGGCGATCCGGCCGGGGCAAAGGGCCTCGC
The DNA here is from genome assembly GCA_035695825.1 of Planctomycetota bacterium. Lineage (GTDB taxonomy): Bacteria > Planctomycetota > UBA1135 > UBA1135 > JAKEFM01 > JAKEFM01. Next base: position 575,606 of record DASRRH010000026.1, on the reverse strand, counting down.
CGCCCGCGCGGCCTCCTTCGGCACCTCCCCGAAGCCGGGCGTGCGGGCGCTCGCCGCCCGTGCCGACGTCGCCCTCGGGAACGCGGCGCAGGGCCTCCCCGTCCTCGAGGCGCTCGCCCGGGAGCGTCCGGCGGACGGCACGGTCGCGGGGTGGCTCGGCCTCGCGCTCCTCGATGCGGGGCGCCTCGCGGAGGCTCGCGGGGAGCTGCTCCGCGGGATCGAGCGGGGGGTCGAGGACGCCGCCGTATTCGACGCGCTCGCCCGGATCCTCGGAGGGACTGCCGGAGGAGCGGAGACCCCTGATCCCGCAGCCGCCGCGCGGTTCGCGGAGCGGGCGCTCTCGTTGGCGCCGGGGGACCCCCGCTTCCTCCGGACGCGGGCGCTCCTGCACCTCGCGGCGGGTGAGAACGGAAAGGCGCGAGCGCTCCTCGAACGCGCCCTCCCCGTGCTCGAGGACTACGCGCCGGCGCTCCGAGCAGAGGTCCGTGCGCTCCTCGAGAAGGCGGGCGGGTAGGAAGAGGCCCTCACCGGGGATCGCCGTAGAGAGCAAACCCCGCCCAGGCCCGAGGGTCCGCGGAGCGGGCGCGGGCGGCCTGCCGCGCGGCGGCGAGGGCCGCGAGGGGGCGGTCGGGGGAGCCGGCGAGTGCTGCGAAGAGGTTCTCGAGGAATGCCGCGTCGTCCGTCCCGGGGAAGAGGCGCACGAGGAGCCGCCTCGCCCCCGCCGCGAGGAAGGAGCGGGCGAAGAGCGGCAGGGAGCTCTCGCCATCCGCCGAGACGCGGGTCGTCGGCAGGACGACGAGCTCCGCCCGGTAGAGGGCGTTTCGCACCTCGAAGGAGGTGAGAAAGCCCTCGGCGGACCTCCCGAACGCAGGGTCGGGCGCGCAGGAGAACCCTGCGAGCCACCTCGCGTGCGTTCCGGGCGCGAAGGGGAGGGAGTAGAGGACCGCCCGGTAGCGCGTGCGGTCTCCCCAGAGGGCGTCTTCGGTCGCCCGGCTCCCGCCGCGCGCGTGGACGCGCGAGAGATCGAGCGCGCCGTCGCCCCGGAGGCACCCCTCGAGGCGGGCGGCGTCGGCGGGGGGGCAGAACGCGCGCGCCCCTCTCACGGCAAACTCCCGGCATTCGGCGGCGCCCTCCGGGATCGCCTCGCCGGGCACGAGGCCCGCCCCGAGGGCGTGCTCGATCCCCGCGACCTTTCCGGCGGAGGCGCCGAAGCCGGGCCCGGCGACGACGAAGAGGTCGGTCGTCTCCCTCGGGCCTTCGGGCGGCTCGCCCAGGTCCGGAAGGAGGAAGTGGAAGGAGGGGACGTAGGCGACCGAATGCCGGGCGCCGAACGGCTCCTCGGGCCCGTCCGCCGGCCCCTCGTCCCCGGGAACCGGGAGGGCGTCGAACGGGACGGCGTGGAGGATCCCGTCCGGGGAGATCCAGAGCTCGCGCTTCCCGGCGATCCAGCCGCGCGCGGGAGCGAGAAGGAGGGTGGAGAGGGCGCGGGCGGCCGCGGCCGCCCCCTCGTCCCATGCCTCCCGGCCGCTCAGGCGTCCGAGGAGAGCGCGGGCGACGGCCGCGACCTCCTTCCGGGGAGGGAGGGGGAGGATCTGCTGCTTCTCGCGCGTCGCGACGGCCAGGAACGAGCCGGCCTCCCCGAGAAAGTAGCCGAGGTAGGCCCCGCGCTCCCCGAGCGTTTGCTCTCGGGCCCGATCCCCTTCCGCGGCGCTCACGCGCCGAAACTGGCCGAGGAACCGCGCGAGGCTGCGGTCGCGCCCGAGGATCTGTCGCACCTCCTCCTCGGCGAGCGCGACCCGGTGGCGAAGCTCGGCCACGCCTGCCTCCCCGGCCGGGCCGGCCGCGAGGGCGCTCGATAGCTCCCTCCGGAGGCGCTCGGCTCCCTCCTCCGCGGACTTCAACGTCGAAGCGGGGAGGCCGGGCCGGTCTGCGGGGGGTCTCTGCCAGCGCCGGAGGTCGAGCGCATCCCGGAACGAGCGCAGATGGTCGGAGGCGAGGAGGGGCTCGTAGAAGTCCCTCGCCGCGCTCCCGGTCGGGGCTGGCGGAGCGAAGATCCCTGGAACGAGGGGGAGAGCCTCCCGAATCCGGTCCCCGATCTCGATCCGGAAGTCCTCCGGACAGAGCGGGAGGCGCATCCGGAGGAGGCTCGCGACGAGGGCCGAGAAGGACTCGAGCGCCGGTCCGCGCTGACCGGCCCGTGCCCGGAGGGGAAGGGCGGCGGAGAGGGCGAAGATCGACCGGAACGAGAGCCCGCCATCCCGGAACACCCCCTGCGCGGCCGCCGCGTGCCGATCGGCCTCCCCGATCCTCCCCCGCGAGAACTCGAGGTCCGAGCGAAGGAGAAGCGCCGCCCCGATCGCCGCCGTCCTGCGACCCGCCCGGGCCTCCTTCTCGACCGAGTCGAGCACGGCGGCGGCTTCGGAGGTCGCGCCCGAGAGGAGGAGGCTCCGCGCGTAGGCGAGGGAGCCTGCGTCCCGGATGCGGGGGTCCGCGGCGCTCGAGGAGAGCTCGAGGGCCCTCCGCGCGGCCTCCTCTGCGTCTCCGGCGCGGGAGGACCGGCGCGAGGCCTCCGCCGCGAGGACGCAGTCGAGCGCCGCGCCCTCCCGATCCCCGGCTTCCAGGTGGGAAGTCTCGGCCGCGAGGAGGGCATCGCGCGCCCTCTCCGGCATCCCCGCGAGGAGGAGGATCCGTCCGCGCGCGCGGGAGGCATCCCCCCTTGCGGCGGGGACTCCCTCGGCCCGCCGCGACGCCTCGTCCAGACGGAGCCAGGCTTCGCCATAGCGGCCGACGGAGAGGAGGGCCGCCGCGAGCCCGCTCGCCGCGGAGGCCTCCGCGGCGGGGTCGTTCCCGGAGGAGACCACCGCCAGGAGCCCCTCGAAGGCGGCGAGCGCCTCGTCGTTCATGTCGCAGGCGAGGTAGCTCGCGGCGAGGAGCCGCGGGAGGGTCAAGTCGAGCCCCGCCCTTCGATCTCCGCTCCCCTCGCCGGGGGGCTCCTGCATCGCCTCGATCACCTTGTAGTCCCACCCGAGCCGGTGGGCGCGCTCGACGAAGCGGGGCTGGAGGCGGCGGTAGGGCTCCTCGAGGGCCCCTTCGCGGCAGGCCTGGAGCGCCTCCGAGAGGAGGTCGGCGGCCTCGCCCGCCGCGCCCGCTCCCTGGAAGGCCTCCGCCGCGCGCTCGAGGAGCGCGACGTGGGTCTCCGCGGGGTCCCGGGCCCGACGATCGAGGAGCCCGCGCAAGAGGGCCTTCGCCTCCTCGGTCCTGCCTCCGCGGGAGAGGACGTCGAACCGGTCGAAGAGGGCTCGCTCCTCCGAGGAAGCGTCTTCGGCCCCGGGCGCCCGGTCCGCGGGCTCCTGGAGGCGGAGGGGGGGGGCGAAGGCCGGGAGGAAGGCGAGGAGAGGGAGGAGAACGGTCGGCATGGGGCGGATCCGCGCGGAGAGGCCCCGGGCGCGCCGGAGAAGGATACTCATGCTCGGGTTGACCGAGGGGACCCCTCGACTAGACTCTCGCTCGGGCCCGCCCGACTCCCGCCTTGCGTCCTCTCCCCGCGACCGCCGCCGCGCTCCTCCTGTTCGCCGCCCAGGACACGGGCGAGTTCTCGAAGCGGTTCTCCGATGCCTTCGCGGTCGCCGACGCCGCCGAGATGCGGAAGGCCGTCGCCGCGTACCCCGACGCCGCGGTCCTCGTGTTCTTCGAGAAGGCGAGAGCCTTCGCCGAGACGGAGGAGGCGCCGTTCGACGAGCAGATGAAGGCGATCGCCAAGGCCTGGCGCGAGGCGATGGGGGAGACGTTCCTCGAGAACGAGTACAAGTTCGTCGGGCTCCTCGACTCGGACGCGAGGATGAAGCGCGGCCAGCTGATCGACCTGATGAACGAGGGGCGGGCCTCCGCGGAGCAGGCGCGGAAGGAAGAGGGGGCGACCGAGGAGGCCCAGGAGAAGCTCGTGCGGGCGGCGCGGGGCCTGGACGAGCTGAAGGACCTTTATCACGCCGCCCTCGCGTACCACACCCTCGGCGGACTCTTCGACCCGACGATGCGCCCGAAAACGGGGGAGGCCCGAAAGGCCGTCGACCTCTACCGCAAGGCACTCGAGCGCTACGAGGCGGTCGACTACCGCGGCCCGCGCTTCAAGGCCCTGAAGGCCCTCGCGGACGGGCTCGCCGCGGCCGCGCGCGACGCGGAGAAGGCCGCCTCCTCCCCGGCGTCGGCTCCCGCCGGGCCGGGGGGGGCGCCGGGCGGGAAGCCGCCCGACGAGACCGGAACGACCCGGTGGGCGCCCGGGAGCGAGTGGGTCTCTTGTCCCCTCGCCTTCGGCGTCCTCGGGGAGGGGGAGTCCGCGGAGCTTCCGAGCTACGAGGCCGACGACGTGACCCCGTCCTGGATGGAGGTGCTCGTCCGGGGGAACCCGAACAAGGAGCCGGCGCGGGAGAAGATGAACTTCTTCGATCCCCCCGTCTTCCTCGTCCGCGAGAAGGCGGCGAAGTACACCCTCGACGTCGACGGGAACGGGACGGGGGACGTGCCCGTCAAGTTCGGGAAGGACGCCGTCGAGTTCACGCGCAAGGGGGCGGCGGGGGAGACCCGCGTCGCCCTGCGGCTCGCGACGCTCGGCGAGCAGGTGACCTACCTCCGGACCCTGATGAACCTCGCCCCGGCGCAGGACAGCGCGCGGGTCAAGTACCGCAGCGTCGGCTTCCTCGGAGGGGAGCTCCTCGGCCAGCCGATCCGGATCTTCGACCTGAACTGCGACGGGAAGTACGGCGGCGATCCCCTCGCGATCTCGACGGACGCGATCGACGGGGAGACGGACCCGAGCTTCGACGGCGTGCAGGTCGGGAGAGGGAAGGTGGGGCCCGCCTCCTCGATCGTCGAGGTAGGGGGGAAGCTCTACCGCCTCCGCCTCGAGGGGGCGGGGGGAAAGCCCGTCGCGCGGGCGCGGGAGATCGCCGTCCCGACGGCGACCCTCAAGCTCGAATTCCGCGGCCTCCCGGCGGCGAGGCCGAACCACCTGATCGTGCGCGAGACGGGGGAGTTCTCGGGCTCCTTCTTCGACCTCGCCGCATCGCCGAAGGGGGTGACCGTCCCCGCGGGCACCTACGAGATCGCGGGGGGGCTCCTCCGCACCGGCCGCGGGCCCGCGACGCAGAAGGCCTCCGTGCTGAAGGGGAAGGCGACCCCCTTCAAGGTCGCGGCGGGGGAGACGAAGGGGGTCACGATTGGCCGGCCCTACCAGTTCGACTTCCAGGTCGCGAAGTCGACCATCGCGGGGGAGACGCGCTACACGATCCAGGGGAAGTTCGTCGCGGTCTACGGCGCGGGGGGGGAGCGCTACGAGCGGATCTGGGACGAGGTCCCCGTCCCCGAGGTTACCTGGAGGAAGGCCGGGGCGAAGGGGCCGGCCGGGAAGGGGACGGAGATGAAGCGCGCGACGGACGACGACGTCAAGCGGACGGAGGGCTTCGCCGTCCTCTGGCACCCCCTCGACCTCGAGATCCCCGCGCCCGGTCCCGGGGACTGGCAGTTCCGGCTCGCGGAGCGCCACAAGCTCTTCGGGGACGTCGCCTCCGAGTGGAAGTAGGCGCGGGCCGTGCTCGACCTGCGCTTCGTCCGGGAGAACCCGGAGCGGGTGAAGGAGGGCGCGGCCCGCAAGCGGATCGACGCCGCCGCGCTCGTCGATCGCCTCCTCGCCCTCGACGCCGAGCACCGCTCCCTCCTCCAGCGCTCGGAGGGGATTCGCGCGGGGCAGAAGCGGGCCGGGCGAGAGATCGCCTCCGCGAAGGACGAGGGGCTGCGCGGGCGGCTCCTCGCCGAGCAAGCGAGGGCGAAGCAGGAGGGGAAGGAGCTCGAGGCGCGCCTCGGCGTCCTCGAGGAGGAGATCCGCGAGGCGCTCCTCCGGATCCCCCAGCCCCCCGCCCCCGAGGTCCCCGACGGCGGGGGCGAGGCCGAGAACGTCGAGGTCCGGCGCGTCGGGGAGCCCCCGCGGTTCGACTTCCCGGCGCGCGATCACGTGGCCCTCGGGGAGGCGCTCGGCGGCGTCGACCTCGAGCGGGGCGCGCGCCTCGCGGGCTCCCGCAACTACCTCCTCCTCGGCCCCGTCGCCCGGCTCGAGGAGGCGGTCTTCCGGTTCGCCTACGACCGGATGCTCGCGAAGGGGTTCGTCCCGGTGGCGGTCCCCGTCCTCGTCAACGACGCCGCGATGGTGGGGACGGGCTACTACCCGGGAGGGGAGGCGCAGGCCTACCGCGTCGCTTCCGATTCCCTCTCCCTCGTCGGCACGGCCGAGGTCCCCCTGACCGCGATCCACGCGGGAGAGATCCTCGAGGAGGAAGAGCTGCCGAAGCGCTGGATCGCGCAGTCTCCCTGCTTCCGCCGGGAGGCGGGCGCGGCCGGCCGCGAGACGCGCGGCCTCTACCGCGTCCACCAGTTCCGCAAGATCGAGCAGGTCGTCGTCTGCGCCGCGGACCCGGCGGAATCGGAGCGCTGGCACCGCGCGATCCTCGAGAACGCCGAGGAGATCCTTCGCGCGCTCGAGCTCCCCTACCGCGTCGTCGCCGTCTGCGCGGGCGACCTCGGAGCGGGCCAGGTCTCGAAGTTCGACGTCGAGACCTGGATGCCCTCGCGCGGGGGATACGGGGAGACCCACTCCGCCTCCCGGTTCCACGACTTCCAGGCGAGGCGCCTGAACCTCCGGTACCGCGGAGGCGACGGCAAGGTGCGCTTCGTCCACACGCTGAACAACACCGTCGTCGCCTCCCCGAGGATCCTGATCGCGCTCCTCGAGAATCACCAGCGCGCGGACGGGTCGATCCATGTCCCTGCGCCCCTCCGCGCCGCGATGGGGGGCCTCGAGCTCCTCGAGCCCCTCCGCGCGCCCGCGAGGGGAGGAGCCGCCGCCCCGGCGACCTAGCGCGGGGCTAGTGGGGGATCGGGAAGCCGCCTCCCGGAGGAGGCGCTCCTCCACCCAGGGGAGGGAACGGGATCGTCCCGCCGGTCGTCCCGCCGTGGGAGCCGCCCGGGGAGCCGGCCGCCGGGGTGGGCCCGGGGAAGCGGCCCCCCGCGGTGAACCCGCCGCGGTTCCCCCCCCCGCGCCCTCCCATCCCCGGGGCGCCCGGCGAGCCCGCGGCCGTCGTGAGGGACTGGCCGGCGGGATTCGACGGGACGGGGATCTTCGGACGGAGCCGGGCGGCGAGCATCCGGTTCCAGTCGACCGGCGGGAGGAGGGTCCGGGTGAACTCCATGACGCGGGGGGCGTCGAAGCCCGTCCCGGTGAACTCGCCCCGGTCGACCCGCGGCTGGGTCTCGACGGCGAGGTCGATCTGGATGCGCCGCGGGAACGTCCCCGCCGCCTCGGTCGCCCACTCCTCGATCGGCTCCGCGTCGGTCCCGAGCCGGTCGAAGTAAGTGACGTTGAAGTACTTCACCCGGTCGTAGACGAGCTCGTAGGCGCCTCCCTCGAAGGGCTCCTCGTCCACGAAGAAGTCCTCGCGCCGCCAAAGTTCCAGGAAATCGGGATTCTTCGGGTTCGCGCGCAGGTGGTAGCCGATCTCGCAGAGCCGGCTCCGGATCCGGCGCTCGCCGAGGACGAGCTCGGAGGAGGGGACGCTCGCGACGAAGTCGAGGGCGTCGGCCTGCGCGCCGGCCACCGTGAGGTCCCGCCCGAGGAAGTTCCGGCTCCCGGCGAGGTCGTACACCCAGATCTGGCGCAGGTCGTGCGCGATCCGGTCGAGGATCGCCGGGCCCGCGTTGTAGGCCTCCGTCAGGTTGTGGACCGTGTCGCGCGCCGCGACCGTGTAGTAGAGGGTCCCGAAGACCGAGACCATCACCATGGCCGTGATCGTGATCGAGACGAGGAGCTCCGGGAGCGTGAACCCCCGCCGCGCCGTCGTCCCGCCGCTCCCCCGCTTCCTCATCGACTATCCTTGCGCCCGCTCGAGGCCCCGGCTCCTCCGGAGGGCGCGGCGGCCCCCCCCTGCGCCGCCGCCTCCTCCTCGGTCGTCCCGTCGATCGCCTTCGTGTCGACCCGCGCCTCCAGCGTGAAGATCCCCCGCTCCTCCCCGAGGGTCGGGAAGGTGACGCGCACGGCGACGGGGGTCGTCGGCTCCGCGGGGGGCTCTTCCCCGGAGGACTCGGCCTGGAGGCGGCGCGCCTCCTTCTCGGCGTAGAAGCCCGCCAGGCTCTCGTCGTCCTTCGCCTCGTGGGCCTCCGTCACGGAGTCCGTGCCGACGAAGATGCGCCACTCGAACTCGGGGTGCTTCGCCTCCGCGAAGTCCCCGCTCGCCCCGTCGAGGAGGTCCTCGTGGAGCCCCGCCTCGATCTCCCCGAGGAGCCCTTCCGAGAGGAGACGCGCGACCTTCAGGTTCCGCGCGACGTAGGCCGTCTCGACCGCCCGGGCTCGCGCGACCATGACGGAGACGAGCCCGAAGGCGAGGATCGCGACCGCGAGGAGCACCTCGACCAGCGTGAACCCCCGCGAAGGCCTACTTCGGGAAGTCATCCCCGGTCACCTCGGCGCGCTCCTCGTACCCCTCGACGAAGCGGACCTGCCCCGTCAGGCCCGCGACCGCGATCGTGAACCTCCGCTCCGGGTGGAGGCGCTTCAGGTGCACCCGGTGCTCCACCGAGGAGCCGAGCGGGGAGAAGTCGACCGCGACGATCCCCTCGACGACGCGCTCGCCGGCCCCGAGGACGACGTCCTCGAGCGCGACCCCCTGCGGGAGGTCCTTCCAGGCGAACGCGACGCGGTCCTCCTCGGTCTCGGCGACCCGGCCGTCCGCGCGGAAGGGGCTCACGGTCCGGTAGCGGGCGCCTCCGACGTCGAACTCGATCCGGTAGGACTGCCCCTGGGCCACCGAGAAGGTCCGGAGGGAGTCGATCTCGGAGGCGAGGGAGCGGGCGGCGGACTCGAGGCGGCTCGCCGGGAGGGTCTCGTCGAGGTAGGCCGTCGCGACGGTGACGACGAGGGCGAGGATGACGATCACCGCCGAGAGCTCGATCAGCGTGAGCCCCCGCTCGCCGGACCGCTTCGAGGGAGCCGCCACGGGGCCCTCTCGCCTACCGCGCCCTCTCCCCGGTGCGCTCGTTCGCGATCGTCTTGTTCGAGATGTCGGCGTTGTCCTCTTCCCCCCCCGGCTCGCCGTCCTTGCCGTAGGACTTCACCTCGAAGGTGCGTCCGTTCGGGTCCTTCTCGTAGACGTAGGGGAAGCCCCAGGGGTCGTTCGGCGTCGCCGTCATGTCCTTCAAGTAGGTGACCCCGTTCTGGTCGGGCGTGACGAGGGGCTCGAGGCTCTCCGGCAGGCTGCCGTTGTTGATCATGTACTGCTCGATCGCCTGGCCGATGTTCATGATCTCCGTCTTCGCGATCTGCACCTTCGCCTTGAAGAGCGCGGGGATCACGTTCTTGACGACGAGGGTCGCGAGGAGGCCGAGGATCACGACGACGACCATCAGCTCGGCGAGCGTGAAGCCCCGGCGGGCGCTGCGAGAAACGCGGGTACGCATGGCATCAGACTCCTGCGACTTTGCCGATCTGGAGGATCGGCCAGATGATCGAGAGGACGATGAAGCCGACGATCACGGCGAGGAGGACGATCAGGATCGGCTCGATCAGCGAGGTGAGCTTCTGCGTCGCGACGTCGATCTCCTCGTCGTAGGCGGCGGCGACCTTGTCGAGCATCTGCTCGAGCTGCCCCGACTGCTCGCCGACCGCGATCATGTAGCCGACGAGGGGGGGGAAGGCCCCCGAGCGCTTGAGCGGGGTCGCGATGTCCGCCCCCTCGACGATCCGCTCGCGGACCTCCGCGAGCACGTTCGAGAGGACGCGGTTGTTCAGGATGCTCGGCGCGATCTCGAGGCAGCGGGTGACGGGGATCCCGCTCTTGAGCAGCGTCGAGAAGGTCGTCGTGAAGCGGGCGACCGCCTGCTTGCGCAGCAGCTCCCCGACGACGGGGATCCGCAGGAGGAAGGTGTCGATCGCGAGCCGCCCCTTCTCCGTGCGGTAGACCGCGTTCACCGACCAGGAGACGGCCGCGACCGCCAGGGCGAGCACCCACCAGAACCGGTAGAGGAACTCCGAGACGAGGATCAGAGCCTTCGTCGGAAGCGGAAGGACCTGCCCCGCCGACGCGATCATCTTCGTGATCTGCGGGACGACGAAGGTCATGAGGACCGTGACGACGAGGGTCCCGATGATCAGCATCACGACCGGATAGGTGAGGGCGGCGGAGACCTTCTCTCGGAGGCGGCGCTGGCTGGCGATGAAGTCGGAGAGGCGGGAGAGGACGATGTCGATGTTCCCCGACGCCTCCCCCGCGCGGACCATGTTCACGTAGAGCTCGGAGAAGTAGTCGGGGTGGAGGGCGAGAGCGTCGGCGAACATCGAGCCCTGCGTGACCTTCTCCCGGAGGTCCCGGAAGGTCGCCTCGAGGCGGCGGCTCGAGGCCTGCTCGATCACGGCGCGGAGCGTCTCCGTCAGGGGGATCCCGGCCGCGAGGAGGGTCGCGAGCTGGCGCGTGACGGTCGCCGTCTCCTCGAGGGTCCGGCGCGACTGGACGAGGCCGCGCCCCCCCCCGAGGCGAAGCCGCAGGCGCCTGCGGCGCTCCTTCTCGACGGGGCGGAGCCCCACGACGTGGACGTTGTCGCGCCGCAGCTTGAAGCGGGCGTCGCGCGGGGTGTCCGCGTCGAGGATCCCGACCCGCTTCTCCCCGGAGGGGGTGAAGGCCTCGTACTCGTAGACCGGCACCGTGGGCGTCCTCCCCGGTCCCCCTAGAAGACGTCGAGCTGGGTCACCCGCAGCACCTCGTCGGGGCTCGTCTGCCCCGAGACGACCTTGGAGGCTCCGTCCATGCGCAGCGTCACGAGGCCGCGGTCGATCGCGCTCTTCTTGATCTCGGTCGCCCCGACCCGCTGCATGATCTGGGTCCGAAGCCCGTCTTCGGTCGGGAGGAGCTCGTAGATCGCCGTCCGGCCGGAGAAGCCCGAATGGAAGCAGTCCGCGCACCCGCGCCCGAGGGCGACCTTCCCGTCGGCGAGCTTCCCCGGGTCGATCCCGAGGGCCCGGAGCTTCTCCTTCATCTCCGCGTCGGGGGGGACGAACTCCCGGCAGTTCTTGCAGATCAGGCGGACGAGCCGCTGCGCGACGACGAGGAGGAGGGAGGAGGAGACGAGGTAGGGCTCGACGCCGATGTCGACCAGCCGCGTCACCGTGCTCGAGGCGTCGTTCGTGTGGACCGTCGAGAAGACGAGGTGGCCCGTGAGCGCGGCCCGGATCGCGATCTCGGCGGTCTCGAGGTCGCGGATCTCCCCGACCATCATGACGTCGGGGTCCTGGCGCAGGAACGCGCGCAGCCCCGCCGCGAAGGTGAGCCCCTTCTTCGTCGAGACCTGGACCTGGGAGACGCCGGGGAGGTGGTACTCGATCGGGTCCTCGATCGTGAGGATGTTCAGCTCCTTCGAGTTCAGCCTCTGGAGGACGGCGTAGAGGGTCGTCGTCTTCCCCGAGCCGGTCGGACCCGTGACGAGGATGATCCCGTGGGAGTAGTCGACGTAGTGCTCGAGGACCTTCCGCGCGCGCGCGTCGAGCCCGATCTCCTCGAGGGTGTAGATCTTCGCGCTCTTGTCGAGGAGCCGCATGACGACCCGCTCCCCGTCGGAGGAGGGGATCGAGGAGAGGCGGACGTCGACCTCGCCGTCCCCGATCTTCACGCTCGCGCGGCCGTCCTGGGGGAGGCGCCGTTCGGCGATGTCCATCTTCCCCATGACCTTGACGCGCGAGAGGACCGCCTCCTGCGCGCGCTTCGGGACCGTCTCCATGTCGTAGAGGATCCCGTCGATCCGGAAACGGATCTGGAGGCGGTCGGGGTAGGGCTGGAGGTGGATGTCCGAGGCGCGGAGCTTCAGGGCCTGGAAGATCAGGGAGTTGACGAGCTTGATGATCGGGGCCTTGTTCGCGACGTCGAGGACGTCCTCGCTCTCCTCGAGCTCGGCCGTGAGGTGGGCGAGGTCCTCGTCCTCGACGTCGGAGAGCGCCTCCTCCACGCCGTCGGCCTTGTGGCGGTACGCCCGGTTGATCAGGTTCGAGATCTCCGAGCGGGGAGCCAGCACCGGCTCGACGGAGGCCCCGAGCATCGCCGCGAGGTCGTCCATCGGATGGACCTCGAGGGGGGTCGAGGTCGCGACGCGCGCGAGCCCGTCGGAGAGCTCGACGGCGACGAGCCCGTAGTTGCGGGCGAAGGGGGCGGGGACCCGGGCGACGAAGTCGGTGGGGACCGTCCGCCCCTCGAGGGAGGGGAGGTAGTCGAGGTCGAGCCCGCGGGCGAGGATCCGCAGGACCGCCTCCTCCGGGAGGAGGTTCTTCGAGAGGAGGACGCGATCGAGGGACTGGCCGCTCTCCGCCTCCGCCTTGAGGCAGTCGGAGATCGTCCCCTCGTCGAGCTTCCCCTCTTCTCGGAGGAGCGCGGTGATGCGGTCTCTCAGGTCGGTCCTCTCTCCGGAGGCCCCGGGCCCCGCAGGCCCGGAGGTCGGCCTCCGGCACTCCTTACTTAAGCCCGCAAACCCCCTCCGTCACCTTCCCGGGGCGCGGGGGGCAGGCTCGGCCCCCTCCGGGGCCGGAGGGGCCTCGCCCGAGGGGCGGGACGCGGGGGGGGGCGCGGCCTCCTCGCGCGGAGCCTCCCCCGCCGGCCGCGATCGGTAGAGGGGGATGTCGAAGGCCCCCGCGTCGAAGCCCGCGCCCCCTCCCCCTTCCTCCGCCGGCCCGGGCGGGCGGAAATTCGGGTCGATCCGCATCACCTTCTGCTCCCCGACGGTCTCGAAGGCGTCGATCTTCCTGCGGTAGGAGATGTCGGCGAGGTCGGCGAAGTCCTCGTCCCGCAGGATCGTCGGCGTGACGAAGAAGTAGAGGGTGCGCTTCGAGTTCGAGTCGCTCCTCGAGGAGAAGAGGTAGCCGAGGATCGGGATGTCCCCGAGGATCGGGATCGCGCTCTTCGAGCGGTCGTCGGAGTCGACGATGATCCCCCCGACGACCATCGTCGAGCCGCTCGGGAGGTAGACGGAGGTCTGGACCTCGCGGGTCGTCCGCGGCGGCGGGAGGTTCGCGTTCGCCGATGAGCCCTGGAACCGGGAGACGACGAGGTGGACGTTCAGGCGCAGGTAGTTCGCGAGGCTGATCGAGGGGGAGATCTCGAGGGTGATCCCCGCCGACTGGAACCCCCCGAACCCGCTCGACTGCCCCACGCCGGCGGCCTGGTTCACCTGGGCGACCGGGATCTCATCGTTCGAGGCGACCTTCGCCGACTCGTTGTTGTTCACCATCACGGAGGGGATCGAGAGGACGTGGGACTCCGTGCGCGTCCGGAGCGCGTTCAGGAGGACCGGGATCGCGAAGTTCTTCCCGTCGAGGATCCCCGCCGTGATCCCCGGGAGGGTCGCCCCCCCGCTCGGGATCGTGCGGAAGTCGGGGAGGCCGTCCCCGTCGAGGTCCTCGAGGGTCGAGAGCCCGAAGGAGGTGAACCCGAAGGGCTTGCGCTCGTTCGGCCCCGGCACCTCGGCGCTCCCGAGCTCGACGCCGAGGTTGACGGCGTCGTCCTCGCTCAGCTCGACGAAGGCGGTCTCGATCAGCACCTGCGCCTGGCGGCGGTCGAGCCGGTCGATCAGGCGCTTCAGCTCCTCCCAGCGCGTCGGGCTCGCGGAGACGAGGAGCGAGTTCGAGATCTTCTCCGCGACGATGACCGGGCGCTGCTCCGTCGCCTGCTGGCCGACGGCGGGGGCCCCGCCCCCCGCCCGCCCGGCCGCCGACTGCTGCTGCTGGACCGCGGACTGCGTGTCCTGGAGGAACTGCTTGAGCTTCGTCTCGAGCTCCTCCGCGTCCGTGTTCTTCAGGAAATAGACCCGGTAGTTCGACTCGCGCATCGCGGCGGGAGGCGAGTCGAGCCGCGCGATCATCTCCTTCACGGCGGGCATGCGGTCGGCGGGCGCCAGCACGAGGAGGGAGTTCGTCCGGGGGTCCGTCAGGACCTTCACCTCCTCCTGACTCCCTCCGCTCGTGAGAGGGGCGGTCGCCCCCTCCCCCCGGACGACGACGCCCCCCCCCGTCCGCCGCCGCTCGAGGAGCTCCCGGAGGATCGGCTCGATCTCGCTCGCCGAGGCGTTCTCGAGGGGGACGATGTCGAAGGCAGGCTCCGGCTCGACCGCGGGGACGTCGATCAGCTCGAGGAGGCGGGCGAGGGCCGCCACGGTGGGGCCGAAGGCCGTGAGGAGGAGGGAGTTCGAGTTCCCGATCGTCGTGACGTTCTCGAGGTTGGGGTCGGTGAAGAAGGGACGGAGGTTCTGCGCGGCGCGCGTCGCGTCGAGGTGCTGGAGGGGGACGAGGGCGGTGACGAGGGCGCCGGGCTTGTCGGCGTAGCGCTCGATCTCGTCGGGGAGGATGTAGGTCGCGCTCTGCTTGAGGATGTTGCGGTCCGTCCCGCGGAGGCTGACGAGGAGGATCACCTGGAGCGGGGGCTTGCCCACCTCGAGGCAGACGAAGTCGTTGATCTTGAGCATCGTCTGGAAGAAGGCGTAGAAGCGGTCCGGGTTCTTCGGGATCTTCTTCGTCCCGATCAGCTTGACCTTCGTCCCCTTGAGGAGCTGCTCGGCGTCCTGCCTCCAGGTGAAGTTGAGCTGGGTCGTCCTCTGGCAGATCTGGATGAACTGCTCGAGGGTGACGCCGTCGGGGCTCGCGTCGAAGTTGATGATGTAGAAATCCTTTCCCTCGGTGATCGGCTCCTGCTCCGTCCGCAGGACGGTCCTCGGGGGGGCGGGGAGGACGGGGGGCTGTCCCGGCTGGCCGGCCGGGGGCTCCTGCGGAGGCTGGTCCTGGAGGGCCCCTCCGGCGCGAGGCGCGAGGAGGAAGGCGAGGGCTAGGGCGGCGCGGGCGCGACGCGGGATCGTCGGATTCAAGGTCTCCCTCTCCGGACGGGGGCGGGGCGCGGGGAGCGGGCGCCGCGCGGCGCCGCGGGGCTCATCCTAGGGAGGGGGTACATCCGTCGCAAACCTGGGAAAGGAGGCGGCCCTTCGACGCTCGAAGGCGCCCGGATCTTCCCGCGACGGCTCCCCTTGCCCCGCCTGTCGAGCCGGCCCCTCCTCGCTATCATGCGCCGCCCGTCGCCCGGGCGTCCTGCCCCACCTGCCCCCTCATGACCCTCTCCCGAGTCCTGCGGGCCGACGCGGTGCTCGTCGGGTTCAATCCGAAGGACAAGTGGGAGGCGATCCGTCGGCTCGTCGAGCGGCTGGCGGAGGTCGGGGCCTTCGCGGCAGGGGCGCAGGAGGCCGTCCACGAGGCGCTCCTGATGCGGGAGAGGTCGATGTCGACCGGGATGGAGCGGGGGGTCGCCATCCCGCACGCCGCCGTCGACGCGATCGACCGGCCCGTCGCCGCCCTCGCGATCCTCCCGCGGGGCGTCGGGTTCGAATCGATCGACGGGCGCCCCGCGACGATCGTCGCCCTCCTCGTGATCCCACGCCGGGAGAAGCTCCTCCACATCCGGACCCTCGCCGAGGTCGCGCGCCTCCTCTCGCGGGACGAGCTGCGGGCCCGGCTCCTCAGCGCGCAGACGCCCGAGGAGGTGCTCGTCGCCCTCCGCGCGGAGGAGGCGAAGGAGGGGGGCGCTTCCTAGAGGTCGGGGGCGACCGCCTCGATCCCCCGCCGCAGCGCCTCCCGGCAGCAGCGGTAGTCGTCGCGGCTCCCCCCGAAGGGATCGGGCGTGTCCGCTCCCGCGGGGTCGAGGAGGCGCGCCTTGTGCTCGCAGTCGGGGGCGAGGTCGCGGACGAGCGCGAGGTGGGAGCGGCTCATCGCGAGGAGGAGGTCGCAATCCCGCACCATCGCGGCCGTGAGCGCGTGGGTCCGGTGGCCCGAGATGTCGATCCCCTCCTCCTGCATCACGTCGACGGCGTGGGAGCTCGGGGGCGCCCCGCCCCAGGCGACGAGCCCCGCGGAGTCGACCCGGTAGCCGAAGCGCTCGATCCCCGCGTCGTCCGTGCCGAGGCTCTTCGCCAGCGTCCGCCGCAGCAGCCCCTCCGCCATCGGGCTGCGGCAGGTGTTCCCGGTGCAGACGAAGATGATCCGACGCCCCGCGGCGCGGCGCACCTCCTCCGCCGTGAGGATCCCCTCCCGCAGGACCTCGAAGGTCCCGGGGCCGATGCGCGCGACCGTCGAGGCCTGGCCGAGCTCGCAGCGGCCCCCGTCGACGATCGCGTCGAGATCGTCTCCGAAGCACCTCTCGACCTCCTCCGCGTCGACCGCCGGAGCCTCTCCGGCCCGGTTCGCGCTCGAGAGGACGACGGGGGATCCCGTCCGCCGGAGGACCTCCCGCGTCACCTCCCTCGCCGGGAGCCGAAGCCCCACCCACCCGCCGTCCTCGGAAGGGAGAATCAGCGTGATCGGGCCGGGCCAGTAGCGGTCGATCAGGCGTCGGGCAGGCCGGAGGGGAGGGCGAGCGTGGCGCTCGACCCACGAGGCGTCGGGGAGGTGGACGGTGAAGGAGCGCTCCGCCGGGGAGCGCTTGACCTCGCGGAGGCGGCGCAGGGCCCCCTCGTCGTCCGCCCTCGCGCCGATTCCGTAGACCGTCTCCGTCGGCAGGGCGAGGAGCCCTCCCTCCCGCAGCGCGTGGGCCAGGCGATCGATCGTTTCGCCCGGCAAGGAGCCCGCGCCGACCCGGATGCGTTCCGCGGCCATCGGCGTCGTCCGAGATTGCCTTCGAACGCGCCGACCGATAGGTTGGCGCTCCCGAGCAGCCTAGCGGGTCGAGGGACCCGTTCCAATCCGCTCGGGTCCGCCGCGGGGCGGCCCGGGCGCGTCCGAGACGGGCGGTTTGCCCCCTTCGCTCCGATCCGATCGAGGCCTTCCACCCTCCGCCACGGCCGGCGAATCCCTCCTGTCCCCCGAGCGCCCTCTTCCCCCCGAGGGGGTCGGAGCCCGCGGAGAGACGGGAGGCTCCCCTTGAGCGGGGGGGAAGTCCGGAAGGGGGTGGCGCCCCGGCCGGGGAGGCTCGCCTACCTGGGAACGCTCGCCGGGGGCCTCGCCCACGAGGTGAAGAACCCCCTCTCGACGCTCCTCATCAATCTCGGCCTCCTCCGCGAGGACCTCGCGGCTGCGGCGCCCCCGGAGGCCCAGGGAAGGATCCTGAAGAGGATCGGGGTCCTCGAGCGCGAGGTGAAGCGCTTGGACGAGCTCGTCCAGAGCTTCCTCCGCCTCGCGCGCGGCTTCGACCTCCGTCCCGAGCCAACCGACCTGAACGCCCTTCTCCGCGAAATCGTCGAGTTCGTCGAGCCCGAGGCCCGACGCGAGCGGATCTCCTTGCGCTGCTCCTTCGCTCCGCTGCCGCCGCTGCGCGCCGACCCGAGCCTCCTTCGCCAGGCCGTCCTCAATCTCCTCGTCAACGCCCGCCAAGCCATGCGGGAGGGGGGGGAGCTCCTCCTCCGCACGTTCGCCGACGGCCCCTCCGCGGTCGTCGAGGTGACGGACACGGGGACGGGCATGGCGCCGGAGGTGCTGGCGCGGTGCTTCGACGCCTACTTCTCGACGAAGAAGGGGGGGACCGGGCTCGGGCTTCCGACGGCGCGGCGGATCGTTGAGGAACACGGCGGCACGATCGAGGTGTGGAGCGAGCTCGGCCGGGGGACCCGCTTCACCCTCCGGATCCCGCTCGGCGGAGAGGAGGCTCCCCCCTCGTGACCGCCTCCGCCCGCGAAGTCCCGTCCGCTTCCTCCGAGGCTCGGGGGGCTCCCCCCGTCCGTCCCGAAACGGTCCGGCTCCTCGTCGTCGACGACGAAGCGGGGCAGGCCGCGGCGATCGAGGAGGGGCTCTCCCGGGTCGGGTACGACTGCGAGGTCACCCACTCCGGCGCGGAGGCGATCGAGGCCCTCTCCCGCGCCCGCTACGACCTCGTCGTCACGGACCTCGTGCTGCGCGACCGCGACGGGATCGAGGTCCTGCGCGAGGCGAAGCGCCGCGACGCGACCGTCTCGGTCCTGATCCTCACGGGCCACGGATCGGTCGAGCTCGCCGTCCGCGCCATGAAGGAAGGGGCCTTCGACTTCCTCGAGAAGCCCGTCCAGCTCGAGGCGCTGCGCGTGAGCGTCGCCCGCGAGCTCGAGTCGCGCGCGCTCCGCCACGAGGTCGCGGATCTCCGCCGGGCGCTCGACCGGCGCTACGGCTTCGAGGAGTTCGTGGGGCACTCCCCCGCGATGGAGAAGGTCCTCGACACGGTCGCCCAGGTCGCGCCGACGAACGCGACCGTCCTCGTCCTCGGGGAGACGGGGACGGGCAAGGAGCTCGTGGCGCGCGCGATCCACCGCCACTCCCCCCGGCGCGAGGGGCGGTTCGTCGCGGTCAACGCCGCGGGCCTCGCGGAGACCCTGATCGAGAGCGAGCTCTTCGGCCACGAGAAGGGGGCCTTCACGGGAGCGGTCGCGAGCAAGCAGGGGTGGATCGAAGTCGCCGACGGCGGGACGCTCCTCCTCGACGAGATCGGGGACATGCCCCTCTCCACCCAGGCGAAGCTCCTGCGGGTCCTTGAGCAAAAGGCCCTCGTCCGCGTCGGGGCCACCACCCCGATCCGGGTGGACGTCCGCTTCGTGGCGGCGACGAACCTCGACCTCGAGCGCAAGATCGAGAAGGGGGAGTTCCGCAAGGACCTCTTCTTCCGGCTCGCGGTCGTCAAGATCCAGCTCCCGGCGCTGCGCGAGCGCCCGGAGGACGTCCCCCTCCTCCTCGACCACTTCCTCCGCGTCTTCACCGCCGAGCACGGGAGAAAGCCTCCGGCGGTCGACCCGGCCGCCCGCACGGCGCTCCAGCGCTACAGCTGGCCCGGCAACGTCCGCGAGCTCCGGAACGTCGTCGAGTCTCTCATCGCGACCCGGGGGGGAAAGGGGATCCGGATCGAGGACCTCCCGGCCCCGATCGCGGACCGTCCCCCGGAGGAGGCCGCGGGCCACGCGAACTGGCTCGCCGGCCGGCCCCTCGCCGAGCTTGAGCGCGAAGCGATCCGCTCGACCCTGCAGCTGGTCCGGGGAAACCGCCAGCAGTGCGCGGCGATGCTCGGGATCGGCGAGCGCACCCTCTACCGCAAGCTCAAGGAGTACGGCTTCTCCTGATGGACTGCCAGAAAGGCAGGGGAGCCCCATGCGCGGTTCGGCGCTCTGCCAAACTGACGCGAGGGAGCGCCGAGGGGTCCGGGCCGATGCCGAACGCAAACTATTGCGAATGATTAGCTTTGGAAGTTCCCCGAACGTTGGAATCGGCACGCGGTTTGGTCGATCGGGATCTCGTGGCGGTTTGCCCCGAGGCGGTGGCTCCGTTCTGACCCCGTACGGCGGGCGAGCATGAGCAAGTCGAAGTCGAGGATCGTCGGCATCGATCTCGGCACCACCAACTCGGTGGTCGCCGTGATGGAGGGGGGCCAGCCGGTCGTCATCCCCAACCTCGAGGGGGGGCGCACGACCCCCTCGGTCGTCGGATTCACCGAATCGGGGGAGCGGCTCGTCGGCGCGGCCGCCCGCCGCCAGGCGATCACGAACCCCGAGAACACCGTCTTCTCGATCAAGCGGTTCATGGGCCGGCGCCACTCCGAGGTCGCCGCCGAGGAGAAGATCGTCCCGTACAAGATCGTCGGCGGGCCGGAGGAGCCCGTGAAGGTGAGCGTCCGGGGGACGCTCTACTCCCCCCCCGAGATCTCCGCGATGATCCTCTCCCACCTCCGCGAGGCGGCGGAGGCCTACCTCGGCGAGAAGGTCACTCGGGCGGTGATCACGGTCCCCGCCTACTTCAACGACTCGCAGCGCCAGGCGACGAAGGACGCCGGGCGGATCGCGGGCCTCGAGGTCGAGCGGATCATCAACGAGCCGACCGCCTCGGCGATGGCCTACGGCCTCGACAAGCGGAAGAACCAGAAGATCGCCGTCTACGACCTCGGAGGAGGCACGTTCGACATCTCGATCCTCGAGGTCGGGGACGGGGTCTTCGAGGTCCTCGCGACGAACGGCGACACCCACCTCGGTGGGGACGACTTCGACCAGCGCCTGATCGACTTCGTCGCGGACGAGTTCAAGAAGTCGAACGGGATCGACCTTCGCCGGGACCGGATGGCCCTCCAGCGCCTGAAGGAGGCGTGCGAGAAGGCGAAGTGCGAGCTGTCGGGATCGATCCAGACGACGATCAACCTCCCCTTCGTCACCGCGGACGCCTCGGGGCCGAAACACCTCACGGTCAACCTGACGCGCGCCAAGCTCGAGGCGCTCGTCGAGGA
Source organism: Planctomycetota bacterium (assembly GCA_035695825.1). Lineage (GTDB taxonomy): Bacteria > Planctomycetota > UBA1135 > UBA1135 > JAKEFM01 > JAKEFM01. The sequence continues at coordinate 555,333 of DASRRH010000026.1, read as the reverse complement.
CCTGATCGAACGCACGCGCGTGCCCTGCGAGCGGGCGCTCGCCGACGCGAAGCTCAAGCCGAGCCAGATCGACGAGGTGGTCCTCGTCGGAGGGGCCTCGCGAACGCCCGCGGTCCAGGCGATGGTGAAGGAGATCTTCGGCCGCGAGCCGAACAAGGGGGTGAACCCCGACGAGGCGGTCGCCCTCGGCGCGGCGATCCAGGCGGGGGTCCTGATGGGGGAGGTGAAGGACATCGTCCTCCTCGACGTGACCCCCCTCTCCCTCGGGATCGAGACCCTGGGCGGGGTGATGACGCGCCTCGTCGAGCGAAACACGACGATCCCCGTCAGCAAGAAGCAGGTCTTCTCGACGGCCGCGGACAGCCAGCCCTCCGTCGAGATCCACGTCCTCCAGGGGGAGCGGGAGTTCGCGAAGGACAACCGGACGCTCTCCCGGTTCCACCTCGACGGGATCCCCCCGGCCCCGCGCGGCTTGCCGCAGATCGAGGTCACCTTCGACATCGACGCGAACGGGATCCTCCACGTCTCGGCGAAGGACCTCGGCACGGGCAAGGAGCAGAAGATCCGGGTCGAGTCCTCCTCGGGGCTGACCGACGAGGAGGTGAAGAAGATGACCCGGGAGGCCGAGGGGCACCGCGAGGAGGACAAGAAGCGCCGCGAGGTGGTGGACCTCCGCAACCACGCCGACCAGCTCGTCTACGCGACGGAGAAGTCTCTCCGGGAGCACGGGGAGAAGGTGTCGGCGGCCGACCGCGCGGGGATCGAGCAGGCGAAGAAGGAGCTCGAGGAGGCGCTGAAGGGGGAAGAGGCCGCGGCGATCCGCCGCGGAATCGAGGCCTACGAGCGCTCCGCCCAGAAGATCGGGGAGGTCCTCTACGCGGAGGCGAGCAAGCGCACCGGGGGGCGTGCCGGGGCGGCGGAGCCGGGGGAGGAGGCGGGGGAGGCTCCCCGCAAGGGGCGCGAAGGCTCGAGCGCCGGCGACGAGGGGGTCATCGACGCCGACTTCGAAGTGAAGAAGTAGACCGGCCTGTGGCGGTACGAGGCGGCATGAGGCGAGGGAGGAGCGGGGGCGGGCGGTCCGCGCCGGTCCCGGGCGGGCCGACAACAGCGAGGGGGTCTGCTCCGTATTTGCGTGCCCCGACCCACGGGGCCGGCCGATGATCGAAGTCGGGCACCTGACGAAGGACTTCGGGCGCACCCGCGCCGTCGACGACGTCTCCTTCCGGGTCGAGCCGGGCGAGATCGTCGGCTTCCTCGGCCCCAACGGCGCGGGGAAGACGACGACGATCCGGATCCTGACCGGGTTCATCCCCGCGACCACCGGGGCGGCGGCGGTGGCGGGCTTCGACGTGTTCCGCCGCTCCCTCGAGGTCCGCCGGCGCGTCGGCTACCTCCCGGAGAACGTCCCCCTCTACGGCGACCAGCGCGTCGAGGAGTTCCTCCGGTTCCGGGCACGCCTGAAACAGGTCCCCGCGCGGGAGCGGACCGCGCGCGTCGAGTCGGCGATCGAGCGCGCGGCGGTCGGCGACGTGCGCCGCAAGCTCGTCGCGGCCCTCTCGCGCGGCTACCGCCAGCGCGTCGGTCTCGCCGACGCGCTCCTCGCGGACCCCCCGGTCCTGATCCTCGACGAGCCGACGAGCGGCCTCGACCCGCTCCAGCGGATCGAGGTGAAGAACCTCGTCCTCCGACTCAAGGGGGAGAAGACGATCCTCTTCTCCTCCCACATCCTCCCCGAGGTCGAGTCGGTCTGCCGGCGCGTGCTGATCATCCACCGGGGCCGGATCCTCGCGGACGGCACCCCCGACGAGCTCGTGACGAAGCTCGGGGGGCGCGTGCGCTACCGGGTCGAGTTCGCGGAGTCCCCCGGGCCCGCCGACGCGGTGCGGCGCGCGCTCGAGGGGCTCCCGGGGGTCCTCTCCGCCGCCTCCGATCCCCGCGCCGACGGCGCGGCCTCCTACGTCCTCACCGCGAAGGAGGGGGCCGACCCGCGCGTCGCCGCCTTCCGGCTCGCCGCGGCGAAGGGGTGGATGCTCCGCGAGCTCTCGCGCGAGGCCTCCTCCCTCGAGGAGCTCTTCGCGCGGATCGCCCTCGAGATCGGGTCGGACGGCGCGGAGGGCTCGGCCCCCGCCCCGGGGGGAGAGGCCGGAGGCGCCCCGTGATCGCCTCCGCCTGGACGATCGCGCGGCGCGAGCTCGCCTCCTTCTTCTTCTCCCCGATCGCCTACGGGATCGCGACGATCGTCCTCTTCCTGAACGGCGTCTTTTTCTACATCTACCTCACCCACGAGCAGATCGACGGGGACCTCCGCCAGGCGATCCCCCTCCTCTACGGCGGCTTCCTCTTCTACTGGTTCCTCGCCCTCCTGGTCCCCCCCCTCCTCACCATGCGCCTCTTCGCGGAGGAGAAGCGGAGCGGCACGATCGAGATGCTGATGACCGCGCCGGTCACCGACGTCTCGGTCGTCCTCGGGAAGTACCTCGCCGTCGTCGGCTACTACCTGGCGCTCTGGCTCCCGACCCTCCTCTATTCGCTCCTCCTCCGTTCCCTCGGCGGGGACCCCGACCTCGGGCTCGTCGCGGCCGGGCTCCTGGCGACGCTCCTGTCGGGCGCCCTCTTCCTCGCGATCGGCCTCTTCACCTCGGCCTGCACCTCGAACCAGGTGCTCGCCGCCGCGGCCGGGCTCGTCCTCAACCTCGTCCTCTTCTTCCTCCCCCTCCTCGCGACCCTGGCGATCCGCCCCGCGACGAAGGACCTCCTCGAGCGCTACTCGATCTACGAGATCTTCCTCTCGGGGTTCCTCACCGGGCTCGTCGACACCGCCCACGTCGTCTACTTCCTCTCCCTCGCCGGGTTCTTCCTCTTCCTCACCGTCCGGGTGGTGGAGGCGCGCAAGTGGAAGTGACGGGCGGGACCGTCGGGCGCGGCACGCGCGTCGCGATCGGGACGAACGTCGCCGCGATGGTCCTCCTCTCGGGGGGGATCGTCGTCGCGGCGAACTACTTCGCGCAGCGCGCCTTCCTGCGCCGCCAGTTCGACTGGACGGAGCACGCCCGCAACACCGTCTCCGAGAGGACGAAGTCGGTCGTGAAGGGGCTCGCCGAGCCCGTCGAATGCTCGACCTTCTTCCGGGTCGACGACTACTTCCAGGGGGAGATCCAGCAGGAGGTGATCGACCAGACGCGGGCGATGCTTCGGCTCTACGAGCGAGCGAACCCCGAGAGGTTCAAGTGGAAGGACTACAACCTCGGGCCCGAGGGGTTCGAGGAGGCGAAGGCGAAGGCGATCGAGCTGAAACTGACGGAGACGAACGTCGTCGTCCTGCGCCAGGGGACGCGGCAGAAGGAGGTCCGGCTCGACGATCTCGCCGACATCGACCGCGGGGACATGGGGATGCTCGGCGGGAGGGGTCGGGGACCGCGCCTCACGGCGTTCAAGGCCGAGGAGGCGATCACGAACGCCCTCGTCTCCGTCACGCAGGAGACCGAGCGGAAGATCTACTTCGTCACGGGGCACGGAGAGGCCTCCCCCCAGGAGACGAAGGGGGAGGGAGCCTCCCGGTGGGCCGACTTCCTCCGCAAGGACGGCTGCCGCGTCGAGGATCTCCCCCTCCCGGAGAAGCGCTCGATCCCCGAGGACGCCTCCGCGGTCGTGGTCTGCGGCCCCGAGCGCGCCTTCACGCCGGAAGAGACGAAGGCGCTCCGCGCCTACCTCGGGCAGGGGGGCCGCGTCCTCCTCGCGGTCGGGGCCACGCCGCGGGAGGAGGGGGGGGGGGACCCGACGGGGATCCTCGAGGACTGGGGGCTTCGCCTCGGTCGCGGGGTCGTCTGCGAGCCGATCCCCGACCCGCTGCGGGGCGCGCTCATCTACGCGGCCCCGGACTGCATGCTCCTCGTCACCCGGCCACTCGCGACGCACGAGATCACCCGACCGCTCGCGGCGGCGAACTCGAACTACGGAGTCACCCTCGCCATCGCCCGGGCGGTCGAGCGGGCGGAGGCGCCCGCGGAGGGAGTGACCGCGGCGAACCTCCTCGAGACCCCCCCGAACGCGCGGGCGTGGGAGGACCTCCCGGTGGAAGGGCAGTGGAACTACGACCTCGACAAGGACCGGGAGACCGAGGGTGTCCGGATCCTCGCCGTCGCCGCGGAGCGGGAGGTCCGCCGGCCGACCGCGACCGCCCCCGCCGCGGAGGAGAGGGGGGAGGGGAAGAAGGCGAGGCTCGTCGTCGTCGGTTCCTCCGTCGGAGCCACGAACGACGTCATCGTCCGCTACGGGAGAGACGTCTACATGAACGCGGTCAACTGGCTCCTCGAGCGGACCTCCCTCATCGAGATCGCCCCGAAGCCTCCCGAGGAGCGCCGGATCGACCTCCGCAAGGAGGGGACGAAGTCGACGATCGGGTGGACCTGCATTTTCGTTCTCCCCGCGCTCGTGGCGGCGACCGGAACGGTCGTCTGGTTCCGCCGCCGGAGGTGAGGGATGAACTTCCGCACGACGGTCGTCCTCCTCGTCGTCCTCGCGCTGTTCGCGGGGGCCTACATCTACGTCACGAAGGCCTACCCCGCCGTCGAGGAAGGGAAGACCCCGACCCTCCTCGGCGCCTTCGAGCAGGCGCGGGTCGAGCGCCTCCGCGTCGACAACCAGGAGATGGGCTACCGCGTCGAGGTCGCGCGGACGGGGCCGGACGCGTGGAAGATGACCTATCCCCTCGAGGACGCCCCGGCCGACGAGGCGCTCGTCTCGCAGATCCTCTCGGCGGTCGCCTACAACACGCGCAAGCCCGTCTCCGAGTTCCCGGCGGGGACGGCGGCCAACCTCGAGGCGTACGGGCTCGCCAAGCCCCGGGCGGTCCTCGACTTCGAGCTGAAGGCGGCCGAGGGGAAACCGGGGACGCGCCTGCGCCTCCTCGTCGGCGGCGAGGACATCCGGAAGGACGACCTCTTCTGCGGGGTCGGACCTCCCCTCCTTCCGGGGAAGGAGGCCGAGTGGAAGCCGACGGGGGTCGTGCGGACGCCGGCGAACGTCTGGAACTCGGTCAACAAGACGGTCGACCAGTACCGGGACCCGCGGGCCTTCTCGATCCGCTCGATGGACGCCGAGTCCTTCGACGTCTTCCGCGACGGCGCGCTCGCCCTCTCCCTCGTCAAGGAGGAGGGGGCGTGGCAGGAACGCGCCCCGCGGCGGGAGCGCGCGGACCGCTTCGTCGCCGACGGCTTCCTCGGCCAGGTCCTCGGCTGGCGGATCGCGCGCTTCCACGAGAACGCGCCCGGACCCGACGCGAACTACGGCCTCGATCCCCCCCGGATCGAGATCGTCGTGCGGGAGGGATCGAAGACGGAGCGACTGCGGATCGGCAAGGAGCACCCCGACGGGCTCCTCGCCCGGCGCGCCGACTCGAAGTTCGTCTGGGCGCTCAAGCCCGAGGACGTGAAGGGGCTCGAGAAGAACCCGGAGGAATTCCTCGACCGCAAGCTCTTCCGCTTCTTCTCCGACGAGGCGACGGAGGTCCGGCTCGGCCGCCCGGAGGGGGAAATCGTGCTCGCCCGGGAGGGGGGGAGCCGGTCCTTCCGCCTGAAGCTGCCGAAGGAGCTCGAGACCGCCTCCGATCGGACGGACGGGCTCCTCGCGGACCTCGAGAAGCTCGAGATCGCCTCCTTCGAGCCTCCGATCGTCGCGCCGGGGGACAGCCGCCCGGCCTCGGGGCCCGTCCTCGACGAGGCGCTCAAGCGCTACGGCCTCGACGCCCCGCCGCGCTGGATCCAGGTCGCGGCGAAGGGGAAGCCCGCCAAGATCCTCGTCGGGAAGCGGGAGGGGGAATCGTGGTTCGTGCGGCGGGAGGGGTCCGAGAACGTCGGCCGGATGAAGGGGGAGGACCTCGAGCGCCTCTTCTCGCGGGAGGCGCTCCACTACCTGACGCGCGAGATCGTCTCCCTCTCCGAGTTCGACCTCGCCGCGATCGAGGTCGAGGCGAGCCGCCCCCCCGAGACCCAGCCCGCCTCCGCCCCGACGCAGCCCTCCGGGGAGGTCCGGAAGGCGCGCTGGATCCGCGAGGAAGGGGGGAAGTGGAAGCGCGAGGCCTCCGAAGGAACGGCGAGCGCGCCCTCCGACTCCGCCGCCTTCACGGCCGCCCTCGACTCGATCGTGCACCTCAAGGGGGACGAGGCGCGCGCGTGGAGCGCGGAGGGCTTCCCGTTCGACAAGCCCCTCGCCGTCCTGCGCTACTGGAAGGGGACCCCGGCCTCCCGTCCGGCGGCGGGGGCTCCCCCCGCGGCCGAGGTGAAGATCGCCGAGCGGGAGGGGAGCGTCGCGGTCGGCCCCTCGGGGGTCGTCTACGCGATCGCCTCCGACCTCGTCGCGAGGATCCGCGCCCTGCCGTAGGGCCGGTCCCAGAACCCGGCCGTCGGCCCGAGGCCGAGCGAGGAAGCGATCCGGCGAGGCGGACCGACGCAGGCGTATCTATCGGGAGATACGGCGAGGAGGCCCAACGAAGCCGGGCGCCTCCGCAGCCGGCCGGAGCCACGAAGGGTTTTGGGATCGGCTCTTTGGGCGGGAGAAGGCCCCGGGCCGGCCGCGCGGGCGGCCGGCCCGGAACGAGTGGTTTCGGCGGAAGCCGGTCAGGCCTTCTCGGCCTTCGTCACCTCGACCAGGTTTCCGACGATCTTTCCCATCACCCTGACCTTGCCGGAGGCGAGGGGGCGGAGAGTCTCGATCGCCGTCCTCGGCTCCCCCTTCCCCTCCATCGCGGCGAAGGCGACGTAGATCTTCCCGGAGAGGTCGTCGCGGATCCCGACGAGCGCCCGCTCCCCTTCGAGGCACTTCGCGTCGCAGACGTGGCTGTCCCCGTTCGACGCGGGGTGCAGCGCGCAGAAGACGTTGACGACCGAGCCGGTGAGCGTCGCCTCGCGGGGCTTCGCGGCGGAGGCCTCCGCGGCCCGCGCCGCGGGCTTGCCCCCCTCGGCCTTCGCGACGTCGTCGACGCGGAGGGCCTTCAACCCATTCGCCTCCGTCCCCTTCCCCTTGATCGTCACGCGCTGGCCGGCCCACGTCTCGAGCTTGCTCGCGGCCGAGGCGTGTTCCTTCCCGTGGACGATCCAGAGGTCCCCGGTCGCGTCGTCGACCAGGCCGGCCCACTGGCGCCCCTTCAGGCACTCCGGGCCGCACTGGTGCTTCGGCCCGGGCATCGACGCGGCAAAGAGCGGGCAGGCGAGGTTCACGACCTCCCCCGTCACCGCGACCTCGCGGCCGCCCTCCTGCTTCTTCTCCTGGCGCTCCTTCTTCTCGCCGTAGCCCGGCTTCGCCCCTTCCTGGGCGAGGCCGGCGGCGCCGAGCGCGACGAACGAGAGGACCGTGCTGCGGAAACGCGGGATCTTCATGCACATCTCCTGCTTCTTGGCGGGCGCCCGCGTCCGGGCGATGCGCGCCGGAATTCCGTCGGCCGGATACGCTCCGGCCGGGACGCGCACCGCCCCGGGGCGTCCTGGGTACTGCCTGCTACGGGGGGGCGGGGGAAGCGTTTGCCGCCCTTCGGGGCCTCCGCCGGCGCCCCTGGAGGACGGGGGTCCCTCCGTGCCTCCGTTTGGAACGCTCCGGCTCGACGGCGAGGGGACGAGTCTCGCGGACCCGGGGTTGCCCGGCCGGGCTTGCGGGGGAGAAGGAGCGGAGATAAGAACCCGCCCCCTGCCGGGCGCGCGTGGACGTCCCCTCGATCGTCGAGCGACTTCGCTCCGACCCCTCCTTCTCGGGAAGCGTCGTCCACTGGGAGTTCGCCCCGGCGAGCGCCGGATCCTTCGCGGACTTCCCGGACTGGGTTCACCCGGCGGTCCGCGCCGCCTTCCGCGCCCGGGGGATCGAGCGGCTCTTCTCCCACCAGCGCGAGGCGGCGGAGGCGGCGCGGGCGGGGGAGGACACGCTCGTCGCGACGCCGACCGCCTCGGGGAAGAGCCTCTGCTACAACCTCCCCGTCCTCGACGCGATCGTTCGCTCGAAGACGGAGACGCCCGACTCTCCCGCGCGCGCCCTCTACCTTTTCCCGACGAAGGCGCTCTCGCAGGACCAAGTCGCGGAGCTGACGGAGCTCCTCGGCCGACTTCCGGTCGAGACCTGCGCCTTCACCTACGACGGGGACACGCCTCCCGAGGTGCGGAGGCGCCTCAGGGACCGGGGGGACGTCGTCGTGACGAACCCCTACATGCTCCACGAGGGGATCCTGCCGAATCACCCGAAGTGGACCGACTTCTTCCGGGGGCTCCGCTTCGTCGTGGTCGACGAGGTCCACACGCTCTCGGGCGTCTTCGGGAGCCACGTGGCGAACGTGCTCCGGCGGCTGCGCCGGATCTGCGCGCACTACGGGTCGAGGCCGGTCTTCCTCGGCTGCTCGGCGACGATCGGGAACCCGGGAGAGCATGGGGAGAGGCTCTTCGGGGCGCCCGTCCGCGTCGTCGACGGGGACGGGTCGCCCAGGGGGGAGAGGGCCTACGCCTTCTACAACCCCCCCCTCCTGAACGCCGCAGCGGGGCTCCGCGCCTCGGTCGTCGAGGAGGCGCGGCGCCTCGCGCCGCTCCTCGCCGGCGAGGACCACCAGACGATCTTCTTCGCGAAGTCCCGCTCGACGGCCGAGGTGCTCGTGAAGTACCTGAAGGAAGGGGCTCGCGGGAGGGGAGAGGACGCGGAGAAGATCCGCTCCTACCGGGGGGGCTACCTGCCGGAGCTTCGCCGGCAGGTCGAGCGCGACCTGCGGAGCGGGGAGGTCCACACGGTCGTCGCGACGAACGCCCTCGAGCTCGGGATCGACGTCGGCTCCCTCGACGTGGCGGTGCTGGTCGGCTATCCGGGCTCGGTCGCCTCGTTCTTCCAGCAGGCGGGGAGGGCGGGACGCCGGGGGAATGCCTCCCTCGCGGTCCTCCTCTGCCGGGCGAGCCCGGACGACCAGTACCTCGGTGGCAACCCCGAGTACCTGTTCCGCGCGCGCCGGGAACGGATCGCGATCGACCCCGACAACCTCGCGATCCTCGGAAACCAGATGAAATGCGCCGCCTTCGAGCTCCCCTTCTGCCGCGGCGAGGGTTTCGGCGACGCGCCCCGCGCGGTCGTGGAGGAGACGCTCGACTTCTTCGCGACGGAGGCGGGGCTGCTCCACCGCGAGGGGGACCGCTACCACTGGATGGCGGCGAGCTACCCGGCCGAGGACGTGAGCCTCGACTCGACCGACATGGACAACGTCGTGCTCCTCGACGCGGAGAGCCGCCGGGCGGTCTGCGAGCTCGACCGGGCGGCGGCCCTCGAACAGTTCCACGAGGGGGCGGTCGTCGGCGTCCAGGGGGAGACCTGGGTCGTCGACCGGTTCGACTACGAAGGGAGGCGCGCCTACGCGCGGAAGGCCTCGACCGACTACTTCACGGAGGCGCAGGTCTCCCGCGAGGTGGCCGTGCTGGCGCTCGAGCGGGAGGAGCGACGCGGCGCGTTCTCGCTCCATCGGGGCGAGGTCCACGTGACGACCGTCGTCCCGATGTTCAAGAAGATCCGCTACTACACGCGCGAGAACTGCGGGGCGATGGAGCTCCACCTCCCTCCGGAGGAGATGGACACGGAGGCCTTCGCGCTCGTGCTCGCGCCGGAGGCGGCCGCCGCCGCGGGGCTCCTCGCCGGCCCGCGCGCCGGGGCGTGGAAGGGGCTCGGGAATCTCCTCCGCTTCGCCTCGACGCTCTTCGTGCGGTGCGAGCCCTCCGACCTCGGCGTCGTCGCGGAGGCGCGATCCAAGCGATTCGAGGCCCCCACGATCACGATCTACGACAACCATCCCGGCGGGGTGGGGCTCTCCGAGACGGCGTTCGCGGCGGCCGAGGATGTCCTCGGCGCCGCGCGTTCGATCCTCGAGAAGTGCGGCTGCCGGTCCGGCTGCCCCGCCTGCATCGGTCCGCCCGACGAGGTCGGGCCCGCGGGGAAGGAGACCGCTCTCGCTCTCCTCTCCTCCTTCCTCGAGGCGCCGGCGCTCGCCGGGTGAGGCGCCGAGGTGGGGGCGCTCCGAGACAAGCTCCGCCGGCTTCACGGCGCCCCGGCCGGGCGCGGCGCTCTGACCCCGCTTCCCGACGAGGGACTGCGGGTTCGCCTGCGGAGGAGGTTCGGCACCTCGGAGCCCGCGGAGGGTCCCTCTCCTCTCCGGGTGACGAGGGTGCCCCTCCTCTCGAGGCACGGCGAGGTCGCGCTCGAGAAGGTCCTCTGCGCCGACCCCGCTCGGCTGGCCGCGGAGGCGCGCTGTCCCTCCCTCGCGGAGGTCCGCGTCCGCGACCTCGTCTTCCTCGACACGGAAACAACCTCCCTCGGCGGTGGGGCGGGGGTGCTCGTGTTCCTCGCCGGGATCGCGCGGGTCGAGGGGGAGGAGGTCGTGCTCCGCCAGCATTTCCTCCCCTCTCCGGGCGGGGAACGAGCCTTCCTCGAAGCCGTGCGGGAGGAGCTCGGCGCGGCGGGCGCGTTCGTCACCTTCTGCGGGAAGTCCTTCGACCGCCACCGCCTCGAGGACCGCTTCCGCTTCCACTCCCTCCCCTCCCTCTTCGGGAGCGAGCGACACCTCGACCTGGTCCATCCGTTCCGGAGGAACGTCCGCGGAGTTCCCGACCACCGCCTCCGAACGCTCGAGGGTCGCCTCCTCGGCCTGCGACGGGTCGACGATCTTCCGGGGGAGCGCGCGCCGCAGGCCTACTTCGACCACCTCGCCGGGAGGGGCGGGGAGATCGAACGGGTGTTCGAGCACAACCGCCTCGACGTCCTTTCACTCGTCGCCTTGACCGCGGTTCTCGGCGCGGCGAGTCCGCCGGACCGCGTGACCGCGGAACCCGGCGGAGATCCATAGGAACGCGGGCCCGCTCTTATCGCTTCATCTCGACAGTGAACCGCGTCTCCTCTCCCACCCCGATGCGCTTCGTCTCGGAAGTGGTCTCCTTCCCCTCCTCGCCGACCACGGCGGCGACGTAGAGGCCCGCCGGGAGCCGCTCGATCCGTGCCGCTCCACTCGAGTCGGTGGTGGCCCGGCGCCCGAGGAGGAGGCGGTGGGGCTGATCCCTCGCCTCGGCCGGGATCGCGAAAACGGCCGCGCCAGAAACGGGGGCGCCGGAATCGTCGACCACGGCTACGACGGCGGCTCCCCCCTCGCGGAGCGAGAAGTCGACGCTGACGTGCGCGTCGCCCGCCACCTCGATAGGCCCGAGCGTTTGCCCGGCGAGGTCGCGTGGCGGAGCGGTCCCGAAGTGGGGGTCGGCGGAGGGCAGGACGGTCACGAAGTAAGCTCCCGACGCGAGATCCTTGAGCGCGAATGTGGCGTCGAAGCCCACGACGTTGGTCCCCCGCACCCAGGAGCGGCCCCTTCCTGTCTTCCTGGGGAACGGCGTCGCGCTCACGACGCAGGCGGTTACGGGGGTGCCGTCCGTAGCCCGACGGACCTTGCCTTGGATCGAACCCCCGGGGAGGCGCGCGTCGAACGGGTAGCCGGGCGCGTCGGGAACGACGATGGGGAAGGCGTTCGTGCAGAAGCCCCAGTTCGTTTCGACGACGAGGTCCGCCTCCCCGGGCCGGACCCCTTCGACCGAGTAGGACCCCTCTACGTCGGTCCAGGCATTCGAGCGGTCGCGGGCGAGGGCGATCCGAGCGTGGTCGGCGGCCTCGATTCTCAGGAGGACGTGCACGTGCGCTCGTTCGACGGGCTCCACCCCCCGGAGCACGCGGCCGCGGATCGTGCATCCTCCGCGTGGCTCGGGGCGCAGCTCAACCCGTGCCACGCCTCCTTCGTCGACCGCGACGATCGCGGAGGCCTCCCCTCGCCCGTCCGCGGTCCGCGCCGCCCGCGGCGGGCGCCCTCGGACCTGGAAGCGGCCGGGGGCGAGCCCCTCGAATCGGAACGATCCGTTCGCATCGACGCCACGCTCGTTGCTCTCCCGTCCCCCTTCCTCCGCGAGGCCGATCCTCCCTTCCCTCATCGGGGAGCCCCCCTCGTCGAGATAGATCCCTTCGATCCGCCCGCCCCGGGAGAGTTCGACCACGACCCCCTCGGCTGCCTCCCCTCTGCTCACCTCGGTGGAGAACTCCCTCGGAGCGAACGACCCGTGCGTGGCGCGGAGGCGGACCGTCCCCGGCTCCAGCCCGTCGACCTCGAAGGCGCCGTCCGATCCGGTGTGTTTCGCTTCCTTCTCGAGGTGGAACCGGACCATCGGGCTCGCCTCCGCTTCGACCTTCGTGACGATCGCCCCTGCGACGGGGATCCCCGTCCCTTTCTCGACGACGATCCCCCGTACCGCTCCGCCTCGGCGGAGGCTCACCTCGAGGCCGCTCCGCAACTCGCCGCTCCGCAACTCGACGGGGCCCACGTTCTCCCAGAGGAATCCCCGAGCGCGGAACGTGAGTTCGTGGCGGAGGGGCTCGAGGTTCCCGAGGGTGAACTTCCCCTCGGGTGCGGTCATGGACTGACCATGGGAGGAAGAACTCCTCCTCCCGATCGGGCCGTCGCGGAACGAGACCGCGACGACGTCGAATCTCGTGACGGGCTCGCCGGTGTCCGCTGCCCGGACGACTCCGGAGATCGATGCCACGCGGGGGAGGACGATCTCGAGGTCGGTGCTGCTCGGCTCGACCAGCACGACCTCGACGCTGCCGTGGCCGGCGGCGTGCGCGCTCACCTTCAGGGCGCAGTCGGGGACCCCAACCACCCGGAAGGTGCCGTCCTCCGACGTGTCGGCTCCCTGGCCGACCCGCGGGATGCCTCGCCGTCGCGCTCCTGGCTCCACCGAGAAGTCCGGCCCCGCCACGACGCTCGCGTTCGCGATCGGCTTCCCCAGGTCGTCGACGACCCGTCCCGAGAGGGCCTTCCCCTCCTCGAGGCCGAACCTCAGGTCGGCGACTCCACCGGCGTTAGGGACCTCGACGACGCGCTCCCCCTCGACGGGGAGCATCCCCCGCCGGGTGATGCCAACCCAGTAGGTCGCGCCTCGAAGTCCCCCGATGCGGAACGCGCCGGAGGAACCCGTCTCTCCTTCGCCGTTGTCCAGCCCCTTGAAGTACCCCTCGAGGGAGCCCGCCACCGAGCCCCCCTCGTGTCGGGTTGCTTGCACCCGTGCCCCCTGGACGCCCCTCCCCGAGGAATCGACGACGACGCCCGCCACGAAGGACTCGGCGGGGAGTTCGAAATCGACCCTCGTCGTCTCGCCGGCGCGAACCTCGAGGTCGCGTGCCACGGCGGAAGCGCACCCTTCCGCCTTCGCCGAGGCTCCGTACCGTCCGGGCAGAACTCCACGGATCACGAAGCGCCCATCCCCGTCACCGAGCCCGATCGGCCTGAACCAGAAGCCGTACGGCTCGCGATAGAGACGGACCTCCCCCTCACGCGCGGGCTTCCCTCCGGCCGCAGTCGATCGGCCCTCGACCCGGCCGGCGGGCTCAAGCGCGAGCACGACTCCTCCTCGCACGCTCTCGGACTCGAGCGTGTACCTCGCCTCTCCGTCCGCGTAGACCGCGTAGTCGGCGTGGACGACGAAGCGGAACTCGGGGAGGTCGGGGGGGACTGCGATCGCGAAGGCCCCATCGGGTGCGGCGGTCGTGCGATGCGCGTACTTGACCTGCGAAGGTCCTTTTCCGAAATCCTCGACTCCGAGGAACTCGAGGAGACTGCGTCTTCCGCCACTCGGGGACGAGGCGGGCGTCGATTCCGGGGCATCGATCTCGCGCTTCCCCGTGAGGAGCGTCACGTCCGCCTCCCCGGGCGGCGGACCGCCCCCCTTCATGACGAGCCGGCCGCGGACCTGCGCCGTCCGCACGCTGTCGGCCGCCGTGCTCGCGGCGGTTCTCGAGGGGGGAGCCTCCTGAGAGGAGGGGGACGCCTCCGGAGCGACGGTGTTCGGCGCCGATTCGGACGCGCCCCGCTCCGCCTCGCCCGCGCGCGAAACTGCCGGCTCATCGGGCGCGGCCCCGCGCTGGGCTCCTCGCTCGGAGAAGAGGCCGATGAGGAGCAGGAGCAGTGCACCGGCCGCCACCGCGATCCCCGTGCGACGCGACATATGGGCCTCCTTCGGGCTGCGACCGAGCGAACGGCTCTTGCTTGGGCCCCTCCCTCCGCTCAAGCCGGACGAGCGCCGGCGATTCTAGGCTTACTTGGCGTTCACGTGCTCCAGCTCTGCGGAAGGAGGCCGGCTGCGAAGCCCGAAGGGACAGGATCTGCCATCGGGGTCCTCCGGATTCGTTGACCGAGAGGGGGTGGCCCCCTAGGTTCCGCGCGCGTGATCGACGGGGAAGGCCGCGCCGTCTCCCTCGCGCGGGCTGGGGTCGCCCTCTTCCTCGCGGGCGCCGTCGCCTTCGGCTCCGTGGTCCGCATCCGGACCGCCCTCGCCGACCCGAACTTCGACGCGCGCCGCCCGGAGGGGATGCTGAAGAGCGACCCGGGCCTCCTTTATTACCTCCTCGAGCGCGTCGTCGAGTCGGGGGGCCTTCCGCCCGAGGACTTCCGGGCCGACCCGAGGATCGAGCACCCGCGAAGGGTCGATGTCCCCGCGACGTTCACGGTGGGGGAGGAATTCGCAGTGGCGTGGCCGTACCTCCTCTTCGGAAAGGAGGTGCCGCTTCACCTTTTCTGCACCTACGCGATGGCGGTCGCCGCCAGCGGCGCCGTCCTCGGGGTCTTCGGCCTCGCGCTGGAACTCACGCGCTCGCGGGGCTGGGCCGCGTTCGCCGCCTCGCTCTTCTGCCTCCTCCCTGCGAACTACAGGACGATCGGCTTCATCCTGGTGAACGAGGACTTCTCGCTCCCCTGGTTCTCCCTCCACCTCTTCCTCCTCGCCCGGGCCGCGAGGGTGCGGACTGCGACGTCCTTCGTCCTCGCCGGGGCCTCTCTCGCCGCCGCGATGGCGACCTGGCACGCGAGCGCCTTCCTCGCGGCGATCGAGGCCGCCTGCCTCTTCGCCTGGTTCCTGCGGACCGGCGCGAACCCCTTCTCGCAGAGCCGCGCGTGGCTTGTCCCGGCGATGGTCTGCGTCGGGTGCCTTCTCGTCCCCGTGCTTCGGGCGCGCGGCGCCTTCCTCTCCCTCCCGATGCAGCTCGCCGGGGGGATGCTCCTCGCCGCAGGGATTCGAAGGAGGGGAGCGTCCGTCGCGGCGGCCATGTTGGGAACGGGTGGACTGGCCGCTCTCTCGCTCCTCTTCTCGAAGTGGACCGGCGCCGGGATCGGCGACTACGCGCATGTCTTCGAGCTGCTGTGGGCGAAGGTCGCGCACCTCGGCCGGCTCCCGGCAGACCCGAGCGCGTTGAGCCGGGACGCGCGCCTCCTCTGGCAGGGGCCGTTCGAGACGCTCGACCCGAGATCGGGGCTCACGCTCATAGGAGTCGGCGCGGTGATTCCCCTTCCGCTACTCGTCTCGATGGCCCGGGGCTGGTTCCTCGGCAGGGGAAACGCGGCCGAGAACCTCCTCGGCGCGTTCGCCCTCGCCTCCCTCGTCTCGGCCTGGCTCGTCGCGCGCACGGTCGTTCTCGCGGGGCTCCTCCTCCCGGTCGCGGCGGCGCTCGCGGTCCGCGGCCTATCGCCGGCGCGGCGGCGGCTCTCCGTTGCCGCGGCGGCGCTTCTCCTCCAGGGGCTCCTGTTCGCGGGCTTCGTCCGCAACCACCGGATCTCCTGGTACGAGCCGCCGGAGCGGCAAGTCGAGATCGCGAACCTGGTCCGCGTCCTCCCCTCGCTCGTCCCCGAGGGGGAGGCGGTCGCGGCCGACTTCATGAACTCGACCGCGATCCTCGCCCACACGCGGCGGCCGATCGTCTTCCAGCCGAAGTGGGAGACGGCCGAGAGCCGCCGGCGGGTGGGGGAGTTTTTCGAGGCCTTCTTCCACGGGAGCCCCACGGACCTCCGCCGCCTCCTCCTCGAGAAGTATCGGTGCCGGTATCTCCTGGTCGACCGCTGGACGCTCTGGGAGGTCGCCCGCTACGCGGCGGGGATCCCCTGGAGCGAGACGCGGCCGAGGCCGGGCACGGCGGCCGAAGTCTTCCTCTCGCGAGAGGACAAGGTGCTCGCGGGGGTCCCTGGATACCGGCTCCTCTACCGGAGCCCCGAGTTCTTTCCGGAGCGGGACGAGCTGCGGACGGACTGGTTCCGGCTCTACGAGATCGCGGGGACGTGAACGGGTCAGACCTCCTTGTACCACTCGCTCGCCTTCCCCCGGTGGGGACCGCAGCGCGCGACGAGAGCCTCCTTCGCCGCCGGGTCGAGGGGAGGAAGGGTAGCGCCCGCGCGCGCCTCGTCCCAGCGCGCCGGCGAGTCCGCGCCGGGGACGGCGACGCAGACCCCCTCCTCCGCGAGCGCGAAGCGGATGAGGTCCCCGATCGGGACCTCCGCCTTCTGGGAAGGGATCGCGCCCCCCGCGTAGACCTTCATCGCGATCACGCCGATCCCCTTCTCCCGGGCCTTCGGGACGAAGTCGCGCGCGAAGGAGCGGTGGAGGCGGTCGAGGGGGTTCACCGGGACGAGGGCGGTGTCGAAGGCGAGGCGCTCGATCGCGGCGAGGAGGACGGCGGGGTCGCGGTGGCCGGTGATCCCGACGAAGCGAAGCTTCTTCCGCCGCCGCGCGTCCTCGAGGGCCGCCACGACGCCCCCCTTCCGGAACAGGCCCTCGACGTCGGAGAAGGAGCGGAGCTCGTGGACCTGGACGGAGTCGACGTAGTCCGTGCCGAGTCGCTCGAGGGAGCGCTCGAGGTCGGCCAGGGCGCCGTCGCCGTCGCGCTCGAGGGTCTTCGTCGCGAGGAAGAGCTTCTCGCGGGGGAAGTCGGCGATCGCCTTGCCGAGGCGTCGTTCGCTCCCGCCGTAGGAGGGGGCCGTGTCGAAGTAGCGCGCGCCGGTCTCGAACGCGCGGGCGACGACGGATTGCGCGTCCTGGTCGCTGCGGAGGTTGCCGAGGGGGAAACAGCCGAGGCCGAGAAGGGGGACGCTCCTCCCCGTTCGGCCGAGGGGGCGCTCCGGCAGCGGCTCGAGGGACGGGCGCGCCCGGAGGCGGGAAGCGGCGAGGACGGCGGCGCCCGCGGCGAGGATCTCCCGGCGCGAGAGGGTTGCCACGGGGACGATCCTATCCCGCCTTCCCCGACGGGACGGTTCCGGGACAATCCCCGCTCCTCCGGAGGACCCGACGATGAAGACGCGACTCCCCGAGCACTTCCAGTCCTTCCGGCGCCGCTACCCCCGCGTCGCGGTCGCCCACGAGTCCCTCGCCTCGGCCTGCCACGACGCGGGGCCCCTCGCCGAGCGCGTGCGGCGCCTGGTCAAGCTCGGGATCGCGATCGGCGCACGGGAGGAAGGAGCGGTCCACGCGCAGGTGCGGCAGGCCCTCGAGGCCGGGGTCGATGCGGAGTCGCTCCGGCACGTGGCGCTCCTCGCGATCCCGACGGTCGGCTTCCCCGCCGCGATGGCGGCGGCCTCGTGGATCGAGGACCTCCTCGCGCGGCGCGCCCCCGCCCGCGCGAAAGGGGATCAGGGGAGGGGCGGCCGCTCGTAGGGCTTCGCCGGAGGAGTCAGGCTCCGGACGAACGCGAGGAGCGCGGCCCGCTCCTTCTCCGAGAGGGACTTCGGCTTGAGCTTCGGGTCGAGCTGGGGGTTCGGGGTCCCCCCCTTGAGGAGGAAGTCGACGGCCGCCTCGAGGGTCGCGGTCTTCCCGTCGTGGAAGTAGGGGGCCGATTCCGTCACCGCGCGGAGGGTCGGGGTCTTGAAGGCCCCGTTCAGCATGACCGCCTCCGCAGGAACCGGCTTCCCCTCCTTCGCGGCGGCGTCGGCGAGGATCTTCCCCCGGCCGAGATCGGGGTTCGGACCGTCGAAGCCGACCCCGACGTTGTGGAAGAGGGTGTCCGTGTAGAGCGGCGGGACGTGGCAGAGGGAGCAGTTCGCCACCTCCGTGAAGATTCGGAACCCCTCGACGACGTCGGCGGCAACCGCCCCCTTCTCGCCCGCCTCGTAGCGATCCCAGGGCGCGTCGCCCGGGAGGATCGTCCGCACGAAGGCGGAGAGGGCCTTCACGATCCCGTCGGCGGTCGCGGCCCCTCCGAAGGCCCTCTCGAAGGCCTTCCCGTAGCCGGGGACCTCGGCGAGCCTCTTCGCGATCGCGTCGGGGTCGGCGCCCATCTGCCCCTTCCAGGCGGCGAGCACCTGCTTCTCGAGCCCCGCGGCGCGACCGTCCCAGTAGAGGTCGTCGGCGTAGGCCGCGTCGTAGAGGGTCGGCGAATGGCGCGTGTTCATCGACCCGTCGTCCTTCTTCGAGAGGGGGAGCCCGTCGGCCCACCCCTTCTCGGGGACGTGGCAGGTCTCGCAGGAGGTGGCCCCGGACTTCGAGAGCCGCCCGTCGAAGAAGAGCGTCTTCCCGAGGGCGACCTTCTCGGGGGTCGTCGGGTTGTCCGCGGGCGCCTTGGGCGCGCCCTGGCCCGAGAGGTGCCTCGGGAGGGGGGGCATCTCCTGCCCCGTCGGCGCGCAGAGGAAGGCGAGAGAGGCGGCGGAGGCGAGGGCGAGTCGCTGGCTCATGGGCGGGTGGAGGAGGGGGCGCCATGCTCGGTCGAACCTCCCGCGCGTTCAACTCTCCCCCGCCGCGGAGATTCCCTCGAGCCCCCCTCCCGGGGAGGATCCACCGACCTTGGACCGCCGCGACCTCGGCCTCGGGCTCGCCCTGGGGGTCTCCTCCTTCGCCGCATTCCGGGCGACCGAGCAGGTCCTCCTCTTCCACGACGCGGCGCTCTTCCGGCGGCTGCTCGAGGAGGGGGAGTGGCGCTACTTCCACGTTCTCTGGCTCCCGGTCCTCCAGATCGCGCGGGCGACAGGGATCGCCGCCACGTCGCGGGATGTCCTGTACGTCGTATCGGCGCTGTCGGGAGCGGCGATCGTCCTCGGCTCGTTCGCCGTCGCGAGGCTGCTCCTCCCCCGCCTGGCGGCGCTCCTCCTCGCGCTCCTCGTCCTCGCGACCCCGGCCGTCTGGTTCCACGCCTCCTCCGCCTGCGTCCACGCCTTCCACGGTGCCGTCGCGGTCGGAGGCTTCCACGCCGCGTGGTCGCTGCGGCCGGGCCATGGGCTCGGCCGCAGGCTCGGGGCGGGGACGGCGATCGCGCTCGTTCCCCTCAGCCACCTCGCAGGGGCGTTCCTGGTGCCGGGCTACCTCGTCTTTGCCGCGTCCCGCGGAGGCCGCCTCCGCCGGGACCTCCTGCGGCGGGCCCTGCCGCTCCTCGCGCCGCCCCTCCTCGGCCTCGCCGTGCTGATCGGGACGTACCGAAGCGTCGGCTCGGTCTCCTTTCCCGTTCGAGTCGGGGAGGTCGCGAGTTCGACCTGGGCGCATGCCCCCGCCCTCGTCCGGGCGGGGATCGGTCAGGCGACGCGGGCGATGCCCTTTCTCGGGTTGGCGGCGCTCCTCGGCTGGGCGGCGGCGTACCGCCGGCGGAGGGGTCTCGTCGGACGCTCCCTCCTCGTCGCCGTCCCGCTGTTCCTCGGGGTGACTCTCTGGATGCAGGACCTCGTCGGGGCGTACTACCTCGGCGCGGTCGGCGTCCTCTGCGTGGGCGCGGCCCACGCGTGGCGGGCGCTCGCGGCGAGGGCGGGGCGCGGAGGAGCGTGCGGCGCGCTCGCAGGGCTCGTCGCGGTCCAGGCCGCCCTGTGCGTCCCGGCCCGGATTCGCGAGGCCGACGCGAGGGCGGTTCACGGCAGGACGGAGGCCCTCCTCCGCACGGGGGCGCTCCTCCTTTACGAGCCGCGCGTGCCCGAGGCGATCGAGTTCCACGACCTGGCGAGGGGCCGCCTCGTCCTGAACCTCTTCCTCTTCGACGGGACCCCGCCGGGGGGGAGCGAAGCCGCGCTCGCCGATCTCGGGCGGGCGAGCGCAGGGCTAGAGGACCGGGAGGTGGTCCTGGACCGGCGGATCTACGAGGCGGTGAGGAGGGGTTCGAGGCTTGCGGAGTGGTTCGCGGGATTCCGGGAGAGGTTCCGGGCCGAGGAGATCCCGGGCCACGCGGACTTCGAGCTCCTCCGGCCGAAGCGCTAGGCGGGGGGCGGGAGGACGCGGACCCGGTTCCCCTCGACGCGGAGCCTCCCCTCGATGTGGAGGCGGATCGCCTCGGGATAGGCCTCCCGCTCGGCCTCGAAGACGCGCGCGGCGAGGCTCGAGGGAGAGTCGTCGTCGAGGACGGGGACGGTGCGCTGCAGAATGATCGGCCCCGCGTCGTACGCGTGGGTCGCGTAATGGACGGTGCAACCGCTCACTTTCGCCCCCGACTCGAGCACGGCGCGGTGGACGCGCTCGCCGAAGAAGCCCTTCCCGCCGAAGGAGGGGAGGAGCGCGGGGTGGACGTTCATCACCTTCCCGCGAAGCGACGGCGGGAAGAGGAAGAGGTGGACGAAGCCGGCGAGCGCGACGAGGTCGGGGGAGGCGGGGAGGAGGGCCCGAGCGAGGGCCTCGGAGAAGGAGCGGTCGTCGTCGAAGGCGGCGCGCTCGACGAGCGCGGTCGCGACCCCCCGGCGGCGCGCGCGCTCGAGGCCGAAGGCCCCCGCGCGGCTCCCGAGGACGAGGGGGATCTCGACGGGGAGCCTCCCCGCCTCGATCCGCTCGAAGAGGTTCTCGAGCGTGCGGCCGCCGCCCGAGACGAGGACGGCGAGGCGGGGGCGGGTCACGGGGCGGCCTCCCGGAGCGTCCGGGCGAGGAGCGCTCCGAGGCGAGGGAGGGCCCGCGCGGAGGCCTCCGCCATCCCCTCGACCGAAGGAGGGAGAGCCTCCGCGTGCGCGGCGTCGGTCACGGCCGCGAGGGCGAGGAGCGCCGTTCCGGCGTGGGCGGCGGCGATCGCCTCGGGGACGAGGGAGTGGACGACGCCGAGACATCCGAGCCCCCGAAAGGAAGCGCGCTCGGCGGGGGTGTCGAGGCTCGGTCCGGTGCGAAAGGCGACCGCCCCCTCCCGCAGCGGGACCCGCGCCTCGGCGGCGGCGCGGCGGGCGGTTTCTCGCAGACGAGGGTCGTAGAGGCGCGAGAGGTCGGGGAATCGCGGCCCGAGTCGCTCGTCCGCGAGGCCGCGGAGCGGGTCGAGACCCGAGGCGTTCACGTGGTCGCGGACGAGGAGGATCTCGCCGGGGGCGAGCGAGGGGTCGAGGGACCCCGCGCCCGCCGTGAGGAGGAGGACCCGGACGCCGAGGGAGGCGAGAACCCAGACGGGAAAGCCGATCTCGAGCGGGGTCGCCCCGCCGTGGAGGGCCGGGCCTCCTTCGAACGCCGCGAGGGGGATCCCGTCGAGGCTCGCCGTCACGAGGAAGGCCTCCTCGAACGAGGCGGGGAAGCCGGGGAGCGATCGGGCGGGCGAGCGGGCCTCGCCGCGCCAGAAGGGGGCGAGGGGAGCGGTGCCCGTCGGGGCGATCCACCCGACCTTCGGCGCGGGCCTCGAGGCGCTCCGGATCGCCCCGGCCGCGAGGGCGACGCGCGCGCGGAGGTTTCCGGGGTCGAGGGGCTCCCCCGTCATGCCCCCCCCTCGAGGGCCCGCCGCAGTCGCCGCCGCCCCTCCTCGAGGAGGAGGCCCTCGATCCGGACGAGCTTGTCGCGGGAGGCCTCCCCCCGAATCAGGGCGCAGCCGCGGCGGGAGACGCCGATCCGATCGGCGAGGAGCGCGAGGACCGCCTCGTTCGCGCGCCCTCGCTCCGGCGCCTCGCGGACCGCGACGAGGAGGCGGTCGCCGTGGATCCCCTCCACCCCCTCTCTCCCCGCGCGCGCCCGCACGCGGATGGGGAGGAGGAGGGCGCCTTCCCCTTCCCGGAGCGCGAGGGCCTCGACGCTCCTTCCGCCCCCTCTCTCCCCCTTCACCGCTCCTCGTCGACGGGAGGCGCCGAGCCGTCCGTCAGATGGCCGAGGAGGAGGGAGCCGCGCGCGCTCGCGCGGAACTCCTCGAGCCGGCTCGCCGCCTCGTCGTGGCGCCGGGCGGTGAGGGCCGCGAGGGCGGCGTTGAGCGCGCGGGCCGCCTGCTCCTCGCGCTCGACCTTCGCGCGCAGGGCCGCGGCGCGCGCGGAGACCTCGGGGTCCGGCCCCGCCTTCTCCGCGCGGTCGAGCCAGTCGCGGGCCAGTCGGAACACGTTCTCCCCGACCGCCGGCGCGGCCTCGGCAGCCCGCGCGCCGCCGCCGTCGGAGCGGATGCCGAGGAGGCCGGGGAGGAGCGCCTTCGCCTCGAGGGCGATCCCGACGAGCAGGACGAGGCTCGCCCCGTCGAGGGCCTCGGCGGGGGAGAGCTCCCCGCGGGGGAAGAAGAGCTCGGCGAGGCGCTCCGGCCGGTCGAAGCGGTCCCAGCGGAGAACGCTCCGCGCCGTCTGGCCGCGCACGAGCACCTCCACCGTGATCCCCGAGGCGGGGTCGACCCCGACGATCCGCCCCGCCTTCCCGGAGACGGGGTCGAGGAGGGTGTCGGGCTTGAGCGACCCCGCCTGCGCGCGGGACAAGAACAGGGCGAAGGCGCGGTCCGCCGCCGCGAGGTCCAGCGCCGCCTCCTCGAGGTAGCGGCGGTAGGGGGCCGTCGCCGCCTCGTCCCGCGCCTTCTCGACCGCCTCGCGGGCCGGGGCGAAGCGAAACGCGAGGAGCCGGGACGGGACGGCATCCGGGGCGAAGAGCACGCGGTGGGCGGTGGCGCGGTCGGAGGCGAGGGCCTCCCGGCGCGCCCGCGCCCGCGAGGCCTCGACCTCCTTGCGTCCGTCGGCGGCGAGCCGCGCGTGCCCCTCGAAGGAGGAGCGGAGGGAGGGGGGCACCCCCTCGAGGGGATCGAAGGCCGCGCGGAGCGCGTCGAACGCGGCTCCCGCTCCCTCGAAGTCCCCCGCCTTCACCTTGGCGTCGGCCTGCGCCTGGGCCTGCGCCACGTGCTCGGAGGCCGCGCGCTCGATTTCGCCGAGGAGCTCGTCGAAACGGCCGGTGAAGGAGGGGTCGGAGGAGAACTCGCCGATCCCGGGGGCGTTCGCGGCCCGCGCGGCGGCCTCCGCGAAGCGCTCCGCGCGGAGGGCGGCGGCGGCGGCGGAGCGCGCGTCGGCGAGCGCCGTCTCCGCGCGGCGCGAGCGCTCCTCGGCGGCGGCGGCGCGGGCCGCGAGGGTCTCGCGGATCGCCCGCCCCTCCCGCTTCGCCCGCTCCCCGTACTCGGTCCCCGAGAAGCGGGTCGCGAGCGCCTCGAGCGCTCCGGCCCGCGACGCCTCGGGCAGGTCGGAGGAGATCTCGAGGTAGGCGAGGCGCGCGTCCTTCTCCGCCCCTTCGCGCCGCAGCCGATCGACCTCCTCGCCGGCGGCGGTCGTGGAAGGGGCGGCCCCCGGGACCGTGACAACCACGGTCCGCTTCTCCCAGGGCTTCCAGTAGAGGAGCCCCAATCCCGCGCCGGCGACGAGGAGCCCGGCGGCGACGAGCCAGAGGGGGGAGAGTCCGCCCGCGCGCTTCCCCTCGAGCCGGTCGATCACCGGCTCGAGGGCCTCGAGGATCTCCCGCGCGGTCGCGAAACGCTCCGCCGGGGCCTTGCGGAGGCAGCGGAGGACGACCCCCTCAACCTCCGGGGGGATCGAGGGTTCCGTCGCGCGCGGGGAGGGAGGCTCGTCCTTGAGCTGCGCCCGCAGGATCTCCCGGGTGGTCTTCCCCGAGAAGGGGGTCTGACCGGTGAGGATCCGGTAGGCGCTCGCTCCGAAGGAGTAGAGGTCCGAGCGCGCGTCGACCCCCTCCCCGCGCGCTTGCTCGGGAGAGATGAAGTGGGGCGTCCCGAAGATCCCCTCTCGGCGGTCGACCTCTTCCATCTCCGCGGCGAGCCCGAGGTCGGCGAGCTTCGTGATCCCGTGGGCGTCCACCATCAGGTTGCCGGGCTTGACGTCGCGGTGGACGATCCGCTTCTCCTCGGCGAAGAGGAGCGCGCGCGCGGCGTCCCGGAGGATCCGGAGCCCCTCGAGGAGGGGGATCTTCCCCGCCTGGAGGATCCGGTCCTCGACGGTCCCCCCCTCCATGAACTCCATCGAATAGAAGGAGAGGCCGCGCTCCGAGCCCGCGTCGTAGACGGCGACGAGGTTGGGGTGGGAGAGGGCCGCGGCGGCGCGCGCCTCGCGCAGGAACCGCTCGACGAAGGCGGGGTCGGAAGTGCGGTCGCGGGAGAGGACCTTCAGCGCCACGACCCGGTCGAGCGAGACCTGGAGGGCGCGGTAGACCGTCCCCATCCCGCCGCGGCCGAGGTGCTCGAGGATCCGGTACCCTCCGAGCTCCGCCCCGACGAACGCGTCGGCCTCCTTCGCGGCGGGGGCGGAGTCGAACAGCGTGAGGATCGTGCCCCCGATCTGGACCTTGTCGCCGGGGACGAGCTTCGAGGCGACGACGCGGCGGTTGTTGACGTAGGTCCCGTTCTCCGTGCCGAGGTCCTTCACGCCGAGGCCGCCTCCCTTGGCGTTGCCGACGACGCAGTGGACCGGGGCGGCGAGCGGCTCGTCGAGGAGGGCGCCCGCGCGGGCGGGGTCGGAGCCGAGGGTGACGGAGCCCTCGGTGGGGATCTCGATCCGCGAGCCCTTCCGCGGCCCGCTCTCGACGAGGAGGAAGCTCACCCCGTCGCGTCGAGCCCCTCGAAGAGGGCGGACCCGACCCGGACGATCGTCGCGCCCTCCTCGACCGCGACTTCGAAGTCCGACGACATCCCCATCGAGAGATGGGGGAGCGGAGGGAGGAGGCCCTCCGCGACCGCCGCGTCGCGGAGCGCCGCGAGGCGCCGGAAGACGCCCCGCGCGCCCTCCGGGTCGGGGACGGGGGGCGCCATCGTCATCAAACCCTCGACGGCGATCCCCTCCCTCCCCCGCGCCGCGCGCAGCGCGAGGAGCGCCTCCTGCGGGGGGAAGCCGCGCTTGCTCGCCTCCCCCGCGACGTTCACCTCGAGGAGCGCGCGCACGCTTCGCCCGCGCTCGGAGCCGAGCCGGTCGAGAGTTTCGAGGAGGGGGATCCGGTCGAGGGAGTGGACGAGCTCGGCGACGGCGAGCGCCGCCCGCGCCTTGTTCCGCTGGAGAGTCCCGACGAGGTGCCAGCGCGGGCCCGCGCCCACCGCGGCCGCCTTCGCCTCGAGATCCCGGACCCGGCTCTCGCCGAGGTCGCGGACGCCGAGGGCGAGGAGCGCGCGGGCGACCTCGGGACCGACCGACTTCGTCACGGCGACCAGGACGACCTCGCGGGCCGCGCGGGGAGAGCGCGCGGCGGCGGCGGCGATGCGGGAGCGGACGGAGCCGAGGTTCGTGGCGAGGGAGCCCGTCGCCGTGGACACGAGGGGAAGATAGCACACCGGCCGGGGGGCTTCAGGAGCGGGGGTGCTAGACTCGCCGCGCGTGCGCCCCGACCCGGTCCGGTCGACGCGGACCCTCTTCGCGGCCTTCGTCCCGCTCGCCTCCGTCTCGGCGCAGGCGCCCGCACCCCCGCCCCGGGAGCCCGCGTACGCGGCGGCGGTAGCGCTCGCGAAGTCGGGTAGGCTCGAGGAGGCGGAGAAGGAGTTCCGCCGGCTCCTCGCCGAGGCCCCCGCCGACGCGCGGCTCCGGATGAGCCTCGGGAACGTCCTCCTCAATCGGGGGGAGCACGCGGCGGCGGAGAAGGAGTTCGAGGCGGTCGCCGCGGCGGACCCCCGGCACGCCCCGGCCCGTCTCTGGCTCGGCTCCGCCCGCTACTTCCTCGGCGAGCTCGACGGGGCGGCGGCGGCCCTGCGGGAGTCGCTCGCCCTCGACCCGCGCCCGGCCCCCGCCCACAAGCTCCTCGGGATCGTCCTCCTCGGAGCGAGCGCGATCCAGCTCGGCGCGAACGCCGTCCGGATCGACCTCCTCCGGGAATCGATCGCCGCCCTCGAGAAGGCCGCCGCGCTTTCGCCGAACGACGCCGAGGTCTGGACGCAGCTCGGGATGGCGCGAAGCCGAGCCCGCGACGCGGAGGGGGCCGAGGAGGCCCTCCGGCGGGCGGCCTCGCTCGATCCGAAGGACCCGCGGCCGCGGCTCGAGCTCGGCGCTCTCCTCCTCGGCCGCGGGGGGCTCCCGGAGGCGGAGCGCTGGCTGCGGGAGGCCGCGGAGCGGGCGCCGGAGGACGCGCGGCCCTGGTGGCGGCTCGGGACCCTCCACGTGCAGCGCCGGGACTACGCCGCCGCGGTCGCGGCGCTCGAGCGCGGCGTGGCGCTCGACGCCTCGTTCCTCGAGGCCCGCTACGCGCTCGCGGGGGCGCTCCTCCGCGCCGGGAGGATGGAGGAGGGGCGGCGGGAGATGGAACGGTTCCGTCGCGAGTCGGCCTCGGCGGTGAGGGCCGAGGACCTCGAGGCCCGGCTTCGGTCCGACCCCGGGAACCTCGAGGTGCGCTTCGCCCTCGGCGCCCGGTACGCGTCCCGCGGCGAGACGGATCCGGCGGAGCTCGAGATGCGACGCATTCTCGCCCGGGACCCCGAGCACGCCGACGCCCGGGGCCTCCTCGGCCTGCTCCTCGCCCGCGCCGGGAGGTACGCGGAGGCCGAGCCGCACCTGCGCCGATCGCTCGAGCGCTCCCCGGGGAACGGGCTCGGGTGGTACGGGCTCGGGGTCTGTCTCGTCCACTCGAACCGAATCGAGGAGGCGCGGGAGCCCTACGAGAAGGCGGCGCGCCTTCGGCCCGACGACCCCCTCGTCCAGCACAACCTCGGCGGGGTTTTCCTCGCCCTCGGCGACCTCGCGAGGGCGGAGGCGTGTTTCCGGGAGGTGGCGCGGCTCCAGCCCGGGAACGCGGAGCCCTGGAGGATCCTCGCCGAGATCTGCCGGCGACAAGGGCGGGAGGAAGAGGCGCTCCGGGCGGAGGAGGAGAAGCGCCGGCGGGAGAAGGGGGAGGAGCGGTGAGGGCGCGGAGGGCCGTCCTCCTCGCCCCCTTCCTCGCCGCGTGCGGGCGATCCGCCCCTGCGCCCCCGGCCTCCGCCGACGGGATCGCCTTCGTGGACGTGACGGGGCGGGCGGGCATCTCCTATCGGAACCGGAATGGCGACCCCGAGAAGAAGAAGCTCGTCGACGGGGTCGGGGGCGGGACGACCTTCTTCGACTTCGACGGAGACGGGGACCCCGACCTCTTCGTGACGAACGGCTGGCGGCGGGGAGGGTTTCCAGACGGACCCGCGCCTCGGAAGGCGCTCTACCGGAACGACGCCGGAAGGTTCCTCGACGTGACGGAGGAGGCGGGCCTCCAGAGCGAGGACTGGAACATGGGGTGCGTCGCCGCCGACTACGACGGCGACGGGGACGCCGACCTCCTCGTGACGAATCTTGGCCCCCTCCGCCTCTACCGCAACGACGGCCGCGGCCGGTTCACCGACGTCGCCCCGCGTCTCGGGCTCCCGCTCGGGAGCTGGGGGACGGCCGCCGCGTTCGGCGATCCCGACGGGGACGGGGACCTCGACCTCTACGTCGCGCAGTACATCGAGTGGGACCCCGCGTTCGTCCCGACGGACCGCACCTCGTGTCGCTACAAGGACGTGATGGTCGCGTACGGCCCGCGGGGGTTCCCGGGCGCGGTCGACCTCTACGGGCGGAACGAGGGGGACGGCTCCTTCGCCGAGGCGGCCGAGCCCTGCGGCCTCGCCGACCGGGGAAAGGGGTACGGCTTCCAGGTCCTCTTCTCCGACTTCGACGACGACGGGGACGCCGACCTCTTCGTCGCGAACGACTCCGTCCCGAACTACCTCTTCCGGAACCGCGGCGACGGCCTCTTCGAGGAGGTCGGCCTCGAGGCGGGCGTCGCGCTCTCGGTCGACGGGCGCCCTCAGGCCGGGATGGGGGCAGCGTTCGGAGACTTCGACGGGGACGGACGCCTCGACCTCGCCGTCACGAACTTCTCGGACGACAACACGAACGTCTACCGCAACGAGGGGAACGGCTTCTTCACCGACGTCGCCTATCCCTGCGGCGTCGGGGCCCCTTCCTACCCCTTCCTCAAGTGGGCGGCGATCCCCGGCGACTTCGACGCGGACGGCTGGCTCGACCTCTTCGTCGCGAACGGCCACCTCTACCCGCAGATCGACCGCTATCCGCTCGACACGACCTACAACCAGGCGTGCCAGCTCTTCCGGAACCGCGGGGACGGATCGTTCGAGGAGATCGGGAGGCGCGCGGGGCTCGGGGAGAAGCGCGTCTGGCGGGGCGCGAGCGCCTCGGACTTCGACGGGGACGGCGACCTCGACCTCTTCGTCACCGCGATCGACGGCCCGGCCGCGCTCCTGCGGAACGACACCGCGAGCGGAGGCCACTCCCTGCTCCTCCGGCTGGTCGGCCGTCGGAGCGACCGCGACGGGGTCGGCGCGCGGATTCTCCTCACCGCGGGGGGGCGAACGCAGGTCCGCGAGGTCGCAGCCGGGGTCGGGTTCTGCGGCGGCGTCGAGGCGAAGATCCACTTCGGCCTCGGTCCGGCGACGCGCGCGGATCGCATCGAGGTCCGCTGGCCCTCGGGGAGGGTCCAGACCCTCGAAGGGGTCCCGGCCGGCGGGACGACCCGCGTCGTCGAGCGCTGACGTCGCGCGGCCGGGGGCTACAATCGGCGTGGCCCCCGGCCGGAGGTTATCTCCGTGCGCAACCTCGGACGAGCCTTCTCCCTCTTCGGGCCCCTCGCCCTCTCCGGCGCGGCCGCCGGACAGGGGTACGTCTCCCTCGAGCTCACCGGAGCGAACGGGGCCACGTTCATCGGAGGGACCTCGATCGACGCGGCGGGGGACGTGGACGGGGACGGGGTGACCGACCTGATCGTGGGGGCGCCGAACGCGTACGACGGGCTCGGGCGCGCCCGGATCTTCTCGGGCGCGACGGGCGCGACCCTGCAGCTCTTCACGGCGAGCGTCCAGGACGATTCCTTCGGCTGCGCCGTCTGCGGCGCCGGGGACCTGGACGGCGACGGGCTCGCGGACGTGATCGTCGGCGCCTTCGCCTCCTCCGCCGGGGGCGTCACCGGCGCCGGCCGCGCGACAGCCTTCTCCGGGGCGACCGGGGCCGTCCTCTGGAACCGGGACGGGAGCCTCTTCTCCGACAGGCTCGGGTACGCGGTGGCGCGGATCGGCGACGTCGACGGGGACGGCGTCGACGACGCGGCCGTCGGCGTCTGGCTCGGCGATGCCGGCCCCGCCTACGACGCGGGGCGCGTCGAGATCCTCTCGGGCGCGACCGGCGCCTTCCTCTTCGAGGTGACCGGCGTGTCGGTCTCCGAGAATCTCGGGGCCTCCGTCGCGGGGCCCGGGGACGTCTCGGGCGACGGGATCCCCGACTTCCTCGCCGGCGCGCCGGAATCGCCGCTCGGCGGCGGGACGAACGGCGGGAGGGCCCTCCTTTGCTCGGGGGTGGACGGATCGATCCTCTTCCAGTTCCTCGGTTCCGGGGCGGGGGAACTCTACGGCACCTCCGTCGCCGGCGTCGGGGACGTGGACGGCGACGCCGTCCCCGACCTCCTGGTCGGCGCGCCGCAGAATTCGGTGTCGGGCGGCGCGGCCGGCTACGTGCGCCTCTTCTCCGGCGCGACCGGCGCGCCCCTCTTCACCGTCAATGGAGTCGGGATCTTCGAGAGGTTCGGCGCGTCCGTCGGCGGAGCCGGTGACCTGAACGGCGACGCCGTCCCCGATCTCCTCGTCGGGGCGCCGGGGGCGCTCGGGTCGATCGTGAGCCCGGGGTCGGGGCGGGTGACGGTCCTGTCGGGAGTGGGCGGGGCGGTCCTCTACAACGTCCAGGGGTCGACCCTCTCCGGCGCGCTCGGGACCTCCGTCTCTGGTCTCGGGGACGTCTCCGGCGACGGGACCCCGGACTTTGCCGCCGGGGAGCCCGGTCCGTACGCGACCTCGGGTCAGGTCCGCATCCATTCGGGCGCGAACGGAACGACGCTCCTGACCTTCCAGGGCCAGGACATCGGCGACTGGTTCGGCCGGGCCGCCGCCTCCGCCGGCGACGTCGACGGGGACGGGCGCGACGACATCCTCGTCGGGGCGCCGAACGCCGACCCGGGGTTCCTTGCCGACTCGGGAAGGGCGACGCTCCATTCGGGGGCGACCGGGGCCGTCCTCCTCTCGATCGACGGGCCGATCGCGGCCGCCGCTCTCGGGACGGCCGTGGCGGGCCTCGGGGACGTGGACGGGGACGGGACGCCGGACCTCGCGATCGGATCCCCGGGGGAAGTCTTCGCGGCAGGGCGCGTCCGGGTCGTCTCCGGCGCCACGGGGGCGACGCTCCTCTTCGTCACGGGGGCGAACCCCGGGGACCGGTTCGGCTCGTTCGTCGCGGGCACCGGAGACCTCGACGGCGACGGCGTGCCGGACCTCGTGGGGGGAGCGCCGCAACCGAACAGCCTCGCCGCCGGCTACGCGAGGTCACACTCGGGCGCCTCGGGCGCGATCCTCGCCACCTATCTGGGCACCGGGGCTGGAGCGCAGATGGGCGCCTCGGTCGCCGGCGCCGGGGACGCGAACGGCGACGGCGTTCCGGACGTGGCGATCGGGGCGCCCGAGGTCGGGGCCTTCCCGTTCTTCCCGCCCGGCGAGGGGTACGTCCGCGTCTTCTCCGGGGCGACGGGCGCGTTGCTCCGCCAGATCGACGGGACGCTCCAGGGCAGCCGGCTCGGGACGTCCGTCGCGTCCGCGGGCGATGTCGACGGAGACGGGCTCGCCGACGTCGTCGCCGGTGCGCCCGTGGTTTCCCTCCCCGGGATGCCGTCCGTCGGCGCGGGCGCGGTCTTCTCCGTCGCGACCGGGTCCCTCCTCTTCGCCTCCGTCGGCGCCTCGGCCTACGAGACTCTCGGAACCTCGGTCGCCGGCGGCGCCGACCTCGACGGCGACGGCGTCGCGGACTTCGTCTTCGGCGGGACGGGGGGCACCGCCTCGCCCGGGGTCGGGCGGGTCTTCTCCGGCGCAACGGGCGCGCCCCTCCTCACGATTGCGGGCTCGCCTCCGGACGACGGCATCCAGTCCGCCGTCTCGCTCGCCGGGGACGCGACCGGCGACGGCGTGCCCGATCTCCTGTTCGCCTCGCCCCGCGCCGACCCGGGGGGGCTCGTGGACGCCGGGAGAGTTCGGGCCTTCTCCCTCGTCGGCCTGCCGTCGGGGTCGACCCCGTACGGGAACGGGTGCCCGGGGACCGGGGGGGTCGTCCCGACGATCGCGACGTTCGGCGGGGCGCCCGCGCCCGGCAACGGGGCGTTCGGCATCTCGATCGCCCGGGGCCGCGGGGGCGCGCCAGCATTCCTCTTCTTCTCCACCCTCGCCGATCCCGTCGGTTTGCCGATCCTCGGCTGCCCCCTCCACCTCGCGGGCGCGATCCACGTCGTTCCGGTCGCGGTCACCCTCGGTGGCCCCGCGGGGGCGGCGGGGGAAGGGCACCGCTTCCTCGGCCTCGCCGTCCCTCCCGACCCCGGCCTCTCCGGAGCGCAGGTCCACTTCCAGTGGGCCGTCTTGGATCCGGGGAGCGCGAACGGCGTGCTCGCTTCCACGGCGGCGCTCACCGTTGCGGTTCCCTAAAGTCTCACTGCATGAGCCTCGAAGAGATCGAATCCAACGCGCTGAGGCTCGATCCGCGGTCGCGCGCCCGACTGGCAGGGAAGCTCCTGGAGAGCCTCGAGGCGCTTTCCCCTGAGGAGAACGCGCAAGTGTGGACGGAAGAGGCCATCCGCCGGGACTCGGAGTTGGAGTCCGACTCGACCCAGGCGCGCCGAGCCGGAGACGTCTTCCGGGACGCTCGATCGCGATTGGGTTGACCCGCAAGCTCGGCTCCCACCCTCTCGCCGAGCTTGAGCTCATCGAAGCGGCGCCGTCCTACGAGGAACGCGGTCGGGGCCTCGGCGCGACGTTCCTCGGCGGTTAACTCGTCGCAAGCGCGCCGGGCTTCATCGGGACTCATGGGGACACTTCCGACCGCGGGGAGTCAGGGCCGGGCCGAGAGTCGGCACAGACGCGCAGGGCCCGCTGCGTCCCGGGGGGGACTTTCGCAGTCTCCTCGATCCGGTGGCCGACCACCCATAGGACGCGCTCGCCGCAGGCGAGGATAGGGACCCCGTCGCGCTGCGCGCGCGGCACCTTGCGGTCGATCAGGAAGTCGGAGACCTTTCGGATCCCCGGCGCCCCGAGAGGGTGGAAGCGATCACCGGGGCGGCGGGCGCGGACGAGGAGGGGAGCGGCGCAGGCGGAGGGGTCGAACGCCTGGTCGAACGGACCGAGGGAGCCGAGGTCCGGCGCGCGCTCCTCGAGCCAGGCGCGGAATCGGTAGCCCATCGCGACCGCCTCCCCCGGAACGGGGAGGGGAACGCCTTCGCTCTCGGAGGGAGGCGCGGGACGGGAGGCGAGAAAGACGATGGCGTGCTTCTCGCGCAAGGCGAGGGAGGTCCCGGGTCCCGACTCGGTCCGGCCGGGCGGCGCGTCGAGCAGCGTCTCGAGTCGCTCGAGGACCTCGCGCGTCGCAGGGCGGGCGGCGCTCGATTCGATCGCGTCGCGCAGCACCCGGAGGCGAACGGGGCGCGGGAGGGTCGCGAGGGCGGAGACGGGAAGCCTTTCCTCGGGATGCGCCAGCCGGAACTCCCGCGAGAGACGCTCGAGCAGGTCCTCGGCCTCCCGCAGTTCCCCGGCGAGGCGGGCGACCGAGGCGTCGAACCGATCCCCGCCGAGCTCCCGCAGGACCGGCACCGCGCGCGCGCGGATGCGATTCCGCATCGGCCCGGCGTCGAGGTTGCTCGCGTCGGTCCGGAAGGGCCACCCGTTCGCGGCCATCGCGACCGCGATCCTCTCGCGGGGGACCTCGAGCAGGGGGCGGACGACCCGGACGGGAGGATCCTCCGCGATCGATCGCTCCGGGGGGATCCCCTGCGCGGCGCGCATCCCGCCGCCGCGGAGCAGGCCGAGGAGGACCGTCTCGACGAGGTCGTCCCGCGTGTGACCGGTCGCGACGGTCGGGCAGGAGAGCTCCCGGGCGACCTCGACGAACGCCGCGTAGCGGAGCTCCCGAGCGACCGCCTCGACCGAGCCGCGGCCGCGGCGGAGCCTCTCGCCCGGGACGTCGACGCGCCGCAGCGCGAAGGGGAGGTCGAGGTCGCGGGCGAGGGCCTCGACGAAGGAGGCGTCGGCGTCGGCCTCCGCTCCGCGGAGCCCGTGGTGGACGTGCAGGCAGGCGAGGTCGTAGCGACGCCGTTCCGCCCCGGCGGCGAGCGCGCGCAGCAGGAAGCACGAGTCGCCCCCTCCCGAGCAGGCGACGAGGAGGCGGGAGCCGGCGCGCAGCCACCCGCGCGCGGCGGAAATCTCGAGAACGGAGGCGACGAGCGCGTCCACTTCGCTTGAAGGGGAGGAGAGGCCCCCTTAGTCTGTCCCTTTCGCCCTCGTCGAACCCTCGCGCTCCGGGAGAAGGATCATGCCGATCGTCGTCGGGATCAACGGTTTCGGCCGCATCGGGCGGATGGTCTTCCGCGCCATGTCCGCGCGGAAGGACTTCGAGGTTGTGTCCGTGAACGACCTCACCGACGCGCCGATGCTGGCCTACCTCCTCCGCTACGACTCCGTCCACGGGCGCTTCAAGGGGACGGTCGAGGCCTCCGAGGGGAAGCTCCGGGTGAACGGGAAGGAGATCCGGGTCACGGCGGAGAAGGATCCGGCGAATCTGCCCTGGAGGGCCCTCGGCGTCGACTTCGCCGTCGAGTCGACGGGGGTCTTCACGAGCAAGGCGGATTGCTCGAAGCACCTGACGGCGGGGGCGAAGAAGGTCCTCCTCACGGTCCCGGCGAAGGACGCGATCGACTGCACGGTCGTGATGGGGGTGAACGAGAAGGCGCTCAAGCCCGAGCACAAGATCGTCTCGAACGCCTCCTGCACGACGAACTGCGTCGCCCCGATGGCGAAGGTCCTCCACGAGGCCTTCGGGATCGAGAAGGGGCTGATGACGACGGTCCACGCCTACACGAACGACCAGCGGATCCTCGACCTCGTGCACAAGGACCCGCGCCGCGCCCGGGCGGCGGCGACGAACATCATCCCGACGACGACGGGGGCGGCCCGCGCGGTGGGGGAGGTGATCCCCGACCTCAAGGGGAAGCTCGACGGCTTCGCGCTGCGGGTTCCCGTCCCGGACGGATCGGTGACCGACCTCGTCGTGGCGTTGAAGCGGCCGGCGACGCCCGCCGAGGTGAACGCCGCGTTCCGGGAAGCCGCCGCGGGGCCGCTCAAGGGGATCCTCGAGTACACGGAGGACCCGATCGTCTCCTCCGACGTCGTCGGGAACCCCGTCTCCTGCGTCCTCGACGCGAAGTCGACGATGGCGGTCCCGGGCGGGCTCGTGAAGACGATCGGCTGGTACGACAACGAGTGGGGGTACAGCAACCGCGTCTGCGACCTGATCGCCTACGCCCACGCCGTCCGCTAGATGAGGCGGCGGATTCTCGACGCCCTGGACCTCCGGGGGAAGCGCGTCCTGGTCCGCGTCGACTTCAACGTCCCCCTCGGGGAGGACGGCTCGATCGCCGACGACACCCGGATCCGCGAGTCGCTCCCGACGATCCGGGCGATCCTCGAGCGGGGAGGGGGGGCGATCCTGATGTCCCACCTCGGCCGCCCCAAGGGGAAGCCCGAGGCGAAGTTCTCCCTCCGCCCCGTCGCCGCGCGCCTCGCCGAGCTCCTCGGCCGGCCCGTCGCCTTCGCGGAGGACTGCGTCGGGCCGGAGGCCGAGAAGGTCGCGCGCGCCCTGCCCGCAGGGGGGGTGGCCCTCCTCGAGAACCTCCGCTTCCACGCGGGGGAGGAGAAGGGGGACGGCGCCTTCGCGGACGCCCTCGCTCGACTGGGGGACGCCTTCGTGAACGACGCCTTCGGCGCGGCCCACCGCCCGCACGCCTCGGTGAGCGCGCTCCCCTCCCGCCTTCCCTCGGCGGCCGGCTACCTCCTCGCCAAGGAGATCGACGCCTTCGCCCGCGTCCTCGGGAAACCCGACCGGCCCTTCGTCGCCGTGATCGGGGGGGCGAAGGTCTCCGACAAGATCCCCGTCCTGGAAAACCTGATCCCTCGGGTCGACCGGTTCGTCGTCGGAGGGGGGATGGCCTACACCTTCCTCGCCGCCGAGGGGCTGCGGGTCGGGGACTCCCTCGTCGAGACGGGCCGGATCGAGACGGCGAAGAGGATCCTCCGGGAAGCCGCCCGGCGCGGGGTCCCCTTCGAGCTCCCCTCCGACCACGTCTGCGCGGAGCGCTTCGCCCGGGACGCCCCTCCCCGGATCTGCGAGGGGGGGGTGGCGGAAGGGTGGCGCGGCCTCGACATCGGACCGCAGAGCCGCGAGCGGTTCGCCGCGGCCCTGAAGGGGGCGAGGACGGTCGTCTGGAATGGACCGATGGGAGTCTTCGAGTGGCCCGCGTTTCGGGGGGGGACCGAGGCGGTCGCCCGGGCCGTCGCGGAGTGCGGCGGCTTCACGGTCGTCGGAGGGGGGGATTCCGTCGCGGCGATCCACTCGCTCGGGCTCGCTCCAAGGATCTCCCACGTCTCGACCGGAGGAGGGGCTTCACTCGAACTCCTGGAAGGGAAGGAACTTCCGGGAATCGCCTCCCTCCCCTGCGCCTGAGAAGGGGGGGGAACGGCGTCCCCCTTCTTTCCGGGGGCTAGAATTGGTCGCCCCCATGTCGACAGGGCACCTTCCGATCCGCGTCGCACCCTCCCTCCTCGCCTGCGACTTCTCGAGGCTCGGGGAGGAGATCTTGCGGGCGGAGGAGGGGGGGGCCGACTGGCACCACGTCGACGTCATGGACGGCCACTTCGTGCCGAACCTGACGATCGGCCCGCCCGTGGTGAAGGCGATCCGCCGGGTCGCGAAGCGCCCCCTCGACGTCCACCTGATGATCGAGGAGCCCGCTCGATACGCCGAGGCCTTCGTGAAGGCGGGCTCCGACTCCTGCACCTTCCACGTGGAGGCGGTCCCCGACCCGCGACCGGTGATCGAGGCCTTCCGGAGGCTCGGGTGCAGGGTCGGCCTGAGCCTGAACCCCGACACGCCGGTCGAGCGGCTCCGCCCCTACCTGGGAGCGCTCGACCTCGTCCTCGTGATGTCCGTGATGCCGGGGTTCGGCGGGCAGAGCTTCCGGGAGGACGTGCTCGGGAAGGTCCGGACGCTCCGCGAGGAGTTCGGTTGGAAGGGGGATCTCTCGATCGACGGTGGGATCACCCCCGCGACCGCCGCGCGCGCCGCGGCGGCGGGGGCGAACGTCCTCGTCGCCGGGACGGCGGTGTACGGGGAGAAGGATCTCCGCGAGGCGATCGAAGCGATCCGCACCGGCGCGTTCGCGGCCGCTTCCCGGGGCTAGGGGGATCCTTGGGCTGGAGCAGCCGATTCGGCAAGAAGCGGGACATCCCCGGAGGCCTGTGGCTCAAGTGCGAGGCCTGCGGGCAGATCGTCTTCCGCAAGGAGGTCGAGTCGAGGCGGCGGGTCTGCCCGAACTGCAACTTCCACTTCACGATCGGCTCGAAGGAGCGCCTCGAGATCACGCTCGACCCCGGGACCTACCAGGAGATCGCCTCCGACCTCGAGACCCGCGACCCCCTCGGCTTCTCCGACAAGATCCCCTACCTCGAGAAGATCCGGCAGACCCGGGAGAAGGTCGGCGTCTCCGAGGCGGCCGTCGCGGGGACGGGGAGGATCAAGGGGACCCCCGTCGTGATCGTCGTCCTCGAGTTCGGCTTCCTCGGCGGCTCGATGGGGGAGGTCGTGGGGGAGAGGGTCGCGCGGGCGATCGAGACGGCGGGGGAGCGGAGGGTCCCCGCGGTCCTGTTCACCTCCTCCGGCGGGGCCCGGATGCACGAGGGGGTGATCTCCCTCATGCAGATGGCGAAGACCTGCGCGGCGCTCGAGCGCTTCTCGCGCGAGGGAGGGTTCTCGGTCTCGGTCCTCACGCACCCGACGACCGGAGGCGTCACCGCCTCCTTTGCCTCGGTGACGGACGTGGTCCTCGCGGAGCCCGGGGCCCTGATCGGGTTCGCCGGGCCGCGCGTGATCCAGCAGACGATCAAGCAGGACCTGCCGAAGGGGTTCCAGCGGGCCGAGTTCCTGCTCGAGAAGGGGCAGATCGACGGGATCGTCAGCCGCGAGAAGATGCGGGACGACCTCTCGCGGCTCCTCTCCTACGCCGTGTGAGGGGGCCAGGGGCGGCTTGCCCGGATTGCGTCGGAGGGTATTCTCTCGCCCCCTGTTCGACCGAAACACGTCGGATTCCGCGATAGCTCAATTGGTAGAGCACCCGGCTGTTAACCGGGTTGTTGAAGGTTCAAGTCCTTCTCGCGGAGCCAGCCGCGAAGTCGCGGGCCCCGCGCTGTTTTCGCGCCTCCCCTTGATCGCTGCCTTCGCGCTCCGCTCCGACTCGACGTTTGCCGTCGGAGACGCGAGGGGGGGTGGGACCGCCGGCCTCCTCGGCGCCAAGGGCTTGGAGGGAGCCCCCGGGGGGGGCCTTGGTCCTTCTCGAAGGAACCCGCCCCACGAGCGGCGGGTCACAGATGCCCGAGGAACGCCGCCCCCAGGGCGATCGTGTCCGACGTTCCGTGCGCGAGGATCGCGACCCAGAGGTTCCGGCCACAGGCGAGGTAGACCCCTCCGAGGGCGAGGGCGTAGAGGCCGTTGTCGACCATCCCCACCGCGCCCTGGTAGCTGTGGCCCATCCCGAACAGGACGGAAGCGAAGGGGAGTGCCACCGCCCACGCCAGCCTCCCTCCGCCGCCGAGCTCGGCCGCGCGATTCAACACGTAGCCACGGAACGCCATCTCCTCTCCGAACGCCGCGAACATCCAGACGAGCGCGAGGCACCAGAGGAGCTTTCCCGGATGGCCCACGATCGGCCTGAACAAGGACAGATCGGGCTTCGAATGGAGGATCCGCGAGAGGAGCGGCCCGGTCACGAACTCGCTGAGGGCCTGGAGGAGGACGCCGGTGGCGACGCCGGTCGCGACCGTGTGCCGCCAACTCGAGGGGCGCGCGAGACCCACCCCCTTCCAGCCGACCCGGCGGACTCGAAGGGACCACCACCCCAAGGCAAGGATCGCCAGCGTCCGGTTGACCGGGATCCGGTGGAAGACCCATGGCCCGAGGGTGATCGCCACGACGAGCGCGAGCTCGGCGGCCGCGCGCAGCTCCGGCGCCGATCGACCGCCTCCCGCGCCCCCCGCCTTCATCTTCGCACTCTACCTTGCTCCCCCGGCGTCGAGGGAGAACGCGACCGTTCTTCCGACCGGCGCCGAGAGAGGGGCGCGCTCGGGCCCAGGTCGATCTGTGGGACGAAGACGAACGCCTCGCCGGCATCGGGGACCCCCGCCGAGTCCCCGGAATCGGTGCCGGCCACGACCTCGTGGAGGCCGTCCCAGTTTAGGTCCCCCGCGGAGACGGCGACTCCAAACCCCGCGAACGCCTCCGGCGCGGGTTGCGCGAGGGCGAAGACCGGGGCGAAGCCGTCCCCGTTCACGTCTCCGGTGGATGCGAAGAGGCCGGCTCTCGTCGGGCTCTCCCTCCACGGGCAGGGGCCCGCGGGGCCGGCGCCGCTCTTGACAAACCTCGAGATCCCGACCGTCACGGGCCTCGGGGTCGCCCCCCGGAGCGCCCGTCCCTGCGGCCATCGACCGGCGGCGGTCCTGCGGCCATGATGCCGCGTCCGCACCGAGTCCATGCGAAGGAGATCGCCATGCCCGCCAAGACGAAGACGCCGCCCGCGCGCAAGGCCGCGAAGCCCGCCGCGCCGCGCATGACGCTCGCCGAGGCGATGTCCGCCCTCGAGAAGGCGGGCTCCGCGCAGACGCGCAAGACCTACGCGCGCCACGGGGCCCCGGAGCCGATGTTCGGAGTGAGCTTCGCCACGCTGAAGACGCTGTGGAAGCGCATCGGCGTCGATCAGGAGCTCGCGCTGGCCCTGTGGGACACCGGCAACTTCGACGCGCGCAATCTGGCGGTGAAGCTCGCCGACCCCGCCCGGATGTCGCCTTCCGACCTCGACCGGTGGGCGGAGGCGCCGAACGCCCGGATGTGCGGAGCCTACGTGGCGAATCTCGCCGCCGAGGGACCTCATGGGCGGAGCCGGTGCGAGGCGTGGCTCGCCGCGCCGGGCGAGGCGCTGCGCTGCGCCGGGTGGTCGCTCGTCGGCGCGATGGCGATGCGCGACGAGGCGACGCCCGACGCGTGGTTCGCGCAGCGTCTCGCGGAGATCGAGAGGTCGATCCAGGCGTCGCCGAACGCGCAGCGCCTGGCGATGCTGCACGCCCTCATCGCGATCGGCTGCCGCAGCGTCGCCCTGCGCAAATCGGCGACCGCCGCCGCCGAGCGGATCGGGACGGTCGAGATCGATCACGGCGACACGGCCTGCAAGACGCCCGAAGCCGCGCCGACGCTGGAGAAGACGTGGGCCTACGCGAGGTCGAAGGGCTTCGAGAGTCCCGCGGCGCAGGAGCGCGCGCGCGAGTCCATGCGCACGCGCTGCTGAGGCGGCGCGGGGCGCGAGCGATGGGCCCGGAGCCTCGGGAAGGGCTCTCCGCGGGAGTTCGAGGGAGCGTTTCCCTCGCGGAGCCAGCCGCGAAGTCGCGGGCCCCGCGTTGCGCGTCGCGGGGCGACCTTCTCGCAGGGGACGGCGGTAAGCCTTGGCCGCGCCTAGAGATCAGCAGGCGGTATCGATGCCGGTCGCTCCGTAGGGAACCCGGCCGGGAGGAGAGGGGTTGCCGCATCGGGCGCCAGCCCGGCATGGGTCTCCCCTCCCGCAGGAGAGAGGTGGAGAGCAACCTCAGCGGCGAGACACACGCGGGCCTGCGTTCGGGTCCCCTGGAGCGCCGTCCCGTCCTGAGCCTGGGCCAGGCCGCGTCCGAACGCCCGCGTTCCGTCGAACGGAGACCGGCCTCAGACCGTCGCGCCTACTCGGCCGGGTGCGTCCAGCGGCGCCGCTCGACATCCATGCTCGGCAGAGCGTGAATCTGCTCGACCGGCTTGCGCCCCCCGCGCCGAGCGCCAGGGTCGCGCTCGACGGCGGGGGCGCCGGGCCGGCGAAGGGAGAAGCCCGATGGACGCGAGCGAGAGGGAGGCCGAGGCGACCGAAGAGCACCTTCGCTACCTCGACGAGCTTCGCGAGAGCGGGGTCACGAATATGTTCGGCGCGGGTCCCTACCTCAAGGAGACGTTCGGGCTCGACCCGAAGGCCGCACGCGAGATCCTCGCCTGCTGGATGCGGACATTCTCCGCCCGGCACCCGCGAGAGGACGGGGGGAGGGAGCGGCCGTGGATGGCGAGATGGGGCCCTTCGCTCTCCGCGATCTGGAGGCGGCATTGCAGCGGGAGCAGGCGTAGGGGAGTCGGTGCTCCCCCACGTTCGGACGGCTCGCTGCGGTCGCGTGACCTTTCTCCGGGGGTGGATTTGTTCGAGGTTCGCGGCGTTGCTGGTCGGATCCCGGCCCGATCCTGACCCGCTGGCCTCGGACACACCGTCGGAAGGAACGCCCGAGGAGCCAGCCTCGCTTCAGGCGCGCAGGAGCTCGAGGAACGCACGCGGCGTGACGATCGCCACCCCCTCATGCTCCTTGAGCGCGAGGAACTCCCGGTCCCCGGTGACGACGAACGCGGCCCGCCCTTCGAGCGCGGCCGCGAGGTACTTCGCGTCGTCGGGATCGCCACAGACGTCCGGCAGATCGAGATCCCCGCCGACCATGTCGGCGAGCACCGCGACGTCCTCGAACCACGACTCGGGCTGGATCCCTGGGTGAAGGTGTCGGCGGACCTTCGGGTAGCTCAGGGCCCGGAGCACCTCCTCGATGATCGGAGGAGAGAGGACGACCTCGAAGGCCTCATCCCGGAGGAGCCGCAGGAGGATCTGGCCGGGAGGTCCTTCGGGATGGAGGAGGGCGCTCACGTAGCCGTTCGCGTCGAGGACGGCGCGGAGCACCGTTCACTTCGCCCTGGGACGCGGCCTCCGGGCCCACTTCCGAGCCCAGCGCTGCGCTTCGAGGGCCAGCTCCATCGCGCCCGCCTCGCCGAGCGGCCCCTTCTTCTGCCGCTCGAGGAAGTCGAGTCCCTGGCGCCGAGCGAAGCGCCGCATCTGCACGAGGCGCTCGACGGGGACGAGAGCGGCGAGCGGCTTACCCTTGCGCTCGATGATGAACTCGTCGTGCCGGAGGGCGACCCGATTGAGCAGGTCGCCGATCCGCTGGCGGACGTCGATCGTGGAAACCTTTTCGGTCATGGTGACTCCTGCAACTAGGGTACTTGCTAGAGATGCCATCGGAAATCCGAGCGTCAAGGATGAGCCCCTCGAACAGGGGCGCCGGCGAGAATCGGGGTTCGCCGACTCGCCGAGCCGCGGCGCGACGGCGTAGGAGCGCGTGGTGGAGCCCCCCCACGCGAGTTCCGATCGGGGGAGGACTCGCTCTTGGTCTGTTCAGGCGGTGGGGATAGCTCGCCGCCACTCCGCTCCGTCCCGACTTCCCCGAAGTCCTCGATCCGCTTCACGTGGCAACATGGCCCATCGACACAACCATTTCGCCGCAAGAGACTTGCGACCTTTCGTTGAGACGCGGGGTTTTCCTGAGGGCCCAGATTCCGGGGAACCCGCGGGGAACTCCCGGGGAAGCTCTCTCCCTGCGAGTTCGAGAGTGCGTTCCCCTCGCGGAGCCAGCCGCGAAGTCGCGGGCCCCGTGGTGCGCATCACGGGGCGACCGTTCCGCCGGGCACGACGGTAAGTCTCGGACGGTGGCGAAGATGGGGGGGTGGCGCTCGAGCCGGTAGCACTCTGATGGACCCGGTTGAGAAGAAAGGGGTCGAGGCGTCGGGCTCTGGCGCGGCGTGGCTCTCCGTCCAGGCGAAAGAGAGGCGGAGAGCGGGCTAGTACTTCATCCCGATAGTTCGTTACCCGTTCCTCGGGGGCCCGGGATCGCGGTCAGGCCCACTCCGCCACGAGGAAGCCGAGTTGCCCGTCGAGGAGCGCGACGAGCTGCTCGGGGGTGCCGACGTAGAGGGTCTTCCTCCCATCGCTCGGTATGTCGGAAGACGGAGAGACCGTAGCGGCTCCCTCCCAAGGGGGTGAGTTTCACCCGGGGCACGGTCTCGCGCTTCGCCCCCGGCCCCACCTCCTCGCGCCGGGAGAGCACCCAGGAGCCCTGGCGCTCGGTCACCTCGAGGCCTCGGGTGTTGCCTGCCTTGCCCAGCAGGTCTCGAAGCCTCTCGAGGGGACCGCTCCTGTCTCCCTTCCGACGCGGCGCCTTCGGGGAAGTCATCGCAGCAAGGTGCGCCCGCTCCGTGCTGCAGGCAAGGGCTTGTCCCGGCAGGTCGGGGGAGGCGAAAGGGCCGCTCCCCGGATGGGAGCCCGCGGGGCCTGGGAGCGGTGCGATGGTGCGAGTGCGGGCCAAGCGATCCGGGCGTGGATGCGGGTGGCCTTCGCCAGCCGGCCTCAACGAACCGCCCGCTCGATCGGGTACCAGGCCTCGTCTCAGCTGATGCGAAGGATCCGCGTCGCAGCCAACACACTCGATGTCTCGCATGAGACGGGAGTCGGGGACCGCCTGCTTCCCGCCCCCTTCCTCCCCTGCGACCGCCCCCTCGAAACGCCATCCTTCCGAATCCCCGATTTTTTCGCCCTGAAGCCGAGGCCCTCAAAGGAATGAGCGAAGCGAGAGGGCCTCAACGGAAGGACTGAAGCTACCCTTGCCTACCCATGCAAGACCCGGAAGAACCAAAAGAGGTTCCAGGGCGGGGGTCTCGCCCATTCTGGCAGGGAGGGCCCGACCGAAGGTACCAAGCTCTCGGAGGCCGCCGGACGCAGGACGGAATGCCTTGACGAAGGGAG
The DNA here is from genome assembly GCA_035695825.1 of Planctomycetota bacterium. Classification (GTDB taxonomy): domain Bacteria; phylum Planctomycetota; class UBA1135; order UBA1135; family JAKEFM01; genus JAKEFM01. The sequence continues at coordinate 512,584 of DASRRH010000026.1, read as the reverse complement.
ATAAAATGTGCGCGCGGTGAGCGGAGATTCTGCAGGCGTGGAAGATCCCGTCCCCAAGCCGTCGATTCCTTCCGGGCAGACTCTCGGCGACTTCCGCATCGTGCGCGAGCTCGGTCGCGGGGGGGTGGGAGTCGTGTACGAGGCCGAGCAGACGAGCCTGCAGCGCCGCGTCGCGCTCAAGGTGCTGCCCGCGCACCTGACGCTCGATCAGCGGACGATCGAGCGCTTCCAGAGAGAGGCGCGATCCGCGGCGAAACTGCGGCATCCGGGGATCGTCGAGATCCTCGCGGTGGGGGAGCAGGACGGGACGTACTTCTTCGCGATGGAGCTGGTCGAGGGAACCTCGCTCGGCCGGATGATCGATCGGATGAGGCACGAGGGCTTCGATGCGCTCCACACTGCGGTCCCCGGTGGAGGAGGCGCGGCGAGGAGGCCCCCCACCCCGGGAGATGCTTCACCCACGCCGCGGGACGCTCCGGCGGCGGCCGCTCGCGATCCGGCCACGGCGGCGTGGAACAAGCCCTACATCGAGACCGCGGTGAAGCTCGTTGCAGGAGTCGCCGATGCCCTGGACTACGCGCACAAGGCCGGCGTGATCCACCGCGACGTCAAGCCCGCGAACATCCTGCTCCGCGCCGACGGCGCGCCGGCGCTGACCGACTTCGGGATCGCGCGGGAGGAGAGTCTTCCCTCGTTGACGCAGACCGGTGAATTCGCAGGCACGCCCTACTACGTCTCCCCCGAGCAGGCCATGGCGCGGCGGATGAAGGTCGACCACCGCACGGACGTCTTCTCGCTCGGCGCGACCCTGTACGAGCTCCTGACGCTGCGCTGGCCCTTCCCCGGGCGGACGAGCCAGGAAGTGCTCGGGAGGATCGTGACGAAGGAGCCTATCGATCCGCAAAAACACAATCCCAGGCTCGCGCCGGATCTCGCGACGATCGTCCTGAAGGCGCTCGAGAAGGATCCCGACCGTCGCTACGAGACGGCGGGCGCGATGGCGGCGGACCTCCGGGCGTTCCTGCAGTACCGCCCGATCGCCGCGAGGCGTGCGTCGATGTCGACGCGGATCCGCCGCTTCGCGCAGCGCGAGCCGGCGAAGGCAACGCTGGTCGGGGTTCTACTGCTCGGCACGCCGGTCGTCGCGGGGCTGGGAGGCTGGGTGATCGCGAAGGCTCCGGAGATCCGGGCGGCAGCGGAGCAGCGCTCGAGGGAGGAGGTCGAGGGACATCTGGAGGAGGGCTACCTGGAGCTTGGCGAGGGGACGCCGGAGAAGGCGATCGCCGGTCTGAAAGCCGCTCTCGCGCTCGACTCCCGCAGCACGGAGGCGATCGCGGGGATCGCACTCGCGCATCTGTCGGCCGGCCGGGCGGACGAGGCGCTCGCGGTCCTCGATCGACAGGGACGAACCGTCTCCGATCCTGCAGCCCTCGATCGGATCCGCATGGACGTGCTGCACGCGCTGGGGCGCTCGGCCGAGGCAAACGATCTCGAGAGGAGACTTGGGACACCGGAGGGGGCCCTCTCCCTTTTCCTCGAGGCCAAGCGTCAGATGGCGAAGGGTGAGCATGGAGACCCGCCGGCGTCCGCTCGAGCGCTGGCCCTCCTGAACCGCGCCTGCCTGATGTCCTCCTCGCCACGCGCGCTCTTCCACTTCGAGCGCGCGCACGCGGCGGGTCACGCGCAAGACGCGGCTGCGGCGCAGGAAACCGCGGAGGCGATCCAGGCCCTATGGCCCGGATCGGCAACGGGCTGGCTCTGGATCGCCTTCACGCAGCAGAAGGGCCAGCCTCCCAGGATCGCCGCCTACCGCCGCGCCCTTGAGATCGAGCCGCGGAACGCCTTCGCGCACTCCAACCTGGGCGTTGCGCTCCGAGACTCGGGCGATCCTCAGGGGGCGATCGAAGAGTGCCGTCGCGCGCTCGAGGTCGACCCGCGAAGCGTCGACGCACACCACAACCTGGGAGCTGTGCTCCAGGACTCGGGCGACCTCCAGGGAGCGATCGAAGAGTACCGTCGCGCTCTCGGGATCAACCCCCGGAATGTCGTCGTGCACTACATCCTGGCCAACGCGCTCAAGAAGTCGGGCGATCCCCACGGAGCGATCGAGGAGTACCGCCGCGCCCTCGAGATCGACCCCGGACACGTCGATGCGCACGGCGGCCTGGGCAACGCGCTCGAAGAATCGGGGGATCGTCAGGGGGCGATCGGGGAGTTCCGTCGTGCCTTGGAGATCGACCCGCGGAACACCGTCGCGCGCAACAATCTGGGCGTCGTACTCATGAAATCGGGGGATCGTCAGGGGGCGATCGAGGAGTACCGCCGCGTCCTCGAGATCGACCCTGGGCGCGTCGATGCACACCTCGGCCTCAGCCGCGCGCTCGAGGAGTCGGGCGATCGCAAGGGAGCGCTCGAGGAGTCTCGCCGCGCCCTCGAGATCGACCCACGGCACGCCAACTCACACGTCACCCTGGGCATCCTGCTCGCGGTCTCGGGCGATCTGCAGGGCGCGATCGAGGAGTACCGCCGCGCCCTCGAGGTCGACCCCAGGAATGCCGTGGCGCACTCCAACCTGGGCAACGCGCTCCTGGGAACGGGGGATCGTCCGGGGGCGATCGAGGAGTACCGCCGCGCCCTCGGGATCGACCCCGGGAGTGGCCTCGTTCGCCGAAACCTCTCCCAGACGCTCCAGGAATCCGGCGACCTGCAGGGCGCTCGCGAGGTCTACGAGCGATGGGTCAGGGACCTACCGGACGACGCCGTCGCGTGGAACGAGCTCGCCTGCTTCCTCGTGGATCCGGCGACTCCTCCCGAGCACCGCGATCCTGTCGCGGCGCTGCCGGCCGCGCGGCGAGCCGTGGAGTTGTCGAAGGGGTCGAACGGTCCTTGCCTCGACACGCTCGCCCAGGCCTTGTTCGCGAACGGTGACGCGAAGGCCGCGGTCCAAGCGGAGGAGAAGGCGCTCGGGGTTCTGAAGGCTTCCGGCAATCCGGACGAGAACCTCCGCAGCTCGCTCGAAGCGTCCCTGGCACGCTTTCGCGAGGCCGCGGCGAAGGGCAGCGCGACTCCCCCGGGCGGCGGAGAGAAGCGGGATGGCGAGCGGTGACGCGCTCCCCCCGCTCCGCGGCCGCGATTCCCCGCTGACCCTCCCTCCTCCCCGCGCGATCACCGGAGCCCCCTGCCGAGAGCGAACTCCACTCCCGCGCATCCTGGGCGGGCCTCCTTCGCAAGGTCTTCGAAGTCGACCCCCTACTCTGCGTTCGATGCGGATCGAGGGTGCGCATCGTCGCCTTCCTCGTCGAGTCCGCAGGACCCCCGCCTTAGGGTCTGCGTAGGCAGGAGGGGCTGATTCCCGCCGTTTCGCCGAGCCTCACGGCTCGACCGCGGAGAACGCCTTCGGCTGGGGTCAACCACGTAGTTCTCGGGTAACCGTTCACGGGGGTCAGGCACTGATGGCGACCGGCGTGCGTGACGCGGGGATGGGGAGGAGAGAGGGCGGAGCCTGACCGTGCAGGGCGGCCTCGCACGCCTGCGTGACGAAGTCGACGACGCTCCGGCCCTGCTGGCGCAGGGTCGCGGAGGCCGGGGTGCATTTCACCTTCGTAGGTGCCCCGAGGGCAGATCGGAGTTGAGCTGAGAGACGCGGCTCCCCCAGATGTTCTCCAGAAACGGGAATGGCGCCCGAGGCGTGGCGGCCGGTGCCGCCAAGAGGCCTCGTGCGCCAACGTGGATAAGGACGACATCTACATCAGTCTGCGGTTCTGGGGCAAGGGCCGGGTCACCTCCCCTCCCCCGGAGGTCCGGGCGCTCCTGCGCTTCCTCGGGGAGCGGGGCCGGGGGAAGGAAGGCTGGCGAGATCTCGATGGGGTCCTTCGGGAGCCAGCCGCGCACTCGACGGCACCGCGTTGCAGGTCACGCGGAGACCTTCTCGTAGGGGACGGCGGCAAGCCTCGGCCGTCCCCGCAGATCGGCCGACGGCGCCCGTGCCGGTCGCTTCCGGGCGGGCCGGCTGAGACTGGAGGAGTCGACGCATCGCACTCGAGCACGGCCCGCCTCTCCGTCCGCGAGGGAGAGAGCGGAGAGCAGCCTCCGTAGCCGAAGCTCCCGCGTTCGAATCGCGGCGCGCGTACCACCCGGCGCGCCTGCCGCTCAGCCCGTAACCGTTCACGATTCTCGAACGACGAGTCAGGCGACCGCCCCCGCCGCAAGGGATTTCACTTCTTCAGATCCTCCACCCGCGCTTCGAGCGTCCCTCCCGGCTCGATCTTCACGAGGAAGTCGACCGGCCCACCCTCCTCGCTCTCCGCCCGGACGAGGTACGTCCCGGGCGCGAGTTCGACCGGCGTCGGGCGCTCGTCGGCTTCCCCGATGCGGTTGCGAACACGCCGCACCAGCGTCCCGTCGCGCCGGCGGATCTCGTAGGGGAGGTGCGGGTAGTAGAGGGTATCCCCTTCGCGGTGGACGAAAGTGTCCGTGCGGACGACCAGGATCCCCCTTTCCTCAGACTTGGGCGGGGGGCGCAGCGACGCGACGACCCCCGCGCCGACGAACCGTCGCATCACCACGAGCTGTCCCTCCTCGCCGAGCGTCCACTCGACGAACGCCTCGACCGCGGGATTTACCCCGCGCCAGGGAAGATAGAGGGGCCGGGCGATCGGGTCGGAGAAGTTCGTGACCGTCGGCTCCTCTCCCCCCACCGACACGACGCGGACCCCTGCGGCCCCCTCGAGGAAGGCGAAACTGATCTGACCCACGCCCCCCGGTTCCCGCGCGACCCTCTCGACGATCGCGGCGTCGGGCCGGACATCCTCGCATCCTGCGTAGTCGTCTTTCCCGAGGACCGTCTCCCGGAAGACCGCCCTCGTCGCCGAGTCGGGGCCGACGACAAAGGGGCGTATCGGCAGGTCGGGTCCGCCGACCTCTCTCCAATTCGCGGCCCTCCCCGCGAAGATTGCCCGGATCGCCACCTTCGTCGCGGCGCTCGCCCTCTGTGGCGCAGGATGCGCGGCCCTGCGCGGCGGGTCAAGCGCAGCGGAGGCCGCTGGCTGGCGCGCCGATCTCGCCTTCGTCGTCGATGCGATCACCCGCGGGCACGCGGAGCCCTTTCATCGCATCTCCGAGTCGGAGTTCCGCGCAGCCGCCGCCAAGCTGGACGCCGCGATCCCGCACTTGCAGCGCCACGAGATCGTCGTCGAGATGGACAAGCTTGTCGCGGCGGTCGGCGACGGCCACACGCGACTACCCTGGCCGTGGGACCCCGCCACGCTCGGGTTCCACGTCCTGCCGGTGCGGCTCGAGGCCTTCGCCGACGGCTGGTTCGTGGTGGCGGCCGCGAAGCCGTACGAGGATCTCGTGGGCGGCCGCGTCGTGCGCCTCGGCCGGCTCCCGCTCGACCAGGCGCTGCGCGCGGTCACGCTGCTCGTGTGGCGTGACAACGAGCACGGTGTGATCCGCGTCGCCCGCCGGCTGCTGGTGATCCCGGAGGTGGTGGCGGCGACTGGCGTCAGCGGCTCGGTGGATCGCGTCGTGTTGGCGGTCGATCGGAACGGACTCCTCCACGAGCTTGGGTGGAGTCGGTCGAGCCAAACACCGGGCCGCCGCTGCGCGACCTCCACGGAATCGCAGGGACGAGGCCGCCGCTGCACCGCCGCGCGCCGGAGACGTTTGCATGGAAGACCATGCTCGAGGACGGCGAGACGCTCTACGCGCAGATCAAATCCGTGTCGAACCAGCCCGGTCACGCGACGCTGCCGGAGTTCTGTTCGGGAGTGCTCGCCGACATCGGCACGGGCGCCGTGGGGCGCCTCGTCGTGGACCTGCGGCACAACAGCGGCGGCTCGCGAGAGTTGCTGCTCCCGTTCGTCGAGGGGCTCGCTGGGCTCGATCGGATCAACCAGCCCGACCGTCTCTTCGTCGTCGTCGGCCATGAGACGTTCTCGGCGGCGTTGTGGGCGGCGCTCGACTTCGTCAACCGCACGCGCGCCACGCTCGTTGGCGAGCCCAGCGGCGGGCGGCCGAATTTCTATGGCGAGACGCGTAGCGCCGAGACGCCGGCGCACCACGTGCCTTTCACCTGGGCCAGCCGCATGAACGGGCGAACGGACCGTGGCGGCCAGAGCGAATCCCTGGCGCCGGCGATCGTCGTGCGTGAGCGCTTCGCGGACTACGTCGCAGGTCGGGACCCCGTGCTCGACCGGGTGCTGCGGCAGATGGCGCCGGATTCGCTGCAGCCCGAGCGCTCGGTGGCCGGGCAAGTACTCACCTCCGTGGGCGATCCACCCATCCGGATTCGGGTGGAGGAGAGCTTCAAGTACGTCGGCGGGCAGCGGTTCGTGCTTCGCGGCACGGTGGACGCCGAGCAGCACTTCTTCGTCGAAGCGAACGACCAAAAGGCCATCCGGCGAATGTATTGGATACAGTTCGAGCGATTCCTGCCGGGGCGCAGCGGCCCGTACTCGTACGACGCGGACAGACCCGTGATTCTCAGCGGCCTGGAGCTACGGGCACACGTTCGGCGGTTTGCGGAACCGCCGGCGCCGGACTCCGACCGGAGGCGGGCGTACGAATACCTGGAGCTGGCGGGCTATGCGGTTCCGACGCCGGCGACGCGGGCGAGGCTCGTTTACCTGCCGGGGGAGAGCCGGCGCCAGGAGGTCATGATCGTCTATTTGGAGCCGGCAATCACTGGGACGGAGCTGACCGAGCAAGAGTCTGCATCTATCCTGCGGCGCGCCCTGGCAGGCGTGTCGATCGTGGGGTAAGCGGAAGCGTTCAGAGGAGCCATCCGCGAAGGCGCGGGGGCCGCGGTGCAGGTTACGGGGCGATTGTCTCGCCGGGGGCGACGGTAAGCCTCGGCCGCGCCTAGAGATCGGCAGGCGGTACGATGCCGGTCGCTGCGGAGGAAGCCCGGCTGGGATGAGAGGGGTCGCCGCATCGGGCGCCACCGGGTCATGGCTCTCCCTTCGCGCCGAAGAGAGGCGGAGAGCAACCTCAGCGGCGAAGCACACGCGGGCCGCGTTCGGGGTTGCCTGGACCACCGCCTCGTCCTGAGGCGAAGCCCGGTCGGGTCCGAGCGCCCGCGTTCCGTCGAACGGAGACCGGCTCCGGACCGTCGCGGCTACTCGGCCGGGCGCCTGAAGCGGCGCCGCTCGAACCGCGTGCTGCGCAGAGCGTGAATCTGCCCGATCGGCCTGCGCCCCCCGCGCCGAGCGCCAGGCTCGCGTTCGACGGGGGGGAGGAGGCCGGGCCGGCGAAGGGAGAAAGCCGATGGACGCGAACGAGAGGAAGGCCGAGGCGACCGAGGAGCACCTCCGCTACCTCGACGAGCTGCGCGAGAGCGGGGCCACGAACATGTTCGGCCCGGGCCCCTGCCTTGAGGAGACGTTCGGGCTCGACCCGAAGGCCGCACGCGAGATCCTCGGCTGCTGGACGCGGACGTTCTCCGCCCGGGACCCGCGAGAGGACGAGGGGAGGGAGCGGCCGTGAGGATCCGGATCCGCGGGATCGCCCGCCACCGGAACGGGATCTCAGGGGCGCCCTTCTGCGCCGTGCTCTTCGACGACGAGGAAGGGCACGGGCTGGTCGCCGTGGTCTTCGACGAGCCGCACGACGTCGCTGTGCTCCGCGTGGCCCTGCTCCCCGACCCGGGGAACGGCGTGAAGTTCGGCATGAATTCCTGGCGCGGGCTCACCTACGAGCCGGCCCTGCGCGAAGCGATCAGGGGCTACGAGGCGCGGCAGGAGGCGCCAGACCCGCCGAGGGGTGACGGCGAGTGAATAGGGGCCGCCCGGGAGATCACCTCGGCTTCGTAGGTGGCGAGGCCCGACGGGTCAGACCGGACGACCCGGGCGGGGTGATGCCGAGCTGGATGCCTGGATCGACGCGAGCTACGAGGTGGAGGCGTTCGAAAAGGCGTAGGTGCAGGCCTATTTCACGCGCGTGATCGTCTCGATCCGACCCGTTCGCGACGCCCGCAGGAGCCTCTCGGAATCCATGAAGGGTCGCGTCGGGGGCATCGCGGCTCTCCCCCGCAGCACGGTTTCCCTGGACAACCCTCTGGGGCAGAATGCCCCGACCCGGGAGACCGACATGGACTCGAGGGAGAAGGAGACGACGGGATTGCCGGGGGCTCCGGAAGGAGCCCGGAGGGCGACCGCAGGGGCTCCCGGCGAGCGCGCCGAGGACCGGGGACGATTCTCGTCCTTGCGCAAGCTGGAGGCCGTGCTGCGTTTCATTCGGAGCGAGAGCCTCGACACGCTCTCGGGCGAGCTCGGCGTCACGGGCGCCACCCTCGGCGAGTGTTGGGAGACGTTTGTCTCGGCGGGGCAATCGGCACGGAAGTCGCGTCCGGCCGACGAGCGCGACGACGAGATCCAGCGGCTGCGGGCGGAGATCGGCGAGATCACGATGGCCAACGAGCTGCGGCGCGATCGAGCCCGCGCCGCCGAGGCCGCCGACCCTCTCGCCCCGAGGAGGTCGAGATCATGAAGGCGGTTGTCTCGCCCTCCACGGGAAAGTCCCACGGCCTGGCGCGGGTGTGCCGGGTGCTCGAGATCGAGAGTTCACGGTCTACGCGGTCCGGTCCCGCGCTGCGCCACGGGCGGCGAATCGGGAAGCGCTAGGCCGAACATCGTGCAGACAACAGAGGCGTGAATGGCGATCGTTCATACTGCGGCGCGCGCGTTTGGCGTTCCGGGCATCGCACCGCGATGGACGCGGGGCGCCAAGGACGCCGTCGGGACGGCGTACTCCTCCGGAAGCACCGTCTGGTTCACCGTCTCTGGCGGTGTCGTGAACGAGGTGTACCATCCCACCATCGACCGCCCGCAGATCCGGGACCTCCAGTACCTGGTGACCGACGGCGAGAGCTTCTTCCACGACGAGCGCCGCCATCTCGATTCCCGTCTGGAGGAATTCGAGAATCACGCGCTCGGCGCGCGGATCATCAACACCGACCGCGAAGGCCGGTATCGCATCATCAAGGAAGTCATTGCCGATCCGCACCAACCGTGCATCCTCGTGCGCACCTGGCTGGAGGGCGAACCGCGATTCCTCACCCGGCTCCGGCTCTTCGTCCTCCTCGCGCCGCACCTCGACGCGGGCGGATGGGGGAACAGCGGGTATGTTGCCGAGGCCGCCGGGCGTGGGCTCTTGACGGCCCAGAAGCACGGCACCTGGCTCGCCCTGGGAGCCACCATCCCGTTCGTTCGGCGCTCCTGCGGCTACGTCGGAACCACGGACGGCTGGACCGATCTGGCCGACAACTTTCGCATGGACTGGGAGTTCGACGTCGCGGAGAACGGGAACGTCGCCCTCGTCGGAGAGCTCGACCTGAGGGGGGGGCACGAGTTCACCCTCGGGCTCAGCTTCGGCAACAGTCTGCACAGTGCGACGACGGAACTGTTGCAATCGCTCAGCTTCCCCTTTGCCGAGCATCGCGGGCGGTTCGTCGAGCAGTGGGCCCGCGCCTGCCGCCAGCTCGCACCGCTCGCCGCGGCGAGCGGCGACGGCGGGCGGCTCTACCATGCGAGCCACCGCCTGCTCCTCGCCCACGAGGACAAGACGTATCCGGGAGCGATGATCGCGTCGCTCAGCATCCCGTGGGGGGAGGCAAAGGGCGATGAGGACCGGGGAGGGTACCACCTCGTGTGGACGAGGGACATGGTGCACAGCGCGACCGGGCTCCTGGCGTCCGGCAACGCGGAGACGCCACTGCGGGCTCTGATCTACCTCGCCTGCTCGCAGCTGTCCGACGGCGGATTCCATCAGAACTTCTGGATTGACGGGCAGCCGTACTGGCGCGGGGTGCAGCTCGACGAGGTCGCCTTCCCGATCCTGCTCGCGTGGAAGCTCCGGGAGGTCCATGCTCTCCGCGATTTCGATCCTTATCCGATGGTGCTGCGCGCCGCCGGCTACCTGATCCAGCATGGCCCGGCCACGCCGCAGGAGCGCTGGGAAGAGCACAGTGGCTACTCGCCTTCGACCCTCGCGGTGAGCATTGCCGCCCTCACGTGCGCGGCCTCCTTTGCCCGCGAGCGCGGGGACGAGGCAACGGCTGCGTTCCTCCAACAGCACGCCGATTTCCTCGAGTGCCACGTGGAGGCGTGGACCGTCACGACCGACGGCACGCTGGTGCCGGGCATCGTGCGGCACTTCATCCGGATCCGGCCCGTGGACCCGTACGATCCGGAACCGGACGAGGACCCCAACCGCGGTGTCGTGACCATCCGCAACCGACCTCCCGGCGAGCCCGCGCAGTTCCCGGCCAATGAGATCGTCGATGCGGGATTCCTCGAGCTCGTCCGTTACGGCATCCGCAAGGCCGGGCACCCGCTCATCGAGGACTCGCTGCGCGTGGTGGACGCGATTCTCAGGGTAGAGACGCCGTTCGGTCCGTGTTGGCGCCGCTACAACCACGATGGCTATGGACAGCGAGACGATGGGGGCCCCTACGAGGGTTGGGGCACGGGCAGGGCGTGGCCACTGCTCACGGGAGAGCGCGGACACTACGAACTCGCAGCGGGGCGGGATATGGAGCCCTACCTCCGTGCCATGGAGGGCTTCTCGACCGCCGCGGGATTGCTCCCGGAGCAGGTGTGGGACGGGCCCGACCGGCCAGAGGCCCGCCTGCGTCTCGGGGGGCCGACGGGCGCTGCGATGCCGCTGATGTGGGCCCATGCCGAGTACATCAAGCTGCTCCGCTCGGCGCACGACGGCCAGGTGTTCGACCGGATTCCCGCCGTCGTCGAACGCTATCAGGGCCGCCGTCGCGTTCCGCCGATCGAGGTCTGGGCATTCAGCCGGCGAGTTCGCTCCGTACGGCCAGGCACGATCCTGCGCCTCCAGGCACGGGCACCGTTCCGTGTGCGTTGGACCGCCGAGGAGTGGTCCGTCGTCGGGGACACCGCCTCGACGTCAACGGCGCTCGGCATCTCCTTCGCGGACATCCCGATTGCGAGGGGGCAGGCAGCCCCGATCCGGTTCACGTTCTTCTGGCCCGAGGTCGAGCGCTGGGAAGGGCGCGATTTCGTGATCCACGTGGAGGGTACCCCATGACGGGCCGAAACCTCGATCTCTACGCGGCTCTCGCGCGCCAGTTGCGCGCCGACTCGATCCGCTGCTCGACGGCCGCGGGCTCCGGCCATCCGACGTCGTCGCTGTCGGCCGCCGATCTGATGGCCGTTCTCGTCGCCGGCCATGTCCGCTACGACTGGGCGAGGCCGAAGGACCTCGCGAACGATCACCTGATCTTCAGCAAGGGCCACGCCTCGCCGCTGAACTACGCAATCTTTCGCGCGGCCGGTGCGATCACCGACGACGAACTCCTGACGTTTCGCAGGCTCGGGAGCCGGCTCGAAGGCCATCCGGCGCCGGTGCTCCCCTGGATCGACGTCGCCACCGGATCGCTCGGGCAGGGGCTGCCGATCGCCGTGGGGATCGCCCTCGCAGGAAAGCGCGTCCTGGCGGCGCCGTACCACGTGTGGACGCTCACGGGCGACAGCGAGCTCGCCGAGGGCTCGATCTGGGAAGGGCTCGACCACGCGGGTCACGAGGGCCTCTCCAACTTCACCGCGATCTTCGACGTCAACCGGCTCGGGCAGCGCGGCCCGACCGAGCTCGGCTGGAACCTCGACGCCTACGCCGCGCGGGTGAAGGCGTTCGGCTGCGACCCGATCGTGATCGAAGGCCACGATCTCGCGGCGATCGACGATGCGCTCGCCCGTGCGCGGAGCGCCGAGCGGCCGACCGTGATCGTCGCCAAGACCGTGAAGGGCAGGGGCGTGTCGTTTCTCGAGGACAAGGAAGGCTGGCACGGCAAGGCGCTCGACGCGCGGCAGGCGAGGCAAGCGCTGACGGAGATCGGCGACGTCCCGTCGCGCACGTTCCCGACGCGGAAGCCCGATCCGTGGCAGGGGCCGAGGCGCCCGGCGCCCCGGAAGGCCGAGTGGAAGACCTACACCGAGCCGCTCGCGACCCGGAAGGCGTATGGCGAGGCGCTCGCGGCGCTCGGCGCGGCGCGCAGCGATGTGGTCGTGCTCGACGCGGAGGTCAGCAACTCGACACACGCGGAGGACTTCAAGCGGACCGCGGCCGATCGCTTCTTTGAGATGTACATCGCCGAGCAGCAGATGGTCGCGGCGGCCGTCGGCATGCAGGTCGTGGGCCTCGTCCCGTTCGCGTCGACGTTCGCGGCGTTCATGACCCGCGCGTTCGACTTCGTCCGCATGGCGGCGATCTCGCGTGCGAGCATCCGCCTCTCCGGCTCGCATGCCGGCGTGTCGATCGGCGAGGACGGCCCATCGCAGATGGCCCTCGAGGACCTCGCGATGATGCGCGCCGTCCACGGCAGCACGGTCCTCTATCCGTGCGACGCGAACCAGACCACGCGGCTCGTCGGTCTCATGGCGGAGGTCCAGGGCATCAGCTACCTCCGCACGACGCGCGAGAAGACCCCGATTCTCTATACGGACCGTCTCGACGAGTTCCAACTCGGCGGGAGCCGCATCGTGCGTGGCGGGGAGTCGGGCGACGCGGTCGCCGTGATCGCGGCGGGCATCACGGTCCACGAGGCGGTCAAGGCCGCCGATCAGCTGAAGGGGACGATCCGGGTCCGGGTGATCGACGCCTATTCGGTGAAGCCGATCGATACCGGCGCCCTGGTCGACGCGGTGCGAGCCACCGGTGGGCGACTCTGCGTCGTGGAGGACCACTGGGCCGACGGTGGGCTCGGCGACGCGGTGCTGGCGGCGCTCGCGGAGGCCGGCGTCGCGGGCGAGATCGAGGGCTTCCGTCATCTCGCTGTGCGCGCCATGCCGGGATCGGGCAAACCCGCCGAGCTGCTCGACGTGGCGGGGATCTCGGCGAGGCACATCGCCGATGCGGTGAAGGAGCTCGCCGGCTCCGGGCGCGGTCGATGAGTGCGGCAGAGGGGGCGCGCATGCAAGTCGGCATGATCGGTCTCGGGCGCATGGGCGCCAACATGGTGCGACGGTTCATGCGCGGCGGTCACCGGTGCGTGGTGCACGACGTCTCGAAGGACGCGGTGCAGGCGCTCGCCGGAGAAGGCGCCGACGGCGCCGCATCGCTGGACGATCTCGTGGCTCGCCTCGGGAAGCCGCGCATCGTCTGGCTCATGGTGCCGGCAGCGGTCGTCGACGCCACGCTCGACGAGCTCGTTCTGCGGCTCGCCTCCGGCGACGTCGTGGTCGACGGTGGCAATTCCCACTACCGTGATGACATCGAGCGCGCGAAGCGGCTCACGGCGCGCGGCCTCCACTACGTCGATTGCGGGACGAGCGGCGGCGTGTGGGGTCTCGAGCGGGGCTACTGCCTCATGATCGGCGGCGAGCCCGACGTCGTGCGACGTCTCGACCCGCTGTTCGCCACGCTCGCGCCCGGTCTCGGCGCGACGGGCCGTACGCCCGGGCGCGAACGCCGAGCGGGCACGGCGGAACACGGCTATCTCCACTGCGGCCCGAACGGCGCCGGTCACTTCGTGAAGATGGTGCACAACGGCATCGAGTACGGGCTGATGGCAGCCTACGCCGAGGGGCTCAACATCCTGCGCCATGCCAACATCGGGACGGGCGCCCGCACGGCGGATGCCGAGACGACGCCGCTGCGCAACCCGGAGTCCTACCCGTACGACCTGGATCTCGCCGACATCGCCGAGGTCTGGCGACGGGGCAGCGTGATCGCCTCGTGGCTCCTCGACCTGACGGCCGCCGCGCTCGCGAGCGACCCGACGCTGGAGCGCTTCAGCGGGCGCGTGTCGGACTCGGGCGAGGGGCGCTGGACGCTCGATGCGGCGATCGAGGAGGGTGTGCCCGCGCACGTGCTGGCGGCCGCACTGTTCGAGCGCTTCGCCTCGCAAGGCGAGGCCGGTTTCCAGGACCGGCTGCTCTCCGCCATGCGGCTCGGGTTCGGCGGCCACCTGGAGAAAGGGCGCTGAACATGCGCACCCCCCGGTCGGACGGTCTGGTCATCTTCGGGGCGAGCGGCGACCTCGCCTACAAGAAGATCTTCCCCGCGCTCCAGGCGATCGTGCGGCGCGGGCATCTCGACGTGCCCGTCGTCGGAGTCGCGAGGTCGGACTGGACGCTCGAGCAGTTTCGGGCGCGCGCCCGGGAGAGTGTCCAGCAGCAAGGCGGCCTCGACGAGGCGGCCTTCGCGAAGCTCCGCGAGCGCCTCCGGTACGTCAGGGGAGACTACGGCGATCCGGCGACGTTCGCTTCGCTGCGCGGGGAGCTCGGCGGCGCCACACGTCCCGTGCACTATCTGGCGATCCCGCCCAGCCTGTTCCCCGCCGTGGTCGACGGGCTCGGGCGATCCGGCTGCGCCCGCGACGCACGCGTCGTCGTGGAGAAACCCTTCGGCCGCGACCTTCCCTCGGCGCAGGCGCTCAACGCGACCCTGCACCGCATCTTCGACGAGTCGTCCATTTTCCGCATCGACCACTACCTCGGGAAGGAGCCGGTGCAGAATCTCCTTCTCTTCCGCTTCGCGAACACGTTCCTCGAGCCGATCTGGAACCGCAACTACGTCGAGAGCGTGCAGATCACGATGGCGGAGAGCTTCGGGGTCGAGGGGCGCGGCCGCTTCTACGAGGAAACGGGCGCGATCCGCGACGTGATCCAGAACCACATGCTGCAGGTCGTTGGCTTCCTTGCCATGGAGCCGCCGGCGACGACCTACCACGAGTCGATCCGGGACGAGCAGGTGAAGGTCTTCCGGATGATCCGCCCGCTCCGCCCGGCGGACATGGTGCGCGGGCAGTTCCGCGGCTACCGGAAGGCGCAGGGCGTCGCCCCGGACTCGGCGGTCGAGACGTTCGCGGCCGTCCGGCTGCACATCGACTCCTGGCGCTGGGACGGCGTGCCGTTCTTCATCCGGGCGGGCAAGTCCCTCGCGACCAGCGCCACCGAGGTGCTCGTCACGCTGCGACGGCCGCCGCTCAGCAAGCTCTGCCCGAACGAGACGAACTACTTCCGGTTCAGGCTGAGCCCGGACGTGACGATCGCGATCGGGGTGCGCGTGAAGCGCTCCGGGGAGCACATGGAGACCGCGCCGACGGAGCTCAGCGTGGTGCACCATGCGGACGCGGAGGAGATGGATGCTTACGAGCGCCTGCTCGGCGACGCCATGGCGGGCGATGCGAGCCTCTTCGCGCGCGAAGACGCCGTCGAGGCCGCGTGGGCGGTCGTCCAGCCGATCCTCGGGTCGCCCACGCCGGCGTACGAGTACGAGCCCGGCAGCTGGGGGCCGCCGGAGGCCGCGACGCTCACGGCGGAGATCGGCGGATGGCACTGCCCGGCGTGCTGACGGGCCGGAGACCGCGCCGGACGAAGGTTCTCGTGATCGACGTCGGCGGTACCCACGTGAAGGTGCTGGCGACCGGGCACCGCACGGCGCGCGAGATCCCGTCCGGTCCGTCGATGACTGCGCGAGACATGGTGGCAGCGGTCAAGCGGCTCGTCGCCGATTGGAGCTACGAGGTGGTGTCGATCGGCTACCCCGGGGTCGTCGTCCACGGGCGTCCGGTCGCCGAGCCCCACAACCTCGGCCGCGGTTGGGTGGGCTTCGACTTCCGGAGGGCCTTCGGCCGGCCCGTGCGGATCGTCAACGACGCGGCGATGCAGGCTCTCGGCAGCTACCGGCGCGGGCGCATGCTCTTCCTCGGCCTCGGCACAGGCCTCGGCTCCGCGATGATCATCGAGGGCGTCCTCGAGCCAATGGAGCTCGCGCACCTCCCCTACCGGAAGGGCCGCACCTACGAGGACTACGTGGGAGCGTTGGGCCTCCGGCGCCTCGGCAAGAGGCGCTGGCGCCGGCACGTGGCGGAGGTGGTTACGCTGCTCAAGACGGCCCTGGAGGCGGACGACGTCGTGGTGGGCGGCGGGAACGCCAAACGGCTGAAGGACCTCCCGGCTGGCGCTCGGCTGGTGGATAACGCGAACGCCTTCATTGGCGGATTTCGCGTATGGGAGGAGCGGCTGGCGCAGCCGGACGGAGGACGTCGGGCGCCGGGGGCGACGGGATGACGATCGTCACGGACGATCCCGCCGTGCAGACCGTCGCCGCGCATGCGCTCGACCCGCTCGCGGACGGGGCCCGGGTGGGACTCGGCTCGCGGCGCGCCACGGCGTCGTTCATCGCGCGGCTCGGCGCGCCGCTCGGTGACGGGCATGCGGCGCGCGAAGTCGAGCGGGCGCTCCTTGCCATCCCCGGCGTTGTGGACATGGGTTTTTTCCTCGGCACCGCGGAGCGCGCGCTGGCCGGCGACCCCGATGGGCGGGTGGATGCGCTACGTCCGTTGGGTCCGTGAGATGGGCGCGGCCGAAGTGGAGGTGTTCCGGAGCACCGACGCGCTCATGCAGGCCGCCGCCGACGAATTCGTCCGCTGCGCCGTCGAGGCCACCCGGGCCCGCGGCCGATTCGCCGTCGCTCTGGCGGGTGGCTCCACGCCGGCCGGGCTGTATGCCCTGCTGGCGAGGGATGCCTATGCCCGGCGCATCGAGTGGGCGCGCGTCCATGTGTTCTGGGGCGACGAGCGCTGCGTGCCGCCGGGCAATCCGGCGAGCAACTACCGGATGGCGCGCGAGCATCTGCTCGATCGGGTACCGGTGCCCGAGCGAAGCGTACACCGCGTTCGCGGCGAGGGTGATCCCGCGGAGGCCGCCACGGCCTATGAGAGGGAGCTGCGCGCGGCGTTCGCCACGCCCGAGGGCCCGCCGCGGCCGACACCGGGCTCGCGCTTCGATCTGGTCCTCCTCGGCATGGGTGGCGATGGCCACACCGCCTCGCTCTTCCCCGGGACGTCCGCCGTCCGTGAGCGGGAGCGCTGGGTGCGGGCGCAGCACGTTGCGGCGGTGTCGATGTGGCGTGTCACCCTGACGCCGGTCGTGATCAACGCCGCCGCCGAGGTCGCATTCCTGGTCGCGGGTCGCGAGAAGGCCCCGACCTTGCACCGCGTGCTCGAGGGACCGTATCAGCCCGACGCGCTTCCGGCGCAGGCGATCGCACCGCACGCCGGCCGCCTCTGCTGGCTCGTCGACGCCGCCGCCGCGGCGGATCTCCGCAGGAGGTGAGCGGATGGCGGTGCTCGACCGGACCGTGTTCCTTCTCGGGTCATTCCGGGTTTTTCGTGGGTGGGGAGGGGTAGATGTCGCCCTTGCGCCAAGGCCTCCTGTTCGTGAGGGCCTCGGCTTCAGGGCGAAGAATGCCGCGGAAGAGTAGCGCCGGAAGTGCGGGAGGGCGATCTCGCCGGGGGAGCGCGGCGGGAAGAATGCCGGTCTCGACCCCCCTCCCCGCCTGCCGGAGACGGGTTCCGGTCTCGATAGAACGTCCTATCCCTCTCTCCCCTTCCCTCCACTGGCCCGCGCCGACGGTCGCGACCGAGATCCCGCCCGACCGGGGCCCCGTCCTCGTCACGGTCGAGGACACGATCGATCCGGCGCGGGCGCGGGAATTCGGAGCGGAGGCGGTTGCCCGAGGGCGCCGGGCGGCGGCGGCGAGGGGCCCCGCATGACCTGTAGGATGCGCTCATGCTGGTCGTCGACCCCTGGCACTGGCTGGCGGAGGACGGGTCCCTGCCAGTCGCTCCGCGCATTCTGAGGACCCAGACGATCCGCGTCGCCCGCTTGATCGAGTGCGGAGGCCCCCTTCGCCCGGGCGAGGCGCGGGAGACGCTCGTCGAGTGCCCGCGAAGACCGGGGGGCCGAGCGTGCGAGGGGCTGCTAGTCGTCGCGAAGCGACGGGACGAAACGCTTTTCGCCGCGTGCCCCGCTTGCTGCAACGAGCAGGTGGTGATCCACAACTGGCAGGGGACCCGCTGGGCGCGCGGCCCGGCGTCCCCCCTCGCGGGGATCGAGCCGATCGCCCCGCGGGATCGAATCGCGCCGGACGGAAAGGTCGATGCGCGGTCGGGCGATCGGCGGGCCGCCGTGCCGTCGAGAACCGGGATCAGCGAGGAGCGAAAGCTATCGGCGATCTTCAAGGACCTGGCGAGCGCGATGCTGAAGGCACCGGAGGGAGCCCTTTCGTCCGAGGCGATGCACGCGGCGCTCCTCTTCGCGAACGCCGGGTGGAACCGGTCGTTGGGGCATCCTCCGGGGTCGCTCGACCGCCTCCTCGCCGACTTCGAGAAGAGCCGACCCCGGCTCTGGGACGAGTTGCGCTCGCGCGACCCCGAGGAGCTGATCGGCCTCGCCGAGCGGGAGAAGCGCAGGCTCTACTCGAACGATCGGCGCGTGGCCCTCGTCTGCGGAATGCGCCGCGGGAAGGTCCACGTCGAGTGGTGCTACGAGGAGAACTACGCCGCCGCGGCGCGGCGGGTCGAGGCGAGGATCCTGGATGGCGGTCTGTTCCGCGAGCGGCGGCGCGCCGGGGGAAGTCTCCGTGGAGACGGCCGGTCGTGGGAGAGCCGAGGCGAGCGACCCTCCGGGAATCGAGGGGATTGCTCATGACGCGCGCGGCATCCGAGGAGAGGGGACCGGGGCCGGCGCGGTCCCTCCGGGCGAACCCCTTCGCCGGGACGTGGCGGATCGTCGAGACGGACGTCTGGGACGGGGACGCGCTCGATCTCGTCGCGCTCGCGCACATCGCGTTCCGGCCGAACGGCTCCGGGGAGTTGGGCATGATCGCCATCGAGGCGGAGGTCGACTACCGCGTGGGGAGCCGCGAGGGTCTACCGTGCGTGGAGTTCTCCTGGTGCGGGGAGACCGAAGGGGATCTGATTTCCGGAAGGGGTTGGGCGGCGCTCAAGAACGGGCGGCTCGAAGGAAGGCTCTTCATCCATCAAGGGGACGACTCGAGCTTCCTCGCCGAACGGCGCGGGGACGCTTCGTGACCGAGGGTCCGGACGACGGGGGAGGCACCGGACAGTGGCGAGGAGAAAGTGGATGGCACCCGAGGACGCGATCGAGCTCGCCGTGCTCCGCCGCCTCGGCCCCCCCGCGTTCGCGAAGGGGCGCCCCGACCGCCAGCGCCGGATCGAGCGCCTCTACTGCGCCGCGAGCGCCCGGGTCCCCGAGGACCTCGGGGCGCAGGAGGCGAGATCGGGCCCGCGCCGGGGCGGACGCCGACGAGGGCTCAGGGCGCGTTTCCCCGCAACCCGCCGCTCGCCGACCAGCCCTGGATGGCCGAAGGGTCGAGGATCCAGTACTGGCACGTGAGGGAGGCGCCGGAAGGCACGCCCGGGGGGACGGGGAACGTCAAGACGTGGGAACCGCCGCCGTCGGTCGTCCCCGGCAGGATCACGCCGGGTTCGGGGACCAGGACGCCTCCGAACAAGGGGAGGTCGACCTGAGCGGCGCCGAGTCCGTACCACGGGGGGCGAACTCCGGGCCTTCTCCCAGGTCTGCACCCACCTCTCCTGCGCCGTGGTCCACCGCCCCGCGGACTCCCGGTTCTTCTGCCCGTGCCACCACGGGTGGTTCGAGGAGGGTACGGGCGCGCCTGCCGGCGGGCCCCCGACGCGCCGGCTCCCGAGGATCCTGCTCGAGGAGTCCGGGGGCGAGGTCTTCGCCGTGGGCCGGGAGGTCTGACCCGTGCCCGCGCCGCGGCAGGGCCTCTCGGTCCTCAGCGCCGTCACCCTCCTCATCGGGACCCTGGTCGTGATCCAGCTCTGGCTTGCCGCCGCTGCGCTCGACGCGTTCCTGGGGGGGGACGCCTCGGTCCTCGTCCCGGCGGCCGCCGCATGCGGGGCGCTCGCCCTCGGCAACGGAGGGCTCCTCCTCTACGCGCTCGGGCTGGACCGGCGCATCCGCGCGCGGGGACGCCGTGGGGGAGACTGAGCGCGGCCCGCGGAATCGCGACTCCGCCCCCCTTCAAGTCCTCGAGCCCGAGGTCTCCCGCGGCCTCGTGGCGCGCTTTCGCCTCGCCCGCCGCCTCGGGCGATTCCCGGAGAGGCGGGTCTGGGCGTTCTTCATGTTCGTCAACGGCTTCCTGACCATCGGCCTCCTGGCTGCCCTGGCGATGGTCACCGGGACGCCCTTCGTGTTCCCGTCCCTCGGCCCGACCGCCTTCTTGCTCTTCTTCGCTCCGGAGTCGCCCACGGCGAGTCCTCGCCACACTCTCCTCGGTCACGCCGTCGGCATCGCCTGGGGCTACGGGTCGCTCGTGCTCTTCGGCCTCCAGCACGCGCCGCCCGCCATGACGACGGGCGTGGACCTTCCCCGGGCGGGGGCCGCCGCTCTCTCCTTCGCCGCGACCGGGGCCCTCATGATCCTCCTCCGGACGGCCCACCCTCCGGCCGGCGCGACGACCCTCATCGTCTCCCTGGGAATCGTCACCCGTCCCGCCCACCTCCTCGTCATCGAGGTGGCGGTCGCCCTGCTGGCGGCGCAGGCCGTCGTCATCAACCGGGCGGCGGGACTCGACTACCCGCTGTGGGCCCGGCGCGTCCCCCGAGGGGACATCCGACGCGCGGGTCTCGTCCCGACCGGCCGCGGAGCCCCTCCGTCCGACCCCGTCGAGTGAACCGACCTCGGAGGGGTTCCCGGGGTCGGGTCCGGGCGGAGGGCGGCCCGAGTTCCGGCGAACCCGGGGAAACTCCCGGGGAAGTGCTCTCCGCGGGAGTTCGAGAGAGCGTTACCCTCCCCGAGCCATCCGCGAAGTCGCCGGCCCCGAGCTGCGCGTCGCGGGGCGACCTCCTCGCCGGGGACGACGGTAAGCCTCGGTTGCGCCAGAAGATCGGCCGACGGTGCTCGTGCCGGTCGCTCTGGGGGGGCCGGCCGAGACCAGAGGGGTCGACGAATCGCGCGCCGGGGCGGCGTGGCTCTCTTCCCCAAGCAGAAGAGACCGGAGAGCAACCTCCGGAACTGAAGGTCCCGCGTTCGAATCGCGGCGCGCGTACCGCCCCTGGCGGGCCTGCCGCGCACCCCTTTCATTCAACGAACGCCGGCCGCACCCGGCGGGGCTGCGGGCCCCGGCGCCGGGTGACCGCATGGACCTAACCTGCGGGCCGCCCGCCTGGTCCTCGACGTCGCCCGCCGGTCGCTCCTCCTCGGAGAGAATCCCGCGATCGTGGTCGCCCGTGTCGTGTTCACCGCGCTGCCGGACGAGAGGGGCGCCGTCCTCGCCTCGATCCAGCTCGAGGCCGGCGCCAGCGGCGGTGGACACGGGGAGGAGGGTCGGTCCCCGGGGGTGGGCGAGAGAACTCGTTCGCCAGCGCAACTGGCCGTCGGTCGAGGCTGACTCGGAATGCTCCCTCGTCTCCTCGCCGCCTGGGAGCGCCGAAGAAGGGGCACCTCCTCCGTGCAAGGCGTTTTCCGGACGAAACCCCGTTTGACCGTTCGCGGCCGCCCACGTAGCCTCCCCGCCACAATGAGGCTCGGCAGCCGCGGCTTCGTTGCCCTTCTCGCGCTGGCGACTCTCCTCCCGCCGCCCGCAGGGAGCCGCTCCGATGCAGCCCGCGCGGAAAGCGCGTACGTCCAGGCCCCCTCGCCGGCTGGTCCCGCGCGGGCGCCCTCGAATTCGAAGCCTTCGGATCTCGCTGTCCTTCGACGCACGCGCCACAAAGTTGTCCTCCACGAGATCCAGCGGGCCCGCAGCGACCCGCGAGAGGCCCGTCTCGCTACACCGCAGGCCCCCCGCCTTGCCTCCCCGTTCGACGGACCGTGGAGCCCGGTGGCGGGTGCTCCCGTCCTGCCTGAGTCGTTCGCCCGCCTCGACTCTCCCCCCACGCGCGCCCCGCCCCTCCCCTGAACCGCCCGCCGTCGCCGCTCGGCTCTTGCCGGTGGCGGAGTGTCAACCGCGGACTTCAGCGGAGAGGTCACCTACATGGAACAGCCCTCGTCTGGGGCTTCCAATTCCGGCTGTGTCTTGCGCGCGTTCTGGCTGTTCGCGGGACCCGCGCTTCTTCTCGTGCTCGCGGTTCCCCTCGCCAGGCACGCCCGGCAAGGAATCGCGATCCACCTCTTTTACTTCGGGACGCTCGCGGCCGCCGCGATCGCTCGTCTACTCGACCATTCTGCGACCACGGAGCAACCGGCGTCGCCGACGGCCGCTCCGCCGCCCGGAAAGCGCGCCTACCTGATCGGGCTCATCGGGGGTGGGATGGCCCTGTGGGCCGCGGCGTGGTGGCTCGGGCCGGAGGTCCTCCGGTGAGCACGGCGGCCTGGGCCTTCATGATCAGCGTGTGGGCAACGATCACCGGGCTCGTGGTCTTCTGCTACTGGAGAGTCCTGACATCTCCGTGGAAGCGACCTCGCTGACCTCCCCCGCGCCCCCCCGCCGAACCACGTCCATGAACGCTGCCCCATGGCCGGGGTCGCTCGCGCTTGCCCTTCCGTTCGTCGGGACGGACGTGGGCGGCGGCGGGCACGGCGACCCGACTGCCCCCCTCCTACTTGCGCTCGCGGTCCTCCTCGTCTCCGCGAAGGTCGGAGGCGACCTCGCCGTCCGGATGGGTCAGCCGGCGGTTCTCGGCGAACTCGTCGTCGGCGTGGCCCTCGGCAATCTCGGACTCGTCGGTTTCGCGGGACTCGACTCTCTCAAGACCAATGCTTTCGTCGATCTTCTCGCTCGGCTCGGAGTCCTCCTCCTCCTGTTCGAGGTGGGACTTGATTCGACCGTCGGCCAGATGCTGAAGGTGGGCCCATCCGCGTTCCTCGTCGCCACCCTCGGCGTGGTGGCGCCCTTCGGGCTAGGCTGGGGTGTGGGGGCGCTGCTCCTCCCCGAACACGGTCCCTACGTGCACGCGTTCCTCGGGGCGACGCTCACCGCGACGAGCGTCGGGATCACGGCGCGCGTCCTGAAGGACCTCGGGAGCTCCCGGTCCCCGGAGGCCCGGGTGATCCTGGGAGCCGCCGTCATCGACGACGTGCTCGGCCTCGTGATTCTCGCCGCGGTCTCGGGTGTCATCGGGGCGGCAGCGGCGGGGGGCGCGCCGTCCCCGGGGGCGGTGCTCGGGATCCTGGCGAAGGCCCTCGCGTTCCTCGTGGGATCCCTTGCAGTCGGAGTGGTCCTCTCCCCCCGCCTCTTCCGGCTCGCATCGAAACTCCGCTCGCGGGGCGTCCTCCTCGCGACGGCGCTCTCCTTATGCTTCCTCTTCGCCTACCTCGCCGACGCGATCGGCCTCGCGACGATCGTCGGCGCCTTCGCGGCCGGCCTCGTCCTGGAGAAGGTCCACTGCCGCGATTTCGCGGAGCGCGGCGAGCGTGACCTCGAGGAGCTCGTCCACCCGGTCGCTTCCGTCTTCACCCCCGTCTTCTTCGTGCTCATGGGGATGCGGACGGACCTACGCGCGTTCAGCGGCCCCGGCGTCTTTCTCCTCGCCTCGGCACTCACGCTCGCTGCGATCCTCGGCAAGCAGATCTGCGGGGCGGGCGTGCTCAGCAGAAGCGTCGACCGTCTCACGGTTGGGATCGGGATGATCCCCCGGGGGGAGGTGGGCCTGATCTTCGCGAACATCGGACTCACCCTCCGGGTCGGGGATCGCCCGATCGTGGATGCGCCGGCCTACTCCGCCGTCGTCGCGATGGTGATCGTGACCACGCTCGTCGCGCCTCCGGCCCTCAAGTGGAGCGTTGCGCGTGCGCAGGGGCGGTCTCCCTCACCCAGGGGGCCCCGAGGAGCATCGAGTCCGGGCAAGACCGGGGGAGAGAGAGGAGCCGGTCCAGCCGATGCGTGACCACCTGGCCCCTGCCTCGGAGCCGGCCTCCAGGCCGGGCATCGCCCCGAGAAGACGCTCCCCTCGGCGGAGGGCGATGAGATCTTTCTCGCGATGCTCGAGGAACAGGGAGAGGAGCAGGTAGTCCCTCCGGTGTCGGGTCAGGAGGAAGTTGCGCCGGACGTGCTCCCTCCCGTTCGACCCGAGACGCCGCGCCAGCTCAGGCTCGGAGAGGAGCTGCCGGAGCCAGTCGGCGGCGCCGTCGACGGAGCGCACGAGGACCCCCGAGCGCCGGTGCGCGATCCGGAGGGGGATGTCGCCCACGCGCTGGCGATCACCGGCTTTCC
This sequence comes from Planctomycetota bacterium, assembly GCA_035695825.1. Classification (GTDB taxonomy): domain Bacteria; phylum Planctomycetota; class UBA1135; order UBA1135; family JAKEFM01; genus JAKEFM01. The sequence goes on along the minus strand of DASRRH010000026.1, from coordinate 488,626 downwards.
CTTCCGGAGCGCCTCGGCCACGGTCAGCCCGAAGCCCTCCCGGAGGGACTTCTGGAGGCCGACCGTCGAGGCCCAATGGATGGCGTTGATCTCGAGGTGGCTCGTGGGCGGGAGGCTGAGGACCGCGATGTCCGGATCTTCCGCCGCGCGCTCCCGGACCTCCGCGAGGACCTGGGCCCCTTCCGGATCGTCGTCGGCCGGGCCCGGCTCTCGTCCTGGGATCCCTCTCCCAGGTCCCCGAAATCGTGGTTCAGTAGTCTCCGGAAGGCCGCGAGCGCTCGGCCGGACGCTCCGATCCGGGCGGCGCGGGCGATCCGCCTGCGAAGACTGCCAAGGGCTCCGTTCTCCACGCGGCCGGCCGTGGGGGTGAGGAATCCGTCCTCCCACCGACCGCAGTCCCTGCTCGCGCCGCCGCGGCCGCCGCATTCTCTCGCGGAATCGCAGGCAAGCCAGGTGAAAAACTCGGGAAAGTGCTCTCCGCGGGAGTTCGAGAGAGCGTTATGCTCGCGTAGCCACGGGCCCGAGCGCCGGGCGCGTGCGACCGATGCCATGAATCCCATGCGGGCCGAGAGCGCCGGGGGCGCCGGATGGATGCCGCCCGGGAGGAGGGAGTTCGCGGGGGACGTCAGGGGCGCGTGAGGTCCCTCCTCCGCTCCTCGAAGAGGTTGCGCCTCGCCGTGCTCGTCGCGGGCTTGGCGGGCCTCGCCGTGACGGGGATGGCCTGGCAGATGGTGAGACGGGAGAGGGAATCGGGCGCGGAGGACCTCGGGCGCAGGGCGAGCCTCCTCGCCCACCGGCTCGCTCCCGCGGTCGCCGAGGCCCTGGAGTCGGAGGACCTGGTCGTGCCGTTCAAACTCGGCCCCAGCCTCGAGGGACACCGCCGCCTCCTCGGCTTCGCGGTCTTCCGGCCCGACGGCCGGATGGTCGCCAGCGGGGAAAACGTGGTGGACCTTTCCCCGGCGATGAGCGGCGCCGTCGCCCGGGCGCTCGCCGGTGAGGAGGAGGCCGTCGAGATGGTCCGGACGGAGGACTACCACCTGCACGTCCTCGCGAGTCGCCTGGGCGGGGGGGCGGAGCATCCGGCCCGGGGGATCCTGGCCGTCCTGCACGACGCCTCCTACCTCGAGGAACGGGCGACGGGGGGACTCCTGCGCGGCCTCGCCTGGGTCTTCGTCGTCGTGCTCGTCCTCCTCACCTCCGTCAGCGGCCTGACGTGGATCGCCTACGAGAGGCCCCTCCACCGACTGGCGAAGTGGATGAAGCGCCTCCGCATGGAGGACGCCCCCGAGTCCCCTCCGCCGGGGCTCCCCGTCTCCGGGCTCGCCGAGGAGAGCGAGCACCTCGCCGCGTCCTTTCGCGCGGCCAAGGCGAGCCGGTGGGAGGACTCGCGCGAGGTCCTCCGGGCCGAGAGGGTCTGGACCCGCGAGCGGCTGGCCACGCACGCGATCGAATGTCTCGGCGGCGACCCCCTGATCGTCGTCAGCAACCGGGAGCCCTACATGCACCGGAGGGAGGACGGCGTGCCGCGCGCGATCGTCCCTGCGAGCGGCGTCGTGACGGCCCTCGACCCGATCCTCCAGGCGTGCGGCGGGCTCTGGGTTGCGCACGGGGCGGGGGACGCGGATCGCGAGACGGCCGACTCGGAGGGGAGGCTGACGGTGCCGCCGGGGGACCCCCGCTACACCCTGAAGCGCGTCTGGATCTCCCGGGAGGACGAGCAGGGGTACTACTACGGCTTCTCGAACGAGGGGCTGTGGCCCCTCTGCCACCTCGCGCACGAGCGGCCGACCTTCCGGGCGGCCGACTGGGATCGCTACGTCCGGGTCAACAAGCAGTTCGCGGAGGCGGTCCTCGCCGAGGTCGGATCGGGCGACGCGGTCGTGTGGCTGCACGATTACCACCTCGCCCTCGTCCCCCGAGCGATCAAGGCGGTCCGGCCCGACCTCAAGGTGGGGCTCTTCTGGCACATCCCCTGGCCCAACCCGGAAGCGTTCCGCATCTGCCCCTGGAGGGTCGAGGTCCTCGAGGGGATGCTCGGCGCGGACGTCCTCGGCTTCCACCTGCAGCAGCACTGCAACAACTTCCTCGACACGGTCGACCGGATGGTCGAGGCCCGGCTCGACTGGGACCAGTTCGCCGTCGACCTGAAGGGGCACGCGACGCGCGTGCGCCCCTTCCCGATCAGCGTCCAGGCTTGGTCCGAGCGCGGGGTTCCGGCCGGGGACGATCTCGCCCGGCGGATCGCGCAGCTCCGGGCCCGACACGGCCTGCAGCAGGAGACGGTCGTCGTGGGGGTCGACCGGATCGACTACACGAAAGGGCTTCCGGAGCGCTTCCGCGCCGTCGGGCGGTTCCTCGAGAAGCACCCCGAGTGGAAGAAGAGGTTCACCTTCGTCCAGCTCGGAGCCCCCAGCCGGACGCTCCTTCCGCGATACCGGGACCTGGCGACCGAGCTCCAGTCCCTCTCCGAGGAGATCAACTGGCGCTTCCAGACGGACGGGTGGAAGCCGATCCGCTTCCTCGTCGCCCACCACGACGCGGCCGCGGTGCACGCCTTCCTCTCGATGGCCTCCGTCGGCGTCGTGAGCTCGCTCCACGACGGGATGAACCTGGTCGCCAAGGAGTATGTCCAGGCGAAGGACGCGGACGACGGGGTGCTGATCCTCTCGGAATTCGCCGGCGCCTCCCGGGAGCTCCCGGAGGCTCTCCTCGTCAACCCGTACGACACCGAAGAGTTCGCCGAGGCCCTGCGCCGCGCCTTGGAGATGGATCCGGCGGAGCGCGCGCGGCGGATGAGCCGCATGCGCCGGCGCGTGGAGGAGAACAACGTCTACCGGTGGGCCGCCGGATTCCTGGTCGATCTCGCCCAGGGAAAGGGGGAGCCGGTCCCGGCCGGGGGGGAACGCGCGCGGGGCTAGCCAGCCCCGATCCGCCCGAAGCATGGACTGCCCGCTCTTCGTCGTCGACGCCTTCGCGGGCGCCCCCTTCGAAGGGAACCCCGCGGCCGTCGGCCTCCCGCCGGGCGAAGCGCCGGAGGCCTGGATGCGCCGCGTCGCGGCGGAGATGAACCTGTCGGAGACGGCGTTCGTCCGCCCCCTCGAAGAGGATTTCGAGCTGCGGTGGTTCACTCCGAGCGTCGAGGTCGATCTCTGCGGCCACGCGACGCTCGCGAGCGCGCATATCCTCTGGGAGGAGGGGCGGCTCCCGCGGGAGGCCCCCGTGCGCTTCCGGACGCGGGGCGGGCCCCTCTCCGCGCGTCACATGCGGGAGGAGATCGAGCTCGACTTCCCTCGGGTCGAGCCCCGGGTCGTCCCGCCGCCTCCCGAGCTCGGCCGGGCCCTCGGGGTCTCCGTCGTCGCGTGCGCGCGGGCGAGGGACGACCTCCTCGTCGAGGTCGCCTCGGAGGCGGTCCTTCGCGAGATGCGCCCGGACCTCGGGCTCCTCGCCCGCCTCCCCGCGCGCGGGATCGCCGTGACCTCCCCATCGGACGCTCCCGCGTACGACTACGTCTGCCGGTTCTTCGCCCCCCGCGTCGGCGTCCCCGAGGACCCCGTGACGGGGAGCGCGCAGTGCAGCCTCGGTCCGTTCTGGGGGGAGCGGCTCGGGAAGCGGGAGCTGCGGGCCTACCAGGCCTCCCCGCGCGGCGGGTCGATCCGCGTCCGGCTCGGGGAGGACCGTGTCCACCTCGGGGGGCGCGCGGTGACGGTCCTCCGCGGGCGCCTCGTCGTCTGAGTCAGGGGCTGCCCCACCCCTCCTCGGCGATCAACTTCCAGACCCGCTCGCGGATCTGCTCCCGGATCCCCCGCACCTTCTCGATCGACTGGCCCTTCGGATCGGTGAGGGGCCAATCGAGACGCCGGACCCCCCGCGCATCGGGGCAGGAGTCCTTGCACCCCATCGTGACGACCAGCTTCACGCCGGCGAGGAGCTCCCCGTCGAGCCGGCGAGGCTTGACCCGACCGAGCTCGATGCCGACCTCCCGCATCGCATCGATGACCACGGGGTGGAGGCGATGGGCGGGATCGGTGCCGGCCGAGATCGCGCGCGCCCGACGCAGGTCGGCCGCGGCATTAAAGAAGGCCGCCGCCATCTGGGAGCGGCCGGCGTTGCGGACGCACGCGAAGAGGACCTTTTCCACGGCAGGGGGCGAATAGGTTGGACGGCCGCGGGCCCGGAACGCAAGGGGCCCCTCAGCCGAGGAAGATCACCTCCGCCGCGAGGACGGCGAAGAAACCGGCGTAGAGCCGCCCCTCGTAGCGCTCGAAACGATGGAGGTCGACGCGGGCCGCCCCCTCGTACGCGACCGCGACGAGGACGAGGATCGCGGCGACCGTGACCGCCGAGACGAGGAGGGCGAGGTTCAAGAAGGCGGTCCAACCCTGGGGGCCGACGAGGAAGAAGGCGGGGACGAGCGCCTCGCACGGGGAGAAGGTGAGGAGGACGACCAGGGCGACGACGCCCCCCGTCTTTCCCGCCCGGTGGACGGGCTCGGAGTGGGAGTCCCTCCCCGCGAAGAGGTCGCGCGCGAGGAAGTAGACCGCCCCGAGGACGAGGAGCGACGCGGCGACGGGCCGGAAGGCGCGGCCGATCCACTCCGCCGTCTCCTTTCCCATCTTGGCCGCGACGAGCCCGAGCAACGTCGTCGCCGCGATGTGCCCCCCGGCGGCGAGGAGGGCGACGCCGAGGACACGGCGCCGGCTCCAGCGCTGCGCGTGGCCGAAGAGGACGAAGGGAAGCCAGTGGGTCGGGAGGAGGGCGTGCCCGAGGGCGACGAGCAGGGCGAGGATGTAGAGGGGGGAGCTCAAGGGAGGGGGGGGAGGATAGCGGCGGCGAAGGCGCGCGAGGAACCGACTGGCGCCGCGGAGGGTTTGGCGTTACCAAAGAAGGGATCCCGGGTTCCACGCTTCCACCGACGCGGACCGGAGAGGAAAGCATGAACACGCGACTCGTTCCCGCCCTCGTTGCCGGGGGCGTGGCCCTCGGCGGGGCGTTCGTCCTCGCCCTCGCCCCCCGCTCGCCGGCCCCTCCCGCGAATGGCGGGACCTGGAAGGCGCTCGAGGCCCAGGCGGAGGAACTCCGGCAGCTGCGGTCCCTGCTCGGCGAGCTCGCGAGCCGCGTCGAGACGATCGAGCTGGCGCCGGTCTCCCCGCGGGAGCCCGCGGCGCCCGCCGTCGCGGAGAGGGTCGCGGCGTCGATTCCGCCTCCCGCCGCGGCGGGGGACGATCTCCACGCGGCGGTCGCCGCGGCCTTGCGGGAGGAGCGGGAGGCCGAGCGCAAGCAGGAGGAGAACCGCCGGGCGGAGCAGCGGGGCCAGCAGCTCGAGCGGAGGCTCGACCGGCTCTCGGAGACGCTCGCGCTCGCTTCGGCTCAGAAGGATTCGCTGCGCAAGCTCTTCCAGGAGGACGACGAGCGGCGCCGGGACGTGGCGGACCGCGCGGCGCGGGGAGAAGTCGACTGGACCGACCCCGGCGTCCGAGAGGAGATGAGGGGGTACGTCGAGGCGCGCCAGCAGAGGCTGCAGGGGATCCTCACCCCCGACCAGTACGAGAAGTATCAGGAGAGCCCCGAGGGGCGACTGACCCGCGTCTTCGCGGGCGGGGGTCCGGGCGGCGAGGGGTTCATGCGGTTCTTCGGCGATCGCGAGCGCCGGCCGCGCCCCCGCCGCCAAGCGGAGGAGGAGGGGACCCCGGCTCCGGGTCCCCCGCGGTAGCGAACCCTACCAGTCCGCTCCCCAGGCCCGTCCCCCGGGACCTTCACCGGGCTCGGGGCGGGCGGGTGCTGGCCCCGGCGGGGGCGTCGGAGCCGGAGGTTGCCCGGAGGGACGCCGCCGGCGGCCCCGCCGCCGACGCCTCGGGCCCCTCCCTCCTTTCCCTTCCGGCGGTTGCGCCGGGTGGTTGGAGCGGCCCGAGGAGGCCTCCTCGGCGATCGCGTCGATCGGCCGGTCGTCCCCCTCGGTCTCACGCCCGGCGGGGCGGCGCGCGCCCGAGGAGCCGGATCGCTCCCTGCGCTCGAGCCAGGACTCGTAGACGTGCCAGGAGGACCCCTCCGCCGTGCAGTGGATCCGGAGGAGCGCGAGGGCCTCCTCGAAGTAGTCCTGCCGCATGAACGCGACCGGGCGGAACCGACGGCGGGAAGGCTGGAGGAAGCGCCGGAGGGCAACGCAGAGGCGGCGGGTCCGCCCCGCATCGTTGCGGGAGAGACGCAGACGCTGGCAGACCGGGGCGAGCACGTCGTCGACGACCTGGCCCGGATCCTGCGGCACGGGCCCGGCCGAGCGACGGCGAGCCGGGTCGGACTCGCGCCGGACGAGGTGGATGAAGACGGTCGCGACGAGGAGGGAATTCGGGGGCTCCCCGGACTCGTGGACGACGCTGTCGAGCCCCTCGAGATAGCGCCAGAAGAGGTCCGCCCGTTCCTTCCCCTCCGGAGTCGCCTCCTCCCCGGCCAGGAACTCCTCGATCTCGGGGAGGACGATCTGCAGGCACCCGAACTCGCGGAGGAGCTGGAAGGCCCCGAGGGAGGTGCCGCTGCGCATCAGCCGGTAGACCTCCTCGAGGACGCGCGGCGGCGCCCCGCGCGCGACCTCCCCGGAAAGGTCCGTCATCGCCTGGCGCATCGTGGGGTCGAGGGTGAGGCCGAGCCGGGAGGCGAACTTGATCGCCCGCAGGATGCGAACGGGGTCCTCCCGGAACCGGACCCAGGGGTCGCCGATCGTGCGCAGCATCCCCTTCTCGAGGTCCTCGAGCCCGCCGACGTAGTCGATCACCTCCCCCGTGGTCGCGTCGAAGAAGAGGCCGTTGATCGTGAAGTCGCGCCGGCGCGCGTCCTCCGCGGCGTCCCCGAAGAGGTTGTCGTCCGTGATCAGGAGGTCGCTCCGCTCCTCCTCGAGCCCCTGGGGCCGGCGCCGGAACGTGGCCGTCTCGACGACGCGGTCGCCGAAGACGATGTGGGCGAGCTTGAAGCGCCGGCCGATGATTCGGCAGTTGCGGAAGACGCGCTTGATCTGGCGGGGGCGGGCGCTCGTCGCGACGTCGAAGTCCTTCGGGCTGCGGCCGAGCAGGAGGTCGCGGACGCAGCCTCCGACGAGGTAGCCCTCGAAGCCGAACCGCTGGAGCCGGTCGACGACCTTGAGGGCGTCGGGGTCGAGCCGGTTCCGCGTGAGCGACTCGGCCCGTACGCGGCGCGGCCGCTCCTCCTCCTCGGGGGGGGGTGAAGGAGGGAGGGGGGAAGGGGTTTCCGTCACGAGGGGTGGCGGGGATTCTATTCCCCCCGGGGTGAGGAACCACCGGGAGTTGCGACTTCAACTCGGCCCCTGGGGTGCCGATAGGCGGCACGCGGGTTGACGAACCCGGGGGTGGGTCGTACTAGAGAGCGATCGTGCAACGGCTCGTCGCGGCATTCCTCGGGGTCCTTCCGGCCCTCTCCGGGCCGGTGGGAGCCTTTGCCCTCGCCTGCGGGGCGACCGCCCCGTCGGATTGCTGCTGCAGCGGGGAGAAGGCCCCCGGATCCTCGATCGCGCCCGCCTGCCCGTGCGGGTGCGTGGTTCCGCCGCTGCCCGCGGAGCCGCCGCGCAAGGACCCCGCCGCCCGCGTCGAGCCGGCTCCGGCCGCCGAGCACGCCCCGGAGCAGGTCGGGTGTGCGTCCCCCGCGCTCGCCTGCGCGCCCAGGCTCGTCCCCGCCGCCCCGGTCCCTGCGGCCGAATCGCCCCCCCTCTTCCTCCTCCACCGCTCCCTTCTCCTCTAGACGCGGGGGCTCCGCGTCTCGCCTCCCCGGCTCGGACTCCGTCCTCGCCGGGACCTCGTGGCCTCCTCCGGGAGGGTGGACCCATGTCCCCCGCAACTCGCGCGCTCTCGTACCTCGGCGTCACCGCCGCCGCCTTCGCCGTCGGCCTGATTGCCGGCCGGCGGCTGGTCCCCGGCCGCGCGCAGCGGGCCGCCGCCTCCGCCCCCGCCGAGGAGACGAAGTGGATCTGTGGGATGCACCCCGACGTGATCCGGGAGGAGCCCGGCGCCTGCCCGATCTGCGGGATGGACCTCGTTCCCAAGCGGGTCGCGGGTCGCGGCTCGAAGGGAGGCGAGCGCAAGATCGCGTACTGGTGGGACCCGATGATGGGCCCGTCGTCGATCTCGGACAGACCGGGGAAGAGCCCGATGGGGATGGACCTGGTCCCGCGGTACGAGGACGAGGTCGCAGGTGGGCAGACGATCGAGATCGATCCCGCCCTCGTCCAGAACATGGGGATCCGTCTCGCGACCGTGGAGGAGGGACCCCTCGAGACCTCGATCCGCACGGTGGGCACCCTCCGCGAGGCGCAGCCGCTCGAGCGCGACATCACCCTCAAGATCGGCGGCTTTGTCGAGGAGCTCCGCGCGGACACGGTGGGGATGGAGGTCCGCTCCGGCGACCCTCTCTTCGTCCTCTACAGCCCCGATCTCCTCGTCGCCCAGGGAGAGCTCCTCGCCGCGCGAAGGGCCGTCGAGCGGCTCCCGGCAACGGCCTCGGAAGTCCTCCGGCGCGAGTCGGAGGAACTGCTCGAGACGGCGCGGCGGAAGCTGCGCCTCTGGGACATCCCGGAGGAGGAGATCCGCAGGTTCGAGTCCTTCGATCGGCCGGACGGGAGGGCCACTTTCCGGAGCCCGGCGGGAGGGTTCCTGGTCGAGAAGGAGATCGTGAAGGGGACCGCGGTGATGGCGGGGACCCGCGTGTTGCGGATCGTCGACTACTCGACCCTGTGGCTTGACGGCCGCGCCTACGAGTACCAGATCCCGTTTTTGCAGTTGGGACAGACGGGCCGGGCCCGAGTCGAGTCGCTCCCGGGGGACTCGTTCGAGGGGAAGGTCGTCTTCCTCGCGCCGAGCGTGGACGAGAAGACGCGGACCGCCACCGTCCGCATCGCCGTCCCGAACCCCGAGGGCCGCCTGAAGCCCGGGATGTATGCGCGGGTCGAGTTCCGGGCGCTCGTCGCCGAGCGCGCGCTCCGGGTGCCGCGGGAGGCGGTGATCGATACGGGGACGCGTCAGATCGCCTTCGTCGCGCGCGAAGGGGGCCGCTTCGATCCGCGGCTCGTCCGCATGGGGGCGGCGGGGGACGAGGGGATGGTGCAGGTGATCGAGGGGCTCGCGCCGGGGGAGGAGGTCGTCGTGAGCGGCCAGTTCCTCCTCGACTCCGAGAGCCGCACGCGGGAGGCGATCCGGAAGTTCAAGGAGTCGAAGAAGCGGGCTCCGGCCGAGGCCGAGACGCGGCCGGCGGAGCTCGGCGCGCACCAGGGGATGGGTCCTGCCCCCCCCCCGGCAAGCGCTCCCTCCACGCCCGGCACGGAGGCTGCGCACCGCCGCGTGGACGCGGTCGTGCTTCCCTACATCCGCCTGGTCGACGCTCTCGCGAGGGACGGCTACGACGCCGAAGCCGTCGAGACGATTCGCCGCGGGGCGGAGGATCTCGCGCGGGAGGACCGGCCGGAAGTCGGCGAGCTCGGCAAGCGGATCGCGGAGCAGGCGAAGGCGCTCGCCTCGGGGCCGGAAGCGGAGCGGAGGAAGAGGTTCGCCGCGATGAGCGAGTCGGTGGTGCGACTCGTCGGCGTGGTCCCTCCCACCGGGGCGGTCGGGGAGGCCCTCTTCGTGCTCCGCTGTCCGATGTTCCCGGGCTCCTGGCTTCAGCCGAGCCGCGAGGTGACGAACCCCCTCTACGGGACCGCGATGCTCCACTGCGGGGAGGTCGTGCGGGCGATCGTCCCCGTCCGGGTCGGCGAGGCTCCGGTCGCTCCCCACGCCCACGAGCCGAGGTAGCGCCCCGTGATCGAGCGGCTGATCGAGTTCTCCGTCCGGAACAAGGTCCTCGTCCTGTTCCTCACCGCGATCGTCGTCGCCCTCGGGGCCTGGGGGATCGCGAACATCCGGCTCGACGCGATCCCGGACCTCTCCGACGTCCAGGTGATCGTCGTCACGGAGTTCCCGGGCCAGAACCCGAAGGTCGTCGACGACCAGGTCACCTACCCCCTCGCGAGCGCGCTCCTCTCGGTCCCCCGGTCCACCTACGTCCGGGGCTACTCCATGTTCGAGCTCTCGTTCGTGTACGTCCTGTTCGAGGACGGCACGGACATCTACTGGGCGCGGAGCCGCGTCCTCGAGTACCTGAACTTCGCCCGCGACCGTCTCCCGAAGGGGGTGGAGCCGAAGCTCGGTCCCGACGCGACGGGCGTCGGCTGGGTCTACCAGTACGTCCTCCACCCGGGCTTCTTTTGCCCCGATCACCCGAACGGGCTCTGGCGCGGCCCGGAGGGGAGGAAGTGGCACGCGAGGCGCGACGACGCCCCGCCCAAGGAGCGCGGCCGCCTCGAGAAGGTCCGAGCCTTCGACGCCCCGGGCGTCTGTCCGCTCGACGGGAAGATCCTCCTCGCTGCGGACCTCGACCTCGCGCAGCTGCGGAGCCTCCAAGACTGGTACCTGCGATTCCCCCTGACGGCCGTGGAGGGGATCTCGGAGGTCGCGCCGATCGGCGGCTTCGTCCGCCAGTACCAGGTCGTCGTCGACCCCGACCGGCTCCTCGCCTACGGCATCCCCCTCCACGACGTCGTCGAGGCCATCGAGCGGAGCAACAACGACGTCGGGGGCTCCGTCGTCGAGCTCTCCGAGCAGGAGTACATGGTCCGAAGCCGCGGGTACCTCCGCGGGCTCGAGGACCTCGCGACCGTCCCCGTCGGCCTCGGCGACGACGGGACTCCGATCCGCCTCCGCGACGTGGCGACCCTTCAGGTCGCCGGGGAGGCGCGCCGCGGGGTGGGAGAGTGGAACGGCCTCGGCGAGGCGGTGGGGGGCGTGGCGGTCGCCCGCTTCGGCGAGAACGCCTACAAGGTCATCCAGGAGTTCAAGGCGAGGCTCGCCGAGCTCGAGGACGGGCTCCCCCCCGGCGTCTCAATCAAGACCTCCTACGACCGCTCCGCGCTGATCCAGCGCGCGGTCGGGACGCTGCGGAAGGGAGTGATCGAGGAGCTCCTCGTCGTCGGGGCGATCTGCCTCGTCTTCCTCGGCCACCTCCCGAGCGCCTTCGTCGCGCTGATCGTGCTCCCGATCGGCCTCCTCGTCTCGATCCTCGTGATGAACGTCCTCGGGATCAACGCGAACATCATGAGTCTCGGCGGCCTCGCCCTCGCAATCGGGGTGATGGTCGACTCGGGCGTCGTCATGATCGAGAACGCCCACAAGCACCGGGAGCGGGACGAGGAGGCCGCCTCCCGGGGAGAGCGGGCGAGGGGGAGGACCGAGTCGATCCTCGAGGCGGCGAAGGAGGTCGGCCCGAGCCTCTTCTTCTCCCTGCTCGTGATCACCGTCTCCTTCCTGCCGATCTTCGTCCTCGGGGAGCAGTCGGGGCGCCTGTTCAAGCCCCTCGCCTACACGAAGACCTTCGCGATCGCGGCGGGGGCGGTTCTCGGGGTCACGGTCGTGCCGGTCCTCATGGTGCTCCTCCTCCGCGGCCGGATGCCGAAGGAGGAGAGAAACCCGATCAACCGACTCTCGATGGCGCTCTACGAGCCCTTCTTCCGGTTCGTCATGCGCCACCCTTGGGCCACCCTCCTCGCCGTCCTCCTCCTCGGGGCTTCGACCCTATTTCCGATGTCTCGGATCGGAACCGAGTTCATGCCGCCCCTCGAGGAGGGGGACCTCCTCTACATGCCCACGGTCGACCCGAGCGTCAGCGTGCTCAAGAGCAAGGAGATCCTCCAGCAGACCGACAAGCTCATCAAAACGTTTCCCGAGGTCGCGAGCGTCCACGGGAAGATCGGCCGGGCGGAGACCGCGACCGACCCGGCTCCCCTCTCGATGACCGAGACGGTCGTCCAGCTCGAGACCGACCGGTCGAAGTGGCGCAGGCGCAAGATCGACCGCTGGTTCGGCGCCCTCCCGTCCTGGCTGAAGGCGCCCTTCCGCCTCCTCTGGCCGGAGGAGCGACCCCTCACGACGCAGGAACTCCTCTACGGCTGGTCCGACCCGGGCGGGACGCGCCACCCGGGGCTCAACGACGCGGTGAGCTTCCCGGGGATCGCGAACTCGTGGCCCTACCCGATCCAGAACCGGATCAACATGCTCGCCACCGGGATCAAGACGCCGGTCGGCATCAAGATCCTGGGGCCCGACCTCGAGATCCTCGCGGACCTCGCCGAGCGCACGGCGAGCGCGGTGCGCGCGATCCCGGGGACCGTCTCCGCCTACCCCGAGCGGACGTTCGGCGGTTACTACCTCGACTTCGACGTCGACCGGGAGGGGGCGGCCCGCTACGGGCTCAGGGTCGGGGACGTCCAGGACGTGGTGCAGTCCGCGATCGGAGGGATGAACGTCACGACGACCGTCGAGGGGCTCGAGCGCTACCCGGTGAACGTCCGTTACCCCCGCGAGCTGCGGGACGACGTCCAGGGATTGCGCCGCGTCCTCGTCCCGACCCCGACGGGGGCGCAGATCCCGCTCGGTCAGCTCGCCGACATCCGCATCCACCCCGGCCCCCCGATGATCCGGAGCGAGAACGCCCAGCGTACCGCCTGGATCTACGTCGACATCGCGGGGCGCGACCTCGGGGGCTACGTCGCGGAGGCGAAGCGCGTCGCCGCGGAGCAGGTCCCGATGCCTCCGGGCTACACGCGCGTCTGGTCGGGGAACTTCGAGTACCTCGAGAAGGCGAACGCGCGGCTGCGGTTGGTGATCCCGATCACGCTCGTCCTGATCGTCCTCCTCCTCTACATGAGCAATCGGTCCTGGTTCCGCGTCGGGGTCGTCCTCCTCGCGGTCCCCTTCAGCCTGATCGGGGCGTTCTGGTTCCTCCACGCCCTCGGCTACAACATGAGCCTCGCGGTCTGGGTCGGGATCATCGCCCTCCTCGGGGTCGACGCGGAGACGGGTCAGGTGATGCTCCTCTACCTCGACACGACCTTCGACCGCTTCCGCAGGGAGGGGCGGATGCGGGGACCCGCCGACCTCTACGCCGCGATCCACGAAGGGGCGGTGAAGCGCATCCGCCCGAAGACGATGACGGTCGCGACGGACATGATCGGCCTGATGCCTCTGCTGTGGGCCACCGGAACCGGAGCCGACGTCACGCGCAGGCTGGTGGCTCCGATGATCGGGGGGATCACGGTGAGCTTCTTGATGGAGCTCCTCGTCTACCCCGTGATCTTCTCCCTCGCCAAGCGCTGGCAGCTCCGGAAGGAGTGGGCCGGGGGAGGGGCGCGATGAAACGGGGCCTTCTCGTGCTCCTGGCCGTGCTCGCGGGCGGCTGCGCGATCCACCCGGGAGGGGAGGAGGAGGAGAGGGCGCGGGCGGAGGCCGCCGGCGCCCCCTACGGCCGCCCCTTCGAGGAGCGGGTCCTCCCGGACTTGCCCCCGGATGCGTCGATCGAAGACCTCGTCCGCCACGCCCTCCTCGCCAACGCCGAGCTCGAGGCGAAGTTCTTCGAGTGGAGGGCGGCCCTCGAGCGGATCCCGCAGGCGGCGAGCCCTCCCGGCACCGCAATGCTCGGGTTCTCGGAGATGTTCGACGGGGGGGGGACGAGCGCGTGGGATCGGACGACCCTCGCCCTTCAGACCGACCCGATGGCGAACCTCCCCTTCCCGACGAAGCTCGCGGCGGCGGGGCGGGCCGCCCTCGAGGAGGCGCGCGCGGCGGGACTGCGCTTCGACCGGGCCCGTTACGCCCTCCAGGCCGAGGTCGTCCGGGCCGACGTCGAGCTCGCCCACCACCACGAGATCGCCCGGATCCGGCGCGAGGAGCTAGCGCTCCTCGATCTCGTCGAGGCGACGGCGGAGGCGCGGACCCGGAGCGGCTCCGCTCCCCAACAGGACTGGCTCAAGGCGCGAACGGAGCTCGACCTCGCGCGAAACGACCTCCTCGTCCTCGACTCGGAGGAGCCGGGGCTCCGCGCCCGGTTGAACGCACTCCTCGGCCTGCCCCCGGACGCCTCCGTGACGGCGCGGTTTCCCGAGCCCCGCGGGTTCTCCGTCCCGGACGTCGAGGTGCTCGCCCGGGTCGCCGAGCGGAATCCGGAATTGCAGGCGCTCGCCCGCGAGGTCGCGGGACGGCGCGAAGCCCTCGCGCTCGCGCGGAAGGCCTACCTTCCGGACTTCTCCTTCAGCGGGTCGATCACCGGAAGCGTCGTCCGGACGGTCGGGGCGGCCCTCACCCTCCCCTTGCTGCGGAGGGAAGCGATCGAGGCGGGCATCGCCGAGGCCGACGCGAACCTCCGCGCGGCCGAGGCGGCCCGCCGCGAGGCGGCGAACGACCTCGCGGCGCGGGCGGTCCTCGAGCTCTACGCGCTCCGAAACGCCGAGCGACAGGCGAACCTCTTCGAGTCGGCGATCCTGCCTCGGGCCGAGGCGCTCGTCGATCTCTCCCGCGCGGCCTACGCGGCGGGCCGGGTTGGGATCGTCGACCTCCTCGACAGCCGGCGCACGGCCCTCGAAGCGAGACGGACGCTCGTCGACCTCCGCGCGGAGCGGGAGAAGGCGCTCGCCTCCCTCGAGGAGATCGCCGCGGTCGACCTCGCGCCGGCGCCGGGGGGAGGAGGACGTTGAAGGGATCCCCCTCGCCGCCTGGATCCTCCGAGGAGGTCAGGCGGGGATCGAGGGGACTGAGCGGCGCCGGAGCGGCCCGTCGCCTCGCCGAGCACGGGCGAAACGAGATCCGGCGCGAGGAGGGGGTCCCGGCCTGGGCTCTCCTCCTCCAGCAGTTCCGAGGACCGCTCGTCGGGCTCTTGCTCGGAGCCTGCGTCCTGTCGGCTCTCCTGGGGGAAGCCGCCGACGCCGTCGCGATCGGGGCGATCGTCCTCCTGATCGGGCTCGTCGGCTTCCTTCAGGAGCACCGCGCCGAGCGCGCCCTCGCCGCCCTCCGATCGATGACGGCGCCCCAGGCGCGCGTGCTGCGGGACGGCCGCTCCGCGATGGTTCCGGCCGCCGAGGTGGTGCCGGGAGACGCCCTCGTCCTCGAGGCGGGGGACCTCGTCGCCGCCGACGCGCGCCTCCTCGAGGCCCACGTCCTCCGTTGCAACGAAGCGGCCCTGACGGGAGAGAGCGCCCCCGTGGAGAAACGCCTCGGGCCGGTCCCGGCGGATGCCCCCCTCGCTGAGCGTTTCGACCGGGTCTTCCTGGGGACGAGCGTCGCGGCAGGGAGCGGGTTGGCGGAGGTCTTCGCCACGGGGATGGAGACGGAGCTCGGCCGGGTGGCCCATCTCCTGGCGACCACCCGCCAGGAGCCGACCCCTCTCCAGCGCCAGCTCGCGCGCGTGGGGAGGACGCTCCTCTGGCTCTGCCTCGCGGTCGTCGCCCTCGTCGGGGCGCTCGGTCTCGCGCGGGGGCTCGCGCCCCTCGACGTTCTGCTCTCCTCGGTTTCGCTCGCCGTCGCCGCCGTCCCGGAGGGGCTCGCCGCCGTCGTCACGATCGCGCTCGCCGTCGGCGTCCAGCGGATGGCGGCCCGGAACGTCCTCGTGCGGCGGCTCCCGGCCGTCGAGACCCTCGGCTGCGCGACGGTGATCTGTACGGACAAGACGGGGACCCTGACGACCGGGGTCATGACGGTCCGGGATCTGTGGGGCCCCGATCCCAGGGCCCTCCTCTTCGCAGCGGCCGCGTGCAGCGACGCCGAACTGGACGCGTCGAGAATGGGGGGGACTGGCGATCCGACCGAGATCGCCCTCCTCCGGGCGGCGTCGGGGCGGCGGATCGAGCGTCGCGCGATCGAGGAGGAGCGCCCGCGCACGGCGGTTCATCCCTTCGACCCGGATCGAAAGCGGATGTCCGTGCGGCGCGCCGACGGGGTGCTCTACGTCAAAGGAGCCGTCGAGTCGGTGCTCTCCCTCTGCCGAGAGAGAACCCCGGCGGCGTCCGAGGCGAACGCCGACATGGCCGAGCGGGGTCTGCGCGTCCTGGCGGTCGCCGTCGGGGGCGGGCCCGAGGAGAGCGATCTCCGGCTCCTCGGGCTCGTCGGCATCGCCGACCCGCCGCGGACGGAGGCGATCGAGGCGGTGGCCGCGGCGCGGAGGGCGGGCATCCGGACCGTCATGATCACGGGGGACCACCCGGCCACGGCCCGGGCGATCGCGCGAGAGATGGGGCTCCTCGGATCGGGCGACGATCCGGCCGAGGTCGTGCACGCCCGGGCGAGCCCCGAGGAGAAGATCCGGATCGTCCGCGACTGGAAGAGCCGCGGCGCGGTCGTCGCGATGACCGGCGACGGGGTGAACGACGCACCGGCGCTGCGCGAGGCCCACATCGGTATCGCCATGGGGCGGGCGGGGACCGAAGTCGCGCGCGAGGCCTCCGACATGGTGCTCGCCGACGACAACTTCGCGAGCATCGTCGCGGCGGTCCGGGAGGGGCGCGGGATCTACGACAACATCCAGAAGGCGCTCGTCTACCTCCTCGCGGGGAACGCGGGGGAGCTCGCGGTGATGCTCGGGGCTTCGATCGCGGGCCTTCCCCTTCCGTTGCTCCCCCTCCAGCTCCTGTGGGTCAACCTGGTCACCGACGGCCTGCCCGCGCTCGCGCTCGTCGTGGACCCGACTTCGCCCGACGCATTGAATAGATCGCCGCGCCGGCCGGGGGATCCGATCCTCGGTCGCGCGCAGTGGCGGCAGGTGCTCTTCACGGGCGCCGTCCAGGCGGCGACGACGCTCGCCGCCTTCGGCTGGGCGCTCCGCGCGCGAGGCCTCGCCGAGGCGCGGAACCTCGCCTTCACCGTGCTCGTCTTCGGGGAGCTCTTCCGCGCCTTCGCGGCGCGGAGCCCGACGCGGCTCTTCTGGGAGGTGGGCGCCTTCACGAACCTGCGCCTCCTCGGCGTCGTGCTCCTCTCCGCGCTCGTACAGCTCGCGATCCACCACGTCTCGTTCACGCAGGACCTCTTCGCGATCGGGACGATCTCGGGTGCCGATTGCGCTCTGTCGTTCGCGCTGGGGCTCGTGCCGGTCTCGATCGTCGAGGGAGCGAAGCTCGTCGGGAGGCTGCTCGGACGGACCGGCGGAACGGCGCGGGAGGCCGCCTGAACGCGGGGGCTCCTCCCCCGTCGGTTCGGGGGCGGGGGGCTCACTCCCCCGAGAGGAGGGCGCGGGCCGCCTCGACCACGCGCGGCCCCGTCTCCGGCCCGCATGAGTTGCTCTCCCCGTACTGCGGCGCCTTGCGACCGAACGCGAAGGGTGGCTTCAGGTCCCACTGGCGCTTCGGGAGGATGTAGCCGATCTCGTCTCCCGCGAGCCCGATCACGGCTCGGCGCCTCCCCGCGAGCAACGGGAAGAGCGGGGCCTCGACGGGGGCGTCGGGGAAGTCGGCCGCGGGGTCGGCGGGGTCGAGGACGCCGCCGAAGACGAGCTCGGGGTAGATCTCCCCCGGCACGAGGAGCCAGTCGACCTCGCCGATCCGAAGGCGCCCGACCTCGGTCCGGAGGCGGACCTCGGCCTGCGACCCCTCCTCGGGAGGGACGAGGTCCTCGCGGCGGATCACCCCCAGGCGAGCGCCGAGGAGGTAGAGGGGGTTCTCGACGGGGACCTCGAGCTCCCGCCGATCGAGGCGCAGGCGCGGCTCCGCCACCCGCTCGGCCCCGTCGAGCGCCCCGAGCGCGAAGCGGCCGAGCGCCTCCCCGTAGAGATCGGCGTTCCGGATCGAGTCCTCGGGGGCGAGAACTCCCGTCTCGGGGTCGCGGATCCGGATCGGGCCCGGACCGAGGAGACCGCCGATCGAGCCCGCGAAGAAGAGGGCCGTGGATCCGCGCGCGCGTTCGACGCACCTCCTCGCTGTGGCGGGGAAGTCCGCGGTGAGGAGCGTGTTCTTCGGGCCCGCCGCCTCGGGGTGCGAGGAGAAGACGAGGACCGAGGCGATGGGACGGCCCCCGCGCGCGTCGCGCGCCTCCAGCACGCGGAGGACCTCGTCCTGGACGACCGGGAGGCGCGAGTCGTGGACGAGGCCCTCCGTCGGCGCATCGCCGGCCCAGAGGGTGGCGGGCCTCCTCCCGGCGTGGGCCGCCGCGATCGCCTCGAGGACCCTCTCCTCTACGGAATCGAGGTAGGCGGCATCGACGCCCGACTGCATCGGGCCCGGGCCCCAGAGGCCGAGCGTGTCGGGCCCCTCGTGGTTGTGCGTCGAAGCGACGACCACCTCGAGACGCGAGAGGGCCGGGTCCTGCCGGGCGCGCTGGCGGATCCGCTCGACGCGGTCCCGGAAGAGGCCGACGAGGTCGAGCGCGACGAGGGCGACCGCCCGCTCGCCGTCGTCCCACACGAACGCGCGGGCCGTGATCTCGTCGTGGACCCCGGTCGCCCTCCTTCCGTGGCCGTAGCCCGCCATCCAGATCGGAGGCCCGCCGGGAGAGACGGGAGGGGTGATCGAGACGACCGCGGCCCCCGCCCGTGGGGCGAGGAGGAGCGCCTCCTTTCCGCGCCGGCCCGCGCAGGCGACGAGGGAGAGGGCGAGGATCGCAGCGACCCGGGACCGGCCGACGGAGGGGGGCGCTTCGCTCATGTCCCCTCCTCGATTAGCATCCCGGGCTCCCCCGGGCCAGTAGCTCTAACTGGTAGAGCAGCCGATTCCAAATCGGCGGGTTGGAGGTTCGAATCCTTCCTGGCCCGCCAGCCCGCCCGCCGCGCCGAACCGGTGACTCCTCCCGGTCCCCCGATCCGCCCGCGGTCGGCCCCCGCGCCCGCCTTCGAGACGATGCGCGCCGCCCTCGACGGGGGCTTCGCCGGGACCGGGGCATCCTCCTCGCTCCTCGACCTCTACGCGCGCTTCGCTCTCCTCCTCCTCGAAGAGAATCGGCGGGTCAACCTCACGGCGATCCGGGAGCCGGAGGAGGTCGCGGCGAAGCATTTCCTCGACTCCTGGCGCGTGCAGGAGTTCCTCGACCTGCGCGGCAAGCGCGTCCTCGACCTCGGCACGGGAGGGGGGTTCCCGGGAGTCCCTCTCGCCGCGGCCGTCCTGGAGGGGGAGTTCGTCCTCGTCGACTCCACCCGGAAGAAGGTCGATTTCCTCGCGCGCGCGCTCGAGGAGCTCCGGTTGCCGAACGCGAGGGCCGTGTGGGGGAGGGGAGAGGCGCTCCTCCGCCGCGAGCGCTTCGACGGGGTCCTCGTCCGGGCCGGAGGGCGGCTCGCCCCGCTCCTCCGCCTCCTCGCCCCCGTCCGGCGCTCCTTCCGGTGGCTCGGCTGCATGAAGGGCCCCCGCGTCGAGCTCGAGCTCGAGGAGGCGGCGAGGGCCGGCCTGCTCCGGGCCTTCCCGGTCGAGGCGGCCCACTCCTACGACCTCCCCGGGAACGCGGGGGCGCGGAGGCTCGTCGTTTTCCGAGGGGGGGCGGGAGGATGAGGAGCGGCCGACGGGCGCTGACCCGGCTCGCGGTCTTCCTCCTCGCCCTCCTCCTTGCGGCGCTCGCCGTGGAGGCGGCGGTCTCCCTCTTCGACCCCTTCGGCGTCCTCGACGGGTTCGACATGGAGCGGTATCAGAACGAGCTGGTCGAGCTGCTGCCGGGAAGCCCGCGGATCTTCCGGCACCGGCCGGACCGGGAACTGCGCTTCCGCCGCTGGTCGATCCGGACGAACGCCGACGGTCTGCGCGGCCCCGAGCGGCAGAAGCCGAAGCCCCCGGACGTGAAACGCGTCCTCTTCGTCGGAGACTCGGTCGTCTTCGGGTGGGGGGTGAACGAGGAGGACACCTTCGTCGCCCTCGTCGAGGCGGCGCTCGCCCGCCGGGGACGGTACGAGTGCGTGAACCTGGGCCACCTGTTCCACGACACGACGCAGGAGGCGGCCGCCTTCGCGGACGTGGGGCTCGCGTACGAGCCCGACTTGGTCCTCCTCGTCTTCGTCGACAACGACGTCGTCCCGACGCAGGAGTACTACGGGGGCGCCGCCACGCGGCCGGCAGCGACCGAGGCGGCCCGCCGCGCGATTCGCCGCCTCGAGCGGCTCGCGAAGCTGCGCCCGCTCCTCCCGCGGACGCACGCCCTCCTGAGCTACCTCTTCGTGCAAGCGACGCCGGAGGCCCAGACCGGGGCGGTGGAGCAGTGGAAGGCGCTCGGCCTCGACCTCGAGAAGGGGTGGGCGCTCGCGCGCGAAGGGATCGTCCGGATGCGCGACCTGTCGGCCGCGCGCGGGGCGCGCTTCGCAGTCCTCGATCTCTACCGCTTCGCCGAGCTCGAGAAGTTCTGCGCGGCGCAGGGGATCCCCTACGCGTCGATCGACTTCACCGCGGAGGAACGTGCCACCGGCGTCCGCAACAGCGCCTCGGACGCCCACGCCAATCCGAACGGCCACCGCCTCTACGCCCGCCACATCCTCGACGCGATCGGGCGGCTGCGCCTCCTCGAATAGGGCGGCCTACAGGATCGTGACCGCCAGCGCGGCCGTGGTCGTGAAGAGCCCGTTCGGGCTCCCGCCGTCGGCGACCGCCCACTCGAACGGGACGACGAGCCCGACCAGCGTAGGGACTGGGGGAACCGCCATCCCCCTCAGTCGATAGCCGGCGCCGGGCACGCCGGGCGGCCCGGGCAGGAGCACGGCGGGAGGAAGGAAGAGGATCGATCCCGCGAGGTGGACGCCGCATCCCCCGATCGAGGCCCCGACCGGGTCGCTCGCGGTCGCGGCGAAGAGGAAGGCGAGGCTCCCGCCGAGGCCGCGCGCGAGGGAGATGCCGAAATCCGCGTTGCCGGGCGCCGGCGGGCCTCCGAAGGTGGCGATCCCCGGCGCGAATCCGCCGCCGCCGGCGCAGCCGGAGCCGACCGGGGTGGAGGCCGCCGGGAGACCGACGGCCGAGAGGAGGGTGACGCGGCCCGCATCGGACAGAAGCGGGGTATCCCACAGCGGCGAGCCCAAGGCGAGATCGGGGACCCCGTCCCCGGTCGCGTCCCCGACTCCGGTCGTCCCCCAGCCCGCTAACGCCCACGCCTGGTCCCCGCGGAAGTCGAGGAGCGGAGCCCCGCTCGTCCCGGAGAACACCGTCATCCTACCGGCGACGTAGCCTGCGCTCGAATCGGCGGCGGGAGCGGCGACCGCGAGGTCGGAGAGCCCGTCGCCGTCGACGTCGCCCGTCCAAGCCACCGACTTCCCGAAACGTTCCCCCGTCGTCGATCCGGCTAGGGTGAGCAGAGGTGCTGCGTTCGCACCCGAGTAGAGGACCGCATAACCGGGTCCGACGGCAAAGCCGAGGAAGGATGGCCCCTGAGGCGCACCGACGAGGAAGTCGGGCACGCCGTCGCCGCTCGCGTCGAGCGGGCCCGCCACGGAAGACCCGAAGAGGTCGGAGACTCCTCCCCCGCTCACCGTGTAGAGGAGCGTCCCGCTCCCTCCAGAGAAGACCCGCGCCTGCCCGGCGACGACGACCGGGCCTGGCAGGATCGCGTAGGGCGCCCCGACGATCACCTCCGGAATGCCGTCGCCGTCGACGTCGCCGACCTCGGAGACGGCGCGGCCGAACTGCTCCCCGCCCCACACTCCGAGGAGCGTGAGCAGGACCGAGCCGTCGAGGCCCGAGTAGACCGTCGCCTGGCCAGGGTAGGGGGGGCTCCCCCCGGGCCTTCCGATGAGGACATCGGCGTACCCGTCGCCGTTCTGGTCGCCGACTCCCGCGACCGAGGCCCCGAGCTGTTCGCCTGCGCCGCTCCCCGAGAAGGCCAGGCGGGGGAGGCCGCTCGCGCCCGAGAAGAGAGTCGCGCGTCCCGCGCCGTTCGCCGCGTAGGGCTCGCCAACCAAGAGGTCCCGCACTCCGTCGCCGTCGGTGTCCCCTACGCCCGCCGCCGCAGCCCCGAAGTTCGCCAGCGTGCCCGCGAGGGAAAAGAGAGGGGCGCCGTTCGCTCCGGAGAGAACGTACGCCTGCCCGAAGGGCGCGTCTCCCGGGGCGCCCGCCAGGAGGTCGGTGAGTCCGTCCCCATCGACATCCCCGGTCGCGGCGACCGACGTCCCGAGCCCTGCGCTCGCAGTCGAACCCGAGGTCTCCCAGGCGGGGTAGCCCTGGCTTCGAGCGCCGGCGACGAGCCCGGCTGCCGCCGTCGTCGCCAGGAGGACGCGTCGGTTCCGGATCGGACGGTGACTGGGGAGCGCGAACACCGCTTGGCAAGGCCCGCACCACTCTAACCGGCGCTCTCCCGCACGGCCGCCCGGAGGGGAGGCTCCGCGGGCGAGAAGACCGGCTAGAGGATCTTCTTCGCCTTGAGCTTCAGCTCGACGACCTCGTAGAGGAGCGGGTCCGCGGAGAGGGTCACCCCGGCCGCCTTCATCGAAGTTCCGGCGAGGTTCACATGTCCGCTGAGGAGGGTCGGCAGTCCCGATCCCGCCCGGACTCCCGAAACCCAGAAGGTCCCGTTGCCGATCTCTCCGGTCAGGCTCACCCCTTCGAGCGTCTGATCCCCGATCACCGTGATCCCGAGGGTCGAGCCGGTCTGCGTCACGCTGAGCGTGACCAAGTCCTTGAAGGAAGCGTTCAGGAACAGCCCCGTCTGGTCGAAGCCCTTCCCTTTCAGCGTTCCCGTCCAGGTTCCCGCGACGTCGGGGGTTCCGCTCGGCGTTCCCCGCATGGCGGGCGCGAGCGTGCCGCCCGGGACGGCGAGAAGCAGGACCGCGACGATCGCCCCTTGCCCTCGTGTCATGTTCTCTTCCTCGGTCGGTGCGCGGCGGGATGGTAAGTGTGGCGGACGGGACGGGGCAAGGAGGTCCGCGGACCCTCCCGCTCCCCTGCGTCGCGGATAATCCGCTGCGCCTCCCCCGGCCTGGTTTCAGGTCTCGTGAAGACTCCGCCCGACGGAAGACCGGAGAAGCAGGCGCTCCTGGTCGCCGGCTTCCTCCTCGCGCTCTGCGCCGCGACCCGCTCGGGGCGCCAGGAGCGCGAGCGAGGGACGGCGGAACCCCGCGAATGGGCGATCCGCGCCGCGGGAATGGTCTCCGTCCGGACGGGGGCGCTCGTCGCGGACGCCGTCGTGCGGGTTCGAGGCGATCGGATCGTCGCGGCGGGACGGGCGACCGAGGTCGAGATCGGCTGGGGGCTCCCGACGGTCGATCTGGGCTCCGCGGTCCTGTTGCCGGGCCTGATCGACGCCCACACGCACCTCGCCTGGGGCCCGGCGCCGGAGGGGGGTCCTCTCCCGGGTGCCGCGGAGGCGCGCGCGACGCTCCTCGCCGGATTCACGACGGTGCGCAACCTCGGTTCCATGGCTCGCGCGGACGTCGCCCTCAAGCGCGCCATCGACGCGGGCGAGATCCCCGGGCCTCGCATGCAGGTTGCCGTCGCCGGGATCGGCCCGCGCGGCGGGGTCTGCGACCAGGTCTTCGCAGGGGAAGGCGCGGCGGGCGATCCGGAGGAGGCCGCGGCGAGGACGCGGGAGCTGATCGCGGCCGGGGCGGAGGCGATCAAGGTCTGCGCGGGCGGCGGAGTCGTGCCGGCTCCGGCCGACCGCGAGGCGTGCGAGTGCAGCGAGGCCCTGATCCGGCGCGTCGTCGAGGTGGCGCACGCCGCCGGACGGAAGGTCGCCGCGCACGCGCAGGGGCCGGTCGCCGTCCGGAACGCCGTCCAGGCCGGCGTGGACTCGATCGAGCATGGAGGATTCCTCGACGCGGAGGGCGCGGCCCTCCTCGCCCGGCGCCGGGTCTTCCTCCTGCCGACGCTCTACCGGATCGACTGGCTCCTCGAGAGGGCCGAGCGGGCCGCGGCGCCGGAGGCTCGCCTCCAGGCGTTGCGGACGGCCCGAGCCCGGGCTCGCGAGAGCCTCGCCCTCGCGATCGGCGAGAAGGTGAGGATCGCCTTCGGGACGGACGCGACCGTCTTTCCCCACGGCCTGAACGCGCGCGAGTTCCGCGCGCTCGTCGAGGGGGGCCTCCCGCCCGCGGAAGCCCTGCGCGCCGCGACGACGACGGCGGCGGAGCTCCTCGGCTGGGAGGACCGGATCGGCGCCCTCGAGCCGGGGAAGCTCGCCGACGCGATCGCCGTGCGCGGGAACCCTCTCGCCGACGTCTCGGCCCTCGAGCGGGTCGTCTTCGTCATGAAGGGGGGCGAGGTCGTCCGCCGCGACGGCTAGGCGCGAGGGACGAGCGCCGTCCCGTGGGACGGGTCGCGGCGCGCTTCCCGCGGCGATCCAGGTCAGCCGATCGTGACGGCGAGGCCGTGCGAGAGGAACACGTTGCTGGACACGGCCGCCGTCCCTCCCTGCGCGTAGACGGTCGCGCCGACGAAGGAGGGGTTGTTCGGAATCGTGATCGGGACCGACAGGAGCCCGATCGCGTTCGTCGTTCCGACGAGGAAGATCTCGGGCGCGATCAGGATCGAGCACCCCCCGCAGCAGCCGCCGATGCCGATCGGGAGCGGGACTCCGAGCCAGGAGGTGTTGCTCACGCCGAGGGCGATCGCGCCGGGGAACGCGATCTCCCCGTTCGAGAGGCGAAGGTTGAAGGTCGACCCGATCTGCGGGCAGCCGTCGATCGTGAGCTTGGGAGTGCCGTTGCAGTAGGTGAAGGGCGCCCCGGGACCGCAGCCCGTGCCGAAGGTCGAGGTCGCCCCGACGGGACAGGGGGAGATCGTCAGGGGGAAGGAGCAGAGGCTTCCGCCGAGGGGGTAGACCTCGACCGAGTAGAGGCCGGGGTCGACCTGCTGGCCGCAGTTCGCCTTCTGGTCCCAGGTCTGCGAGACCTGCCCCGCCGGAGGGACCGGCATCGCGAACGGCAGGCAGAGCGGGTTGAAGACCGAGCTCGCACCCTGGGAGACGGACTGGAACGCGCACCCGGCGACGAGGAGGGCGGTCGAGCCCGAGGTGTTCGTCAGCGTCACCGTCACGGGCTGGCCGAACGGCGCCGGATTCGGCGAGATCGAGACGGAGAAGGCGCCGCAGGTGGCCTGCGCGTGGATCGCGGAGGCGAGGACGGCGGGAACGAAGAGGACGGCGAGAGCGCGGAGCCGGTTGGGCATGGCGGGGACAGGAAGAGGGCCGGGGACCGAATCGGAGAGTCGAAGGCGCCTGCAGGGTGCACTCCGCGCCGCGCAGAGCCCATCACCCCGAACGGAGACTAGATTAGCCGCCCCTGCACGGGATCGACAAGCCCCCGCGTCCGAGGTCCGGGTCCGCGGACGCTCATCGTCCCTCCTCGCGCCGCCAGGCGAAGCGGCCCTCGCGGCCCTCGAGTTCGAACCGCGCGCTTCGCCACCACAGCCGCCAGGCGTCGGGATCACGCCGCGCGGCGCCGTCGGGCCGCGGGTGGCGCTCGCCGTCGTCCCTCGGCATCCACCATTCGCGGGGAGCCGGCCGCTCCGGGCGTTCCGATTCCGGCGGGAGGAGGCTCGCGAGCTCCTCGCCGATGGAGATCGACCCCTCCGGCTCGGCCTCCAGTCGCCGGAAGGTCTGCGCGATCATCCGACGCGCGAACCAGCGGAGCTCCGAGGGGCCCCCGACGCGTGAGAGGTCGACCGCGAGCAGGGCGCGCGCGGCGTCGAGCGAGGCGCCCGAGAGGTCGTCGCAGGCCGCGGCGAGGAGGTCGGCGCGGAGCATCCCGGGCACGGCGGCCGACGCGGCGCGGAAACGCGCACGCGCGGAGGAGTAGCGACCGGCGTGGAAGTCCGCGAGGCCGAGCGCGAGGGCGGAGGCGAAGCGGTCGAGCGACGCGGGCGTCGTGCCGGACGCGGGACGCTCGACCTCGACGCCGGCGAGCACGTGGAAAAGGCGCGGCGCGTCGCAGGCGAGGATCTCCCAGGTCGCGTCGAGCGCCGCTCGTTCCATCCCCTCCTCCGCCCGGGCCGTCTCGAGCTCCCGGGCCCGGCGCTCCCCGTGCGGGTCCCCGTCCGAGGGAGGGCCGGCTCCGTCGTCGAGCTCCCACATCTCGCGCTCGAGCGCGTCGCGCCGATGGACGAGGTCCATCACCTCCCGGCACGGCGCGAAGTCCCGCTCGTCGCGCTCGGTCCAGGTCGGCATCCATTCAGCAGGGGCGTCGCGTCGCAGCGCGAGGAGCGGCCTCCAGAGGTCCTCGGCGCCGCTCGCGTCGGGGTCTTCCCGCGGGCCGAGGTACTCGATCAGAGGGAGGTCGTCCGTGTTGACCGGGCCCTCGCCGAGGAACGCGCGAAGGGACCGCGGTCCGGCGAGGAGCAGGGAGAGCAGCGTCTCCGCGCCGTCGATGCCGATCCCCTCCAGGCTGGCCTTCACCTTGGGATCCTCGAAGCGCCGACGCAGGTCGGCGAGCGTCACCGACGGGGGCTCGACGGATCCGACCACGACCAGCGTGAAGTCCGCGAACCAGATCGAAGCATGCGGGAAGACCGACTGGAACGTGCGGACGAGGAGCTTCGTCTCCTCCGGATCGTAGTGCTCCGTGATCCACTGGCAGGCGAGCCCGCCCGGGTTCAGGCGCGAGCGCACGAGCTCGTAGTACTCGCGGCAGTAGAGGCTCGTCACGCCGGCGTCGTCGGCGTCGAACGGGTCGCAGGTGATGACGTCGTAGGTCTCGCCGGTCGAGAGGAGGAAGTTCCGCCCGTCGTCGCGCACGAGGCGCAGCTTCGGATCGTTCAGCGGATCGTGGTTGAACCGCGCGAAGAGCGGCGAGGCCGCGATCACGTTCTTCGAGAGCTCGATCTGGTCGACGCGATCGAGCGGGTGTTGGAGCAGGCACCCGGTCGTGACCCCCGCGCCGAGGCCGACGACGAGCCCTTTCCTCGGGGCGGGGTGGAAGAAGGCGGGGAGGTGTCCGAGGAGCCGGAGGTGGATCTGCATGCGCGTCCCGGTTCCGGACTGCTCGTCCCCGTCGACGACCAGGCTGCGCTCGCCGCTCTCCTTCGACTCGAGGACCGCGACCGAGGACTCGGGCCCGTCGCCGTAGTAGAGGAGGGTCGCGTCCCCGCGGACGAGTGCCTTCCGGGTGGGTCCTTCGGAAGCCAGCGCCGCGATCGCCGCCACCAGGGCGAGGGATCCGGCGAGGGCCGCGATGCCCCGCCCGGTCCCCTCCGGGCGCGGCCGTGTGGCGAGCCACAGGCCCACGAGCACCTGGAGCGTTCCCAGGGCGAGGAGGCCCTTCCAGAGGCCGAGAACCGGGAGCACGACGAAGCCCCCGGCGAGGGCGCCGAGGATCGCCCCGAGGGTGTTCGCCGCGTAGGCGCGGCCGACGTCGGCGCCGAGCCGGGCGGGCTCGCGGGCGAAGAGGCGGGCGACGATCGCGAAGGTCGAGCCGGAGAGCGTGGTCGGCACGATCAGCACGGCGAGGCACTCCAGGAAGTCCTTTGCCGGGATCCCGAGCCACCCCCCCTCCGGCGACGAGCGGCGGCCCGAGGCGAGCCCCTGCATCATCGGGATCGTCGCGAGCGCGCTCGCGCCGACGAGCGCGATGACGAGCCCCAGCGCGCCGACCCGATCGCGCGCGCGATCGGCGAGCCAGGCCGCCGCCAGGCTCCCGAGCACGATTCCGATCAGGAAGGAGGCGAGCATCGTGCTGAAGGCGTAGACCGAGTTCTGGCCGAGCACGTAGATGAGGGATCGCGTCCAGAGAACCTCGTAGGCGAGGGCGAACGCCCCCGACAGGCCGAAGGCGAGGAGCACGGCGCGCCCGATCCTCGGATCGAGCGCTGCGCGATGGGCCCCCCTCGCCGCCGCGGACCGTTCGGCGCGGCTCTCGCCGAGCGCGAGCGCCCCGAGGCCCGCGAGGACGTTCAGCCCTGCCGCGATCGCCGCCGTCTGCCGCAGGCCGAAGGTCTGGACCAAGTACCAGGCCGTCGCGAGCGTGCCGAGCACGGCCCCGAGCGTGTTGACCGCGTAGAGGAGCCCCGCGTCGCGCGCGAGCCTCCCCTCGCCGCGCGAGAGACCGCGCAGGAGGACGGGGAGCGTCGCCCCCATGAGCGTCGTCGGCGCGAGGAGGGCGAGGCCGGCGAAGACCACGCGCACGACGGGGAGCGTCGCCTCCGAGATCGCGCCCGCGCGACGCCACCCCGAGTAGGTCTCGACGAGCGCGTCGAGAATCCAGAGGCTCGCCAGCCCGAAGCCCGCGATCAAGAGCTCGAGCCGCCCGTAGAGCCGCACGGGCGAGCGCACGCGGTCGCCGTAGCGCGCGAGCCACCAGGAGCCGAGCGCGAGCCCTCCCATGAACACGGCGAGGACGGTGGCCGTCGCCTGCGAGGTGACGCCGAGGACGAAGACGAGCTTCCGCGTCCACACCACCTGGTAGATCAGCCCTGCGGCCCCGGAGAGGAGGAAGACGAGCAGGACGAGAGCCCGTTTCATGCCAACTTGCATTCTCGCACGCCCACCCTCGGGCAGGGGAGGGAGGCAAGGAGGCCCGGGCCTTCGAGGCGACCCGGCGTTCCCCCGGCCTCACGGCCGGCGATGTCACCCCGGGGGTGGAGCGGTCGGGCTCTGCGATCGTCGATCGGTCGGGCCGGAAGGGTCGAGGGATTCCGAGCAGAGGGGGGCGGCCCGGATGTCCGGGCCGCCCCGCCGACCCAGCCTTCCGCCGAGAGAGGCTACGGGCAATTGTCGTGCAGCTGGATGTTTCCGCCCTGGAGAAGCCCGCTCGCGGAGTAGCCGGTGCTGAGGGTGATGCTGAACGTGTCCACGCCCGCGCCCGGCTCGCCGAGGTCGCAGACGTCGGCGGTGTAGGTGAACCCGCTCACGCCGTCGATCTCGGCGGCTCCTTCGAAGTGGCGGCACTCCGGGCTCACCCCCGGGTTGTAGGCGGTGATGCTCGTCGCCTTGACGTGCATCCGCGTGTTGTGGTCGATGTAGTTGAGGGCCACGAAGAGCGTCGTCCCATTGCCCACGAGGCCCGCGACGAAGCCGAAGTTGGCGATGTCGCTCCCGACGGCGATCGTCCCGCCGCCGGTCACGAAGTCGTGGCAGGCGGTGCCCTGGAGGACGGTCGGCGGGTCGTCGAGTCCGCTCGGCGCGAACGAGAGGACGGCGCCGCCTCCGGTCGCCCACGACAGGAAGTCGTCGCTTGCGGGGCTCGAGAAGGAGCTCGGTCCGCGGTCGAGGTCGCTCTCCAGGAGCCGGAGGAGGAAGTCCCCCCCGGCCGGCGAGGCGAGGTCGATGCCGCGGCCGGGGAAGGCGACGCCCCGGTCCGCGATGGAGGCCGCGGGCGGCATCCCGGTGAGGAGCAGGCAGGCGGCGGTAGCGGACAGCAGGATTCTCTTTTCCATTCTCACGTCACACCTCATCTCATGCACGAGTCACTCATGAAGCACTTGCATGCCCTTTTCTCCGAATGGAGG
This sequence comes from Planctomycetota bacterium, assembly GCA_035695825.1. Lineage (GTDB taxonomy): Bacteria > Planctomycetota > UBA1135 > UBA1135 > JAKEFM01 > JAKEFM01. The sequence continues at coordinate 459,456 of DASRRH010000026.1, read as the reverse complement.
TCAGTACGCCCTTGACCCATCGCTTCCGGCCGGACGGACTTCGGGAGAGGCGGGCGGGAGGCGGACGAGCCCGGACGTTCCCCGGGAGCCTGGCCCCGACTCCCCGCGCCGCGCCGGCCGGGGAGCCCAATTGCCCTCGGCCCTGCTGCCGGGGGCGTTTTCCCGAACCACTCCGGTCCATGCCACTCGAGGTTGGAGGGATGTTAGGAAGCTTCCCTCCGCGCACAATCCGTAGAACTACGCGGAGGCGCCCGGATTCGGCTCCACCCGGCGCGCGAGGATCGGGTGCCGAGACGCGGACTCGAATCCCGGATCGCTCGAGACGGTTCCGCGCCCGTCCTCGAGAGTCGATGCGAATCCGCCAGGCGGGCACCTCGCTTCCTCGAGGACAACGCGTCCCCAGGGAGGCGGGGCCGTGAGGGTGGAATCCTCCTGGCGATCCCTGGCATCGCCAAGGGGAGTGTGGTGCCGAAGCGGGGACTCGAACCCCGATGCCCTTGCGGGCACTGGACCCTGAATCCAGCGCGTCTGCCAATTCCGCCACTTCGGCGCGACGGGGGGGGAGTCTAGCGACTACACGGACTTCCGTCGATTCCGCTGCCACTGCGTTCCGGCCCTCGCTGGGTACCCGGCGAAGGACGCCGTCGCCCGTCGAGGAGGCCCTCGCCGACTACCCCGCGGCGCGCGGGAAGGACGGGCAGCCGGCCCTCGCATGCTCGTCCTCTCCGCCTCGGTGACGGCCAGGGGTCCCCCCTCGAAGTCGACGCCTTCGCAGGGCTCTACCGGCCCCGTGCAGCGCACGCTGGATTCGGAGAAGGCACTCGGGTTACCTGGGGCACTCTCCAACCGGGGCAAGATGCATGAAATTGCTGTCCGCAGGGTTGGTTCTGTGCGTCGCGAGCGCTCCCGCCTTCGGCCAGGTCACCCTCACCCGCGGCCCCGCGGCCTGCAAGGTGGGTCCCACGAAAGCGCGGATCCAGTGGAAGACGAGCCCGGCGAGCGCGGGCGCGGTCGAGTGGGGGCCGAGCCCGGCGCTGGGGAACACCACCCCCGTCACCGGCACGACCGGTCTCCACGAGGTTCTGGTCTCGGGGCTGACGCCGTCCACGATCTACTCCTACCGGGTCCTGGCGGAAGGCGTCCCGGTGAGCAACACCTTCTCCTTCCGGACCGCCCACCAGCCCCTCCACCCCTTCACCCGGGTCGCGACTTTCGCGGACTCGGGAAACGGAGGCCCGGACCAGTACGCGGTGGCCTCCCTCCTCGGGACCCTTGAGCCCGAGCTGGTCCTCCTCGCGGGAGACGTGATCTATCCGGATGGGGAGCCCGAAGGCATGGACCCCAGGTTCTTCACCCCTTACGCGAGCCTCCTCCCCGGCGTCCCCTTCTATCTCGCCCTCGGGAACCACGACTACCAGACGGACTGCGGAGAGCCCTATCTCGACAACTTCTGTCTGCCGACGAGCTCCGCGGGCGGCGAGCGCTACTACTCCTTCGAGACGGCGGACGTCCACATCGCGAGCGTCGACTCGGGGTTCTGCGACCCCGGGGGGTTCGTCTGCTCGCCGCTGCTGGTGGTCCTGGAGCAGCTCCTCTGGCTCGACATGGATCTCGCCGACTCCGACGCGCGCTGGAAGGTCGTCTTCTTCCACCACTCTCCCTACTCCGACTCCAACCACGGGGACAACCTGCTCGCGCAAGCCCTCCTCGTCCCGATCCTCGAGGAGCGCGGCGTGGATCTGGTGATCACCGGCCACGACCACTGCTACGAGCGCTTCCCCCCCCTCGTCGAGGGAAGCCCGGATCCGAGCGGGCCCCGCTACCTCGTCGCCGGCACCGGCGGGGCGGGAGTCTATCCCATCGACCCGGGCCCGCTCCTCGAGGTCGGGGTCGAGGCCCACGGAACGCTCCTCCTCGACGTCTCCGGGAACCAGGTCCGCGGCCGCTTCGTCAGCGCCGAGCCGGGGACCTTCGGCCAAGTCATGGACGATTTCACGATGTCGAAGGGACCGACGACCCCGACCCTGGGGCTCTCCGCCGAGGTATCCCCGCCGGGCTCCACTCCGATCCTCACGGTGAACGGGGAGGTCGGCGAGGACTACGGGGTCTTCTTCTCCCTGGGGACGGGCTACGTCGAGCTGCCTCCGCATGGGGTGATGCTCCTCGACATGTCGCTGGGCAACTTCGCCTTCTCCGGAACCCTCCTCGGCGGCGAGGCGCAACATCCCCTTCCCCTTCCCCCGATCCCCGCCCTGAACGGGATGCGGCTCTACTTCCAGGGCGCCGCGACCTCGACCGATCCCTCCGTCGGGGGGCTCTGGATCACGAACGTCTCCCTTCTCACGATCGGCTGACGGCGCGGGCACGCCGTCTACGAAGAAGGGTCCCCTCCCAGCCGCGCGCCGCGGTTCGGCCTACTGCAAGAACGAGAGGAAGCGCTGGAGAGGCGGCGGGAGGGACTCGAAGAACCGATTCACGAGCAGGCCGACGACGACGACGAAGACGAAGGTCGCCAGGAAGGGCTTGAGCCGGTTTCGTCGGCGCGGCGCCGCCAGATCGCGCATGCCGGCGCCTCGCCCCGCTACTTGAGGAAGGCGAGGTGGGTCTGGAGGGTCGTCGGCAGGCGGTCGTAGAAGAAGTGCGCGAGGAGCCCGAGGACGGCGGTGGCGAGGACCGCCCACTTGAGGGGCCGGAACGGGCTTCGGCGCGGGACGTTCGGATCGTCGGCCATGGCTCTTCCTCTGAGTTCCTCCGAGGGGAGGCGGAGCGCCTCGGATCTTCGGCCCGGCCCGCGGTCGAACATGAGCCGATCCGGTGGGCCGGTCGGTCCCCCGCGTGGCGCTGCGGGGGAAGGGCCGGCTGCCGCGAGGTCGGGGCGACCGCTATCCTGCGCCGCCGTGACGGACCGCGAGGAGACCCGTATCGTCGCCCGGAACCGGAAGGCGAAGTTCGAGTACGAGCTCTCCGACCACTTCGAGGCCGGGCTCGTCCTCGTCGGCTCCGAGGTGAAGTCGCTCCGCGAGGGGAAGGCCCAGCTCGAGGACGCCTACGCGAAGCTCCAGAACGGCGAGATCTGGCTGATCCACGCGCACATCCCCGAGTACGAGAAGGCGACGATCGAGACCCACGACCCGAAGCGGGCGCGCAAGCTCCTGCTCCACCGCCAGCAGATCCGGAAGCTCCAGACGAAGCTCAACGAGCGGGGCTTCACCCTCGTGCCGCTCGCGCTCTACTTCAAGGGCGCCTACGCAAAGGTCGAGATCGCGCTCGCGAAGGGGAAGAAGCGCTTCGACAAGCGGGAGACCATGCGCGCGAGCGAGGACCGCCGCGAGATGCAGCGGGCGAGCCGGCGGCGCCGATAACGGGACCCTGGAGGGAGGGGGGAATTCGACTACAATGTGCCTCGTTCACTCACGGGGGCGATCGGTTTCGACCGGATCGTTTCCCGGTTCGGTGGCGCGCGGAGGACCCCGGTTGGCCTCCTAAAAAAACCGGGACGGCATAACTGCCGACAACTACGCGCTGGCGGCGTAATCTACGCCACCCGCTCCCCCGGCCTTCGCCCGCGAGGCCGGGGGGGCGTAAAACAGCGGGCTGGCCCCGAAGCCCGGCCCGGCGGCCGAGGGGCGAGATCTAAGCCGGGCTGGTCCGAAGGGAACCCTGTCCGTCGGGGGCCCCGAGGACGAGAAAAAAAGGACGGACTACGCGCGTAGAGGCCGCTCCGGGAACATCTCGGGACGCGGGTTCGATTCCCGCCGCCTCCACCAGAACGCTTCCGGGCCGCCGCGGGCGGCCCGTTCCGTCGGGGGCGGGGGGCCGCACTGGCCCGGCCTCGATCGCGCCGATAATTTCCCCGCTTCCCGTGCGGACCTCGACCCTCCTCCTCGCCTCCCCCCTCCTCGCCGGCTGCGCCTCCTTTCAGGGGGCGGTCGCCGACCTCGAGGCGCTCCACGAGGAGAAGGCCGAGGGGGTCCTCGTGCACCGGAGCGAGGTGACGCGCCTCTCCGCGTTCGGCCGCGCCTGGCTCGCGAGCCCGTTCCGGGCTCTCGGCTCGAAGCTCCTCGCTTCCCCGAGGAAGGAGACGCTCCCCGAGCCCGACCGCCTCTGCCGCGAGAGCCTGCGGGCCCTCCGGAAGCAGGACTTCCGCGACGCCGCCATCCTCGCGGAGTCGGTCCACTGGGCGAGCTTCCTCCTCGAGGAGGATCCCCATCCGCTCTCCCGGACGGAGGCCGCCGTCGTCCTCGCCGGCGTCCCGCCGGCCGAGCCGGTCCCCGCGGAAGGGGCCACCGGGGATCCGGACGTGATCGCCTCGATCCGCGCGGTGACGGGCCGGCTCGACTCGGTCCGGCGCGGGGAGGCCCTCGACGCGGCCGGGCGCGCGGAGCTCGGCCGGAGGATCGACCTCCTCGGGAGCGCCCCGTACCACCGCTCCTCCGACGCGCGCGGAATCGCCCGCAGCCTCGCCCGGCTCGGGCGCGTCGAGCCCGACCCGGCGCTCGCCGCGCGCAGCGCCTCCGCCTCTCGGGTCGCCTCCGCCCGCGCCGCGCGTCTCTCGCTCACGCGAGGGCTCGCCGACCCGAGCGAGTTCGTCCGGGAGGCCTGCGTCGAAGGGATTGTCCGCCTCGAGGGGGAGGGGGCGCTGCCGGGGCTCGGGGCCGCCGTCGAGAAGGATCCTTCCCCGTCCGTCCGCCGCCGCGTCGTGCGCCTCTGCGCTCGCGCTCCCTCGTCCGGACCGGCCGAGGAACCCGTCCTCGCGTTCCTCGTGCGCGCCCTGGGAGACCCCGATCCGAGCGTCGCCGCGAACGCGATGGAAGCATTGAGCCTCCGGACGGGACGCGAGCGGACCCTCGATCGGGAGTACTGGCGCGCGTGGTGGCGCCGCCGCGATCTCGAGCGCCCGGCGGGCGGCCGGTGGTAACGCTTTCCCGTGGGCGCGCGCGCGCGACGACCCCTCTAAGGCCCGAGTCCCGGAGAGCGCACCTTGTCCGTCCTCGTCGTCGGAACGGTGGCCTTCGACAGCATCGAGACCCCCTTCGGGCGCGCGCGCAGGACGCTCGGGGGATCGGCCACGTACTTTTCCCTCGCCGCCTCCCTCTTCTGCCCGGTCCGGCTCGTGAGCGTCGTCGGGGGGGACTTCCCTCCCTCCCACCTCGCGCGCCTCCGGCGGCGGGGGGTGCGGCTCGAGGGGCTCGAGGTCGCCGACGGGAAGACCTTCCGGTGGGAGGGGCGCTACGAGGGGGACCTGTCGGTCGCGGAGACGCTCGCGACCGAGCTCAACGTGTACGGCCGCTTCGCTCCGAGGATCCCGAAGGAATGGAAGGGGACGCCGTTCGTCTTCCTCGCGAACGGGGCGCCCGCGATGCAGCTCTCGGTCCTCGCGCAGATGAAGCGCCCGCGGCTCGTGTTCGCGGACACGATGAACTTCTGGATCGACACGACGCGGCGCGAGCTCCACGAGGTCCTGCGCCACGTCGACGGCCTCGCCCTGAACGGCGAGGAGGCGAAGACGCTGGCCGGGGAGCGGAACCTGATCCGGGCGGGGCGGAAGCTCCTCGACCTGGGCCCAAGGATGGTCCTCGTGAAGAAGGGGGAGCATGGCTCCTTCTTCTTCTCGAAGCGGCTCGAGTTCGCTCTCCCGGCCTACCCGACGGGGGAGGTCCGGGACACGACCGGGGCCGGGGACTCCTTCGCCGGAGGCTTCCTCGGATCGCTCGCCCGGAGCGTCCGCATCGACGGGCGCGCGCTGCGGCGCGCGGTCGCCTACGGGACCGTCGTCGCCTCCTTCACGGTCGAGTCGCTCGGGACTCGGTCCCTCGAGCGCGCGGATCGCCGAGGGGTCGAGCGGCGTTTCAAGGAGATGGTCCGGTTCGTGAGCCTCTAACCAACCGCTCGGGGAGCCCTGCGGCGAGGCCGGGACGTGAGGCCAGAAACGCCTCGGGCGAACTTCGGCTCGCCGCGGAGAAGCCCGGGGGGAGGCCTACGCCTCGCGGACGTCGATCGCCGAAAGCGGCCATTGCCGGAGAGTTACGCATCCCCCTCTTCCACGCCGGCGAGGGGTCCCTTAAGAGAGACGCTCCGGCCGCCGAGCCCCCCTCGACGCCGCTCAAGCCCCTTGCGCCTCTTCGTCGCCGCCGAGATCCCCTCCACGGTCGCCGACTCCGTCGCGCGGTCGATCGCGGACCTGCGCCGGCGCTTCGGCGGCGTGCGGTGGGAGGACGCCTCGAAATACCACTTCACCTTGAAGTTCCTCGGGGAGGTCGAAGAGAAGCGCCTGCCCGATGTAACCTCGGCGGTCGATCGTTCGTCATTACACGTGGGCCCGTTCCCCGTCCGGCTGAGGGGGCTCGGGTTCTTCCCCCCCGGCGCGAGGCCGCGGGTCGTGTGGGTCGGGGTCGGCGCCGGAGCGGAGGGTCTGGCGCGGCTCGCGGAGGGCTCCGAGCGGGAGTTCGTCCGGCTCGGGTTCCCGCGGGAGGGGAGGCCCTACTCGGCTCACCTCACGGTCGGACGGGTGAAGGGGCCGGGGGACGGGCCGCGGCTGGCCGAGGCGCTCGCGCCCCGGGGAGCGGAGGAGGTGGGGGATCCGTTCGCGGTCGAGCGGCTCGTCCTCTTCGAGAGCCGGCTCCTGCCGGGAGGATCTCGGTACGCGATCGTTCACGCGAGCGCCCTCGGAGCGGAGGGCGCCCGAGGGTAGGATGCGGGCTCGGCGCCCCGGGAAGGACGGGACCCCGGCCCGGGAAAGACCGAGGCGACCATGACGAGCAAGCCGGAGAAGACGGATTCGCGCGACCGGGCCGGTCGCGAGCGCGCCATCGAGGCGGCGCTCGCCGAGATCGAGAAGTCCTACGGGCGGGGGGCCGTGATGAAGCTCGGCGAGGGGGGGATCGTGGAGCCGATCGAGGGGATCTCGACCGGCTGCCTCTCCCTCGACCTCGCCCTCGGCGGGGCGGGGGTCCCGCGCGGGCGGGTCGTCGAGGTGTTCGGGCCCGAGTCCTCGGGGAAGACGACCCTCGCCCTCCAGGTGATCGCGCAGGCGCAGCGGAGAGGGGGGATGGCGGTCTTCATCGACGCGGAGCACGCCCTCGACCGCGCCTACGCGGGCCGGCTCGGCGTCGACATCGAGTCCCTCCTCCTCTCCCAGCCCGACTACGGGGAGCAGGCCCTCGACATCGCGGAGACCTTCGTCCGGACCAACGCGCTCGACGTGATCGTCATCGACTCGGTGGCCGCCCTCGTCCCGAAGGCGGAGCTCGAGGGGGAGATGGGGGACGCCTTCGTCGGCCTCCAGGCGCGGTTGATGAGCCAGGCGCTGCGCAAGCTCACCTCCTCGATCCACCGCTCGCGGACGTGCGTCCTGTTCATCAATCAGATCCGCGAGAAGATCGGCGTCATGTTCGGGAACCCCGAGACGACCCCGGGGGGCCGCGCGCTCAAGTTCTACTCGAGCACCCGGATCGACGTCCGGCGCATCCAGACGATCAAGGAGAACGAGGTCGCCGTCGGGGTGCGGACGAAGGCGACGATCGTGAAGAACAAGATCGCGCCCCCGTTCCGCAAGGCGGAGTTCGACATCTACTTCAACGAGGGGATCTCCCGCGCGGCCGACCTGGTCGACCTCGGCGCCGAGCACGGCGCGCTCGCGAAGTCGGGGACCTGGTTCTCCTTCAAGGACCCGGCGAAGGGGGAGATCCGGATCGGGCAGGGGCGGGAGAAGGCGCGCGACTTCCTCCGGGACAACCCCGACCTGATGGACGCGATCGAGGCGGAGCTGCGCGCGAAGCTCGTGAAGCCCCCGGTCCCGGGGACGCCCCTCGCGGCGCGGGTGGCGGCGCCCCCTCCCGAGATCCCCGCGAAGGGCCCCTCCCCCCCGGCCGCGAGGCCGGCGGCCTCCCCCGCGCGGGTCCCCTCCGCGGCGAAGCCGGCCCCCGCGCGGACCTGATCCCCCGGCCCCCAGGTGGGATCGTGAAAGGGAGCGAGGTCCGCGAGGGGTTCCTCCGTTTCTTCGAGGCGAGGGGTCACAAGCGCCTCCCCTCCGACTCCCTCGTCCCGAAGAACGACCCGACCCTCCTCTTCACGGGGGCCGGGATGAACCAGTTCAAGGACATGTTCCTCGGGAAGGGGACCCTCCCCTGGAGGAGGATCGCGACGGCCCAGAAGTGCCTGCGCGTCCCCGACCTCGAGAAGGTCGGGGCGACGCCCCGGCACCACACCTTCTTCGAGATGCTCGGGAACTTCTCCTTCGGGGACTACTTCAAGCGCGAGTGCATCCCCTGGGAGTGGGAGTTCTTCACCCGGGAGTGCGGGATCCCCGAGGGGAGCCTCGTCGTCTCCGTGTTCGAGGAGGACGAGGAGGCGGCGGGCGTCTGGCGCGAGATCGTCGGCCTCGCGCCGGAGCGGATCTTCCGCTTCGGCGACGCGGAGAACTTCTGGCCCGCGGAGGCCCGCGCGAAGGGGCCGAACGGCCCCTGCGGCCCCTGCTCGGAGATCTACTTCGACGCGCGCCCGCGGGAGAAGCTCCCCCCGACCCGCGGCCTCCGCTCCCTCCCCGAGGAGCGCTTCACGGAGATCGGCAACTGCGTCTTCACCCAGTTCGAGCGCCACGGCTCGGATCGGGCGGGAGAGACGGGGGTGCTCCTCCCCCTCCCGCAGAAGAACATCGACGTCGGGCTCGGCCTCGAGCGGATCACGGCCGTGCTCCAGGGCGCGCCCAACAACTTCGAGACGGACCTCTTCCTCCCCCTCCTCGAGGCGATCGCGGAGCGGACGGGCCGCCGTTACGGGACCGACCCGCGCGCCGACGTCCGGATGCGCCGGATCGCGGACCACGTCCGCGCGGTCGTCTTCTGCGTCGCCGACGGGGTGCTTCCCGGAAACGAGGAGCGCAATTACGTCGTCCGGAAGATCCTGCGGAGGGCGATCCGGGACGGCTACGAGCTGGGGGTCGAGGAGCCCTTCCTCCACACCCTCGCCGCCGTCGTCTCCTCGACGATGGGGGAGGCCTATCCCGAGGTCGTCCAGCACCGCCACACGGTCGAGATCGCGATCTGCGCGGAGGAGGAGCGCTTCCGCGAGATCTACCGCCGCGGTCGCGCCTTCCTCGACGAACGGATCGAGAGGGCCCGCGCGGGGGGCGGGAAGGCCTTCTCGGGAGCGGACGCCTTCGAGCTCCACGACACGTACGGCTTCCCCGCGGACCTGACGCGCGTCATCGCCGAGGAAGGGGGGCTCTCCTTCGACGAGGAGGGGTTCGAGCGTGCGATGCGGGGCCAGCGCGAGCGGGCGCGGTCCAAGACGACGATGAAGGGGGAGGTCTTCGCGGGAGGGGCGCTCGCCGAGATGAAGGGAGAGCACATCCCGACGAGCGCCTTCGTCGGCTACGAGACCGACGCGGTCACCGAGGAACCGATCCTCGCGATCCTGACCCCGACGAGCCCGCGCGATTTCGCCGGGGGCACGCGATCGGGGGAGCTCCCGACGAGCGCCGAGGAGGCCGCCCTCGTCGTCCGACACACCCCCTTCTACGCGGAGGCGGGCGGACAGGTCGGCGACCGCGGGACGATCCGCGGGGCGGAGGGAGGGAGCTTCACGGTCACGGATTGCTGGGACGTGGACGGCTACCACCTGCACATCGGCAAGGTCGAGAAGGGGCGGATCCGGCTCGGCGAGAAGGTCGAGCTCCGGGTCGACCCCGAGTGGCGCTGGCGCGTGACGAAGAATCACACGGCGACCCACCTCCTGCACAAGGCGCTCAAGGTCGTCCTCGGCCCCTCCGTCGGGCAGGCGGGCTCCCTCGTCCACCCCGAGTACCTGCGGTTCGACTTTACCTGGGGGGAGAGGCTGACGGAGGAACAGAAGCGGGCCGTCGAGGACCTCGTCAACCGGAGGGTGATGGAGGCGATCCCCGTCACCTGGAAGGTGAAGCCGATCGAGGAGGCGAGGAAGGAGGGGGCCGTCATGATGTTCGGCGAGAAGTACGGGGAGCGCGTGCGGGTGCTGCGCGTGGGGGACTTCTCCGTCGAGCTGTGCGGCGGGACCCACGTCGCGAACACGGGGAACATCGGCCCCTTCCGGATCACGAAGGAGCAGGCGCTCGGGGCGGGCGTGCGCCGGATCTTCGCCCTGACGGGCCCCGCGGCCGTCGCCTACCTTCGCGGCCGCGACGAGTCGCTCGAGGGGATCGCGCGCGCCCTCAAGACGACCCCCGAGCGGGTGATCGAGCGCCTCGAGGCGCTCCAGAAAGAGGTGAAGGAGGCGAAGTCCCGCCGCCCGGCCTCGAGCCCCTCCGGAGACCCCCTCCCCGAGCTCCTCCGCTCCGAGCGCCGGATCGGCCCTTTCCGGTTCGTCGCCGGGAGGGTCGAGGGGGCGGGGATCGGCACCCTCCGGGCCCTCCTCCCGCGGCTCCTCCGGGAGCTCGGCCGCTCCGGCGTCGTCGCCCTGGCCGGGGCCTCGGGGGATTCGGTCCCCTTCGTCCTCGCCGCCGGCCCGGGGGCCGCCGCGGGGGGCTTCGACGCGAATCGGGAGGCCCGCGCGTTCGGGGAACGGCTCGGAGGAGGCGGGGGAGGGAAGCCCGACCTCGCCCAGGGGGAGGGGAAGAGCGTCGAGGCTCTCGACGGGGCCTTCGAGGCTCTGGCGAGCGCGCTCGAGTCGGGGGCGGGCGCCGCCGTTGACACCCCCCGGGGCCCCACCTAGCATCTTTGCCTTTTCATGGGCCGAAGCGGCACCCTCCGCGCGGCCGAATACGATGCCGAATCCCAAACGAAGGCACTCGAAGTCGCGCAAGCGCTGGCGCCGGGCGCACGACGCTCTCCGAGCGCCGGCGCTTCGGAAGTGCCCGCGTTGCAGCCAAGCGGTGTTTCCGCACACCGTCTGCGGCCACTGCGGTTTCTACCGCGGCGTCGAAGTCGTCCCGAAGGAAGAGGAATGAGCGCCCGGTCGCGCGGGGAGGCGGATCGCCCTCCCGCGCCGAAAGGAGAACGCTCGCTCGGCCCATGCGTATCGCCCTCGACGCGATGGGGGGGGACAAGGCGCCTCTCGAGGCCGTTCGGGGCGCGCTCCGTTCGGTCGAGATGGGCTTCGTTCCGGCGGAGGGGCTCGTCCTCGTCGGGGACGCCGGGCGCCTGGAGGAAGCGCTCCGGGGAGAGGGGGGGGCCGGCCGCGGGCTCGCCATCCACCACGCCCCGGAGGTGATCGAGATGCACGAGCTCCCGGTCGAGGCGCTGCGGCGCAAGCGCCGGTCCTCGATCGGGGCGTGCGTCGAGCTCGTGAAGAAAGGGGAGGCGGCGGGGGTCGTGACCGCGGGCCACACGGGGGCGGCCGTCGCGGCGGCGCAGCTTCGCCTGAAGATGCTCGAGGGGATCCGGCGGCCGGGGCTCGCGGTGGCCTTCGAAGGGGCGAAAGGCTCGACCGTCCTGATCGACGTCGGGGCGAACCTGAGCTGCCGCCCGCTCGACCTCTTCCACTACGGGGTGATGGCGAGCTGCTACGCGCGCGACGTCCTCGGGATCGACCGGCCGAGGGTCGCGCTCCTCTCGATCGGCTCCGAGGACGAGAAGGGGACCGAGCTCGTCCGGCGCACCCACGAGAGCTTCCGCGCGAGCCCCCTCGAGTTCGTCGGGAACATCGAGGGGCAGGACCTGCTCGGCGGGGCCGCCGACGTGATCGTCTGCGAGGGGTTCGTCGGCAACGTCGTCCTGAAGACAGCGGAGGGGGCCGTGGAGTACCTCGCCGGGATCTTCGCGAAGGAGCTCGGGAGCCGCTCCCCCGAGATCGCGCGGGAGATCCTCCCGGCGATCGCGAAGCGGCTCGACTACGCGGAGCACGGCGGGGCGCTCCTCCTCGGGATCGAGGGAGTCGTCGTGATCGGCCACGGGCGCTCCGACGCCAAGGCGATCGCCTCCGCGATCCGGGGGGCGGCGCGCTTCGTCCAGGCCGACGTGAACCACCACATCGTGGCGGGGCTGCGGGCGCTCAAGGGGGCGGTCGCGTAGGCCGGATCTCTTGGGGGCCGTCGCACTCCGGCGCGTCGGGATCCTCGGGACGGGGAGCGCCGTCCCCTCGCGGGTGCTCACGAACCGCGACCTCGAGCGGATGGTCGACACGACCGACGAGTGGATCGTCCAACGGACGGGGATCCGGGAGCGGAGGATCGTCGACGAGGGGAAGACGACCTCCGACCTCGCGGCGGAGGCCGCGGAGAAGGCCCTGGCCGCGGCCGAGGTCTCCCCGCGCGAGATCGACCTCGTCCTCGTGGCGACCGCCTCCCCCGACCACCTGGTTCCGCCGACTTCCTGCCGCGTCCAGGCGAAGATCGGCGCGAGCCGGTCGGCGGCCTTCGACGTCGGGGCGGCCTGCAGCGGCTTCCTGACGGCCCTCGCCACGGGATCGCGCTTCGTCTCCACGGGGGGGGCCGAGCGGGTGCTCGTGATCGGGGCCGAGTGCCTCTCCCGGATCACCGACTACACGGACCGGACCTCCTGCATCCTCTTCGGCGACGGGGCGGGGGCGACGGTCCTCGCGCCCCTCGAGCGCGCTCCGCGCGGGGAGATCCTCGAGACCCGGCTCGGCGCGGACGGCACCGGCTACGAGTTCATCTGGATCCCGTCCGGCGGGGCCGCCCGTCCCGCGAGCGCGGAGACGGTGGCCGCGAAGGAGCACTTCCTGCGCCTGCGGGGGCGCGAGGTCTTCAAGTTCGCCGTCTCCCGGATGGTCGAGCTGATCGAAGGGACGCTCGCGCCCTACGACCCCTCCGAAGTCGGGATCGTGATCCCGCATCAAGTGAACCTCCGGATCCTCGACGCGGCCCTCGAGCGCCTCGACCTCCCGCGGGACCGGCTGGAGGTCACGATCGACCGCTACGGAAACACCTCGGCGGCCTCCATCCCCGTCGCCCTCGACGAGGCCGTCCGCGCGGGCCGGGTCGTACCGGGCAAGCTCGTCCTCCTCGTTGCGTTCGGGGCCGGGCTGACCTGGGGTTCCGCTCTCATCCGGTGGTGACCGACCTCCGGGGCTGGGGGCTCCTCTTCCCCGGCCAGGGGGCGCAGGCCCCCGGCATGGGGAGGGCTTGGGCCCAGGCGTTCCCCGAGACCCGCGGCGTCCTCGCCGCGGCGGACCGCCTCCTTGGGCGGGAGCTCTCGAAAGTCTGCTTCGAGGGACCGGCGGAGGTGCTCGACCGGACGGACGTCGCGCAGCCCGCGCTCTTCGCCGTCGCGGCCGCGGTCCTCGCGGCGCTCCGCGCGCGTTTCGGCGTCGAGCCCTCGGCCCCGGGAGCGGCCCTCGGCCTCTCTCTCGGGGAGTACACCGCCCTCCATGCGGCCGGCTCGCTCTCCTTCGAGGAGGGGCTCCGCCTCGTCTCGAAGCGCGGGGAGTCCATGCAGCGCGCCTCGGAGGCCCGTCCCTCCGGAATGGCCTCGGTCCTCGGCCTGCCGGAGGCCGCGGTCGAGGAGGCGTGCCGGGAGGCCTCGCGCTCCGGCGTCTGCGCGATCGCGAACCGGAACGCGCCCGGGCAGGTCGTGATTGGGGGGGAGAACGCGGCCCTCGACGCAGCCGAGGGCCTCCTACGGTCGAGGGGGGCCCGGCGCGTCGTCCGCCTCCGGGTCGCCGGGGCGTTTCACACCGAGTGCATGCGCCCGGCCGCGGAGGCGCTCGCCGCGGAGCTCGCCCGGGTCGAGATCCTCCCCCCGCGCGTCCCCTTCTACTCGAACGTCACGGGAGGGAGGGTGGGGGAGCCCTCGGAGATCCGCTCCCTCCTCGCGGCCCAGGTGTGTTCCCCCGTCCTCTGGGAGAGCTGCCAGAGGTCGGCGCTCCGGGCGGGGGTGCGCCGCTACCTCGAGCTCCCGCCGGGGAACGTGCTCCGGGGGCTCCTCCGCAAGATCGACCCCCAGTCCGAGGCCTCCGGGGCGGAGGAGCCGGGGGAGTGGGAGGCGGCGGGTTGAGCGCGCTCGTTGACCCCCCCGGGTCGCTCTCCTATCCTTCTCGCCCCCCGAGCCCGCCGCGGCGCTCGTCTCCCTCCCCTCCGAAGGCCCCGTGAAGATCGACCTCCGAGGGAAGACGGCGATCGTGACGGGGGGGTCCCGCGGGATCGGCCGAGCCGTGGTCCGGGCGCTCGCGCAGGCGGGCGCGGACGTGGCGGTCGTGGCGACCACTGCGGACCGCGCCGAGGCGGCGAGCCGCGAGGCCGCCGGGTTCGGCGTCCGCGCGCGACCCTACGGAGCCGACGTCGCGGACGGAAAGGCCGTCGAGGCCCTCGTCGGCTCCGTCGTCTCCGAGTTCGGTGGGCTCCACATCCTCGTGAACAACGCCGGGATCGCCCGAGACGCCCTCCTCCTCCGGATGAGGGAGGAGGACTTCGACCGCGTGCTCGAGGTCAACCTGAAGGGGGCGTTTCACTTCTGCCGTGCCGCGCTCCGGCCGATGCTGAAGGGCGGGTTCGGCCGGATCCTGAACGTCGCCTCGGTCGTCGGGCTGATCGGCAACCCCGGCCAGACGAACTACGCCGCCTCGAAGGCGGGCCTGATCGGGTTCACGAACTCCCTCGCGAAGGAGGTCGCCTCTCGCGGGATCACCGTGAACGCGCTCGCGCCGGGACTGATCGAGACGGACATGACCTCCGGCCTCGGGGCCGCCCGCGAGGAGATCCTCGCGCGCGTCCCCCTCGGCCGGCTGGGCCGACCGGAGGAGGTCGCCTCCGCCGTGCTCTTCCTCGCCTCCCCCGAGGCGTCGTACGTGACCGGCACGGTCCTGCGCGTGGACGGAGGCCTGGGCCTCTAGACTTGGATCCGACCTGAGAAGGAGGAGCGATCCGTGGCGAATCCGACCATCCGGGAGCGCGTGATCAAGATCGTCTGCGAGCAGATGGGGACGACCCCCGAGAAGATCACGGACGCGACCCACTTCGTGAACGACCTCGGCGCCGACTCCCTCGACACGGTCGAGCTCGTCATGGAGTTCGAGGACGAGTTCGAGCTGTCGATCCCCGACGAGGACGCGGAGAAGATCACGACCGTCGGGGACGCCGTGAAG
Source organism: Planctomycetota bacterium (assembly GCA_035695825.1). Taxonomy (GTDB): domain Bacteria; phylum Planctomycetota; class UBA1135; order UBA1135; family JAKEFM01; genus JAKEFM01. Next base: position 444,441 of record DASRRH010000026.1, on the reverse strand, counting down.
TACATCGAGGAGAAGGTGGGGTGACCGGAAGGGCGGCACGGAAGGCCGCCCTCCCTCCATGGACGCGCGACGGCGCCGGGTCGTGGTGACCGGACTGGGGGCCGTGACGCCCCTCGGCCGGGAGGTCCCCCGCTTCTTCGAGCGCCTCCTCGCGGGGGAGTCGGGGGCCGTCCCGATCACGAAGTTCGACGCCGCGGCCTTCACCACGCGCTTCGCCTGCGAGGTCTCCGACTTCAACCCCGACGCCCTCTTCCCGAAGGCCGAAGCCAAGCGCCTCGACCCCTTCGCGCAGTACGCCCTCCACGCGGCGGGGGAGGCGCTGCGGGACAGCCACCTCGACCTCGAGCGGACCGACCGCCGCCGCGTCGGCGCGATCGTCGGGACCGGCATCGGCGGCATCCACGAGCTCGAGGACCAGCACTCGGTGCTCACCGCGCGCGGGCCCGGGCGGGTCTCTCCCTTCCTCGTCCCGAAGATGATGGCGAACGCCGTCTCCGGCCAGATCGCGATCAAGCACGGCCTCCGCGGCACGAACTTCACGACCGCGTCGGCCTGCGCCTCCTCGGGGCACGCGATCGGCCTCGCCCTGCGGGCGATCCAGTACGGGGACGCCGACATCGTCCTGACGGGGGGAGCGGAGGCCGCGACCACCCCGCTCAGCCTCGCGGGGTTCTGCGCCGCGCGGGCCCTCTCGACCCGCAACGACGATCCCCGGCGCGCCTCGCGCCCCTTCGACCGCGGCCGCGACGGCTTCGTGATGGGGGAGGGAGGGGCGATCCTCGTCCTCGAGGAGCTCGAGGCCGCGCGCGCCCGCGGGGCGCGGATCTACGCCGAGGTCCTCGGGTTCGGCTCGACGGACGACGCCTTCCACATCACCGCCCCGGCGGAGGACGGGGACGGGGCCGCCCGCGCGATGGCGGAGGCGCTGCGCGACGGGGGGGTGGCCCCGGAGGAGATCGAGTACGTGAACGCCCACGGGACTTCGACCGAGCTCAACGACAAGATGGAGACCCAGGCGATCAAGGCGATCTTCGGCAAGCACGCGCGCGCGCTCGCCATCTCCTCGACGAAGTCGATGATCGGCCACCTCCTCGGGGCGGCGGCGGCCGTCGAGCTGCTCGCCACGGTGCTCTCGATCCAGCGGGGGGTCGTCCACCCGACGATCAACCACGAGACCCCCGACCCCGACTGCGACCTCGACTACGTCCCGAACGAGGCGCGGGCCCTCCGCATCCGCCACGCGATCTCGAACTCCTTCGGCTTCGGAGGACACAACGTGACCCTCCTCGTCGGCGCCCCGCGCTAGCCGCCCGTCCCCGGGGATCGGGACGCGGAGCTTGAGCGGGCCCGAGCCCACCCGCGGCTTGCCGGTACGGGCGCGGAGGGATCAAATCCGCGCCTCCCGCCATGCCGCGCGCGCGCCCGACCCTGCGTGATCGCCTCGAGCGGATCGAGTCCCGGCTCGCCGAGACGGGCCAACGCCACCTCGTGGGGCACCTCGGAGCCATCGCGGCGGCCGCGCGCCGGCGGCTGCTGGGGGAGCTCGAGGCGCTCGACTGGGAGGAGTTCGGGAGGGCGCTTCGCCGGATCCGGGACGGCGCCCCCTCGACGTTCCCCGGGAGGCTCGAGCCTCCGGAGGTCTTCCCCCTCCGACGCACGCCCGAGCAGGAAGCCTTCGCGCGGAGGGCGCGCGAGGCGGGGGAGGCGCTCCTGCGGGCGGGAAAGGTCGCCTGCCTGACCGTTGCGGGGGGCCAGGCGACGCGGCTCCGATGGCAGGGACCGAAGGGATGCCTCGCGGTCGGCCCGGTCTCCCACGCGAGCCTCTTCGAGATCCACGCGGACAAGGTGGCGGGCGCGATCCGCCGCTACGGCGCGCCGCTCCCCTGGTACCTGCTCACGAGCCCCTCCAATCACGAGGCGACGGAGCGGTTCTTCCGGGAGAAGGAGTTCTTCGGGCTTCCCCCGGGCGACGTGCGCTTCTTCCCGCAGGGGTCCGTCCCCGCCGTCGACCTCGAGGGGCGACTTCTCCTCGCCGCCCCGGGTGCGCTCCTCCTGAGCCCCGACGGTCACGGCGGCGTCTTCGCGGCCCTGCGCGCGCACGGGATTCTCGAGGACGCCCGCCGGCGGGGGGTCGAGCACTTCTCCTACTTCCAGGTCGACAACCCCCTGATCCCCGCCGCCGACCCCCTGTTCCTCGGCCTCCACGCGCGGCGCGGCGCCGGGATGTCGGCGAAGTTCGTCGGCAAGCGCGCCCCGACGGAGAAGGTCGGAGTCCTCGTCCGCTCGGAAGGGGGGATCGCCTGCGTCGAGTACAGCGACCTCGAGCCCTCCCTCGCCGCGGAGCGGGACGCCTCGGGAGATCTCCGCCTGCGCGCGGGGAACATCGCGAGCCACGCGATCGACGTCGCCTTCGCGGCGGAGGTCCCCCTCGCGGACCTCCTGTTCCATCGCGCGGAGAAGACGGTCCGCGCGCTCGGCCTCGACGGGGCCGCCTTCGAGGTCCGCGCCGTCAAGTTCGAGCGGTTCGTGTTCGACGCGCTGCCGCGCGCGGGGGAGGCCGCCTGCCTCGAGGTCGACCGCGCGGAGGAGTTCTCCCCGGTCAAGAACGCGGAGGGAGAGAACTCTCCCTCGACGGCCGCCGCCGCGATGGCGGGGCGCGCCGCCCGCTGGTTCCGGAAGGCGGGCCTGCCGCTGCCGCCGCCGGGTCCGGAGGGGTATCCCCCGATCGAGGTCTCGGGTCGGTTCGCCCTCGACGAGGCGGAGTTCCTCGAGCGGGCGCGCGACCTCCGGGTCGACCCGAGCGGTCCGATCTTCCTTCGATAGGCGGCTCCATGGAACGGACGTCCGTCGCGGTGGTGATGGGGGGGGAGTCGGGGGAACGAGAGATCTCGATGATCTCGGGGTCGGCGATCGCGGACGCCCTCGACCGGACCCGGTTCGAGGTCCGCCCGGTCGTCATCCGCCGGGAGGGACGCTGGCGGGTCGGCCGCCGCGCGCTCGGGGAGGAGGAGGAGTTCGCCGCGGAGGGCTTCCCGTTCGAGGAGGCCTCCCCCTCCGCGGCCGTCGAGCGCCTCGCCGGCCTCGGGACCTCGGTCGCCTTCCTCGCGCTCCACGGCCCGCGAGGGGAGGACGGGGTCGTGCAGGGGCTCCTCGAACTCCACCGCCTCCCCTACACGGGCTCCGGGGTCGCGGCCTCGGCCCTCGCCATGGACAAGACGCTCGCGCGGGTGGTCCTGCGCGCGGCGGGGATCCCCGTTCCCGAGGGGTTCGACGAGACCGGGCCCCGCTACCGGGCGAAGCGGGCGGAGATCCTCGAGCGCGCGGCGTCGGCGGTTGGGTTCCCCTGCTACGTCAAGCCCGCGAGCGAGGGCTCGAGCCTCGGCGTGCGTCGGGTGGAGCGGGCGGGGGACCTCCCCGCGGCGATCGAGGGGGCGCTCTCCTTCGGGGCGCGGTTCGTCGTCGAGCGGGCGATCGAGGGGCCGGAGGCGACGTGCGGCGTGCTCGGGAACAGCCTGGACGAGAGCCTCCTCCCGCTCCCGGTCGTCGAGATCGTCCCGAAGAGGGACGGCTTCTTCACGATGCGGGAGAAGTACGACCCGGCGGGTGCCGAGGAGACCTGCCCCCCGAGGACCATTCCCCTGACGGTGCAGGCGCTCGTGCGGGAGCAGGCGACCGCGGCGCACCGGGCGCTGCGGTGCGACGGCATGTCGCGGGTCGACTTCCGGATCTCCCCCGAGGGCCTCCCCTTCGTCCTCGAGGTCAACACGATCCCGGGGTTCACGCCCCGCTCCCTCCTCCCGAAGGCGGCGGCGGTCGCGGGGATCAACTTCGTCGAGCTCTGCGCGCGGCTCGTCGACGCGGCGCTGCGCCGCTTCGCGGCGGAGCCGGCGCGCGCGCGGAGGGTCTAGAGGGCCGCTTCCCCGCCGGACCGGGCCCCCGCTACGATGGCCCCGCGCCAGAGTGGCGGAACTGGCAGACGCGGCGGACTCAAAATCCGCTCCCCGCGAGGGGATGGGGGTTCGACTCCCCCCTCTGGCACCACCCGGGGCGTGAATGCCGGCCGCCGGGGGGAGTAGGGCCTCGCGTCTTCCTTCCAGGAATCGGCCATGCAAGTCCTCCGGGTCCTCCCGATCCTCGCCGCGCCCCTCCTTCCGCCCGACTACCCCAAGGCGGTCGACGACCACGTGAACGACTTCGCGAAGGTCCTCGACGAGGAGAGCGCGTCGCGGATCCGGGAAGTCGCCCGCGCCCTCCGCTCCGAGAAGGGGATCCCGATCGTCGTCGCGACCGTGGGCTCCCTCTCCGACTGGAACGCCGCGGGCTGGTCGGTCGAGCGCTACGCGACGAACCTCTACAACGAATGGGGCGTCGGCTCGAAGGACGCGAACCAGGGGGTGCTCCTCTTCGTCGCGGTGAAGGACCGAAAGCTCCGCATCGCGGTCGGGCAGGGTTTCGGGACGACCTTCGATTCGCCCGCGCGCGCGATCATCGACGGCGAGATCGTCCCGCGCTTCAAGCGAGGAGACCACGCGGGGGGGATCCTCGCCGGCGTCGAGGGGATCGCGCGGGCGCTGCGCGCGGGCCCGGGGAAGGAGCCGAGCCAGGGGGGGGAAGGAGAGAGCTGGACGCCGAGGGGCACGCCGGTCGGCGCCCCTCTCCGCGGCTCCCGGTCGGGGTCGACGCTCGGCTGGATCGTCCTCGCCGCCCTCGGCGTGTTCGCCCTCGGCGCGCTCCGCTCGGTGTTCCGCGGGGGCTCGAGCGGGTGGGGCGGGTTCGGAGCCCCGCGGGCGGGCTTCGGCGGATGGGGGGGCATGATGATGGGGGGGCTCGGCGGGTTCCTCGGCTCCGCCCTCTACGACTCCCTGCGCAGGCGGGGTTCTGCGGGCGGACCCTCCGGAGGAGGCGCCTTCGGCGGCTCCTCCTCCTGGGGCGGAGGGACCTCCTCGTTCGGAGGGGGCTTCTCCTCCGGCGGGGGCGCCTCGGGCTCCTGGTGATCGGTGAACGCCCGCGACGTCTTCACCCCCGAAGAGCGGAAGGCCGTCGAGGGCGCGATCGCCGCTGCCGAAGCGAAGACGGCGGCCGAGATCGTCCCCGTCGTCGCGACTTCGTCGGGGAGCTACTCCCGGGCCGAGGACATCCTCGGCGTCTGGTGCGGGGTCCTCGGCTTCCTCGCCCTCGGCCTCTCCCACGTCGAGCGCCAGATCGACCTCTTCGAAGGGCTCCTCGTCTTCTTCCTCGGGCTCGGCCTCGGGTGCGGGCTCCTCGCGCGGTTCGATCCCTTGAAGCGCCTCCTCACGGGGCGGGCGGACCGCGAGCGGAAGGCCGTCGAGGCCGCGCACCGGATCTTCTTCTCCCAGCGGATCGGCAGGACCGCGGGGCGGACGGGGGTCCTCCTCTACCTCTCGCTGTTCGAGCGCGTCGCGGTCGTCCTTGCCGACGAGAGGGGCGCGGAGGCGCTTGGGTCCAGGGGCGCCGACGGGCTGCGCGACCTCCTCGTCGAGGGGATGAAGCGAGGCAAGCCCGAGGAGGCGCTCGTCGGAGCGATCCGCCGCGCGGGGGAGAGGCTCGCGGCGAGGCTGCCCCGCGAGGCCGGAGACCGCAACGAGCTCGCCGACCGGCTCGTCCTGATCGGCTGAGGCGGGCCGGCGGAGGATGCCGGGGCCCGCCCGGTTCAGCCCGCGAGCTCGAACATCCGCCGCAGGGCCCGCTCGGCTCCCGCCCGCACCTCTTCCGGGAGCGTGATCTCGTGCTTCCCCTCCCGCAGCGCATCGCGCGTCGCCTCGAGGCTGATCATCTTCATGTACTGGCAGAGCTTGCAGGCCTTGTAGAAGCGCTTCTCGGGGGCCTCGAGGAAGAGGCGATCGGAGAGGCCGCATTCCGTCACGACGAGGAACTCGGTGGCGTCCGAGGCCTTCGCGTAGCGGCCCATGCCGCTCGTCGAGAGGACGGCGTCCGCGAGCGCGCGGACGTCCTCCCGGCACTCGGGGTGGACGAGGACCTTCACGTGGGGGAGGGCGCGCCGGACCCGCTCGATCTCCTCGGGCTTGATCTGGTGGTGGACGTAGCAGTTGCCGTCCCACGCGATCACGGTCTTCCTCGTCTGGGACTGGACGTAGGCGGCGAGGTTCTCGTCGGGGACGAAGAGGATGTGCTGCGAGGGGATCGCCTCGACGATCTTCACCGCGTTCGACGAGGTGCAGCAGACGTCCGAGGCCGCCTTCACCGCGGCGGTCGTGTTCACGTAGGTGACCACGGCGAGGTCGGGGTAGAGCGAACGGAGCTCCCGCTTCCGCGCCTCGAGCGCCTCGGCGCTCGCGGAGTCGGCCAGCGTGCAGCCGGCCCGGAGGTCGGGGAGGAGGACCCGGCGGGAAGGGTTCAGGATCTTCGCCGTCTCCGCCATGAAGTGGACGCCGCAGAAGACGATCGTCCCCGCAGTCACCCTCGTCGCGGCCCGCGCGAGCTCGAGGGAGTCGCCGACGAAATCGGCCACCTCGAAGATCTCGGGGCGTTGGTAGTTGTGGGCGAGGAGGACGGCGTCCCGGGCGCGCTTCAGGCCCCGGATCTCCTCGACGAGGGAGGCGATCCCCTCGCACGCCTCGGGGGAGTAGGCCTCCCCGTCGAGCGGGGCGAGGCGGGAGCGGATCTCCTCGGCGAGGGTCGGCATGGATGGGTTCTCAGCGAAACCCGCACCCATCGTAGGACGCGCGCGGAGGGGGTCCAGTCGGGCCCCCTTGACGGGGCAGGATCGCGCCGTCTACAACCCCTTTGCCCCCGGGGTCGAACCCGGGCCGTCCCGTTCTCGACGCGGGGCGCGGGCGCTCTTTCTCCCGATCGATCGGCGCGATCGCCGCTGGGATCCCGCGGTTTCGGGAAGACGGTGGAAATCCGTCACGGTGCCGCCGCTGTGAGTGGGACGAAACTCCGAGCAACTCCACTGGTCCGAGAAGGGCCGGGAAGGACGGAGGAGTAGGACGACCACGAGTCAGAAGACCGGCCCGGGAGCCCCCTTCACGTCGTCTACGAGACACGAGATCCGTGAGGGTCGCTGGAGCTATTCACAAGCCCCGGTCCTTCGCGGACCGGGGTTTTTTCTTGCCCCGGGCCGCGCGGGGCTCCGGCGCACGCTGCGATGACGCGACGGACGGTCCGCCGAGCCGAGGGATCCGACCGCGGCGGTCCGTCCGCACCCGACCCGGGAACCCTTCGAGAAAGGATCGTACGATGCGTCGCGCCACCTGGCTCCCGCTCGTTGCGCTGTTCGGTCTCGCCTCCGCCTCCCCGGCGCAGGACCCCTCGGTCATGGGCGCCGTGAACCTCTCCGGTCTCGGGAACGGCGCCCCCGCCTTCCCCTTCGGCCTCTCCCTCGCCCCCGACGGATCCCTCTGGGTCGCGATCGCCGGAAGCGTTTTCGCGAACAACGACGTCGTCGCCCGGATCGCCCTGCCGACGATGGCAGTGGTGCGGCCAACCGTGCAGGTCGGCCTCTTCCCCGAGGAGATCGCTTTCACGGTGGACCCGGCGCAGCCGGGGGTCCCTCGCCACGCCTGGGTCACGGTGAGCAGCGCGGGGACGATCGTGCGTGTCGGGGCGGACCCCTCCCTCCCCGACTACCTCACCGTGACCGATACGGTCCCCTTCCCTTCAGGGCCCTACGGACCCTTCGGGATCGCCGTCCACCCGACCCTCCCGCGCGTCTACGCGGGGGACTTCGGGGGGACGGGGACGGTCTTCGCCTTCGACGCGGTGACCGCGCAGATCCTCCCCGCGGAGTCCCTCGCGGTACCCGGCTCCCATGGGCGGCTCGCCTTCGCGGGGAATCGGCTGATCGTCCCGGCGACCGACTTCTCCGGCTTCCCGCAGACCTGCGTCCTCGTCTCGGGCGTCGACCCTTCGAGCCCGGGGGGGATCTGGACGCGCTGCCTCGGCTGCGCGGGTCCGGGGTCCTACCCGAGCGGACAGGACGTGGCGGCGAGCCCAGCCGGCGCGACCTTCGTCCTCCCCTACGACCTCGGGGAGCGCTCCTATCTCCTCGACGGGGCGAGCGGGACGCTCGTCCGGACGATCCAGAGCGGGCTCGGCTTCGCCCAGCTCGGGATCGGGATCTCCCCGGACGGCGCCCTCGTCGCCATCACCGACCTCCTCCAGAACGCCGTCCTCTTCCTCGACGCCGGCACCCACCAGCGGCTCGCGGTGGTCTCGATGTTCCCCTACCACGAGCCGAACGACGTCGTCTTCGTCGGGGACCAACTGTTCGTGACGGCGCAGGCCTCCGAGGCGGTCGTCCGGATCGGGAACCTCCCCTCCCACGCCCCGTCTCCCTACCGCCTGACGCTGGCGGCGAGCGACTCGACGCCCCTCCTCGGCGCAGTGACGACCCTCACGCTGACGGGAGGCTCGGTCGCGGCGATCCTCGTCTCGACGGAGGACCTCCCCGGCCCGCTCGGCGGGGGGCTCGCGCTCGAGATCGGGCCCTCCTTCTCCCTCATCGCCTTCGGGGCGGGCCCCTCCGTCGGGGTCTCGGTCCCGGTCCCGAACGTCCCGGACCTACGGTGCGCCAACGTCTTCCTCCAGGGGGTCGGGCTCATCGGCGCGGAGCCGGCGACCTCGAATTCGATCACGGTGATTCCGCAGTGAATCGCAAGGGCCGCTGGCTTGCGGCCCTCGGGGCCGCCGCGGGGGTCTCCTGCCTGGAGCCGGCCCCTCCAGCTCCGGAAGGGCCCCCGCGGCGCCTCGTTTCCTTGAACCCGAGTCACACGGAAACCCTCCTCGCCCTCGGCCTCGGCCCCTCGATCGTGGGGATCTCCGACTTCTGCCCGGCGGTCGACGGGGCGAGCCGCCTCGGCAGCCTCTACGCGCCCTCCCTCGAGTCGATCGCCCTCCTCAAGCCGGACCGGGTCTTCACCGTCCTGCGCGAGGACCACGCCACGCCCCGTCGGCTTCGCGACCTGGGGATCCCGGTCGTCTCCCTCGACCCGCAATCCCTCGAGGAAGTGATCGAGGCGGTCCTCCGGATCGGGGAGGAGGCGGGGGCCGCCGACGCGGCGCGCGCCCTGGCCGGCGGCCTGCGCGCGCGCCTGGAGGGGATCCTCCGCCGCGCCCGGGCGCGGGGGAAGGGACCCCGCGTCTTCGTCGAGGTCCAAGCCTCCCCCCTCTGGACGGTGGGACCCGGTTCCTTCCTCGACGAGGCGCTCCTCGCGCTCGGGGCGGAGAACTGCTTCCCGGACCTTTCCCACCCGTACGCGACCGTGTCCCCGGAAGAGGTCCTCCGCCGCAACCCGGAGGTCGTGGTCTCCCTCCACGCGAAGGCGGCGGAGATCCGCGCCCGGCCGGGATGGGAGGGGGTCGCGGCGGTGCGGGCGGGCGCGATCGTCGACGAGTTCGCCTCCGGAGCGCTGGCGCACGGCAGCCCGCGCCTCTTCGACGAGATCGAGCGCCTCGAGGAACGCCTATTCCCCCCGGAGGGAGCGAGTCGGTGAAGCGCCGCAGCGCTTGGAAGCTCGCCCTGTTCGCCGCGGCCCTCGCCGTCTCCCTCCTCGGGGCCCTCGCCGCCGGCCCCGGGGGCTGGGCGCCCCCCGACATCTTCTGGAACCTCCGGCTCCCCCGGGTGCTCCTCGGGGCCGCGGTCGGCGCCGGGCTCGCGACGGCGGGGACCGTGCTCCAGGGGCTCTCGGGGAACCCCCTCGCCGACCCCTTCGTGCTCGGCTCCTCGAGCGGCGCGGCCGTCGGGGTCGTCCTCGCCCGGACGGCGGGGATCTCGATCGCCTCCGCGCCCCTCTTCCTCGCCGCGGGGGCCGGGGCGTTCGGGGCCCTCGCGGCCGCCTGGGCGCTCGCGCGGACCGGGGGCCGCATCCCGATCGAGCGTCTCGTCCTCTCGGGCGTCGCGGTCTCGACGCTCGGGAGCGCGCTCGTCCTGATCGGGCTCCACTTCGCCCGCGAGGACTCCTACGCGATCCTCTCCTTCCTCGTCGGCAACCTCTCGGGGGGCGACCGCCGATCCCTCGCGGTGGGAGGGGGAGCCGTCGTCCTCTCGGTCCTCGCCGTGTGCGCCTTCGGGCGGGCGCTGAACGCCCTCGCGCTCGGGGACGACAAGGCGCGCACGCTCGGAGTCCGGACGGAGTCGGCGAAGGCGGCGCTCGCCCTCCTCTGCTCGGCGATCGTCGGGGCGTCGGTCGCCGTGGCCGGGATGATCGGGTTCGTCGGGCTCCTCGTCCCGCACCTCGTGCGGCGGATCGTAGGGCCCGACCACCGCGCGCTCCTCCCTGCGGCCGCCCTCGGCGGGGCGGCGTTCCTCGTCCTGGTCGACGCCCTCGCGCGGACGGCCGCGCGCCCGTCGGAGTTCCCCGTCGGCGTCATTACCGCGCTCTGCGGCGCCCCGTTCTTCCTCTGGTGCCTCCGGCGGCGGGCGCCGCTCCTCGTGTGAACGGCCTCCTCGAAGCGCGGGGGGTGCGGGTGCGGTGCAACGGCTCCGAGATCCTGCGCGGGGTGACCCTCCAAGTCCGCCGCGGGGAGCGGCTGGCGATCGTCGGCCCGAACGGCTCGGGGAAGACGACCCTGCTGCGGGCGCTCGCGGGGGTGATGCACCCCAACCGGGGGAGGATCCTCTTCGAGGGGCGCGACCTCGCCGCGATCCCCCCCCGCCTCCTCGCGCGCCGGCTCGCCCTCCTCCCGGCGGAGACGGACACCCCCTTCGCTTTCCGCGTGCGGGAGTTCGTCGCGATCGGGAGGCTCCCGCACCGGCGCTGGTTCGAGCGCGAGCGGGAGGAGGACGACCGCGTGGTCGACCGGTCCCTCGAGGCGACCGGGACGGCGTCCCTCGCCGACCGCGAGGTCACTTCCCTCTCCTCCGGGGAGCGCCAGCGCGTCTTCCTCGCGCAGGCGCTCGCGCAGGAGCCGACCCTCCTCCTCCTCGACGAGCCGACCGCCCACCTCGACCTCGCCCACGAGGTCGAGATCTTCGACCGGCTCCTCGCGGAGAACCGGTTCGGGCTCTCCTTCGTCGCCGTCCTCCACGACCTCAACCTCGCCGCCGAGTACGCGGAGCGGATCCTGATCCTCAACCGCGGGCGCATCGTTGCGGCCGGGTCCCCGGCGGCCGTGCTCCGCGAGGAGATCCTCGAGCCCGTCTTCGGCGCGCGTCTCCGGGTCGCGCGGGACCCCTCGAGCGGGACGCCGAACGTCCGGATCGCGCCGCGCAGCGGCGCGGTTGCGTCGGGGGCCCGCGCGGACTAGACGTGGCGGCGGACCGAGCGCCAGGAGTTCCCCCCATGACCGCACCCGACGGCTCCGGGTACGGAGCCTCTTTCCCCCGCTCGCGGAAGGTCTACGCCGAGGGACCCCTCGGCGTGCGCGTCCCCTTCCGGGAGATCCACCTCGGAGGAGAGGAGGCTCCCCTCCGCGTCTACGACACGAGCGGGCCGCTCGCGCTTCCCCCCGGCGGGGGGCTGCCGCGCCTGCGGGAGGGGTGGATCCGCGCCCGGGGGGACGTGCTCGAGGTCGAGCGCCCCCTGCCGGGAGAGGGAGGCGCGGGAGCGCCGCGCCGGGCGCTCCGGGGGAAGGGGGCCGTCACCCAGATGCACTACGCCCGGTGCGGCGTCGTGACCCCGGAGATGGCCTTCGCCGCGGTCCGCGAGGGGCTCGAGCCCGATTTCGTCCGCGCCGAGATCGCCCGCGGCCGCGCGATCCTCCCGAACAACGTGAACCACCCGGAGAGCGAGCCGATGGTGATCGGCCGCAACTCCCTCGTGAAGGTGAACGCGAACATCGGGAACTCCGCCGTCCGGGGTTCGGTCGACGAGGAGGTCGAGAAGATGCGCTGGGCGGTCCGCTGGGGGGCGGACACCGTGATGGACCTCTCGACCGGGCGCGCGATCCACGAGACCCGAGAGGCGATCCTGCGCCGCTGCCCCGTCCCCGTCGGGACGGTCCCGATCTACGAGGCGCTGGAGAAGGTGGGGGGGGTCGCCGAGGAGCTCACCTGGGAGATCTACCGGGACACCCTGATCGAGCAGGCGGAGCAGGGGGTCGACTACTTCACCGTCCATGCCGGGGTGCGCCTCCGCTACGTCCCGCTCACGGCGAGGCGCGTGACGGGGATCGTCTCCCGCGGCGGGTCGATCCTCGCCAAGTGGTGCATGGCCCACCACGCGGAGAACTTCCTCTACACCCGCTTCCGCGAGATCTGCGAGATCCTGCGGGCCTACGACGTCGCCTTCTCCCTCGGGGACGGGCTGCGTCCGGGGTCGATCGCCGACAGCAACGACGAGGCGCAGTTCGCCGAGCTCGACACGCTCGGGGAACTGACGCGGATCGCCTGGGAGCGGGACGTCCAGGTGATGATCGAGGGCCCGGGGCACGTCCCGATGCACCTCGTCCGCGCGAACGTCGAGCGCGCCCAATCGGTCTGCCACGACGCCCCCTTCTACACGCTGGGGCCTCTCGTCACCGACGTCGCGCCCGGCTACGACCACATCACGAGCGCGATCGGCGCCGCGATGATCGCCTGGTGGGGGACGGCGATGCTCTGCTACGTGACCCCGAAGGAGCACCTCGGCCTCCCGAACCGCAAGGACGTGAAGGACGGGGTGATCGCCTACCGGATCGCCGCCCACGCCGCCGACGTCGCGAAGGGTCACCCCCTCGCGCGCGCGCGGGACGACGCCCTCTCGAAGGCCCGCTTCGAGTTCCGCTGGGAGGACCAGTTCGACCTCTCCCTCGACCCGGAGACCGCCCGCGCGTTCCACGACGAGGAGCTCCCCGCGCCCGCGGCGAAGGGAGCGCACTTCTGCAGCATGTGCGGGCCGAAGTTCTGCAGCATGGAGATCACCCAGCAGGTGCGGGAGTTCGCCGCTGCGGAGAAACTCCGGCCCGAGGAGGCGCTCGCGGCGGGGCTGCGCGAGAAGGCCGCCGAGTTCCGCTCGGCGGGCGGAGAGCTGTACGTCTCCGCGGGCTCCCCCGGGCCCTGAGGCCCCGGGGTCAGCGCCCCCGCGCGGCGGGGGCGCTCGCCGCAGCCCCTTCCCTCCCGGAGGGAGCCGGGCCCTCCCCTTCGGGGAGGCGCGCCGCCTCGATCCTCCGGCGCGCCTCGGGCGGGAGGGCGGGGCTCACCATCTGCGCCAGGACGACCGCCGCGCGCAGGCTCCGCGAGTCCCGCTCGAGGGTCGCGAGCCGCTCCTCCCGGGCGAAGAGGATCACGCAGACGAGGAGGGCGAAGTGCAGGACGGCGCCGGTGAGGAGGCCCATCGCGGCTCCTCCGAGCCGGTCGAGGAAGCCGAGGTGGAGGGTCTGGACCGCCTTCTTGACGAGGAGGGCGACGAGGGCGGTCGCGAGGAGGACGAGGAGGAACACCCCCGCGTAGGCGACGCCCGTCGCCACCCCGGGTCCCGCTCCCGGGGCGAGCTCGACGACGACCGGAGCGAAGCGGGGGGCGAGCGCCCGCGCGAGGAGGAAGCCGAGCACGATCGCGATCAACCGCGCGGCCTGGCCGACGAACCCGCGGACGAAGCCGAGGACGAGGAAGAGGAGGAGCACGAGCGCGCCGACGAGATCGAGGGCGCCCGTCGAGTGGACGGCGTCGGCGAGCGACTGGAGGAGGTTGCGGGCCGGGTTCAACGCTTCCCGCCGGCCTTCTCCCGCCGGACCCACTGGAGGGGGAGGGCCGAGTGGAGCGCGAAGGCGACGAGGAGGTCTCCCCCCTTCTTCTCCTCGTCCTCCCACCCCCCCTCGACCGGGACGAGGACGGCCTCCGCGGGCTCCCGCGGCACGCGGACCTCGAAGGTGTCCTCCCCCCAGCGGATCGGGTGGGGCTGGCCGGCGAGCCGCCTCCAGTCGCGCCTCGAGAGGGGGACCTCGAGGAAGCAGTCGGGGCCGACCCACCACTCCCCCCCCTCCCCGCGTTCCCCCTTGCGGTAGAAGCCCGGCTCGAAGGGGAGTCCGGCCCGGCGCCGCTCGTTCTGTTCCTCGGCCTCGTCCTCGTCGAGCAGGGCCCTCGCCCCGGCGCGGTCCTCGAGGTCGTGGCGGATTTCGTGGAGGATCGTCTCCCAGAGTTCCTCCTCCTCCTCGAAGGCCTCGTCCCGCCGCGCGAGCGCCCGGAACGATCCGTGGTAGAGGTGGATCCGCGACGCCCATTCCCCCGCCTCGGGGCCCGCCGTCCCCGGCTCGCACTCCCCGAGCGTGAAGTAGTCGGGGATCCGCCGGTGGCGCCTCGCCCGGCGGTGGACGAGGAGGGAGACGATCCCGCGACGGAACTCCTCGGGGACGGTCTCGAACATCTCCCGGGCCAGGGCGTCGAAGGCGGCGAACTTCACGTTCCGCCGCCGAAGATAGTGCCCCGGCCGCCGGGCGCAAACCTCCGGCCGGTCAGGGAATCGTCAGGGCAAGCGCGTTCGAGGTGACGAACCCGCCGTTCGGGCTCGCCGGGTCGCTCACGGACCACTGGAAGTAGACCGTCAGCCCGTGGAGGGCCGGATCGTTCGGGATCGAGACGTGCTTCACGGCCGACCCCGCGCCCGCGACCCCGGCGGGTCCGGAGACGGAGGAGACGCGGCTCACTTCGACGATCGGGTACGCGAGGGTGGGGAGGATGTGGATCGAGCACCCCGCGAAGACGAGCCCGGGGACGTTCGGCGCGTCGCTCGCGAAGAGGAAGGCCTGGGATCCCCCGAGCGCCTTCGCCAGCACGACCCCGAACGTCGTATTGCCGATCGAGGGGACCCCGCCGCTCGCTTCGACCAGGGGAGCGATCCCGCCGGTCCCGGAGCATCCGGTCCCGAAGGCCAGGGAGCCGACCGGGATGCCGACGCCGGACCAGACGCGGACCTGGCCCACGTTCGCGTTGCCTCCCACCTCGACGAAGGGCGCCCCGACGAGGAGGTCGGGGAAGCCGTCCCCGTTCGGGTCGCCCGCCGCCGCGAGCGCCGAGCCGAACTCGTCGAAGGGCGCCTCCCCGTCCAGCCGGAGGATCTCGTTCCCCCCCGAGAAGACCCGCACCTGCCCCGCGTCGATCAGGCCGGCGAACCCGCCGACGTCGACGAAGGGGGCGCCGACGGCGACGTCGGCGAGCCCGTCGCGGTCGAGGTCGCCGACGCCGGCGACCGACCAACCGAAGAAGTCGGCCGAGGCCGAGCCGTCGAGCGCGGTCAGGAGGGCCCCGGTCGCCCCGGACCAGACGAACGCCTGGCCGGCCTCCGGCATGCCGGAGGGATCCGCGCCGGGCGCTCCGCCGATCCCGTCCGCGACGCCGTCCCCGTTCACGTCCCCGGCGCCGGCGACGCGGAACCCCAGGCCGTCGGCGATCGCGGTCCCGTTGAACGCGTAGAGGAGGGCGCCCGTCAGGCCCGAGAAGACCTGCACCTGTCCGACGGGCCCGGAGCCGGCGTTCGCGAGGGGAGCGCCGACGGCGACCTCGACCCCGCCGTCCCCGTTCCAGTCGCCCATGCCGGCGACCGAGAAGCCGAGGAAGGCGCTCGCCGAACCGCCGGTGAACGTGTGGAGCACCGCGCCGCCCGCCCCCGAAAAGACCCGGGCGCGGCCCGCGCCGTTGAGGCCCGGGACGGAGGTCTGGGGCGCGCCCGCGGCGACGTCGGCGATGCCGTCGCCGTCGACGTCTCCCGTGCCGGCGACCGAGAAGCCGAGGGCTCCGCCCGCGTCCGTTCCGTCGAGAGCGAGGAGGACGGATCCGTCCGCGCCGGAGAAGACGAGGACCTGGCCGGCGCCTCCGACGCCTCCGGGAGACGCGCCCGCCGCCCCGACCACCTGGTCGGCCCGACCGTCCCCGTTCAGGTCCCCTGCCGATCCGGCGGAGAAGCCGAGCAACCCGAGCGCGACCGCCCCTTCGAGCGAGCGGATCCGCCCCCCGGTCGCGCCCGAGAAGATCTTCACCTGTCCGGCGCTCGCGATTCCGCCCGGGTCGGCGAAGGGGGTCCCGGCGAGGAAGTCGGGGACTCCGTCGCCGTCGACGTCGCCCGCCCCGGCGACGGCGAAGGGGAACCCGAAGAAGTCGAGCGGATTCGCCCCGTCGAACTGGTGGAGGACGTACCCCTGCCCCCCTGCGCCTCCCGCGCCCAGGGCGAGCGCCAAGACGGAGGAAGCGGCGCGAACGGGGCGGACCCGCATCGGCCTCGCAAACGGACTCGTCCAACGCATCGCGATCTCCCTCGGGGTCGACGCACTTCGCGCGCAACTGGATTCCCGGAACTGCAAGATCCTAGCACGCCGGTCGAAGAACCGGGAAGGGGGTCGGCGATGGAGCGGTCGACCTGCGAAAACGCTCGCCGCCCCGAGGCTCGAGGGGAGCGAGGGGGTTCGAACGAGCGAGGGTCTCGGGTATCTTGCGGGGCCGGTCGCCCCTCCTTGTTCGCCCACGCTTTCCCTCTGCGGCTCGCCGGACCCTCCCTCGCGGGATTCGCCCTCCTCGCGGTCCTCAACAAGGGAGGCGCCCCCGGATCCTTCGCCGAGGGGCTCGATTCGATCACGCCGAGGGAGTGCGAGGCGCACGTGAAGGTCCTCGCCTCGGAGCGGTTCGCCGGCCGCGACACGCCGAGCGAAGGGCTCGAGAAGGCGGGGGAGTACATCGCCGAGAGGCTGAAGGAGTTCGGCCTCGAGCCGGGAGGCGACGGCGAGAGCTTCTTCCAGTCCTTCGACGTGCCGACCCGGGTGCCGGCGCCGGGCTGCTCGCTCGCGCTGAAGGGGGGGAAGGGGGAAGGGATCTTCGAGGTGAAGAAGGACTGGCTCCCGGTCCCGACCGGCCACGACCGCGAGGCGCGCGGCGAGCCGATCTTCGCCGGCTACGCGATCGACTCGGCGAAGTACCGCTACAGCGACTTCGCCCGCGCCGACGTCCGCGGGAAGGTCGTCCTCGCGCTGACGCACGAGCCGAGGGAGAAGAAGCCGGGGCCGGCCTTCGAGGGGCTCGATCCGACGAAGGGGTCCTCGATCTTCGAGAAGGCCCGGAGAGTCGCCGAGAAGGGGGGGGTTGCGCTCCTCCTCGTCCGGGACCCGCTGAACCACGACGAGACGACGCCCCTCGCCTACAAGAACGCCGGAGGACGGAGGCCGACGGCGACGCAGACGGGGGGGGAGCCGCCGATCCCGGTCGCGACGATTTCCCTCGAGGCCGCCGAGCGGATCCTCGGGGTCTCCATCCGCCCCCTCCAGGAGAAGATCGACGCCTCGCTCGTCCCCCAGGCCGTCAAGTGCCCCGGCCGGGAGGTCCTCCTCGTCTCGAAGACGGAGAACGGCGCGGCGAGCGCGAGGAACGTCGTCGCGGTCCGGAAGGGCTCCGACGCCCAGGGGGCGAAGCAGGCGGTCGTCGTCGGCGCCCACTACGACCACGTCGGAACGAACGATCTCGGCCAGGTCTACTTCGGGGCCGACGACAACGCCTCCGGGAGCACGGCGCTCCTCGAGGTGGCGGAGGCGTTCGCGCGCACGGCGACCCGCCGCTCGGTCGTCTTCTGCTGGTTCGCCGGGGAGGAGGCGGGCCTCCTCGGCTCGGACGCCTACGCGGCGGCGCCCCGCTTCCCCCTCGAGAGCACCGTCGCGATGGTGAACACGGACATGGTCGGCCGCGGCGACCTCGACGACTTCAGCGTGGCGGGGGCCTGGGACAACCCCGACATGGAGGGGGTCGTCGGCCGGGCGCAGCGCCTGCGTCCCCTCAAGGTGAAGGTCGACCTCGAGTACGGCCGCCCCTACTTCGAGCGCAGCGACCAGTGGAACTTCCACAAGCGCGGGGTCCCCTCCCTCTTCGTTTCGGAGAAGGACATCGAGCACAAGGACTACCACCAGCCGACGGACTCCGCCGAGAAGATCGAGGCCGAGAAGGTCTCCCGCGGCGCGCGGCTCCTCTTCAGCATCGCCTACCTCCTCGCCGACGAGGAGAAGACCCCGCGCCGGCCGGCGCCAACGCCGAAATGATCGCGGCTCCCCTTCCGCTCCTGCTGCTCCTCGGGGCGGACCCGGTGCGGGACCTCGCCGCCGCGGTCGAGCGGCGCGTCGCCGCGGCGGAGTCGGCCGGCGCCGTGGTCGGGCTCGAGGTCCGCTCCCTCGACAGCGGGGAGGTGCTCTTCGCCCGCCGGGCGGGCGCGCCCCTCAGCGCCGCCTCGAACACGAAGCTCGTGACCACCGCCGCGGCCCTCCTCCTCCTCCCCCCCGACTTCCACTTCGAGACGCGTTTCGAGACGCGCGGGAAGGTCGTGGGGGGGGCGCTGCGGGGCGACCTCCTCGCGCGCGGCGGCGGAGACCCTTGCCTCTCCCCCCGGTTTTTCGAAGGGGACTTTGCGCGGATCTTCGCGCCGCTCTCCGAGAGGCTCCGGGAGCAGGGGATCGGGCGGATCGAAGGGGACCTCCTCCTCGACGACCGCCTCTTCGATCGCCAGTTCGTCCATCCCTCCTGGCCGCGGGAGCAGCTGAACCAGGCCTACGCCCCGGCGGTTTCGGCGCTCGCGCTGAACGAGGGGTGCGTCGACGTGACGGTGACCCCGGGCAAGGCGGGGGAGTCGGCCTCGATCGCGCTCTTCCCCCCCGGCGCCCCCTACGCGATCGAGGGAAGGGTCGCGACGGTCGCGGGGAAGGGGAAGACCCTCGTCCACCTCGCCTTCTCCGAGAGGGGGGCGCTCCGCGTCCGGGGGGAGATCGCGGCCGGGGCCCGACCCTACGCGGCACGCGTGCCCGTTCCCGACCCGCCGCGGTTCTTCGGAGAAGTGCTCCGGGAGGCGCTCCGCGGGCGGGGGATCGAGCTCGCCGGGTCGGTCCGGGACTGCAGCGAGGCGGAGGCGGTCTCGCCGGGGTGGACGACGATCCACGCGATCCGCTCGCCTCTCCCGCCCCTCCTCGCCTTCGTCAATAAGAGGAGCGACAACTTCGGCGCGGAGCACCTGCTGAAGACGCTCGGCGCCCGATCCGGGGGCGGGGGCTCCTGGGAGGCGGGCATCCGCGCGGTGCGGGCCCTCCTCGCCTCGCGCGGGATCCCCCTCGAGGGCTTCGCCATGGAGGACGGCTCCGGCCTCTCCCGCGGAGACCGCTTCCCCCCCTCCTTCCTCGCCGCGCTCCTCGAGTCGATGTGGCGCGGGGAGCGCCGCGACGACTTCCTGCGGACGATGGCCGCCCCCGGCGAGGAGGGGACGACCCTCGAGCGGCGCCTGCGCGAGGAGCCCTTCCCGCGGCGCGTCCGCGCGAAGACCGGCTACCTCTCGCGCGTCCGCGCGCTGTCGGGATACGCGAGGACCCGGGGGGAGGAGAACCTCGCCTTCACGATCCTCGTGAGCGAGGAGGGGAAGGGCTCGAGCGGCGCCGTCCGGGAGCTCCCCGACGACCTCGTCCGCCTCCTCGTCGACTTCGCGAGAGGAGGAGGATGATCGCCCGCGTCGAGGCGATCGCCCGCGCGGCCGGGGAGGTGCTGCGCGCCCACTTCGGCAAGATCGACGCGCGCACGATCGGGCGCAAGTCCTCCTCGCGCGACCTCGTCACGGAGGCCGACCGCGCCTCCGAGCGGAGGATCGTCGCCGACCTGCGGGGGGCCTTCCCGGGGGAGGCGATCCGGGGCGAGGAGGAGGTGCGCGAGGAGGGAAAGGGGGGCCCGCTCTGGCACGTCGACCCCCTCGACGGGACGATCAACTTCGTTCACGGGGTCCCCGTCTTCGGGGTCTCGATCGCCCGCTACGTCGAGGGGAAGCCTCACCTGGCCGTCGTGTACAACCCGGTCCTCGAGGAGATGTTCGCGGCCGAGGCGGGGAAGGGGGCGACCCTGAATGGCGCGCCGATCCGAGTCTCCAGGGAGGAGACCCTCGCCGACGCGCTCCTCGTCACCGGGTTTCCCTACCGGCGCGGGGAGCTCGCGAACAACAACCTCGACAACTTCGTCCGCTTCTTCTTCGAGGCGCGCGGGATCCGCCGCATCGGCGCGGCGTCGGTCGACCTCGCCTGGGTCGCCGCCGGGCGGTTCGACGGATTCTGGGAATTGCACCTCGAGCCCCACGACGTCGCGGCGGGGGCCCTCCTCGTCCGCGAGGCGGGGGGGAAGGTCACGGACTTCGACGGGGGGGAGAACTGGCTCGAGGGAGCGAACGTCGTCGCGACGAACGGCCGCCTGCACGAGGCGGTCCGTCGGCGCGTGCGCGCCTGACCCGTTAGAATTGCACGGTTCGGAACAACGTGGGAAAGTCCCTCCACGCTCCGGGCCGTGGCCCCTCTCCGCCGGGACCCCCGAAGGGGGTGCTCCGCGTCCGGGGTGCCCGGGAGCACAACCTCCGGAGCGTCGATCTCGACCTGCCGCACGGGCTCCTCGTCGGGTTCTCGGGGGTCTCGGGCTCGGGGAAGTCCTCCCTCGTCTTCGACACGATCCACCGGGAGGGGCAGCGGCGGTTCCTCGAGTGCCTCTCCCCCTTCGCCCGGCAGTTCCTCGGCCCCCTCGAGCGGCCCGCGCTCGACTCGATCGAGGGGCTCGGGCCCACGGTGGCCGTGGACCAGCGGGGGCTCGGCCGCAGCCCCCGATCGACGGTCGGGACGGTGACGGAGGTCCACGACTACCTCCGGCTCCTCTTCTCCCGTCTCGGGACGCCCCACTGCCCCTCCTGCGGGCGGGAGGTGGTCCCCCAGTCGCCGGAGAGAATCGTCGATCGGATCCTCGAGGCGGCGGCCGGCCGCCGCTCCGTCCTCCTCGCGCCGGTCGTGCGGGACCGGCGGGGGGAGCACCGGGGGGAGATGGCGCGGCTCCAACGCCTGGGATACGTCCGCGCCCGCGTCGACGGGGCGCTCGTCCGGCTCGACGAGCCTCCGGCGCTCGAGAAGCACAAGCGCCACACGATCGAGGTGGTCCTCGACCGCCTCACCCCCGCCCCGGAAAAGCGCGGGAGGCTCCGCGAGGCGGTCGGGGCGGGACTCGCCGCCGGGAACGGAGCCCTCGTCCTTGCCACGCCGGAGGGGGACCAGGTCTTCTCCAGCTCGCGTTCCTGCCCGGCGTGCGGGGTCGACCTCCCGGAGTTCGAGCCGCGCCTCTTCTCGTTCAATTCGGACCATGGGGCCTGCCCGCGCTGCGAAGGGACGGGCTCGCTCGACCCGGAGAGCCGCCCGCGCCTCGAGCGAGGGAGCGCCGAGGAAGAGGAGATCGAGGAGCCGACTCCTCGAACGCCCCCCCCTTGCCCGGAGTGCGGGGGGAGCCGGCTCAACGCGACGGCGCGGGGGACGACCTTCCACGGGAAGGGCATCGCCGAACTCTGCAGGATCCCCCTCGCCGAGGCCGCGCGCTTCTTCGCCGGGCTCGACCTCGGCCCCCGCGAGGCGGCCGTCGGCCGCGACCTCTTCCGCGAGCTCAGCGCGCGCCTCGCCTTCCTCGAAGAGGTGGGGGTCGGCTACGTCGCGCTCGAGCGGCCGATCGCGACCCTCTCCGCGGGAGAGGCGCAGCGCGTCCGGCTCGGGAGCCAACTCGGGGCGGCGCTCTCCGGGGTCGTCTACGTCCTCGACGAGCCGACCGTCGGGCTCCACCCTCGGGACGTCGGGCGGCTGCTCGGCTCCCTGCGACGGCTGCGCGACGGGGGGAACACGGTCCTCGTCGTCGAGCACGACGAGGCGACGCTCCGGGCCTGCGACCTCCTCGTCGACCTCGGGCCCGGAGCGGGGGGGGAGGGGGGTCGGGTCGTCGCGTTCGGGACCCCGGCGCAGGTGGCTCGGGAGCCGGGATCCCCGACGGGCGCCCTCCTGCGCGGCGAGGGGCCGGAGGCCCTCCCCCCCGCGCGCCGGCGCCCGCGCGGTCTGCTCCGCGTTCGCGGCGCCCGGGGGAACAACCTTAAGGGGATCGACGTCGCCTTCCCTCTCGGCTGCCTCGTCGCGGTGACCGGCGTGAGCGGGTCGGGCAAGTCGACGCTCGTCGAGGGGACGCTCGCCCGGGCCCTCCGCGGCCGCCTCCACGGGGCCGCCGAGGCGCCCGAGCCGCACGGCGGGATCGAGGGATTCGAAGGGCTCTCCGCGGTCGTCGAGCTCCGCGCCGCGCCCCTCGGCCGGACCCCCCGGAGCAACCCCGCGACCTGGATGGGCCTCTTCGACCGCGTGCGCGCGCTCTACGCCGCCCTCCCCGAGGCGCGGCTGCGCGGCTTCGGCCCGGGCCGCTTCTCGTTCAACGTCCGCGGGGGGAGGTGCGAGGCCTGCTTTGGCGCGGGCGTGCGGGAGCTGCGACTCGACTTCCTTGCTCCCGTCACGGCCCCCTGCCCCGAGTGCGAAGGGAGCCGCTTCAACGCGGAGACGCTCGCCGTGCGCCGCAGGGGCCGGTCCATCGCCGACGTGCTCGACATGACGGTCGAGGAGGCCCGGGCGTTCTTCGCGGACCATCCCCGGATCCGCGCCCTCCTCGACGCGCTCGGCGAGGTGGGGCTCGGGTACCTGCGCGTCGGGCAACCCTCCCCCCACCTCTCCGGGGGGGAGGCGCAGCGGGTCCGGCTCGCCGGGGCCCTCGCCCGTCGCGCTCCGGGGCGGACCCTCTTCCTCCTCGACGAGCCGACGACCGGGCTCCACGCGCGCGACGTCGGGACCCTCCTCGCGGCGCTGCGCCGGCTCGTGGATTCGGGACACACCGTCGTCGTCGTCGAGCACCACCCCGACCTCGTCGCGTGCGCCGACTGGGTGATCGACCTCGGTCCCGGGAGCGGCGCCGAGGGAGGGGAGATCGTGGCCGAGGGAACGCCCGAGGAGGTGGCGGCGCGCCCCGGCGCGACCGGCGCGGTCCTCGCCGCGCTCCTCTCGGGGCGCAAGGCCCCGCCCCCTTCCCGCGCGGGCCCGCCCCGGGCGGGGGGAGCGCCCGACCGGATCGAGGTCCTCGGCGCCCGCGCGAACAACCTCCGGGACCTCTCCGTCGCCATCCCGCGCGGTCGCCTCGTCGCGGTGACGGGCCCTTCCGGCTCGGGGAAGACCTCGCTCGCCCTCGACGTCGTCTTCGCCGAGGGACGGCGGCGCTTCGTCGAGAGCCTCTCGACCTACGCGCGCCGATTCCTCGGGCGCCTCGAGCGGGCGAGCGTCGATCGCATCGAGGGGCTCGGCCCCTCGATCGCCGTCGAGGGCTCCGGCCCCTCGGGCGGCCCCCGCTCGACGGTCGCGACGGCGACCCAGATCCACGACGCGCTGCGCGTCCTCTACGCGCGGGCGGGGTCGCCCCAGTGCCCCGAGTGCGGCGAGGCGCTCGCGTCCGCGCCCCCTTCCTCGGTCGCCGCCCTCGCCGCGCGGGAGTTCGCGGGGAGGAGGGGCTACGTCCTCGCCCCGCTCGCCCCCCCCCTCGAGGACGGGGGGCTCCGGGTCCTCCTCGCGCGCCTGCGCCGCGAGGGGTTCGCACGCCTGCTCGTGGACGGCCGGGAGAGGCGGATCGAGGAAATGGGGAGCGGTCCGTTCCGCAGGCTCGAGCTCGTCGTCGACCGCGTGGAGTTCGCCCCTTCCACGCGCGCGCGGATCGCCGAGGCGGCCGAGCAGGCCGCGGCGTTCGGGAACGGGACCGTGGTCCTGGCGATCGCGGGGGATCCGCAGCGGCGGACCTTCTCGACGAACGGAGCCTGCCCGCGGTGCGGCTTCCGGCTGCAGGAGCCCCTTTCGCCCCGCCACTTCTCCTTCAACCTGGTCGCGGGGGCGTGTCCGGGCTGCCGCGGGGTCGGGGAGCGCAGCCGTTGCGACCCGGCGAGGGTCGTCGTGGCGCCGCAGGAGCCCTTCCTCCTCGGGGCCCTCCACCCCTCCGTCGAGCGACTCCTCCGGCGGGAGGACGGGCTCTACGCGGCGGTCGCGCGGACGGCCGCTCGCCGCAACGGCATCGATCTCTCCCTCCCCTTCGGGGATCTCACCGAGCGGGCGCGGGAACTCCTCCTCCGCGGCACGGGGGAGAGGCGCTACGCGGTCGACGTCGACCGCGAGGGGCGCCGCGGGGCGCAGCCCGCGCGGCTTCGCGCGGCATGGCCCGGGCTCATCGGCCTCGTCGAAGGGAGAGCGAAGGGGGCGTCGGGGGACCTCGCCCCGCTGCTCTCGGACGTCCCCTGCGAGGAGTGCGGGGGAGAACGACTGCGGCGCGAGGCGCGGGCCGTGCGCCTGGGGGACCGGACGCTCCCCGGCCTCCTCGGCCTCACGGTCGCGGAGGCGCTCGAGTTCCTGGAAGCGCTCGCGTTGCCCGAGCCGGGGGCCACCTGCCTCCGGGAGGTCGAAGGGGATCTCCGGGGGCGCCTCGAGGCGCTCGAGGCGGTCGGCCTCGGGTACCTCACGCTCGACCGCTCGACGGCGAGCCTCTCGGGAGGGGAGGCGCGGCGCGTGCGACTCGCCTCGATGCTCGGGACGGCCCTCGTCGGGGTCGTCTACGTCTTCGACGAGCCGACCGTCGGCCTCCACCCCTGCGACGTCGAGCCCCTCCTGGAGGCGCTCCGTCGGCTGCGCGACGAGGGGAACACGGTGATCGTCGTCGAGCACGACGAGGCGGTCGTGCGGGCCGCGGACTGGGTGATCGACCTCGGTCCGGGCGCCGGCGCCGAGGGAGGGCGCGTCGTCGCGGAGGGCCCTCCCGCCGCGCTCGAGGCGCGGGGGGTCTCGGCGACGGGCCGGATGCTGCGCGGGGAGATTCCCCTCCCCGCCCCGGCCGCGGAGCGCGCTCCGCCTCGAGGGATCCTCCGGCTCGTGGGCGCGCGCGCGAGGAACCTGCGGGGTGTCTCCCTCGAGGTCCCCCTCGGGAGACTTTCCGCGGTCTGCGGCCCGTCGGGAGCGGGGAAGTCGGCGCTCGTCTTCGAGTCGCTCCTGCCGGCCCTCGCCCAGGCGGGCGTCCCGGGGGCCGGGCGCTTGGGAGGGTCGCGTCCCTTCGACGCGCTCCACGGGGCGAGCCTCCTCGACCGCGTCGTCGTCCTCGGGAGCGCGCCGATCGGGCGGACCCCGCTCTCGAATCCCGCGACCTGCACCGGGATCTTCGAGGAGATCCGGGGCCTCTTCGCGCGCGCGCCGGAGGCCCGCGCGCGGGGGTTCGGGCCGGGGCGCTTCTCTCCCTTCGCCGCCGGGGGGAGGTGCGAGGCGTGCCAGGGGAAGGGTGCGACGCGCGTCCCGATGGAGTTCCTCGCCGACGTCTGGCTCCCTTGCGAGGAGTGCGGAGGGCGGCGGTTCGACGAAGCGACCCTCGCCGTCCGGCTCCAGGGGCGGACGATCGCCGAGGTCCTCGAGCTCGACGTCGCCGCCGCGCGCGTTTTCTTCGAGCACGCCCCGGCGATCCGCGCCGTCCTCGACGCGCTCGACTTCCTCGGCCTCGGCTACCTCCGGCTCGGCCAGAGCGCGACCACGCTCTCGGGCGGGGAGAGCCAGCGCGTGCGCCTCGCCGCCGTCCTAGCGGGGACGGTCGCTCGCCCGGCGCTGGGGGAGGAGGTCGAGACGGGTGAAGTGCCCGGCGCGCCCGGGGAGGGGGGGAGGCGGCTCTTCCTCCTCGACGAGCCGACCGTCGGCCTCCATCTGCTCGACGTCGCCCCGCTCCTGGCGGGACTCCGGCGCCTCGTCGAGGCGGGGGACACCGTCCTCCTCGTCGAGCACCACCCCGAGGTCCTCGCCCGCGCGGACCACCTGATCGAGGTCGGGCCCGGGGCGGGACGGGAGGGAGGGCGGGTCGTCTTCGCCGGGACCCCCTCGGCGATCCGCGGGGAGCCTTCCTCGGTCACCGGACGCGTCCTCCGCGCGCGGGCAGGCGAGGGGGCCGCGGCGGGGGTCGAGTGAACCTGGTCGTCGCGCGCGACCGTCCCCTCATCGTCCAGAGCGACCGGACGGTGCTCCTCCTCGTCGACCATCCCCGCTTCGAGGAGGCGCGCGAGGCCCTCGCGCGTTTCGCCGAGCTCGAGAAGAGTCCCGAGCACCTCCACACCTACCGCGTCACCCCGATCTCGGTCTGGAGCGCCGCGGCCCTCGGGACGCCCTTCGCCGCGATCCGGGAATCCCTCACGGGATGGAGCCAGTATCCCGTCCCGAAGGGTCTCCTCGCGGAGGTGGAGGACTGGCACGGACGCTGGGGCCGCCTCCGGCTCGAGCGCGAGGGGGGCCGGCTCCTCCTCCGGGCGGACCGGGAGGAGACGCTGCGCGCGGTCGCCTCCCTCGACTCCGTGGAGCCCCACCTGCGCGAGGCCTACGACGGGTCGGCCCGGCTCGTCGACGAGGGGGCCCGGGGGGCGCTCAAGCAGGCCCTCGTCCGGCTCGGCTGGCCGGTCGAGGACCTCGCGGGCTACCTGGATGGGGACCCCCTCCCGGTCGGGATGCGCTCGACGACGCGGTCGGGCGCCCCCTTCGCGATGCGGCCCTACCAGGCCGATGCGATCGAGGCCTTCCACGCGGGAGGGTCCGTCCGCGGCGGCTCCGGAGTCGTCGTCCTCCCCTGCGGCGCGGGGAAGACGGTCGTCGGAATGGGGGTCCTCGCGGCCGTCGGGACCCACGCCCTCGTCCTGACCACGAACACGGTGGCCGTGCGGCAGTGGCGCGAGGAGCTGCTCGACAAGACGACGCTTCTCCCCGAGCAGATCGGGGAGTTCACGGGGGCATCGAAGTCGATCCGGCCCGTGACGCTCTCGACCTACCAGATGATCACGTACCGGTCCCGGAAGACGGACGACTTCCCCCATTTCCGGATCTTCGGGGAGCGCAACTGGGGCCTCGTCGTCTACGACGAGGTCCATCTCCTTCCCGCCCCGGTCTTCCGGATCACGGCGGACCTCCAAGCCCGCCGCAGGCTCGGGCTCACGGCGACCCTCGTGCGGGAGGACGGGCGGGAGGACGAGGTCTTCGGACTGATCGGGCCGAAGCGTTTCGACGTCCCCTGGCGAGCCCTGGAGCGCCAGGGGTTCATCGCGACGGCGCGCTGCGTCGAGGTCCGGGTCCCCCTCGAGGCGGCGCTGCGCGACCGCTACCTCCTCGCGCCCGCGCGCGAGCGCTTCCGCATCGCTTCCGAGAACCCCGCGAAGGAGGCGCTCGTCGCCAAGCTCCTGGCGCTCCACGAGGGGGACTTGGTCCTCGTCCTCGGGCAGTACCTCGACCAGCTCCGCGGATACGCAGCTCGGCTGGCGGCTCCGCTCATCACCGGGGGGACGCCGGTCGCCGAGCGGCAGCGGCTCTACGAGGAGTTCCGGCGGGGCCGGATCCGGCTCCTCCTCCTCTCCCGGGTCGGGAACTTCGCGATCGATCTCCCCGACGCGAACGTGGCGATCGAGATCTCCGGGACCTTCGGCTCGCGCCAGGAGGAGGCTCAGCGGCTCGGGAGGATCCTGCGCCCGAAGGAAGGGGGGAGGCTCGCGCACTTCTACGCGCTCGTCACGGAGGACTCCCGCGATCAGGACTTCGCGGAGAAGCGGCAGCGCTTCCTCGCCGAGCAGGGCTACGCCTACGAGATCCGCGGCGTGCGCGCGATCGAGCGACGCCTCCGCCGGCCCGATCCGCCGCGGCGCGACCCCGCGGAAGGGGAGACGAGGTGACGCGCGCGATGGCGCCCCTCCTCGCCTCCCTCCCGGAAGGGGCGCTGCGGGAGGCGCACGCCTTCTGGTGCGGAGAGGGAAGGGGGATCCCGGGTTCCCGGGACGGGATCGTCGAGGCGCTCGCGGCGGCGATGGCGGACCCCCGCATCGTCGCCGCGCGTCTCGCGGCCCTCGGGAAGAAGCTCTCCGCCCTGCTCGCCCAATTCCTCGCGGCGCCCGGCTTCACCCGCACGGAGAGGGAACTGCGCCGCGCGCCCCCCTTCGAGCGGATGGGAGCGGTCGAGGTCGAGGCCGCCGTGGGCGCCCTCGAGCGGAGGGGCTTCCTCGTCCCCGCCCTCGTCCGCGGCTGGCGCGACTTCGGGGAGAGCGGCTACGCCGTCCCCGTGCCGCTCGGGGAGGCCGTCCTCGAGGTCCGGCTCCGGGAGAGCTGCGGCGTCGCCGACCTCCTGACGCTCCGGGGCCACCTCCGGCGCCTGCGCCCTCCCGAGAAGCCCCGAGCCGGAAAGGGGAGAGGAGAGCCCGGGGGAGGGCGCGCCCGGGGGACCCTCGCCGAGGAGGGGGACGTCGCCGCGCGCATCGAGCGACTCCCCGAGGCGCTCCGCCGCCTCGTTCGGGAGACGGCCGTCCGGGCGGGGGGGATCCTCCCCCGCTCGCTCTTCCAGCGCTTCGACCTCGGGCTCGAACGGTTCGACGCGGCGGCGTGGAAGCGGGAGCTCGACCGGGCCTCGCTCGGGACGGTCCTCGATCTCGACCTCTCCCGCTACGGCATCGGCCTCGCGGAGCCGACGCTCCTCGTCTTCCCCGAGGTCGTCCTCGCCCTCCTCCGGCGACGCGCGCGGGACGAGCCTCCGACCGTCGAGGCCGAGGCGGTCTGTGGCGCCGACCTGGCGAGCAACCTGAGCCGGCTCCTCGCCTCCCTGGTCGAGGGGCGCGTCCGGTTCACGGCGCAGGGGAGCGTCTTCCGGACGACGGAGCGGAGGCTCGCGGCAGGCCTGATCCCGATGCGGACGCGAGAGGCCGAGGCGGAGGAGGTCTTCGAGACGCTCCTCCGCTTCTCCCTGGCGCGCCGCCTGGTCGACCGGACAGGGGAGCGGACCCTCGCGCTCTCGACCGCGGGCGCCGCCTTCGGGGCGCTCCCGCTCGCGGAGAAGGTCCGGCGCATCCTCGACTGGAGCCTGGAGGAGCGGGGGCTGCCGGGCGAAGTCCTCCACCAGTCGCGCCTGCGCCGCCTGTTCCTCCGGCTCCTGCGGCGGCTCGCGCCGGGGCGCTGGGTCGACGCGATGGCGCTCCCCTTCGTCGCTCGGAACGCCTACCTGACCCGGCTCGACCGGCTCGGCGTGGCCGACCTCATCTCCTCCCGCTCCCCGCACCCCGTCCCCGCCGCGCTCGAGGACCCCCAGCGCCTCGCCTGGAACCTCTTCGCTTGGGTCCGCCGGCGGGCGCACCTCCTCGGCCTCGTCGACCTCGGCTACGACGGCGGCGGACGGCCGGTCGCGCTCCGGCTCGCGCCCTTCGGGGCCCGCCTCCTCGGCCCGCTTCGCCCGGGGGGGAGCGGAGCGAGCCTGCTCGTGAACCCCGACTTCGAGGTCGTCCTCTTCCCGGGGGCGGGGGATCCCCACGACCTCGTCCACGCGCTCGACCGCTTCTGCGAGCGGACGCACTCCGACCCGGTCTTTCGGTTCCGGATCACGGAGGCGAGCGTGCGGCTCGGCCTCGCGGAGGGGATGAGCGTCGCCTCGATGCTCGAGACGCTGAAGGGGGCGAGCGCGGTGCCCCTCCCGCAGAACGTCCGGTTCTCCCTGCGGGCGTGGGCGGGGCGCGCGGGGGTCGTCCGGATGGAGACCGTGACCCTCGTCCGCAGCGAGGAGGCGGGGGTGCTCGACCGCTTCCTCGAAGACCCGCATGTGCGGAACCGCCTGATCGAGCGGATCTCGCCGACCACGGCGCTGCTGCGCGAGAGCCCGGACGCGAGGGGGGTCCGCTCGCGCGCGCGGAACCTGGGCTTGCGCCTCGAGCCCGCCTGATCGCCGCGCCGGCATGCGCGAGCCGAGTCTCCTCCTCGTCACCGACGGCTCGGGGGACGTCCGCCGCCTCGAGGAAGTCGTCCGCGCAGCCCGCCGAGGAGGACTCTCGGCGGTCCAGCTCCGCGAGCCGCGGCTCCGCGACCGGGCGCTCTTCGACCTCGCGAGGCGGCTGCGGGACCTCTTCCCGCCGGGGGAAGGGACGCTCCTTGTGAACGACCGGGTCGACGTGGCCCTCGCCTCCGGCGCGGACGGCGTGCAACTCGGCTTCCGCTCCTTCGCCGCCGCCTCGGCCCGCCTCCTCCTCGGCCGGGGCGGCCTCGTCGGGGTGTCGGTCCATTCGGTCGAGGAGGCGCGGCGGACGGGGGGGGCGGACTTCGCGATCTTCGGCCCGGTGTTCGCGACCCCGTCCAAGGAGGGGATCCTCCCCCCGCGGGGACTCGAGGGGCTGCGACGGGCCGTCGAGGAGTCGGCCGTCCCGATCGTCGCGATCGGCGGCCTCGACCCCGACCGCGCCCGGGCTTGCGCGCGGGCCGGAGCGGCGGGGATCGCCTGCATCCGCGCGATCTTCTCGGCCGCCGACCCCGGGGAGGCGGCGCGCTCCCTCCGGGCCGCCTTCGAGAAGGGGCGGGAGGGAAGGCGTCCCTCCTCTCGTCCGGACGCGCCGGGCGGACCGGAGTATGCTTGAGCCCGATGAGCGCGATCGCCCCCGAGCGACGCTTTCGCACGGATCGCCGCCGTCGCCCGACCCCGATGCTCAGCCGGTACGCCTTCCTCGGAGGCCGGCGGCGCGGGTCCCGACGGCGTGGCGAAGCGGAAGGCTCGTACGTCGACGTCCACGGGCCCGTCCTGCTCGCCGTCGCCGTCGCGGTCCTCGCGCTCAACGTCTTCGACGGCTTCTACACGCTCTTCTACCTCTCCTATGGGGGGAAGGAAGCCAACCCCTTCGTCGACTCCCTCATCCAGTGGGGGCCGCGCCCCTTCCTCCTGGTCAAGTGCGCGGGCACCGGACTCGCGCTCTCCTTCCTCGTCCTCCACAAGAACTTCCGTCTCGGGCGCGTCGGCCTCCTGTTCGCCTTCCTCCTCTACGCGGGGATCCTCGTCTATCACGTCGTGCTCATCGGCGACCTGCCGACCGCCCTCCCCTCGGAGTTCTAGGCCTAGTCCTTTCCCGCGCGGGGTGAGGCCCGTAGAGTCCCGCCCCGCGCCCCGAAGGAATAGGCCGCGGCGGAGGGGCGTCTTGAGACCTCTGGCATGCGGACCCTCGTCACGGGTGGCGCGGGGTTCATCGGCTCGCACCTCGTGGAGGAGCTCCTCCGCCGGGGCGAGGCGGTCTCCGTCCTCGACGACCTCTCGACGGGCCGCGAGGGGAACCTCGCCGACGTCCGCCGGCGGATCGAGCTCGTCCGCGCCTCCGCTCTCGACCGCGCGGCGTTCCTCGCGGCGGCGCGGGGATGCGGGAGGATCGTCCACCTCGCCGCTGCCGTCGGCGTCCGGCGCGTCCTCGACGACCCCCTCGGCGCGGTCGAGTGCAACGTCCTCGGAACGGCGAACGCGGTCCGGGCCGCCCTCGAGGTGGGCGCGGCGCTCCTCCTCGCCTCGTCCTCCGAGGTCTACGGCGTGGGGCATTCCGGCCCCCTCTCCGAGGATGCCCCCCTTGCGCTCGGCTCTCCCTCCAGGCCGCGGACGGCCTACGGACTCTCGAAGGCGCTCGCCGAGTCCCTCGTCGGCGCGGCGGGCCGCCGCGGGCTCCAGACGCTCGTCGTCCGGCTCTTCAACGTCGTCGGACCGCGACAGAGGGCCCGCTACGGGATGGTGCTCCCGCGCTTCGCGGACGCCGCGATCGCGGGCGCGCCCCTCGAGGTGCACGGGGACGGCGGACAGCGGCGCGCCTTCGCCTTCGTGCGGGACGCCGTGGCGAGCGTCGCGGACCTCCTCGCCGAGCCTTGCGCGTGGGGGGGCACGTTCAACGTCGGGGAGGACCGGGAGACGACGATCCTCGAACTCGCCCGCCTGGTCGTCGAGCGCGCGGGGACCAGGGCGCCCCTCCGGTTCGTCCCCCACGCCCGCGCGCTCGGACCCGGGGTCGAGGACTTCGCGCGGCGCGTGCCGGACCTGACCCGCCTGCGGGCGCTCCTCCCCGCCCGGACGCCGGTGCCCCTCGAGGCGGTCGTCGACGCCGTGCTCGCCGACCGCGCTCGGCGCTCGCTCGGGGCGGCGCGACGGGGGTGAGCCCGACCCGCGTCGTCCGCATCGTCTCGCGACTGAACGTCGGGGGGCCGGCGAAGCAGGCCCTGCTCCTCTCGAGGGGCCTCGAGGCGGAGGGGTTCTCGACCCTCCTCGTCGCGGGGGTCCCCGACCCCTCCGAGGGGGACCTGGGTGAAGAGGCGCGCGCGGGGGGGATCCGCCTCGAGGTCCTCCCCGCGATGCGCCGGGCGCTCGCTCCCCGGCGCGACGCCTCCGCGTTCGCGGCCCTGCGGCGCATCCTTCGTCGGGAGCGACCCGCGCTCGTGCACACCCACACGGCGAAGGCGGGCGCCCTCGGACGCGCCGCCGCCGCGGCCTGCGGCGTCCCCGTCCGCCTGCACACGTTCCACGGCCACACCTTCCGCGGATACTTCGGGCGCCTCGGCGGGTGGGCGAACCTCGCCGTGGAACGCGCGCTCGCGCACGCGGCCACGCGCCTGCTCGCCGTGAGCGAACGCGTCTACGACGACCTCGTCGAACGGAGGATCGCCCCCCCCGATCGGGTCGTGCTCCTGCGGGCCGGCCTGGAGCTCGAGCCCTTCCTCGCCGTCGAGGAGGGCGCGGCGGACGGAAGGGCGTTCCGGGAGGAGATCGGCCTCGAGGCGAAGGTCCCCCTCCTCCTCGCCGTCGGACGGCTCGCGCGGATCAAGCGCCTCGACGTTCTCCTCCGCGCCCTCCGCCTCCTGTCCCCGGACATTCACCTCGCCCTCGTCGGGGACGGCCCGGAGCGGGAGGGGCTGGTCGCGCTCGCCCGGGAGCTCGGGCTCGACGCGCGCGTCCGCTGGTGCGGATTCCGGCGCGACCTCGCCGGGATCTACGCCGCCGCCGACCTCCTCGCCCTCTCCTCCGACAGCGAGGGCCTCCCCCTTGCGCTCGTCGAAGGGATGGCCTCCGGCCGGGCCGTCGTCGCGACCGAGGTGGGGGGGGTTCCGGAACTCGTGGTCCACGATCGGACGGGACTCCTCGTCCCGCCCGGGGACCCGGCGCGGTTCGCGGCGGCGGCGTCGGCCCTGCTCGAGCGGCCGGGCCTGCGCGCGGAGATGGGAAAGCGGGGGCGCGCGCGCGTCCGCGAGCGCTACGCGGCGGCCCGGTTCCTCCGGGAGACCGCGGCGCTCTACCGGGCGCTCCTCGAGGAGAAGGGAGTCGGATGACCTCGGGCCGAGGCTACTTCGGGCCCGCAGGGGGGAGGAACCGCACGACGAGCAGGCGGCGGTCCCCCTCCGCGCCGGAGGAGACCTCGACGTCCCTCCCCTCCACGGTGATCCCTGGGGAGGTCAAGCGGACCTCCCCTCGGCCGAGGGCGCGGGGCTCGCCGGCGAGGGCCACCTCCTCGCCGTTCACGGCGAGCCGGAAGGCGGAGAGGTCGAGCGCGATCCGGTAGGAGGCGTGCGCGGGATCCGCGAGGACGGGTCGCTCGAAGGACGCGGAACCGCGCCCCGGGAACCGGATCCGCAGGACGCGCGCGTGGAAAAGCCGCTCCGCGTCGACCCTCCGGACGCTCGGCGGGTCGAGGAGGAGCACCTCCGGCGCGCCGGCGTCGCCGGCCTCGATCCGCAACTCCCCGTCTCCCCGCGCGAGGGCCGCCTCGGCCTCCGCGCGCCTCTTCTCCCCTGCCTCCCGCGCGGTCCGCGCCTCGTTCGCGAGGATCGCGTCGAAGGAGAAGCGCTTCGCCACCTTCTCCGCGAGGCCCGGGGCGGCCGCGGCGTCGAATCGGAGGCCGGAAGCGAGGAGGCGGCTCGGGGAGGTCCCCTTCGCGAACGCCTCCTCCTTCCAATCCGGAGAGATCCGGTCGAGGAGGATCGCCTGCGCGGCCCCCGTCAGGTAGAGCCGGGCCCTCGAGCGGTCGGGGATCCGGCCCGGGGAGGCGAGCTCGGCGAACCGGCGCGCGCGGTACTCCTCCGGGGCGGGGTAGCGCCCGATCCCGGGATCCGCGGGGCGCGTCGCGGCGTCGCGCTCGAGGCCCCCCGCGAGGAGGACCGCTCGGGTCTCGGCGTACGTGGCGAGCCCCTCGTTCCACTCGACCCCCTCCTCCCAGGCCGCGAAGGCGGCCCCGAGCGACGCGGCCCGCTCGGCGCGGACCGCGAGGAACTCGGAGGCCCGCTCCCGGGCGGAGGCCTCGTCCTTCGCCCCGAGGGCCTCGCCGAGGAGCGCCCCTTCGAGGACGGCGAGGGCGTTCCCGCGCGGATCGAGGTCCGGGAAGCCCGCCCCGTCGTTCGGGCTCTCGGCCCCCGATCGGGAGGCCGTCCTCTGCGCGAAGTTGTGGAAGCCCTCGTGGAAGACGAGGCCGACGGAATCCTCGGGGAGGGAGGGGGGCTCGAGACCGCGGGCCTCGAGCGTGGAGAAGAGGAGACCGTCGATCCGGAGGGTCGCGTTCGACCGCATCTCGGCCGTCGCCGGCGCGAAGCGGATGCGCGCCCCTCCCTCCGCTCCCGCGGCGGCGAGCTCCCGGAACGCGTGGGGAGGGGAGGGGTGTCCCGCGACGTAGGCCGCCCCGCCGGGGCGGAAGACGGCGATCGGGAGGGCGCCCAGGGAGAAGCCGGGCCACAGGACCTCGCGAAGCCGCTCGGAGAGGCGCAGCGCCTCCGCAAACCGCGCGACGACGACGCGATCCGCCTCCGGGACGACGAAGGGCTCGTGGGTATGGGGGGAGGCCGGAAGAGTCTGCGCGGGGGCCGGGAGCAGGACGAGGAGCGGGCCGAGGCCGAGGAGGACCCGTCTCACCGGGCGGGCCGCCTAGAAGATCGCGTAGACGAACGGCGCGATCGCACCCGGCTCCGTGAGGACGATGAGGAGCGTCAGACCGCCGAGCACGAGGACGATCGGCGCGACCCACCAGATCCAGTTCTCCTTGAGGAACCTGAGGAAGGACATCGTCGGGATCTCCGGAAGCAGACCCTAGAAGAGGGTGTAGATGAAGGGGGCGACGAACGGGCTCGAGGCGGCGACCACGAGGAGAGTCCCGATCGACACCATGACCACGAGCAGAGGAAGCATATACCAATGGCCGCGCCGCCCAAACGAGCCGACGAGCTCGACGGTCGTCCCGAGGCGGCCCGCGGACTTCCAGACGACGAAGCCGAGGAGCGCGGCGAGGAGGACGGCGGGGAGCCAGGGGACGGCCCCCGCGATCCACCCGACGCCCTTGAAGACCCCGAGGAGGAGGGCGAGGAAGAGGGCGGCCTTGACAGGACCCGCCCAGAGCGGCTCGTCCCGGTAGGACGCGGCGTAGGCCGCGGCGAGAAGGATCCAGGCCGCGGCGAGGAAGGCCGCGAGGCCGGCGCGTCCCGACCGGGCGACCGGGGGCGACGCGGGGGCCGGCGCGGCCGGCTCCCGCGCGATGGGGAGGCGGGCGAGGATCCCCATCTCACCCAGGCGGTCGTAGAGGACGGAGGCGAGGGCGCGGTTCCCCTCGGGGGTGAGGTGCCAGTCCTTCTCGTAGTAGAGCCGCTCGCCCGAGCGCGCGCGGGCCGCCAACTCGTTCACCGGATTGATCCCGAAGATCCCGGCCCCGGCGCAGCTCTCGAGGAAGCGCCGCGTCGGACGGTTGGGGTCGCAGGCGTCCGAGGGGAGGCGGTAGGCGCGCTCGAAGGCTACCCGCGCGTCGTCGTGGACCGCCATCTTGTGGGGGATCGCGACGGCGATCGCCCGGGCCTGCGCGGCCTTCGCGGCCTCGGCGAAGATCCGGACCGAGGCGTCGACTCGACGCCAAGCGGCGGCGAGGAAGTCGGGCTCGCTCCGGAGGAAGACGGCCTCCTCCTTGGGGATCGGCCGGGAGGCTCCCTCGGGCGTGAAGACGGGCGTCGGCGTCCGCAGGAGCCCGACGAGGCGCCCGAGCGCCGTGTGCGCCGCGATCCACGGGTCCTTCCCCGGGTCCCGGAGGGGGAGGTTCTCGGGTTCCCCCCCTTCGCCGAGGAGGGGCTTTGGGTAGCGCAGGTAGCTCCCCTCCCCGCACCAGAAAACGTCGTTCGGGTAGAAGCAGAGGACCGCGAGGTCGGGCCCGTACTTCACCCCTTCCTCCCGGAACCAGAGCGCCTCCTGGTCCGTCGAGTACCCCTCGGTCCCCCCGTTCACGACCGCGATCGTTCGCCCCTCGCCTCGCAGGCGTTCCCCGAGGATCTCGAGGAAGAGGTCCTTCTCCTCGACGGTGTAGCCGAGGCAGAAGGAGTCCCCCGCGAAGACGATCCGGACCTCGCCGGGACCCTTCGCGTCGGGGACCTCGGGTCCGCGGAGGCCGCGGGCGTTGATCGCGAAGGTGACGTCGAACTCGGAGGTCCTCTTCTTCGAGACCCGACCCGGCGTCTTCTCCCATCCGAGCCGGGGATGGAACCGGTTGATCCGGAGCTGGGGCCCGAGCCCGGCCAGGCGAAGCCCCCCTTCGACGAGGAGGAGGAGGGCGAGGAGGCCGACGAGGAGGGCGCCGAGGACCCTCACGACTTCCCCCCGTCCTTCGTCACGAGGTGGTTCTTGAGGACGAGGAGGTCCATTCCCGAGCGCATGAAGGTCCGGTACGCGTTCTCCGGCGTCGTGACGATCGGCTCCCCCTTCAAGTTGAAGGAGGTGTTGAGGAGGACGGGGACCCCGGTCGCCTCGCCGAAGCGGGAGATCAGGCGGTGGTAGCGCGGAGAGGTCGGGGCGTGCACCGTCTGAAGGCGCCCGGTCCCGTCGACGTGGGTGATCGCGGGGATCGTCTCGCGCTTTCCCTCGACGACGGGGACGACGTAGAGCATGAAGCGCGCGGGGTAGTGCCGCGCGGGATCGTCGAGCTCGAAGTACTCCCTCGCCTTCTCGACGATCACGGACGGGGCGAAGGGGCGGAAGGCCTCGCGGAACTTGATCTTCGCGTTGACGACGTCCTTCATCTCCGCCCGGCGCGGATCGGCGAGGATCGAGCGGCTCCCGAGCGCGCGCGGGCCCCACTCGAAGCGGCCGTCGTACCAGCCGACGACCCTCCCCGCGACCAGCGCCTCGACCGTGCGGTCGAGGACCTTCTCGTCGTCCCCGAGGCGGACGTGGGGGATCCCCTCGCGCCGCAGGAAGTCGGCGATCTCCCCCTCCCCGTACTCCTCGCCCCAGTAGGCGTGCTCGAGGACGAAGCGGCGCGGCTTCCCGAGGAGGCCGTGGTAGGCCCACATCGCCGCCCCGACCGCCCCGCCGTCGTCCCCCGCGGCGGGGTGGACGAAGAGCTCCTCGAAGCCGCTCTCCCGGAGGATCTTCGCGTTCGCGACGCTGTTCAGCGCGCATCCGCCGGCCATGCAGAGGCGCTTCAGCCCCGTGTCGCGCCGGAGGGTCCGGGCCATCCGGATCAGGATCTCCTCCGTGACGACCTGGATGGAGGCGGCGACGTCGGCGTAGTAGGGGTCGAGGGTCTTGTCGACCTGGGAGAGCTCGCGGACCGGCCCGAACAGATCGAGGAACTTCTTCGAGAGGGTCGAGGCCGGGGACCAGTGGTAGGAGAAGAAGGACATGTCGTGCCAGATCGACCCGTCCTCCGCGATCTTCACGACCTCCTTCACCTTGTCGACGTGCTTCGGCTTCCCGTAGGGGGCCATCCCCATCAGCTTGTACTCCCCCTCGTTCACCTCGAACCCGCAGAAGGCGGTGAACGCGGAGTAGAGGAGGCCGACGGAGTGGGGGAAGCGCATCTCCCGGTCGATCCGGATCTCCGTCCCGCGCCCGACCCCCATCGTCGCCGTCGTCCACTCCCCGGCCCCGTCGACCGTGAGGACCGCGGCCTCCTCGAACGGCGAGCAGTAGAAGGCGGAGGCCGCATGGGACATGTGGTGGTCGGCGAAGAGGATCCGGCCTCGCTCGACGCGCAGTCGCTCGCGGATCAGGTCCTTCACCCAGAGCTTGTCCGTGAGCCAGGTGAGCATCGACTCCCGGAAGACCTTCCAGGAGCGGGGGAAGGTCTGGAGGGCGCAGAGGAGGATCCGCTCGAACTTGACGAAGGGCTTCTCGTAGAAGACGACGTAGTCGAGGTCGGAGGCGGCGATCCCGGCCTTCCGGAGGCAGAACTCGACGGCGAGGGCGGGGAAGCCGTGGTCGTGCTTGACCCGGCTGAAGCGCTCCTCGGCGGCCGCCGCGATCAGCTCGCCGTCGCGGAGGATCGCCGCCGCCGAGTCGTGGTAGAAGAACGAGAGCCCGAGGACGTGCACGGCTCACCCTTGCGCGCGCGCCCGGTCGATCGAGTCGTTCCGGGAGCGCCAGGGCGTCCAGGTGCTCTCGAGCCCGCGTCGCGTGCGCAGCGGGTCGGCGAAGAAGCGGTAGACGACGCCGACGGGCCCGAGGAGGAGCGCGTAGATCAGCGTCAAGACTCCCCGGGACATCAGGTGGCCGATGCGCTCGAGGGTGACGCGGGGGCTCCAGACGTCGACGGGAGGGGGGCTCGATCGAGAGGCCATCGCGGTCGGGGAGGCGGCGTCGCCGGGAGCGGCTAGCGGTTCTCCACCGCCCAGGAGTAGCCGAAGGAATCCCACGGGGCCCGCTCCTCGTCCGGGTCGCTCGCCTCGTACTTCTCCGAGACGAAGTAGAGGAGGCCCGACGGGGTGGGACCGACGGGAGTCATGCCGTGCCAGACGCCGGGGGGGATCGAGAGGAGGACCGGGCGGCGCTCGCCCAAGTAGTGGGTCGTCGCCATCTTCGTCTCGGGGTCGTAGAGCCCGACGCGCGCGTTCCCCTGGAGGACGCACCAGTGGTCCCACTGGCGGCGGTGGCGGTGCCAGGCCTTGACGACCCCCGGGAGGACGACCGAGTAGTTGATCTGTCCCTTCTCGAGCATCGGAAAGACGTCGAAGAGGGCGAAGCCGCGGTCGTCGCAATAGTTCTGCATGCTCCGGGGGGGGGGGGGAGAGGCACGCCCGGCCGTCCGCGCCACGCGGCCGCGCGCTCCGTTGCGCGGGGAAGTTTACTCCCCGCGGCGAGGGGGCGACAGCGGTCCGGGGGGCCTCCCGCCGTAGAATGCCCCCCCCTCGCGCCGGCGCACCTGCTCGACACGACGGCGATCACGCTCCGCCACTTCGAGGCCTTCGTGGCCGTCGCGGAGACGGGCTCCTTCTCGCGCGCGGCCGAGCGCATCCGCCTCGCCCAGCCGACGGTGAGCGGGCATGTCGCCTCGCTCGAGCGCCTCCTCGGCGCGCGGCTCCTCGATCGGGGGACGACCGTCGAGCCGACCCCCGCGGGGCGCGCTCTCCTCCAGCGCGCGCGGGAGGCGCTGCGGGCGCGCGACCGGGGGATCTCCGAGGCGCTCGCGGCCTCCGGGACGGTCGCGGGGGATCTCGAGGTCGCGGCGAGCAACGTCCCCTCCGCCTACCTCCTCCCCCCGATCCTTGCGGGATTCCTCTCCCGGCATCCGGCCGTGCGCGTCCGGCTCTGGTCCGCGGACTCCGGCCAGGCGATCGAGCGCGTCCGCTCCGGCGGCGCGGAGGTCGGCGCCGTCGGCCGGCGTCCGGAGGATGCCGGCCTCGCCGCGATTCCCTTCGACGAGGACCGGGTCGTCCTGATCGGACCCGGGAGCCACCCCCTCGCGGGGCGCGGGGTGCTGCGCGCCTCCGACCTGCGCGGAGCCCCCTTCGTCGTGCGGGAGCCGGGATCGGGAACGGGCCAGGCGGCGGACCGGGCGCTCCGGCAGCTCGGGCTCGACCCCGGGCGCGACCTCCGGATCGCCTGCGAGGCCGCGACGAACGAGGCGGTGCGAGAGGCGGTCGCGGCCGGGATCGGACTCGCCTTCCTCTCCGACCGGGCGGTGCCCGAGGGGGATTCCCGCGTCCGGATCCTGCGCGTCCGGGGCCTCTCCATCCGGCGGACGTTCTTCCTCGTCTATTCGCAGCGGCGGACCCTATCCCCCGCGGCCCATGCGTTCCTCCAGGAGGCGAGGCGGAGGAGGGAGCGCCCGTAGGCCCGGACGACCGGCGGCTCGCGATCGGCGCGCTCCTCCTCCTCGCCGCCGGGCCCTACCTCCCGCTGCGGCGGCTTCCTTTCCTGAGCGACGACTACCACGCCGTCGCCCACGCGGCCCGGGGGTGGGAGGCGGTCGCCGAGGACCTGCGCGGCCCGCAGTTCGGGGCGGGGACGGTCCGGTTCTACCGTCCCGTGGTCACGGCCTCCCTCGCGGCGAACCACGCCCTCTCCGGCGAGGATCCCGAGGGATACCGCTGGACGAACCTCCTCGCCCACGCCGGCTGCGTCCTCCTCGTCCGCGCGCTCGGCCTGCGCCTCCGCCTCTCCCCGGCCGCCGCCCTCTCCTCCGCGGCGGCGTTCTCCGTCTTCCCGTACGGGCCCGGGGCCGTCGCCTGGGTGATCGGGAGGGTCGACTCCTTCGCCGCGGTCTTCGCCCTCGCCGCCCTCGTCCTTCACCTCCGCGGCCCCGGCTCCGGACGCACCTTATCCCTCGCGTGTGCGGCCCTCGCCTTCGGGAGCAAGGAGGTCGCTCTCGCCCTCCCCTTCATCCTCCTCGCGGCCGAGGGGTGGAATCTCGCCCAGAGGCTTCGCAGGACCGCGCCAACTCTCCTCCTCCTCGGGGCCTTCCTCGCCTGGCGGCGGGCCGCGATCGGGTCCTGGCTCGGCGGCTACCCGATCGAACTCTCCTTCCGGGCGTGCGTGCGGGCGGCACTCGGGGTCGTCGAGTCGATGGGGGGGACGATCGCGCCCATCCCCGGGATCCCGGTAGGAGCGAAGCATCTCCTCGCCCTCCTCGTCTGCGCGCTCGGGCTCAAGGCGAATCCGCGCGTCGCGGGCTTCGGCATCGCCTTCTGGGTCCTTTTCTCCCTCCCCGCGTTGTCCTCTCTCCAGGAGCCGGAGAACCTCCCGAACCTCCGGAACTTCTACCTCCCCGCCGCGGGGCTCTCGCTCGTCCTCGGCTCCCTCGCCGGTCTCGGGAGGGGAAGGCTCGGGGTCGCCCTCTTCGCCGCTCTCTTCCTCTGGATGGCCTTGGGGTTCACGCGCAGCGCGCGGGATCACCTCGCCGCGGGCGCGGAGGTGGCGGCGATCCGAGAAGGCGTCGACCGCGAGGCCGCCGGCTGCGCCACTCCCCCGGTCTTCGTCGCGGGGGTGCCGCGGGCGAGAGGGAGCGCATACCTATTCAATTGGGGGTTCGGCTCCGCGATGCGCCCTCCCTTCCGGACGGGGGGACCTCCCGTCCTCCTCCTCCGCCCGCTCTTCCCGCAGTCGCCCGCGCTCGAATCCGAGGGCGCGGCCCCGGCGGGCCGCTGTCTGCTCCGCATCGGAGAGGGGGGCTCTGTCGCTCGCGTCCCTCCGCGACCCCCCCTGCCGCTCCTGACCGTCCGCTGTCCGGGCCTGGGACCGGTCCTGACGGAGAAAGCCCTACAGGCGGCGCTCGACGGCCCCGACTTCCCCTTCGAGTTCGACCCGACGCCGATCGGTCCGGTCCGGGCCGTCCTCTTCACGAGCCTGGGATACAACGAGGCTTCGCTCTCACCGCGACCCGCCGGTCTGGTGCGAGGGGTCTTCAACGCGAGCTTCGCCCCGGGACTCACCCTCACGCACGCGATCGTCCAGGCCTTCGACGCGGGGGACCGCTCGTTTTTCCTCTACTTCCGGGCGCCCTGCGAGGGGGGGGAGAGGGAGAGCGACCTCCTCGAGGTCCGGTTCGCGGAGGACGTGGCGCGCGCGTTCCGCGCCTTCCACGCCAGATGAGTCCCGCCGTATGTAACCAATCGTTACTTCGTCGTCGATCCTGCGGAGGAATCCTTGGGAGGCTCCGCGGTCTTCGCGCTCGCGCTGGGGGGAATCTCGATCCTCGTCCGTGGGGAGGGAATGGAGCCGACGGGCGTTCGGCTCGGGATCCCCTTCGTGCCCGGGGAGGCGAAGGGGTTCGCCGGGGGCCGCGTGCGCGACCGTGTGGGCCGCGCCGTCCCCTCGTCCTCCAGGGTCTCGGAGAAGTGGCCCGACGGCTCTCCGCGCTGGATCGACGCCGAGATCGAGGCCTCGCCGGGGGTCTACCGGTTCGACGCGGGAGAGCCCCCGCCCGATTCCTCCACCTTCCGGATCCGGGAAGGGGAAGCGGGGATCGACGTCGCCGGCGATCGCTGGGGAGTGAGCCTCCCCCGCTCCGGCGAGGCCCTCGCGATCCTATCGGACGAACGTTGCGGTCGCGTCCGAATCCTGTGGCCGGGGGCCGGGCACGGTCCGGTGCGGCGGCGGCTCCTCCTAGAGGCCGGAGGATCCTTCCTGGCCGACGCGCGAGTCGAGGAGGAGCGGGAGGACGGCTTCGCGGTGGAGATCCGGCTCCGGATCCACCGCACGCCATCTCTCTGCGAGCTCGAGATCTGCTTCGCGAACGGGAGCGGGGAACTCGGGGATCCCGAGGACCAGGAGCTCGCGATCGTCTGGGAGGGGGGGGCGGACAGGTCCATCGCCTCGATCGGGAGGGGGGAGGAGGTCGCCTTCGCGCCGGAGGCTCACCCCTTTTCGATCCGCGCCGAAGAGGATGGGTCGACCCGGGTCGAGCCGGGCTCCTCCGGGAGGGTCGAGCCGAGAGGCCTCCTCGCCTTCGAGCGCGGAGGGGGGCGGCTACTTCTCGGGGTCCGCCGGTTCCGGGAGTCGGGCCCCGTCGCGCTCGAGGTGGAGGAGCCGGGGACCGCGCGCCTTTGCCTCGCTCCCGAGGATCCCCTCACGCCGGGGAGCGCGACTGCTCTCCGCGGAGCGCTCCGCTTCGCCCCCGAGGGGATGGCGGCGGGAAAGGCCTACCGCTCCCTGACGCGCCCGACGCGCGCGCTCCTCGACCGAGAGCGTTACGAGGCGTCCGGCGAGCTCGAACATGCGGGGCGGGCCCGGAACCCGCGCGAGGTCGAGGCCGAGCGCAGCGTCCACTCCGCGGCGCTCGCTCTGCTCCGCGATCGCGAGGTCGGCGGACGGAACTTCGGGGACTTCCGCATCTCCCCGCGGAGCTGGGGGAACCTCGAGTACGACACCGCGTACGGCCTCGTCCTCGCGTTCGTCCGATCGGGGGAGGAGGCCTTCCTCGAGGGGGCCGAGGAGGCCCTCTTCCACGCGAGGACCGTCGACCGCGCGCGCCTTCCCTTCGATCCCGCCTGGGCGGGCTTCCCTCACCGCCATGGGCCCGACCACCGCGGACGGCCCGACGTGGGCCACGCCTGGGTCGAGGGGGCCGTGGAGCTGTCGCGGTTCACGGGGGACCCCGCACCCCGGGCGTACGCGCTCGCCGTGGGGGAGACGCTCTCGCGCTTGGTCCGCGAGCCCCGCCACCGCGACACAGAGAGGAACGCGGGGTGGCCGCTCGTCGCGCTCTCCTG
This sequence comes from Planctomycetota bacterium, assembly GCA_035695825.1. Taxonomy (GTDB): domain Bacteria; phylum Planctomycetota; class UBA1135; order UBA1135; family JAKEFM01; genus JAKEFM01. The sequence goes on along the minus strand of DASRRH010000026.1, from coordinate 401,472 downwards.
CCTCGCGGACGCCTTCCCGGGTCGCGGGTTCGAGACCGGGATGGAGGATCTCGCCTCGCAGCTCCTCGAGCGCTACCGGCGGCCGGGGTACTTCCGGTTCGAGACGAGGGTGGAGCGTGGAACGGGAAACATGCGAGTCTCGACCTGGCTGCAGGGAGGGCTCCTCCTCGAGGCGCTCGAGAAGTACCGGCTCGCGGGCGGCAAGCGGCCGGTCGAGGAGGAGGCCGCGGGCCTCGCCCGGCTCCTCGCGCGCGAGGCTCTCGACGGCCGGCGGGGACGGCTCCACGGTTTCCTCCGGATCGAGGAGGAGAAGGGACGGATCGTCGGAAAAGGGGGATCGGTCCCCCCTCCTTACTCTCTCTATCCTGCCGCCGGCTTGATCCGCGCCGGTCGAATGGCCGGCGATCCTCTCCTGCCGAGGGTCGCGGGAGCGTGGATCGCCAGCCTCCGCCCTTCGCTTCCGGGATTCCGCGCCCGGTTTCCCGCGAACGGGATCTCGATCGCCCTCCGGTCCTTCCCGTTCGCCCTGGACGGGCGATGAGCCCGTCAGCGGAGGACGACCTCTCCGCTGTAGCGGTCCTCCCCGCGGAGGAGCAGGACCTTCAGGACGCCGCGGGGAGGGATCCCCTCGAGGAGCCCCGCGAGATCCTCCGGAGCCTGGACCGCGACCATCGTCTGCGGCCGCGGAGGCAGGCCCACGCCGAGAAGGAGATCGCCAACCCGGAACCCGATCTGGTCGGCCCGAGACTTGGGGACGAGGCCCGCGACGCGGAGGGCCCGCTCCCCCCGGAGCGAGGCCGCCTCGAGGGAGAAGCCGAGCCGCTCCCGGAGGTAGCGGTTCGCGGCCGACCCGAGAATGACCCGCAGGCTCGACTCCTCCTCACCGCGGCGGACCCGAAGCTCGACGCGCTCCCCGGCGCTCCGCGGGAGGAGCCGCTTCGAGAGCTCGAGCGTGCCCGAGACGGGGGACCCGTCGACCGCGACGATCCGGTCGCGCTCGCGCAACCCCGCCTCCGCCGCGGGGCCCCCCGGGTCGACGCTCGCGACCGACACCCCTTCCCCCTCCTCGAGCCTCATCCCGAGCCAGAACCGGCCCGAGCGGTCGAGGTTGAACAGGTTCGTGTGGAGGATGTCGCGGACCCGGTCGACGGGGATCGCGAACCCGATCCCCTGCGCCTCCGGGAGGATCGCCGTGTTGATCCCGATCAGCTCGCCCCGCAGGTTGAGGAGGGGCCCCCCCGAGTTCCCGGGATTGATCGCGGCGTCCGTCTGGAGGAGCCCGCGGTAGCTCCGTCCCTCCCTCGGGAGGTGGAGGTCGCGGTCGACGGCCGAGAGGATGCCGGAGGAGACCGTGCTCGCGTGGGCATTCAAGCCCTCGCCGAGGGCGTTGCCGATCGCGACGACCGTCTCGCCGATCAGGAGGTCGTCCGACCGGCCGAGGCGCACCGCGTGGCAGGGTTCCCTCGTCTCGATCTTGAGGAGGGCGAGATCGTTCTCCCGGTCGACGGCGATCGCCGCCGCCGCGTACTCCTTCGGGTCGACCCTCTGGTCGAATCGGACGACGAGGCGCCCGGCGTCGCGGACGACGTGCTCGTTCGTGACGATGTAGCCCATCGCGTCGATCACGACCCCCGATCCCTCGAGGGCGTCGACTTCCTCGAGGCGCCGCCCGCGCGGAGCCCACACCCAGTCCCGGATCGTGCTCTCGACGACGCGCGTCGTCCGGATGTGGACGACGGCGGGCCTCGCGGCGAGAACGACGCGGACGACGGGCGTCCGGCGATCGGGCTCCTCGGGGACCTCCGCGGCCGCCCCCTCCTGCGCCGGCTTCGACGCGGCGGCGGGATCCCCATACATGAGGGGGAGGGCGAGCAGCAGCGCGTGGATCAAAGTCGGTGGGGGCGGACGCCTCCCAGGGTACGGGCCGGGCGCGTCCGCGTTGGTCGCGGCGGGGGCTCGAGGCGAGAGGGGAATTGAACCCGTGACTTCCGGCTTGTCGAGGGGGCGGGAGCGGCGCTCGCCCGGGAGACGCCTGCCAGGCGCTGCCTGCGCCCGCACCCGGAGGCCGAAGCCCGGCCCCGGCGACCGCTCAGGAGCGCTCGCCGGGGGAGCCGATACCGTCCGGCGAAAGGAAAACCGCCGTGCGAATCGGAAAATGCCCGGGTTGCAGGAAGAAGGGCGTCCTCCTCCGCGAGAAGCAGATTCCCGAGTCGTCGGGGAGGAGCCGGATCCTCACGCTGGATCTCTGCGCGGCCTGCTACGGGAGGCACGAGCGCGGAGAGCTCCTGTTCGACATGAAGCCGGGACGTCGCCGGCGCTCCGCCTCGTCCCGGGTCTAGCCTCCGCCCCCGCGTCCGGATCTCTCGCCCGATCGGGCGAGGCCACCGGGTCGTCGGGCACGGGGGAGTGCCGTGCTCGACCGAGACCGCACGCGCTAGCCTGCGGCCAGGGCCTACGGCACGTCGGCGCCCAGGACGGCGAGCGTCCTCCTGGACGCGCTCGGGCCGGGTTCACCTTCGACACGGAGTGCCACGGCCCCCTCCACATCTCCTTTTCCGTCGCTCGAGGTGAAGCGGGTGGCTCGAGCGATTGAAAGATCGGCGGACCTGGCTAGGCTCCGGACCGCGGCGCGGAAGGAGTCTGAACCGCGTGCGGAAAGGATCGACCGTGAGAATCACCTCGGTGGGAAGGGCCAAAGCTGCCCCGCTCTCTGCGATCGCCCTGCTGGCGGGGGCCTCGTTCGTTCCGGACGCGCAGGGGCAGGTCGTCCCGCCCTGCCCTGTCCGGGTGGTCACTCAGCAAGTCCCCGCGGCGTCCGCGAAGTTCGGATTCGCGGTCGCCGGCCTCGGGGACGTGAACGGCGACTCGTACGCCGACTTCGCGGTCGGGGCGCCGGGAGCGGCGGGCTTCGGGGGAGCCTTCAACGCGGGAAGGGTCACGATCCACTCGGGGCGGACCGGGGCGGTGTTCCTCTCGCTGAACGGCGCCGCCGCCGGCGACCAGTTCGGGTTCTCGGTCGCGAGGCTCGGGGATCTGAGCAGCCCGCCCGACGGAGTCCCGGACTTCGTGGTCGGAGCCCCCACGGCCGGTCTCGGGGGCCGCGCGTACGTCGTGTCGGGAACGACGGGCACCTCGATCCACATCCTCCTGGGGACGGTGGCCGGAGGACAGTTCGGCTACTCCGTCGCGGGGATCGGCGACCTCAACGGCAACTCCTTCTCGGACGTCCTCGTCGGCGCACCCGGAGTGCAGAAGGTGTTCGTCTACGACGGGCAGACAGGCAACCAGATCTGGACGGTCACGGGCGCCACGTGCACGTACTTCGGCCGCGTCGTAGCGGCCGTGGGAGACGTGACATCCGACGGCGTCCCGGATGTTGCGGTGGGCGTTCTCTTCCCTGGCTGCAGTCAACTGGGCCAGGTCCACTTCTACTCGGGTGCCTCGGTGGGAACGGGGACACCGATCGCGACGATCGGCGCGAGCGGAGTCATCGTCGGTTCCTACTGGACGTTCGGGAGTGCAGTCGCGGGACTGGAGGACATGAGCACGCCCCCGGACGGATTCCCCGACTTTGCAGTAGGGGATCCCGGGGTGAGCCAGGTGACCGTCCGGTCCGGGGCCAATGGATCGATCATCCAAACGCTGACAGGTGCCCCGACGTTCGGAGGCGGGGCAGCGAACGCCGGCGACCTGAATGGCGATGGGATGGACGACCTCATGGTGGGGGCCCCATCCGCGGGTGACGTGAAGGTGTTCTCCCTGGCCCTGAGCCCGCCGGCGGCGATCTACGCGTTCACCGGGACCCTCGCTTCGGTCGCGTACGGAGACCCGGTTGCGGTCGTAGGCAGCTCGGACGAGGACGGGGACGGACTGACGGACGTCGTCCTGATCGGAAATCCGAACGCGAGCGCTGGCGGTCTCTCGGGGGCGGGGAGCGTGAGCCTGCTCTCGATCGGGATCCCTCCCGGCTCGAGCACCTTCGGGACGGGGTGCAACGCGAGCGGAGGCGCGTTCATCCCGGCCATCTCCGTGTTGGGTGGACCGCCCCTGGCGAGCACGGGGAACCCGGCGACCGGGTTCCTCGCGATGAGGGTTCGGGGAGGCACGGCGGCGGCCTTCATCCTCGGCGCCACGAACGCGCAGTGGATGGGGGTCCCGCTCCCGATTTCCCTGGCGCCCCTGATGCTCCCCGGCTGCAGCCTCGCCGTTTCCGCCGACGTTTTCTTCTACGCGACGACGACGGGGACGGTCGGCTCCGCAGGCGACGGAGTCTCATACGTGGCGATTCCCGTGCCGATGAATCCTGCGTTGGTCGGGATGCACGCCTATGGCCAGTGGTACGTCGTCGATCCCGGCCCGAATGCCGTCCCCGGCTCGATGTCGGCCGCGGTGGATCTGGTCCTCTGAGGGGAGAGGGGCGGCGGGGCGACGGCCGGACAGCGCCTCAGGAAACGCGTGGACGCTAGGGTCAGCGCCGAGGTGGCCCTCCCTCCCGACGGGACTTTTGTCGGGATCCTCGCGAATCGGGGGAGTCGGCGAATCCTGGTCGAACGGAAGTCTCGGAGCGGACTGCGCTTCCGTGCGAGGTCTATTCTGAAGCTTCGTCTCGATGCGAAGTCTACTAGTAGACTTCGCTCTCGAGCGAACCGCCACGGCCCGGGCCAGCACGGTTCGTCCCTGAACGGATGACGAGAGAGGCCGCCAGGCCCATGCGGGCCCGGCGGCCTCCAGGGGACTACCGCTCGCTTTGCGCCTACGCGACCCGGAGCGCGTACCTCGCTACCCTCAGGACCGCCTCCTCCGACTTGAGCCGGAGCGTGAGGCGGAAGGGGTAGACGGGGTCCGCGGCCCGCGAGAGCTTCGCGATCGACCGCGCCTTCTCGGGGAGGGGGTTTTCCTCGGCCGGTTCCTCCGGCGATGCCACGACCTCGATCCTGCCCCCGCCTCCGGCGGCGGCGGCGATCGCGCTCGCCCGCAGGCCCTTCACCCCGGCCCGCCGGATCACCGTCTCGCGGGCGGCGGGGTCCTGGATCCGCGCGATCGCGAGGGCGTGCTTGAGCGCGAGCCTGCCCCCGCGGAAGGCCACGCGAACGTCCTCGGGCGCGGCGAGCAGCTCGAGGACCTGCTGGAGGCCCGCCTTGCTGACCTTGAGGAGATCCGCGATCTCCTCCTGCGTCTTCCCGAACTCGTCCCGCAGGCGCACGACCGCGATCGCCTTCTCGGTCGCGTCGAAGGTCTTCCTCGCGAGGTTCTCGGCGAAGGCGACGCGCAGCGCCTCGTCGTCGCTAGTCCCGTCGGGGAGGACGCTCACCTTGACCGGGTAGGCCGAGGGGGCGATCCCCTTCGTCCGCGCGAGGAAGGTCATCGCCCCGTGGCGGCGGAAGCCGCTCACGAGCTCGAAGAGGTCTCCCTTCTTCCGGACGACGAGGGGGTGGAGGAGCCCCTGCGCCTCGATCGAGGCGGCGAGCTCCCGGATCCGGGCGTCGGGCCTGATCGTCCGCCGGAAGCGGAAGGCGCTCCCCTCGGCGTCGATCTGCGCCAGGGGGACCGTCCAGGTCTCGAGCCCCGCGTCGCTGTCGGGCGCGGGCCTCGGGTCGACCCCCGCGGGGGGGGTGGTTCCGTCCATGACGATCTTCGTCGCTTCCATGACCTCTTCCATCTCCGTCGCTCCCCGGGACCCTTCGGCCCCGAAAGTGCCTCCCCGCCGGAGCGGACCCCGCCCCGGAGTCGACGGGCGGCCCGGCGCGCGCGGGGGAGGACCGATCCCGAGTCCACCCTGCCTCGCGCAGCCGGCGCGGTCCCGGAGCCGCCCCTTGACCCAGGGCGCGGCCCGAGGGACGGCCGCCCGCACCCCGTCCGCGGAGCCCTGGCCCCCGGCGGGGAGGCGTTGCCTCGATCGGGACCGCCCCGGAAGAACGGTCCCTCTATCTAGGGAGACAATCGAGCCCGGGGAAACGGCAGAACTATTTTTCTTTGCCGATTCGGCCCGCTCGATTGTCTCCCTAAGTAGAGGCACAATCGTGCGCGCAGGAAACGGAACCATCACGGCGAGCCCGCGCGAGGACCTCGAGAGGCTCGTGGCCGACTCCTGGAACGACCTCGTCCGCGGCGCGCGATGGGCCGACCGGCCGATTCATGCGGGCGTCGTCGGCCCGCTGCGGGCGGGCGAGTACGGCGTGACGGTGTCGGCGACGGGGCACCCGCCCCGCTCGCTCGAGCCGATCCGGGTCGAAGGCCGGCCGGGTGACCGGACCGATCGAGGTCGTCGTGAGCCGCTAGGCAAGGAGTCGAAGGAGATGAGAAAGAGGCGCATCCTCTTCGTCCCGGGGGAGCCCTCCCCCCTCTCGGGCCAGTTCGAGATCGTCCGCCGCGGCCGTCGGACCGAGCTTGAGCGGACCGCTCTTCAGGGGGAGCCCCTCCCACCCGACGCCGAAGCCGCGCGATAGTCTCGCGCCTCGCGAAGCAGGCTCACCTCGAACCCTCCCTCGCCGCCTACGTAAAGTCCTCCGTCGCCCCGGGCGAGAAGCCCGAGGGGTGCGAGGCCCGGCCGATGGAATCGGGCGACGCGGCCTACGCCTCGCTCGTCCTCGAATCCGAACTCTCTCCTCCGTGTGGTCGGGTGCCATCTCGATCGCGTTCCGTCCCCTCCGACCGGAGGGGGCGGGCCCCGGCGGCTCGGCGGGGGGGGGTCGAGCGGTCCTCCTGGTCGGAGGGCGACCTTCTCCGCCCCCCGACCTCCTCGATCACCTCCCCCTTCCCGCCGGGGCCCCTGTACTTGCGCAACGTGGTGTCGTTGCGGCCCCCGTCCGCGACCCATCGCTCGTCGTCGTCCGCGAACCAACCGCCGACCTCGTCGGACCCTCGACCTGCCGTGTGGGCGCGGAGGTCGGGTGACTCCAGCGGAGGACAGTTCCCCCCCGTGTCCCCGACCGCGGCCGCCTTGACCGGTTCCTCCTCGAGGGATAGACAAGCCTCCCATGGTGACCGGCACGGAGCTTGCCACGGGGACGGCGGCGATCGCGCGCAGGTACCGCCAGTCGGTCGCGCCCTGGGCGGGCGACGCGTGGCCGGCTGCGACCGCGCTCGGGGCCGCTTATCTCGTGCGCGAGCCGCCTCCGGAAACAGGAGACGTGGGGGCACATCGACCCCTTCGGCCCGGGGTCGCGCCTCGTCTCGGGGACCGGCGGAGCACCCTCGTTTCCGCGAATCGGCAGACCTGCCTAGGCCGGACGCGATGCGGGGGCGCCATCGGGCGGGCGTCTGCTCCTGAAAGCCTTCGGAGGGAAGGCGGCGGACCGGCCGGTGTCGATGGGCAGACCGGGCTCGCCGCGTTCGGGGTGAGAACGAAGACCTGTCGAATTCAAGTTAGGCGTGCCCACCCTTTCTTGAGGTAGCGTCAACTCGTGAACACTCGCCAGCCCAGCCCCAACGCACAGTTCTCCGCCTTCCTGTCGCGGTTCCCCCCCAAGATCGTCGCGCTGGTGAAGCGGTGTCTGCCCAAACTCCGCCGCGCTTTCCCCGGCTCCTATCAGCTCGTTTACGACTACTCCAACTCGCTCGTGGTGGCGTTCGGTATGTCAGAGCGCGGATACGAGGCCATCGTCGCCCTTGCTATCTTTCCGCGCTGGGTCCGGCTGTACTTCGACAAGTCCCTTCCCGACCCTAAAGGTCTTCTCCAGGGCTCTGGCGCCAAAGTACGCAGCGTTACCCTCAAGGCCGCATCAGACCTCGATCACGGGGATATCCAGGCACTCATCAAGACTGCGATCAAGCACTCCGGGGTCATCTTCCCGCGCACCCGCTCGACCCACATGATCATCAAGTCGGAGTCGAAGAAGCGGAGACCAAGGACAACCGGGGACGCCTAACATGCGGATGCATCTGACAAAGCCGCGACGACGGTCGTCGTGAGTCGAAAGGTTGCCACCCGCGGCTTTGCAGGTGATCCGCGGCCGTCAGACGCCGCTTACGCAGGGAGGTTCGATGAAACATCTGGCAATCGGAGTTCTCTTCCTAACGTTCCTGACAGCGGCATGCGATTCCGCCAGCACGCCAGATCCAGCCGCCGACCGTCAGGCCATCGCTGCCGCGACCGCTCGGTTCCAGGCCGCCGAGAACGCCGGAAGTGTCGACCAGTTCCGAGTTCACTTCGCTGACGACCTGGTGATGATGGCGCCCGACAAGCCACCCGTGACCGGTGCGGACAGTGTGGCCGCCCTCATGCGGGTCTTCCACCAGGCGTTCACGGTCCAGGTCGAATACAGCAGCCAAGAGATTGTCGTGTTCGGCGATTGGGGCTTTGATCGGGGCACGGAGCGTTATACGCTGACTCCGAAGGCTGGTGGGGCTCCAATCCAGAAGAGCGGCAACTATCTCTATCTGTATAAGCGTCAAGAGGATGGTTCCTGGAAGCAAAGCCGAGTCATCTGGAATTAGCAACAATCCGTTGCCATGAGTGATCGGCGGCGTCTAACGAGCGTTTGCAGCCGACGAAGGCCCGGCGCTCGCAGCAGAACCCACGGAGTAAGAAGTAGGATGCCGCCGGACTTTTGCGGCTGAAACGCATGGCGTCACGGCGCATGAGCTCGAGGGCCACCAGGGGAAGAACCCGTCGATGAGGCACACGCGCGTGATCGTCACCCACTACGGCGGACCCGATGCGCTTCGGGTGATTGAAGCAGAGTGTCCCGAGCCGAAAGGCGGCGAAGTGCGCGTGAGAGTGCACGCCGCAGGCGTTTCTTTGCCCGACATCATGGCGCGAGAGGGCGTTCACCCCGAAACACCCCCGGTGCCATTCACGCCGGGGTGGGATCTGGTCGGCGTCGTGGATCGGCTCGGCGCCGGAGTCTCTGGAATCGAACCGGGCCAGACGGTTGCCGCGCTGCCGATCCACGGCGCCTACGCGGAGTTCATCTGCCTGCCGCAGCGCGAACTGGTTCCGGTGCCACCCGGGTTGGACGCCGCCGAGGCTGTCAGCCTCGTACTGAACTACATCACGGCGTACCAGATGCTGCATCGGTCCGCTGCGGTCCGACCGGCTCAGCGCGCGCTGATTCACGGCGCGGCAGGTGGGGTCGGCACGGCACTCTTGCAGCTGGGCCGCCTCGCCGGGTTGGAGATGTACGGCACCTGCTCGCCGCGAAGTGCGCCGGACGTTTCCGACCTCGGCGGTATCCCCATCGACTACCATCAGGACTTCGTGAAAGAGATTCACCGGCTCGCGCCCGAGGGTGTGGACGTCGCCTTCGACCCCATCGGTGGGTCCCACCTCTGGCATTCCCGCAAGGCTCTCCGCCCTGGCGGGAAGGTCGTGGGCTATGGCCTTCGTTCCTCCCTTCGTGGGGAGGGATTGGCTTCAGCTCGCCCGGGTCGTCGCCAACGCTTCCGTGGAGCCGCGATCTTCGGGATGTACATCGCCGGAGGCTGGCTTCTCCCGGGCCGGAAACGCGTGATCCCCTACAGCATTCAGACGCTCAAACGCCTGAAACCGGAGTTCTTTCGAAAGGACCTGATCGACCTGCTCGACCTCCTTCATCAGAAGAAGATCAAGCCCCTGATCGCGCAGCGATTTCCCCTTGCCGAGGCGAGGCGCGCGCACGAGTTGCTCGGGAAGGGAGGCGTGACCGGCAAGGTCGTCCTGGTGTGCAACGGGTCGTCGCTCGACTCAGGAGCGGCGCAACAACGACATCCGGCGGCCGGCGCTCCGCGCCGCAGCGGATGCTGAATGTTGGGCGGACACCCACGCAAGGCACCGCGAATCATGAAGACCTTCGTCGCTCAGACCGCCGACCACTGGCGCAAATGGCTCCTAGAGCACCACGACTCCGAGTCCGAGGTGTGGCTCGTCTTCCACAAGGTCCACACGGGTCGGCGCTCGATCTCCCACCTGGACGCTCTCGATGAGGCGCTCTGCTTCGGCTGGGTCGATAGCCTGGTCAAGCGTCTGGACGACTCACGCTACGCGCTCAAGTTCACGCCCCGGAGAGCGGATAGCCGGTGGTCGACGATCAACCGGAAGCGCTACGCGGCCTTGAGAGCCAGCGGCAGATTGCAGCCCGGTGGGATCCGTCGCCCCCCGACGGACCGCGGCTATGACCCGCGACCGCCACGGTTCCAGATGCCCGCAACGCTTCCACGATACATTCGGACAGCGCTACGGAAGCAGCCGGCGGCATGGCGGACCTTCGAGGGCCTTCCGCCCTCCCAGCGACGACGGTATGTCGGCTCGATCGAGTCCGCCAAGCGCGAGGACACGAAGGCCAGGCGCCTGCAGGAGGCGGTTCGGCTCCTCGCTGCAGGCAAACCGCTGGGACTCAAGTGAACCAGCCGCCGACGGGTGCAAGCGGTTGTAGGGCGAGCGCATGGGTGACCGTGACCCCGAGTAATCCAGACGAGCGGCAGAGGCCATGCTCAAGATGCGAGAGATCATCGCCGCCGAACTGCAGAAGGCGTACGACGGCGAATTCGGACAATCCCTGCCATGACTGCCTAGAACAAGTGTTCTAAAGGATAGCAGCCGCCCACGATGGGCGGCTGAGAACCTGGTCTCGACGACTATCGATCACGATGAAGGAGGTTTCTATGAGCCCGAAGAAGGACACGCAAAAGCCCGCCAAGAGCACCGCCGCGACCAGCGAGAAGTTCGAGGGATTCACGGACGAGGAACGAGTCGCGATGAAGGAGCGCATCGAAGAGCTGAAGGCGGAGGCGCGCCGCGGCCCCCGCGCGAGCAAGGATAGTGCGGACGGGGAGAGCACCGTGCTCGCCAAGATCGCGGGGCTGCCGGAACCGGATCGCGCCATGGGCAAGCGGCTCCATGCGATCCTCAAAGCCAGCGCGCCGGCCCTCTCGCCTAGACTCTGGTACGGGATGCCCGCGTATGCCAAGGACGGCAAGGTCGTCTGCTACTTCCAGAGCGCGCAGAAGTTCAAGACGAGGTACTCGTCGTTCGGCTTCAGCGACACGGCGAACCTCGACGAAGGCGGCATGTGGCCGGTCGCCTTCGCGCTGAAGGAGTTGACGGCCGCCGAAGAGGCAAGGATCAGCGCGCTCGTGAAGAAGGCGGTGAGCTGAGGACGGATCGCAAGTGTGGACGGGTAGGATTCGCCCCGCGGTGTCGGTCGTCGGGTAGGCCCGGTCGGCGGACCGCGGCAGGCTCAGCAGAGTCGCGAGCGCCAGGGGCGAGAGCGGGACGATGACCGATCACCAGGGGCGGGGCTTCGGGCTCGGCGAGCCTCGGCGCGCGAGGCCCGGCGGGTCACCTCCCCGAGGGACGAGCCGCACTTCCACTCGCATCCTCAGCGCCTCCGCGATGCGACGGAGCATGGTGAGGGAGTGCCCCTCGTAGTCCGCGTCCTCGAGCCGCGCGATGACCGGCTGCGAGGTTCCCACGAGGTCCGCGAGCTGCCGCTGGGTGAGGCCCGCCGCGGTGCGTCGGTCATGGATCTCCCGAGCCACGCGGGCGTTGAGGGTCTCTTCCTCGACCATCGCGCGGTGCTCGGGATCGTCGCCGACGTCCCGACGGAGGATCTCGAGCGCGTTCCGGGTCTTCCTCTTCGCCATCGTCCTACGCCTCGTGGATCTGCCACTCGGAGCGCAGCCGGGCCAGATCCCTCGCCTCGCGCGCCCGGTCGATGTCCGCGTCGGGAACGACGTCCTCCTTCCCGAGCGCGTAGGCGAGGACCGCGACGTTCCGCCCGTGGAAGAAGGAGAGGATCCGGTCGTTCACGTTGCCCTTCCTGGCCCGGAGTTGGTGGATGCCGTCCCGGAGAGAATCGGCGATCGGCCTGCGGAGCTCGCACCCCTCCTCCGACAGGATCGGGATGCGCGCAACGCGCTTCGCGTGGGCACGGCGGTCACGACGCAGCAGTCCGCGAAGCCCCTCCCGGACGGGCACCCGACCACGCTCGTCTCGGCATCCCATGCTCCGCGGAATCTATAGCATAATTGCTATATCGTCGAGCAGTCGCGTCCTGCTGGATCGACCTGGAAGCCCGAACGGCTCTCCCCGGCTTGAACCCCCAGCCTCTTGCGAACGGGGAGCGCGGCCCGCCGCGAGAGGGGAATCGTGGTGGGCGATACAGGACTTGAACCTGTGACCCCCAGCTTGTCGAGCTGGTGCTCTAGCCAACTGAGCTAATCGCCCGGGACTTCGGGCGGGGAGGATAGCGGCGCCCGCTCGAAGGGGCCAGGGGCCCGACGGACTTCCCGCCGCCAGGCAGGTCTACCTAGAATCCCCCCCTTTCTCTTCTCTCGGCGGGGTGGAGCTTGATCCTAGGCGTCCCGAAAGAAACGAAAGAGTCCGAGGACCGCGTCGCCCTCGTCCCGGCGGGGGTCCACGAGCTCGTCGAGGCGGGCCACCGCGTCCTCGTCGAGAAGGGGGCCGGAGCCGGGAGCGGGATCCGCGACGAGGAGTTCGCCGGAGCGGGGGCGACCCTCGCCCGGACCCCGAGGGAGGTCTTCGAGTCGGCCGAGCTGGTCGTCAAGGTGAAGGAGCCGCTTCCAGCCGAGTACCCCCTCGTCCGGCCGGGGCAGACGCTCTTCACCTACTTCCACTTCGCGGCGTCCCGGACCCTGACCGACGCGATGGCGAAGTCCGGGGCGATCTGCCTCGCGTACGAGACGCTCGAGGTGGGGGGGCACCTCCCGCTGCTGACGCCGATGAGCGAGGTCGCGGGCCGGATGTCCGTGCACGAGGGGGCGAAGTACCTCGAGCGCGCGATGGGGGGGAGAGGAGTGCTCCTCGCGGGAGTGCCGGGGGTCGAGCCGGCCGACGTGCTGGTCGTCGGCGGAGGGGTCGTCGGATCGAACGCCGCGCGCATCGCCGCCGGCATGGGGGCGAGGGTCACGATCATGGACGTCAGCCTCGACCGGCTGCGGTTCTTGGCCGAGGTGATGCCCGCGAACGTGACGACGCTCTTCTCGACGCCTTATGCCGTGCGGGAGCGGGCGCGGGCCGCGGACCTCTTCATCGGCGCGGTGCTCATCTCGGGGAAGCGGGCGCCGGTGCTGCTCCGGAAGGAGGACGTCTCGAAGATGCGGCCGGGATCCGTGATCGTCGACGTCGCGGTGGACCAGGGGGGATGCGTCGAGACTTGCCGGCCGACCACGCATCGGGACCCGACCTTCGTCGTCGACGGGGTCGTCCACTACTGCGTGGCGAACATGCCGGGCGCCGTTGCCCGGACGTCGACGTATGCCCTCACGAACGCGACGCTCCCGTGGGTCCGCAAGCTCGCCGCCGAAGGGCCGGAGGCGTCCGTGCGGAACGACCCCTCGATCCGCTCGGCGGCGAACGTCGTGCGGGGGCAGGTCACCCACCCCGGCGTGGCGGAATCGTTCGGCCTCTCCTTCGTGCCGCCCGAGGAGGCGCTTCGTCCCCGGGCGTGAGCCTCGCCGTCCTCCTCGTCCTCGCGGTGATCCAGGGGCTGACCGAGTTCCTGCCGGTCAGCTCCGACGGCCATCTTGCGTTGGGAAGACTCTTGCTCGGCGGGACGAGGACCGGGCTCGTCGTCGAGCTGACCCTCCACGCGGGAACGCTGATTCCCATCCTCGTCGGGTTCGGGTCCGACTGGCTCGGGATCGCGCGGGCGCCCTTCGGGAGGGACGAGGAGGCGGCGCGGAAGGGGCGGCGCCTTTTCGGACTCCTCGTCCTCGGCACGATCCCGGCAGCCCTGGCCGGGGTCCTCCTCAAGGACTGGATCGAGAGCCTCTACCCCTCGGCGCGCGCGGTCGGGGGGGGCCTGTTGGCGAACGCGGTCGTCCTCGCGTTCGGGGCGCGGGCGGCGCGGAGCGCGCGCCGGGATTTCGACTCGGTCGGCGCGGCCGACGTCCTCGTCGTCGGGCTCGCGCAGGCCTTCGCCCTCCTGCCGGGCGTCTCCCGCTCCGGAGTGACGGTGACGACGGCGCTCGCCCGGGGGATCGCGCCGGCCTCCGCGGCCCGCCTCTCCTTCCTCCTCGCCGCCCCGATCATCGCCGGGGCCTGCGCGCTCGGGGCCTTCGACTGGGCGCGCGGGAAGGACGTCGCGGAGGTCGGGGGAGGGTACCTCCTGATCGGCGCGGCGGTCTCCGCGGTCGTCGGGGCGTTCGGCCTCCGCGCGTGCCTCCGGCTCGTCGTGCGAAACCGCCTCCCCTGGCTCGCCGTCTACTGCGCGGTCGCCGGGCTCGCCACCGTCCTCTTCGTCAAGGGGAGCGCGACGGCCCAATGAAGTCGGCTCTCGTCACCGGGATCACGGGGCAGGACGGCTCCTACCTCGCCGAGTTCCTCCTCGAGAAGGGGTACCGGGTCTTCGGCCTCGCGCGGCGCACGAGCGTCGAGGGGACCGCCCGCATCGCCCACCTGCTCGACCGCGTGTCGCTGATCTCGGGCGATCTTCTCGACGGTACCTCCCTCGTCCGCGCTCTCGAGGCGGCGGAGCCGCAGGAGGTCTACAACCTCGGAGCGCAGTCGTTCGTCCACGCCTCCTTCAGCCAGCCCCTCCTCACCGCGGAGGTGACGGGCCTCGGCGTCCTCCGTCTCCTCGAGGCGATCCTCCGCGTCGACCGCTCGATCCGCTTCTACCAGGCCTCCTCGAGCGAGATGTTCGGGAAGGCGCGGGAGGTGCCCCAGCGGGAGACCACCCCCTTCCACCCGCGCAGCCCCTACGGCGCGGCGAAGCTCTTCGGGCACGCGGTCACGGTGAACTACCGCGAGTCCTACGGCCTCTTCGCCTGCTCGGGGATCCTCTTCAACCACGAGTCGCCGCGGCGCGGCCTCGAGTTCGTGACGCGGAAGGTGAGCGACGCCGCGGCGGCGATCGCGGCCGGGGAGCGGCGGGAACTGCGCCTCGGCAACCTCGACGCCCGCCGCGACTGGGGGTTCGCGGGCGACTACGTCGAGGCGATGTGGGGGATGCTCCAGCAGCCCGCCCCGGAGGACCTCGTCGTCGCGACGGGGGAGAGTCACTCCGTGCGCGAGTTCGTCGAGGCGGCGTTCGCGCGCGTCGGGCTCGAGCCGGGCAAGCACGTCGTCGCCGACCCCTCCCTCCTCCGGCCCGCCGAGGTCGACGCCCTCGTCGGGGACGCGTCGAGGGCGAAGGAGCGCCTGGGGTGGAAGCCGAAGGTGGGGTTCCGCGACCTCGTCCACCTCATGGTCGACGCCGATCTCGCGCGCCGCCGGGGCGGATGACCGGCGGGAGGCTCGAGCGGGTCCTCGTCACCGGGGGGACCGGCTTTCTCGGCCGCCCCCTCGTCGACGCGCTCCGGCCCCTCGCAGGGGCCGTCGCGGTCCTCGCGCGCCGTCCCCCGGTCGCGCCGGTCCCCGGAGCGGCCTTCCTGCCCGGGGACTGCGCGGAGGGGGACTCGCTGCGGGAGCCTTTCGAGGCGGTTCGTCCGACCGCGGTCCTCCACCTTGCCGGCCTCGCCTCCCCCCGGAAGGCCGAGGAGGACCCGGAGGGGGCCTTCGCGGCGAACGCGCTCGGGACGCTCCACGCCCTCGAGGCGGCCTCCTCGCGCGCGCCCGGCGCCCTCTTCCTCCTCGCCTCGAGCGCGCATGTCTACGGGTCGGCCGCCGGGGCGCTCCGCGAACAGGATCCCCGCGAGCCGCGCACCGTCTACGGGCGGACGAAGGCGGCCGCGGAGACGCTCGCGAGCGCCTTCGCCGCGCGCGGGGGCCTCGAGGTCCGGATCGTGCGGATCTTCAACCTCGTCGGTCCGGGCCAGGGCGCGGAGTACGCCCTCGGCTCCTTCGCGCGCCAGGTGGCGGCGATCGAGGCGGGGAGGGTCCCGCCGATCCTGCGCGTCGGGGCCCTCGACGTCCGGCGCGACTTCCTCGACGTGCGGGACGCCGTCCGCGCGATCCTCGCGCTCGCGACGGCGGAGGGGAGCACCGGCCTCGCCTACAACCTCGGGTCGGGCCGCGCGGTCGCCGTGCGGGACCTCCTCGAGGCCCTTCTCGCCCGCGCCCGGGTGCGGCCGGAGGTCGAGGTGGACCCGGCGCGACTTCGGGCGGGAGAGCCCGCGGAGGTCTGCGCCTCGATCGACCGGCTAAGCAAAGCCACCGGGTTCGAGCCGCGGATCCCCCTCGAGCGCTCCGCGGCCGACGTCCTCGACGAGGCGCGCCGGGCGGGCTAGTCCACGCGCGCGAGGACCTGGCCGGAGGCGCGGGCGCTCCGCAGGCGCTCGACGAAGGCCTGGAGCGACCGGCCCGGGCAATCCGTCGGGCGCAGGCCGTGGCGAGCGCGGATCTCGCTGTGGGTGTAGACCCGGTTCGCGGGAACCCGGAAGCGGGCCATGCAATCCCGCAGGATCGCGCGCAGCCCTTCCGCCTGCTTGCGGGGGACCGGCTCGGCCTCGAAGTTCCCGAGGAGGCAGATCCCGATATTGCCGCGGTTGGCCTCGCGGTTGCCCGCGTGGGCTCCCTGCACGCGCAAGGGGCGTGCCTCCCAGATGCGCCCCGCGCGGTCGACGACGTAGTGGTACCCGATGTCGGCCCACCCGGAGACCTCCTGGTGGATCCGCTGGATGTTGCGGATCTCCTGCGCCGTCTCCCCCTTCGAGGTCCCGGCGAACGGGGTGGCGCTGTGGTGGACCGTGATCCGCGTCGGGGTCTCCATCGGCTCGACGTCGCGTCCCATCGGGCGCGGATTCCAGGCGAGCCGCGGCTGGATCTCGAGGGGGGAGGCCGGAGCCTCCTCCTCCTTCGACGCGGAGGCGGCCCGCGGCGCGGCGGCGGAAGGGGGGAGGGCAAGGGAGCGCTCGAGCAGGACGAGGGAGGCCCGGTCGGGGTTCTCGATCTCGCGCCGGACCGCCCGCGCCTCCTCCGCTCGCCCGAGCCGCTCGAGGCCGATCGCCCGAAGGAGGCGGGCCTCGTCTCGCTCGGCGGGGCTTGCCGATTTGAGGACGGCGCGGGCGAGGGAGGGCTCCGCGGAAGGCGCGTTCCCCTCCCGCAGGAAGGCCTCGCCGATCCCGCGCTCGTTGGAGCCGATGAGCACTCCGGCCGCGTCGTGGAGGCGGGAGCGGAAGAAGAACTCGCGGGCCCGCGGCGGCCGGTCGGCCTCGAGGTAGGCCCAGCCAAGCTGGTTCTCGTACATCGCCTTCTCGGCGGGGTCCGCGCAGGCGCCGATCCGATCCCCGAGCCACTCGATCCTCCCCCGAGGGGAGCGGTTGGGCGAGGAAGGAGGGGGGCTCGGGGGCGGCGGAAGGGGGGCGCTCGCGCAGGCGGAGAGCAGGGCGAGGACGGCCGCTGGGAGGCCCCCCGACGCCCACCGGAGGCGACCCGCGGGATTCATGGGCGACCCTCTTACCGGCCGCGGGGCGGAGGAGTCAAGCCGGGCGCTTCAGGTCCCCCCGGGAGGGTTCCGATACCGGAGCCGAGGCTTCCCGCCGTCCGAGGAGCTCCATCCTTGATCCGAGAACAACCGACCGTGGTGTCGCTCGACGGGGACGTGGACTTCGCGAGCCGGAAGGGGGTCCGGGAGAAGCTCCTTGGAGCGGTCGGCCCCGGCCGGCCCCTCCTCCTCGTCGACCTCTCGGGGTGCGGCGCGGTCGACTCGGAAGGGCTCGCGGCCCTCCTCTCCGTTGCGCAGGCGATCCACGAGCGCGGAGGGGTGATGAAGTTCTGCTCCCCTTCCCCCTTCGTCGAGCGCCTGTTCCACGTCACCCGGCTCGGTCTCGTCTTCGAGGTCCACCGGGACCGGCGGACGGCCCTTGAGTCCTTTTGACCCCCGGAGAGGCTCCGCCCGGGTCTGGGTCCCGGCATCGGCTGCCTTCCTCTCGCCGCTTCGGATCTTCCTCGAGCGCTCGCTCGAGGCGTGGCTCGGCGAGGCCCTCGTCCGGTCGGCCACGGAGGAACTCCTCGTCGCCGTCCAGGAGGCCGTGACGAACGTCATCCGCCACGCCTACCGGAACGGTCCCGGGATCGTCGAGGTCGCCCTGGACCTCGAGGAGAGGGGGGAGGAGGCCGAGGTGTGCGTGCGCGACACGGGCCGCCCCTTCGACCCCGCCTCCGTGGAGCCTCCCGACTTCGCCCATCCGACGCCAGGAGGCTACGGGCTGCACGTCATGCGCTGTTTCGCCGACCGGTGCGAATTCGGTCGCGACGGCAGGACGAACTGGGTGCGCCTGACGCGGCGCGTGCGCGCGGCGAGCGAAATCCGGGCGGAGACGACGTGAGGCCGGGGGACGGGATCGCCGAGATCCTCGAGAAGGCGGCGGCCCTCATGGGCGGGGAGCCGGACGCCCCCCCCGCGCTCTACCTCCTCGACGCCTCGGGAAAGGAGATCGCCTCGAGCGCCTCCCGGGGCGCGCGCCTCGAGGTCTCCTTCGCTCTCGGGCCGGGAGGCTGCGTCGAGACGCGCGGCCTCGCCGCCCCGTGGACCGCGCGGTTCCGCCGATTGCGCACGTGGAGGGAGAACGCGGCGACGGTGGCCCTCCTCCGGAAGGGGTCGAGGGACGAGGCGGCGCTCGCGCGGACGTTCGAGTTCGCCGTCGAGGCGATCTCCCTCTGCCTCGACCGCAACTTCGAGATCGACAGCCTCTCCGACGCCCTGACGAAGCTCTTCGAGGAGCGCTCGATCCTCTTCGAGATCGGGCGCGAGATCGGGGAAGCCGGCGACCTCCGCGGTTTCTGCGCGAAGCTCGCGCCGCGGCTCGCGGAGGTCCTGGCGGCGGAGAAAGTTGCCGTCGCCCTCCGCGCCGCCGACCGCCCGGAGTTTCGCCTTCTCGGGGTTCACGGGCTCGCGGAGGATCCGGAGCGCTCTTGGCCGATCGGAGGGGGGATCACGGGTCGCGCGATCGAGAGGGGGGAGCGCGCCCTCCTCGAGGACCCCTCCGACCTCCCCGCGGACGCGCTCCCCTTCGAGCGGGAGATGGAGCGCTGCCTCTACGTCGCGCCGATCCAGGCGGGAACCACGGGGCGCGCGATGGGGGCGGTCCTCGCGATGGATCGCCGCAGGGCCGCGGGCTTCGGGAGCGAGGAGACGACGCTCCTCGACTTCCTCGCGGAGCACCTCGGCTCCGTCCTCACGGGGATCCGGGGGGCGGAGCTGCGCCGGGAAATCGAGATCGCGCGCCGGATCGTCGAGGGGCTGCTCCCGGCGCGGGCCCCCGAGATGAAGGGCGTCGACCTCGCCGGGCGGCTCTCTCCCGCGCGCGACGTCGGCGGGGACTACTACGACTTCATCCCGATGGGGGACGGCCGAGTCGGGATCGTCGTCGCCGACGTGTCGGGGCACAGCCTGCCCGCGACGCTCCTCATGACCTCGGCGCGCTCGGCCTTCCACTGGGAGGTCGGCCCCGGCCGCTCCGCCGTCGAGGTCCTCTCGAGGGTCGCCCGCCACCTCCACGACGACCTCGCGCGGGCGGACCTCTTCATGTCGATGGCGCTCGTCGTCCTCGACGAGGGGGGAGAGCTGCTCTTCGCCAACGCCGGCCACCCTCCGCCGCTGCTCCGCCACCCCGACGGGTCGTTCGAGGAGCTCGAGGCGGAAGGCCCGGTGGCGGGCGTCGTGCCGGGGGCCCGGTACGAGGAGAGCCGACACCGACTCCGGGAGGGGGACTCCCTCCTGCTCTACACGGACGGGATCCCCGAGGCGGCCCGCGGCGGGGAGATGTTCGGGATGGAGCGCCTGCGGCGGGCGTTGGACCGCGCCGCAGCCGGCACCGCGGAGGAAATCGTCGGGTCGATCTTCCGCGAGGTCGAGGCTTTCTGCGGAGGGCCGGCCGCGGACGACCTCACGGTCGTCGTGGCGAAGGCCCGGGACCGCCGCGTGCCCGCGGACTCCCGCCGGCACGAGGAGGGGGTGCAATGAGCGGGAAACGCGTGCTCGTGGTCGACGACGAACCCTACATCCTCCGGTCGCTCTGTTACGTTCTGCGCAAGGAGGGATACGACGTGCGGGAGGCCCGGACGGGGCCGGAGGCGCTCGAGGCCGTCCGGTCCGAACCCCCGGACCTCCTCTTCCTCGACGTGATGCTCCCCGAGGTCAACGGCTTCGACGTCTGCCGGCAGATCCGGGAGGATGTGCGCCTGTCCGGGGTCCGGATCGTGATGCTCACCGCGCGCGGGCAGGACCACGAACGCAGCCGCGCCGTCGGCGCCGACCTCTTCATGACGAAGCCCTTCTCTCCCTCGAAGATCCTCGACGTGGCCCGGGGACTGACCTCCGGAGGGACGACCGCCGGGGCTACCGGGGACCACCACGCCGAGCCTCTGCGCCCCTGAGGACGGACGCGCCCCGGTGCATCCGCAACCCCCCTCTCCTCGGGGCGAGGGAGCCTTGCCCCCGCGCAGGCGGAGGGGTCCAATCGCCCGAGGCGTGCGACCCTCCGGAAACCTCGCGCGAACCCTCCCTCCGGCCCTCCTCCTCCTCGCCTTCGGAGGGGTCTCGCCGGCGGCCCTCGCCCCGCTCGCGCAGGAGTCCGCTCCCGCGGATGCGGCGGAAGAGGTTCCCTCCCCGGAGGAGGGGGAGGCGCTCCTCGCGCGGGGGGATTACGAGCGCTCCCTCTCCTCGTTCGACCGGATCCTCGCGCGGGGGGGGAGCGAGCGCGCCCTCGCGGGGAAGGCGAGGGCCCTCCTCTCCCTCGGCCGCTACGAGGCGGCGGGGGAGGCCCTCGAGAGGACTCCCTCCTCCCCCCTGACCCGCCGGCTCCTCGGCGACGCGCGCGCCGCGACCGGCAGGCTCGAGGAGGCGGAGAAGGCCTATCGCGCGGCGGTGGAGGAGCCCTCCGATCTCTCCGGCCGCGAGGCCCTCGCCTCTTTCCTTGAGGCGACCGGGCGCCGGAGCGAGGCGGTCGAGCTCCGCCAGGGGATCGCGCGGTCCGCCGCGCGCGACCCCGTCGAGGACCCCGAGGGGCTCCTCGCCCTCGGCCGGGTCTACGCGGCGCTCGGCCGAGAGGAGGAGGCCTCGGAGGTCTTCGCGGAACTCCTCCGGGAGGATCCCGACCGCGCGGACGTCGCGGTCGCCCTCGGCGACCTCTACTTCCGCGTCTACCGGGACACGGCGGGCTACCCGAGCGCGGTCGAGGAGTATCAGCAGGCGCTCCGCCGCAACCCCCGCCACCTCGGCGCGCTCCTCGGCTGCTTCCGGGTCTACCGATCGAATTTCGCCCGCGACGGCTCGAAGACGGACGGATTCCTGCGGAAGGCCCTCGACGTGAACCCCCGCGACGTCGAGGCCCTCGTCGAACAGGCCTCCTACCGCGTCCAGGACCGGCGCTTCGAAGAGGCGCGCGCCTCCCTCGGCGCGGCCCTGCGCGTCCACCCGCGGCACCGCGGCGCGCGAGCGCGCCTCGCCTCCCTCGACCTCCTCGAAGGGCGGCGCCGGGAGTGGGAAGAGACGGCGCGCGCCCTCGCCGGGGAGGACCCGACCTCCGGGGAGCCCGCGGCGACGGCGGGGTCGGACCTGGTCGAGCTTTACCGTTTCGCGGAGGCGGTGCCCCTCCTCCGGGAGGCCGTGCGCGTCGAGCCGTCCCATGGAGGCGCGTGGACCGACCTCGGGCGCGCCCTCGCGAACAGCGGGCGGGAGGCGGAGGCGGCGGAGGCGCTCCGACGGGCAGAGGAGGCCGAGCGCGGCTACGTCCACCCGTGGCGCAAGAACATGCTGGCGGTCCTCGACCGGCTCGAGCGCGCCTACGTCTGGGTCGAGTCTCCCCCTTTCCGGCTGCGCCTTCACCCCGATGAGGCCCCCGTCCTCGGCGAGCTCCTCCCCCCGCTCCTCCACGAGGCCCTTGAGGAGCTGACGAAGCGCTACGACCTCCGGCCGGAGGGGGAGATCCTGGTCGAGGTCTTCCACGAGTACGGAGACTTCTCGGTCCGGACCGTCGGGTTCACCGGGTTCGGCGCCCTCGGGGTCTGCTTCGGCCCGGTGGTGACCACCGTCTCCCCCCTCGCCCCCGAGGTCCGGGGGAAGTTCTCCTGGGAGGCGACCGCCTGGCACGAGTTCGCCCACGTCCTCACGATCGCCCTTTCGCGCGGGCGCGTGCCCCGCTGGCTCACGGAGGGGCTCTCCGTCCTCGAGGAGAAGCGACGCGATCCTGCCTTCGATCGCGGCATGGACCTCGAGCTCCTGAACGCCCGCGCGAGCGGGGCGATCGTCCCGATCGAGGAGCTGAACGGGGTCTTCCGGACCCCGAACATCCTCTTCGGCTACTACCAGGGAGGCCTCGTCTGCGAGTGGCTCGAGCGAGGCCACCCCTTCGAGCAGCTCCGAAAGATGCTGCGCCTCTACGGGGAGGACCGGAGCACGCGGGAGATCCTCCGCGAGTGCTTCGGCCTCACTCCGGAGGAGTTCGACCGCCGTCTCCTCGCCTTCATCGACGAGAAGCTGCGCGACGTCCGGGTCGAGCCGACCCGGAGCGAGGAGGGGCTGCGGCGCCTCCGCGCCCGTGTGAAGGAGGCCCCCGACGACCTCGACGCGATCGTGTCGCTCGCCTGGGAGCAGGCGCGCCGCCGGAACACCGTCGACGCCGAGGAGGGACTCCGGCGCGTGCGCGCCCGGGCCCCCGACCACCCGCGCGCGCATCTGCTCGCCGGGGAGCTCGCCTACGCGCGGGGGCGCACCGACGTCGCGCGGGCCGAGTACGAGGCGGGATTCGCGCGGGGCGCCGAGGAGTTCTTCGCCCGGGCGCACCACGCGAAGATCCTCGAGGGGGAGAAGGAGTTCGAGGCCGCGATCCAGGCCTGGCGCGCGGCGAAGGCGGCCTTCCCGCGCTTCGCCGCGGACCCGGATCTCAGCCCGCACCTCGCGCTCCGCCGCCTGCTCGCCGGGGCCGGCCGGGCGGAAGAGGCGAGGCGGGAGCTCGAGGAGTTCGCCGGTCTCGGCGTGAAGTCGGTGGATCCCTTCCTCGACCTGGCGACGTACGCCGAGGGGCGAGCGGACGCCGCCGACGCCGAGAAGTGGCTCCGGAAGGCCCTCGGCGTCGACCCGTTCCGGCGCGACCTCCACGCGCGGAGGGGACGGTCGCTGCGGACGCTCGGAGCGCTCGACGAGGCGGTGGCCGCCTTCCGGGTCGCCCGCGCCGTCCGGCCCGACCTCGAGCCGAACGCTCCCCGCGAGGGGAAGAAGGAAGCGGAGGAAACGCACGAGCGCGCGGAGCTCTTCCGCGAGGAGGCCGAGACGCACCTCCTGCGGTCGGATCGCGCCTCCGCCGCGGAGGCGGCCCGGCGCGCCCTCGAGCTCGATCCGGAGGACCGCCGCGCGACCGAGATCCTCGAGCTCGCCGGGCGCCCCTCCTCGGGTTGACCGCCGCGGCGTCGGTCCTATGCTCCGGCGCCTCGAGCGTCCCGAGGACCCCCGCCCTGCTCGTCCCCCTCTTGCGCCGCTCTCCGAGTCCCCCGCGCGGCGAGGGGACCGGCGCCTATCCCCTCACGCCGCGCAACCGGACCGCGGTCCTCGCGGCGCGGGCGGCGGCGGCGAACCCCGGGGGCCTTTTCAATCCGCTGCTCCTCCTCGGACCTCCGCGATCCGGGAAGTCGAGACTCCTCGCGGCGCTCGCGGTGGACCTCGAGCGACGGGGGCTCCGCCCCTGCCTCGTCGGGATCCGCGAGCTCGGCCGCCGTTTCGTCCAGGCCGCCCGCGGCGGAAGGGGGGAGGAGTTCTCGCGCGGCCTGCTGCGCTCCGGCGCGCTCCTCCTCGACGAGGTGGAGCGCCTCGCCGGACGGGAGCGGCTCTCCCGCGCCACCGCGACCCTCCTCGAGGCGTTCCTCTCCCGCCGCAACCCGGTCGCCGCGGCCTGCCGGATTCACCCGCGGCGTCTCAGGGGGTTCGACCCTCGCCTCGCCGGGTTCCTCGACGGGGGCTTCACGACCTCGATCGAGGAGGCTCCGGGACGGACCACCCTCGAGGATCTCGCGCGCGACGCGGCCGCGGCGGCCGACGTCGAGGTCGAGGCGCTCCGCGGAGCGGGCCGCTCCCCCCGTCGCGCCGCCGCCCGGGGGGCGTTCGTCCTCGCCTCCTTCGGGGCCGGTTTCTCGACGCCGGAGATCGCCCGCTTCCTGGGAGACCGATCCCTCGAGGCCGTCGCCCACCTCGCGCGCCGCGCCCGAGTCGATGCGGGGAGAAGCGCTCTTCCGGCGGCCGACTCGCCTCCCCGGGGAGCGATGGAGGGATGAGGCGAGGGGTGTTCCTCGTGCTCGACGGTCCGGACGGCGCGGGGAAAACGACCCAGGTCCGTCGTCTCGCGCGGCGCATGCGGCGGGGAGGTCGGCGCGTCCTCGTCGTGCGGGAGCCGGGCGGGACGCCCCTCGGCGAGGCCCTGCGGCGATTGCTCCTCCGCCGTACGGTCCCGCTCGGGGCGAAGGCGCAGGCCCTCCTCTTCGCGGCGGCGCGCGCGGAGTTGCTCGATCGAGTCGTCGCCCCGGCGCTGCGCCGCGGTCGGATCGTCCTCTCCGACCGGGGGGGCCCCTCGACGTTCGCCTACCAGGGAATCGCGGGGGGGCTGGGGAGAGGGCGGGTGCTCGCCCTCGCCCGGGCGTTCCACGCGCGGCCGCGCCCCGACCTCGTCGTGCTGCTCGACGTCGCGCCCGGGACCGCGCGGAAACGCCGGAGGGGGCGCGACCGCTTCGAGCGCAAGGGGGTCTCCTTCGCGCGCGCCGTGCGGCGGGGTTTCCGGGCCTTCGCCCGGAGATCGAGGGGGCGCGTCGTCCTCCTCGACGGGAGGGGCCCGCGCCGCGAGGTCGAGGAGGCGGTCTGGCGTGCCGTCGAGCGCATCCTTCCCTGACATCGCGGGCCACGCCGACGCCCGGGCCTTCCTCGGCCGCCTCGCCCGGGAGGGGAGGCTTCCGCATGCCCTCCTTCTCGCCGGCCCCGAAGGGATCGGGAAGTCGCTCCTCGCGCGGGCCCTCGCGCGGGGGAAGCTCTGCCCCGCGGAGAGCCCGGAGGGTTGCGGCTCGTGCGCGTCGTGTCGCGCGTTCGAGGCGGGCGGGCACTCCGACTTCCTCCTCCTCGACCCGCCGGGCCCCACGATCCCGATCGCGGCCATCCGCGGCGGAGAGGCGGAGGGGGGGGAGAGAGGGAAGGGGGAGAGCCCGGGCCCCTCCGTCCGGCTCCCCGGGCTCGTCGAGTGGATCGGGCGCAAGGCCTCGGGTCCCCGAGGGAAGTGCGCCTTCGTCCGCGACGCGGAGCGGATGAACGTCTTCGCCCAGAACGCGCTCCTGAAGACCCTCGAGGAGCCTCCCGGCGATTCCCTCCTCCTCCTCACGGCGACCTCGGCCGGCGCTCTCCTCGAGACCGTCCTCTCCCGCTGCCTCTGCCTTCGACTCCGCCCCCTGCCGGTCGAGGAGGTCGAGCGGTTCCTTCTCGCGCGCGGGGGGATCGCGGCGGCCGACGCGCGCTCGGCCGCGCGGGTGTCGGAGGGGTCGATCGGGGAGGCCCTCGCCTGCCTCCCGGGGGAGGCGCGGCGGATGCGGGATCTCGCCGAGGGACGCCTCGCAGGGGAGGCCGGAGGGCCCCTGCGGGAGGAGGTCTTCGGGTCGCTCGGGGGGAAGTCGACGGCCGCCGACCGCCGGGCCCTCGCGCGGACCTTCCTCCGCTCGGCGGGCCTCGCCGTGCGAGAGCGGTGGCGGGCCGTCGTTGCGGCGGGGGGAGAGGGGTCTTATGTTCCCCGCGGCGACCCGACGCAAAGTCTCGAGGATCTGCTCGCGTCGACGGCCCGGGCCCTCCGGGACCTCGAGGCCAACGTCGAGCCCGGACTCCTGATCGACCTCTTCGCGATCGACGTCGCACGCGCGTGCAGGCCTTCGCATCCGTCCGCTACGGCTTGATGCGCTACAAGGGGACGTTCCGGACGTCCCTGCTCGACCTGCAGTCGGGAGAGGAGTGCGTCGTCCGGACTTCCCGCGGGCTCGAGTCGGGAGTCGTGCTGGCTCCGGCCCGGACCGCGGCGGATCACCCCTGCAGCGCCTGCAGCCTGGTCGGGGACGTCCTGCGGCGCGCGAACTCGGAGGACCGCGCGGAGATGCGCCGGATGGCCGCCCGCGGCACGGCGCGGGAGGCGCGGATCTGCCGGGAGCGGCTCGGCTCCCACCGGCTCCCCGCGCGCCTGGCCGGGGTCGAGGCCCTCCTCGGGGGGGAACGCTTCGTCGTCTACTTCGTGTCCGAGGAGCGGATCGACTTCCGGGCCCTCGTGCGGGAGATCTCCGAGCGCATCGGCGGCCGGGTCGAGATGCGACAGATCGGCGCGCGGGACGACGCCCGGCTCGTCGGCGAGTACGGACACTGCGGCCGCCGGCTGTGCTGCAAGGCGTGGCTGCCGGAGATCAAACCGATCTCGATGCGGATGGCGAAGCTCCAGAAGTCGACCCTCGACCCGGCGAAGATCTCGGGGCAGTGCGGCCGTCTCCTCTGCTGCCTCCGGTACGAGGACGAGGTCTACACGGAGTTCCGCCAGTCCCTTCCGAGGCGGGGGGAGAGGGTGGACACCCCTCGGGGCCCCGGCGAGGTCGTGGACCAGGAGGTCCTGGCGCGCCGCCTGCGCGTCCGGCTCGGCAGCGGGGAGCGCGTCACCTACCCCGCGGGCGAGGTCGTCCGGAGGGGAGGTCCCCCTCCGAGGGAGGACCCGGGGACGGAGGCGGCCGAGCCGGGGCCGGCGGAGTGAGGCGTGGAGGACTTCGAGGCGCGCCTGCGGCGCCTTCGGCGCAGGGACCCCCGGTATCCCCCGATCGCGTACGCCTTCGTCCTCGAGGCGCTCGAGCACACGATCCGCTCGACCGGACGGGAGGGTGCGAAGGGGGAGGAGCGCCACGTCTCCGGCCGCGAGCTCCTCGCGGGCATCCGCGGCTACGCGGCGCAGGAGTTCGGGCCCCTCGCGCGGGCGGTCCTCGACTCCTGGAGCATCCGGCGGACGGAGGACTTCGGGGAGATCGTCTTCAACCTCGTCGAGGAGAAGCTCCTCTCCCGCAGGGAGGAGGACTCCAAGGCCGACTTCGCCGGCGGCTTCGACTTCGGGGAGGCCTTCGGCACCGAGCCGCGGCTCGAGGGAGACGAGGCGGCGGGTTGAGGCGGGCGGGAGGGGGCGCCGGAGCGCTACCGGGGCTGCCCGCTCCCCTCGCCCCCCGGGGCCTTCCAAGGGGCGTCGGCGGAGCGGGACGTCTTCGCGAAGACGACCCGGTACTCCTCGACGCTATTCACGTCCGTCCCGAACTGGGAGAGGAGGAGCTTGATCGCGTGCTGCAGCTGCGCGTCCTCCTCGTAGTCGCCGAGGAACATGGTGCCCGGGAAAACCTTCTTGCGGTCGTCCGCGACGACCTCGCGCACGCGCAGGCGCACCCAGCGGCGGATCTCGTCGCGGTCGAGCGGCGTCTTGAGGGAGGCGTAGAAGGAGTCGAAGTCGGGGTAGAGGGAGGGATCCCCCCCGTCCCCCTCCGCGAGCCGCACGAAGAGCTCCCGGTTCGCCTCGAAGTGCTCCTCCACGTACTTGCGGAACGCCCCCTCCTCCGGCCTCTCCCCGAGCAGCCGGTCGAGCTCCTCCGCCTTCCACGCCGGGATGCGCGCGAACTCGACCGTCTCGTCCGGGAAGATCCCCCCCGGCTGGACGACGCGCCCCTGCTTGTCCGTCTCCGTGTGGATGCTCCGCCCGCTCGGCAGGAGGTAGCGCGCGACCGTGAGCTTGATCCGCGGCCCGAAGTCGTGCTTCCCGTTCGGGATCACGTTGTCCTTCGACTTCTCCCACTCCTCGTAGATCTCGTTCCCGTTCTCGTCCTGGAACTGCTCGTCGGGGAGGGAGTGGAGGGGGATCAGCTGCTGGACGGAGCCCTTCCCGTAGGTCGGCTCCCCGACGATCTTCGCGCGCCCGTGGTCCTGGAGCGCCCCCGCGACGATCTCGGAGGCGGAGGCGGAGAACTCGTTCGCGAGGACGACGAGGGGGAAGCTCTCGGGGACGGCGAGCTTCCCCTGGGAGAAGTGCTCCTCCTTCCCGTCGCGGGTCCCCTCCGTCGAGACGATCTTCTTCCCCTTCGGGAGGAAGCGGCTCGCGACCTCGATCGCGGACTTGAGGAGACCCCCCTCGTTGTTCCGCAGGTCGAGGATGAGCCCCTTCATCCCGCGGCGCTTGAGGTCGTCGAGGGCGCGGTCGAGCTCCGGGGCGGAGTTCTCCGCGAACCCGACCAGCTCGACGTAGCCGACCCCGCCGGGGAAGAGCTCGGAGTGGAGGACGGGGACGCTGATCTCGGCCCGCGTGATCTCGAACTCGCGCGGTTCGGGCCACCCCTGCCGCAGCACCTTCACCTTGACCCGCGTCCCGGGCTTCCCCTTGAGGCGCTTGATCACCTCGTCCTCGCCGTGGCCGCGCGTGTCCCAGCCGTCGACGGAGAAGACCCGGTCCCCCGAGCGGAGCCCGATCTCGGCGGCCGGGCCCGGGTAGATCGGGCGCACGATCGTGAAGATCCCTGCGATCGTGCGGACGAACGCCCCGATCCCGCCGTACTCGGGCTTGAGGTCGAAGGCGAACCGGCGGAACTCCTCCCCGGTGAAGAAGGTCGAGTGCGGGTCGAGGAGGTTCAGCATGCCGCGGGCGGCCGCCGCGACGAGCTCCTCCCTCGAGAACTGATCGCCGTGGACGTGGAACTCCCGCACGTCCCGCATGATTTCCTCCAGGACTTGCGGGTCTCCCGCGTCGAAGGGCTTCGAGGGGCGGGCGTTCGCCTCCTTGTCGTAGTACTCGCGCTGTTTCTGCAGGAGGCGGTCGTAGTACCTCTCCGTCGCCTCCCTCTCGAGATAGGTGCGGGCGAGCTGGCCCCGGGCGGAGGGCTCTGCGGCCAGGCGTTTCAGCTCCTCGCGGGGGAACTCTCGGTCCCCGAGCGAGGCGAGGGCGAGCGCCCCCTCCGCGCGCAGGTTCTCCTCCTCCGAGCGGAGGAACGCCCGCAGCTCCGAGCGGGCGCGCGTCTTCTCGGCCCCTCCGCCGACGAGGAACAGGCTCGTCGCGGCGCGCAGCCGCACGATCGGCGGGAGCGAGGCCGCTTCCAGGCGCCCGAGGAGGGCCTTCGAGATCTCCTTCGCCGAGGCGGGCTCGGACCGGAAGGGGGGGAGGCCGACGAGCGTCGCCGCGGCCTCGGCGACCGGCTCCGGGATCCCCGCGTCGAGGAGGGGAAGGAGCGCGTCCTTGGCGGGGTTCGCATCCCCCGCTTCCGCCAGGGCGGCGCCGAGGGCGAGGCGCGCCATCGGGGCGGCGGTGGCGAGCGCCTGGGCGATCTCCTCCCGCACGCCCGCGTTCTCGCGGGCGGCCTTCCCGAGCTCCCGGCCGAGGTCGAGCGCGCGGACGAGCTCGGCCCGCTCCGATCGCGCGACGACCTCCTCGACGGAGAGGGGAGCGGTTTCCTGCGCCCGCGCGGCGAACGCGAAAAGGAGAGGGGCGAAGAGGAAGAGGGCTCCCGGACCGGGACGGCGGCGGGAGGCCCCGAGGGAGGGAATGCGCATGGAAAACCTTTTCGGCGAGCGGGCGTTCGGGCGGGAGCGGATACGGGCAAGAACCGTCGGATGGTAGTAGGGGTCGCGACCCTTTCAAGCGACGCGACTTCCGGCGCCGCCGCCGCCTCGCTATCCTTCGCCGGGTCTTGGGCCGAGCGCGCAAGTCTCTATCCCATCTGACCCCCTCGGGGGAAGCGCGGATGGTCGACGTCTCGGGAAAGCCGGAGACGCGGCGGAGGGCGCGGGCGACCGCTTCCGTCGTGTTCCCGGGCCGTTTCCTTGCACGCGTGCTGCGGGAAGGGGTCCCGAAGGGAGACATCTTCGCGGTCGCGCGCATCGCGGGGGTGCAGGCGGCGAAGCGGACGGCCGATCTGATCCCCCTCTGCCACCCCCTCCCCCTGACGCGCGTGGGGGTCGACTTCGAGGTGCGGGAGCCCGCCACCGTGTCCGTCCTTTGCGAGGCGAGCGCGCAGGCGCGGACCGGGGTCGAGATGGAGGCGCTCACGGGCGCGGCGGTCGCCGCGCTCACGATCTACGACATGTGCAAGGCGCTCGATCCCGGCATCGAGGTCCGCAGCCTCCGGCTCCTCGAGAAGAGCGGCGGCTCCCGCGGGAACTGGCGCGCCGGGGGGAGGTAGGGGTCCTTGGACTGGAAGAACCTCCGCCGGCTCGTCCGATTCATGACGCGGCAGGACCTCGTCGAGATCGAGGTCGAGGAGGAGGGGCTCCGCGTGCGCATGCGCCGCCGGGAGGCGCGGGCGGCCCCCGAGGCCGGCTCCCTCCCCTCCGCCGCGAGCCCCTCCGCCGCCCCGGAGCCGGCCGCGGCCCCCGCCCCGGCCGAGGCCGGCCTCGTCGAGTTCCGCTCCCCGATGGTGGGGACCTTCTACCGCGCGCCGAGCCCCGAGGCGGAGCCCTTCGTGCAGCCGGGGAGCCGGATCGAGCCCGAGACCGTCCTCTGCATCATCGAGGCGATGAAGGTGATGAACGAGGTGCGCGCGGAAACGGCGGGGGAGGTCGTCGCCGTCCTGGCGGAGAACGGCGAGCCGGTCGAGTTCGGCCAGCCTCTCTTCCGACTCCGGAGCCCCTAGGGCGCGCCTTGTTCCGCCGCCTCCTCATCGCCAACCGCGGCGAGATCGCGCTGCGGATCCTGCGCGCCTGCCGCGAACTCGGGATCGAGACCGTCGTCGTCTACTCCGAGGCCGACCGGGACGCCGCCTACCTGCGGCTGGCGAACGAGACGATCTGCGTCGGGCCCTCCGTCGCGCGCCGCTCCTACCTCGACGTGCCGAGCATCATCTCCGCGGCGGAGATCGCCGACGTCGAGGCGATCCACCCGGGCTACGGCTTCCTCGCGGAGAACGCCCACTTCGCCGAGGTCTGCCGCTCCTGCAACATCCGGTTCGTCGGCCCCTCCCCGGAGGCGATCGCGGCCGTCGGCAACAAGGTCCGGGCGAAGGAGATCGCCCGGGCCGTGGGCGCCCCCGTCATCCCCGGCAGCGAGGGGAAGGTCGAGTCGGAGGAGGAAGCGCTGGCGATCGCGCGGGGGATCGGCTACCCGGTGATCCTCAAGGCGGCGGCGGGAGGAGGGGGGAGGGGGATGCGGATCGCCCACAACGACTTCTCCCTCGTGAACGGCTTCCACGCCGCTCGTTCCGAGGCGGAGGCGGCCTTCCGCGACCCCTCTCTCTATCTGGAGAAGTACGTGGAGCGCCCGCGCCACGTCGAGATCCAGATCCTCGCGGACGAGAGGGGGACGATCGTCCACCTCGGGGAGCGCGACTGCACCCTCCAGCGGCGCCACCAGAAGCTCGTCGAGGAGGCCCCCTCCCCCGCCGTGGACCCCGAGCTGCGGGCGCGGATGGGGGCGGCGGCGATCGCGATCGCGAAGGCCGCGAAGTACTCGAACGCGGGGACGATCGAGTTCCTCGTCGACGGCGAAGGGGACTTCTACTTCATGGAGGTGAACGCCCGCATCCAGGTCGAGCACCCCGTGACGGAGGCCGTGACGGGGCTCGACTTGGTCCAGCTCCAGATCCGGATCGCGGCGGGGGAGCCCCTCGGGTTCCGGCAGGGGGACGTCTCGATCCGGGGCCACGCGATCGAGGCGCGGGTCAACGCGGAGGACCCGCTCCAGAACTTCGCGCCGAGCCCGGGGCGGATCCAGCACTTCATCCCCCCGGGAGGGCCGGGGGTCCGCCTCGACACGCACGTGCACGCCGGGGCGGAGATCCCCTCCCAGTACGACAGCCTGGTCGCGAAGTTGATCGTCCACCGCGCCGACCGGCGGACGGCGATCGCGACGATGCGGAGAGCCCTCGACGAGTTCGTCGTGGAGGGGATCCGCACGACCCTTCCCCTCCACCAGCGCCTCTTCGCCCACCCCGACTTCATGCGGGCGGAGATCGACACCGGTTTCGTCGAGCGCCTCCTCGGAACCGAGGGTCCCCGGGGTTCATGAAATCGAGGGGTCCCTCTCGATAATGGGGGGCAGGCCCATCCCCTTGGCGAAGCTCCCCTTCCTCCTCCTGCTCTTCGGCGTCGCCTGCGCGGAAGTGCCCACGCTCGCCTCGCGCCCCGCCCGCGCCCCCGCCGCGGCCGGGGGAGGGGAGTTCCTCGTCCTCCGCAGCGCCGACCCGGTCTCGATCCTCCCGGCCGGGGAGGAAGGGGCCCGGCCCCTCGCCTCCTATGAGAAGACGTTCCGCGCGAGCCGGGGCTCCTGGGTCCTCGTCGGGCCCGGGGGGAGGGCGGAGATCGCCTTCCCCGACGGCTCCTTCGTCGCCGCGAGCGGGAGCTGCGCCCTCGAGGTCCTCGGCCCCGGGGGGGGGGAGGACCTCCTCTTCCGCGCGGCCTCCGCGGAGCGGATGACGGTCGCCCTGCGCGGCGACGCGCGCGCCGCGCTCCCGGGGGGCGCTCTCGTCTCGGGGGACGGGGCGAGGTTCGTCGCGCGGTCCCTCGGCGAGGGGAGAGTGCGGGTCGAGAGCCGGGGCTCCGTTCCGGTGCGGATCCGGCTCGGCGGAGACGAGGTCCTCCTCGACGGCGCCCGGTCCGTCGACCTGCCCGCCCGGGGCGTGCCGGGAGGGGGAGGGGGCTAGGGCGTGGCGCGAGCCGTCGTCACGGGCGGAGCCGGCTTCCTCGGCTCCCACCTCTGCGCGCGCCTCCTCGAGGAGGGGTGGGAGGTCGTCTGCCTCGACAACCTGATCACGGGGGACGCCCGCAACGTCGAGCCCCTCCACGGGCGCCCGGGGTTCCAGTTCATCCGCCACGACGTCACGAACTACCTCTCCGTCCCGGGCGGCGTCGACGCCGTCCTCCACTTCGCCTCCCCGGCGAGCCCCCTCGACTATCTCGAGTTCCCGATCCAGACGCTCAAGGTGGGGGCGCTCGGGACGCACAAGGCGCTCGGGCTCGCCAAGGCCAAGGGCGCGACCTTCCTCCTCGCCTCCACCTCGGAG
This sequence comes from Planctomycetota bacterium, assembly GCA_035695825.1. Classification (GTDB taxonomy): domain Bacteria; phylum Planctomycetota; class UBA1135; order UBA1135; family JAKEFM01; genus JAKEFM01. The sequence continues at coordinate 368,642 of DASRRH010000026.1, read as the reverse complement.
GTCTATGGCGACCCGCTCGTCCACCCGCAGCGCGAGGACTACTGGGGGAACGTGAACCCGATCGGGCCCCGCGGGGTCTACGACGAGGCGAAGCGGTTCGCCGAGGCGATGGCGATGGCCTACCACCGGGCGCACGGGGTCGACACGCGGATCGCCCGGATCTTCAACACCTACGGGGAGCGCATGCGCCTCCAGGACGGGCGCGCGCTCCCGACCCTCCTCACCCAGGCCCTGCGCGGGGAGGCGATGACCGTCTTCGGGGACGGCTCCCAGACCCGCTCGTTCTGCTACGTCTCCGACCTGATCGAGGGGATCGTGCGGCTCCTCCGCTCGAAGGAGCACCTCCCGGTCAACCTCGGCAACCCCCGCGAGATGACCCTCCTCGAGTTCGCCGAGACGATCCGGCGGGTGACGGGGACCGCGAGCGAGATCGTCTTCCGCCCCCTGCCGATCGACGATCCGAAGGTCCGCCAGCCCGACATCGCCCGGGCGCGGACCCTCCTCGGCTGGGAGGCGCGGGTCACCCTCGAGGATGGGCTCGGCCGGACGATCCCCTACTTCGCGCGGCGGCTGCGGGAAGGGGCGGTCGACGTGCGCCTCCCGCCCACCTCCGCCCTCCAGGAGAGCTAGGGATGTGTGGGATCTTCGGGGCGGTCGCGCGCGAGGGGAACGTCTCGGGCGCGCTCCTCGAGGGGCTGCGACGGCTCGAGTACCGCGGCTACGACTCGGCGGGGCTCGCCGTGGTCACCACCCTCGGGGAGCTCGAGGTGCGCCGCGCCGAGGGGAGGCTCGACGCCCTCGCCGCGCGGGTGGCCGAGAAGGCGTTCGGAGCGCCCGCGCTCGTCGGCGTCGGCCACACGCGGTGGGCGACCCACGGCCCCCCCGTCGAGCGCAACGCCCACCCGCACCGCGACTGCGGGGGGGAGCTCGTCGTCGTCCACAACGGGATCATCGAGAACTACCTCGAACTCCGCCGCGACCTGGCTGCGCGCGGGCACCGGTTCGCCTCGGATACGGACACGGAGGTCCTCGCCCACCTCGTCGAGGAGAATCTCCGGACGGGAGAGGGGGGGCCGGCGGGGGCCGGCCCCCTCGCCCGCGCGGTGCATGCCTCCCTCCCGGCGGTCCGCGGCGCCTACGCGCTCGTCGTCCTCTCCCGCCGCCACCCCGGGACCCTCGTCGCCGCCCGCGCGGACGTGCCGCTCTGCCTCGGAATCGCCCCGGACGCGATCTACTGCGCCTCCGACGTCCCCGCCTTCCTCGACCGGACGCGCGAAGTCGTCTTCCTCCACAACGGCGAGGTGGCGGAGATCTCCGCGGAGGGCTTCCGGATCCGCCGCCTCGACGGGGGGGAGGTGGAGCGCAAGGCCGTCCGGGTCGACTGGGACGCCGCCGCCGCCGAGCGGGGAGGGTACCCCCACTTCATGCTGAAGGAGATCCACGAGCAGCCCGACGTCCTCGCCGCCGCCGCCTTCGACCGGCTCGACGAGGCGCGCGGGGACGTGCGATTCGAGGATCCCTTCTTCGACGAGGACGCGCGGTGGAAGAGCGTTTCCCGGGTCGACCTCGTCGCCTGCGGCTCGGCGCTCCACGCCGGGTTCGTCGGTCGGTTCTTCTTCGAGCGCCTGGCGCGCCTCCACGCGCAGGCCGACTTCGCTTCGGAGTACCGCTACCGCGCCCCCCTCCCGGCCGACGGCGCCCTCTTCCTCGCGATCTCCCAGTCGGGGGAGACGGCCGACACCCTCGGGGCCGCGCGGGAGGCCGCCCGCCGGGGCCTCCCCGTCGCCGCGATCGTGAACGCGGTCGGCTCGACGCTCTGGAGGGAGTCGGACGCGGTCGTCGGCACCCATGCCGGCCCCGAGGTGGGGGTCGCCGCCACGAAGACGTTCCTCGCGCAGCTGGTCGCGCTCTACCTCCTCGCCATCCGGGCGGGCCGCGCGCGCGGGGCGCTCACGGCGGAGGAGGGGCGGACGCGGATCCACGACCTGCGGGCGCTGCGCGCCCACCTCGGGGCGGTCCTCGACGGGGACACGCGCGCGGCCCTCGCGCGGATCGCGGACCGGGAGAAGGACGCGAAGGGCTTCCTCTTCCTCGGGCGGGGCCTCCAGTACCCGATCGCCCTCGAGGGGGCGCTCAAGCTGAAGGAGATCTCCTACCTCCACGCCGAGGGGTACCCGGCCGGGGAGATGAAGCACGGGCCGATCGCCCTCGTCGAGAAGTCCCTCCCCGTCGTCGCCCTCGCGACCCGCTCTCCCCTCCTCGAGAAGACCTTCACGAACATGCAGGAGGTGCGCGCGCGGGGAGGGCGGTTGATCGCTCTCTCCTCCCGCGGAGACGGGGCGGTCGCCGCGGTCGCCGACGAGGTCCTCGAGGTCCCCTCCGTTCCGGAGGACCTCGCGCCCCTCGTCAACGTCGTGCCCCTCCAGCTCCTCGCCTACGAGATCGCGCTCCGGCGCGGCTGCGACATCGACATGCCCCGCAACCTCGCCAAGTCGGTGACCGTCGAATGACCTCCGCCCCGGACCTCGCCGCTTCCCTGCGGGAGAGGCTCTCGTCCCGGAGCGCCGCGGTGGGGGTCGTCGGCCTCGGCTTCGTGGGGCTCCCCCTCGCCGCGGCGTTCGCCGAGGCGGGATTCCGGGTCCTCGGGGTCGACGCGGACCCCCGCCGCGTCGCAGACCTCAACCGCGGCCTCCCGCCGACCCCCGACGTCTCGCCCGAGCGCCTCGCGCGGCTCCTCGCGGTGAGGCGCCTCGAGGTCGGGGGGGATCCCGAGGTCCTCCGGGAGGCCGACGCGATCTCGATCTGCGTCCCGACGCCGCTCCGGAAGACCCGGGAGCCCGACCTCTCCTTCGTCCTCGCCGCCTCCGACGCCGTCGCCGCGCGGGCGCGGCCGGGCCAGCTCGTCGTCCTCGAGAGCACGACCTACCCCGGAACGACCCGGGAGGTCCTCCAGCCGCGGCTCGAGGCGCGCGGGCTGCGCCCCGGGGTCGACGTCTTCCTCGCCTTCTCGCCCGAGCGGATCGACCCGGGAAACCGCGACTTCGGCGTCCGCAACACCCCGAAGGTCGTCGCCGGCCTCACGAAGGCGTGCGCCTCCCTCGCCGCCGTCCTCTACGGCGCGATCGTCGAGAGGGTCGTCCCCGTCTCGAGCCTCGAGACCGCCGAGACCGTGAAGCTCCTCGAGAACACCTTCCGCGCGGTCAACAGCGCCCTCGTGAACGAGATCGCCCTCGTCTGCCGGCGGCTCGGCCTCGACGTCTGGGAGGTCGTCGAGGCGGCGGGGACGAAGCCCTTCGGCTTCCTCCCCTTCCGCCCGGGGCCGGGGATCGGCGGCCACTGCCTGCCGACGGACCCCCAGTACCTCTCCTGGAGGATGCGCGCCCTCGACTACCGCGTGCGCTTCATCGAGCTCGCCGACGAGGTGAACCGCGCGATGCCCGGGGTCGTCGTCGAGCGGGTCGCGGAGGCGCTGAACGAAGACCGCAAGTCCGTGAACGGCGCCCGCCTCCTCCTCCTCGGGCTCGCCTACAAGGGGGGGGTCGGGGACACGCGCGAATCGCCCGCCCTCGACGTGGCGCGGGGATTGCGCGAGCGGGGCGGCGCCCTCGTCGCGCACGACCCGTTCGTCCCCGCCGCGGTCTTCGAGACGCTCGGGCTCCCGCGCCTGCCCGCGCTCGAGACGGCGGAGCTGCGCGGCTTCGACGCCGCCGTCGTGACGACCGACCACCCCGGAGTCGACTACGCGCGGGTCGTCTCCTCCGTCCCCGTCGTCGTCGACGCGCGCAACGCCTGCGCCGGGCTCGACGGCCTGGGGCGCGTGCGGAGGCTCTAGATGCGGAGCGTCCTCGTCACGGGAGGCGCGGGGTTCATCGGCTCCCACGTCTGCGAGGCGCTCCTCGCCCGCGGGGACCGCGTCGTCGCGTTCGACAGCTTCGACTCCTTCTACGATCCCGCGCGCAAGGAACGGAACGTCGAGGGGGCGCGCCAGAATCCGCGCTACCGGCTCGTCCGGGAGGACATCCGGGACGCGAAGGCGCTCGAGACCCTCTTCGCGGAGGAGGCGTTCGACGCGGTCGTCCACCTCGCCGCCCTGGCGGGGGTGCGACCCTCGATCCGCGACCCCGCGGCCTATGAGGAGGTGAACGGGCTCGGGACGGTCCGGGTCCTCGAGCGGCTGCGGAAGAGGCCGATCCCCTTCGTCTTCGGCTCTTCCTCCTCCGTCTACGGCGCGCGGGATCGCGTCCCGTTCCGGGAGGACGACGCCTGCGCCACGCCGGCCTCCCCCTACGCCGCGACGAAGCGGGCGGGGGAGCTCCTCGCGTACACGTACCACCGTCTCTTCGGGGTCCCGACCGCGTGCCTGCGGTTCTTCACCGTCTACGGGCCCCGGCAGCGCCCGGAGATGGCGATCCACAAGTTCGCACGCCTCGTCGAGGAGGGGGAGCCCGTCCCGATGTTCGGGGACGGGTCGACCCGCCGCGACTACACCTTCGTCGAGGACATCGTCTCCGGCACGCTCGCCGCGCTCGACCGCTGCGGGGGCTACGAGATCTACAACCTCGGCGGCTCGCGGATGGTGACCCTCGCCGACCTGATCGGGAGGATCGGGGAGGCGCTCGGGAAGCGGCCGCGGATCGAGCGGCGCCCGGAGGAGCCGGGGGACGTGCCGGTCACCTGCGCCGACGTGACGAAGGCGGGGGAGCGGCTCGGCTACGCCCCGAGCGTCCCGATCGAGGAGGGGCTCGCGCGCTTCGTCGCATGGTTCCGGATGGACCGGCGCGACCGGGAGGGAGGGGGCGCGTGAGGCGCGCGCTCGTCACGGGGGGGGCCGGCTTCATCGGGAGCCACTTGGTCGAGGCGCTCGCCGCGCGGGGGGAGCGCGTGCGCGTCTTCGACAACTTCTCGACGGGGCGGCGCGAGAACCTCCCGCGCGCCGCCGGGGTCGAGGTGATCGAGGGAGACCTCCGCGACCTCGCGGCGGTCCGGGAGGCCTGCCGGGGGGTCGACCTCGTGTTCCACGAGGGGGCGCTCGCCTCCGTCCCCCGCTCCGTCGAGGACCCGCTCACGACGGAGGCGGTGAACGGCCAGGGGACCCTCCACGCCCTCCTCGCCGCGCGGGAGGCGGGGGTGGCGCGGTTCCTGTTCGCGGGCTCCTCCTCCGTCTACGGAGACGACCCGCGGCTCCCGAAGGAGGAGGGGGCGCCCCTCGAGCCGATCTCCCCGTACGGCGCGAGCAAGGCGGTGGGGGAGCTCTACTGCCGGGCCTTCGCCCGGGTCTACGGCACGCCGACCGTCGTGCTCCGCTACTTCAACGTCTTTGGGCCCCGGCAGCGGGGGGACTCCCCCTACAGCGGGGTCATCGCCCGCTTCGCCGACGCCCTCCTGCGCGGGGAGGAGGTCACGATCGAGGGGGACGGGGAGCAGACCCGCGACTTCACCTTCGTCGCCGACGTCGTGGCGGCGAACCTCCTCGCCGCGGACGCGGCGCTCGAGCCGGGGACGGTCCTCAACGTCGCCGCCGGGAGGGAGACGAGCGTCCGCGCGCTCTTCGAGACGATGCGGGAGATCCTCGGCGCCGCGTCCGAGCCGCGCCGGGCGCCGGCCCGGGCCGGGGACATCTCCCGCTCGCGCGCCTCGATCGATCGGGCCCGCGCGCTCCTCGGCTTCGAGCCCTCCTCCTCGCTCCGCGACGGGCTCGCGCGCACGCTCGCCTGGTACCGGGAGGCGGCCCGATGAAGGGGGTGATCCTCGCGGGGGGGCTCGGGACGAGGCTTTTCCCCCTGACGAAGGTGACGAACAAGCATCTCCTCCCGGTCTACGACCGGCCGATGATCTACTACCCCCTCCGGACCCTCGTCGAGGCGGGGATCCGGGACCTCCTCCTCGTGACTGGAGGGAACAACGCGGGGGACTTCCTCCGCCTCCTCGGCAACGGGACGGAGTTCGGGCTGAAGCACCTGAACTACACCTACCAGGTCGGGGAGGGAGGGATCGCCGACGCCCTGAGGCTCGCCGAGCACTTCGCCGACGGGGAGAAGATCTGCGTCTTCCTCGGGGACAACCTGGTCGAGCGCTCGATCCGGCGCGAGGTCGAGGCCTTCGAGCGCCAGCCCCGGGGGGCGCGGATCCTCCTCAAGGAGGTGCCCGACCCCGAGCGCTTCGGAGTGGCGGAGGTCGAGGGGGGAGCGGTCCTGCGCATCGAGGAGAAGCCCCCCCGCCCCCGATCGCGCCTCGCCGTCGTCGGCATCTACTTCTACGACGGGCGGGTCTTCGAGATCCTCCGCACGCTCGAGCCCTCGGCGCGCGGGGAGCTCGAGATCACGGACGTGAACAACGCCTACCTCCGCGCGGGGGCCCTGTCGTTCGGCCTCCTCGAGGGGTGGTGGACGGACGCGGGGACCTTCCCGAGTCTGCTCCGCGCGAACGCCCTGGTCGCCGCCGCCCGGGAGCGGGGGGAGTCCTCCCCGTGAAGGCTCCGCCCGCGAAGGTGTCGATCGGGCGCGTGCTCGTGACGGGGGCGGGCGGACTCCTCGGCCGCGCGCTCGCCGAGGCGATCGCGCGGGAGGCCCCCGGCGTCGAGCTCGACGCCGCCGCGCGCGCGGACCTCGACGTGACGGACCCCGCGGCGGTGGCGGAGCGCTTCCGCGCGCGCCGCCCCGACGCCGTCGTCCACGCGGCCGCCTACACGGACGTCGACGGCGCGGAGGAGGAGCGGGAGACCTGCTACCGCGTGAACGCGCTCGCCGCCGAGACGGTCGCGCGGCGCTGCGCCGCGGCGCGCGCGCCCCTCGCCTTCGTGAGCAGCGACTTCGTCTTCGACGGGACGAAGGGGGTCTCCTACTGCGAGACGGACGAGCCGGCCCCCCTCGGGGTGTACGCGCGCTCGAAGCGCTGGGGGGAGGAGCTCGTCCTCGGCGCCCACCCGCGCGCGCTCGTCGTGCGGACGGCCTGGCTCTTCGGTCCGGGCGGGGAGAACTTCGTCGACAAGATCCTCGAGCGGGGCCAGCGCCGCGAGCCCTTCGAGGTCGTCGACGGCCAGGTCGGCTCCCCCTCCTACGCCCCCGAGGTCGCCGCCGCGATCTGGCGGTTGCTCGCGCGGGGCGAGACGGGGATCGTCCACTGCGTGAACCAGGGGTCGACCTCGTGGTTCGAGTTCGCGCGGGCGATCCTCGCCGCGGCAGGCCTCGACCCCTCGCTCGTCCGCCCGACGACGGCGAAGCGGCTCGGCCGCCCGGCGCCGCGGCCGGCGTGCTCGGCCCTCGCGAGCACGCGGCTCGAGCGCGCCGGGATCCGCATGCGTCCCTGGCGCGAGGCCCTCCTCGACCACCTGCGCGCCCGGGTCGCGGGGGGGCGGCCGTGACCTTCCGCCGCGTCCTCGTCACCGGCGGGTGCGGCTTCATCGGGAGCCACTTCGTCCGCGCGCTCCTCCGTTCCGATCGCGCGGAGGGGGTGACGAACCTCGACTGCCTCACCTACGCGGCGAATCCGAAGAACCTCGAGGACGTCGCCGACTCCCCCCGCTACAAGTTCGTGAGGCAGGACGTCGCGGATGCGGGCGAGCTCGATCGGGCCTTTGGGGGGGGAGTGGACGCGGTCGTCCACTTCGCCGCCGAGAGCCACGTCGACCGCTCGATCCTCGCCGCGGCCCCCTTCCTCCGGACGAACGTGGCCGGGACGCAGTGCCTCCTCGATGCTTCGGTGCGCCACGGCGTCCAGCGCTTCGTCCACGTCTCGACCGACGAGGTCTACGGTTCGCTCGGGGCCACGGGCCGCTTCACGGAGGAGAGCCCCCTCGCCCCGAACTCCCCCTACGCGGCGAGCAAGGCGGGCTCGGACCTCCTCGTGCGGGCGGCGTGGAAGACCCACGGGCTCCCCGCGACGATCACGCGCTCGTCGAACAACTTCGGACCGAACCAGTTCCCGGAGAAGCTCGTCCCGCTCGCGATCACGAACGCGATTGACGACCTCCCGGTCCCCGTCTACGGCGACGGCCGCCAGGTCCGCGACTGGATCTACGTCGAGGACCATTGCGAGGCGCTCCTCGCCGTTCTCGAGCGGGGCGCGGCGGGGGAGACCTACAACATCGGCGGGGGGAACGAGCGGGAGAACGTCCTCGTCGTCGAGGCGATCCTCCGGATCCTCGGCAAGCCCGGCGCGCTCCTCCAGTTCGTCGCGGACCGACCCGGCCACGACCGCCGCTACGCCCTCGATTCCTCGAAGATCGAGCGCACCCTCGGCTGGAAGCCGGAGCGTCCCTTCGAGGAGCGGCTCGAATCGACGGTCCGGTGGTACCGGAAGAACGAGACGTGGTGGCGAGCGTTGAAGAAGCGGCGCGCGTTCGCGGAGCACGCCCGGGCCTGGTACGGCGAGAAGCTCGCCGCGGCCGAGCGGGGAGGGGACCGTCCCCGCGCGGGGGGGAGCGCGGAGCGATCGGAGGGGACCCCGTGAAGCGAAGGGGTCTCGCGCTCGCCGTCCTCCTCGGGCTCCCCCTCCTCGCGGGTGGGTGCAGCTCCCTCGAGGACAAGCGGATCTTCCAGTACCTCAATCGCTCCGGGTTCGGCCAGCGCTACCACGGGAACGCCTCGGAGGAGAACTTCGCCGCGGTCGGGGACGCGGTCACGGTGACCGACAGCGTGAACCCCGAGTACCTGACGCTCCCGCCGCAGCAGGTCGACATCGACGGGACGATCGACATGCCGGAGGTCGGCAACGTCCACGTCGCCGGGCTGACGGCGGGGGAGATCGAGTCGCTGCTCACGGCGCTCTACCGGCCCTACTTCGAGGACCTCCGGGTCCGCGTACGGATCCGAACCCTGGCGAAGTCCTTCTACGTTTTCGGCGAGGTCGCCCGCGAGGGGCCCCACCCGTTCCCAGGAGACGTCACCCTCCTCGAGGCGGTCCTGCGCTCCGCCCCCAACCGCGTGACCGCCAACCTGGCCCGCGTGCGGCTCGTCCGGGGGGACCCGGTCGACCCGCTCGTCGTCGTCGTCGACCTCGAGCGGCTGCTCCGGACGGGGGACACGACCTACAACCTCCGGCTGCGGGAGAACGACATCGTGATCGTCCCGCCGACCGTGATCGGGGCGATCGGGAACGCCCTCACCCAGCTCGTCTACCCGGTGACGCAGATCCTCGGCACCGTCGTCGGCGTGCTCGGCGCGGTCACCTACTACGAGGTCCGGCGCAACTTCTTCTGATGCCCCCCGCCACTCCCCTCCTTCCCGAGAACCAGATGCGCGAGTTCCTCGGCGTCCTCGGACGCCGGCGCGCCTGGTGGATCGTCCCCACGGTCGGCGGGCTGGTCGTCGGGGTCGCGCTCATGGCCCTCGTCCCCCGCAAGTTCGTCGTGAGCACGGCCGTCGAGATCCTCCCGACCTATGCCGAGGAGCTCACCTCGCGGGGAAAGGAGACGACGCTCGACAAGGAGCTCGGGACCGTCCAGACGGACCTCAAGTCCCACACCCGGGTCCGCAAGACCCTCGAGCAGGACCCGAGGCCCGAGTTCGCCGTGCTCCTCGAGTCGGGGAAGTACGCCCAGGTCGAGCAGGTGCGCGCGCGGATCGACGTGAACCTCGCGCAGAGGACCCGGCCGGGGGGGGAGGTCGTCTACGTCGTCTACCGCGACCACGACAAGTACTTCGCCGCCAAGTTCCTGAACGCCTTGGTCAAGGGGTGGATGGAGGACCTGCAGGGGCGCATCCGCCGGGGGATCCTCGGGGAGCTCCAGAGCGCGAACGGGCGGGTCGAGGACCGGACGAAGGCCTACGAGGAGGCGCGCGAGCGGGTCCGCGACTTCCTCCTCAAGAACGGCCTTCCTCCCGACCTGGCGACGGGTTCGCTCTCCCCTCCCCCCGACCCGGTCTCCGTCCAGCTCGCGACGGTGCAGCTGAAGCTCGACGACAAGGAGGCCGAGCTCGAGCAGGTGGAGAAGACCCTCGCGAAGACGCGGGAGCAGCGCGACGAGGTCGACCCCACCCTCGTCCTTTCTCCCATCGTCACGGCGAGCCCCCCGCGCGCGGCGGGGGAGTCGGCCGTCGAGGCCCTCCTCCGCCAGAAGCTCGAGGGGCTCGATGCGAAGCTGACGAAGCTCCGGCCCGCGCACCCTCAGTACGCGCCCATCCAGAGGGAGAGGGACCGCTGCCAGCGCGAGCTCAGCGCTCTCCTTCGCGTGCCGGCTCCGGCGTCGGCGCCCGGGGCGATCCGCCAGGCGAACCCGGTCTGGCGGGAGAAGGACGCCGAGGTGAAGGATCTCGAGAGCAAGCTGGTCGGGCTCCGCGCCGAGGTCGAGAAGCGGAAGGAACGGCAGGCCGCGCTCCTCGCCCAGAACTCCGGGCGCCCCGCGCTCTACAGCACCCTCGAGCAACTGAAGCAGGAGATGCGGACCGCCGAGGACTCGAAGAAGGAGGCGGTGCGGGACGAGGAGCGGATCCGGCGCGTCTACCTGAAGGTCGAGGCGGATGAACCCTTCCTGGTCCTGCAGGCGGCGAACCCGCCTCTCGAACCGACGGAGCCCGACCTCCTCACCCTCTTCGTCGTCTCCCTCCTCGTGGGAGGGGGTCTTGGACTCACCGCCGCCTCCGTGCGGGAGTACGCGCGCACGTCCTATCGGACCCTCGAGGACGCTGCCCGGTCCCTCCCCGTCCCCGTCCTCGGAGCCGTCGCGTGGGTCCGCACGGAGGTCGAGCGCCGTCGCAGCCGCCGCTGGCGGCTCCTCGCGACCTTCGCCACCTCGACGGCCGCGGCGCTCCTGACGGCCCTCTTCGTCGCCTACTCGGTGAAGCCGCAGTCCCTCCCCCTCTCGGTGTCGACCTTCCTCGATTCGATCCGCCGCTCGCTGCGGTAGGGGGGGATCGGGGGGAATCGGATGGGGCTCCGAGACCTCCTCGTCCTCGCGATCGTCTTCGGGTGCCTCCCCTACGCTTTCCTCCGCCCCTACGTCGGGCTCCTCCTCTTCTCCTGGCTCGGCTACATGCGGGTCCAGGATCTCGCCTGGTCGATCGCCCACTTCCGGCTCTCCCTCGTCGTCGCCGCCGCCCTGTTCGTCGGGTTCTTCCTCTTCGAATGGGGGAAGCGCCGGCTCTGGATTCCGGCCCTCCGCTGCCGGCTCCTCCTCGTCCTCCTCGGCCTCGTCGGGCTCTCGGCCCTCCTTCCCGGCCGGGCAAGCCTCTGGATCCTCTCCCAGTACGTCCAGTTCGCGAAGATCCTCGCGATCGCCCTCGTCACGACGAGCCTCCTCGACAGCCGGGAGCGCCTTCGGGGCTTCCTCCTGGTCGTCGGCCTCTCGCTCGGCTTCTTCGGCCTGAAGGGGGGGCTCTTCATCCTCTTCCGCGGAGGCCAGATCCTTCGCGGCCCCGGGGGCTTCATCCAGGACAACAACGACTTCTCCCTCGCCCTCGTGATGGCGTTCCCCATCCTCGTCTACTGCTCGACGACGGAGGCGGACGGGAGGATGCGCTGGCTCCTGCGCGCGACGGCGGCGGGGTGCGTCGGGACGATCGCCCTCACCCACTCCCGCGGAGGCTTCCTCGCGATCGCCACGGCCGGCGCCGTCATGATCTGGAACTCGCGCCAGCGGGCGCTCGGGATCGCCCTCGGGATCCTCGCCGGGATCGCCCTCCTCCTCGCCCTCCCCTCCTCCGTCTGGGAGCGCCTCGGGTCGATCCGGGAGTACAAGCTCGACAGCTCCTCGATGGCGCGGCTGCGGGCGTGGGGGATCGCGCTCCGGATGATCCGCGACCAGCCGATCCTGGGGGTCGGTTTCTGGAACTTCCAGGTGGCCTACCCGCGCTACGACCCGGCGACGGCCATCCCCGGCGCCGAGGAGGGGAGCTCGATCGTCGCGCACAACTCCTACCTCCAGATCTGGGCGGAGTGCGGGACTCCGGCGATCCTCGTCTACCTCCTCCTCTTCGTCGTCTCCTTCCTCGACCTGCGGCGCCTGCGGCGGTCCTCCGACGCCGGGGCCCTTCCCCCCTGGGTCGGCTCGACGGCGCGGGCCTTCGAGGCGAGCCTCGCCGGCTTCATGGTCGGGGCGGTCTTCCTCAACCGGGCTCACTTCGACCTCGCCTACCACCTGATCGGGGCGGCGGTCGCCTTCTCCGCGATCGCGCGGCGGGAGCCTGCGCGGGCGCCCGCGGGTTCCGCGCGCGCCGCGGCCCCACGACCGTTCGGGTTCCGGCCCGCCCTGAGCCCCGGTGTGCCCGCGCCGCGGGGGAACGTGCCTTGGTGAAGGAGGGCCCGAAACTGGTCGTCGAGTTCGCTTCGAGCCTCGCCGCGGGGGGGGTCGAGAGGGTCGTCGCCGAGCTCGCGCGGGGCCTCGACCGCGCGCGCTTCGCCACGGCCGTCGTCCTCTTCGACGGGCTCGGTCCCCTCGCCGAGGAGCTCGAGGCCGCCGGCGTCCCCGTGCGGCTCCTCCCGCGGCGTCCGGGCCTCGACGGGCGCTACCCCCTCCGCCTCGCGCGCGAGCTCCGCGCGCTCGGGGCGCGATGCCTCCACGCCCACAACGCGACGGCCCTCTTCTACGGCGCGCTCGCGTCCCGGCTCGCCGGGCTTCCCTGCGTCTACACGGAGCACGATCGGTCCCATCCCGATCGCCTGCGGGTGCGCCTCCTCCACCGCGCCCTCGCGCCGCTCCTCGCCCGCGCGGTCGCCGTGTCGGGCCGGCTCCGAGGCGCCCTCCTCCGCCACGAAGGGTTCGCCGCCGACCGGACGCGGGTCGTGCCGAACGGCGTCCCCCCTTGCGACCGCCGGCCGCGCGGGGAGGCGCGGGCGGCCCTCGGGATCGGCGAGGGGGAGAGGGCCCTCCTCTGGGCGGGGCACTTCACGGCCGTGAAGGACCCCGCGAACCTCCTCCTCGCCTTCGCCCGGATCGGCGTCCCCGCAGCGCGGCTCTTCCTCGCCGGGGAGGGGCCGCTGCGCCCGGAGGCGGAGGCTCTCGCGCGGCGGGAGGGGATCGAGGAGCGGACCGTCTTCCTCGGCCTGCGCCGCGACCTCCGCGATCTATACCCCGCCTTCGACCTGTTCGTCCTCTCCTCCCGGAGCGAGGGTCTCCCCCTCGCGATCCTCGAGGCGATGTCGGCGGCCCTCCCCGTCGTCGCGACCGACGTGGGGGCCTGCGCGGAGGTGGTCGAGGGGAGCGCGTGCGGCCGGACGGTCCCTGCCGGGGACCCCGCGGCCCTCGCCGGCGCGATCCGCGCGGTGCTCGAGGACGCCGCCGGGGCGGCCTCGATGGGGGAGCGGGGACGGGCCGCCCACCGCGCGCGCTATTCCCTCGAGGCGATGATCCGCGGCTACGAGCAGGTGCTCGAGGAGGCGCTGCGCTGATGTGCGGGCTCGCGGGCGCGATCGCCCTGCGGGGGTCTCCGCCGCCGACGGAGGCCGACGTCCGCGCGATGGCCGCGACGATCGTCCACCGGGGGCCCGACGCCGAGGGTTTCTTCGTCGAGGGGCCCGCCGCCCTCGGCTACCGCCGCCTCGCGATCCTCGACCTCGCGGGAGGGGACCAGCCGATCTTCAGCGAGGACGGCCGCGCCGTGGTCTTCCAGAACGGGGAGATCTACAACTTCCGGGAGCTGCGCGCCGAGCTCGAGGGGAAAGGACACTCGTTCCGGACGGCGGGCGACACCGAGGTCATCGCCCACCTCTACGAGGAGTCGGGAGACGCCTTCCCCGAGCGGCTCCGGGGGATGTTCGCCGTCGCGGTCTACGACCGCGCGCGCCGGCGCCTCCTCCTCGCCCGCGACCGCCTCGGGAAGAAGCCCCTCTACTACGCCGACCTTCCCGGTCTCTTCCTCTACGGATCGGAGCTCAAGGCGCTCCTCGCCCTCCCCGCGTTTCCCCGCGCCGTCGACGGGACGGCGCTCCTCGACTTCTTCACGTACCGCGCCGTCCCCTCGCCGAAGTCGATCTTCGCGGCGGCGCGCAAGCTCCCTCCGGGACACCTCCTCGCCGTCGAGCCCGGGGGGGCGGGCCCGCCGCGGCCCTACTGGCGCCTCTCCTTCGCCGAGCCCTTCGCGGATCCCCCCGAGCGCCTCGCCGCGCGCCTGCGCGAACTCCTCGTGGAGAGCGTCCGGCTGCGCCTCGTCTCGGACGTCCCCCTCGGGGCCTTCCTCTCGGGCGGGATCGACTCGGCGGCCGTCGTCGCCGCGATGGTCGCCGCCGACGCAGGGGAGGTCCTGACCTGCGCCGTCGGGTTCGACGACCCCCGCCACGACGAGCGGGAGGGCGCCCGGGAGACGGCCCTCGCGCTCCGGACGAGGCACCGCGAGTCGCAGGTCTCCCTCGACCCGCTCCTCGCCCTCGACCTCCTGCCGAGACACTTCGACGAGCCCTTCTCCGACGCTTCGGCCGTGCCGACGTACGCCGTGTCCCGGATCGCGCGCGAGGCCGTGACCGTCGCCCTCTCGGGGGACGGAGGGGACGAGAACTTCGCGGGCTACCGCCGCTACGTCTACGACCGGATCGAGGGGAGGGTCCGCAAGGCCCTCCCCGCCCCGCTCCGTCCCGTCGTCCGGGCGCTCGCCGCCGCCTATCCGAAGGGGGACTGGATGCCCCGTCCCCTGCGGGCGAAGACGCTTCTCCAGAACCTCGCGGAAGAGCCGCTGCGGGCCTACTTCCGCAGCGTCCGGGCGAACGATCCCGCCTTCTTGCGGTCCGTGCTCGGCGGCGACCTGCGGGAGCGCCTCCGCGACTACGACCCCTTCGGCGTCCTCGCCGACGCGCACGCGCGCGCCGACGCGCCCGACCCTCTCGGGAGGATCCTCCAGACCGACCTCGCGACCTACCTCCCCGACGACATCCTGACGAAGGTGGACCGCGCGAGCATGGCGGTCTCCCTCGAGGTGCGCTGCCCGCTGCTCGACCAACGCCTCGTAGAGTTCGCCGCGCGGGTCCCCACCGCCTGGAAGCTTCGCCGCGGGCGCGGGAAGTGGATCCTGCGCCGGGCGCTCGAGGGTCTCGTCCCGGAGGGGGCGCTCCGGCGCAGGAAACATGGCTTCGACGTGCCTCTGCGCTCCTGGACGCGCGGGCGGCTGCGCGGGTCGATCGAGGAGGCGATCCGGGGCGCGCCGCCGGGGCTCTACGACCGAGCCGCGCTCGAGGCCGCGTGGAAGGGCCACCTCTCGGGGGCGAAGGACCGCTCCGAGCTCTTCTTCGCCGTCCTCTTTCTCGAACGCTGGCGCCGCGCCCACGCGGTCCCCCTCCCGTAGCCCTCTTGCGCTGGACGACGTTCACCTGCCTCTACCCGAACGCGGCGTTCCCGGCCCTCGGGACCTTCGTGCGGGAGCGACTGCGAGCCGCCCTGCGCCGCGGGGGAGGGGAGGCGGCGGTCGTCGCGCCCGTCCCCTGGTTCCCCCCCCTCCCCGGCCTCGGCACCTGGTCGCGGTGGGGGAGGGTCCCGCGCCGCGAGGCGGAGGAGGGGATCGACGTCCTCCATCCCCGCTTCCTCCTCCTCCCCCGAATCTCGACGCGGTTCCACCCCCGCCTCCTCGAGGCGGGCGCGTTCCGGTGCGTGCGGCGGGTCTCGCGCGGGGCCGCGCTCCTCGACGCCCACTACCTCTTCCCCGACGGCGTCGCTGCGATTCGCATCGGGCGGCGCCTGCGCCTCCCGGTCGTCGTCACCGCCCGGGGGTCGGACGTGAACCTCCTTCCCTCGATCCCCGCCGCTGCCGCGCAGGTCCGCCGCTCCCTCGCCTCCGCCGCGGCGGTGGTCGCGGTCTCGGAGGAGCTGCGCCGGCGACTCGCCGCCTGGTCGGGCTTCCCGGAGGAGCGCGTGATCGTCATCGGCAACGGCGTCGACCGGACCCGATTCGCCCCGGGGGACCGCCTCGAGGCCCGGCGCCGGGTGGGGCTTCCTCCGAGCGGGCGCGTCCTCCTCGCGGCGGCGCGCCTCGCGCCGGGGAAGCGGATCGACCTCCTCCTCGAAGCGCTCGCGCTCCTGCCGCCCGCGGGACGTCCGCTCCTCGCCTGCGTCGGAGACGGCCCGGACCGCCTCCCCCTCGAGCGCCGCGCCCGGGAACGGGGCGTCGCCGGTTGCGTGCGCTTCGCCGGGGAGAAGAGGCCGGAAGAGATGCCCGACTGGTACCGCGCCGCCGACGCCTTCGTCCTCGCCTCCGACCGGGAGGGGCATCCCAACGTCGTGCTCGAGGCGCTCGCGACGGGGGTGCCGGTCGTTGCCTCCGCGGTCGGCGGGGTTCCCGAGACGGTCGACTCCACCGTGGGACTCCTCGTCCCGACGAACACGGCCGACGCCTTCGCCCGGGCGATCGAGGAGGTCTTCCGGAGGCGCTTCGACCCGGCCGCGTTCGAGCGGCGCGCCGCGCGCTATTCCTGGGACGCCGTCGGGGAGAGGGTGGCGTCCCTCTTCGAGCGCGTGGCGGCGGGCGCCGCCGGGGGGGGTGAGTGAGAATCCTCTACGCGCACCGCACGCGAGCGCGCGACGGATCGGCCGTCCACATCCGCAGCCTCGTCGAGGCCTTCCGCGCGCGCGGGCACGAAGTGCTCGAGGTCTCCCCGCCGATCCGGGGGGGTGGGGGCACCGTCCTCGAGCGGCCGGGCGGGCTGCGTCGGGCGGCCCGGGAGGCGGCCGAATACGCCTACATCCCCTACGGAGCGTGGCGCCTCCTCCGGGCGGCTCGGGCGTTTCGCCCCGACTTCCTCTACCAGCGCTACGCGTTCGCGGACGCCTCGGGGATCCTCGCCGCCGGGGTGACCTCGCGGCCGCTCGTCCTCGAGGTGAACTCCCCCCTTGCGCGCGAGCTCCACCGCACCCGAGGGCTGCTCCTCCCCGGCCTCGGCGCGCGCGTCGAGCGGACGATCCTCCGCCGCGCCTCCCGGCTCGCCGTCGTCTCGGGGGTCCTGCGGGACGAGGTCGAGGGGTGGGGGGTCGAGCGATCCCGGATCCTCCTCACCCCGAACGGCGTCGACCTCGCGCGCTTCCGGCCCGACCTCGACGGGGCCGGGATCCGGAAGCGCCTCGGCCTCCCTGCGGAGGGGGTCCTCGGATTCGTCGGCTACCTCCGGCCCTGGCACCGCCTGGACCTCGTCCTCGAGGCCATGGCGACCCCCGGGCTGCGCGGCGCCCGGCTCCTCGTGGTCGGCGAGGGCCCGGCCCGGGGCGCCCTCGAGGAGCGGGCGCGCGCGGCGGGGCTGGCGGAGCGCGTCCTCTTCACCGGAGAGGTCGCGCACGCGGAGGTCCCGCTCCACGTGGCCGCCTTCGACGTCGCCCTTCTTCCCGCGATCAATCCCTACGCCTCGCCGCTCAAGATCTTCGAGTACCTCGCGTGCGCGAAGGCGGTCGTCGCCCCACGCCAACGAAACGTCGAGGAGATCGTGCGCGACGAGCGAGAGGCCCTCCTCTTCCCGCCCGAGGACCCCTTGGCCCTCGCGCGGGCGATCGCCCGGCTCCTCGACGACCCCGGCGCCCGCGCGGCGCTCGGGCGCGCGGGGCGCGAGCGCCTCCTCGCCGGCCGATTCACCTGGGAGGGGAACGTGGAGCGCGTCGAGCGCTCGCTCGCCCCTCTCCTCAGCGGCGCGCGGCCGCAGGCCGCGGGGGCCGGTGGGGGAGGAGGGGGCCGATGAAGAGGCTTCCCGGCCTTCTCTGCGCGGCTCTGCTCGCCGCCGCCTACGCCTCGACGCTCCACTGGCTGGGGGATCGGTGGCTCGCCGCGGGCTCCCCCTACGCGCACGGCCCCGTCGTCGCCGCCGTGGCGGGATTCTTCGCCGTCCGGCGCCTGCGCGGCCTCGCCTCCGATGGACGGACGCGCGCGGGGCTCCCCCTCCTCGCGGCCGGATTCTCCCTCCACCTCGCGGGCCTCCTCGCCCGCATCGACTCGGTGAGCGGCTTCTCCCTCCTCCTCCTCCTCCCCGGCCTCGCGGGCGCGCTCCGGGGCCGCCGCGCGCTCCGGGAAAGCCTCGCTCCCGTCCTGTTCCTCGCCTTCGCGATCCCGATCCCGATCAAGTTCGTCGCGGACCTCTCCTTCCATCTGAAGGAGGGCTCCGCCTCCGCGGCGGTCGCGGCGACGAACCTCCTCGGGCTCGGGGTCGAGCGCACGGGCCCCTCGCTCCGACTCCGGGACGGACCGACTCTCGTCGTGGGGGAGGCTTGCAGCGGCCTGCGCTCGCTCCTCGGGTTCGGCACGCTCGCCTACGCGTACGGCTTCCTCTTCACGCGGCGGAGGCCGGGAGCGGCCTCGGCTCTCCTCCTCCTCGCCGCCCCCCTCGCCTTCCTCGCGAACACGGTCCGGCTCGGCCTTCTCATCGTGGCCGCGCGGTTCTTCGGAGCCGAGAGCCTGCGGGGGATCGCCCACGAGGCCGCCGCGCTCCCCCTCTACCTCGGCGCGTTCGGGCTCCTGGTCCTCCTCGACCGCAAGGTCCTCCCCGGCACGGCCCCTCCTCCTCCCTCACCCCCGGCCGCGGGAGGACTCCCCCCGAGCGCGGGGCGCGCGCGCGCCCTGGTCGCGGCCGGGTCGATCCTCTCGATCGCCCTCCAGCTCTCGCGCGCGGGGCCGCCCCCGGCGCCCGCGCCCCTCGCGGCGGTCGTCCCCCGAGAGCTCGCGGGCAGCGTCGCGCGCGACCTGCCGGTGACCGAGCGGATGATCGCCCTCCTCGAGACGCGGGACGTGGTCTACCGGGTCTACGAGAAGGAGGGAGAGCCGGCGGTGACCGTCGCCCTCATCCGAGGGGCGGGGCAGCGCAAGGCCGCGCATCCCCCGGAGGTCTGCTACCTCGGCTCGGGCTTCGACCTCCTCGACCGCGGGACGCTCCGGGTCGGCGCCACGCCCCCCCTCGAGGCGCGGACCCTGTCGGCGTCCGGGCCGGGCGGTCGGCTCCTCTGCGCCTATTTCTATCTGAGCGGCGGGCGCGCCACCTCTTCGTACCTCCGCCACCAGTGGGACTTCCTCCTCGACGCCTTCTCGGGCGGCGGGGGGAGGAGCCTCCTCGTCCGCCTCGACACCTTCCTCGGGAGAGGCGAGACGGAGGACGCGGCGCGCGACCGCCTGCAGGCCCTCGCCACGGCGCTCCTCCCCTTCCTCCTCCCCTCGCCCTGAACCGCTCCCCTCCGTGAACGCGCCGTTCCGCGACGCCCTCACCTTCGACCTCGAGGAGTACTTCCAGGTCGCCAACTATCGGGATGCGATCCCCCGCGCCTCCTGGGACGGCCTCGCCCGCCGCAGCCCCTCCCAGGTGGCCTTCCTCCTCGACCTCCTCGGGCGCGCGCGCGCCCGGGCAACCTTCTTCACGCTCGGCTGGGTCGCCGAGCGGGAGCCGGGGCTCGTCCGGGAGATCGCGGAAGCGGGGCACGAGGTCGGGAGCCACGGGTATGACCACCGCTTCGTCCACGATCTCGGCCCGAAGGGGTTCCGCGAGGACCTCCGCCGGACGCGCGACATCCTCGAGGCCCTCACGGGAAAACCCGTGCGCGGGTTCCGGGCGTCCACGTTCACCGTGACGGAGCGCACCCCCTGGGCGCTTGCGATCCTCGCGGAGGAGGGGTACGCCTACGACTCGAGCGTCTTCCCCGTCCGACATCCGACCTACGGAATGCCCCGTTTCTCGCGGTTCCCCGTCTCCCTGACGTTCGAGGGGGGGCGGCGCCTCCTCGAGTTCCCCCCGCTCACGCTGCGCGTCGCGGGGACGAACCTCCCCGTAGGGGGAGGAGGCTACTTTCGCCTCTTCCCCCTCTCCCTCCTTCTCCTCGCGGTCCGCCGGTTCCACCGGGCGGGGTATCCGGCGGCGATCTACCTCCACCCTTGGGAGCTCGACCCGGACCAGCCGCGGGTCGCCGCGGGGGCGCTCGCGCGCTTCCGCCACCGGGTGGGTCTGCGAGGGGCGCGCGCGAAGCTCGACGCGCTCCTCGATCGCCTCGAGTTCGCGCCGATGGGGGAAGTCCTCGGGGAACGCTTCGGGGGGACGTCTTAGGGTTTTCGAACGGGCGCGAGCCCCTGCCGCAGGTCGAGGAGCGCCTCCCGCAGCGGCCCCTCCGCACGCTCGATCGCCTCCGGCGCCGACTCGAGGAGGGAAGCCGCCTCGGCCCCGCGTCCCCCGAAGACGAGCGCCAGCGCCTGGAAGAGGAGCGCCGAAGGAGTGGGGGAGGCGGCCCCTGCGCTCTGCGCCCATCTCTCGGCCTCCGCGAGCGCTCCGCGGCGGAGGGCCGCCTCCGCGCGGAGCGTCTCGGCGGCCTCCCTGTCCGCGCCGCTCGGGATCCAGGCCTCCAGGGCTTCCCCTTCCGCGCCCGCATCGTTCCTCGCCGCGGCCTCGAGGGCGGCGCGAATCGCTCCCTCCTCCCCGCGCCCTTCGGCCCGGACCTCCGTTCCGACGCGAGTGGGCGATCCATCGAGTAGGGCGAGCGGGCGGACCCACGATCGCGGATCCTCGGCGGGGACGGGCCCCCGCCGCGCGATCCGCCGAGCGACCGCGAGCCTCGCCTCACCCCCTCCGAAGAACTCGGCCTCCCTCCGGGCGAGCGCGAAGGAGCGGACGGCGTCCCCCGTCCTCTCGAAAAAATCCGCATGGGCCCGGAGGAGACCGGGATCCGAGGGATCCAGCTCGCGCAGGGCGGCCAGAAGCTCGCCCACCGAGACGGGGTCGGCATCGAGGAGCGCCGGCAGCGCCGCGGCGAGGAACCGCGGCGAAGGAGGAGACAGGCTCCCCTTGCGGAGCTCCTCCCCGAGCTTGGCGAGGGCGGCGCGCCTCTCCGATCCACTCAGATTGGAAGCGGCGAGGAGGGCCACCGAGCCGACCCTCGGAAGGCGTTCCGCAAGAGCCGCGCGATCCCCGCGGAACTCGTCCCGCGCTCGAAAGAGGAGGAGCGCGGCGTCCTCCGCGGCGAGCTCCCGGAGGGCCGGAGGGAGGGCCTCCATCACCGCGATCAGGTCCTCCCCGTCGAACGAGCGATCCCCGCCGAGGGCGCGTCCCCGCAGCGCCCGCCACGCGGCGAGAGGGTCGAGGGGAGCGAGCGAGGCCGGGCGCGTTCCCGCGGGAGGATCCGCGGCCGGCGCCCGCGCGAGCGGGTCCCACCCCTCCTCCCGGCAGGCCCGGGCGAGGACCTCGAGGGCGGAGGCGTCGCGCGGATCCCGCCGGAGAAGGGCCCCCGCCTCCTCGATCGCCGCGGAGGCTCGCCCCGACCGGAGGAGAGCCCGCGCCCGAGCGCCGGCGACGAAGGGTTCCCCGCGGCGCGAGGCCGTTCGCTCGAGAAGGAGGCTCTCCCACCCCGGCGCGTCCTCGGCGAGCCGGACGAACCGGACCTCGGGGGGTTCGGCGGTCCCGGTCGAGGGCCCAGCCGGCGAGCCCCCGCGGGTCTCCTGCCGGCTCCCCGCTCCCTTCCGGGGGCGCACGGGAGGAAGCAGATCTCCCGCTACCAGGGAGAGGAGTTCCAGGTCCCGCGCGGCGAGCGGGGATCCCAGGCCATGCGCGCGGTCGAGCGCGTCTCGCGCCCCGAGGAGATCGCGACGGAGAAGGAGAGCGATCCCGCGCGTGCGGAGGGCGTCCGGTCCCTCCTCCTCCGGAACGAGCCGGAGGACCTCGCCCGCGAAGCCGAGGGCGAGGAGTCGGAGGGCCCCCTCCAGTCGCTTCGGCCCGGGGACTCCGGGGGCGAGGAGCGTCTCCGCGGCGCTCGCCGCGTCCCGCGCCTCGCCCGTGGCCGCAGCCAGGGCGAGCCAATCGCCGGAGAGGAGGAGGGGGTCGAGGCGCTCGGGGGAGAGGCGTCCGAGACGCTCGCGCGCGGCCTCGTTCCGACCGAGGGCGCGCAGGGCGCCTGCCCGGATCCGCTCGGCCTCGGGATCGCCCTCCTCCGGCTCGAGGAGCGAGAGGGCGCGCTCCGCGTCCCCGCGCCCGAGGCGGAGGCGGGCGAGGAGGGCCCTCGCCTCGGAAGGCGGCGCCTGATCGAGGAAGAGGACCGTCGCCTCCCTCGGGACCTCGGGTCCGAGGGAGACACAGGCGCGCAGCGACTCGAGGTCGTCCGGGGCGAGAGCGAGGACCGACCGGAGCGTCTCCGCCCCCTCGGCGCGGCGGCCGCACCGGACCTGCATCAGACCGAGGGCGCGGGTCGTGGGAAGGAAAGCCCCGAGCCGGAAAGCGGCCTCCTGTGCGTTCCGGAGAGCCGCCTCCTTGCGCTCGAACGACTCGAGCGCCCGAGCCACGAGGAGGAAGAGCGGCGCGTCCGGGACCTGGAGATCGATGGAAGCCCTCGTCCGCACGAGACGCTCCGCGAGCGTCGAGGCCTGGCGCCCGAGCGCCCCCTGCTCCCCCGCCTCCGCCTCTTCCCAGGGGCGGGCGAGGTCGGCTCCCGCGCCGGGGTCGAGCTCGATCGCGCGGCGCAACGCCCCGGCCGCCTCGCCCGGCTCCCCCCCGAGGCGCAGCTCGCCGAGCCCCCGGACCGCGAAAGCGTCGGCGTCGTCCTCGTCGAGGGCGAGGAGCCCCTTCGCCGCCTCTCGGAGGAGGGGGAGGTCCCGGCGCACGTAGGCGACCCGGGCGAGGAGCCGCCCGGCGACCGCCCCCCGCGCCCGGTCGCGGTCGGCGCGCGAGGCCGCGTCCCGGAGCGGCGCGACCGCTCCATCGAGGTCCCCCCTCAGGACGCGCACGACTCCGGTGAGATAGGGGAGGAGGAAGCCGAGGACCGAGTCGTACGGACCCCAGTTGCGGAAGAAATCGGACCGCGCCATGCCCTCGAAGGAGGAGAGGTCGCGGCCGTCGACGAAGCGCTCCAGGATGGTCGGCGAGAGGGGGAGGATCACCGACCAGAGCTTGGGGTTCTCGCTCGGGAGGCGGAGGAGGTGGCGGACGGGCTCGACCGAGAGAGGGGAGATCCCCCGCGCTGCGGGAGGAGGGAGGAGGCGGTGGACGCCGACGAGGCCGGCCGCGAGCGCGGTCTCGGGATCGCGCCGCGCGGAGGGGACGGCGCTGGCCAGGGCGAGCGCGGCGAGCGTCTCCTCCTCGAGCCCCGCACGGTAGGAGAGGAGGAGGAGGCCCTCGAGCGACCGCAGGGAGGGATCGTCCGGCTGGAGGCGGAACGATCGTCGGTAGCGTTGGAGCGCCTCGGAGCGGGCGGTCCGCGACGCGTCGATCGCCTCGAGAACCGTGGCGCGGAGGCCGGAGGGGACGCTCCCCTTCTCGAGCTCGCGAGCCAGGCGCACCGCCCGCGGGTCCGAGGAGGGGAGGTAGGCCAGGGCGTCCGCGGTCTCGGCCGCCTCCCGCGTCTGCCGCTGCGCGAGGAGCGGCTCGAGCCTCTCCCGCAGGCGCTCGATCCTGCGGTTGGCGCGACGCCGGAAGGCGTCCGCCGACCAGAACAGAGCGACCGCGTCGTCGGGCCGGCGCTCGAGGACTCGATCGAGGTAGGGGATCGCCCTCTCCTCCTCGGCGAGGCTCTCGTGGAGGACCCCGAGGTCCCGCAGCGCCGTCTCGTCCTGCGGATCGATCCGCTCGAGGATCTGGCGCAGGTCCCCGACCGCGCGGTCCCCGAGTCCGGTGCGGGAGAAGATCTGCGCCCGGAAGAGGAGCGCCTCGCGCAGGAGGGCGCGGTCGCCGGCCTCCTCGGCCTTCGGCACGGCGGCGTCGAGTTCCTCGAGAATCCGGAGCCGCACGGGCGGGTCGTATTCCTCCGGGCGGAGCGAGCCCGCGAATGCCCGGGCGGCCTCGAGGTGGGACCGCGCCGTCCGGCGACACCCCCCGGAGAGGAGGGAGCCTCCCCCGGCGAGCAGCCCGAGGAGGAGCATCGCCCCCGCGAGGGTGCGGGTCGGGGACATCGTCAGGAGAGGATAGAGCCGCGCGCCCGGGCGGTTAACCGCTCGGGGCCTCCCCGCCCGGACGAAGGAGCCCGTACTTCCGCATCTTGTTGAAGAGGGTCGTCCGGTTCACCCCGAGCATCGCCGCCGTCTTCTGGCGGTTGCCGCCGTTCGTCGCGAGGGCCCGTTCGATCAAGCGCTTCTCGGGGGCCTCGAGCGCCCGGCGCAGCGGCAGGGGGCCCGCCTCCGCGGGAACGGCCGCCCCCCCCCCTTCCTCCCCGAGGGTCCGCGGAAGGTCCTCGACGCCGATCGACCGGCCCCGGCAGAGCACGACGGCGCGCTCGACGACGTTCTCGAGCTCGCGGACGTTTCCCGGCCAGGAATGGCGGAGCAGGGCGTCCATCGCCTCGCGAGTGAACCCTCGGACCTTCCGGTCGTTCTCCTTGCAGAAGCGCTCGAGGAAGGACTCCGCGAGGATCGGGATGTCGCCCGGACGGTCCCGCAGGCCGGGGACGTCGATCGTGACGACCTGGATCCGGTAGAGGAGGTCCTCCCGGAACCGCCCCGCGCGCACCTCCACCGCGAGGTCGCGGTTCGTCGCGAGGAGCACGCGCACGTCGACGTGCCGCGGGCGTGCCTCTCCAACGCGCTCGACGACGCGGTCCTGCAGGACCCGGAGGAGCTTCACCTGAAGGGCGGGCGACCCCGTCGCGACCTCGTCGAGGAAGATCGTCCCCCCCTCCGCGGCCTCGAACTTCCCGGGCCGGTCCTTGACGGCTCCCGTGAACGCCCCTCGCACGTGCCCGAAGAGCTCGGATTCGAGAAGCGTCTCGGGCAAGGCGCCGCAGTTCACCTCGACGAAGGGCTTCGCCCAGCGCGGGGAGCGGCGGTGGATGTCCCGCGCGAGGACGGTCTTCCCCGTGCCGGACTCGCCCGTGAGGAGGACGGTCGCGCGGGTTGGCGCGACCGCCTCGATCGTCTCGATGATGCGCTGCATCCTCGGGTCGCTGCCGACGATCCGGTCGGACCCTCCGGGAATCCGGAGGCGGGCCCGGAGGTGCTCGTTCTCGCGGCGGAGCTGGCGGCTCTCGACCGCGCGCCGAACCGCGAGGAGGACGACGTCGTCGACCAGGGGCTTCGCGAGGAAGTCGAAGGCCCCCTCCCGCATCGCAGCGACGGCGGCCTCGACGGTCCCGAACCCCGTCACGAGGACGACGGCGGGGGCCGACTCGCCCACCCGGATCTCCCGGAGCAAGGAGAGCCCGTCGAGCCTCGGGAGGTTGACGTCGGCGATGACGACGTCGAAGGGGCGCTCGCGCGCGGCCGCGGCGGCCTCGACCCCGTCGGAGGCCGTGGCGACCTCGAACCCCTCGCGGGAGAGGATCTCGGCGAGGGACCGCGTGACGAAGGGATCGTCGTCGACGAGGAGGACGCGGGGCTCGGTCACCGGGGGGGCCTCTCCTCTTCCCGGGGAGGGGGGAGGAGGAGCCGGGCGACCGTGCCCTCCCCGGGCCGGCTCCGGAGGAGGAGCCGGGCGCCGTGGCGGCGGGCCACGTGCCGGGCGATCGGGAGGCCGAGTCCGGTGCCGTTCGCCTTGGTCGTGTAGAAGGGTTCGAAGACCCGGTGCATCTGCGCGGGAGGGATTCCGGGTCCGCCGTCGCGGATCTCGACGACGAACCGCCCCCGCCGCGTTCGGCGCAGACCGACCTCGACCGGCGTCCCCGGCGGGGTCGCCTCGAGGGCGTTGCGAAGGAGGTTCGTGAAGACCGCGAACAGGCCCCCGGGCACCCGGGCGAGGCCGGGGGCGGTACCGAGAACGAAACGGGCGGGCGTTCCCCCCCGGACGGAGGCGGCGGCCTGGGAGAGGAGCTCGTGGAGGTCGACCTCGCTCGTCTCGAGGGCGGCGCCCCGCGCGAAGGCGAGGAGCTCGCGCACGACCTCCGCCATCCGGCCGAGCCCTTCCTTCGCGTGACGCAGGAACTCCCGGCCCTCCCCCTGCTCGGTCCGCGGGTCGAGGGCGAGCTCCAGAAATCGCCGGCAGCCGTCGAGCGGATTGTTGAGCTCGTGGGCGACGCAGGCGGCGAGGCGGCCCACCGGACCGAGGGGATCCCCCTCGCCCGGCGCGAGGAGCGGCGCGGCTCGGGGGGGAGTCGCGATCGACGGGAGGGGGAGCGGAGGGGCTCCCGCGCTCTCGCGGAGGCCGGGCCCGCGCCCGCCGACGAGAACCACGGGGCGCTCTCCCCACAGGACCCGCAGCGAGGAGGGGATCGCCTCTTCGGGGGCCACATGGAACCTCCCCTCCCGGAGAGCGCGTGGGTCGAGCTTGCGAAGCCGCCGCTCGACCGACCGGGCCGCCTCGAGCCCGACCGCGACGTAGACGATCCCTCTTTCCCGGACCATTCGGGGAGCCGGGGTCGTATCGGAGTGCCCGCGCGATCAGCTTGAACGGCCCGCGAGGATCGCCACGCGGAGCGGTCCGCCCGGGTCGCGGGCGAGGGAGCAGGACCAGCCGAGGGCCTGGCAGAAGCCCTGGAACGCGAGGAGCCTCGTCCCCCCGCCGTCGACCGACGAAGCGAACTCGTCGAGGTCGGCGGGCTCGAGACTCTCCGCGCCCGGGGCGGGCGCGACGGAGACCTCGAACCGGGGAGGGTTCCCGGGCTCGACGGCGACCTCGACGCTCCCCTCCGGCAGGGAGAGAGCGCCGGCGAAGGAGAGGAGCTCGCCGCACGCGCGCTCGAAGGGGACCCGAGGGGCCTCGACGAGGACGCCGCGCTCCCCCCGGAGCCGGAGGCGCCGGCCCGCGCCCGACTCCTCCTGGAGCGCCGCGATCCGCTGGTCGAGCAGGTCGCGCAGGTCGAAGCGTTCGCGGGGGAGGGTGGGGAGGGAGCCCTTGTCCGCCGCCATCGCGTCGAGCCTCGCCGCGAGGTCGAGGAGCTCGCGCGCGGCCGCGCGCGCGGCGGCGGGGGAGGGGACGGGGGCGCCGGAGGGAACGAGCACCCGCGCGATCCCGCGGATCTCCGTGGCGAAGCGCGCGGCGAGGACCTCGCCGTTCTCGGATCCCGCGTGCGGCCCTCCCCTTTCCCCGGCCAGGCGCCCGACCGCCTCGAGGTCCTCGACGAGGAGGGGCTTCCGGAGCCCGAGCGCGCCGGCCGCCCGGAGGTGGAGGGTCACTTCCCCCTCCCGTTCAAAGGCGAAGACCGCGCGCAGGGCCGGCCGCCCGGCGAGGAGGGCGCGGAGCTCCTCCGCCTCCGCCGGGCGCAGGGCCTCCGCCTCGACGAGCAGGAATTCGGCTCCCCCCCCCGCGAGGGAGGCCAGGGCCTCGCGCGCTCGCGCGAAGCGCTCCACGCCCGACGCGCCGAGGGCGCCCTGGAGGGCGGCGGCGGCCGCCTGGCTTCCCTCGAAGCCGAGGACGACGAGGGATCGGGTCACCGGGAAGGGCGCAAAGGAGGACGCGGCCTCGCGAGGGGGGGATCGGGGGCGAGGCGCCGGGTCCGCGGAGGGAACATAGGAACGGCCTCCGACACGTCAAGCCGCCGAGAGGGTGAAGGGGGGAGCGCAGGCCGGCCGATAGAGGGGTGGGGAAGATGCGCGGGATGCCCGCTCCGTGCGTCGGGGACGAGACCGCCGCTCCGCCGCGCGCCGCCATGGCGCACGTGCCCGGAGGCCCGTTCCTGTTCGGGCCGCGCCGCGAGGTGCGCGTCCTCCCCGAGTTCTGGATCGACCGCTTCCCCGTCACGAACGTCGAGTTCGCTCGCTTCGCGGAGGCGACGGGGGCGCGGCTCCCCGAGCACTTCCGCCAGAGCGGGTTCCTCGAGCGCAAGCGCGATCACCCGGCCGTCGGGATCACGTTCGCCCAGGCGCTCGCCTGCGCCCGCCACGCGGGGAAGGACCTCCCGACCGAAGAGGAGTGGGAGAAGGCCGCGCGGGGGACGGACGGGCGCACCTATCCGTGGGGGGAGAACTACGAGCCGGGCCGCTGCAACGCCGGGGATGGCCTGCGGCGCGACACGACGCCGGTCGGGTCCTTCCCGAAGGGGACGAGCCCCTTCGGCTGCCAGGACCTCGCGGGGAACGTGTGGGAATGGACGCGGACCTTCGCCGGTCGCGACGTCTGCGTCGTCAAGGGGGGATCGTGGTTCGACCCGCCGGTCGCCGTTCGGGCGGATCGGCGCTTCACGGCCCGCTCCTCCTTCGCGTCGGCCTCCCTCGGCTTCCGCTGCGTCGTCCGCAGCGAGCCGATCGCCCCCCTCCTCCTCGAGGCGCGCGCCCCGCGCGCGGGCCTTCGCCTGAGCGAGGGAGGGGGGGAGGAGTGGACCCTCCTCCTCGCGGAACTCCGCGCGCGGGCGCAGCGCGCCTTCGCGACGGACGCCGAGGACTTCCCCGGCATCGAGTTCGCGGCCGGCGAGCTCGACTCGATCCTGCGCGAGGTCCTCACCCCGGAGCCGGCGCCCGACTCCCCCCTCCCGCCCGGCCCCGTCCCGGTCCCCGCCCCCCCGGGGCGCGCCCGCCCGCCGCGGGTCTCCCGGAGCGAGGTCCTCGTCGGCCTCCTCTCCGCGCTCGGAACTTTTTTCGGGCTTCTGGGCTTCCTCGCCTGATTGATCGGACCTCCCCCGCGCGCGCAGAATCGACGTCGATGCCTTCCCCGGATCCGCCCCGCGACCGGCCCGGCCTCTCGGTCGTCGTCCCCGTCTTCAACGAGGAGGAGAGCCTCGCGATCCTCCACGGGGAGATCGTCGCGGCGCTGGAGGGGGCCGGGGAGAACTTCGAGATCCTCTACGTCGACGACGGCTCGACGGACGGGAGCGGGCGGGTCCTGCGCGCCCTCGGGCGCGGCGACCCTCGCGTGCACCGGATCGCGCTGCGGCGCAACTTCGGCCAGACGGCCGCCCTCGCCGCCGGATTCGACGTCGCGCGGGGGGAAACGGTCGTCACGATGGACGCCGACCTCCAGAACGACCCCGCGGACGTGCCGGCGCTCCTCGCCCGGATCCGCGAGGGGTTCGACCTCGTGAGCGGGTGGCGTCGGCTGCGGCGGGACGCGTTCCTCACGCGGCGCCTCCCCTCCCTCCTCGCCAACCGCGTGCTCCGGCGGATGACGGGGCTCTCGATCCACGACAGCGGATGCACGCTCAAGGCGTACCGGGCCTCCCTCCTCCGCCGCCTCCCCCTCTACGCGGAGATGCACCGGTTCCTCCCCGTCCTCGGAGCGATCGCGGGCGCGCGCGTGTCGGAGGTCGAGGTGGGACACCGCGCCCGGCGCTTCGGGCGCTCGAAGTACGGCATCGCGCGGGCGTTCCGGGTCGTCCTCGACCTGATGACCGTCAAGATGCTCGTCCAGTTCTCGACGCGCCCCCTGCATTGGTTCGGGGTCTTCGGGCTCCCCTTCCTCCCCCTCTCCGCCGCCTTCTTCGCCCTCGGACTCATCGAGAAAGGGGCGTCCCTCGTCTTCGGGACGGTCGTCTACCCGGCGATCGCGGTCCTCCTCCTCCTCACCTCGATCGACCTCCTCCTCCTCGGCCTCCTCGCCGAGCTCGCCGTCCGGGCGGGGCACCGCCGCGGGGCTTCCCTCTTCGGAGCGTTCCAGACGGAGGTCGAGTGAGCGGCGCCGCGCTCGAGGTCCCGGCGAAGACCCGCCCGGCGCTCCCCGGGGTCGACGTCTCGGTCGTCGTCCCCGTCGACGACCCCGGAGCGGAGATCGAGGACCTGTTCCGGGCGTTCTCGCAGGAGCTGGCGCGCCTCGGGCGCAGCCACGAGTTCGTGTTCGTCCTCGACGGAGTGGGGGGGAAGCCCCGGGCGCTCCTCGAGGCCCTGAAGGTCGAGTGCGGGAACGTGAAGATCGTCTCCCTCGCCCGACGCTTCGGGGAGTCGGTCGCGCTCTCGGCCGGGTTCGAGCGCGCCTCCGGAGCCGTGATCCTCACCGCGCCGGGCTACCTCCAGGTCGATCCGGTCGAGGTCCGCCGCCTCCTCGGGGCGATCGAGGCGGGAGCGGACTTCGTCACCCCCTGGCGCCACCCGCGCGTCGACTCGCTCGTCAACCGCCTCCAGTCGCGTCTCTTCAACTGGCTCCTGCGCCGGACGATGCGGATCTCCTTCCACGACGTGAACTGCATCTTCCGGGCGATGCGGCGGGCGGTCCTCGAGGAGATCACGGTCTACGGGGACCTCTACCGCTTCCTCCCCGTGCTCGCCGAGCGCCAGGGCTTCCGGGTCGTCGAGATCCGGGTGCGCCACCTGAAGGAGCGCGGGAAGTCGGGGTTCTTCGGCTTCGGGGCCTACGCGCGCCGGATCCTCGACATCCTTGCGATCATGTTCCTGACGAAGTTCACGCACCGGCCGCTGCGCTTCTTCGGGACGATCGGGCTCGGCCTCTTCCTCGCGGGGCTCGGGATCTCCGCCTACGCGACGGCGGAGAAATTCCTCGGCGGTCCGCCGCTGCGCGAGCGGCCGATCCTCCTCCTCGGGGTCACCCTCATGATGCTCGGGGTCCAGATCGTCGGGTTCGGGCTCGTCGGCGAGATCATCATCTTCACGCAGGCGCGCCACCTGCGGGAATACAAGGTCGAACGGATCGAATGAGCGCGCCGGCGCCGGCGCAGGTGCAGGCGAGGGGTGGAGCGGGGGGAGAGCTCCGGGTCCGGCCCGCGGAGCCGGGGGACGAGGCGCAGTGGCGGGCGCTCGTGACGGAGCACGCGGGAGGCTCCCCCTTTCACCTCCCGGCCTGGGCGCGGTGCGTCGAAGAGACCTTCCGGCACGAGCCGCGCCACCTCCTCGTCGAGCGGGGCGGGAGGCCCGCCGGCGTCCTCCCCCTCTTCCACGTCCGCTCCCCCTTCCTCGGGCGCAACCTGATCTCCGTCCCCTACGCGGTCTACGGGGGACCGATCGCCGTCGACCGGGAGGCGGAGGCGGCGCTCCTCGCGGCCGCGGGGGCGCTCGCGCGGCGACTCCGCGTGGGGTACCTCGAGCTCCGCTGGCGCGACGATCCGGGGAACGACCTCCCCGAGAACGACCTCTACGTCACCTTCCGGCGGGAGCTTCCCCCCCCCGGCTCGGACACCCTCTCCCTCCTCCCGCGGAAGGCGAGGGCCGCAACGCGCCAGGCGCGCGAGCGCTTCGGCCTCGAGTTCGTCGAGGGGCTCTGGTACCTCCCCGACCTCGCGCGCCTCTTCGCGATCAACAAGCGCCACCTGGGCTCCCCGGGTCTCCCGCGCGAGCACTTCGAGCGCCTGCGAGAGGGTTTCGCGGGGGGCCTCCACCTCCACGTCGTGCGGCGCGGGTCGGAGCCGATCGCGGCCGTCCTCTCCCTCGCCTTCCGGGACACGATCTTCCCCTACTACTCCGGGGCGGTGACCGAGGTCGCCGAGCGGTCGCACGCCAACAACCTTCTCTACTGGGGCCTCCTCGACTGGGCGAGCGCGCGCGGCTACCGGTGGTTCGACTTCGGGCGCAGCCGCCGCGGCACGGGGGCGGCCGACTTCAAGAAGAACCAGGGGTTCGAGGCGAGCCCCCTCCACTACCGCTACGTCCTCGTCCGGCGCCGCCGCGTGCCGACCTTCACTCCCTCGAATCCCTCGCTCGACCTCCCGCGGCGCCTGTGGCGCACGTTGCCGCTCCGGGTGACCGAGCTCCTCTCCCGGCGGCTCTCGCGCTACCTCCCCTGATCCTGCTCGAGGATCCAGGACGCGGCGCCCGGGAGGTCGGGAGCCTCGTGGGAGGCGCGGGGGTCGGAGAAGCGCAGCGCAACGAATCGGACTCCTGCGGCGAGCGCCGCCTCCAGGTCGCGCGGCGCGTCCCCCACGGAGAAGGAGCGCGCGGCATCGAGGTCGAGCTCGCGGAGGGCCCGGAGGAGGAGGCCCGGACGGGGCTTGCGGCACTCGCAAGCGACCCGGTAGGGAGGACGACCCTCCTCGGGATGGTGGGGACAGGCGTAGATCCGGTCGAGGCGGGGCCCCCCTTGCGCCCGGAGGAGCGCGCCGAGCCTCTCGTGGATCCGCTCGAGGGTCGCCTCCTCGAGGAGGCCGCGGGCGATCGCCGACTGGTTCGTGACCACGGCGAGCCGGAACCCGGCGCTCGCGAGGTCGCGCAGCGCCGCGGCCACCCCGGGGAGGAGCGCCACCTCGCCCGGGGAGCGCAGGAATCCCGAGCCTTCGACGATCGTCCCGTCCCGGTCGAGGAGGACGCCCCGGCCCGACATCAGACCGGGAGGAGCTTCAGGTGCACGCGGCCCGGCGCGCGGCGGAGCCGGATGCGGATCGGAACGAGGACGTCCTCCGGGGCGAGGTAGGAAAAGAGGGGCGCGTCGAGGTAGCGCACGCTCTCCGCCGCCTCGAGGCTCGCCCCCTCCAGGAGAGAGGAGCTCCCGACGAGGAAGCTCTCCGCCCGGTGTCCCTTTAACCGCAGCGTCACGCGCGGGGCTCCTACCATCCCGAGTCGGAGCCAAGTCGGCGTCGTGAACCCGGTGTCCTGCCCGTTCACGTAGACCGACGCGCCCGGAGGCTCGGTCGAGACGAAGAGGCGGTCCTCCGCACGGAGGGAGACGCACGCCGGGGCAAGGAGGCCGCCGGAGGCGGCGAGGAGCAGGAGGAGGGGCGCTCGCACGTCGACAGCTTATCTCTTCGGCCGGCCGAAGGGGCGCCCTCGAGGCCTCCCGGGTCAGGGGAGCAGGAGGGAGTTCAGGAAGAGGCGCGTCGGCCCGTGCCAGACGGCCCGGAAGCTCGGGTCGTCGGCGAAGAGCGCCACCCGGCCCCGGGCCATCGGGACCTCGACCAGAAAGGCCGCCCGGCGGAGCACCTTCCCCGCCTCCTCCCCGACGAAGCCCGAGACCCGGGGATCCTCGCGGAAGGCCGCGACGGTGTTCGCTCCGTCCTTCGCGTGGGCGAACGCCCGCGGGGAGGTCTGCATCACGAAGGAGGTCTCCGCGGAGCCGAAGGCGAGGGGGTGGGCGGGGTCGAGGTCGATCGCGAGGATCGCCCCCGGGATCCCCCGGCGGCGCTCGATCCGCTCCCGCTCCTCGAGGCGCACCCACTCGATCGCCTTCTTCCCGTCGTCGGCAGGGGCGGGCTCGGGCCGGACCAGGCGGACGGAGGTCAGCCCCGATCCCTCCGCGCTCGCCCACTCGGCGGCCCCGCCGATCGCGACGAGGGTTCCCCCCGCGCGCACCCAGTCGCGGAGCCGCTCCGTCGCGGCCTCGTCGAGGACCGTGCCGTATCCCGACCCGTTAGGGAGGACGATCGCGTCGTACTCCGAGAGGCGCGCGCGAGGGAGGCCCGCGAGAGGGAGGACGTGGTGGGCGATCCCATAGGCGCGTTCGAGGAGGTAGCGGATCGCGCCGTACGAGCCCGAGGAGACGCGCTCGCCGGCGACGATCGCGATCCTCCGCGGTCGGAGGGGCACGACGTGCCCCGAGCCGAGGTCGATCCCGCGCTCGGCACGCCCCGTCCGGACGGGGGTGACGGGGACGCGGAGCTTCCCCGCCAGAGCGCCGAGGCGCTCGGGAAGGGTCTCGCCGTTGCCGCGGGCGGGGACGACGAGGGTCCCCCGCGGCCAATCGCGCCCCTCGAGGCGAAAGTCGCGGGTCGCGAGGGAGGCGCGGAATCCCTCGGCGAGAAGCCGGTGGAGGAGGGGGGGGGCGCCGCTCGCGGACCAGGGGAGGAGGTAGGCGTAGATCCCCTCGCGCGGGACCACCGCCGGCTCGCCCCCCATCTCCTCGGGGCCGGCGATGGGGCCGCGGTCCGCGAAGGGCTCCCGCTCGACCTGGGCCCGCGCGGGAGCGAACCACGCCTCGACCCCGAAGGCGAGGGGGAGGTTCCAGGCGGAGACGTCGTAGAAGTAGAGGTCGCGCAGGCTCGGATCGGGCTCGAGGAGGGCGTTGAGCAGGCGCTTCCTCGGCTGGGCGAGCGAGGCGAGGTAGGTCCCGGCCTCGAACCGCTCGCGCTCGATCCGCCCACCGCCCACCTTCGTCAGCGGGCCCGCGACGAACGCCCCCTTCGCCCGCTCGACCTCGATCCCCTGCGCCGCGAGCAGCGCCGCGAGGGCGTAGGCGCGCGCGGGGTCCTCCCCCTCCTTCCAGAGGTACTCCCGGACGGGACCGCGCCGCCCCTCCTCGAGGGCGGTGCGATGGAAGCGGGCGAAGTCGGCGAGGAGCGCGCGTCGCCTCCGGGCGGCGGTCTCGAGCGTCGCGAGGGCCGCCGTGAAGTGGTGCCAGGAGCGGTCGTGGAGGGTGAGGACCTGCTCGTCCTCCCGCTTGAAGCGCACCCCCGACTGCCCCGCCTGCTCGTAGGTCATCCCGATCGCCCCCTGGAGGGAGGGCCAGGAGTCGCCGTAGCCCGGGTAGTAGAGGTCGAATCGCTCGGCGGTGTAGTAGGGCCAGCCGAAGCGGTCGAAGGCCTCGGCGTTCCCTTTCCCGAATTCCCGGTGCCACTCGAGGGTCGCCTCCGGGAAGTTCGGGTTTACGGGAACGTCGGCCGGGAAGAAGAAATAGGTCGACTCCGCCCCCATCTCGTGCAGGTCGACGTGAACCTGCGGCATCCAGCGGAGGTACTCGGCGATCCGGCCGCGCGTCTCGACCTGGGTCAGGAAGGCCCAGTCCCGGTTCAGGTCGAACAGGTAGTGGTTCGTCCGGCCGCCTGGCCAGGGCTCGTCCTGCTCGAGGGCCTGGGGATCGGCGTCGGGGAGGGCGCCGGCGACGGAGCGGTACCAGCTGACGAACCGGT
Source organism: Planctomycetota bacterium (assembly GCA_035695825.1). Lineage (GTDB taxonomy): Bacteria > Planctomycetota > UBA1135 > UBA1135 > JAKEFM01 > JAKEFM01. The sequence goes on along the minus strand of DASRRH010000026.1, from coordinate 334,216 downwards.
CGCGGCCGTCGGGGTTCAGGCTCGGGTCGATCAGGGCCACGGTGCTCGCGAGGACCTCCCGCGTCCTCGCGTCCGTCCCCGCCGCGAGCTGGTAGAGGAGCCCGATCGCGGCCTCGGTCCCCGAAGCCTCGTTCCCGTGGACCGAGAAGGAGAGCCACACGACCGCCGGGGTCCGATCGAGAATCGCATCGGCCTCGGCTTCGTCGCGGAGACGGCGGGGGTCGGCGAGGCGGGCGACGTCGGCCCGGATCTCCTCCAGCCGGGCGAGGTTTTCCGGAGAGGAGACGGCGAGGAGGAGGAGGGGGCGCCTCTCGTAGGTCTCCCCGTAGCGGAAGAGCTTCGTTCGCGGGCTTGCCCCCGTTAGGGCCTCGATCCACCGGGCGAGCCGCCACTGCTCCGTGTAGGCCTCGCCGAGCTCGTAGCCGAGGACGGAGCGAGGGGTCGGAACCGCCGGGTCGTACGTCCCCTCCGGGAAGAAGTCGAATCCAGGGCCGGTCGCCGGCAGGGACTGCGCGGCCGCCCGGGGGAGGAGAGCGCCGAGGAGGAATAGGCAGGGGCGGAGGGCGCGGCGCATCCCGGTTCGGTCGCGGTGGGGATTCTCCGCGGACGGAGAACCAGGGGACAGGGCTCACCTTCGGAGCCCCTTCCGGCCGATCCCTTGGAGCCCCCTTCGAGCCTCCCCGGCCCGGAGTCCCCCCCTTCCATGTCCCGTCTCTCCGCCGAAGAGCTGTCCCGCCGCAAGGGCTCCGATACCTGGCTCGTCTTCAAGGTGCTGGGGGAGTTCGTGGAGGGCTTCGAGGCCCTCCGCGAGCTTGGGCCCGCGGTCTCGATCTTCGGGAGCGCGCGGGCGCCGCGGGGGAGCCTTCCCTACCGGCTGGGGCTCGCCCTCGCGGAACTCCTCGCGCGCCGCGGCTTCGCCGTCGTGACGGGGGGCGGTCCCGGCGTCATGGAGGCCGCGAACCGCGGGGCGAAGAAGGGAGGAGGGGTCTCGGTCGGGCTCAACATCGACCTGCCGCTCGAGCAGGCCGCGAACGGCTACCAGGACATCGCGCTCACGTGCCGCTACTTCTTCGTCCGGAAGGTCCTCTTCGCCCGCTACGCGAGCGCCTTCGTCTACCTCCCCGGCGGCTTTGGAACGATGGACGAGTTCTTCGAGGCGCTGACCCTCGTCCAGACGGGAAAGATGGAGCGCTCCCCGATCGTCCTGCTCGGCCGGCGCCACTACGCCCCCCTCGTCGAGTGGATCCGGGGCCCGATGCGCCGGGCCGGCATGATCTCCCCGGAGGACGCGGAGCTCTTCTTCCTCACGGACGACCCGGAGGAGGCGGCCGACCGGATCGAGGCCTGTCACAAGGTCCGCCTCGCCGCGGCCGCCGGCTGGGAGGAGGCGTGCCGACGGATCCTCCGGGGAGGGGCGCCGCAGGGGAACGGACACGCCACGGTCGCGCGCGCCCGGGCGGAGAGGGCCCCCTGAGTTTTGCCGCCCCGGGCCACAAGACCTATCCTTGGCCTCCAACCGTCGCCGATGTTCCCGCCCCCCGCTTCCTCCCCCTCCGCCGGCCGCCCGAGAGTCCTCGACTGGTGCCGCGGCTGGATCGAGGAACGGGGCGCCCCCTGGCTCCTCGGAGGGGAGGCGGGAACCCAGGCCCCCGAGGAATGGGACGCCTCCGCGGTCCGCGTCCTCGTCGTCCGCCTCTCGACCTACCGCGACGTCGCCGACTCGATGACCCACCCCCTCCTCGCGCAGCTCGCCCGGGAGGTCGAGGGGACCTTCGTCGACTTCGCCTACCTCCCTCCTCCCCCGGAATACGCCGCCATGCTCGAGGGGGGGATCCCCCCGCTCTTCGGCACGACGACGAAGCGTCCGGCGAGGGACTTCGACGTCCTCGGGATCTCGAACTCGATCGCCCAGGAACTCCTGAACCTCCCTCTCCTCCTCCGCGCCTCCGGGATCCCGCTCCGCAAGGCGGAGCGCTTGGGCGAGGAGCGGGTGCCCTTCCTCGTCCTCGGAGGCGCGAACGCCTCCTCGACCTCGGTCCTCCACGGCGTCGAGCCCGGCGCTTCCCTCCTCGACGCGGTCGTGGTGGGGGAAGGGGAAGGGGCTTGGCCCCTCCTCCTCCGGATCCTCGGCGAGGTGCGAGCCGCCGGGAAGGGGAAGGAGGAGGTGCTCGCGCAGTGGCGCGCGCGCGTTCCCGGCTACTACGAGGCCGACCGCTACAGGCAGGTCTTCGAGGGCGACCGGCTCGCAGGGATCGAGAAGGTCGACCCCTCCGCGCCCCTCCCCTTGCGGAAGAGCACCCTCCCGCGCCTCGCGGGGGTCCGCACGCTCGAGGAGGGGTTCGTCCCCTTCGACGCGGAGGCCGCGGGCGTCGCCTCGGTCGAGATCGACCGGGGGTGCCCGGCCAACTGCTCCTTCTGCCGGGAGGGTTGGGAGCTTAAGCCCTACCGCGAGCGCAGCGCGGCGGACCTCCTCGAATCGATCCGACGCGCGAAGGCGAACCAGGGGCTCCACACGGTCAACCTCTTCTCCCTGAACTTCAACATGCACGGGGGATTCCACGCCCTCGTGCCGGCGGCCGCCCGCGAGGTCGCGCGCGTCGCGATGAAGTCCCAGCGCTTCGACATCCTCGCGCACGACGCGGCGATGGCCTCCGTCGAGGCGGCCGCGGGGAAGAACTCCGTCACCTGCGGGCTCGAGGGGATCTCCGAGCGCCTGCGCGCGTTCCTCCAGAAGTCGCTCCCGACGGCGGACGTGCTCCAGGCGTGCCGGAGGCTCGGGGACACGGGGAGCCTGCGGGAGCTCAAGATCTTCACGATCGTCACGGGGCTCGAGGAGGAGGAGGATTTCCGCGAGCTCGAAACCCTGCTCGCGGACGTCGCGGGGGCCCTCGGCGGCGCGCGGGGGGAGGCGGGGGGGGGACCGACGAGGCTCATCGTGAACGTGACCCCCCTCGTCGCGATGCCGAACACGCCGAGCCAGTACCTCCCCTGCCGCTCGATCCCCCCCGAGCGCGACCCGATCGTGCGCCGGATCGCGCGCGTCTGCGCCCGCCGCGGGGCCGAGTTCCGCTGCGCGGTGGCGGAGGGGGAGAACGAGGTCTCGGCCTACCTCCTCCGCGGGGACCGGCGCCTGCAGGGCCCGCTCCTCGCCTCCTCGCTCGAGGACCGGTTCGTCTACTACGGGAGGATCCCCGAGCGGACCGCCCGGCGCTTCCGCGAGCGGATCGCCGCGCTCGGGATCGATCCGACCCGGTTCACGGGAGCGGCCGAGCCGGGGGACTGCCTCCCCTGGAGCGACATCCACTTGGGGGTCGCCCCCGCCTTCATCCACCTCACGGCGCGGGCCTCCGAGCGGTTCCGGGACCTCGGCTACTGCCTCGACCGTCCCGGCGCGCGCGGCCATTGCACCCGCTGCGAGGCGTGCGAGGAGCCCTTCCAGATCCGGGCGATCGTCCGGCGCCACGTCGCGGCGCCGCCCCCGCCCGGATGGGAGAAGGAGAGCCTCGCGAGGCGCCCCGCGCAGGCGGTCCGCGTCGCCCTCCGCCTCGAGGCCCTCGCGGCCTCGGTCCCGCGGGAGGCGATCGCGGCGAGCCTCGCCCGGGCGATCCTCCGGGGAGACGCCGCGCTCCTCCCTCGCTACGTGCGTCCGCGCGGCACCTCGCCCGGGCTCCCGCGCCTCCACGGGCTCCTCCTCGTCGATCTCCTCTTCGCGCCCCCGGTCGAGCCTGAGCGGATCCAGGCGATCCTCCGGGAGCGCGGGACCGGGGTCTCCTGGTGCTCCTTCGTCGGCGTCGAGGACGCGGAGCGGCGGGTCGACGCCTGGCGGATCGCCCTCCCGGCGAGCGGGGACGTTCCCTCGACGGTGCGCGCCTTCCTCCGGCAGGGGAGCTTCAAGCACGAGGAACGGAGGGGAGCGGGAGGGGGGAGGCTCTTCCGCACGCATCCCGGATCGGGAAAGTCGCGCGACCTCCTGTCGATCGAAGTGGACGGGGACGGAAGGGCCGTCGTCCTCGCCCGGGAGAGTTTCGAGTGGACCGCTCTCCTCCGCGCCCTCGGCGGGAGAGGATCTCCCGAGGCGCTCGGCTACGTCCTCGAAGGAGCGGACGCCCTCTGCGGGGCGGGGGCGCCCTAGCCCCCGTGTCGTTCCTCGGGATCGTCCGCGGGGCTCTCGACGCCCCCGCGCCCGTGGCGCCGGTCGCGACGCGGGAGGAGGGGAGGAGCCCCGGCGCGTTCCTCGCCGGATGCCTCCTGGTCGGCGTCCTCGCCGCGGGAGTCCGGCTGGCCCGGCTCGGCGAGTGGAGCCTCGAGACGGACGAGGCCTTCACGATCCACGACGCGATCCACGCGCTCGGTCGCGACGACGGGGCGAGGCTTCGCTTCCCGGTCGGGTACGCCTTCGAGCGGCTCGTCCTCGGCGCCAAGGGACCGGTGACGGAGTTCGAGGCGCGGATCGGCCCGGCCCTCGTCGGCGCACTCACGGTGCCGCTCGCGGCCCTCGCCTTCTCCCCGGTCGTGGGAAGCGGAGCGGCGCTCCTCGGGGCCGCCGGCCTCGCGATCGCCCCCTGGCACGTCTACTGGTCGCAGTTCGCGCGCTACTACGCCCTCCTCGTCCTCCTCGTCGTCGCCGCGCTCGGCTTCCTCTTCCTCGGACTCGACCGGGCGAGGCTCCGCTTCTTCCTTCCGGGAGGGACCCTGCTCGCCGTCGCCGTCGCGACCCATCCGAGCGCGGGACTGCTCGGCGTCTCCCTCATCCCCGCCCCCCTCTTCTTCGCGGGGTTGAGCGGCTTCCGGGGGAAGGTCCGCTTCACGCGCGTGCGCACGGGCGCTCTCGTCGCGACCGGCCTGGTCCTCGGGGTCCTGCTCGTCCCCCTGCTCCGGGACACGTTCCTCAGCTATCGGAGCAACCCGACGAAGAGCCCCTCGCCGGCCCTCTTCCTCGCGACGGTCGCCTTCTGGGCCCGGCCCGCTCTTCTCGCGGCGGCCGCGTTCGCCGCCCTCGAGGGCATCCGCGTTCGCCACCGCGGAGCGCTCTTCCTCACCCTCGCCTCGTTCGGACCGATCGGCGGAGGCCTCCTCGCCTCCTTCTTCGCGCGCGCGAACGCGCAGTACATCGTCTACACGCTCCCCGCTCTGATCACCCTCGTCGCCTGGGGGGCCCTCGAGGTCGCCCGCGCGGGGCGCCGGCTCCTCGCGGCCGGGATCCTCGCGGCGGTGGCCGCGGACCTACTCGGCGAGACGGTCCTCTACTTCGGCCCGCACGCAGGGCACCGGGCGTCTTGGCGGGAGGCGTGCGCGGCGGTCCGGGAGGGCGCGCGCGACGGGGACGCGATCGCCTCCACGCAGGCGCCCATCGTCGAGTTCTACCTGAACCCCGGCTCGAGCCGGCTTCGGGAGCCGACCCGGGCGTTCTGGCTCTCCGCGTACACGCTGGAGGAGTTCGAGCGGGGGGCGCCGGAGCGCGGGCGCCTCTGGTACATCGTGAACGACGCCGACCTCGACGACTGGCCCGGGCCGCTGCGAACCCGCTTCCGCGCGCGGCTGCGCGAGCGCGCGCGGCTCGTGGCGGAGTGGCCCCGGCGGATCGTGACGGACGACCTCGGGGTCAAGGTGTACCTGGAGGAGCCCTGATCCGGAGGATCCTTCCCCTCCCGGACCCTTCGTCTCGTCTCCTCCGCGCCCGCTTCCTCGGCGTCGACATCCTGTCGCGGGTCACCGGCCTCGCTACCCATTCGCCTGGGCCGATCTCCGTCGCGGTCGCGGAGAAGGGAACGGGCCGGACGGTGGATGCACCGCGATGAAGCGCCTCCCTCCGCTGGGGATCGCCCTCGCGATCTCGGCGATCGTCGCCGTCGGCCTGCTCCTCGTTGCCCGAGAACACGAGCTCGGCGGCTACGACACGGAGGCGGACTTCTACGGGCGTTACCTGCCGGAGTCCCGGGCGCTGCTCGCCGGGGAGCCCCGGTTCTTCGGATTCAACGGTCCCGGGTATCCGCTCGTCCTCGGCGCGCTGAGCGCGGCCCTCGGCGACCCCTTCGAGACGGCCAAGCTCCTCTCGGTGGGCAGCCTCGTGGTCGCCGGGCTCCTCGCCTTCCTGATCGGGAAACGGGCGTTGCATCCGGAGGCGGGGCTCTGGCTCCAGGCGCTCACCCTGTTCGGCGCAGGGCGGTTCGGAGTCCTCGCGAGCACGGAGGCCTTCTTCCTCGCCCTGGTCCTCGGGACGGCGGCTGCGCTCCTCTGCTTGGACCGCGGGCAGGGGAGGGCGTTCTTCGTCGCCGGGCTCCTCGCGGGGTGGGCCACGCTCGTCCGGTACAACGGCGCATTCCTCCTCGCATGGGGAGGCTGGATCGCGCTCGGCTCGCGCGTCGAGCGGGAGAGGATCGGACGCAGGATCGGCCGGCTCGCGACCCTCGTCGGGGGCTTCCTCGTGGCCTCGGGCTGGTGGTGGTTCCTCAACTGGCGATGGAACGGCCATCCCCTGGCCAGTCACCTCCACCTCGTCGCCGCCTCCGCGCTGTATGGCCGGGACGTTGGAGACCAGGAGGACCTCCTCGAGGCGGCGCGCCGGTTCCCTCGCTTGGCGGACGTCCTCCTCTCCCGGCCGGTCGAGGCGCTCGGGCGAGTTCTCTCGAAGGGGCTCGCGGTGCTCCTCAATCTGGCGTGGGCGGGGATCCAGCCCTTCGGGCTCGGGCCGCTTCTCGTCCCGGAAAGCGATGCCGAGGAAAAGGGGCCGGCGCGACGGATGGCCCTCGGGTTCCTGCTCGCCTTCCTCCCCCTTTGCCTCGCGCCGCATTCGAGCCGTCTGCTCGTCCCCCTCCTCCCCTTCGCCTACTTCTTCGTGGCACGGGGTCTGTTCCGATTCACCCGTCGAAGGGGGGAGGAGAGTCGAACGCGACGCATCCGGCGGACCCTCGCCCTTCTCGTGCCCCTCTCCCTCCTCGCGACGGCCGCGTGGAAACTCCGCGAGTACGTTTCCAGCGAGCCCGTCGAGTTGCTGCGCGTCGCCGAGCTCCTGCGGGCGGAAACGGCCGGAGAGCCGACCGTCCTCGCCGCGCGCAAGCCGCACCTCGCGGGCCTCTCCGGGACCGAGAGCATGTGGCCGGCCGCGGCGCCGGACGAGGCCGCCTTCTACGCGGCACTCCGGGAGGGGAACGTCGAGTTCTTGTTCGTCGGGGATCGGGAGGTCCGCGCGGCGCCCTTCCTCGAAGGGGCGAGGAGGGGAGGTCGTCCCCTTCCTGGGTGGAGGCCCGTCGGTCGGGGGGCCGCCAGCGAGTGGGCGCTCCTGCGGAAGGAAGAGTAGGGCGACGGGCCGAGCCCGGACGGATCAGCGTGGGGGCTCGAGGAGCCGCGCGACCCGCTCGAAGACGGCGCGAGCGACGATGCGGTTCCCGGTGGGGGAGAGGTGTCCCGCGCGGAAGACGCCCTCCGCATCCCCCCCTCCCCGCGACGCGCGATGGGCGGGCGCGAGCTCCTCCGAGAGGTCGAGGAAGGGGATCGATCGAGCGGCGAGCGCGCCGAGGAGCCCCTTCCAGTAACGGTCTTCCCCGCGAACGAGCGCGTTCATCTCCTCCTCCCGGGGGAAGACGAGGACGAGCGCTTCCCGGGCTCCCGCGGCGCGCGCTTCGCGATGGAAGCTCTCGAGGAGGGCGACGGTCACGCGGAACGGCTCCCCTTGCTCGTCGAGCAGGAGGCGGCGCGCCTGGCGGGCGGAGTAGGCGAGGCCGGCGGCGGCGAGGCGCGCGACGGAGGAGAATCGGAGCGGGCCGGGCGGGGCCGCGGAGGACCAGGACTCCCCCTCCGCGAGCCGCGCGAGGACGGATCCCTCCGCGACGGCGTCCACGAACTCCTCCCGCGTGGAGAAGGGCTGGGGGAGGAGCCCGAGGCCTCCTCCGCCGAGAACGAACCGCGGCTTCGCGGCGGGGACGGCGGTCGCGGGGTAATAGAGGGGCCGGTAGCGGTTGACGTTCCGGCCCACGTTCTCGAGGAGGAATCCGATCAGGACCGCGTCGGCGCCGAGGTCTCGCCCCTCGCGGCGGAAGCGGAGGAGCGCCTGGTCGGTCCCGTAGCCGCCGACCCCGAAGTTGACTGCCTCGATCCGCGGGTCGATCGCCTCGAGCTGCGACGGCCAGGCCTCCGGGTCCGCGACCTCGGCGCCGAAGGTGAAGGAGTCGCCGAAGCAGAGGAGCCGCAGCACCCCCTCGGGCTTGACCCGCGCGTACGCGCGCGGGCCGCGCGCGCCGAGGGCGTCGATCGTCTCCCTTCCGTTCGGACTGCGGCTCGACGGCCGGTTCGTCCACCCGAGCTCCGGGTCGAAGATACCGGTCCCCTCGGGGGGCGCTTTCGTCCCCCGAGAGGCGCGCTCCGCCGCGAGCCAGGCCCGCTGGCGCGGGTGGGTCGTGGCGCCGAAGGGGGGGAGGGGCCGGCCGAGGAAGAGGCCGTCCCGGATCGCGGAGAGGGAGAGGCCGAGGTCGAGGAGGAGGAGGGCGCCGAGCGAGAGGAAGAGCCGACGGCCGGCGCGGCGGGTGGACAAGGACCGGCCTGGCGAGGCCCCGCCCTACTCCCCTTCCTTCGCCCGCGAGAGGAACTCCCCGGTCTCCGTGTTCACCTTGATCCGGTCCCCGACCTGGACGTGCATCGGGACCTTGAGCTCGAAGCCGGTCTCCACCTTCGCCGTCTTCTGGATGTTCGAGACGGTGTCCCCCTTCACCGCGTGCTCGGACTCGACCACCTTGAGGACGACCGAGGAGGGGAGCTCGAGGGAGATCGGGGTCGTGCCGTGGAACGTCACCGTCACGGGGGAGTTCTCCGTGACGAAGCGCATCGACTCGCCGATCACCGCCGCGGGGAGCTTGAACTGCTCGTAGGACTCCGTGTTCATGAACACGTACCCCTCGCGCCCCTCCTTGTAGAGGTACTCGCAGGCGTGCTTCTCGAGGTAGGCGACCTCGACCGTGTCGGTGGAGCCGAGCCGGAGTTGCACCTGGCTCCCCGTCCGGAGGTTCCGCATCTTCACCTGGTGGATCGCCCTCCAGTTCCCCGGCGTGATGTGCTGGTAGTCGAGGACGAGGCAGTAGTCGCGCTCGTGGAGGAGGACCATCCCCTTCCGGATCTCGGTTGCGCGGATCGCCACGGACTTCTCCTGCGTTCAGGGGGCGGAGACGAAACGCCCCGCGCGGCCGCCCTTCGCGCCCGACGCGGGGCGCTACGAGGATAGCCCCCGACGGGCGGCTGTCAAACGGAGGTCCCCCCGCACGCGCTCGAGCGCGTCGCGGCGGCGCTCGTAGAGCCGCTTCAGGGGCCGCGGCTTGCACCGGGCGAGCGCGTAGGAGGTGAGGAGGGGCATCGCGATCGTCGTGTCCGAGTAGACGACGACGGCGTCGGAGAGCTTCGCCGGGTCGACCTTCCCCCACGAGACCGCCTCGCCCGGGGTCGCCCCGGAGAGGCCCCCCGTGTCGGCCCGCGCGTCCGTCACCTGGAGGTAGTAGTCGTGGCCCGCGTCGTCGAGGCCGAAGACCTCGCGGATCTGCGGTTCGGTCTGGAGGAGGAAGTTCTTCGGGGACCCTCCGCCGAACATGACCGCCGCGTGGCGGCCGCCCGACTTCTTCGCGTCGTAGACGAGGGCGGTCGTCTCGTTCACGTCGGCGAGGACATCGAAGGCGAAGCGCGTTTCTTCCTTCATGGCGACCTCGGCGACGTTCATCCCGATCGAGGAATCGCCGGGCGAGGAGGTGTAGATCGGGACCCCGGCGCGCGCGGCGGCCGTCAGGACGCACTCGTAGGGGGAGGTCCCGTCCCTCGACCCCCTCGCCCCTTCGGGGAGGGCGTGCGCGCGCTCGAGGGCGGCGTTGCGCTCGAGGAGGGCGGCTCCGACGAGGTGGTGGAACTCCGCCGTCGACATCGGCCGGCCGAAGGGCTCCGTGCGGAGGAGCTGGCGGAAGAACTCGTCCGTCCGCAGCAGGATGTCGTAGTCGAAGACGAGGTCGTAGATGCGCACGACCCCGAGGCGCTGGAGCTCCCGGTCGTCGAAGGCCGAGGAGCCCCGGCGCATCCGGAACCCGAGCGCGTAGTGCGCGTCGTGGTAGAGGTTCGCGCCCGTCGAGACGATCCAGTCGACGAAGCCCGCCCGGATCCAGGGGATCAGGCAAGAGCGGCCGAGCCCGGCCGGCGTGAGCGCCCCCGCGATCGAGACGCCGACCGTCACCTCGGGGCGGAGGATCCGCTCCACGAGGAGGCGGCAGGCCTCCCGGAGCCTCCCCGCGTTGTAGGCGAGGAAGGTGCGGTCGATCAGCTCGGCGAGCGCGTCGGACCCCTCGACGACGGGGGGGTCGACGGCTTCGCCCGAGAGATAGCGGTCCTTCTCGCTCGGGGGGCGTCCAGCCATGGGGGGGAAGGCGGGCGCGCGTTCTACTCGCGCGGCCGCGGGCCGGCAAGCGCCCCGCTAGTAGGCGCGGCGCACGCTGGAGGGACGGATCCCGAGCGCGCGGCGGTACTTGGTCACCGTCCGGCGCGCGATCGCGAGCCCCTGCTCCCGCAGGCGGTCGGCGATCTCCTCGTCGGAGAGGGGCCGGCGCGCGTCCTCGGTCTCGACCAGCGCGCGCACGCGCTCCTTGATCGCCGTCTGGGACTCGACCTCCCCCGTCTCCATCTCCGTCCCCCCCGTGAAGAAGGAGCGCATCTCGACGATCCCCCGCGGGGTCTGCATGTACTTCCCCTTGATCGCGCGGCTCACCGTCGAGATGTGGACGCCGACGGCGTCGGCGATCTCCTGCATCCGCATCGGCCGCAGGCGGGAGGGGCCGTGCTCGAGGAAGTCGCGCTGGCGCCGGACGACCTCTTTCGCGATCCGCAGCAACGTCGACTCCCGCTGGCCGATCGCCTCGATCAGCCACTTCGCGGACTCGAGCTTGCGCTTGAGGAGCTCGAAGGCGCCGCGGTCGACCTTCGCCTCCTCGAGGAAGCGGCGGAAGTCGGGGGAGACCCGAATCGGCGGGAGGTCTCCTCGCTCGAGGGTGACCACGAACTCCCCCTCGAGCTCCTCAACGAGCACGTCGGGCATGATCGCGGCGGCCCTCCCCGCGTCGAGCCCCGCCCCCGGGGCGGGGTCGAGGGTCTTCAGGAACGCGACCGCCTCCTTGATCTCCTCGAGGCTTGCCCCCGTCTCGCGGACGATCTTGGGGAGGCGGTTGTTCGCGAGGTCGGGGAGGTAGCGCTCGACGAGGAGCCGCTCGAGGTCCCCCCGGCCGCCGAGGCGCTCGATCTGGAGGAGGAGGCACTCCCGGAGGTCCCGCGCTCCGATCCCCGGGGGGCCGAGGCGCCGCACCCGCTCGAGGACCGCGGCGACCTCCTCCACCGTCACGTCGGGGAGCTCGGCCGCGAGTCCCGTCACGATCTCCTCGAGCCCCGCGACGAGATAGCCGCGCGCGTCGAGGCAGTTCAGGATGTACTCCCCGATCTGGCGTTCCCGCTCCGTCATCTCCTCGCTCCGGAGGTCGGGGAGGAGCCGATCGGCGATCGTGCCGTGCGGATCGGGGGCGTTGAGGAGGGCGTCGTAGTGCGGGTCTTCCTCTCCGTTCGAGCCAGGGTGGCGCGCCGCCCCCGGGCCGGGGGGCCGCTCCTCGAGCATCCGCTCGAGCCTCCCGATCACCTCGAGGCGGGCGCCGTCAATCGAGAGCTCCTCGCGCGAGGGGCGCGTCTCCTCGGGGGGGGGCGCTTCGGGTTCGACGACCTCGAGGAAGGGATTCTCCTCGAGCTCTCGCTCGACGCGCTCGCGCAGCTCCAGGCTCGGCAGCTGGAGGATCTGCATCGCCTGGATCATCTGCGGCGACTGGAGGAGCCGCTGTTCCAGGCGGAGGCTTTGGTGGAGGCCGAGCTTCATGCGCGCCGAGGCAGGTCATCAACTATACAGAGCGTGACAAACCTCACCGGGCGGGCGAGGCCGACAGGAACGCCGCGAGGCGAGGGCCCTCCCCGGCGGGGGGGGGAAGCTCCCCGAGGAGGACGCGCTCCCCGGGCCGCAGCGTGACGATCCGGCGGAGCGCGGCGCGCTCGGTCGGAGCGGTCTCGACGTCGCCGAGGTAGCGCGCCCCCGTCGCGCGCCGCGTCCGCGGGCCGACCGCGCGGCCGAGGAGTTCCACCTCGAGGACGGCGCGATCCCCCTCGAGGGCGAGGAGGTGCGCCCGGAACACGACCCCGTCGAACTCGCGGACGACGACCGGATCCGCGGCCACGGAACGCTGGGCGATCTCGACGTCGTAGTCGGCGACGCTCGTCGTTTCGACGCCGAGGAGGGCGCCGCAGGAGCGGCCGACGGTCGCGGCGAGGCGGACGCTCGCCCGCGGGGCGCTCCCCTCCGCCCCGACTTCGAGGGCCAGGGCGACCCCCGCGGCGAGGGGCTTCTCCATCCCCGCGCGGAGCTCCTCGGCGCGGTCGAGGACCTCCTTCGGGACGCCCGCGAAGGCGAGGCGGGCGTCCGAGCAGGGGACGGCGAGGCCGGAGGCCCCGAGGGCGGCGTCGAAGCGCGCCGCGCCGTAGGTCTCCCGTAGCCACTCGAGGAAGCGGGAGGGGGGAACCGTCTCCGGATCCGCGGCCTCCTCGTCCGGGACGGGGAGGAGACGCTCGTCGATCCGAGGGAGGATCCTCCCGCCCGCGTCGGCGAGGAACCCGACGGAGAAGAGGCGGACCCCGCCGGCGAGCTCCCCCTCGCGCGGGAGCGCGCGCGCCTGGACCGAGAGGAGGAGCCCCGGGCCCTCGCGGTCCGGGAGGCCTCGGACCTCGAAGAGGGCGCGCTCCCCTTCGCGGAGCGAGGCGCAGGCGGCGAGGCAGCCGACCGCGACCCGAGGGATCTCGAGGGTTCCGAGGCCGATCGCGCCGGTCTCGAACGGCTCGGTCCCGAGCACCTCGCCACGGTCGGCGAGGAGCGTCAGGTGGATCCGGCCGTCGGAGAGGGGGCTCGCTCGCAGGTCGACCCCGAGGCCGGCGAGCAAGGTCCCGAACTCCGGGTCGGCGACGGACGCGCGCTCCGCGACCTCGACGTCGTAGTCCATCAGGAAGGAGCGTTCCGTCCGCCGGCCGAAGGAGCCGACGGCCCCGGGGGCGAGCTCGAGCCGCGCGCGCCCGAGGAGGGGAGCCGAGGCGAGCCGCTTCTCCGGGTCGGCGGGGGCGTTCTCGGCGGGGGCCTCGTGGAGGGAGACCTCGACCTCGATCCGCTGCGCGGCGACCGCCTGCAGCGCCTCGAGGAGGTCGCGGACCTTCGCCTGGGCCGTCGAGGGGCCGCGGACCACCAGGGCGTCGCCGAGCGTGTCGAAGGCGAGCGCTTCACCCCCCACGGCCCGGCGCAAGAGCTGTTGGAGGACGTCGGCCGAGAGGAGTCCGAGACGGCCCGAGGCGGGGAGGAAGGGGAGGGCGCCCTCCCCTTCGGAGGGTCCCGAGCGGATGTGCGAGCCGTACCGGGAGGCGAAGCTCTCCGGCATCGGCCGGAGGAGGCGGGCGACCGGGTGCACCTCGAGCTGCGCGGGAGGGAGGAGGACGAGGAGAAGGGGAAACGCCGCCATCTCGCCGGCGGGGCGCGAACGCCCCGCGCCGCGAAGGAGTTCATATCCGCCGGCTCCCCCCCTGGGAACGGTCGGCGCCCGCGGGCTCCCCGGCGGGGGCTCGACCTCGAGGGGTCCGCCCGTCGCCCCCCGCGCGTCGAGGCCCCTCGACAGGCGTCGAGAAAGCGCGACACGCGGGAGGAACGCCTTTCCCGACGGCTCCTCGATTGCACATGTTCAAAGCCCTTGACAAAGGGGTTCTTAGGAAGTCTCATTCAACTCGCACGGGCACGGTCCTCCCTTTGCAAGGGCACCCCCGCTCACAGGGGCGCAAAGGGGGAAGACAAGAAATGAACGAGATGGGAGTGAGCGCCGGCCGCGGAGACTTTTCCCCTCCCTAACCGCCCTCTTCGCGACCGGACTCGCCCTTCTCCGGGTTCCCCTCAACGGGAGGGGAACCCTGTTTTTTTAGGGAGGGCCGCGGGGGAGCCCCCTCATTCTTCCGTCCGGGGCCGCTCGATAATCTCCCTGCGGGCCCATGACCGAACTGCGCACCGTGTCCTTCGGGGCCGGCGACCCCGGTCTCTTCTCCTACCCGCAGGTGATCCACCTGCTCACGGTCGAGTTCGCCCGCGCCCGCCGCTACGGCTACCCCCTCTCCTGCCTCCTCCTCCGCGTCGACGGGCTCGACGCGCTGCGCGACCTCCACGGCTACCGCGTCCGGGACCTCGTCCGGGAGCGGGCGGTCGCCCTCGTCCGGCGCCAGTCCCGCTCCTGCGACTTCCTCGGCCGATTCCCGGACGACCGCCTCCTCGTCGTCCTCCCGCACACCGACCTCGAGGGGGCTCTCTCCCTCGCGGAGCGGTTGCGCGTCGCCCTCGGGAACCTCGAGTCCGACGTCGAGGTGGGGCAGCCCTTCCGCGCGAGCGCGAGCATCGGGGTGTCCTGCTTCCGCGACCGGAACACGCTCTTCTACGACGCCCTCGTCTTCGCCGCGGAGGAGGCCCTGAAGGAGGCGACCTCCCTCGGCGGCAACCGCGCCGTCGCGCGCGACCCACGGGCGCCCGCCGGCGAGGGGACCTGACGCTCGTTGCCCCTCCGCGGGGCATCCGGTATAAGCGCGCGCCCCGAGGGTTACGACTGCCGCCCGCGCGACGCGGGCGCGCGACTCCGATGGCCGAAGGCACCCCATTCACCGCGAAGGAGATCTTCCTCACGAAGGGGGTCGGCATCCACAAAGAGCGCCTCACCTCCTTCGAGATGGCGCTCCGCAAGGCCCGGATCGCCTGCTACAACCTCGTCTCCGTCTCGAGCATCTTCCCCCCCTACTGCAAGCTGATCCCGATCGAGAGGGGGCTCAAGAAGATGCGGGCGGGCCAGGTCACCTTCTCCGTGATCGCCCGCAGCGAGACGAACGAGAACCGCCGGCTGATCTCCTCCTCGATCGGCCTCGCGATCCCGAAGGACCCCGCGATGTACGGCTACCTCTCCGAGCACCACTCCTACGGGGAGGACGAGGAGTCGGCCGGCGAGTACGCCGAGGACCTCGCCGCCTCGATGCTCTGCACCGTGCTCGGCGTCGACTACGACGCCGACGCCTCCTACGACGAGCGCAAGGCCCTCTGGAAGATCTCGAACCGGATCTACCGGACGACGAACATCACCCAGACCGCCCAGGGGGCGAAGAACGGGTGGTGGACGACCGTGCTCGCCGCCGCGGTCCTCGTCGCGTAGCGCCGTGAGCGCCTTCCCCCCCGAAGGGGCCTTCCTCGGTCTCGAGCCCGCGTTCTGCGACCGGCGCCGCTCCCGCTTCGCCGTCCTCCCCGTCCCGTACGAGAAGACGACGACCTACCGCAAGGGGACCGCGCGCGGCCCCGCGGCGATCCTCGAGGCCTCGGAGCAGGTCGAGCTCTACGACGAGCGCGCGGAGGACGAGCCCCACCGAGCCGGGATCACGACGCTCCCCCCCTTCGAGTTCCCGGGCCCCCCGGAAGCCCTCGCCGCCGCCCTCGAGAAAAGGGTGGGGGAGATCCTCGACGGCAAGCAGATCCCCGTGATCCTCGGGGGCGAGCACTCGATCTCGCTTGGGCCCATCCGCGCCGCGAAATCGCGTTTCCCCTCGCTCGGCGTCCTCCACTTCGACGCCCACGGCGACCTCCGCGACGAGTACGAGGGGACGCGCTACGGGCACGGCTGCGTCATGCGCCGCGTCCTCGAGGCGAAAGTCCCGATCGTGCAGGTCGGCGTCCGCAGCCTCTCGATCGAGGAGGCGCAGGCGACGCGCCGCGCCCGCCCCGGCGCGATCGAGAAGCCTCCGTCCGGGGAGGCGCTCACCTTCTACATGCACGACCTCCCCGCGTTCGGGGATGGCCTCGCCGCGGCGGTCCTCTCGGCGCTCCCGGACCCGGTCTACCTCTCCTTCGACCTCGACGCCTTCGACTCCTCCCTGATGGCGGCAACCGGGACTCCCGAGCCGGGGGGGCTCCTCTGGGAGCCGGTGCTGCGGATCCTCGACTCCGTCGCTCGGGCTCGTCGGATCGTCGCTCTCGACTTCGTCGAGCTGCTCCCGACGCCGGGACTCCACGCCTGCGAGTTCCTCGCGGCGCGGCTCGCCTACCGCGCGATCGGATCGGTCGTGCGCGGGAAGAGGACTCCCTAGAGCCACCCGGAGCGCGGCGAGGCGTTCCTCGGAGGCCGGGCCGCCCCCCGGGCTAGAGGGAGAAGAGCGGGATGCCCATCCGTCTCGCGACGGCGGCCTGACGTGCGTCGTACGTCGCGAGCTCGACCTTCTGCCCGTTTCGTCGGAGAAACTCCACCGAGGCGAGATGGAGAGCGTCGAGGGTACGCACCGGAACGGGGAAGGGTTCGAGCGCGCGTTCGAGGACCGCGGTGGAGAGATCGAGGAACGCCACGCGGGCGAAGAGAGCCCGGATCGCTTCCTCGTGCGTACGGGCGAGCTCGCGCGCGTGGACCCGGGTCCAGACCTCGTACTCGAGCAGCCGGCTGGACACGGGGCTGCCGGTCCAGAGCTTTTGGGAGGGAGCGCGATCTTCGGCGAGGAGGTGGGCGAGCGCGACCGAGCTGTCGAGGTAGATCACCGGTCCGCGCGGTCCCCTTCCAGTTCCCGCAGGATCTCCTTCAGGGGAGCGACCGGAAGCCGCGGCGGAGGGCCGGCGCCCGCGAGAACCGGCGGGGTGATCGAGCCCTTCCGGACGGCCTCCGCCAACCGGGCGTCGTCGAGCAAAGGGCTGCGGCCCTCGCGCGGCGGGGCGAGCTCGGCGACCACGCGATCGCGGTCGACGACGAGGACGATCTCTCCTCGCTCGGCGAGTCGGACGTACTCGCTCAGCCGGTTCTTGAGGACCTTGATGCCGACGGCGCGCACCGGTTGAAAGTAGCTCCCGGTGGCTACTTCGTCAACCGAGGAGGGACGAGCGGAGTCCCGCGGCGAGCCGGGAAGCCCGAGGAAGGCCGCCAGGTGGTCCCGGTCGGCGCCGGGGCTTCACAAGTCCCCGTTCTCCATGGAAGTTCTCCCGGCCAGCGGTGCGAGGAAGAGCCCTCGCGAAGAACCAGGACCGACCCTGCTGCCTCGATTCTCGACGTGGACGCGGTGCGCCCCCTGGTCCCGGATTCGACCGGGGGAGCCGGAGGCTTCGGCGGGCCGGGGGACCGCGAGAGGGCCTCGCGCGTCTGGCTTCGGGGAGGGCCGGTCCCACCTCGAGCCCTAGGCTTTCCGACCCAGGTCAGACGCTGCCCCGCATCCAGAAAAGCCCGTTCCGCAGGTCCTTTCCGCTCCACCGCCGAAGGGCGGCGAGGAGCCGCAGGCGGAGTTCCGACAACGGGACCTGGGGCGAGAGGAGGATGCCCGAATGCGGTACCCCGAGGCTCTGGAAGGACTCGTGGAGCGCGACGAAGTCGGCGGCGTTGAACGTGGCGATCGCGCGTCCCTCTCGCGTCGCCCACCGCAGGTTCTCCTCGTCTCTCGATCCGAGGCGCCCGACCTCTGCGAGGGCGACGACGTCGTGTCCTCGCGCCCGGAGAGCGCCCGCGAGCCTTGCGTGGACGTCCTCGTCGAGGACGAGCCGCGCGAAAGGCGGCGGCGGCATCCCTCAGCGAGGAGCCCGGCGACCTCCAACCCGCCCATCCCGGGTGACTCGCAGCCCCCTACGGCGGAGCACGCGCGGGATCGCCGCCTCGCGGATCTCGCGCTCGATCGCCGCGCGGTGATCGTGGTAGTAGGAGAGGGCGTCGAGCACCTGGGCCGGTCGGAGGTGGGGGAGGGCCTCGAGGATCTCCTCGATCGAGAGTCCCTGCTTCCAGTATTCAACGACCGCGCGAACGTGGACCCGCGTGCCCCGGATGAGGGTCGAGCGCACGCCCGGTCCCCTTTCTCGGACGACGTGCGGGTGATCAGTCCGGACGACGGGAGCCATTCTCACCACAGCGTAGCCGACGCGAACGGACAGGCTAGACCCGGCCGGGCGGATCCCTGCAGGCAGACGAGCCCCTCCCGACCGGGGCCCGCGTCCAGGAAGGACGTCGGGCGCTCACGCGTCCCGGCCGAGGGGTCTCCCTGTGCCCGGGCCCGACCCGCCCGGCACAGCCGTCTCGACGTCCGACCCCTGGAGCGCGTCCACCGGAACGCGTCGAGGAGACCGTCGCCCGTGCGGTCGAGAGCGTCGTGAGAGGGAAACCCTCCCGCTGAGCTCCTCTCGGGGACCTGCTCCCCGAGCCTCGCAAATCTCGCCGGGTTGAACCGGTTGCGCCCCGACCGGGATTCCGATGGCGTACGGTCATGAGGCGCGCTCCGGCGAACCCGCAGTCCCTCCTCGCCCACGCGGACTTCGTCCGGACCCTCGCGCGGACACTCGTCCGCGACGCGGCGGAGGCCGACGACATCGTCCAGGAGACTTGGCGTGCGACCCTCGAACACCCTCCACGGAACGCGGAGTCCCCGAGACCCTGGCTCGCGACCGTCGTTCGCAACTTCGCCCGTCGGTTCGCGCGCGCAGAGAATCGGCGGGAGCGTTGGGAGAGAGCGGCGGCCCGGCGCCGGGACGGCGCCATTCCGCCCACCCCCGCGAGCGGCTACCCTCGTGGCCGTCCGTGAACGTCCTCCTCGTCGAAGACGAGCGATCGATCGCCGTCACCCTTGGCGACGCCCTCGCCGCCGCCGGACACCGCCTGAAGACCGTCGGCGACGGCGCCGAGGCGATCGCCCTCCTCGGGAAGGAGACCTTCGACTGCGTCGTGACGGACGTCCGCCTCCCGGGCGCCAACGGGATGGAGGTTCTGCGGCGCGCCCGGGCGCTCGCCGACCCCCCCGACGTCGTCGTGATGACGGCCTACGCCACGATCGAGCACGCCGTCGAGGCGATGCGGGGAGGGGCGGCGGACTACCTCCAGAAGCCCTTCGTCAACGAGGCGGTCGTCGAGAAACTCGCGCGGCTCGAGAAGGTCCGGGCGATCGGGCGCGAGAACGTCCGGCTCGCCTCGGAGCTGGGGAAGCGGCCCGCCTTCGGGGAGATCGTCGGGGAGTCCCCGCCGATGCGGGAGCTCTTCCAGACGATCGCGCGGGTCGCGCCGACCGACGCGGCGATCCTGATCGAGGGGGAGTCGGGGACGGGGAAGGAGCGCGTCGCCCGCGCGATCCACAAGGCGAGCGCTCGGGCGACGGGGCCGTTCGTGCCGTTCTCCTGCGCCGCGCTCCCCGACACGCTGATCGAGGACGAGCTCTTCGGCCACGAGAAGGGGGCCTTCACCGACGCGCACCGGGAGAAGCGCGGGCGCTTCGAGCTGGCGAACGGCGGCACGATGTTCCTCGACGACGTCGACGACGCCCCGGCCGCGACGCAGGTGAAGCTCCTCCGGGTGCTGCAGGAGAAGACGTTCGAGCGGGTCGGCGGGGAGAAGCCGATCCACGTGGACGTGAGGGTGGTCTCGGCGACCAAGGTCGCGCTCCGCAAGCGCGTCGCCGAGAAGCGCTTTCGGGAGGACCTCTTCTGGCGGCTGAACGTCGTGCCGGTCACGCTCCCCCCGCTCCGGGCCCGGCCGGGAGACCTCCCCCTCCTCGTCGAGCACTTCCTCGGACTCTTCGCGAAGGAACGGCGCTACCGCGTCCGGCCCGAGGACCTCGAGGCGATGGAGCGCTACCCCTGGCCCGGGAACGTGCGGGAGCTCGAGAACGCGATCCAGCGGGCGGTCGCGCTCGCGGGAGAGGCCGAGTCCCTGAGGCGCGAACACCTCCTCCCCCTGTCGGGGGAGTGGCGGGGGGCCTTCGAGGTCCACGACGAGGTCCGGCCGCTCCGGGCCGTGCTCGAGGAGGCCGAGCGGGATCACCTGAAGCGCGTCCTCGGAAAGACCGGGGGCCACCGCGCCCAGGCGGCGAAGCTCCTCGGGATCAGCCGGAAGGTCCTCTGGGAAAAACTGCGGAACCACGGGCTCGACGCCGATCGCGCCCGGGAGGGCGCGGAAGGGGAGGAGGCGGCGAGCGAGGAGCCGGAGGACTGAGAGGCCCCCGCGCGTTCTTCCTCGCCGACCTCCACCTGCGGCCGGAGGACGGCGAGGCCGCCTCCCGCTTCGGAGCGTTCCTGGAAGGGCTTGCACCGAAGGATCGCCTCTTCCTCCTGGGGGACCTCTTCGACGTCTGGCTCGGGCCCCGGAGCCTGCGGGTCCGCGGCTTCGCGCCGGTGCTCGACGCCCTCGCGCGGGCGAGCGGCCGCGGCGTCTCGATCGAGGCGATCGCCGGAAACCGGGACTTCCTGCTCGATCGGTCGTTCGCGGAGCGAACGGGGGTGGCCCTCCGAGGCGAGGAGTGGGTGACCGAGGTCGCGGGGAGGCGGGCCCTCCTCCTCCACGGCGACACCCTCTGCACGCTGGACCGGGCCTACCAGCGCTACCGGAAGGTCGTCCGCTCTCCCCTCGTGCGCGCCCTCGCGCGCCTCCTTCCCGGGACCGGGGCGCTCGCAGGGGGGCTTCGCGCGAAGAGCCGGAAGGCCGTCGCGGCGAAACCCCCGCAGACGAAGTCGATCGTCCCGGAGGCCGCCGCCGTCGCGGCGGGGGAGAGGGGATGCACCCTCGTCCTCTGCGGACACGCCCACGTCCCGAGCGTCCGGAGGGTGGGGGGGGTGACCCTCGTCGTCCTTCCGGCGTGGGGGGAGGAGGGAACCGGGGCGGCCGAGATCGACGGGGAATTGCGCTCCCTCGACCCGCGCGGCGGGCCGGGAGGGGTGCTCCTGCGGCACGCGCCTTGACCGCAGCCGGCGTTCTCCTATGCTGCTTCCCCTTCCGAACGGCCCGGCCACCCTGAGCAGCGTGGCGGGTTCCAGACGCGAAGGCATGGGCCACCCTCCCCGGACCGAAGTGGTCGCGATCGACGGACCCTCCGGCGCCGGCAAGAGCACGGTGGCGCGGGAGATCGCCTCGCGGCTCGGCTACGTCTACCTCGACACGGGGGCGATGTACCGGGCCGTGACGCTCCATTTCCTCCGCCGGGGCGTCGACGTGCGCGACGCGGCGGCCGTGCGGAAGGCGCTCGACGAGATCGACCTCGACCTTGACGAGGAAGGAAAGATCACGCTGAACGAAGAGGACGTGACGCGCGAGATCCGCTCCCGCGCGGTGACCGCCCAGGTCTCCGCGTCCTCCGCGCTCCCGGCGGTCCGCCGGAAGATGGTCGCCCTCCAGCGGGCGATCGCGCGCCGGGCCCGCGGGGTCGTCGCCGAGGGGCGCGACACGACGACCGTCGTCTTCCCCAAGGCCACGGCGAAGTTCTACCTGGACGCCTCGCTCTCGGAGCGAGCGCGGCGACGGGCGAGCGACTTCCTGGCGGACGGGGAGGCGATCGCCCTCGACGAGGTCGAGGACGAGATGGCCGTCCGCGACCGCTCCGACGCCTCCCGGAAGACCTCCCCCCTGCGGCGGGCCGAGGACGCGATCGCGATCGACACGACGGAGACCCCCCCCTGGGCCGTGGTCCAGCGCGTGCTCGAGGAGATCGAGCGGCGCCGGCGCGCCGGAGCGGCGGCGGAGACGAAGGCGGGGAGGCCCCCGGCGGGGACGGGCCGGACCCAGAAAGGACGTTGAGGAAGGATCCATGCGCGGTCGGGAACTGATCCGGAAGTTCGATCTCCCCGAGGCGGAACTCGAGCGTCGGGCGGCCGCCGCCCTGACGATCCCGGAGGAGAGCCTCGTGCGGACGCTCGAGGAGACGGTGAAGGACGTCGAGACCGGGGCGATCGTCTCGGCCCGGGTGATCGAGGTGACCCCCGAGGGCGCGGTCGTCGACTTCGGCGGGAAGGCCGAGGGGACGGTCCCGGCGGAGGAATTCCGCGACGGCCCTCCCCCCGCGGTCGGGGAGACCTTCGAGATCCTCTACGAGGGGATGAACGAGGAGACGAACACCGCCATCGTCAGCAAACGGCGGGCGGACCGGCTGCGGGCCTGGGAGCGGGTCGTCCGGACCTACCACGAGGGGGACACGATCAAGGGGATCGTCCAGAGGAAGATCAAGGGAGGCCTCCTGGTCGACGTCGACCACGTCCCCGTCTTCCTCCCCGCCTCCCAGGTGAACACGAGGCGGATGCAGGACGTCGGCGAGTTCATCGGCCGGGAGGTCGAGGCCGAGATCATCAAGATCGACCCGGAGCGGATGAACATCGTCGTCTCCCGCCGCCGGCTCCTCGAGCGCCAGCGCGCGGAGGCGAAGGAGAAGCTCCTGACGGAGGTCGCCGAGGGGCAGATCCGGAGGGGGCTCGTCAAGAACATCGCGGAGTTCGGCGCCTTCGTCGATCTCGGCGGGATCGACGGGCTCCTCCACGTGACGGACATGTCCTGGGGGCGGATCGGCCATCCCTCCGAGATCGTCAAGGAGGGGGAGGAGATCGAGGTCCGCGTGCTCCGCGTCGACAAGGAGCGGGAGCGGATCGCTCTCGGCTTGAAGCAGAAGTCGCGCTCCCCCTGGGAGGACATCGAGACGAAGTACCCGGCCGGCTCCCGGCACAAGGGGAGCGTCGTCAACCTGATGTCCTACGGCGCCTTCGTGAAGCTCGAGGACGGCGTCGAGGGGCTCGTCCACGTCTCCGAGATGTCCTGGACCCGGCGCGTGAACCACCCGAGCGAGATCGTGAAGGCCGGGGATCCCGTCGAGGTCGTCGTCCTCGACATCAACAAGGACAAGCAGGAGATCTCGCTCGGCATGAAGCAGGCCGAGCAGAACCCCTGGATCGGCGTCGAGACCCGCTACGGCCCGGGGACGGTCCTCGAGGGGAAGGTCCGCAACCTCACGAACTACGGCGCCTTCGTCGAGATCGAGGAGGGGATCGACGGGCTGCTCCACATCTCGGACATGTCCTGGACGAAGAAGGTCACCCACCCCTCCGAGGTGCTGAAGAAGGGGGACACGGTGAAGTGCGCCGTCCTCGCCCTCGACCCCGACAAGAAGCGGATCTCGCTCGGGATGAAGCAGCTCCAGCCCGACCCCTGGCAGGACCAGATCCCGGCGAACTACCACGTCGGCGACCTCGTCGCCGGGGTCGTGACGAAGATCACCTCCTTCGGCGCGTTCGTCCGCCTCGAGGAGGACCTCGAGGGGCTGCTCCATATCTCCGAGCTCTCCGACCGCAAGATCGCCTCCCCCGAGGAGGTCGTGAAGGGGGGCTACAAGGTCGAGGTCCGCGTGATCCGCCTCGACCGCGAGGAGCGCAAGATCGGCCTCTCCTTCGTCCACGCCGACTTCCCGGAGAACGAGGAGATCGACCGCCGCGAGCGGGAAAAGGCCGAGCGCAAGAAGGCGCGCGCGGCGCAGAAGGCGGCCGCCGAGGCCGCGAAGCAGGCCTCCGCCGAGAAGGACAAGGAGGGAGGAGAGAAGGGGGCCGAGGGGGCGGCGGGGGAGGGGGCGGGGGAGGGGGCCGCGGTCGAGCCGGCCCCCGCGGATCCCGACGAGCCGAACCTCCCCGGCGCCCCCGACTAGGCCATCCCGGGTGCGGCGCGCTCCCCTCCTCCTCGGCCTCCTCGGGGCGGCTCCCGGGGCGTGCCGGAGCGAGGGGGGAAGGGCCCCGGATCCCCGTTCCGTGGTGCGGGAGGCTCCCCCCCTCTCCGTCGAGCCGGCCCGCGCCGCGATCGCGCGCCGGGCGATCGACGAGGCCGCGCGCTGGATCCGCGAAGGGGACCCCGACGCGGCGCGGGATCGGCTCGACCGGCTCCGCGCGGGAGGGGTCCCCGCGGAGCTCTCGCCCGTCGTCGACGGGATCGCCGCGCTCCTCGAGGCGGGGGAGTGGAAGGCGCGCCTCGAGGGATCCTGCGTGCTCGAGCCGGTCGCGGCGGTCGTGGAGGCGGGGGAGCCCGCGCGCCTGCGCCTCCGGTTGCGAAACGACGGGGATTGCGCGATCGCGCTCCTCCCCTCGACCCGGGCGGGTCCCGCGGCGATCGCCGCGCTCGAACTGTCGTTCGTCGAGCGCAGGGCGGACGGGACTGACCTGCGCGAGCGGGCGACGAGAGCCTTCCCCCTCGAGGCCCTCGAGCTCCCGGCGGGGGGGGAAGTCTCGGTCATCGAGGATCTCCCGACGTCGGAGGAGGCCCCCTTCGCCCTCCGCGAGTACGCGGTCGCCGTCGAGCTTCGCCCCTCGAGGTTCGCGGCGGGGGGGAAGGAGCTTCCCCTCGCCCGGGTTCGGCTGGCCCCCTGCGCGTTTCGCCTCTGCCCGCGGGGCTACCGCGCCGTCGCGGAGCGCCCGCTCGAGTCGCTTCGCCGGGCCCTGCGCTCGGGACCTGGCCGGTTCGACCGCCACGTCCTCCTCGCCGCGGCCTTCGTGCCGGAGCCCGAGCGCGCGGAGGCCGTCGCCGCCTGCCGCCTCGCCCTCGCCGGCCCCGAACCGGCCCGGCGCCGCAGCGCCGCGGCCGCGCTCCGAATCCTCCTCGGCCGGGACGATCTCCCGCCCGACCCCGACCTCTGGAGCGCGCGGCTCGAGTCCGTGGCGAGCCTCCCCGCGCCGCGGTGAAGGACCCTAGGGACTCCTTCGAGATCCTGCGCCGGGGGACCGTCGACCTCGTGACCGCCGAGGAGTTCCGCCGCAGGCTCGCCTCGGGCCGGCGGCTCCGCGTCAAGTTCGGCTGGGACCCCACGGGCCCCGAGGTCCACCTCGGTCACTGCGTCGTCCTGCGCAAGCTCCGCGCGTTCCAGGACCTCGGGCACGCCGCCGTCCTGATCATCGGGGACGGCACCGCGATGGTGGGGGACCCGACCGGCCGGCAGAAGAGCCGCCCTCCCCTCTCGACGGAGGAGATCGACCGAAACCTCTCCCGTTACCTCGAGCAGGCGGGAAAGGTGGTGGACCTCCGGGAGGCGGAGGTCGTCCGGAACGGGGAGTGGTTCCACGCGATGACGTTCGCCGACACGATCCGACTCGCCGCGCGCGGGACGGTGGCCCGGATGCTCGAGCGGGACTACTTTCAGGAGCGGATGAAGCGGGGGGACCCGGTCGGGATCCACGAGCTCCTCTACCCCCTCATGCAGGGGCTCGACTCGGTCCAGGTTCGCTCCGACGTCGAGCTGGGGGCGACGGAGCAACTGTTCAACCTCCTCGTCGGACGCGACCTCCAGGCCGAGGAGGGGCAAGAGCCGCAGGTCTGCCTCACCCTGCCGATCCTCGAGGGGACGGACGGGCGGAAAATGTCGAAGACCTACGGGAATTCGATCGGAATCCTCGAGGCGCCGCGGGAGATGTTCGGGAAGGTGATGTCGATCCCGGACCGGCTCCTCCCGTCCTGGTTCTCGCTCCTCACCGACCTCCCCGAGGAGGAGATCGCGGGACTCCTCGCGCCCGGGAGGAACCCGCGGGACGCGAAGGCCCGCCTCGCCTCCGAGATCGTCGCGCAGTTCCACGGCTCGAAGGAGGCGGGGGAGGCCGCCGAGGAATTCGACCGCGTCTTCGCGCAAGGGGGACTCCCTTCCGAGATCCCGGAGCTCGTGGTCGACCGGCCACGCATCGGCGTCCTCGAGCTCCTCCTCCGCACCAAGTGCGCGCCCTCGACGTCGGAGGCGCGCCGCCTCGTCGCGGGGAAGGGGGTGCGCGTCGACGGGTCGGTGGTCGACTCGATCGACCGCGAGATCGCCCTCCCCGAACAGGGGGTGCTGCTCAACGTCGGGAAGCGCCGCTTCATGCGGATCCTGCCCCGGCGCGGGACTTGACTCCGGGGCGCGCCCGACCGAAGAATCCCGCCTCCATGCGCCGGCTCGGAGGGTACGGGGCGCTCGCCCTCTACTTCCTCGCCTTCCTCGGAGCGCCCGCGGCGCACGAGGTCGCGGGGGCCGATCCGCGCCACGTCGGGGCCGACCCCCACGAGCCGCGCGTCGGCGCTTTCGACATGGGAGGAGCGCCCGCGCTCCACCTGCCCGACGCTTGCTCCATCTGCCGCTGGCATTCGGCGAACTCCGGGGCCTTCCCCGTCCGCCCGCTCCTCGTCGCCCGTCCCCTCGAGTCCGAGCCTCTCCTTTCGCCTCCCTCCGAGGCGGCCGTCCCTGGCCCCGGCCTCCCCCTCCCCGGGGCGCGCGCGCCCCCCGCGGCCTAGCGCCGCACCGCGTCCTTCCCCACCCCGTCGCCCCGCGTCCGCGGGAGCGACCTGGCTTTCCTTCCGAGGGAGCACGCACGCATGGAGAAGCCGCTTCTCGACGCGCGATTCCTCGCCGCAGGCTTCCTCCTCCTCCCGCTCGCGCGAGGGGAGGGGCAGGAGCCGACGCTCGAGGAACGCCTCCGCGCCGCGGAGGAACGGATCCGCCGTCTGGAACAGGAACTCGCGGGGCGCCGGCCCGAGAGCGCCCCCGCCGCCAAGTCCCCCCTCGAGGCCGAGCTCGAAAAGCTCCTCGCTGGAACGCCCGCCCCCTCGGGGCCGACCGGCGGAGCCCCGTCTGCCCAGACGGGCCCCGGGGCGACGATCCTCAATCCGAAGATCTCGTTCGACATCCTGATGGACGGAGCGATCCACTCCCGGGCGGACCCTGGGCTCTTCGGCGACCACGATCCGCAGGAGCGCGGTTTCTCCATCCCGAACGCCGAACTGACGCTCGAAAACCCCGTCGACCCCTACTTCGACGCCGTCGTCCACGCCGTACTTTCCGTGCGGGAAGGGGAGACGAACCTCGAACTCGAGGAGGCCTACGCCCGCACCCGTTCACTCCCGGCGAACCTCCAGCTCCTCGCGGGGGAATTCTTCACGCGATTCGGCCGGATCAACGCGGTCCACCCTCACGCGTGGGAATTCACGACGGCCCCGCTCTTCGTGCCCCGCTTCTTCGGGCCCGACGGATCTCGGAATCCCGGTTTCCAACTCTCCTGGATCGCCCCGACCCCCTTCTTCCTCGACGCCCTCGTGAGCGTCCAGCAGGCCGACGGCGAGAACGCCGTCAGTTTCCTCGGGGAGCCGGGGGGGTCGGTGGGGGGTCACACGCTCGTCGCAACGGACACGCAGGGCCTGCGGGACCTCCTCGCGAGCGTTCGCGTCTCCTCCTCGACGGATCTCTCCCCGACGACGACCGCACTGGCAGGAGTCTCCGGGATGTTCGGCGACAACGCCTCGGGGGACCATCAGCGGACGCAGGTCTACGGAGCGGACTTCTATCTCCACTGGAAGCCGATCGAGGCGAGGAAGGGCTTCCCCTTCGTCGGGTGGCAGACGGAAGCCGCGTGGCGCAACTACGACGCCGCCGCGGACGGGACGACCGGCGCTCCCGACGAGCGGCTTCACGACTGGGGCGGCTACAGCCACGTCGCCTGGGGGTTCACGGACCGCTGGACCCTCGGCGTGCGCGGCGAGTACGCGAATGGGGAGGGCGGCCTCCAGCGCACGGACGACCCGATCCGCGATCGCCGGGCCCGTGGCTCCCTCGCGCTCACTTACTACCCGACCGAGTTCTCGAAGCTCCGGTTCGAGTATGGCCTCGACCGGGCCTCTCATCTCGACGACGCCCTCGTTTCCTCGTTCGTCGTGCAGATGGAGTTCCTCATGGGCCAGCACGGCGCGCACAACTTCTAGGACCCCCATGATCGCCACCCTTTTCCTTCTCTCCGTCGGTATCCCGCCGACCCCGTCCGCGGCGGCGCCTCGGGCTCCCCTCCGACTCGTGGCGACCCTTCCCAACCTCAAGGCGATCGCCGAGGAGGTCGGCGGGGATCGCGTCACGGTGGACGCGCTCTGCGCCCCCACGCAGGACCCGCATTTCCTCGACCCCAAGCCCTCCTACATGACGAGGCTCCGGGACGCCGACCTCCTCCTCGTGAACGGCCTCGACCTCGAGGTCGGTTGGATCGGGCCCCTCACAGAAGGCGCGCGCAACGCGAAGCTCTTCCGGGGCGCGCCGGGATACGTCGACTGTTCGACGGGAGTTTCGCTGCTGGAGGTGCCGTCCGGGACCCTCACCCGGGCCGAGGGGGACGTCCACCCCTTCGGGAATCCCCACTACCTCGGCGACCCGCTGAACGCCCTCCCGGTCGCCGATGCGATCGCCGCGGCGCTCGCGCGGTCCGCGCCCGGTGACGCCCCCTTGTTCGAGGAGCGGCGGAAGGCCTTCCGCCGGAAGATCGAGGAGGCGTTCTTCGGTCGGGATCTCGTCGAGAACGTCGGGGGGGAGAAGCTCGTGCGGCTCCTCGACGGGGGAAAGATCGACGCGGCGCTCGCGCTCTCCGGGCCCGACGGGAAGCCGCTCAGCGCCTCGCTCGGGGGGTGGTTCAAGCGCATGCGCCCCCTCGGGGGCCGTGCGATCGTCACCTACCACCGCGACTGGTCCTACTTCACTCGGCGCTTCGGCCTCTCCGTCGCCGCGAACGTCGAGCCGAAGCCGGGCATCGAGCCCTCGGCGCGGCACCGGGAGGAGGTCCGGGAAGTCCTCGAGCGCCAGAAGATCCCTCTCCTCGTCACGCGGCCGTACGTCGAGCACCGGTCGACCGACTACCTTCGCGAGAAGACGGGCGTCGCCGTCCTCGAGCTCCCCCTCGAGGTCGGGGGCTTCGAGGGCGAGTCCGACATCGTTTCCTTCTTCGACCTCGTCGTGGAGAAGGTGGCCGGCGCGCTGGAAGCTCGGGGATGAGCCAGCTCGAGATCCTCGCGCTCCCCTTTCTCGCCTGCCTCGTCCTCACCGGGATCCTCGCCTACCTCGGCATCCACGTCCTCGCCCGGAAGGTCATCTTCGTCGACATCGCCCTCGCGCAGATCGCGGCGCTCGGGGCCTCGGTCGCGTTCCTCCGCGGCTACGACCCCTCCAGCCCGACGGCCTACCTCTGGTCCCTCGGGTTCGCCGTCGGTGCGGCGGGGGTCTTCGCCTTCACGCGCACCCGCACGGAGCGCGTCCCGCAGGAGGCGGTGATCGGGCTCACCTACGCCGTCGCCTCGGCGGCCGCCATCCTCCTTGCCGACCTCTCCCCTCACGGCGCGGAGCATCTGAAGGACCTCCTCGCGGGGAGCATCGTCTGGGTGAGGGGCCCGCAGGTCGCGAAAACGGCCGCCCTCTGCGCGGCGATCGGCGCCGTCCATGTCGCGCTGCGCAAGCGCTTCCTCCTGATCTCCCTTGACCCGGAGGAGGCGTTCCGGCGGGGCGTTCGCGTGCGCCTCTGGGACTTCGTCTTCTACCTCACCTTCGGGATCGTCATCACGAGCAGCGTCGAGGTTGCAGGGGTCCTCCTCGTCTTCTGCTACCTCATCGCCCCCTCGGTCTTCGCCGTGATGATGGCCGACTCGATCGGCGCGCGCCTGGCGATCGGCTGGTCCCTCGGCGCGGTCGTCAGCGCGGCCGGCCTCCTCGTCTCCTACGGCTACGACCGACCGAGCGGGCCGACGATCATGGTCTGCTTCGCGGCGGCGCTCCTTCTCGGCGCGGGCTTCCGCGCCACCCGCGCGGCGGCGGGCCTGCTCCACCGGACGGGAGCCGCGCTCGGCGCGCTCGCCGGCACGGCGGGGATCCTCGCCATCCTCTTCGCGCCGGTCGGGAAGAGGCCGGCCGACGAGGCCCACAGCCACGGTGCTCCCGAGCACGGGCTCGGAACGACCTCCGCCGAGCTCCTGCAGCAGCTCGGCGACGAGCATCAAAACGTCCGCGCCGAGGCCGCCGAGAAGCTGGGCGGGATGCGGGCGAAGGAGGCCGTCCCCGCGCTCGCGAAGGCCCTCGCCGACCCCGACGCCGGCGTCCAGGAGAAGGCGGCGGAGGCGCTTGCCCTCCTCGGCGACCCCTCCGCCGTCCCCGCGCTCCTCGCGGCGCTCCATCGGGGACCGGAGGACGAGTGGACGAGGCTCCACCTCGCCAAGACCCTGCTCGCGTTCGGGGCGCGCGAGGCGATCCCCGCGCTCCTCGACCTCGCGGAGAAGGGAGAAGCCCGGCTCGTCCGCCTCGAGGCGTTGAACCTCCTC
Source organism: Planctomycetota bacterium (assembly GCA_035695825.1). GTDB lineage: Bacteria > Planctomycetota > UBA1135 > UBA1135 > JAKEFM01 > JAKEFM01. The sequence continues at coordinate 304,301 of DASRRH010000026.1, read as the reverse complement.
CGCCGGGCGAGGGACGAGAAGGCGCCGGCTCTCTCCGATCCGGACGGCCCCGGAGCGAAGACGGCGCTCGGCGAGCTGCGTGCCTGGTGGGGGAGGGACGGGGAGGGACTTCGCTTCGACCCCGCGCGCAAGGTCTTCTCTCGGTAGGAGGTCGCTCCCTTCCCGACGCGTGTGCATGCCCCGACGGATCGACTCGGAGCCCCCCGGTCCGAGGCGCGGCGGGCGGGTTCGGGGAGGACTTCCGCTCCTCCTCGTCGGGGCCTCCTGCCTCCTCCCCTCGCGTGGAGCAGCACAGGAGAGCGCATGCGCCTCATGCCACGCGGGACCTGCGGCCTCCGTCTCGGCCTCCTCGCATCGCGAGATTCCCGCGCACCCCTCGCTCCGCGGCTGCGAGACCTGCCACCGGACCGCCTCCGCCCACGCGCGGCTCCCCCGACCCGCTGGCGAACGGGAGGCGTTCCGCGAGGAGAGGGGCGATCTCGCCCGCTCCTGCGCCCTCTGTCACCCGAAGCGGCCCGTCGCCTGCTCCGAGACGGAGAAGGGGTGGAGCCTCGAGCGCTGCCTCGACTGCCATCGGGTCCACCCGACGGCGCGGTCCGCGCGCGCGTTTCCGGGGTACGCGGGGGACGGCTCCTGTCGCGCGTGTCACGCCCCGATCTTCCAGGGGAACCGGGGCCACGCCCCGCGCGTCCGGAACGCCGACGACGGACCCCACCGCGGGTGCGAAGCGTGTCACGGGCCTTCCGCGGATCACCGCGCGGATCCGAAGGTCCGGACCCCGGTCGACGCCCCAGGGGCGTCGGCCTGTTCCCGGTGTCACGCGGCGGATCCCGCGCTCGAAGGGGAGAGGACGTCTCCCCACGCGCGCCGCCGCGTCTCGTGCATGGAGTGCCACGCGCCGGCGCCCGAGCCCCCCTCACCCGGGAGCCGTTGCCTCGCCTGCCATCCCTCCGTCGTCGCGCAGTTCCGGCTCCCGTCCCACCACCGCCTCCCCGAGGGCCGGATCTCCTGCGTCGACTGCCACGATCCGCACGCCGGCGCAGAGCGGATCGGGGAGGAGGAGCTCCGCCGGGAGGACTGCGTGAAATGCCACGCGGAGGAGGGGGGGCCGTTCCTCTTCGAGCACGAGGGGGACCGGCTCCGCGGCTGCCTCTCCTGCCACCGCCCCCATGGTTCGCCGAACCCTCGCCTCCTCACGCACTCCCGCTCCGAGGACCTCTGCGCCTCCTGCCATCCGACCCCCGCCTGCAACCACCTGCACGACCCGGGCTCGATCTGGCGCAACTGCCTCCGGTGCCACACGGCGATCCATGGCTCGAACTGGTCGCACGAGCTTTTCCGCTGAAGCGGCGCTCCTCCTCCTCGCGGGGGCCTCCGTGGCGCGTCCGTCCGTGGAGGAGCCGGCCTGCCTCCTCTGCCACCCGGCGGAGAGCCGCTCGTGGCGGGATGCGGCCCACGGGATCCGCGCGCAGGCCTTCCCGGCCGCTCCTCTCGCTTGCCTTTCGTGCCACGCTCCGGCGGCGGACCACGCGGACCGGGCCCTCGTCCGACCCTCGATGGCGAGGGGAAGCGCACCACTCGCGGAGCGATCGTGCGAGACGTGCCACTCCTCCCTTTCCTCCGCGCACCCGAAGAGCGCAGGCGGGGCGCGGGGCTGTGCAGCCTGCCACGTCGTCCACGCGAAGGTGCTTCCTCCGCGGAGAAACGGTCGGAGGGGCAGGAATGGCGCCCGCTGGACCCTGCGAGGCTCCGCGGAAGCGGGCGCGCGAGCCGTCGGCGTGAACGGGAGCCGGACCCGATTCCGCCAGGACACGGACGTCGCGAGCGGACCGTTCCTTCGAGAGCTGCGGCTCGAGGCGGCCGGGGAAACGGACGGGGCCGCCCCCGACGCGGTCCGCATGCTGCTCCAGGACATCGGCGACCCCTCGCCGCGAGGGAGGCTCGACCTCGCCGCCGAAGACCTCTACTCGTTCTCCGCCTCCGCGGAGCGGCAGACCCGTCTCGGGATTGCCAGCCGCGACGTCCACGCCCTCGACCTCGACCGGGACCGGCGGGGCGCTCGCGCCCTCCTGACGCCGTGGGGCCGCGCCGGCCCGTCCTTCGAGCTCGCCGTCGAGCGCCTCCACGAGGAGGGAGACCTTCTCGCCACCTCGAACTTCAACATCGCCGAGCCCTTCCTCCCCGCGCCGGCACCCACGGCCGCGACGCGGGAGACCTTCGGAGGAGGAACGCGGTTCGAGTGGGAAGGGTTCGAGATCGCGCTCCGGGAGATCGTCGCGCGGACGGGGGACCGCCAGTCGGTCTCCTTCGAGGAGCCGAGCGCCTTCACTCCGGGGGCTTCGAACCGGCTGGACCGCTCGACCGACGCGGAGGGGTCCGCGTACGCGACGTATCTCTCCGTCCGCCGCCGGCTGCCGGGCGAGGTCGAGGTCGCGTTCCGCGGGCGCTACACGGACGCCACGCGAACGGACGACCTGCGGTCCCGCGAGTCGGGGGTGTTCGCGGGGATGCCCTTCCTGCGGGAGGAGACGGGGGGGGCCCGCGCGGACGGGGAGGCGGGGGAGGCGGAGGGTTCGCTCTCCTTCCCCTTCTCGCCGGGCGTCCGAGGGACGCTCTTCGCAAGCCACGCGTCGAGCCTCGCGGACGGGGACTCCCGGATCGAGGAGATCTTCGAATCCCCGCCCGGGAGCCCCATGCTCCTCGTGCGCGAGAACGCCCACCGCGAGAGGAGGACGGCAAACGCCGGGGGCCTCGACGTCGACGCGGAGGCGACACGCGGAGTCCACTTGCGCGGCGGGGCCCAGTTCGGGCGCGAGCACTTCGGCGTCCGGGTCCAGGCCTTCAACAACACGATCGTCGACACGGAGGGCCGGCTGACTCGCCTCCTCCTCCACGGAGGCGTGACCCTCCGCCCGGAGGACACGCTCTCGATCGACCTCGACCTGCGACGCGAACGGTACGGGACCTTCGACGAGTTCTTCCGCGAGACACAGGCCCGGGGCTGGGGGGGGGAGGCGCGGACGCGGTGGAACCCGGCCGGGCCGCTCTCCTTCGGCGGAGCCGTGCGGGTCGGGCGCTCGACGGTCGACCTCTTCGCGCGGCGCAACCGGATCCGGGCTGCGGAGCTCGAGGCGACCTTCGCTCCGGGACCGGCCGCCTCCGCGAGCGTCCTCGTCTCCCGGACGGAGGAGGACCTGGCCGCCACCCCGGTCGTCCTCGTCGGGTTCGCGCCCGTCCGCGAGACACTCGCCTTCGACGCCGCGACCGACCTCTTCGCGGGCCTCTTCGAGTTCCTGCTCGACCCGCGGACCCGGCTGCGGAGCGAGGCCTCTTTCGCCCGCGCACGGGGGAGCGCGCACGTGACGCGCTGGGTCTTCGGGGAGCAGGTGGAGCGCGAGCTCCGCCCGCGCCTGACCGTCGGTGGAGGGGTGCGTCGCGCTTCGTACGAGACCGATGCGCCGACTTCGGAGCGCGGCTATTCCGCCTTCGTGGCCGACCTCTTCGTCCGTTTCACCTTTTGAGCGGGGGCCGGCCTAACCCTCCCGCGCGAGCCCGCGGTAGGGGATCTTGACCTCCGGGTTCTCCGGGTCGTCCGTGGGGATCGCGACGAAACCCTTGAAGACGGGGGCGGCGATCCCCTGCTGCGCCTCGAGCACGACCTCGAAGCGCCGCCCGGGCTCGACCTCGCGGAGGCTTGCCCGGAGGTGCGCCGACTCCTCCCCCTCGACCCGGGGCTCGCCGAGACGGATCGTCCTCGCCGAGGGGGTGTAGCGGAGGGCGACCCTCCGGCCGATCCCCTCGGCGGGGGCGTCTCCCTTGCCCCGGCGGACGACTCCGAACTCGAAGGAGGCCGGATGGACGAGGACGTCGCCGACGACTCGGGCGCGGAGGGGGAGCTCCAGGCGGTGGCCTTCGCGGTAGTCGGTGGGGAGGAAGAGGCTCGTCGAGAAGAACCCCTCCGGGAGGCCGGGCCCGAGCGTCACCGTGAGCCGGTAGACCCTTTGGGGGGCGGCGCCGCCGCCCCCTCTTTCCTCGCTCGCGAGCTCGGCCCGCACGCCGGGGGGGAGCTCGGCGGGGGGGGAGATCCGGAGGGCGCGGCCGAGGGTCGGGACGAGGAGCACCTCCCGGGCGACCGTCTCGTTTCGCCCGAGCGACTCGACGTCGACCTGCGGGGGGAGGACGTTCACCGGGACGTCGAATCGGACGTGGAATTCGAGGCGGAGAAACGGCCGGCCGGGCTCGTTCGTCTCGAGGAGGAGGTTCCCGAGGATCTCGGGCACGCCCGCGGCTGCGCCGGCGCGGGCGTCGAGGGAGAGGCGCAGCTCGAGCGTCTCGCCGGCTGCCAGACGAAGCACGTCGCCGACGCGCTCGGGCATCCCCCGGCGGACGGACCCGTCCGCCCCGATCGCGACGAGCTCCGGTCGGGCGCACCCGCAGGAGGCCTTGACCGCCTTCACGACGAGCTCGGCGGTGCCGGTGTTCCAGCCGCGGTAGGTGTGCAGGCCGGTGTCTCCCGCCGCGAGGGTTCCGAAGTCGTGAAAGTTCGCCTCGAGCTCGAGATGGGGGCCCCTCTCCTTTCTCCCGCAGGCCGCCGCGGCGAGGAGGAGGAGGAGGGCCCGCGAAGGAATTCGGGCGGGGAGGCGGAGCGGTCGGGGTCGGGACTCGGGCAAGGGGGAAAGGCGTTCGGACCCGCGGGGACGCTGGATTATTAGCGGCGCGCAGGGGCTCGGTCACCCGGCGCGTTGAAATGGCGGAGGGCCCCGATACAGTGCGCCGCCTCTCCTCCCGTGAACCCCCGCGAGAAGCTCGTCGCGCGGACGTGCGTCCTCCTCGGGGCGCTCGTCGCCGTCGGGTCGATCGCCTCGCTCTTTTCCCCGCCGCAAGCGTCCGCCGAACGCGGGAGGCGGATGGAGGAGACGGACCGGCGTACGATCGACGCGCTCCGCATCCAAGCGCGGGAGGCGCCGCGTCCCCGCCCCTCCGAGGGGCCCTGGTACCGGAGCGCGCCGGCGCCCCGGACGGGGCGCTAGCCATGGGCGCCCCGTCCTCGGAGGCGTGGGACCCGCTCGGCGCCCTCGCCCGCCTCGACCCCGAGGTCCACGACGCCCTCGCGGCGGAGTGGAGGCGCGAGGAGGAAGGGCTCGAGCTCATCGCTTCCGAGAACCACGTCGGCCCGGCCGTCCTCGCCGCGACCGGCTCCCTCCTCACGAACAAGTACGCCGAAGGGTACCCGGGCGCCCGCTACTACGGCGGCTGCGGTCCGGCCGACCGCGTCGAGACCCTCGCGCGGGAGCGGGCGCGCGCGCTCTTCGGAGGGGACCACGCGAACGTCCAGCCCCACTCGGGGACCCAGGCGAACATGGGGGCTCTCCTCGCGATCGCGGAGCCCGGCGACACCGTGCTCTCCCTGAACCTCGCCCATGGGGGGCACCTCTCCCACGGCCACCCGAAGAACTTCACGGGACGCTTCTTCCGGGTCGTCCACTACGGGGTGTCGAGCCGGACGGAGACGATCGACTACGCGGAGCTGCGACGCCTCGCCGAGGAGACGAAGCCGAGGGTCCTCCTCGCGGGGGCGAGCGCCTACCCGCGCCGTCTCGACTTCGGAGCGTTCGCCGACATCGCCCGCGCGTGCGGCGCGCGCCTGATGGTCGACATGGCCCACATCGCGGGGCTCGTCGCGGCCGGCGTCCACGAGAACCCGGTGCCCGTCTCCGACGCCGTGACCTTCACGACGCACAAGACGCTCCGGGGGCCCCGCGGAGGCGCCGTGATCTGTCGCGAGGAGTTCGCGAAGAAACTCGACTCCGCCGTTTTCCCGGGGATCCAGGGGGGTCCCCTCATGCACGTGATCGCGGCGAAGGCGGTCGCCTTCCGCGAGGCCGCGGGAGAGCCCTTCCGCCGCTACCAGGCCGCCGTCCTCCGGAACGCCGCCGTCCTCGCCGCCTCCCTCGCGGAGCGCGGGCACCGGATCGTCACCGGGGGAACCGACACGCACCTCTTCCTGGTCGACCTCCGGCCGGCCGGCATGACCGGCCGGGAGGCGGAGGACGCGCTCGGGAGCGTCGGGATCACGGTCAACAAGAACCTGATCCCCTTCGACGAGCGCTCCCCGCGGGAGACGAGCGGCCTGCGGCTCGGCTCCCCGGCGGTGACGACCCGCGGGATGCGGGACGCGGAGATGGTCGAGATCGCGGGGCTCGTCGACGCGCGCCTGCGCCGGCGCGACGAGGAGGAGACGCTGCGCGAGGTCGGCGGGAAGGTCCGCGACCTCTGCCGGCGCTTCCCGGTCTACGCCGGGTACGGCGCCGCCCTCGAGCGAGCGGGGCGAGAGCGCCTCCCGGGCGCCTAGGCCTCCGCCGGGACCTTCCGGTACCCGAGGGAGCGGAGGATCCCGAGGACCTCCGTCCAGGTCGGGAAGGGGCGGCCCTTCATCCGGCGGTACTCGTCGATCGCGCGGATGAACTCGAGGACCTCCTCCGACTGGTCCTCCGCCTCGGAGGTTTCCGCCTCCTGGTCGAGGAGCAGGGTGGTCGCACGGGTCGGCGGCGCCACGTCCTTCTTCGCACGCTTGCGGGGACGGCCCATCGTTCTTTCCCTCGTTTTCCTCGGAATCGGCCCCGGCCCCGGCGAACCTCCCGCCCGGACCCTCCTCCCTCGGCGGGGCCGTGGCCCCTATTCCCTCGCGCGCCCGCTCCGCCGGAGAACCTCGGACAACTTCCTCTCGTTCGGGGCGGCGAGCACCCCCGCCTCCGTCACGAGTCCGGTCACGAGTCGCGCGGGGGTTACATCGAACGCGGGATTGAAAACCTTTACCCCCTCCGGGGCGACCCGCCGCCCCCCGAAGGCGACGATCTCCTCCTCTCCGCGCTCCTCGATCGGGATCGAGGCGCCGTCGGGAAGCGAGGCGTCGATCGTCTCGACGGGGGCCGCCGCGTAGAAGGGGACGGAGCTCTCTCCGGCGAGGAGCGCGAGGGGGTAGGTCCCGACCTTGTTCGCGACGTCCCCGTTGCGCGCGATCCGGTCGGCCCCGACGAGGACGATCGCGACCCGACCCGACCGGAGCAGGCTTCCCGCGGCGGCGTCCGGGAGGAGGGTCACCTCGATCCCGGCCTCCCGGAGCTCGAGGGCGGTCAGGCGGGTGCCCTGGAGGAGGGGCCTCGTCTCCCCGGCGAAGACCCGAAGGCGCAGGCCCCGCTCGACCGCGCGGTGGACGATCCCGAGGGCGGTGCCGATCCCCGTCGTCGCGAGAGCGCCCGTGTTGCAGTGGGTGAGGACCCCGTCGCCGTCGCGCAGGAGCGCCGCGCCCGCCTCCGCGATCCGGCGGCAGAGCTCCCGATCCTCCTCCATCCTTCCGAAAGCCTCCGCGAGGAGCCCGCGCCGCATCTCCTCCGGACCGCGGCCCCTCGCCGCGTCCCCCTCGAGGCGGGCGAGCGCGCGGTCGACGGCGCGGGAGAGGGAGGCCGCCGTCGGCCGCGCGCGCTGGAGGAGCGAGGCCACCCGCCGCGCCTCCCCGAGGAGCCCCGCTCCCTTCGCCGCGACTGCCCCTTGCAGGCCGAGGACCATTCCGAAGGCGGCCGCGACGCCGATCGCGGGCGCTCCGCGCACGGCGAGGCGGCGGATCGCGTCCGCCATCGCCTCGGCCGTCGCGATCTCGAGGAAAGCGACCTCGCCGGGAAGCCGCGTCTGGTCGAGCAGGCGAACGCGGCCGGGGAGATCTCCCACCCATGCGATCGTCGGAGGGAGGGACAGGGATCACGGCCTCCGGCCGTGCTTCTCCCGGACCGCCCGGTCCTTCTCGAGGACCTCCGAGGCCATCCTCGCGCGCTCCGTCGCGAGCCGCCGGGCGAGAGCGCCGTCCCCGAGGGCGAGGATCCGGGCGGCGAGGACCGCGGCGTTCCGCGGGCCTCCCGCGCCCACGCCGACGGTCGCGACGGGGACCCCGCCGGGCATTTGCACCGTGGAGAGGAGGGCGTCGAGCCCGCCGAGGAGCGGCCCTTCGACGGGGATCCCGATCACGGGGAGATCGGTCCTCGCCGCGACCGTTCCGGCAAGGTGGGCGGCGCCCCCCGCCGCGCAGATGAGGACTCGCGCTCCCCGACGGGGGGCCTCCGCCACGAACTCCTCGAGGGCCTCCGGGGAACGGTGGGCCGAAAGCACACGGACCTCGTAGGGGATCTCGAGGGCGCCGAGGGCCTCGAGGCACCCCTGGAGCTTCGGCAGGTCGGAGTCGGAGCCGAGGAGGACGGCGACGACGGGGGAGAGGGGAGGGGAGGGGGAATGAGGGCTCGGCACGCTCATGGACGCGACCCCGTCAGGCGCTCGCAGATCTCGCCGTAGAGGGCGGCGGTCCGGCTCACGACATCGGGGGGGAGGGAGGGGGGCGGAGACCTGCGATCCCAGCCGCTCCGGAGGAGGTGGTCGCGCACGACCTGCTTGTCGAGGGAGGGCTGCGCCCGCCCGGGAGCGTAGCCCCGAGCCGGCCAGAAGCGCGAGGAGTCGGGGGTGAGGCACTCGTCGACGAGGAGGAGCTCCCCTCCCGCGACCCCGAACTCGAACTTCGTGTCCGCGATCAAGATCCCCCGCTCTCGGGCGTAGGCGCAGGCGCTCCCGTAGACGGCGAGGGCCGCCTCCCTCGCGCGGCGCGCGAGGGGGGACCCGACCGCCCGCTCCACCTCCTCGAGGGTGACCGGGACGTCCTTCGCCGCCTTCGTGGTCGGCGTGAGGATGGGGGCGGGGAGGGCGCTCGCCTCGACGAGGCCGGGCGGAAGGCGCACGCCGCAGACCTCTCCGGTCTGTTCGTAGGAGGCGAGGCCGGATCCCGTCAGGTATCCCCGGACGACGAACTCGAAGGGGAGGACGTCCGCCTCCCGCACGATCATCGTGCGACCGCGCAGGCGCTCGCGCGCCGCCGGAGGGAGATCCGAGAGGGCATCGACGTCGGTGCCGAGGAGGTGATTCGGCACGATCCCGGCCGTCCGCCCGAACCAGAATGCCGAGAGACGGGTGAGGACCTTCCCCTTCCCCGGGATCCCCTCGCGGAGGACGAAGTCGAACGCGGAGAGGCGGTCCGTCGCGACGAGGAGGAGCCGGCCATCGACCCCGTAGAGGTCGCGGACCTTCCCCTTTCTCCGCAGGGGCAACCCCTCGATCCCTCCCCCGAGGTCGATCTCGCTCATGCGTCCGGACACTAGCCGACCGCGCGCGAGCCGGCAACGCGCCCGCTAGGATCCGCCCGTGGACGTCCGCGCGATCCCTCCCTCGGGGCCCCTGCGCGGGACCGCGCGCCTCCCCGGCTCGAAGTCGATCGCGAACCGGGCCCTTCTCTGCGCGGCCCTCGCGGAAGGTCGCTCGCGCATCGTCGGAGCCCTCGGCGCGACCGACGTGCGGACGATGGTGGAGAACCTCCGCCGCGCGGGGGTCAGCCTCGAGCGGTCGGACGAGGGCGTCGAGGTCCAAGGGATCGGCGGTCCCCCAAGGGGCTTCGGCGGGGTCTTCCATGCGAAGGAGGCCGGCTCGGTCCTGCGGTTCCTCCTTCCTTTCCTCGCCGCGGGGGAGGGCACGGCCCTTCTCACCGGTTTTCCGCGCCTGCTCCGGCGGCCGATCGGCCCGCTCGTCGAGGCCCTCGCAAAGCTCGGCGCACTCGTCTCCTGCAAGGGGGCGTGCCCTCCCGTGAGCCTGCAGGCGCGGGGCCTCGACGGGGGAGAGATCGAGGTGTCCGCCGAGGTCTCGAGCCAGTTCGCCTCGGCCCTCCTCCTCGCCGCGCCGGCGATGGCGCGGGGCCTCCGGATCCGCTTGGTCGGCGCCGCGCGCTCCGCCCCGTACCTCGGGCTGACGGTCGAGGTCATGTCCGCCTTCGGAGCAGGGGTCGAGAGGGCAGGCCCCTCCTTCGAGGCGGGGCCGTGCGCCTACCGCGCGAGGACCTTCCCCGTCGAGGGGGACGCGAGCGCCGGCTCCTTCCTCCTCGCCGCGGCCGCGATCGCCGGAGGTAGGGTCCGAGTCGAAGGGGTGGGGACCGATTCGAGCCAGGGGGACATCCGCTGCCTCGCTTTCCTCGAACGGGCGGGCTGCGGGGTTTCCGGCGGCCGGGACTGGCTCGAGGTCGAGGGGCCCGCGGTCCGCCCCTTCGACGCGGATCTCGCGGCGAGCCCGGACCTCCTTCCGCCGCTCGCCGCGGTCGCCGCCTGCGTGGGGGGGAGGAGTCGGCTGCGCGGGGCTCCCCACGCGCGCCTCAAGGAGTCCGACAGGATCGCGGCCCTCGCGGGGGGACTCGCCCGAGCGGGGGCGCTCGTCGTCGAGCTCCCCGACGGCCTCGAGATCGAAGGGCGCCCGGAAGGGCTGCGCGGCTTCGCGGCGGATCCACGCGGGGATCACCGTCTCGCCATGGCCTTCGCCCTCCTCGGGCTCCGCGCGCCCGGGATGGGGGTTGCCGACCCCCGGTGCGTCGTCAAGTCCTTCCCCGAGTTCTTCGAGCGGCTCGACTCGCTGCGCGCTTGAAGCACGGCGGGAGGCGCCCGTAAATGGTCCCCATGGTCGGCGCGCGCGTGCTGGGGGTCGGGCTCCTCGCCGCGGGTTGCGCATCGAGCGCGCCTTCCCCCGCGCCCGCCCCGGCGGGGGAGGGGCTCCGCGGGCGCGTCGAGCGCCTGCGGAGGGAACAGGACGCGCTCTTTGCGTCGGGCCTCGCCCCGCTCGAGCTCGTGGAGAAGGTCCCGGCGCCGCAGCGCGGGGACGCCGCGGGGTCCTATCTCCGGGGCCGGGCGCTCGCGCGGGCGGGGCGGTTCGAGGAGGGGGCGTTCGAGTTCGAGGCTTCGATCGCGGCCGACCCCCATCTCCCGCACCCTCACGCGGGGCTCGGGGCGATCGACCTCGAGCAGGGGAGAGTGGCCGCGGCAATCGCGCGGTTCCGGAGAGCGCTCTCCCTCGACCCCTCGTTCCACGAGGCGAGGTACGAGCTCGTCCGGGCTCTCGACGCGGCAGGCGACCGCGAGGGGGCAAAGCGGGAAGCGGAGGAGCTCCTCCGGCGGGACGAGGACCCGATCCGCGCTCCGCTCTGGCTCGCCGGGCGGGCGAGCGAGGAGGGCCGTCCCGAAGAGGCCCTTCCCATCCTCCGTGGCGTGCTCGAGCACGACCCCGGGAACGCGCCCGTCCGGATCCGCCTCGCGCAGGCGCTCCTCGCGTCGGGCCGACTGGAGGAGGCGGCCGCCGAGGTCGATTCCCTCCTCTCGTCGGGGAAGCTCGACCCCGCCGTCCTCTACGAGCTCGCCGGCCTCTACCGGAGGGCCGGGAGGCTCGAGCGGGCCGCGGCGCTCCTCGAGCGCGCGTCCGCCGAGGCGACGCCGGCCTTCCTCGCGAGGGTCCCTCGGGCTCAGCTCGACTCCTCTCTGCGGGAGGTCCGGGAGGAGCTCGCGAGCGGCCGGCGGACCGTCTCGGCGCAGGACCTCCTCGCCGTCCTCCGGGGCGATCCCTCGCCCGAACGCCGCACCGAGGCGCTCGCGATCCTCTGCCAGGCGGAGGTCCCGGGGCTGTCGCGCGTCCTCGAGGAGGCGCTGAAAGATCCGGCTCCGCCCGTGCGTGCCCTCGCGGCGCGCGAGGCGGGGGTTCGCTCCCGAGCGCTCGCGGCGGAGGCCCTCCCCGCGCTCCTCCGTTCCGATCCGGACGCCCGCGTGCGGGCCGCGACCTGCGAGGGGCTCGCCCGATGGCGCGTCGAAGGGGCACTTCCCGACCTCGTCTCTGCGATGGGGGAGAAGGAGCTCCCCCTCGCGGATGCCGCCTGCCGTGCCGTCGAGGCGATCGCGGAACGCGCCTTCTTCCTCGGCGATCCCTCCTCGACCGACCCGGCGCCTCGGGAGGAGGCGGCCCGCCGAGCGAGGAGGTGGCTCGAGACCCGCTCCCCCGGGGAGGGGGGGCCTCGGTGATCCTCGTCACGGGGGGGGCGGGGTACATCGGAAGCCACACGGTCCGGAGGCTCCGCGGCCAGGGGCTCGAGACCGTCATCCTCGACGACCTCTCCGAGGGGCATGCCGGGGCCGCGAGCGGCCCCCTGGTCCGCGGGGACCTCGGCGACCGCGAGGGCCTCTCCCGGCTCTTCGCGGAGTGGAAGCCCCGCGCCGTGATCCACTTCGCCGCCTCCTGCCTCGTCGGGGAATCCGTCGCCGACCCCGCCAAGTACTGGCGCAACAACGTCGCGAACACCCTCGTCCTCCTCGACGCGATGCGGGGTGCAGGCTGCGACCGGCTCGTCTTCTCCTCGACCTGCTCCCTCTACGGCGACCCGATCCGGACGCCCATCGACGAGGGGCACCCCGTCGCGCCGATCAACCCGTACGCCTCGACGAAGGCCGCGGCGGAGCGAGCGATCGACGAGAGCGGACGGGCGTACGGCCTGCGGTGGACGGCCCTCCGCTACTTCAATGCGGCGGGCGCGACCCCGGCGGGGGACCTCGGGGAGGACCACGAGCCCGAGTCGCATCTGATCCCGCGCGTCCTCCGCGCCGCGCTCGGGAAGGACCGCCTCGTCGAGATCTACGGGAACGACTATCCGACCCCCGACGGCACCTGCGTCCGCGACTACATCCACGTCGAGGACCTCGCCGAGGCCCACATCCTCGCGCTCCGCCACCTCGACGGAGGGGGGAAGAGCGGGGCCCTCAACCTCGGCACGGGAACGGGGAACTCCGTGCGCGAGGTGATCGAGGCCTGCCGCCGCGTCACCGGAAAGGACCTCCCCGTCGAGGTGCGGCCGAGGCGTCCGGGGGACCCGGCGATCCTCGTCGCGGACGGGGCGAGGACCCGCTCGACGCTCGGCTGGGCCCCTCGCTTCCCGCGCCTCGAGGAGATCGTCGAGACGGCCTGGGCCTGGCACCGCGCTCACCCCGACGGTTTCGAGGACCGGGGCGGGCGGGGCCCTCGGTGAGCGCCGAGCTGGTCATCCTCGGCTGCGGCTCGATCGTCCCCCATCCCGGCCGCGGGCCGGCGGGCTACGCCCTCCGCCTGCGGCCGGGGGGAGAGGTCTGCCTTCTCGACCCCGGTCCCGGCACGATCCGCCGCCTCGCCCCTTGCGGGATCTCCCTCGAGGAGGTCCGCCGGGTCTTCGTCACCCACTTCCACCCCGACCACTGCCTCGATCTCTTCGCGATCCTCTTCGCGCGGCGCAACCCGCGCCTCGAGAGGGGGGTCCCTCCCCTCGAGATCGTCGGCCCCCCGGGCCTCTCCCGCCTCCTCCGTGCGGGGGAGGGGATGTTCGGAGGATGGGTGCGCGACCCGAAGGCGCAGGTGCGCGAGGTGGAGCCCGGGGAGCACCCCTTCGAGGGATTCCGCCTCTCCGCCGCCAAGACGCACCACACGGACCATGCGCTCGCCTTCCGGTTCGACCTCGCCGGCGGGCGCTCCTTCGCCTACAGCGGCGATTCGCCCGAGCACCCCGACCTCTCCCGCCTCGTCGCCGGCGTCGACCTCTTCCTCTGCGAGTGCTCCTTCCCCGACGACCTCCCCTGCGAGGGGCACCTCACGCCGGCGCAGGCCGGGAGGCTCGCCGCGGCGGCGGGGGTGCGGCGACTCCTCCTCACGCACTTCTACCCCGAGTGCGACGGCCGGGACCTCCTCGGCGCCGTGCGGGCGGTCTTCGGGGGGACGGCCTGGCTCGCCGGCGAAGGGGACCGCTTCGCGATCTGAAGGCCGCTCCGGCCTTTGAAACGCGCCCCGCGGGCTCCGACAATCGAAAGTCGTGAGCCTCTCGCCGCGGTCCCTGTTGGAGGAAGGCCTCGAGCTCCTGCGGGTCTTCGTCCGCGGGGAGGAGGCCCTCGCCGGAGAGATCCTCGCCGCGCGGGCCGAGTTCTTCGGCGCCCCGCGACCCGCGGCGGGGGATGGCGAGGACGAGCCGGCCGACGAGAGGTTCTTCGAGTGGTTCCTCTTCGAGCGGCCGAGCCGTCGCTACGGCGAGGTCCCGTACCTTTCCTTCCTGCGCCGATCCGGAGAAGACCTCGCTACGCCCGTCCGGGACATCCTCGAGCAGATGGCCGAGAGCGTCTTCGGGGTCTTCGAGGTCGAGTCCGTCGCGCCGGGCTCGGGGATGACCCTCACGGACCTCCTCAGCGGCCGCTCGATCGCCGTCCGGGAGGAACAGGCCGAGGCGCTCGTCCAGGTCACTGACACGCTGGTCGGCCGGCTCTTCCCGATCGACGGGGAGGAGTTCCTCCTGTCGGGGTCGGTCGCCTGTTTCCGGAGCCCGGAGCTTCGCGAGGCGATCGCCGCGGACCTGGCCCGGGCGCACGCGGCGGCCCCGACCGCCCGGCTCTCCCAGAGGGAGATCGAGCGCCTCCTCTGGTCGGGACCCGTGGCGCCAGGCGGGGTCGAGGCGGAGGTCCGAGCCCTCCTCGAGGCAGCCCGCCTCCCCGACCTCGCCTTCGAGGAAGTGCGTCTCTCCTTCGCGGCTGCCTCCACACCCGGGGCGGTGATCGGCCCCCTCCTCGATCGCCTCGCCTTCGACACGGAGGTCGACCTCGAACGGGCGCGCCACACGCTGTTGGCATTCTGGGAGGAGACCCGCGAGGCGCGACCCGAGACGAAGTCACGAGTTCCCGCCGCGGACGCACGCGCCGCCGTGGAGGCGTTCGAGCGCGGCCGGGCCCGCGGCGAAAACCTGGAGGAGCTCTTCGAGCGGCTCGAGCGCGACCTCGGACTCGAAGGCGAACCCGATCCCGACGACGCTCCCGACCCGGCCTTGGAGCAAGCCGCCGCGAACCTGGCGCCCCTGGTCGAGGAGTTCCTATGGGAGCGCGACCGGGAGGTCCCCTCGGCCTCCGCGGCCCGGAGCGCAGCCCTGCGGGCCCTCGTCCGCTATCTCGCCGAGCGCGTGGTCCCCCCGGTCGACCAGCTCGAAGACGTCGAGCCCGACCACCTGCGCGGCTTCGCGCGCGACCTCCTCCTCGCGCCCCGATCGGAGGAGGAGGCCCTCGGGAGCCTCCTCCACCTCGAGGACTTCCTCGGGTGGGGGAGGCAGGAGCAGGGGATCGACATCTTCTCCCGAACCGAGGAGGTCCTCCGGGAGCTGCGGCGCGACCTTTCCCGCTTCTTTCGCTTCCGGGCGACCCTCCCCGCCTCCGCCCCCGAATCGCCCGGCCACGCGGGCTTCCTCGTCCGGGTCGGAGCCCCTCCAGGCTCCGACGAGATCCTCGTCGAGACGGCGGAGGGATCCGCCGTCGAGCCGATCCACGCCCGTGTCGCCCCGTCGCTCGCCCCGATCCTCCTCGAGCGTGACCTCATCCGGGGGAGCCTCGAGGAGCGGGGCGACCCGGTCCGGTTCCTCCGCGTCACGGACCTCGTCCCTGCGGGCCTCCGCGGCCCGGATTGAACTCCCGAGCGAAATCCCCGGCCCCCCTCCCCCCCGAGTCTTCCGTAGAACGTCCGATAAGGATCATTATGTTGTGTTTCGTCCCCGGGGTGCTCTCGGCGCAAGCCCTGGCCTCCGAAGGCCTTCGCCTCTTTCCGCGTCGATGTGGAAAACCCTCCTACCGGCGTTGTGGAATTCCGGTGGAGTCGAGCCCCTGCGGAGGTCGACGGCGGCTTCCTCCTCAGTCTCCTTCCCGGCCGCTACGCCCTGACGGCGGCACGCGAGAGTCCCTTCGGGCGCTTCGGCCTCTGGTTCGAGCTGGGCGAGGTGGCCGTGCAGGACGGCGCGACGACGCGCCTCGACCTCCGGATCCCGGCCGGGTCGCTCACGGTCAAGGTGACGAACAAGGCGTCAGGCCGGCCGCGGGCTGAGACGGCCGTCCAGGTCGAGATCTCGCGCGACGGAAGGCCCTCCGGCCGCGCGGCGGGCATGACCGACGTCGACGGCGAGCACGCCCTGACCCTCTGCCCGGTCGGCGCAGCGAGAATCTGGGTCGGCGAGCGCGGGAGCCGGGACCCGGACGCGGCCGTCGAGGTCGTCGCGGGGAAGGCGGCGTCCGCCACCGTTTCCCTGTGACAGGAGGTCCGATGCGCATCCTCGGTCTTGTGGCTCTCTTCCTCGCGACCCTCGCGTCCGCGTCCTTCCAATCCTCCGCGCCGGCAGCTTCCTCGCAGGGACGCATCGCCGGGCTCGTGCGCTACCTCGGGGATCCGCCGAAGATCACCCTCGTCGATTTCAGCGCCTGCTCGAACTGCGCGTCGGAGAACGCCGGGCAGCCCGTGGCTCGCGATGACCTGACCGTCAACCCGAACGGAACCCTGCGGAACGCCGTCGTCTTCCTGCGCGGAACCTCGCCCGCCCTGGCGAACCGGAGATTCCCGGACCCCGGGGAAGTCGTCCCTCTCCAGATCCGAGGGGGGATGTTCCGCCCCCACGTGACCGCGCTGCGGACGGGGCAGACCCTCGCGATCCACAACGTCTCGACGTGCGGATTCAACGTGAAGGGCTCCTCCCAATCCAACATGTCGTTCAACGTCATGCAGCCCCGGCGCGGTGCGGTCGTCCCGATCACCTTCGACCGGGAGGAGGTCGCCATCCGCATCGAGGACAACGTCCACCCCTGGACGTCCGGCTGGATCGCCGTGCTCTCCCACCCCCACTTCGCCGTGACCGGCGAGGAGGGATCCTTCGAGCTCGGGGACCTCGCCCCCGGGGACTACGAACTCGCCGTCTGGCACGAGACGCTCGGGGAGCAGTCCCAGACCCTCTCCCTCGCCGCGGGCGAGACGAAGCGCTTCGAGTTCTCCTTCCGCCGCGGTCCCGGTCGGTAGAATCCCGCCCCACCCGCGGGCCCCCTTTCGAGCCGACTCCCCCCATGAAGGAAGCCGCCGTTTTCATCGACGGAGAGTTCCGCGCGCCCCTCTCCGGCGCGACCTACACGATCGTCAACCCCGCGAACGAGGAGCCGATCGGCCCGATCGCCGCGGGCGACGAGCGCGACGTCGACGCCGCCTGCGTCGCGGCCCGGAAGGCGTTCGAGGGGGGCCCCTGGCCCGCGATGGCGCCGACGGACCGGGCGGCCCTCCTCTGGAGGCTCGGCGACCTGGTCGCCGGGAAGCACCTCGAGGAGATGGCGGAGCTCGAGACCGCCTGCACGGGCAAGACCCTCTTCGACTCGGGGAAGATCGAGATCCCGATGGCGGCGGAGGTCTTCCGCTACTACGCCGGCTGGGTCACGAAGACCGGGGGGGAAACGCTCCCGTCCCGCGGCAACGCCTTCACCTTCACGCTGCGCGAGCCCGTCGGGGTCGTCGGCGCGATCGTCCCGTGGAACTTCCCCTTCCTCCTCTCCGCCTGGAAGATCGCCCCCGCGCTCGCGATGGGGAACACCTTCGTCCTGAAGCCCGCCTCGCAGACCCCGCTTACGGCGCTCAAATTCGCGGAGATCGCCCAGGAGGCGGGGCTGCCCCCCGGCGTCTTCAACGTCGTTCCCGGACCCGGCGGCAAGGCCGGGATGGCCCTCGTCCGCCACCCCGCGGTGAGCAAGATCGCGTTCACCGGATCGACGGAGGTCGGGAAGCAGATCGCGCGGGAGGCGGCCTCCTCGCTCAAGCGGGTCACGCTCGAGCTCGGGGGGAAGTCCCCCAACGTCGTCTTCGCCGACGCCGACCTCGACGCCGCGGCGAAGGGGGCGCTCACCGGGATCTTCTACAACAAGGGGGAGGTCTGCGCGGCGGGCTCCCGCCTCCTCGTCGAGGAGTCGGTCCACGACGCGTTCGTCGAGAAGCTCGTCCAGAAGGCGGGGACCCTGACCGTCGGCGATCCGCGCGACAAGAAGACGCGGATGGGCCCGGTCGCCTCGAAGGGGCAGCTCGAGAGCGTCCTCTCCTTCATCGAGTCGGGGAAGAAGGAGGGGGCGAGGGTCGTCGCGGGCGGCGGCCGGGCGAGCGCGGGCCAAGGGAAGGGCTTCTACGTCCAGCCGACGATCTTCGACCGCGTGCGGCCGGAGATGCGGATCGCCCGCGAGGAGATCTTCGGCCCGGTCCTCTCGACGATCTCCTTCCGCGACTTCGACGAGGGGGTCGCGACGGCGAACGCGACGATCTACGGCCTCGCGGCCGCGGTCTGGACGCGCGACGTGAAGAAGGCGATCCGCGCCGCGCGCGCGATCCGGGCGGGGACGGTCTGGGTCAACGCCTACAACCTCTACGACCCCTCCCTCCCCTTCGGCGGGTTCAAGGAGTCGGGGTTCGGCCGGGAACTCGGGAAGTACGCGATCGAGCACTACAGCGAGGTGAAGTCGGTCTGGGTCGACCTCTCCTAAAGGGCGCTAGAATCCCCCTCCGCCCAGGAACCCCGTTGGCCCCCTCCCGCCCCCTCTCCGAGCCCCGGGGAAAGCACTTCGAGGAGTTCGAGATCGGCGAGCGCACCGTCTCGCCGGGGCGGACGATCACCGAGTCCGACGTCGTCACCTTCGCCGGCCTCTCCGGGGACTGGAACCCCCTCCACACCGACGAGGAGTTCGCGAAGCGGACCCCCTTCCGCCGCCGCATCGCCCACGGGATGCTCGTCAACGCGATCGCGAGCGGGCTCGGGAGCCAGACCGGGCTCTTCGACGGCACGACCGTCGCGCTCCTCGAGATGGTCATCCGCTACCGCGACCCCGTCTTCTTCGGCGACACCGTCCGGCTCGAGCTCTCCGTCGCGGAGAAGCGGGAGACGAGCTCCCCCCGCCGGGGCGTCGTCGTGTTCGAGACGACGGTCCGCAACCAGCGGGGCGAGGCCGTCGTCGAGGGACAGTGGGTGGTCCTGATGAAGCGACGCGCGTCGGCGCGCGCCGGGGTCTCCTGACGGGCCCCTCAGGGAGGGGGCTCGGAGACGAAGGCGGGAGGGGCTTGCCGGAGGTTGAGCGCCACGAGAACGGCGCTCCGCCCGTGGTAGTCGATCACGCCGATCGCGCCGGGCTCCACGTGCAGGTGGTGGACGCGGGTGGGGCGAAGGCCTACGGCCGAGGCGACGGCGAGGCGGATCGGCCACATGTGTCCGACGACGGCGATCTTCCCGGACGGATGCCGCGCCAGAAGCCGCTCGATCGCCCCCCCCACCCGTTCGCCGAGGGCTCGGAGGCTCTCCCCCCCATGCTCCCGGTAGTCCTCCTCCTCGAGGAAGCGACGCCTCCCTCCAGGGAAGCGAGCCTCGACCTCCTCCCAGGAGAGCCCGCGCCAGGCGCCGCGGTCCAGCTCACGGAGGTCGCGCTCGAGCGTGACGGGGAGACCGTGGGGAGCGGCCACGGCGAGCGCCCCGACCCTCGAGCGCTCGAGGCCGGTCGCGACGACCGCGTCGAGCGGGGTCCCCTCCAGCCACTCCGCGACCTCCTTCGATTGGAGGCGCCCCCGCTTGGAGAGAGGGACGTCGAGATCTCCGTAGACGCGCCCCGACCAGGAGGCGTCCACCTCGCCGTGACGGATCCAGAAGATCCGCGTCGGGTCCGGCATCGCGCCCTCATAGCCCTCCGCTTCCGGGCCCGCAACCCGCGCGCCCGGAGCGCGCCGGCCCTCCCGTGACCCCCTCCCGGACCTTCCTCCTCGAGGCCGCCGTCTTCGCGGAGCGCCTCGCTTCCCGGGAGGGAAGGGCGCTGCTCCGCAGGCTCGGCCCGTCCCCCGCCCGGGAAAAGGGATCGCCGGACGACCCAGTCACCGACGCCGACCTCGCCGTCGAGAAGAGGATCTTCGCCGCGATCGCCGCGAGGTATCCCGACCATGGCTTCTTCGGGGAGGAGTGCGGATTCGTCTCTGCCGCGCGCCCCTTCACGTGGGTCGTCGATCCGATCGACGGGACGGGGAACTTCGCCGTCGGGCTCCCGCTCTTCGCCGTCTCGATCGCGCTCCTCTACGAGGGCGCCCCGGTCGCCGCGGCCGCCTTCTCGGCCCTCGAACGCGCGACCTACCGGGCCCATCGCGGAGGTGGAACGTGGAAGGGTGCGCGCCGCGTCCTGCTGGAGGAGATCCCCGTCCCTGCGTCCCCGATCGTCGGCCTCCAGCCCCGCCGGGGCATGCGCCCCTACCTTCCGGGCCTCCTTGCGAGAGTCGGAAAGATCCGCCGCTTCGGCTCGGCCGTCCTACATCTCCTCGCGGTCGCGAGCGGCGGCTTCCACGCGAGCCTCGACGAGCGCGCCCGCTGCCACGACCTCGCCGCCGCCTCGCTTATCGTCCGGGAGGCGGGCGGGGTCGTCCTCCGGCTCGACGGCTCCCCGCTCGAGAGGTTTGACCTCGCTCCCGAGCGGATGGCCGACCCGCTCCCCTGCGTCGCCGGCAGCCCAGCCTCCGCGCGCTGGCTCCTCGGCCTCCTCGGGTAGGCTTAACTTCTCTCCTCGGTCCTGATCTCAACTCCCCAAAATAGTTGAAGCGGGCCCCGCCGCGCGGCCCGGGCGCCCCCGGAAAACGCACTCCTCCCCACCTCATACTCCCCATTCCGTTCTGGGGAGTCCACGAACTACACACGGCGGCCGCCGAGGGCTTCCCCAACGCCCTGGAGTCCCAAGCCAGCGAGGAACACGTCATACGCAAGATGCTCCTGGTTCACGTCCGCGCCGGTAGCCGTTAGATGACTACGGACCACGAGCACGCCGGCGAGCATCCCGAGCACCACCCCTTGCAGGGATGGTGCTCGGGATCGGGGAGGGTCCCGGACTACGCGCGGATCTGGATGTACTTCACCAAGTTGAACGCGGTCAGCGGCGTGTGCGGCGGCTCGCCGACGGTGAGGACGTCGGAATCCACTCCCACCTCGATTCCGCCGCCGGCACCGGCCGCGGCCTTCAGCTTGGCCGCCATGAAGTTAGCTCTCTCGAGCATCAGGTCGCCGGTGTACTCGATCCTGAACCAGCGGGCCTGCTTCTGGACTCGGAAGTACACGATCTCCTTGGCAACCTCTTGGGCGCGCCACACCTCGCCGATCACGTTCCCCTCGAGTTCGTTGTGAGCCATCGTAGATCTCCTTGCCGAAGAAAAGCAGGTCTGTAACACCAAGAACGCAATTCTCTTTCATGGCGGACGCCCTCCCGCAACCGCCTTTACAAGAGCATTTTGCGATCGACGACCATCTCATCAACACCAGAGGCCGCTTCGCTCGCGTTGTCAACTTGCTGACAACTCCCCATTTCACTTGTTCTGGGGAGTGAGGGCTCGGTTCGAGCGCACTGGGACCAGACCCGGTCGCTCACGCAAGGCTTGGACGATTCGCAGCGTTGGAGCATTTGAGATTCGACTCTTCTGGGGAGTGGGGGAAGACTCTGGGCCGATCGAGGTCTGACTCGCTCGCCTCGAGGACGAGCTGGAGCTACGGCGATGCGAGAGAAGCCCCGGCTCAATTATTCTGGGGAGTCATTCAAGGCCCGACGCGAAGCTCCATCGCGCGAGGACAGCAGGATCGCGCCGCACCCGGCGAGAAGGACGACGACCGCACCCGCCCCGCACGCGAGCGAACGCCGCGCGAGACTGCGCGCACGCGAGCGGTACGCCCGCTCCTCCCCCACCTGCGCCCGCTTCGCCTCGACGTCCCGGGCGAACGCTTCGTCCCGCGCCCGCGCGAGCGCCTCCTCGTAACGCCGCGCCGCGCCTTCGAGGTCCCCCTTCCAGAACGCGACGTTCCCGAGCCAGACCTGGACCTCCGGGTCGGACGGGTCGGCCTCGAGCGCCCGCGCGCCGAAGGCCTCGGCGCTTTCGAGGTCGCGGAGCCGCAAGTGCAGGAAAAGGGCCGCCCGGAGGACTTCCTTCCGGTTCGGGGCGAGGGCGAGCGCGCGCTCGAGGACGGCGAGGGCGGCGGCTTCGTCGGTTGAGTCGAGCGCGAAGACCTCCTGCGCGAGGCGCGCGGCCTCGTCTTGCCCGGGGGAAAGCGCCCCGAGGAGCGCGAGGAGGAGCCCCTTCACGAGCGGAGCCCCGCCCTCCAGAGAGAGCGGATCTGCAGGAGGTCGAGCCGGGAATCGGAATCGGAGAGCCGCTCCCCCTCTCCGGCCGGAGGGAAGGAGTGGCGCACGGGAGGGCATGCCGCGTAGCCCGCGAGGGCGCGCAGGCCCGGGTCCGAAGCACTCTCGCGCGCTCGCTCCCAGTCGAGCGGCCCCTCCCGGCGGGCGAAGATCAGGACGTTCCGGGAGTCCCGCACCTTCACCCCCTCCACGGTCCGGAAGACCGCCGCGATCGTTCCCCCGATCGCGGAGACCACCGGATCCTCGAAGCCGAACCCCCCCACGTTCACGGCGAGGACGCCGCCCGGGGCGAGGCGGTCGCGGACGGCCTCGAACGCCTCGACGGAGGCGAGGTGAGGGGGAATGTGGACTTGGTGGGCGTAGGCGTCGAGGACGACGACCTCGAATGGACCGGGCAGCGCGCGGAGGGCGACCCGCCCGTCGACGCCGGCGTGCACGCGAAGGTGCGGGTGACGCGCCGGCGTGAGGTCGAAGAACGATCGCGCCGCGCGGAGGAGGCCCGGGTCGAGCTCGACCCCATCGATCGAGAGGGCGTACCTCGCCCCATGGACGTCGTGGAAGAGGCGGCTCACCGTCCCCCCCCCGAGGCCGAGGACGAGCGCCCGGAGCGCTCCCCTCTCCTCGATCCCCGCGAGCAGGGGAGCGAGGGCAAAAAAGTCGTAGTAGGCCCCGGTCCAGGGGGTCCCATCGACGAGGAGCGATTGGAAGGAGTCGAGCCCCTCGTTCACGCGGAGCATCCGGATCTCTCCCCGCCGGACGACCTCTGCGAACTGGTACGGGGTCTCCCCCGCCCAGAGCCGCTCCTCCCCAGCGGGGACCTCGCGCGGGGCGCCTCCCCCACTCGCGGCGGCGGCGATCGCTGGAAGGGCGAGCAGGGCGGCGAGCGGCCCCTTCGCTCGCGGGGTTAGGGCGAGGACGGCGAGGAGGAGGAGGGCCGACGAGACGAAGAAGGTGTTCCGGACCCCCGCCAGGGGGACGAGGAGGTGGGTCGTCCCGAAGGTGCCGAGGAGCGAGCCGAGGGTCGAGACCGCGAGGACCGAGCCGGCCGCGGCGCCGACCCCGGCGCCGCGGGCGGCGAGCGCCCGGACGGCCGCCGGCGAGAGCGCGCCGAGGAAGAAGAGGGGAGGCGCGAAGACGACGACGGAGACCGCGAGGGACCCGGCCGCGAAGACGGGGAGGGCGTCTCCGAGGCGGAGGCCCGCCTCCGGGGGGACGAGGAAGTCGGCGAGGGGCTTCGCGAGGAAGGGCGCGAGGAGGCAGAGGACCCCCGCGGCGGCGAGCGTCGCGCGCAGGAGCGAGCGCGGATCGCGACGGTCGGCGAGCCTCCCGCCGAGGAAGATCCCCGCCGCGAGCGCCGCGAGGACGACGCCGATCACGTTGGTCCAGACGAAGACGGACGACCCGAAGTGGGGCGCGAGGAGCCGGACCGCGGCGAGCTCCACCGACATCCCGGCGAAGCCCCCGAGTCCGGCGGCGAGGAGGACGGCGCCCGAGGCGGGAGGAAAAGGGCCCCCTCCTCCCGAGGGAACGGACTCCCGATCCGGTCCGGAAGTCACGCGGGACGCGGGTCGACGTCCTCGCTTTTCCTCACGGCTTGGGCACCGCCTGGGCGTGAAAGGCGACGTAGACCGCCCGGGGATCGTTGCGCTGGCTCGTGAGGAGGAGGAACTTCTCGAGCTCCCTCTTGTAGCTCCCCTCCCAGGTCTTCCCGTTCACCACGACCTTGATCGGCTTGTCGAGGTCGAGCAGGGCGTCCGTCAGGAGGAGCGTGAAGTCGGTGATCCCCCGCACTTCGAACTCGGCCTTGTTCGCGTCCCGCTCGATCTTGCCCGTGATCTGCGGCCGATCCTTCGCCGCGGTCCCGAAGTAGTCGGGCACGGGGAGGAAGTTCTCGACCTTGATCCAGTAGGCGTTGCGGGCGAAGTGCTGGACGGGGGAGAAGACGAGCTTGGGCGGGAGAGGATTGCGCACGCGCTCGCCGATCCACTTCGCGGCGGCGGCGAGGTCGTCCGTCTCGACGGTCGTCACGTTCTCCAGGCCGAAGGGCTTGACGGCCTCGGCGATCGCCTTCCCCTCCTCCCCCGTCCCCGTGAAGTAGCTCGGCACGTTCCCGAGGTTCGCGAAGGCCGCGCCCGTCGCGCCTCCCCCGCGGGAGACGGCTCCGGCGAATCGGTCGGGGAAGTACGAGGCGAGCGTCAGGGCGAAGGCTCCTCCCTCCTTCACGCCGGCGACGACGATCCGGTCCCGGTCGACGTTGTACAGGGCGAAGAGCTCCCGCAGCGTGTTGAACGCGGCGGCGACCCCCCCGTCCCACGTACGCCATTCCGCCACCTTCGCCGGCATCTCGGCGGCGGCGAGGATCGTCCCGCCCTGGAGGCCCTCTTCCTTCCAGGCCGACTTGAGGTGCTTGTCGGCCTCCTCCCCCGCCGGGGGGATCACGAGGAGGAGCGGCCAGGGGCGCTTCGCGTCGTACCCCTTCGGGAGGCGAATCGCGTAGCGGAACTTCGACCTCGGCTCGAAGACGGACTTCGCCCAAGCCTCCTTCCCGATCGCGGGGTCGGAGGCCCGGGAGTCGTAGGCGGGAACAGCCTCGAGCACCTTCTGGAGGTCCCCCACGAACGAGAGAGGGTCGGCCTTGAGCCGCTTGCCGAGGTCCTCGAACGCCTTCGCGAGTTTTTCCTTCGCCTCCTTCTCGCCCTTGTCCTTCTCCTTCGCCTCCCGGAGCTTCCGGAGCAGATCGACGATCGCGTCGCGATCCTTCGGGGACCACCCCGCCTTCAACGGCGGGGGCGCCGCCGGCTGGGACTGGGGAGACAGGACGAGGAGGGTCGCCGCAAGGGCCGAGAGGATCATGGAGGATCTCCGGTGCCTTCGCCGGGGTGGGTACGAACGCCGTGCCAGACCGTGGACGCGGGGGGGATCACGGCCCGAGGAGGTCGACCCCCCTCTCTCCGGGGACGACCTCGCCGATCTCGAAGGACTCGAAGCCGCGATCCTTCAGGATCGACCGGGCCCGGGGGAGCGCTTCGGGCGGGAGGGCGAGGACGAGACCGATCCCCATGTTGAACACCCGGTAGCGTTCCTCCTCGGGAACGTCCCCGGCCGAGACGAGCCAGGAGAAGAGCTCCGGGACCGGCCAGGATCCCTTCCGGACGCGCGCCCGGAGCCCGGCGGGGAGGATGCGCGGGATGTTGTCGGGGAAGCCGCCGCCCGTGATGTGGGCCATCCCGTGGACGGGGACCTCCCCGAGGAGCGGCGTGACGGCCGGGAGGTAGGAGAGGTGCGGGCGAAGGAGCGCCTCCCCCACCGTCGTCCCCAGGCGCTCGACCCGGGAGGAGACGGACAGGCGGAGCCTCTCGAAGGCGATCTTGCGCGCGAGCGAGTAGCCGTTCGTGTGGAGGCCGCTCGAGGGGAGGCCGAGGAGGCGATCGCCCGCGCGGATCGCGGAGCCGTCGACGATCCTCGAGCGCTCGACCACCCCGACGAGGAACCCGACGAGGTCGTACTCCCCGGGGGGATAGAGATCCGGGAGCTCGGCCGTCTCCCCTCCGATGAGGGCGCAGCCATTCTCCCGGCAGGCGCCGGCGCACCCCTCGAGGAGCGCGCGCACGATCGACTCGTCGACCGTCGACATCCCGATGTAGTCGAGGAAGAAGAGGGGCGCCGCCCCCTGCACGAGGGCGTCGTTCACGCAGTGGTTGACGAGGTCGCGGCCGACGGTGTCGTGCCGGCCCGCGAGGACGGCGACCTTGAGCTTCGTGCCGACCCCGTCCGTCGTCGCGACGAGAACCGGCTCCTTCCACGCGGGATCGACGCGGAAGAGCCCGCCGAAGAGCCCGATGTCGGAGAGGACGTTGGGCGTGAAGGTCGCCCGGATCGCCCCGAGCGCCGCACGGGTCGCCCGAGCCTTCCGGTCGATGTCGATCCCGGCGTCCCGGTAGGTGAGGGGGGGCCCCGTCACGCGCGCCCCCCCCGCCCGTTCTCCGCGGCGAACTCCCGGAGGATCCGCGCCAGCACGAGGCGGTTGTTCCGGAACCCGATCTCCCGCGGGATCGCGGAGAGGGGGAAGAAACGGACCTCCTCCGCGTCGTCGCCGGCCCGGAGCCGCCCCCTGCGCGCCCGGCAGAGGAAGACGGCGAGGTTCCCCGGCTTCCGCGGATCGTCGCGCGTGTAGAGGACGTCGAGGAGGCGGGTCACCTCGACCTCGATTCCGGTCTCTTCCCGCGCCTCGCGGACCGCCGCCTCCCCCGGGGTCTCGTCGACCTCCTGGTAGCCGGCGGGGAAGGTCCACGTACCGCGATAGGGCTCGTTCTTGCGCTTCACGAGGAGGACGGCGCCCTCCTTCAGGATCACGGCCGCCGAGGCCGAGGCGGGCGTGCGATAGAAGACGTACGGGCAAGCGGTGCACGCAGGCCGCGCCCTCCCCTCCACCCGCCGGCGGCGGAGCCTCGTCCCGCACCGGGGGCAAAAGAGGGGCTCGTCGGTCCACATCGGCGGGGGGATCGGGGCTGCCTCTCTATATATCCGGGTCGGCCGCGATGGGGAACGCGGCCGGAGGCGGCGGCGACCGCGACTGTGCTAAATTGACGCGGCCTTCGCCGGGGCTCCCATCGGATGACTCTCGATTCCCGGACGCTCCCCCACGGCGCCCCCCTCGTCCCCTCCTTCCCCCCCTCGGTCCCCTCCCCTCTCCCGGCGAGGCCATGAAGTCGATCCTCCTCCTCGGCTCGACCGGATCGGTCGGCGAGAATACCCTCCGGATCGTCGCGGAGCGGCCCGACTGTTTCCGGATCGTCGGCCTCGCCGCCGGCCGCAATTCCGCCCGGCTCGCCGAGCAGGTCCGGGCCTTCCGCCCGGAGGCCGTCGCCGTCGCGGCGCCGGAGGCCGAGCCGGCGCTCCGGGAGGCGGTCGGCGGGTCCTGCCGCGTGCAGGCCGGGCCGGAGGCGGTCCTCCGGCTGGTCGACGAGTGCTCGTACGACGTCGCCGTGCAGGCGATCACGGGAGCCGCGGGACTCCCCTCCACCCTCGCCCTCCTCGAGCGCGGCGCCCGGGTGGCGCTCGCGAACAAGGAGTCGCTCGTCGCGGCGGGCGAGGTCCTGATGCCGCTCGCGCGGTCGCGCGGCGCGGAGATCCTCCCCGTCGACTCCGAGCACAGCGCGATCTTCCAGTGCCTCCGCGGGGAGCGCCTCGGCGACGTCCGCCGCGTCTACCTCACGGGCTCCGGCGGGGCGTTCCGCGAGCGGCCGCTCGACGCCTTCGGCTCGATCACCCCCGAGGAGGCGCTCCGGCATCCGAATTGGTCCATGGGGCCTCGGATCACCGTCGACTCGGCGACGATGATGAACAAGGCCTTCGAGGTGATCGAGGCGCACCACCTCTTCGGCCTCTCCTCCGAACAGATCGAGGTCCTCCTCCACCCCCAGTCCCTCGTCCACTCGATGGTCGAGTTCCGCGACGGCTCGATCCTCGCCCAGCTCGGGCTCCCCGACATGCGCATCCCGATCCACTACGCCCTCACCCACCCCGAGCGCGGGGAGAACGGCCTGGCGGGCTTCGAGCCCTCGCGCTTCGCCCGCCTCACCTTCGAGACCGTCGAGCCCGAGCGCTTCCCGGCCGTCGCGCTCGGCTACCGCTGCGTCCGGGAGGGAGGAGCCTCGGGCGCGGTCCTCAACGCCGCCGACGAGGTCGCCGTCGAGCGGTTCCTCGCGCGGGAGATCGGCTTTCCCGACCTGGTCGCCTGCGTGCGCGCCGTCCTCGACGCCCCTCGGCCCCGCTTCGAGGCCACGCTCGAGGGGGTCTTCGCCGCCGACGCCTGGGCGCGGCAGGCCGCCGCGGGGTGGACGTCGTGAGCGGCATCCTCTCCGCCCTCGAGGTCGTCTTCGGCGTCTCGTTCCTGATCCTCTTCCACGAGTTCGGCCACTTCATCGTCGCCCGCCTCGCCGGCGTGCGGGTCGAGACCTTCTCCCTCGGCTTCGGGCCGCGGCTCTTCGGCTGGAGCCGCGGGGCGACGGACTACCGGGTCTCGGCTGTCCCGCTCGGGGGGTACGTGAAGCTCGCCGGGGAATCCCCCGTCGCGGGCGCGACGGGGGCGCCCGACGAGCTCTTCTCGAAGAAGGGAAGATGGCGCGCCGCGATCTTCCTCGCCGGGATCGCCTTCAATGCGCTCTTCGCGGTCGTCCTGTTCCCGATCCTGTTCCTCGTCGGGGTCCCCTTCATCGAGCCCGTCGTGGGGGGCGTGG
Organism: Planctomycetota bacterium; assembly: GCA_035695825.1. GTDB lineage: Bacteria > Planctomycetota > UBA1135 > UBA1135 > JAKEFM01 > JAKEFM01. The sequence goes on along the minus strand of DASRRH010000026.1, from coordinate 276,190 downwards.
TGCCGGGAGGGCCGGCCTGGCTCGCCGGCCTGGAGCCGGGGTCGCGCATCCTCTCGATCAACGGGACGCCGATCTACTCCTTCGAACAGATCCACTCGGAGGTCGCGCTCGCCGACTCGAGCAAGGACCACCCTCTCCTTCTCCGCGTGCGGATCCCCGCGGGGGAGGAGCGCGACCTGCCGGTCGTCCCCGACAAGGACAAGGGGCAGGGCCTCCTCGTGATCCAGGTCGAGCCTTCCCCCGACCCCGAGGGAAGGATCGACGTCGATCCGGGGAGCCCGGCCGAGCAGGCGGGGCTCCGTTCGGGAGACCGGCTCGTGGGGGTGAACGGCGTCCGGGGAGAGGGCCTGTTCGAGGAGCTCGAACGGGCGATGCGCCGGGGAGCCCCGATCCGCGTGGCCGTCGCCCGGGGCGCTCGCGCGGGAGAGGCGGCCGGGGACAACACGGAGGAGATCGAGATCTCTCCGCGCCGCCGGGATCCGAGGGGATACCAGATCGGAATCGCCCCGTTCTTCGCGCGCGTCAAGGCCGTGCGCGATCCGCTCCAGGGCGCCGGGATCCTTCCGGGCGACCGGCTCGTGGCGATCGACGGGAGGCCGATCCTCGGCGAGGAGGACCAGCGGGCGGCGCGCGCCTCCTCGGCGCCCGAGGTCGTGCTCTCGTTCGAAGGGGAGGGGGGGCGCTCCTACGAGGTCGTCCGCCCCACGCCGACCCCGGCCGATCGCGTCCGGGTGGTCGACGCCCTCGCCCTGGAGGCCGACGACGGCAACCGCGTCGTCCCCGTCCCGGGCCTCCCCGCGGAGAAGGCCGGGCTCCGGCCGGGGGACCGCATCGTCGCCGTCGACGGGCGGCCCATGAGCCGTTGGGCGGAGATCTTCGCCGCGATCGCCCGGGTCGGCGCGGCCCCCGTCTTGGTCGAGGTCGAGCGGGACGGGAGGCGGTTGGACCCGATCCGGGTCGAGCCGGTCCCCCGCACCGAGCCCGACGACTTCGGGTTCCGTCCGAGGATCGCGATGTCGACCGTCCGCGCGGGGAGCCTCCCCGCCGCGTGCTCCTACGGATGGCGCGCGACCGTCCAGGTTGTCCAGGACCTCCACCTCGCGATCCGGAGGATGGCGAAGCGCGAGATGTCGGCGAGGAACCTCTCCGGGATCGTGTCGATCGTCGGCATCTCCTACCGATTCACCCAGGTGTCCTTCACCAAGTTCCTCTTCTTCCTGGGGGTCCTCAGCGTGAACCTCGCGCTGATCAACCTCCTTCCGATCCCGCTCCTCGACGGCGGGCACCTCCTCTTCCTCGCGATCGAGAAGCTCAAGGGCTCCCCCTTGAGCGAGCGCGCGCTGACGTTCGCGCAGGTCGCCGGCCTCGTCGTCATCGGCGGGCTCGTCGTGTTCGTCACCTGGAACGACATCGACAAGTTGTTCTCCCGATAGCCGCGTGCCTCCGCCGCAGGCGGTCGCGCGGCTGATCCGGATCTCCCTCGCCCCGTCGGCCCTCGCCGACGTCGTCGCGGGGGCCTGCGCGGGCGTCGCGGCCGGGGGCTCCCTCCGATCCGGCAGCCTCCTCCTCGGGTGCGCCTCCTCCCTCTGCGTCTACCACGCGGGGATGGCGCTCAACGACTTCGCGGACCGCCGGCAGGACGTGCGCGATCGGCCGGACCGGCCGATCCCCTCCGGCGCGCTCGCTGCCTCGTTCGCGCTCGGGCTGGGAAGCCTCGGGCTCGCGCTCTCCCTCCTCTGCGCGGGGCTCGCCGGGAGGGAGAGCCTGCGGATCGCCGCGGCGCTGGTGGGGCTCGTCCTCGCCTACGACTTCGCCGCGAAGCGCTCCCGTCTCACAGGTCCTCCCGTCCTCGGCGCGTGCCGGGCCCTGAACCTCCTCCTCGGCGCCGCGACCACGTCCCCCCCCTCGTACGGGCTTCGCCTCCCCTTCCTCGCCGGCGCCTACGCCGTCTACATCCTCCTCGTCTCCCACCTCGCCCGGATGGAGGACGCCCCCGTCCCGCCGGGAGGAGCCCGGATCCTCGCCCGCGCCGCGCCCGCGGGTCTCCTCCTTCCCTCCGCGGGTCTCCCCTCCCCCGCCGGAGCGGCCGCCGCGGCGGCCGGGGCGGCGTTCCTCCTCTGGCCCGTGCTCCGAATACGAGACTGGACGAGAGGGGATGTCGAGCGGACGGTGGGGAGGTTCCTCGGGGGAACGATCCTGCTCGACGCCTCGATCGCGGCCGGGACGGGCTTCTACCGCACGGCCGGCGGGCTCCTCTTCCTCTACGCGGCGGCCCGGAGGCTCGCGAAGCGGTTCCCCCCGACCTGACGGCCGTGGGAAGGTCAGCCGGCCCGCCCCGGCTTCGACCGGTCGGGAGGGCTCGCCTCCGCGTTCCCGGACCGGGCTGTCCGGGGCTCCGACCCGCGACCGCGCCCGGAGGTCTCGCCCCCGTTCCCACGCCGGCGATCCTCGTGCTCCTTGAGTCGAGTCGCGAGGTCGGCAGCGCGGCGGCGCGCGTCCTCGATGAACTCGCGCAGTTCGCCGAGGACCTTCCGCTCGATGCGCTTGCGCTCGGCGTCGGTCAGCTTGCGCAGCGCCTGGGCGGCGACGCGGGCCGAATCCTCGAAGAACTCCTCCATCTCCCGCCGGAGCTGCCGATCGAGGAGATCCTTGCGCTCCGCCGACTCGAGGAGGCGCAGGAGCTCCGCCCCCGCCGGGGCGGGGCGCCCGTCCTTGGCGCGGCGGAGCGAGCGGCTGGTGCTCTGCGCTCGGAAGGACTCGAAGCTTCCCGGCTTGCCGGACATGGAGACCTCGCCTTCCCCCTCTCGGATCGACCTATCGGTCCCGGGCGTCGGAGCGCTTGAGGGGGTGGCGGGCCCGGACCCAGCCGACGGCCGCCTCGCGGTCGGCCACCTCCCCCTCGAGCTGGGCGACCTCGAGGCCGCGAAGGATCTCCCCGAAGCGCGGCCCCGGAGGGTAGCCGAGAGCGATCAGGTCGTTCCCGGAAAGGAGTCGCGGGGGGCGGAGCTCCTCCTCCCGAAGGCGGGCGCGCGCTTCGCCGACCGCGCGGTACACGGCGAGGTCGCCGTGGCAGCCGAGACAATCGGCGCGATGGAGGGCGAGGAGGTCTTCGAAGTCGGCCCGGCGGAGGAAGAGGCGGCGCCTCCCCTCCCGCATCTTGGGGACGTCGGGCATCCGGAGGTGGTCGGCGACGAGTCGCGCGACCCCCTCGACCTCGCGTCGGGAGAAGCGCAGGCGCCGGAGGATCCGCTCGCTCATCTGACTCCCGATCTTCGCGTGTCCGTCGAAGCGGATCCGCTCCGCGACCCGGAACGTCGGGGGCTTGCCGACGTCGTGGAGGAGGGCGGCGAAGGCGAGGAAGAGGGAGCGGGGCTCGAGCTGCTCGAGGACGAGGCAGGTGTGCTCGAAGACGTCCCCCTCCGGGTGGAACTCCGGGGGCTGTGCCACCCCCTTCATCGCCGCGATCTCGGGGAGAACGACCGGGAGGATGCCGAGCCGGTCGAGGAGGCGCAGCCCCCGGCCCGGGGCGGGGCCGGTCAGGATCTTCGCGATCTCGTCCCGGATCCGCTCCGCGCTGATCCGGGAAAGGAGCCCCGCCGTCGCGCGCGCCGCCTCCTCGGTCGCCGGGTCGAGGTCGAAGCCGAGCTGCGCCGCGAAGCGCGGGAATCGAAGGATGCGCAGGGCGTCTTCCCGGAACCGGGCGTCGGGATCGCCGATCGCGCGGAGGACCCCCGCGCGCAGGTCGGGGACCCCGCCGACGTAGTCGAGGACCTCGCCGCTCGCGGGGTCCCCGAAGATCCCGTTCACGGTGAAGTCCCGGCGACGCGCGTCCTCCCGCGCGCCGCCGAAGGAGACGCTCTCGGGGTGGCGCGCGTCGACGTAGAGGCCGTCCCTCCGGAAGGTCGTGACCTGGACCGACTCCTTCTCACCCACGACGGCGATCGTCCCGAAGGCCCGGCCGAGGGGAACGGTCCTCCGGAACAGCCTCTCGACCTCCTCGGGACGCGCCGAGGTGGCCACGTCGAAATCGCCCGGCTCGCGGCCGAGGAGGAGGTCCCGGACGACCCCCCCGGCGAGGTAGGCCTCATGCCCCGCCTTCCGGAGGCGATCGACGACGCCCGCGGCCTCCGCTCCCCCTCCCCCCCGCGCGGCGGCCAGCGCGGAGGGTTCGAAGCGCGCGTCCGTCTGTCGCTCCATTCCCCCTCTCCCTAGAATCCCCGCCCCGGGGAGACGATGCCGGGCGCCACCGGATCTCGCCGCCACGCGCGCGGCTTCACCAGGATCGAGGGCCTTTTCATCGCCTCGATTCTCCTCCTCCTCGTTGCCGTCTCCTACCCCCGCTGGAAGGGCCGGGCGCTCGCCGGAAGCGAGGCTGCCGCCGCCGCGACGCTCGCCGCCGTCGCCGACGCCTCCGCGAGAGGAGAGGGATCGCCTGCGGCCACCCTCGAGGCCCTCCGGCTCCGCCGGCTGGAGGGAGCGAAGCGGGTCGCCGACGGCGTCCTCGAGGCGAACGGATACCTCTTCCGCCTCGCGTCCCGGCCCGCGACCGACGAGGCTGCCTCCGCCCCCGCGCCCGGATTCGTGGTCCTCGCCTGGCCCGTCGAGTACGGCGGGACGGGCAATGCCGCCTTCTGGCTCGACGAGAAGGGGACTTGCTACGAGACCCGGAACGGGCGGCGCCGCTACGGCGGGCTCGAGAATCCCCCCGCCGTCACGGCGGCGGAGGAGCCCTCGTTGCCGGCCCCTACCTCTCGCCGGACGAGGCGCTTCGGGCGCGATGGAGAGGAGTGGCAGCCTCTTCCACTCCCGGCTCAGAAGTAGTCGTAAAGGACGCAGTTCAGGACCTCGCGGATCCGGGGATCGGTCTCCGCATAGAGCGCGCGCTTGAGGATCGCCGCGGCCCTCGGCCCGGCGATCTTCGGCGCCGCTCGGATCGCGATCGCCCGCAGGAGCGGGTCCTCCCCCTCCCGGGCCGCCACCTCGAGGAGGAAGTCGCCCGCCGCCGGCAGGGGCATGAACGTCGCCGCGCGCACCGCCCTCATCCGTAGCGAAGGATCCCCTCCCTGCGCGAGCGCGGCGCGGAGGTGCGGGAGGGCGACCTCCCCGAGGTTCGCGAGCATCAGACCGGCGTAGTCGGCGGTCGTCCCCTCGTCGAGGGGCGTGTTCCCTCCGGTTCGCATCTCCCGGACCAGGACGTCGGTTCCACGGGGATCCCGGAGATGGCCGAGCGCCTGGAGGAAGGGGCGGCGGCCGGCGCCCTCCGTGCGCTCGAGACGGGCGAGGATCGCGGGCACCCCCTCGATGCCGCGCACCTGCGGATCGACGAGGATCTCGAGCGCCTCCCTCCACTTCGCCTCGACGGAGGAGTCCACCGCCCCGACGAAGCGGAGGAGGACCCCCCTCTCCCCCAATCCGCAGAGCCGGCGTACCGCTTCCCGCCGCACCTCGGGCTCCTCGTCCTCGAGCAGCGATCGCAGGACCTCAGCCCCCGCCTCCTTCCCCTCGGGCCAAGGGGGGGAGGGGGGTGCCATCCACGGGAGCCGGCCGGCGCCACGGTCCGGCTCGGTGCCGGTCGCGATCCCCACGGCGGCCGCGGCGGCGGCGCGGACCGTCCAGACCGGGTCCCGGGCGAGGAGGGCGAGCCGGTCGAGGCGGCGGGCCACTCCGAGCCCCGCCGCCGCCTCCGCTCGTTCTCCCGGCAGCTCCGACGAGGCGAACTCGAGCAGGGAATCGAGCGCCGCCTCGTCCCCGAAGCGGGCGAGGCCCATGGCAGCGGAGAGCCGGACGGCACGGTCCTTCCACCCGAGCGCCTCGACGAGGGCGGGCCGCGCGAGCGGCTCGGGAAAGGCAGCGAGGAGGGCCACTGCGTCCCGGTGGAAGAGGGGCAGGGCCGAGTTCGCGAGGAGGGCCCGGAGGAAGCCGGCGGCCTCCTCCGACTGCGCAGCCGCGATCGCCCGCAGGCACGCCCGCCGGTGGACGGGAAGCGTGTCGAGGTCGAAGACGACGCCGAGATCTGCGACCGCCTCGGGAGCGCCGATCGCGGCGATACCCTCGTAAGCCCTCTCGCGGACCCCCCCGTTCGGGTGGGTGAGGGCCTCCCGCAGAGGCCCCAGGCCGGCGGGGTTCCGCATGAGGCCGAGGACCTCGCAGAGGTTCATCAGGAGCGGGGCATTCTCGGCTCGCCCGTAGGCGAGGGAGAACCGGCTCCGAATCCCCTCGAGCGCCCTCTCTCCCGAGTCGGCCAGGCGCGCACGAGCCCAGTGGAGGACTTCCCCTCCCCAGGTCCCCTCCATCTTCTCGAGCAGGGCCGGGAGGAGATCCGCGGTGTCGCGTTCGTAGAGCCGGGGATGGGGGTGGAGGGCCCGCAGCTCGCGGGGAACTCCCGGGCTCGACGCCGGCGGAGGGGCGGCCTCCTCCCTCCGGCACGCCGCGGCCCCGATCGAGACCGCAAGCAGGATCGTGCCCCCACGCATCCGTACACTATAGGCTTCGCCTTGGACGCCGTTTCCCCTCCCCACGCCGCCGGCCCGCTCCGGATCGGTGCCGTCGCGGTCCCCGTTCCCCTCGCCCTCGCCCCGATGGCGGGGGCGACGAACCTGGCGTACCGGATGCTCTGCCGCCGCTTCGGAGCGGGGCTCACCGTGACCGAGATGGTGAGCGCGAAGGCCCTCTCCTTCCACGACGGAAAGACCTGGGCCCTCCTCGAGCACACCCCGGCGGAGAACCCCCTCTCCGCCCAGATCTTCGGGACGGACCCCGCGGAGATGGCGGAGGCGGCGCGCGCGGTCGAGGGCGCGGGCTTCCACCTGGTCGACGTGAACATGGGGTGCCCCGTGCCCAAGATCGCGGGCTCCGGCGCCGGCTGCTCGCTCATGCGAGACCCCCGCGACGCGGCCGCCGTGGTCGGGGCGATGGCGCGGGCGGTCTCGATCCCCGTCACCGTGAAGATGCGCGCGGGCTGGGACGACGGGGAGCGCAACGCCCCCGCCGTCGCGCGGGCGGTCGCCGACGCGGGCGCGGCCGCCGTCACCGTCCACGGCCGCACGCGCTCGCAACTCTACTCGGGGCGCGCCGACCTCACGATCATCGCCGAAGTGCGCGGCGCCGTCCCGGTCCCGGTGTTCGGGAACGGGGACGTCGACTCCCCGGCGAAGGCGGTCCGGATGTTCCGCGAGACGGGCTGCGACGGGATCGTGATCGGCCGGGGCGCGCTCGGGAGCCCCTGGATCTTCCGCGACATCCTCGCTGCGCTGCGCGGGGAGAGCGTCCCTCCCCCCCCCGCCGCGGAGGAGGTCCGCGACCTCCTCCTCGAGCTCGCGCGGGGACTCGTCGCCGTGCGAGGGGAGTTCACGGGCGCGCGCCTGATGCGCAAGCTCGCCTGCGACTTCGCGAGAGGCTTCCGCGACGGGGCGCGCTTTCGCGAAGGGGCCATCCGCGTCGAGTCGCTCGAGGACCTCGAGCGGCTCGCGCGGGGCTTCTTCACCCCCGATCGCCCGCGGACGCCCCGGGCGGGGGACGGCGCCCCCCTCCCCGAGACCGCGGCGGCTTGAACCTCCCGCCTCCGCGGCGGAGACGGCGCCTCGCTCTCGCCTTCGGCCTTCTCCTCCCCGCGCTCCTTCTCGGGGGAGGGGAACTCCTCTGCCGCGCGAAGTACGGCGGCTTCGAGTTCCCCCCCGACTGGGACCTCATGACCATGCCCGACCCCGACCTCGGGAGGAGGTTCGTGCCGGGCATCCCCCTCGACTTCGACCTTCTCGGGGGGAGGGTCTCGATCCCCGTCCGCATCAATCGGCTCGGCTACCGCGGTGGCGACCCCGCGACCGAGAAGCCCCCGGGGGTCTTCCGGGTCGCCTGCCTCGGCGACTCGACGACCTTCGGCTGGAGGGTCCGCGAGGAAGAGGCCTACCCCGCGGTCCTCGAGGGGCTCCTCGCGGGCCGGGCCAACGGCCGGCGCGTCGAGGTGCTGAACTTCGGGGCGCCGGAGCACACGACCTTCCGCGCGCGGTTCGTCCTCGAGGAGGCGCTCCCGCTCCGGCCCGACGTCGTCCTACTCGCCTACGGCTTCAACGACTCCGACCTCTTCGAGGACGAGGAGGCCCTCCATTCGCGCCGGAGGGCGAGTCCCGTGAGCCTCTCCGCCTGGAGGCTCCGCCGGCTCGCCTCCGGCTCCTACCTCTATCGATGGATCGAGGCGCAGCGCGCCTCGATCCGCGGACCGCGACCGGCGCCCCCTCCGCCCCCGGCGCTCGTCCCCCGCGTCTCCCCCGAAAAGATGGAGGCGAACCTCCGCGCCCTCGCGGCGAGGGCCAGGCAAGCCGGCGCGGAGGTCGTTTTCGTCGACCAGAACATCCCCTCGCGGCACGGCCGCGAGGCGTTCCGGAACGCCGCCGCCGATTCAGTCCTCGTCGTCGTGCGCGAGGTCCTCTTTCCCGGCGGGAACCCCCTCGCCCCGGACGGATCGGACGAGGGTCTGGAAGCCGCCGGCGAACGGCCGGGCGGTCCTCCCGCCCTGCTCCTGCGCCTCCGCGCTGCGCGAACCGAGGCCTGGGACGTCCTCGGGGCGACCGACGAGCCCGGAAGCCCCCGCCTTCGACGCCTGCGCGTCCGGGACGACGGAGGGGAAGGGGACGAGAAGGCGGAGGACGGCGTCCACTCGCTCCTCGTGCCGGGGCCCTTCCCCGCTCCACGCGTCGCCTTCGCCTTCGCGCCCGCCTCCTTCACGCCGGAGGTGCAGGGCCTCTTCCGGAGTCGCGACTTCTTCTTCCACGAGGAGCCTGCCCCCCAGGGCCTGCGGATCACCCCGCTCCTCTCCCCGGGGGCCCCCTCGCCTCCAATGCTCCCGGGGGACGTGATCCACCCCGGGCCGGAAGGGCACCGCCGCATCGCGGAGGCGCTCGCGGGAGCGGTCTCCTCGACCTCGGCGTTCCGCCGCTTTCGAGCCGCCCGCTAGCCTCCGCTCCCCGTCAGGGCCGTAGCGTCCCCTGCGCCTTCTCGAGCTTCGCGAGCGCCTTCGCGTGGTCGAGGACGGCCGACCTCTCGTTCGTCAGCGCCTTCGAGAGTTCGTCCTGGAGCTGCAGGACCTCGAAGTTCGTCGCAGCCCCGGCCTCAAGCTTGACCTCCCCGGCCTCGAGCTGGCGCTGCGCGAGGTCGCGGCTCTTCCTCGTGGCCTCCCTCTTCTCGACGAGGTAGCGGAGGTCCCGGACCGCGCCCCGCGCCTCCTCGGCGGCCGCGTTCTCGAGGCCCCGCAGTCGCACGCGCGCCGCGGCGAGGTCCTCGCGCGCCGCGGCCTCCCTCGCGCGCGCCGTGACGTTGCCGAAGGGGAAGGAGAGGACGACGCCGACGGAGTGGACCGGGAAGTCCCCCCCGAGGGTGTCGTCGAAGGTCTGGTGGATGCGGTCGTCGACGCCCGCGGTGCCGATTCTCCCCTCGAGGTCGAGCCGGGGCAGCTTGTTGTTCTCCGCCGCGTAGAGGGTGAGCTCGGACTTCGCCACCTCCGCGCGCGCGCGTTCGAGGTCCGGCCGCACCGCGCGTCCCTTCTCGAAGACCTCCTCCCAGGACGGGAACGGCCCGGGGGAGGGGGTCGGCGGCGCCGTCGCGGGCACGATCTCGAAGTCCCAGGACCCCCGCTCCTCGAACGGGTAGAGGAGCGCCTTCAGGCGATCCTCGGCGGCGAGGATCGCGTTCTCGGCGGTCATGAGGGACTCCCGGCGCAGGGCGATCTCGGTCTCGGCCTGGTAGACCTCGACGGGGGCCGACGCCCCCACCTCGACCTTGCGCCGGTTGATTTCGAGGAGCCGCTCGGCGAGCCCGAGGGAGAAGCGCTTCACCTCGCGGTCGTCCCGCGTGAAGACGAGATTCCAGAACGCGACGTGGACGTCGAAGAGGAGGTCCTGCTCGACCTTCGCGCGGTCGGCGAGGGCGAGGTCTCTCGCGAGCTCGGCCTGGCGAACGGGCTCCCGCGCGATCGCCGTCCACCCCCCGCGAAGCAGGGGCTGCGTGATCGCGAGAGAAAGGTCCGACGTGCCGAGCTCGAAGCCCGTGTCCACGAATTGCATCGACACCGGGTCGAAGGCGGTGGACTGGTTGCGGAGCCGCTCCGCCTGGAAGAGGAGGTTGTAGGTGCCCCCCGTGGCGAGCGTCTGGGCGACTCCCGTGTTGAAGAAGAAGTTGGTCTCGGTCCGATCCGGCTGGACGATCTGCTGGCCCGCCGCTCCGACGAACGTCGTCGGTTCCGACGGGATCACCTGGTCGGTCCACCGGACCTGCGAAGTCGAAACCGGGTCGAAGATCCCCTCCGACTCCCCGATCCGCGCCTCGGCCGCCTTCGCGGCATGCCGGGCCGCCGCGAGGTTGGCCTCGAAGCGAAGCGCCCGAGCGAGGGACTCTTCGAGGGTGAGGGAAAGCCTCCTCCGGGGGGTCGGGCCTGCGGGGGAATCGGCGCCCGAGAAGAGGAGAAGAGGGACGAGAAGGAGCGTCATGGAGTCCTCCGGGGCGGGAGGATACGCCCTCGGGCGAGAGGGCGGCTGGGAAACGGAATGCGGGGGAGCCCCGGTTTCCTTCCCGGGGGAGGGCTACATGCCCCCTTCTTTCCCCGGCGTCCGGCACAACCGCTCGAGACGCTTCCGGAGGGGAGCGTCCTTCGAGCGCCCCGCGAGCGCGCGGATCCGTTCGACGTCCTCCTTCCCGAGCCGCCGCGGGAAACGCTCTGCCCAGCGCTCGAACTCGAGGAGCGCGTTCGCCCGGAGGTAGGGGTCCTCCCCCGCGAGGCCGCGGTGGAGGAGGAGGCGCGTTCGCTGCAGTCGCTCCTCCGGACTCCGGAGCGCCGCGATCCGGAGCGTCTCCTCCGCGAGGAGCGTCTTCGCGGCGAAGGTCGGATCCGAGGCGGCGACGCGCCCGACCAGTCCGAACCGTTCCGTCCCTTCCTTTCCCTGGAGGAAGAACAGGTCGCTCCGCTCCGACTCCGGGAGGGAGCCGCGCGGGGCGAGGACGGAGACCCGCGGCGGGGCGGGGCCCCCGTCGAGCCGCCGTTCGACGTGGAGCATGGCGGCGCTCCCCCCCCCGAGATCGACCGACTCCGCGACCCGCGCGAGGATGACGAGGTCGCAGCGGGAGAGGATCCTCTCCCCGAGATCGGTGAGCCAGGGCCCCTCCGCCGGAGCCGGTGCGCTCGCGGGCCTGGACTGGAGAAGTGCGATCGCGAACGCGGCGATCACGGCCAGTAGTAGGTCTCGAGGAGGAGGGCAGCGGCCTCCGCGCCGAGGAGGGGGAAGCGGCCCTCGCGGGCGACGCGCTCGAGCGCGGCGCCGAGGGGATGAGGGCCCTCCCTTTTCTCGAGCAGGCCTCGGGCGGCGAAGGCGGTCTCGAGCGGCGCGGCGCGCAGGTCCGGGGCGAGGGGAGCCTCTCCGGGCTCGTTCCCTTGGCCAAAGGCGAGTAGCCCCGGGCCCCACTCGGGCCTGGATCCGGAGCGAATCCGCGCGGCAAGCTCCTCGACCTCCGGAGCGTCCGATGCCTCGATCGCCTCGACCTCCTCCGCGTCCCGCACCAGCCGGAGGGCGAGCGCCGCCTCGAGAGCTCCCGCCGGGTTCCGCATCCCCTTGAGGCCGACGAGGATGGGTTCGGGAGATCCGATCCCGGCGAGGAAGCCCTCCCAGAGGGCGTACAGAGGAGCGACCTCCCCCGCGCGCGCGCGCGGCGCGAGGCGCGCGGCGAGGTCGGCGAGGCGCGCGGCGTCGGGGCCCGCCCCTGGATGCGGTCTCGCCCCGACCAGAGCGAGGTAGACGAACGGCGTCCGGGCGGGATCCCCGAACGCGGCGGGGTCGAGCCGCAGGCGCGCGAGGGCGCGGGAGAGCTCCTCCTCGACCCAGGGGCCGCCCCTGCGTCGCGCGAGGAGGGACGCCCGTTCCGAGGCGTCGGCGCTCCGGCGCTGGACGAGTCCCCGGATCCGCTCGAAAAAGGCGAGCGGGGCGCCGGGCTCCCCCTCCTCCACCCCGGGGATCGGGACGGGGGGCTCGGGGTCCCGCTCGGGAAGGGGCTCCCCGCGTCGCTCGTACCCGATCTCCGGAGTGGCGGGGCGTTCGTCCCGGACGACGAGGAGCATCGCCAGCACCGGCAGGCCAATCGCCTGGATGAGGAGGAGGGCCGCCGCCACCCGCGCGGCGGCCGATCGCCCGAGCAGGTCTCGGAGGAAGGGGAGGACCCGCTCCCGCCTCGTCGCCGACGCGAGCCGGCCGACGGTCCGGGCTTCGAACCCGTGGGAGGGACCCGGGACCTCGATCCGCCGCAGTCGCGCGAGGAAGGAGTCGGCTCGCGCCGCCTCCTCGCGACAGGCGCCGCAGGCGGCCAGGTGCGCCTCGAGCGCCCGGGCCTCTTCGTCGCCGAGCTCGCCGAGGGCGCGGTGGACCAGGCTCTCCTCGGAGCCGGCGCAGCTCACGGCCGCTCCTCCCACTCCCGCCGAAGCCGCCGGACGGCGGCGAACATCCTCGACTTCACGGTCCCCACGGGGATCTCGAGGACGGTGGCGATCTCCGCGTAGGAGAGCCCCTGGAAGAGGCCGAGCTCCACCACGAGGCGCTCTCCCTCGGAGAGGCGGCAAAGGCCCTCGAGCAGGCGATCGGAATCCTCGCGCTCCCCCGCACGGGCGTCCGGCCCCGGGGCGCCGTCGGGGATCGGAAGCCCCCCCCGGACCCCCTCCCTCTCGAGGGGACGAGCGCGCGGCCTTGCCCGGATCGCCCGGACGTGGTCGACCCAGGCGTTCCGGGCGACCCGGAACACGAAAGCGTCGAACCGACCCCGCCCCTCGTACTCGAAGGCGCCCCGCAACATCTTCAGGAAGACCTCCTGGGTGAGATCCTCGCTCGTTTCGGCGTCTGCGCCGAGTCGGCGGAAGAACTTGACGAGGCGATCCCCGTACGCCCGCACGAGCTCCTCGAACGCACGCGCATCCCCCCCCCGGAACCGGAGGAGGGGATCGTCCGGTGCGGGCCCGCCGGACATCGGCTCCCTCCCCGAACGCGCTCCCCCCCCGGTCGGTTCGCGCGAGGGAGAGGAGTCCGGTGGGGCTCCCGATCCCTCGACACTCCCCCCTCCGAGATCTCGGAGGAGCGCCGCCGAACGGGGGCCCCCCGCCTCGAAGGAGATCTCGCGTTCCGTCTCTCCGAGGATCTCGAACCGGACGAGGAGTCGGTCCTCCGGCAGGTCCTCCGCGATCCGGTCGGCCCACTCGACGAGGGACGCCCCTGCCCCGTGAAAGTACTCGAGGCCCCCGGCGGCGAGGAACCTCCGTTCCTTCTCGGCGAGGTAGGCGTCGAAGTGATAGAGGGGGAGGCGGCCGCCGTACTCCGCCATCAACGTGTAGGTGGGGCTCGCCACACGATCCGCCGACCCCGCCCCTCGGGCCACGCCCCGCACGAAGGCGGTCTTCCCCCCTCCCAGTGGACCGACGAGGGCGACCACATCGCCCGGGGCGAGGAGGCTCCCGAGGGCGCGACCGAGGGCCTCCGTCTCCCCGGGACCGGCCGTCACGCGCACCGACGGGGTCACCGGGACCGGTCTCCTCCCATCCCATGCTCCCACCCCGAACGGGGGAGGGGCCGCTCTCGGCCCCGCCGGTCGCGGAGGCGCACCCCCTTCCCTCCGAAGCGGCCGATCACCCGGAGGGGAACTCGGAGTCGGAAACGCCGGGGCAGGCGGGCGAGCGCCCCCCGTCCCGAGCGGGCCATCGCGAGGATGAGCTCGTGGTCCTCTCCGTCGCCGAGGGCGTGCGCGAGGGGGGACCTCCCCGTCCGGCGGGCGAGGGCGAAAGCCGCCCTCGAGATTGGCACGGACCCCGCGTCGAGGACGGCCCCGACGCGGCTCGCCTGGCAGAGGCGGTGGAGGTCGAGGGCGAGCCCGTCCGAGACGTCGATCGCGGCCCGGATCGGGAGCCGGCGCGCGAGGGCGATCGCCTCCCGGACGCGCGGCCTGAAGCGGAGGTGGCGGCCGAGGATCGAGCCTCCGAAGGATCCCGTCGCGAGGATCAGGTCGCCGGCGCGCGCGCCCGAGCGGAGCCAGGGCCGGCCCGGCCCCGGTTCCCCGAGGAGCGCGGCCGCGGCCACGAAGGGGCCCTCGGCGCACGCCGCGTCCCCCCCCACGAGGCACGCGCCGAAGCGGCGGAGGCGCGCGTCGAACCCCGCGACGAACGCGCGGACGGAGGCGGCGGTCCAGCGGCGCGGCACCACGATCGAGAGGAGGCCGAAGCGCGGGACGCCCGCCATGGCGGCGAGGTCGGAGAGCACCCTCCCGGCCGCCTTCGCGCCCGCGAGGCGGGGCGCCGTCCCCCGCTCGAAGTGAACTCCCTCGACGAGGCCGTCCGCCGTGGCGAGGAGGCTCCGGCCCCGCGGCCGGAGCACTGCCGCGTCGTCCCCGATCCCCACCCGCACGCCCCGGCCGCGCGCGATCGAGCGGCGGAGCCAGGCGTGGAACGGCTGCTCGCGGAAGCGCCCCCGCGCAGGCACCTTCTCCTCCGGCTCAGGACTCCCGCGGCGCGTCCGTGACACGGGGAGGGGCGGCCGCCGCCGCGGAGGGGTCGGCGGCGGCCCCCTTCTTCAGCACCTCCTCGAGGAGGGTCGTCGCGTAGCACCCCTTCGGGAGGAAGAAGGTGAGGACGGTGCACCCCTCCCACCACTCCGCTCGCGTCTCGCGCAGCGGCACGCGCAGGGGCCGCCGGATCCCCTTCTGGTTCAGGCCCACGCCGAGGTCGCGAAACTCCTCGGGACTCACCCCCTCCTCGGCGAAGACCGCGTCCTCGATCGCGCGGGGCCGGCCGGAGCCCTGGAGGAGACGCCAGCCGACGATCGGCCCCGATGGACTAATCTCGAAGGCCTCCGCGCGCCGCTGCTCCGCCGAGGCGTCCTCGACGACGAAGCTCGCGCCGTTGCGGTGGAGGTACGCAACGTCCCCGTCCCAGAGCTGCCCGAGCGCGGAGAGCCGCGCGGAGACGACGCGGTTGAAGAGGTGGGACTGGAAGGACGACACGAAGAGCTGGCGCATCCGCCGCGCGACGGCCGCGGTCGCCCCGGCCGGGTCGGCGCCGCCCGCGAGCGCGCGCAAGGCCCGGAGCACGTCGCCGTGGCGCCGCGGCACGCACTCGGCGGCCCCCGAGAGGTCCCCCTCCCGGTACTTCGCGCGCGCCGTCCGCAGCATCGGAGGGTCGCCGCGCTCGTCGCGCCCGAGGAAGAGATCGAGGAACCCCTTCCAGTCCCGCCGCACGAGGGCCCGCCCGAGCCCCACGCCCGACCCCCCCACGCCGAAGCGCTGCGGGCCGAAGTAGTTCGGAAGCCCGGCCCGCTCGAGCCGCTCGAGGATCCGGCGAACCCGCGGGAGGTCGCGCTCCGAGGCGTGGCGGATCCGGATCGTGAAGCGGTTGCCCCGCAGGTGCCCGACTCGCAGCTTGTGGGGGTGGCGCTCCGCCCACCGGATCCAGAGGTCGGGGATCTCGAGGCCGAGGAGGCGCGCGGGCTCCTCGTGTTCGATCGAAACGAGCTGCCGCGTGAGGGCCCGCGCGTCCTTCAGCCCTGCGTAGCCGAACTCCTCCTCCCGCCGGCCGAGCGCGCGGGCGAGGCGCCGGATCGCCTCGAACGTCGCGATCCCCCGCTTCTCGAGGAGGAAGAAGACATGCGTCCCCACGCCCGTGGGGGGATAGATCGGCACCTCCTCGACGAGGAAGTCCTCCGGCTCCGCCTTGATCTCCCCTCGGACGGGAGGCTCCGCCGCCGTCACGTAGCCGTGCGCGCTCTCCGGCCACATCGCGGCCGCCGACTATACTCGCCCGCGCATGCGAGGGGACGGCCGCCTGCGCGCCCTGGAGGGGGTCTTCTTCGCGTCGGGCGCGAGCGCGCTCGTCTACGAGACGGTGTGGGCCCGGCGGATCGGCCTGGCCCTCGGCGCGGACGCCTGGGGGGTCGCCGCCGTCCTCGCCGCGTTCATGGCGGGCTTCGGGATCGGAAGCGCGGCCGGCGGCCCCTTCGCCGCGCGCGCCTCTCGTCCAGGGGCGGCCTACGGCCTCCTCGAGGCGGGGATCGCCGCATGCGGATTCCTTTCCACGCTCCTCCTCCCCGCCCTCTCGGCGCTCACGCCCGCGCTCCACCCCCTCACCGACCGATTCCCTTCGGCCTACCACCTCCTCCGGTTCCTCGCGGCGGTCGCCGTCCTCCTCGTCCCCGCGGCGCTCCTCGGAGCCACTTTCCCCTTCATGGCCCGCCTCCGGTCCTCGCCGGGTCGCGAGGGGGAGGGAGTCGCGAGGATCTACGCGTCGAACACGCTCGGCGCCGCTTGCGGCGCGGGGGCGTCCGCCTTCCTCCTCGTCCCGAACCTCGGCCTCTCGGGCGCGACGGCCCTCGCCGCCTCGCTCAGCCTCCTCGCGGGAGCGATCGCCTTCTCCCTCTTACCTGGGCCGGTCGCGACGGCGCCGGCGATCCCCTCCTCCCGCCCCGACCCGCTCCCCCTCCCGATCCTCGCCGGCGCCTTCCTCTCCGGGCTCGCCTCCCTCGCCCTGGAAACGCTCCTCACGCGGGCTCTCGTCGGAGTCCTCGGCGGGTCGACCTACGCCTTCGCGTGCGTCCTCACCGCGTTCCTCCTCGGCATCGGCCTCGGCCCGCGGCTCCTCCCTCCGGGAGAGGAGGCGTCCCGCGCCCGCTCGCGCTTCGCCTTCTGCCAGGTCGGGGCGGCGTGGGGGCTCCTCTTCGGGGTCTTCGTCCTCACCCGCCTCCTCGGGATCGGCGGATTCCTCGGCGTGCCGCGGAACCGCTATCCGGAGGTCGGGGGGTCCGGGGCCCTCTTCCTCTACCAGTTCTCCCTCTGCTGCGCGGCGCTCCTCCCCGGGACGATCTTCTTCGGAGCCGCCTTCCCCGCGGCGATCCGCGCGGCGCTCCGGAGCGAGCGCGGGGTCCCGCGGACCACGGGCCTGGTCTACGCGGCGAACACCGCGGGCGCCATCGCGGGATGTCTCCTCGCCGGCTTCGCCGCCCTCCCGCGCCTCGGACTGCGTGGCTCCCTCGCCGCCGCGGCGGCCGCGAGCCTCCTCGCCGCCCTCCTCGCCCTTCCGCGCGAAGGTTCCCGCGGCCGCCGCCGCCTCGCCTTCTTCCTTGCCGCGGCGGCCGTTCCCGCGGGCGCCTTCGTCCTCTTCCGGTCGGACCCCGATCCGCCGGGGACCCGGACCCTCTTCCACGAGGAGGGGACCACGGCGACGGTCTCCGTCGAGGAGTCGACCGACCTCCTCGGGGACCGGGTGCGGAGCCTGCGCGTCGACGGAAAGGTCGTCGCGTCCTCGGCCTTCCTCGACCTGCGCCTCCAGCGCCTGCTCGGGATCCTCCCGGTCCTCGCCTCCTCGGACCGCTCCTCGACCCTCACGGTCGGCCTCGGGACGGGGATGACGGCCGGGGCGAGCGCGCTCGCCGCGAGCGGCGCGACCTCGACGGTCGTCGAGATCTCCCCGTCCGTCGCTCGAGGGGCCGCGCTCTTCGAGCGGGAGAACCGAGGGGTCCTCCGCCGGGGCCGCCTCCGCCTCGAGGACGGCCGGAACTTCCTCCTGGGGACCCGGGAGCGCTTCGGCGTCGTGACGACCGACCCGATCCACCCCTGGACCGCCGGGTCGGGGAGCCTCTACACGGTCGAGTACTTCCGACTCGTGCGCCGCCGCCTTGCTCCCGGGGGCGCCGTCGCCCAGTGGGTCCCCCTCTACGAGGTCTCGGAGCGCGACGTCCGCTCGATCGCCGCCAGCTTCGCCGCGGCCTTCGAGCGGGTCGCCCTCTTCCTCACCGGCTACGACTTGGTCCTCCTCGGCCGCGCCGAGGAGATCTCCTTCGACGCCTCGGACCTCGAACGGGGCCTCCGGGAGCCGGAGCTCGCGACCTGCCTGCGGGAGATCGGGGTCTCCTCCCCCGCCGAGCTCCTCGCCACCTTCGTCGCGGGGGACGGCGCGGTCCGGGCCTGGGCAGCGGACGCGCCGCCGAACACCGACGACCGCCCCCGTGTCGAGTACGAGGCGCCGCGGAGCTTCCTCTCGGGGTACGCCACGTCCGTGCTCCGATGGGTCCTCGAGCGCGGAACGCGGGTCGACGAGGTCCCCCTCCGCGGGGCCTTCGCCGACCCGGGCGCCCTCCGCTCCGCGATCGACCGGCGCGAGCGATCCCTCCGGATCTTCCTCGAGGCCTATGCCGCGGCCCCCTACCCGGCCTGTTTCCGCGAGGCGGTCCGGCGCTACGTCGGGGCCCTGCGGAAGAGCGCGTAGCGGTGTCCCGAGAAGCGGGAGAGGGGGTAGACCGCGACGAGGGCGAAGCCGCGCCGGGCGGCCGCGCCGCGGAGGTCCTTTCCCGGAAGGACCCGCAGCGGAGGCCGGCCCCGGAGGAGGTGGCTCACCCACCGAATCCCCCTCCGCAGCGAGAAGGCGGCGTGGAAGGAGACGAGGGCGGCCCCCCGCGCGACGCGCAGGCACTCGTCGACGTGGCGCAGCCGGTCCTCCCGACGGTCGAAGTGGTAGTTGAGGTGCGCGGAGAGGACGAGGTCGAAGCTCCCGTCCGGGAAGGGGAGAGCGCGCGCGTCGGCCCGGAGCGCGGGGCCGATCCTCCCGAGCCCGAGCGCCCGGAGGATCGCCAGGCGCTCCGCGGAGCGATCGGCGAGGACGACCCTCCGTCCCTCGGCGGCGAGGGCGCCGGAGAGCCTCCCCCAGCCGCAGGGACAATCGAGGATCCTCCGGGCGCCGCTCGCCGCGAGGACCCGCGCGAGGATCGCGACCTCGCGCCGGTGCTTGGCGATCCGGCGCGGGGCGACGCCGTAGGCGGCGAGGTAGCGCAGCGCCTCCTCGCCGGGCCTCCCGGCGGCGCCGGCCGCTCGCGCGAGGGCCGTCTCGTCGCGCCGCGCGCGCGCGTTCCTCAATCTTCCAGCGTCGAGGTGTCCCCCTCGGGAAGGCCGAGCTCCCGCGCCTTGAGGAGGCGGCGCATGATCTTCCCGGAGCGCGTCTTCGGCAGCGTCGGGAGGAACTCGATCTCGCGCGGGTAGGCGTGGGCCGCGAGGCGCTTGCGGACGAAGTCGGCGATCTCGGTCTTCAGCGTCCCGGAGGGGGCGAACCCGGCCCGGAGGGAGATGAAGGCCTTGATGATCTCGTAGCGCTCGGGGTCGGGCTTGCCGATGACGGCGGCCTCGGCGACCGCCGGATGCTCGACGAGCGCGCTCTCGACCTCGAAGGGGCCGACGAGGTGGCCCGCCGTCTTGATCACGTCGTCGGCGCGCCCGACGAACCAGAAGTACCCCTCCTCGTCCTTCCAGGCGCGGTCCCCCGTGATGTACCAGCCGCTCCGGAACCGCGAGTCGTAGAGGTCCTTCTTCCTCCAGTAGGTCCGGAACATGGAGGGCCAGCCGGGCTTGAGCGCGAGGTCCCCTTCCTGCCCCGGGGGAAGCTCCTTCCCCGAGGCGTCGATGACGGCCGCCTCCGTCCCGGGGATCGGGCGGCCCATCGAGCCCGGCCGCACGTCCATCGCGGCGTAGTTCGAGATCTGGATGCACCCCGTCTCCGTCTGCCACCAGTTGTCGTGGAACGTCTTCGAGAGCCCGTCGCGCGCCCAGAGGATCGCCTCGGGGTTGAGCGGCTCCCCGACCGAGGCGCAGAAGCGCACCCGCCCGAGGTCGAACTTCGAGGCGGCCTCCTTCCCCGCTTTCATGAGCATCCGGATCGCGGTCGGCGCGGTGTACCAGACGGTCACGCGGTGGCGCTCGAGCACCCCGTACCACTTCGCGGCGTCGAAGGGCCCCTCGTAGACGACCTGGGTCACCCCGAGGGACCAGGGGCCGAACATCCCGTAGGAGGTCCCCGTCACCCAACCCGGGTCGGCCGTGCACCAGTAGACGTCGTCGGCGTGGAGGTCGAGGCAGATCCGCGCGGTCCACCGCTGGCCAAGGATCGCGCGGTGCCAGTGGACGGCCCCCTTCGGCTTCCCGGTCGTCCCGGAGGTGTAGTGCATGACCGAGAAGTCCTCGGGGCCCGTCTTCTCGACCTCGAACTTCGCGGAGGCCTTGGCGTACGCCTCCTCGAACGACCTCTCGCCGGGCGCGGGGGTGAACGGGAGGCCCGCGCGGTTGAGGACCAGCACGTGCTCCAGCGCGGGAAGCTCTCCGCGGATCGGGCGCACTCGATCGAGGAGCGTCGTCGAGGTCACGAGCACCTTCGCCTCGCTGTCGGCCAGCCGGTCGCGGATCGCCTCGGGGCCGAAGGCGGAGAAGAGCGGCCCCGCGACCCCCCCCGCCTTGAGCGCCCCGAAGACGGTCCAGTAGAGCTCGGGGACGCGCTCGAGGAAGACGAAGACGCGGTCGCCCCGCGCGACCCCGAGACCGCGGAGCAGGCTCCCGATCCGGTCCGTCGCCTCCATGGCCTGCGCGAAGGTGAAGGTCTCGAGCCTCCCCTCCTTCGACTCCCAGCGCAGCGCCGTCTTTCCGCCGCGCCCCTCGAGGACGTGGCGGTCGATGCACTCGAAGCCCTTGTTCAGCCCCCCGCCGGGGAGCCCCCGGCACTCCTTCTCGATCGCCTCCCAGGAGAAGGACTTCCTCTCGGCGGCCCAGTCGCGCAGGTTCGGCGCGACGGGGAGCTCGGAGAGGGAGGGCTTTCGGATCGTCTCGTGGCGCAAGGGTCACCGTTCCGGGGGAGGCGGAGCCCCATCGTAGAGGAGCGCGCACCCCGGTCGAGGGGGCCCCCTCAGGCCCGCCGCAGCTCGCCTCCGAGGCTCCGCGCCGCCGACTCGACCCGGTCGAGGAAGGCCGCGGCGTCCCGGTCCGTGAGAGTCCGCGCGTCCGAGACGAGAGAGACGTGGAAGGCGAGGCTCTTCCGCCCCTCTCCCAGGGCGGGTCCGCGGTAGAGGTCGAAGAGCTCGACCTCATCTGCGAGGCCCTGCGCGGCCTCCCGGATCGCGCGCTCGATGGCGGCGGCCGCGACCGACTCCGGGACCGCGAGGGCGACGTCGACCTTGACGGCCGGGAAGCGAGGGATCGGCCGGAACCGGCGCGCCGGGACGCGGACCTCGAGGATCGTCCGGAGGTCGAGGGAGACGAGGGCGACCGATCCGGAGAGGGCGAGGGCGCGGCGCGCGCGGGGGTCGAGCTCGCAGGCGAAGCCGAGGGGCTTGCCGCCGGCCTCGAGCCGGACGCCCCGGACCGGGTGCGCGTAGGGGCGGGGGGGCCTCCCTTCGAAGGGGAGGGTCTCCACCCCTTCGACGCCGAGGCGATCGAGGAGCGCGCGGGCGACCCCGTTCGCGCGGGCGAACGCCTCCCCCCCTTCCCGCGTCCCCCAGACGGTGCCGATCTCGTGCACCTCGAAGGGCCCGCCTCGCTCGTTGCCCCGCTCCGGGCGGTACCCCTTCCCGATCTCGAACAGGCGCACGTCCTCGAAGAGGAGGAGGTTCTTCGGAAGAAAGCCGAGGAGGCTCGGAAGGATCTCGCGGCGGACGCGGCAGAGGTTCTCCGCGATCGGGTTCTTCACCCTCACATACGGCTCGTCGCCGAGGCGAAGCGCCTCGACCGTCTCCTCCGGGACGAAGGAGTAGGCATAGGCCTCCCGGAAGCCGAACGGTCCGGCGAGCTCGTCCGATGCGGCGCGCGCGAGGGCCCGCTCCCCGTCGGGGGGAGGAGGCTCCGCCGGGAAGGAGGGGACGGCGGGCGGGATGTTCCCGTACCGGACCATCCTCCCGACCTCCTCGACGAGGTCGTCCTCGATCGTGACGTCCTTCGTCGCGCGGAAGGAGGGGACGGAGACGCGCAGGTCCTCTCCCGCGGGCTCGACGCCGAACTGGAGCCTCCGCAGGCTCTCGGCCATCCGCTCCGCCGGGAGGGGGAGCCCGAGGCGCTCCCGCGCGCGGGCGGTCCGGAGCCGGATCGTCCGCGGGACGAACTTCCAGTCCCCGGCCCGCGTCGCGGGGCCCGCGAGCCGCGCGCCGGGGCAGACCTCCGGGAGGAGCTCGACGAAGCGCGCGGCGGCCCAGTCGACCAGGATCGGGTCGAGGCTCTTCTCGAATCGCGCGGAGGCGTCCGTCCGAAGCCCCAGGCGCTGGGCGGTCCTCCGGACCGAGACGGGGTGGAACGCCGCGCACTCGAGGACGAACGAGGCGGTGTCGGGGCGGACCTCGCTCGCCTCCCCCCCCATCACTCCCGCGATGGCGACGGCCCCTTCCCCGTCGGCGATGAGGAGGTCCTCCTCCGTGAAGGCGCGCTCGACCCCGTCGAGCGTCTTCATCCTCTCCCCGCGGCGGGCGCGCCGGACGACGATCCTGCCGCCGCGCAGTCGCCGGCGGTCGAAGGCGTGGGTGGGCTCGCCGAGATCGAGCATGACGAAGTTCGTGAGGTCGACGACGGCGCCGAGGGGGCGCTGACCCACCGCGAGGAGGAGGTGGCGGAGCCACCGCGGCGAAGGGCGGGTGCGGGCCCCCTCGAACGGGAGAGCGAGGTAGAGCGGACAGAGCTCGGGGTCCGCGATCTCGACCGGGAAGGGCTCTCCCCCGGAGGCCTGCAGCGGCGCCGGAGGGGAGGCGAGGGGGCGGCCGTAGATCGCCGCGAGCTCGCGCGCGAAGCCGTAGTGTCCCCAGAGGTCGGGGCGGTGGGTGATCGACTTGTTGTCGATCTCCATCACCCAGTCGCGGAGCCCCCACGCGTCCGCGAGGGGCTCCCCGACCTTCGCCTCCGGATCGAGGACGACGATCCCCTCGTGGTCCTCCCCGAGCGCCATCTCCCGCTCGGAGAGGATCATCCCGTGCGACTCGACGCCGCGGATCTTCGCCTTCTCGACCTTCGCGCCCCCCGGAAGGACGGTCCCCGGCGGCGCGACGGCGACCTTCTGCCCCTTCGCGACGTTCCGAGCGCCGCAGACGATCGGGAGGATGGTTCCTTCGCCGATCGCGACGCGCGCAAGGGAGAGCTTGTCGGCGGAGGGGTGGCGGCCGCACTCGAGCACCTCCCCCACCACGACGTCGTCCAGGCCCGAGGGAAACCTCTCGACCCCTTCCACCTCGGCCGTCGAAAGCGTCAGGTCCTCGACGATCTTCGCGGAAGCGAGACCGTCGAGGTCGACGTGGCGGGCGAGCCAGCGTTGGGAGAGCTTCAGGGCCCTAGAACTGCCGCAGGAAGCGCAGGTCCCCCGAGAAGAACCAGCGGATGTCGTCGATTCCGTGCCGGAGCATGACGAGCCGGGAGAGCCCGAGGCCGAAGGCGAAGCCCGCGTAGATCTCCGGGTCGATCCCCCCGGCGCGGAGGACGTTCGGGTGGACGAGACCGCAGGGGAGGATCTCGATCCAGCCCTTGCGCCTGCAGACCGAGCAGCCCGCCCCGTCGCAGAAGGGGCAGCGCGCGTCCAGCTCGAAACCCGGCTCGACGAAGGGGAAGTAGCCCGGACGGAGGCGGATCTCGATCTCCTTCCCGAAGATCCGGCGGAGGAGCGTCCGCATCGTCCAGATCATGTGGGCGACGGAGATCCCCCGGTCCACGACGAGCCCCTCCATCTGGTGGAAGGTGTGCTCGTGGGAGGCGTCGACGTCCTCGTGGCGGAAGCATCGGCCGGGGGCGATCACGCGGATCGGCGGGCGCATCCGTTCCATCGCCCGCACCTGGACGGGGGAGGTGTGGGTGCGGAGGAGCAGCCCCTCCCCCTCGCACCAGAACGTGTCGAAGACGTCCCGGGCGGGATGGTGCGGCGGGATGTTCAGCGCGTCGAAGTTGTAGTGGTCGAGCTCGACCTCGGGCCCGTCGAGGACGGCGAATCCCATCGAGGCGAAGAGGTCCTCGAGCTCGCGGCGAACGCGCGTGACGGGGTGGAGCCCTCCGGCGACGAACCGGGTCCCCGGCAGCGTCGCGTCGAAGGCGCCGGCCTCGAGGTCTCGCTCGACCGCCGCCCCCTCGAGGGCCGCGCGACGCGCGAGGATCGCCGCCTCGATCTCCCCCTTCAGGCGGTTCGCCGCCGCCCCCGCGCGGGGGCGTTCGTCCTTCGGGAGGCGACCGAGCCCCCGGAGCAGCTCGGGAAGCTCGCCGTGGCGCCCGACGAAGCGCGACTCGACGGCGAGGAGCTCTCCCAGGTCCTTCGCCCGGGCGACCGCCTCGCGGGCCTCCGCCCCGATCTTCTCCAGGGCCTCGCGCACGCCCCCGGCCCGCCCGGGCGCCCTACGCCGTCTTCCGCGTCGCTCCGACCTCCTCGAGGATCCGGTCGAATCCCGAGGGGTCGTGGAGCGCGATCGTCGCGAGGGTCTTGCGGTCGAGGGCGAGGCCGGCGCGGTGCAGGTCCGCGACGAAGCGCGCGTAGGTCGTCCCCCGCGCCCGGCACGCGGCGTTGATCCGCACGATCCAGAGGCTCCGGAAGGCGCGCTTGCGCGCCTTCCGGTCGCGGAAGGCGAAGGCCCGCGCGCGCCGGAGCGTCTCCTTGACGGTGCGGTAGAGCTTGCTGCGGCCGCCGCGGAAGCCCTTCGCCTCCTTCATGAGGCGGCGCTTGCGGCGGAGCTTGGCGGGGTTGCTTCGGACGCGGGTCATCGGGACTCTCTCCCTAGCGGGAGCCGATCAGGTGCGCGACGACCTTCGCGTAGGCCCCCTTCATGATCAGGGGCTTGCGCAGGCGCCGGCGCTGCTTCGCGCTCTTCACGACCTGCATGTGACCGGTCTTCGTGCGGAAGCGCTTCACCTTGCCGGTCTTCGTGAGGAACATGCGCTTGGCCATCCCCTTCTTCGTCTTCGACTTCGGCATGGTGCTCCCGCGGAAGAGGGTAGGAGGATACGGACCGCCCCCCCCCGGTCAAGGCCACGCCTGCCCCTCCGCCTCGCTACCTCTTCGTCAGCAGGATCGTCATCCGCCGCCCCTCGAGCTTCGAGCCGCGCTCGACCTTCGCGATGTCGGAGACCTTCGACGTGATCACGTCGATCACGCGCCGGCCGAGCTCGAGGTGGGTCATCTCCCTCCCCCGGAACATGCAGTTCACCTGCACCTTGTCCCCGGCCTCGAGGAACTCCCGCGCCTTCCCGATCTTGTAGCCGAGGTCGTGGTCGTCGATCCCCGGCCGGACCCGGATCTCCTTCAGCTGCGACTGGTGGGTCCGCGACTTCTGCTCGTTCTTCTTCTGCTGGTACTTGAACTTCCCGTAGTCGAGGATCCGGCAGACGGGGGGCCTCGCGTTCGGCGCGACCTCGACCAGGTCGAGGCCCGCCTCGTCGGCGAGCCGTCGCGCCTCCTCGATCGGGACGACCCCGTGCTGGGTGCCGTCCGCCCCGACGAGCCGGACCTCCCGGATGCGGATCTGGTTGTTGATGCGGTAGGTGTCGATGGGAATCGGTGGCGACCTCCTCTACGGAAGGGGCGCGCCCGCTCCCGGGGAACGCGTCAAGGGAGGGGGAGGGCTCCGGGAGAGCCCGAGGGGAGCCCGGGGGCGCCGAGGGCCCGGGGGCGGAGGGGGACGAGCGGGCCCGGGCGCGCACGAGGGGAGGACGACCCGCCGGGGAAGGGGAGCGACAACCTCAAACCGCTCGCGACTCCCGCACGAAATCGAGGGCGCTCGCCAAGGCTCGGTCGATTCTAGGCCCCTTCTTTTTCGGATGCCAAGTGCCCGGGGCTTTCGGAGGGCGCCCCGGGGAGGACGGGCCGGATGCGGAGCTCCGCGAGCTGCTCCGGCGAGACGGGCGAAGGGGCGCCGGTGAGGAGGCAGGTCCCCGAGGCGGTCTTCGGGAAGGCGATCACGTCCCGGATCCCGTCGAGCCCGAGCAGGATCTGGACGAGCCGGTCGACGCCGATCGCGAACCCCCCGTGCGGGGGGGCGCCGTACTCGAGGGCGTCGAGGAGGAAGCCGAACTTCTCCCGCGCCGCCTCGGGGCCGATCCCGAGGAACGCGAAGATCCTCTCCTGCACGTCGCGGCGGTGGATCCGCACCCCCCCGGAGCCGAGCTCGACGCCGTTCAGCACGAGGTCGAAGGAGCGGGAGACGATCGTCCCGGGATGGTCGGGAAGCCCCTTCAGGGACCAGTCGGCGGGGGCCGTGAAGGGGTGGTGGGCCGACTCCCATCTCCCCCCTTGCGGGTTCCACTCGAAGAGGGGGAAGTCGGTCACCCAGCAGAAGCGGAAGACCTTCGGGTCGCGCAGGCCCAGGCGCTCCCCCACGAAATTCCGGAGTTCCCCGAGGCTGCGGTTCGCCACGGAGGCCTCCCCCGCGACGAAGGCGAGGAGGTCCCCCGGTTCGGCCTGGAAGGCCGTGCGCAGGCGCGCGCGCACCTTCGGATCGAAGAACTTCGCGATCGTCCCGGAGAGGTCTCCCGGCTCGACCTTCAGGTGGGCGAGCCCCTTCGCGCCGAACTCGGCGGCTTTCTCGGCGAGGGCGTCGACCTCCTTCTTCGGCCAGGCCCCCGCCCCGGGGACCCGGATCCCCTTCACGACCCCGCCGGCCCCGAGGGCCCGGAGGAAAATCTGGAACGTCGAGGCCGAGGCGGCGGAGGTCGCGTCGACGAGGGGGAGCTCGAAGCGGAGGTCGGGCTTATCGAGGCCGTAGCGGGCGAGGGCGTCGGCGTGGCGGATCCGCCCGAATGGCGTCGCGAGGGGGGAACCGAGGACCTCGCGGAACGCCGCGGCGAGGGCCCCCTCGAGGACGCTGCGGATCTCCTCCTCCTCGACGAAGGACATCTCGAGGTCGATCTGGGTGAACTCAGGCTGGCGGTCCGCCCGCAGGTCCTCGTCGCGGAAGCAGCGCGCGATCTGGAAGTAGCGGTCGAGCCCCGCGCACATGAGGAGCTGCTTGAAGAGCTGGGGGGACTGGGGGAGGGCGTAGAACGAGCCGGGGTTCACGCGGGAGGGGACGAGGTAGTCGCGCGCCCCCTCCGGCGTCGCCTTCGTCAGGATCGGGGTCTCGACCTCGACGAAGCCGCGGGAGGCGAAGGCGTTTCGGATCGCGAGGAGGAGGTCCGAGCGGAGGAGGAGGTTCCTCTGGAGCGAGGAGCGGCGCAGGTCGAGGACCCGGTGCTTGAGGCGCACCTCGAGGGCCGCCTCGACGCGGTCGTCGACCTCGAAGGGGGGGACGGCCGACTCGGAGAGCACGACGAGCTGGTCGGCCTCGACCTCGATCCCCCCCGTCGGCCGCTCCCGGTTGACGGCCCCCTCGGGGCGCGCGCGCACCGTGCCGGTCACGGCGACGCACCACTCCGCGCGCAGCGCCTGCGCGGCGACCGAGGCCTCCTTCGCCCGCTCCGGGTGGAAGACGACCTGGGTCGTCCCGTAGCGGTCGCGCAGGTCGACGAAGAGGACCCCGCCGTGGTCGCGCCGCGCCGCGACCCATCCGTTCAGGGTCACGCGTTCGCCGGCGCGCGCCGGGCGCAGCTCCCCGCAGGTGTGGGTGCGGCGCGGGAAGCTCACGGCCGCCTCGCGCGCCGCTCGACGAGGCGCTGGCGGGCGAGGCTCCGGAGCAGCGCCCGCTCCGCCCGCGCGAGGTCGAGGTCGAGCTTGAGCCTCTGCGCGAGCCGCTCCCGCGCGCGCGCCTCCGCCTCCTTCGCGCGCGCGAGGTCGACCTCGTCGGAGCGCTCCCCCGTGTCCGATACCACGCGCACGACGTTGTCCCGCACCTCGACGAACCCCTCGTTCACGAAGATCTCCTGGATCGCGCCGTCCGGGCCCCGGACCGAGAGGATCCCGATCCCGACGGGGGCGACGAGCGGGGCGTGGTTGCGGAGGATCCCGATCGAGCCGTCGTGGACGGGGACGCGGGCGGAAGCCGCCTCGACGTCGACCACGGTCCTCTCGGGGGTGATCACGCGGAGGCGAAAGCTCGGGGAGGAGGGGCTCACGCGAGCTTCTTCGCCGCCTCCACCGCCTCCTCGATCGCCCCCACCATGTAGAAGGCCTGCTCCGGGAGATTGTCGTGCTTCCCTTCGAGGATCTCGCGGAAGGAGCGGACCGTGTCCTTCATCGGGACGAACCGGCCGGCGAGGCCCGTGAACTGCTCCGCGACGAACATCGGCTGCGAGAGGAAGCGCTGGACGCGGCGCGCGCGGTGGACGGTCAGCCGGTCCTCCTCGGAGAGCTCCTCCATCCCGAGGATCGCGATGATGTCGCGGAGGTCCTGGTAGCGCTGGAGGATCCGCTGGACCTCCCGCGCGATCCGGTAGTGCTCCTCCCCGACGACCTTCGGGTCGAGCATCCGCGAGGTCGACTTCAAGGGGTGGACCGCGGGGTAGATCCCGAGCTCCGAGATCTGGCGGTCGAGGAGGATCGTCGAGTCGAGGTGGGCGAAGGTCGCGACGGGGGCGGGGTCCGTGAAGTCGTCCGCGGGGACGTAAATCGCCTGCATCGAGGTGACGGAGCCCCGCCGCGTCGAGGTGATCCGCTCCTGGAGCGCCCCCATCTCGCTCCCCATCGTCGGCTGGTAGCCGACCGCCGAGGGCATGCGGCCGAGGAGGGCCGAGACCTCGGAGCCCGCCTGGACGAAGCGGAAGATGTTGTCGATGAAGAGGAGGACGTCCTTCCCCTCCTCGTCCCGGAAGTACTCCGCCATCGTGAGCCCCGTCAGACCCACGCGCAGGCGCGCGCCGGGGGGCTCGTTCATCTGGCCAAAGACGAGGACGGCGTTGTCGAGGACCTTCGCCTCCTTCCCGTCCGGACCCGTGAACCGCGCCCCCTGCATCTCGAGGTAGAGGTCGTTCCCCTCGCGCGTGCGTTCCCCCACGCCGCAGAAGACGGAGAAGCCCCCCTTCTCGATCGCGGTCACCCGGATCAGCTCCTGGATGAGGACCGTCTTCCCCACCCCCGCCCCCCCGAAGAGCCCGATCTTCCCCCCCTTCGCGAACGGGCAGAGGAGGTCGACGACCTTCATCCCCGTCTCGAAGATCTCCGTGATCGGAAGCTGGTCCTCGAAGCTCGGCGGGGCCTTGTGGATCGGGGAGGTGCGCTCCCGCGAGACGGGCCCGAGGTTGTCGATCGGATGGCCGAGGAGGTCGAAGAGGCGCCCGACCGTCGCGCGCCCGACGGGGACCGTGATCGGGGCTCCCGTGTCGGCGGCGGGGGTCCCCCGGACGAGCCCGTCCGTCGAGGCGAGCGCGACGCAGCGGACGACCTCGTCCCCGAGGTGCTGGGCGACCTCGACGACGATGTCGATCCCGCGCGGGGGATCCTGGATCGCGAGCGCCGTGAAGATCGCCGGGAGGCGACCGGGCTCGAAGGCGACGTCGACCACCGGACCGAGGACCTGGCAGACTCGTCCGACGTTGCTCACGGGCTCTCCCTTCGGGCCTCGTCCCTCACGCGCTCCGCAGCGCCTCGGCGCCGCCGACGATCTCGAGGAGCTCCTTCGTGATCCGCTCCTGGCGGGCTCGGTTGAGCAGCCTCCAGAGATCCTGGCGCATCTCCTCCGCGGCGTCCGTCGCGTTCTTCATCGAGAGGCGCCGGGCGGCGTACTCGGCCGTCAGCGACTCGAGGAGGAGGTGGTAGACCTTCGTCTCGAGGACCTTCGGGACGAGGGCCTCGAAGATCGTGCGCGCGTCGGGCTCGAGGAGGGTGTCCCCGAAGCGAGGTGCCTCCTCCTTCTTCCCGCCCCCCGCGTCGGCGAGGAGCGCGCCCGGATCGAGCGGGAGGAGGCGCGCCCGGATCGCGCGCTGCGAGACCATGGAGACGAATCGGGTGGCGACGACGTGGAGCTCCCCGTACGCGCCCCCGAGGAACCCCTCGACGAGTTGCTGCGCAAGGAGACGCGCCGCGCGGAAGTCGATCCTCTCCAGGGGAGGCTCGGCGAAGTAGCGCGCGACCTCGCGGCCCCGGCGGACGAGGTAGGCGTACCCCTTCCGCCCGACGACGTGGATCCGGATGGGGGCGCCCCGGCGCTCGTCGAGGAGGGCGTGGAACTGCTCGAAGACCTTCGTGTTGTAGGAGCCGCAGTAGCCGCGGTCGGAGGTGACGAGGAGGATCCCGACCGCCGCCTCCCCCCCTGCCGCGCGCGGCCGAGGGGGCGCCTGGAAGAGGGGATGGCGGAACCCCCCCTCGCCGGCCAACGGAGCGAGCCGCGCGAGCATCGCCAGCAGTTCGTCCGTGTAGGGGCGCGCTGCGAGCGCCTTCCCCTGGTAGCGGCGCAGTTTCGTGATCGCCACCATCTCGAGGGCGCGGGTGATCTGCTTGATCGAGGCGACGCTGCGGATGCGGCGGCGCAGTTCGCGGAGCGAGGCCATCGCGTCTAGCCGAGCCTCCCGGCGGCGAACTCGGCCTTCGCCACGGGGATCGCCGCGACGAGGGCCTTCTCCGTCGCCTCGTCGAGCTTCCGGGTCTCCCGGACGCTCTTGCCGATCTCCGGGTGGCGGTCCCGGAGGAAGCGGCGCAGCGCCTCCTCGAAGGGGCGGACCTTCTCGACGGGGAGGTCGTCGAGGAACCCCTTCGTCCCGGCGTAGATCGCGACGACCTGCTCCTCGACCGGGAGGGGCGCGAACTGCCCCTGCTTCAGGAGCTCCTCGAGCCGCTGGCCGCGCGTGATCTGTGCGAGGGTCGCCTTGTCGAGGTCGGAGCCGAACTGGGCGAAGGCCTTGAGGTCGCGGTACTGGGCGAGCCCGATCCGCAGCCCCCCGGCGGTCTTCCGCATCGCCGGGATCTGCGCGTTCCCCCCGACCCGCGAGACGGAGATCCCGACGTTGATCCCGGGGCGCACCCCCGCGTTGAACAGGTCGGCCTCGAGGTAGATCTGCCCGTCCGTGATCGAGATCACGTTCGTCGGGATGTAGGCCGCGTAGTCCCCCTCCTGCGTCTCGACGATCGGGAGCGCCGTGAGCGAGCCGCCCCCCTTCTTGAAGACGGGGTTCTTCTTCGGGGCGTCGTCGGCGAGCTTCGCCGCCCGCTCGAGGAGGCGGCTGTGGAGGTTGAAGATGTCGCCCGGGAACGCCTCGCGTCCCGGCGGCCGCCGGAGCAGCAGCATTACCTGCCGGTAGGCCGTCGCCTGCTTGTAGAGGTCGTCGTAGGCGATCACGACGTGGCGCCCCTCGTCGCGCAGCCTCTCCCCCATCGCGCAGGCCCCGTACGGGGAGAGGAACTGCATCGACGCCGGCTCCCCCGCCGTCGCCGAGACGACGATCGTGTAGGGCATCGCCCCGTGCTCCTCGAGCTTGCGGACGACGTCGACGACCGTCGACTGCTTCTGTCCCGTCGCGACGTAGATGCAGAGCACCTGCGCGGGATTCGCCGGGTCCCCGCCTCCCGTCGAGCGCTGGTTGATGAACGTGTCGAGGACGATCGCCGTCTTCCCCGTCTGGCGGTCCCCGATGATCAGCTCCCGCTGCCCGCGCCCGATCGGGATCATCGCGTCGATCGCCTTGATCCCCGTCTGCAGCGCCTCCTTCACCGGCTGGCGCTCGATGACCGAAGGGGCTCGCCCCTCGACGGGGCGATAGTCCGAATCCGCCACCTTGAGCGGGCCCTTCCCGTCGATCGGGGCGCCGAGGGCGTTCACGACGCGGCCGAGGAGAGCCTCCCCGGTGGGGACGGACAGGATCCGCCCCGTCGACTCGACCAGGTCCCCTTCCTTGACGAGGCGGTCGGAGCCGAAGAGGACCCCCCCGACGTTGTCCTCCTCGAGGGAGAGGGCGACCCCCATCACGCCGTGGGGGAACTTCAGGAGCTCCGACATCATGCAGTCGTCGAGCCCGTGGACGCGGGCGACGCCGTCCCCCACCTGGAGGACGCGGCCGACCGACTTCCACTCGGTCCGCGCCCCCGCCGAGGCGATCTGCTGCTTGAGGACGGCGGTCACTTCGCCCGGACGGATCTCGACCATGTTCCCTTCCTAAGGCTTCACGCGAGAGGCGCCGCGAGGAGCTCCTCTCGCAGCGCCGCCAGTCGGCCGGGGACGGTCGCGTCGAGGCGCCGGCCGGCCACGTCGATGCGAATTCCCCCGACGAGCTCGGGATCGATCTCGACGGCGAGGCGGACGGTGGACCCGAGGGAGGCGCCGAGGACTTGCTCGAGGGCCCGGATGTCCTCCTCCGGAACGGCCCGCGCGGCGACGACGAGGCCCCGGACGACCCCCGCGGCGCGGTCGGCCTCGAGCGCGAACGCCCCCGCGAGGAGGGGGAAGACCTCCTCCCGCCGCCGATCGAGGAGGAGCTCGACGAATCTGCGGACGAGGGGGGTCTCGAGGGAGACGCGCTCGGCGAGCGCCCGCTTCTTCGCGCTCCGGTCGGCGACGGGGTCGAGAAGCGAGTCGAGGAAGGGGCCCGCGGCCAGCGCCGCGCCGAGCCGCTCGAGGTCGCGCGCGACCTCGGGGACGGAACCCGCTTCGCGGGCCGCCTCGAAGAGCGCCCGGGCGTACCGGCGGACGAGCCTCCCCGACCCCCTCATCGCTTCGAGCGGGGAGCGGCCTTCTCGAGGACCTCCTCGACGAGGCGGCGGTGGTCGGCCCCGTCGAGATTGCGGCGGAGCACCTCGGAAGCGGCGAGCAGCGAGAGGTCGACCACTTCACCCCGGATCTCCCCGAGCGCGCGGGCGCGCGCCGCGTCGATCTCGGCGAGGGCCCGCTCCTTGCTCCGGCGGGCGTCGGCCTCGGCCTTCTCGAGCAACTCCTTCCCCTGCCTCTCGGCTTGCGCCTGGCCTCGGGCGAGGA
The DNA here is from genome assembly GCA_035695825.1 of Planctomycetota bacterium. Lineage (GTDB taxonomy): Bacteria > Planctomycetota > UBA1135 > UBA1135 > JAKEFM01 > JAKEFM01. The sequence goes on along the minus strand of DASRRH010000026.1, from coordinate 243,599 downwards.
TCGAGGCGACCTCCCGGCTCGCTTCGGCGAGGCGCGCGTGGACGGCGGCCTCCGCCCTCTTTGCCTCGTCGCGCGCGGCCTGCGCCTCGGCCACCGCCTTCCGCGCCCGCTCGTCCCGGGCGTCGAGCGCGCGCACGATCGGGCCGAAGACGAACTTCCACATGAGGGGCGCCGCCGCGACGAAGATCACGACGGTCCAGACGGCGTTCGGCCACGTCGACGGGTCGGCGGGGTTGAACCCCGCTCCCTCCGAAGAGAGGGGGACGGGGCCGAGAAGGAGCCTCGCGACTTCCCGCACGGGGAGCGCGACCCTACTTGAAGTTGAGGAGGAGCGCGACGACGACGGCGAAGAGCGTGGCCCCTTCGAGCATCGCCGCGAAGATCAGGGAGGCCCCTCGGATGTCCCCGGCCGCCTCGGGCTGGCGGGCGATCCCCTCGTTCGCCGAGGCAGCGATCCGTCCCATCCCGACCCCCACGCCGATGATGGCCATCCCCGCCCCGATCCCCGCCGAGAGGTGGGCCGCCGAGAAACCCATGTCTGCGAGCATGCGCGAACTCCTTGGAAAGGAAGAGAGGTCTAGTGCTCCGGGTGAACGGACGCTCCGACGAACACGATCGAGAGGAGCGTGAAGACGTAGGCCTGGAGGAGGGCGACGAACGCCTCGATGATCATGATGAAGGCCGCGAACGCGATCGAGACGGGGGCGACCCCCCAGGCGACCGCCGCCCCCCCGCTCGCTCCGAAGTAGGGAATCAGCCCGACGAAGGAGAGGACGACGAGGTGGCCCGCCGTCATGTTCGCGAAGAGACGCACCATCAAGGCGAAGGGGCGCGTCAGGAGGCCGACGACCTCGAGGAGGAACATCAGGGGCCAGAGGAGCGCGGGGACGCCGTGCGGGACGAGGTTCTTCCAGTAGGCGAGGGGTCCCTGCGCCACCATCCCGCAGAGCGGCATCGCGAGCAGCGTGATCGAGGCGAGCGCCCCCGTGACGAAGATGTTCGCGGTCGACGTCCTCCCCCAGGGGAGGAGGCCGATCAGGTTGCAGGCGAGGATGAAGAAGAAGACCCAGAGGAAGAAGGGGAGGAATCGTCTCCCTCTCTCGGGCCCCATGACGGGATAGACCATCTCGTCCCGGATCCACTCGACCCAGGCGAGCTGCACGCGCCGGATCCCGGAGGGCCGGGTCGCATCCACGGCCCGCCCCGCTCCGAGGAAGAGGAAGGCAACGAGGAGCGCCGCGAGGACCTGGAAGATCTGGAGGTTGAAGATCGGGATCTCGAGCCCGAGCATCCGGACGGAGCCGATCCGCTCGGGATTGAGGTGGTGTCCGAACAATTCGAGGAAGATCGACCCGGGATCCTCCCCCCCTCCCATCGCGAGGGTCCGCGCCGCGATCACGGACGGCGCTCCCCGCGCGAGGCGCCGCGCTGGATCTCCGCGATCCCCCCGGCCGCGGCGAGCGCGAAGCCGCCGGCGAACCCGACGGCGTAGGCCGCCGGGTCGTAGAGGCCCGCGAAGTGGCCCGCGAGGGTCCCGCCGGCGAGGAGGAGGAGCTTCGCCAAGAATCCGATCCCGAAGAGCTTGAAGAGTTGCCGGGAGCCGCGACGCGACGCCCGGAGCACCCACGCGAAGGCGAGGAGCGTCGCGGCCGCGCCGAGCCCAAGCCCGAGCCCGGCGCCCGCCGCCACCCCGCTCCCGTACCGCGGACCGAGGAAGGCCACCGCCGCCGCGAGGACGGCGGCCGCGGCCACCCCCCCCGCGAGGACGAAGGGAAGCCGCTCCTTCACCCCCCCTCCCGGGTCGAGCCCGAGCGGGGCGGAGGGTTCTTCCCGCTCGGGAAGACGGTCCTCACGAGCCGGAAGAACCCGCCCGCAGCCCCGAGGAAGACCCCGGCGACCAGGAGCCACGGGCGCGTGCCGAGGCGCCCGTCGAGGAGGTAGCCCGCGAGGCCGAAGACGGCGATCGCGGCCGCGAACTCCATCCCGAGGCCCGCCAGACGCCCATACGAACCGCCGAGTCCCTTGGCGACCCGGCGGCTCAGGCCGTCCTGTCCTTCCGGGGACATCCGGAGGGGTCCGACGCGCGCGCCGCCTCCCGGCGAGGCGAGGCGCTCCGTCGCGTTCCGAAGAGCGGCGGGATTGTAGGGAACCCCCTCCCCGAATCAACCCCGCGGGACGCGCGTACAATCGGCGCCGTTCCCCGTGGAGGATCTCACCCCGCGCCGGATCGTCGCGCACCTCGACCGCTTCATCGTCGGCCAGGATCGGGCGAAGCGGGCGGTCGCCGTCGCGCTGCGCAACCGCTGGCGGCGAGCGCGCCTCCCCCCCGAGCAGGCCCGGGAGATCCACCCGAAGAACCTGATCCTGATCGGGCCGACCGGAGTCGGGAAGACGGAGATCGCCCGGCGCATGGCCGGGCTCGTCTCGGCCCCGTTCGTCAAGGTCGAGGCGACGAAGTACTCCGAGGTGGGCTACGTCGGTCGCGACGTCGACTCGATCGTCCGCGACCTTCTCGACGTCGCCGTCGACGGGGTGCGCGCGGAGCAGACGGCCCGCCTCCGGGAGGAGGCGGCGGCAGCCGCGGAGGAGCGACTCCTCGACGCGCTCCTCGAGTCGAAGGCCCCCCCCGGCGGGGAACCGCCGGGGGACGACCGCGCCCCCCTCCGCGAGCGCCTCCGCGGCAACGCCCTCGACGGGGAGCCGGTCGAGATCCGCGTCGAGGAGCGGGTCGGCCCCCAGGTCGAGATCTTCACGGGGAGCGGGATGGAGTACATGGGCTTCGAGCCCTCCTCCTGGTCGCAGTTCCTCTCCCGCGGAGGGCCGGCCCGGACCCGGCTCGCCCGGCTCCCCGTCTCCGAGGCGCGGCGGCTCCTCGAGCGGGAAGAGGTCGAGAAGCGGCTCGACCGCGAGTCGATCCTCCGCGAGGCGATCCGCCGGACGGAGGAGTCGGGGATCGTCTTCCTCGACGAGATCGACAAGATCGCCGGGCGCTCTCACGACGGGGGCCCGGACGTCTCGCGGGAGGGGGTCCAGCGCGACCTCCTCCCCCTGGTCGAGGGGACGACGGTCACCACCCGCTACGGGACGATCCGGACCGACCACGTCCTCTTCCTCGCAGCGGGGGCGTTCACGATCGCGCGCCCCTCCGACCTCATCCCGGAGCTCCAGGGCCGCTTCCCGATCCGGGTCCGGCTCGACTCCCTGGGGCGGGAGGACTTCCTCCGCATCCTCGCGGAGCCCGAGAACGCCCTCCCGAAGCAGTACCGAGCCCTCCTCTCCGTCGAGGGGGTCGAGCTCTCCTTCGCGCGCGACGGTCTCGAGGAGGTCGCCTCCCTCGCCGACCGTCTGAACGTCGCGCTCGGGGACATCGGGGCGCGCCGCCTCCACACGGTCCTCGAGAGCCTCCTCGAGGGGGTCCTCTTCGGGGCACCCGAGGACGTTCCCCGGCGCGTGCTCCTCGACGCCGGCTTCGTCCGCGAGCATGGCCGCGCCCTCTTCGAGGAGGCGGACCTCTCGAGGAGGCTTTGAAGCCCGCCGCGGCGAGAGCGCCCGACCCGCGCGGAGCCGGCCCCGCTCCGGGGTCGGCTCCCCCCGAGGTCAAAAAGCTTCCGACGATGCCGGCGCGCCCGCCTATAAACGAAGCCGTCCGCGTCCTCGGGCGCATGCCTCCGGAGGAGGTCCGATGGATCCTCCGGGCGCAGGCGGGGGACGCGGAGGCCTTTCGCGAGCTCTTCGAACGCTATCGCACGCCCGTGTACGCCACGATCGAGCGGATGGTCGGCGGGTGGTACCCGAACGACGTCGACGACTTCGCCCAGGACGTCTTCCTCAAGGTGTTCCGGGCGCTCCCCCGCTTCGACTTCGCGCGGCGGACGAAGTTCTCGACTTGGCTCTATACCTTCGTCCGCAACTACTGCTTCGACGTGATGAAGCGCCACGCGGTGCGACCCGCCGTCTCCTCCCTCGCGCGCCTGCCAGGGGAGGAAGGAGATCGGCCGGTCCTCGATCCCGCCCCTCCCCCGGCCGCGGCGGCGGCTCGCGAGGAGGCGGGCGAGGTCGTCCGCCGCGCCGTCCAGTCCCTCCCCCCGGCCCTCCGGGAGGTCGTCATCCTCCGCCAGTACGAGGGGCTCTCCTTCCGGGACATCGGCGAGATCGTCGGGTCCCAGGAGGGAACCGCGAAGGCCCGCTATCACCGGGCCCGCGCCCTCCTCCGCGAGCGGCTGGAACCGTTCGTGCGCGAGGGGGCGCTCGGCCCGAGCCTCCGGGACCGGGAGGCCCAGGCATGAACTGCGCGCGCGCGCGTCTCGAGCTTCCGCTCCTCGGGACGGGGGAGCTCGATCCCCGCCTGGAGGCGGCCCTGTGGCTCCACCTCGACGCCTGCGCCGGGTGCCGCGCCTTCGCGGGGGAGGAGCGCGCGCTCGACGACCTCCTCGCGCGGTGGCCCACCGTCGGGGCGCGCCGCGACATCTCGCGGGAGGTCCTCGCCGCCGCCGGGGAGGCGGCGCGCGCGGGCGCCGCGCCCCGCGCGCTCTCCCTCCGCCGGGCGGTCGGCCCGCTCCTCGCCGCGGCGGCCGTCCTCGCGGCCTTCGCCCTCCTCCCCTTCCTCCGGCCCGCTCCCTCCGCCGGCGAGCGGGGGGAGGTCACGACCGCGAGCGTCGAGGTCGAGACGGACTCGGTCCCGATCGGCAGCGACCTGACCGGGCTGACGATCGCCGCGCGCGATCCCTTCCGCCGATGAAGGCCCTGGCGATCGCCCTCTCCCTCCTCCCGGGGCCCGCCGGCTTCTGCGGCGAGCGGGACCCGACTCCGCAGGAGACGGAGGCGGTCGAGGCCTTCCTCCGCCGGTTCGACGCGGCCTGCCAGAGCGGGAATTGCGCGGAGGTCCGCGCCCTCTTCTGCGATTCCTCCCGCTCCTGCCGCAAGCGGTGCGAAGACCTCCTCCTGCCCGGAGTCCCCGGCTGCGTCCGCCGCTCGAGCTCGCTCCTTCTCCTCCGGGTCTCCCGGGAGAGGTTTGGGGCGTTCGTCCGCGCCGACCTCGAGCGCGCGGTCCCCGCCGAGGGGGGAGGGGCGCCCCTGCGCGAGCGCTTCCCCCGGCACGAGTTCCTCCTCCTCCGCGGGGCGAAGGAGGGACCCCGCCTCGTCACGATCCTCGAGTTCGACCCCGAGGGCCTCGCGATGGCCCGCTCGAGCCCCGTCACCTGCGATTGGTGCAACTGGCAGCTCGAGAAGCCGCCCGGCTGGTTCTCCGTCTACCGGAGCCGGGAGTGCTGCGGGGCGACGGAGGCGGTCTCCTTCGTTCCCCCGGAGGGGGAGCCGACGATCGAGTTCCGAGTTTTCGAGCTCCCCGACGCCGAGGACCCGCTCGAGGCGACGCGGCGGGACGACGAGCGGCTGTGCCGGGAGCTCGGCCAGACCTTCGCGGTCGCCAACACCGTCTCCCGCCGGGCGGTCCCCTCCGGCGCGGAGTCGGAGTTCCGCTTCGTCAGCCGCGACGGAGGGCCCGCCCGCGTCCTCCGCTCCTACGTCCTCCGCGACCGGACGCTCTACGCCCTCGTCGCGGCCGGGCCCGAGCCCGCCCTCCAGGGCATCGCCAAGCCCTTCGGGGACCTGCGGAACTCCTTCGCGCTCGTCGACCTCGGGCGCTCCGGGGAGGAGACCCGGCGCGAGATGCTCCGCCACCATCCGGGCGGCTCGCTCTCCGGCAACGCCTACTCCTACGAGGGGGGATCGCTGCGGCTCGCTCTCCGGGCTCCGGAGGGGTGGACCGGCGTCGAGACGAGCGGGCCCGTCCTCTTCCGGGTCCGCTTCCGCCCGAAGGAGACCGGAGAGGAGGCCTTCCTCGACTTCTACGCGATCCACGACGCCGGCGGGTGGTTCTCGGAAAGGAGGGTGGCGCGCGAGTTCGAGTCCCGCGCCCGGGAGCTGCGCGCGTGCGGGGCCGAGGGGATCGAGCACACGCCGATCGCGAGCGCCTGCCATCCGGGACTGCGGACCGTCGCCCACCAGAGCGAGTCGACCTGGACCGACGCGCAGGGGCGCGCGGTCCGGGAGCTCTTCCTGTTCGCTCCCTTCCGGGAGGAGGCCCTCTGCGTCGTCGCGCGCGCGGAAGCCGCGGCGTTCGAGCGCCTCCGGCCCCTCTTCGAGAAGGCGGTCGAGGGTCTCGCCCGCCGCTAGGGACCGTTCCTCCGGCTAAGATTCCGCCCCCTCGACCCCCTCCCCCGATGGAGCGCACCCTCGTCCTCCTCAAGCCCGACGCCGTCCAGCGGTTCCTCGTCGGCCGGATCCTCCAGCGCTTCGAGGAGAAGGGCCTCCAGATCGTCGGGCTGCGGATGCTCCGCCTCGCCGAGGCGGACGCCCGCCGCCTCTACGAGCCGCACGCCGGCAAGCCCTTCTACGAGGGGCTCGTCCGCTTCATGACCGCCTCTCCGATCGTCGCCCTCGCGCTCGAGGGGAAGAACTCGATCGCGATCGTCCGGAAGCTCCTCGGAGCGACCTTCGGCTCGAAGGCGGAGCCCGGCACGATCCGCGGGGACTTCGGCGTCTCCGACTCCTTCAATCTCGTCCACGGCTCGGACGGGCCGGAATCCGCTTCGCGGGAGCTCCCGATCCTCTTCGCCGCGCGCGACCTCCTCGCCTGGGAGCCGAAGGTCCTCCCCTGGATCTACGACCTCCCGGCGGAGTTCCCGCGGGGGTGAGCCCCCCGTGACCCTCCGCGCGAGCGAGGTCGGCGCCGTCGCGGAGGAGGTGGGGAGGCTCCTCGCGGGCGCGCGCGTGAGGCGCCTGCTCGCCGGAGGTCCGCGGGAAGTCCTCGTCGAGTTCGACGGGGATCGCCCTCCCCTACTCGTCTCGACCCACCCCGCTCTCTCGCGGCTCCACCTCCTCCGCCTCTCCCCCCCACCCCGTCCCGGTCCCTCCGACTTCGCCGCGCGGCTCGACCGGCGCCTGCGCGGGAAGGCGCTCGACCGGGTCGCGTGCGCGGGCGGCGACCGGGTCGTGCGCCTGCGCTTCGGGGAGCTCGACCTCGTCGCCGAGCTCTTCGGCCCCGCGTCGAACCTCCTCCTCCTCGACGGCGGGGAGAGGATCCTCGAGGTCGAGCGCCCGAGGAGCGGGGCTCGCCCCCTGCGCGTCGGCGACCCCTATGTCCCCCCACCCGCGCCCCCCGGTCCGCCCCGGGAGCCTTCCCGTTTTGCGGGATCCCCCTCCCCGGGCGACCTCGCCCCGTTGAATGCGGCCGTCGAGGCCCACTACCGGGAGGCCGCGCGAGCGGAGGCCCTCGAGAACCGGAGAAGCGAGCTCCTCCGGCGCGTCGGGGCCCGCCTCAAGAACCGCAGGGCCCGGGTCGAGGGGCTGGCGCTCCGGGGCCTGGAGGTCGCGAAGGCGCAGGAGGTTCGCCGGAAGGGGGAGCTCCTCAAGGCGAACTGGGCCCGGCTCCGGCGAGGCCTCTCCTCGATCGAGGTCGCCGACCTCTTCGATCCCTTCGGGGCGACCCTCCGGATCGAGCTCGACCCCGCCCTCGACGCGCGGGGAAACGTCGAGCGCTACTTCCGGAGGTTCCGCAAGCTCGCGGACGCCGCCGGCCCGCTCGAGCGCGAGCGCGCGATCGTCGGGGCCGAGATCGCCCTTCTCGAGCGAGCGCAAGGGAGGATCGAGGCGGCCGCCGACCTCGACGCCCTCCTCGCGGAGGAGGAGGAGCTCAAGGCGGCGCGGACCCTCCCGACCCGGGGCGCCCGCCCGGCCCGGCGCGGCGAGGAGGAGGGGCGCCGCCCGCTGCGTTTCTCCTCGGCGGACGGCCTCGAGATCCTCGTCGGCGGGGACGCGCGCGAGAACGACCGCCTCACCTTCTCGATCGCGCGGGGGAACGACCTCTGGCTCCATGCGCGCGACGCTCCGGGCGCGCACGTCGTGGTCCGCCTCCCGAAGGGGAAGACGGCTCCCCTCGAGACGCTCCTCGACGCCGCCGCCCTCGCCGTCCACTTCTCGAAGCGCCGCGGCGCCGGTCGGGCCGAGGTCCTCTACGCCCCGGTCAAGCTCGTCCGGAAGCCCCGTGGCGCAGCCCCGGGCCTCGTCGTCGTCGTCCGCGAGAAAACCCTCGCGGTCGCGGAGGACCGGGCTCGGATCGAGCGCCTGACCCGTCCCGCCGCCGGTCTCGTTGACCCCGCCCCCGGGGGGGGATAGCGTCTCTTCGTCCGTCCCGGGCCTTCTCCTCGATGCGGCCGGCAAGACTCGTCTCTCTCCTCTTCCTCCTCCTGCCCGGGTGCGCGGGGCTCTTCCCCCTCTCCTCCCAGCAGCGCCGGGCGCTCGACCTGCACCGGCAAAACGCCGAGTACTGGTACGACGCGGGGGACCTCAACCGGGCCCAGCAGCAGGCGCGCCAGGCCCTCGAGATCGACCCCGCCGACCGGGAGATCCTCCTCCTCCTCGGCTGGATCCATCTGAAGAAGGGGACCCGCGACGACGTGTACGAGGCCGAGCGCTACCTCTCGCGGGTCGTAGGGGGAGGGCTCTTCCGCAAGCGCTGGTACAAGGCGACGCTCGGGCTCGGCCTCGCGCTGCGCCGGCAGGGGGACTACCTCCGGGACGCCGCGGATCGCGTCGAGCGAGGGGACATCCGCCTCGACGCCGCGAAGGATCCGGCACGGGAGGCGGAGCGCATGCGCCGCCGGGCGGAGGAGAAGGTCGCGGGAGCGATCGAACTCCTCGAGGAGACGGTCGCCTTCAATCCGAAGGACCCCCACCCCCTCGCCCTGGACAACCTCCAGCAGCTCCACGCCCTGCACGGGGACGCGGAGGCGAGCCTCGCGAACGGCCGCCGCTTCGTCGAGCAGGCGAGGGTCTCGCGCCTCTTCTGGTCGCGCAAGCTCGAGCAGCCCGAGCTCTCCGCGGAGGACGAGCGGATCGCCCGCGCCCGACTCGCGGAGAACCTCGCGCGCGAGGTCGAGAGCCGCGGCCTGGCGGCGAACGTCCTCTTCAAGCAGGGGCGCTTCGCGGAGGCCGCGGTGGAGCTCGACGCCCTCCTCTCTCTCGACCCCGAGCGCACGGACGAGTACTTCAACCGCGCCCGCTGCCGCGCCGAGCTCGGGCGGAAGGAGGGAGCCGTCGCGGACATGGAGGAGTTCCTGCGGCGCACGTCTCTCTCGTTCGACGCGCCCCAGGTCCTCCGCGCCTACGACCTCATCCGGGGATGGGGGGAGGGGAAGAGCGCCGACGCGCCCCCCGCGGAAGTCCCCACGGCGAAGTCGCGGTCTTGAGCGCCCGGGGCGCGGTCCGCGCCGCGGTCCTCGGGCCCCTCGTCCTCCTCGCCGGGGGATGCGTCCTCCTCCAGCTCCCGATCCAGATCATCACGCTGGTCCTCACGGGGGTCTTCCGCCTCGGTGAGGCGGCGATCAATGCGCTCGGCTCCGCCGCGCGCGCGCTCGGACCCTACCTCCTCTTCTGGGCCGCGAACGATCCGGGACGGAACCCCGACGCGAGCGAGGTCGAGGGGGCGATCCTCGCCGCGGCGCGCGAGCGCCCCACGGTGGAGGAGGGGCTCGAGCGGGCTCTCGGATCGGGTCCCGCCGCCGCGGATTCGGCGCTCCTCGTTCCCCTGGGGGACGTCCTCGAGCCCGATGGGCTGCGCGGAATCGCGCGGAGCCTGCGGGGTCGCCGCATCGTCGCGGTGACCTTCGCCCGGATCCCCGAGCGCGAGGAGGCTAGAGCTCCCGGCCCCGGCTCGCCCTGCGCTTCGCGGCCGTGAGGGAGATCTTCCCCTCGCCGTCCCGGTAGATCTCGAGCGACACGGTCGCCCCCTCCTTCGTCTGCGCGAGGGCGCGCCGGATCGTCTCCGTCCCGCGGATCGGCTTGCCGCCGATCGAGAGGAGGACGTCGCCCGGCCGGACCTTCATCGCCTCGGCGAGGCTGCCGGGATCGACGCGGTCGACGACGAGCCCGACCCCCTCTACCGCCCCCGCCGCCTTCGCCTCCTCCTCGCTCGGCGCGCGCACGTGGACCCCGAGGCGCTGCCCCTCGGAGGGGGTCGTCGAAGGGGAGAGGAAGGGAGAGGCGTCGAACCAGGAGCCCCACGCATCCCGGGGCCCGAACCGGAACGTGAAGCCGCGGCCGCTCCCGTCGAGCCCGTACTTCTCGACGACCTCGGGGTAGTTCTTCCGGAACTCCTCCCAGGACTCCGCCTCGTAGGTCTTCGTCTCCTGCTTCCCGTCGCGGGTCTCCGTGACCTCGACGCGGACGGAGCCGTTCGCCCCCGACTCGACCCGAACCGAGCTCCCACTCCGGTCGACCTTCCCCGGCGGCGCATTGCGGAACTGCTCCTCGAGGCGCCGCCGCATCTCCCCCATTTGGCGCTGCATCCCCTCGAACTCGCGGGAGAACAAGTCGCGGTCGAAGGTCGGGGGAAATCCCTCCTCGGGCGCGGTCTCCGTCCGCCTCGGGAGGCGATGCAGCTTTCCCCCCCCGTCGCGGCGGATCTCCCGCGAGAGGAGGCGGGCGTTCCAGCGGACCTCCGGGTCCTTCGCCTCCTTCGATGCCTTCTCGAGATCGGGGAGGACCTCCTCTCCGCGTTCGCGGAGCCAGTCCCAGGCCCGCTCGCGGACGTCCTGGTCCTCGGCCCCGAGCTTCTCGATCCAGGCGGAAGCTTGCTCCTGCGCCTCCTGTCTCGCGCCCGCGGCCCCGGCGGGGAGCGCCCGCGGGACGAGGAGGGAGAGGGCGCCGCACAGGGCGGCCATCGGAAGCACCTTCGTTTCGAACTTCATGGTCGTCTCGGCTCCTGCATCACTCGAGCGCCACCGGGACGCGCACGCGCGCCGCGTGGCGCACCACTTCGAACTCGACCCGCGCCCCGGGGGACTTGCCGTCGAGCCTGCGCCGCAGGCTCTCCGCCGCGGAGTCGATAGGGACGTCGTCCATCGAGACGAGGACGTCGTGGGAGAGGAGACCCCCGCGGGCGGCGGGGCTCCCGAGGTAGACCTCACGGACCACGACCCCGCGCCCCTCCTCGAGGCCGAGTTGGGAGCGCAGGGCGGGATCGCTCGCGGACTCGAGGTAGACCCCGAGCCAGCGCCGCCGCTCGCCGGGAGCGGGGGGACGCCCCGACCCCTCGAGGACGGAGCGGGCGTCCTCGCGGACCCGGGCGATCGGGAGCGCGAAGTGGATCCCCTCGGAAGGGAAGGACCCCCGGACGTCTTCGAGCACCTTGAGACCGCTGTCCCTGTCCTCGCCCGCCTCGCCCCGATCCTGCCGCTCCTTCGCGGGCCGGAAACCGGCGGGGCTCTCCCGCCCCGCGCCCGGCTGGGGGACCGACAGCGCGAGGACCCGGCTTTCCTCGTAGGGACCGACGAGCATCCCCACGATCTCCCCTCGGGAGTTCGCGAGCACGCCTCCCGCGTTGCCGCGGTTGACCGGAACCGTGGTCTGGACGAGCCCGCTCATCCCTCCGAGACTCCGGTCGGCCCCGCTCACGCAGCCGACGAACACGGAGGCCTGGAAGCCGTAGGGGCTCCCGATCCCGACGACGAGCGACCCCGGTCGGAGGGCGCCACCCTCCGCGAGCGGGGGCTGCGCGAGCCCCTCCGCGGGGACGCGCAGCAGACCGACCCGATTCTCGGGCCCCCGCCCGAGGAACGTCCCGCGGAAAGACCGCCCGTCGGCGAACCGCACCGAGATCCGGTGCGCGCCTTCGAGGGCGGCTCCGTACGTCACGACCGTCCCCTCCGCGTCGAGGAGGAAGCCGGAGAGGGAGACCGGCGGCAGAGGGAGGGTCCGGTCGACCTCGACGGTCGCCACGCACGGACGAACGCGCTCGACGACCCGGATCACGTCCCTCTCGAGCGACTCGAGGAGCCCGGCGGGAGCGCCCTCCTGTCCAATCCCCGCGAGGAGGAGGAGGAGACAGGCCGACCGCATGGTCAGAAATCTCGCCGGACGGGCCGCAGCCCCGCCGGCTGGCCGTTGAGCGGACGTGGCATGCCCGAGCCTCCGCGTCCCGTGCCTGGGCCCGAGACGGGGACCGTGTCCCCCACCGGGAAGGTGAAGAACTCCCGCGCATCCCCGTCGAGCCGGCGGAGGAAGCCGGAGTACTCCTCGTCCCCGGCGGAACCCTCGGTTCGGACGAGCCCGCCGGGCTCGCCCGAGCCGGCGGAGGGAGGCCCGAGGCCATCCCCGCCCGGCCTGAGGAGGAGGAACGAGCCCCCGAGAGCGGCGGCGAGGAAGAGCCCCGCGGCGGCCGCCGACCGAGGCGTGAGTCGGCGCGCAAGTCGGTCGAGGAAGGGACGCGGGGCGCCCGCCTCCGAGAGGAGGCGCGACTCGATCCGATCCCAGAGGTTCGAGGGGGGATCCGGGGACCGCAGGGTCTCGCGGAAGGCGTTGCGCGCCTCCCGTTCGCCCGCGAACGCGCGGGCGCAGGGGTGGCAATCCCGGAGGTGACCGCGGAGGAGCGCCGACCGAGGCGTGGAAAGCTCCTCCGCCACGAAGGAAGCGAGGAGGCGGCGGACGCGCCGGCAGTTCATTCTCCCCTCCCGGGACCGCGCCGGTCCCGCTTCCGCTCCCACGCCACCCGGAACGCCTTCCGGGCCCGGTGCAACCGCCACCGCACGGTGGCGTGGCTCGCGCCCACGATCGAGGCGATCTCCTTCCCCGAGAGACCGTGGAGGTCGCGGAGGACCATCACCGCCTTGAACTTGGGCGGCAGCTCCTCGAGGACGCTCCGGACGAGACGGACGGTCTCGTCCGACTCCAGGAGGGCCTCCGGCCGCGCCCCCGCCGGGATCGAGTCCTCGAGGTCCTCGATCCCGACGTCCCGCCGCAGCCCCGAGCGGCGCAGGCCGTCGATCGAGAGGTTCACGACGATCCGATAGAGCCAGGTCGTGAAGGCCTTCGAGAAGTCGAACCGGTCGATCGAGCGGTGGATCCGGAGGAACGCCTCCTGGACGACGTCGGAGGCCTCCTCCGCGTTGCCGACCATCTGGTAGGCGATCCCGTAGGCCCGCCGCTGGTGGCGTTCGAACAGGGCGCGGAAGGCGTCGGGATCGCCTCCCTGGATCCCCCGGATGAGATCGTGGTCGGTCGGCGCCTCGGGCGCCGGAGTCGGGATCGACCGACCGGGCGACCGGAACGGGACGAGAGGTGCCGCAGCGTTCATCGACGGTAGGTCGGGGCGGGAGGGTTGCTCGGGTTTCCCCCGGGGCTCGACCGCCCCGGTTCCGGATCCCTCCGCTCCGGAGTCCGCTGCGCTCATACGGAGGAGAGGGGTCGGTCGTTGGGAAGGCGCTCCTAAACCCCAGCGCCGGCGAGGGCTCCCATGCGTCGGAACTTGGCGTAGCGCCTCTCCTGGAGCTCCTCGACCCGCAGCCCCTTCAGCTCGGAGAGGACCTGCAGGATCCGGTCCCGGACCGTCCGGATCGTGGAGCCGGGGTCGCGGTGGGCCCCGCCGAGCGGCTCGGGGACGACCTCGTCGATCACGCCGAGCTCGAGCAGGTCCTCCGCCGTGAGACGCAGGGCCTTCGCCGCCTCCGGGGCCTTGTCTCCCGTCTTCCAGAGGATCGCGGCGCACCCCTCGGGGGAGATCACGGAGTAGTAGGAGTTCTGGAGCATGAGGACGCGGTCGCCCACGCCGATGCCGAGCGCGCCGCCGGAGCCCCCCTCGCCGATGATGACGCACACGATCGGCGTGCGAAGCGCGAACATCCCGTAGATGTTCTCCGCGATCGCCCGGGCCTGTCCCCGCTCCTCCGCGCCGATCCCGGGGTAGGCGCCCGGGGTGTTGATGAGCGTCACGATCGGCAGGCGGAGGCGCTGCGCGAGCTGCATCTTGCGGAGGGCCTTGCGGTACCCCTCCGGGTGCGCGCAGCCGAAGTTCGTGAGGAGGCGCTCCTTCGTGGTCTTCCCCTTCCTGTGCCCGACGAGGAGGACCCTCTCGGGCCCGATCCGCGCGAGACCGGTCGCGATCGCGCGGTCCTCCCCGAAGACGCCGTCCCCGTGGAGCTCGAAGAAGTCCTCGCACATCCCCGCCACGTAGTCGCTGAAGACGGGGCGCTCCGCGTGGCGGGCGACGTTCACCCGCTCCCAGGCCGTGAGCCGGCTGTAGGTCTCCTCGAGCTGGCGGCGCAGGCGCTCCCGGAGGAGCCGGATCTCGCCGTAGAGGTCGAGGCGGGTCGAGCCCGCGAGGGCCTCGAGCTCCGCGATCTTGCGCTCGAGCTCGCGGATGGGGCGCTCGAAGGCGAGGCCGCCGCTCTCGCTTCCCTCCCCTCTTCGATCCGCGGAGTGCTTCATGGCCGGAGCGCCCGCTGGCCGGGCGAGGGTCCTAGGATAGCCGCGGACGCGGGAGCGGGGTACGCCCCTCCCTCCTCCGCGCGAGATCCGCTATCCTCCCCCGCCCGTGCCGAAGGCCTGGACGGTCGAGGTTTTCCATCGCGACGGATTCGGGGACCCGGAGGGGAACGGGGCCCTCGCCGCCGCCCGGGAGTCGGGGCTTTCCGGCGTCGACTCCGTCCGTTCCATCCGGGGCTACCTTCTCCCCGCCGCCCTCTCCTCGACCCAGGTCGAGCGCGCGGCGGCCGAGCTCCTCGCGGACCCGGTCGGGGACCGGTTCGTCGTGCTCGCTCCGGGGGTCGCCCCCACGACGGAGGGGGTGCGGATCACGGTCCGGCGCCACCCGGGGGTCCTTGACCCCGTCGCCGGGAGCGTGCGCCGGGCCCTCGCCTTGCTCGACCTCGAGGTCGAGCGGGCCGCGACGTTCCGCGCCTACGAGTTCCTCGGGGACGCGAAGCCCGCCTCCGTCCTGGCGGCGGTCCGCCGGTCGCTCGCGAACGAGACGATCGAGACGGCGACGGCGGGCGCGGAGCCCTCCGACCTTCCCGAGGATCCCTTGCCGAGGCCCTTCGAGAAGCGGCGCGTCCCTCTGGGCGGGCTCGACGAGGAGGGACTCCTGAGGATCTCGAGGGAGGGGATGCTCGCCCTCTCCTCGACCGAGATGCGCGCGATCCGGGATCACTTCGAGGGCCTCGGGCGGGACCCGAGCGATCTCGAGCTCGAGACGATCGCCCAGACCTGGTCGGAGCACTGCAAGCACAAGACCTTCACGGGACGCATCGAGCTCGAGGAGGACGGCCGGCGGGAGACGATCGTCGGCCTCTTCGACGCGACGATCCGCAAGGCGACGGAGACGATCGCCGCGCCCTGGTGCCTGTCCGTTTTCCGGGACAACGCGGGGATCGTCACCCTGGACGACCGGCACGCCCTCGCCTTCAAGGCGGAGACGCACAACCACCCCTCGGCGCTGGAGCCCTACGGAGGGGCCGGGACGGGCCTCGGCGGAGTCGTCCGCGACGTGCTCGGCGCGGGGCTCGGCGCGCGCCCCATCGCCTCGACGGACGTCTTCTGCGTGGGCCCCCCCGACTCCCCCGAGGAGGGGTTGCCCGAGGGCGTTCTCCACCCCCGGCGAATTCTGAGGGGCGTCGTCGCGGGGGTGCGGGACTACGGCAACTGCCTCGGCGTGCCGACCGTCAACGGGGCCGTCCTGTTCGATCCCGGCTTCACGGCGACCCCCCTCGTCTTCTGCGGGAATCTCGGGATCCTCCCCCTCGACCGGGTGGCGAAGGGAGCCCGCGAGGGAGATCTCGTCCTCCTCGCGGGGGGGCGGACGGGCCGGGACGGGATCCACGGGGCGACCTTTTCGTCGGACGCCCTCCACGCCGCCCTCCCCGGAAGCGTCGTCCAGATCGGCGACCCGCTCACGGAGAAGAAGCTGATCGAGGCGGTCGTCCGCGCCCGCGACGAGGGGCTCTTCCGCTCGATCACCGACTGCGGCGCGGGGGGGCTCTCCTCCGCGGTCGGGGAGATGGCGGAAGGGCTCGGGGCGGAGGTCGACCTCGAGCGCGTCCCCCTGAAGTACCCCGGGCTGACGCCCGCGGAGATCTGGGTGTCGGAGGCCCAGGAGCGGATGGTCCTCGCCGTCTCGCCCGACCGGGCGGAGGCGATCCTCCGCATCTTCGGGGGGGAGGAGCTCGAGGCGACCGTCATCGGACGCTTCTCCGGTACGGGACGCCTCCTCGTCCGGTACCGCGGCGAGACCTGGGGGGACCTCGACCTCGGCTTCCTCCACGAGGGATGCCCTCGACCGACGAAGCGGGCGAAGTGGACCTCCCCCGGCGGCGCCGACCCCGACCTTCCCCCTCGCGAGGACTACGGAGAGGACCTCCGGGCCCTCCTCGCCCACCCGGACGCGGCGAGCAAAGAGTGGATCGTGCGGCAGTACGACCACGAGGTCCAGGCGGGGAGCGCCGGCAAGCCCCTCGTCGGGCCGAACGGGGAAGGGCCCTCCGACGCCGCGGTCGTCGTTCCCGTCCCCGGGGAGCGCCGGGGGGTCGCGCTCGGGTGCGGGATCCGCCCGAGGTACGGGCGGATCGACCCCTACGCGATGGCCGCGTCGGCGATCGACGAGGCGCTCCGGAACGTCGTCGCCGTCGGCGGGGACCCCACCCGGACGGCGCTCCTCGACAACTTCGCCGCGGGGAGCCCCGAGCGACCCGAGACGCTCGGCGAGCTGGTGCGGGCGGCGAAGGCGTGCCGGGACGTCGCGATCGCCTACGGGACCCCCTTCATCTCGGGGAAGGACTCGCTCCACAACGAGTTCCGGGCCGGGGGGGCGACCCTCGTCGCCCCGACGACGCTCCTCGTCACGGCGGTCTCGCGCGTCGAGGACGTCGGGAGGTGCGTCACTTCGGACCTCAAGGGTCCGGGCAACCACGTCTACCTCGTCGGGAGGACGCGGCCCGAGATCGGCGGCTCGCTCCTCCTCGAGATCCGGGGGGCCGGCCCCGGCCGTTCGGTCCCGAGGCTCGAGCCGCGCGAGGGGCTCGCGGCGCTCCGGGCGCTCGCCCGCGTCATCGCCGAGGGGACGGCCCTCTCCGTCCACGATCTCAGCGAGGGGGGGCTCGCCCTCGCGGCCGCGGAGATGGCGATCGGGGGGGGCGTCGGCCTCGACCTCGACCTGCGCTCCGTCCCCGTCGAGGCGCCGCTCCGGGAGGACATCCTCCTCTTCTCCGAGTCGAACTCCCGCTTCCTCGTCGAGGTGCCCCGGGGCTCCCAGGAGGCCTTCGAGGGGGGGCTCGGGGAGGTCCCCTACGGCCTCCTCGGGGAGACGACCGGAGCGGCCCGCCTCCTCGTCCGGGGGCTCGAGGGACAGGTCGTCCTCGACGAGCCGGTCGCGCGCTTGCGCGAGGCCTGGAAGGGGACGCTCGCGTGGTGAGGGCCGCGGTCCTGCGATGCGCGGGGACGAACTGCGAGCGCGAGACGGTCCTCGCCCTCGAGCGGGCCGGGGCCCGCGCCGACCTCCTCCACGTGCGCGAGGTCTACGGCTCCCCCGAGCGCCTCCGCGCGTACGGGATCGTCGTCTTCCCCGGAGGCTTCTCCTACGGCGACCATGTCGGAGCGGGGAAGATCCAGGCCCTCGAGACCCGCCTCCACCTCTTCGACGCGCTCCACTCCCTCGCGGAGCGCGGGGGGATCGTCCTCGGCATCTGCAACGGCTTCCAGGTCCTGGCGAAGTGCGGCCTCCTCCCCGGCCTGCGGCGAGGCGCCGTCGAAACGACCCTCGCGGCGAACGACTCGGGGCGATACGAGGATCGCTGGGTGCGCCTCCGCGTCGAGGACTCCCGGGCGACCTGGCTCCCGAAGGGGCTCGTCCTCGAGACGCCGACGGCCCACGGAGAGGGGAAGTTTCTCGCCCGCGACGCGCCGGCGCTCGAGGCGATCGAGCGGGAGCGGCTCGTTGCCTTCCGGTACCTCGGCCCCTCGGGCGAGACCGCCGTCTACCCCTGGAACCCGAACGGCTCGCAGAACGGAATCGCCGGGCTCTGCGACCCCTCCGGCCGGATCCTCGGCCTGATGCCGCACCCCGACCGCAACACCCTCTTCCACCACGCCCCCGACTGGACGCGCCGCAGCGAGCGCGGCGAGGGGGCGGGGGCCGTGCTCTTCCGCGCCCTCGTCGCCGCCGCGCGCGGCTAGGGCGAGTTGGACCCTCCCTCTTCCCCCCTCCCCCCGCGCCGGCGCCTGCGCGACCTTCTCCCGTTCGGGCTCGCGTCGACGAAGCCGCGCCACTACCGCGAGATGCTCGCGGTCGCCTGGGAGAACCGCGACCGGCTCGGCTACGCGTGGAGGATCCTCCGCCACGGGGTCTGCGACGGCTGCTCCCTCGGGCCCCGGGGGCTGCGGGACGACGCGATGGAGGGCATTCACCTCTGCCTCACGCGGCTCCGGATGCTCCGCCTCAACACGGTGCCCGCGCTCGACCCCACCCTCCTCGCCGACGTCAAGGCGCTCGAGCCCCTCGACGGGCGGGCGTTGCGGGGGCTCGGGCGACTCCCCTACGCGATGCTCCGCCGGCGCGGCGACCGGGGCTTCCGGCGGGTCTCCTGGGAGGAGGCGCTCGAGGCCGGCGCCTCCGCGATCCGCTCGACCCGACCCGACCGCACGGCGATCTACACGACCTCGCGGGGGCTCACGAACGAGGTCTACTACGTCGCGCAGAAGCTCGCCCGTCTCCTCGGGACGAACAACGTCGACAACGCGGCCCGCCTCTGCCACGCCGCCTCGACGACGGCGCTCAAGGAGACCCTCGGCGTCGGGGCCTCGACGAACTCCTACTCCGACTGGATGGCCGCCGACTGGATCGTCCTCTTCGGAACGGACATCGCGAACAACCAGCCGGTCGCGATGAAGTACTTCCACCTCGCGCGACGCCGCGGCGCCCGCTTCGCCGTCGTGAACCCCTACCGGGAGCCGGGCCTCGAGCGCTACTGGGTCCCCTCCGTCCCGCGGAGCGCGCTCCTCGGGACTTCCTTCATGGACGACTTCTTCCCCGTCGCGGTCGGCGGGGACGTCCCCTTCGCGAACGGGGTCCTCAAGCACCTCCGCGCGACCGGGGGGATCGACCGCGCCTTCGTCGGGGCGCACACGACCGGCTTCGAGGCCCTCGAGTCCGCCCTCGACGCGCAGACCTGGGAGTCCCTCGAGCGCGCCTCCGGGACGAGCCGGGGGGAGATGCGCCGCTTCGCGGACCGCTACGCGCAGGCGAGGAGCGCCGTCTTCATCTGGAGCATGGGGCTCACGCAGCACCGCTTCGGCGTCGAGAACGTGAAGGCGGTCGTCAACCTCGCCCTCGCGCGCGGGATGGTCGGCCGGCGCGGCTGCGGCCTCGTCCCGGTCCGCGGCCACTCGGGGGTGCAGGGGGCCGCCGAGTGCGGCGCGGTCCCGAACGCCCTCCCGGGCGGGACGCCGCTCGACGAGGCGAACCGCCGGCGCGTGGAGGCGATCTGGACCCACCCCGTCCCCTCCTCCCGCGGACTCTCCGCCGCGGAGATGGTCTCCGCGGCGGAGCGCGGCGAGCTCGACGTCCTCTACTTCCTCGGGGGGAACTTCCTCGAGACGATGCCCGAGCCCGCCTCCGCGCGCGCGGCGCTCGCGCGCACCCCCTGCCGCATCCACCAGGACCTCGTCCTCAACACGTCGATGCTCGTCGAGCCCGCGGACGTCGTGGTCCTCTTCCCCGCCCGCACGCGCTACGAGCAGGAGGGGGGCGGGACGGTGACGAGCACGGAGCGGCGCGTCCGGTTCAGCCCCGAGGTCCCCGGCCCCCGGATCGGCGAGGCGGAATCGGAGTGGCGGATCCTCGAACGGCTCGGGGAGCGCGCCCTTCCCCCCGCGGGGCGGGCCCTGTTCCGGTGGAAGGACGCCCAACAACTCCGCGAGGAGATGGAGCGCGCGATCCCGATCTACGCGGGCCTCTCGGGCCTGCGGCGGGAAGGGGACTCCTTCCAGTACGGCGGGCCGATGCTCCTCGAGGGGGGCGTCTGCCCGAACCTCCCCGGAGGGCGCGCTCGATTCACCGCGCTCGTCCCCCCCGACAACGCCCTTCCCGCCGGGACCTTCTACCTCGCTACGCGCCGCGGCAAGCAGTTCAACACGATCGTCTGGGAGGACGGAGACCCCCTCACGGGGAGCCGCCGCCGCGACGAGGTCTTCGTGTCGCCCGCGGACGCGGAGCGGCTCGGCCTGCGCGGAGGGGATCCGGTCCGGCTCCGTTCCTCCTGCGGGGAGTTCCGCGGGGTCGCGCGGATCGCGCCGGTCCAGCCCGGGACGCTCCAGGCCTTCTGGCCCGAGGCGAACGTCCTCCTCCCGCGCCGTCTCGACCCGGCGAGCCTCGAGCCCGACTACAACGCTCCGGTCACCCTCGAGAAGGGGTGAAATCGGTCCCCTCCACCCCTGCCCCGTCCCGGAACCTCGCGAGCGCGGGCTCGATGGTGCCCCGGAGTTGTTCGTCTCGGGGGGGCACGTCGCGAGGGCCTCTTCTTCGATTTGGATCGCGTCGGCCTCCCTCCCGTTCGCGTCGAGCGCATGGGCGAGAGTGTCCAGGATGGAGGCCCGCCGCGGGCCGGGGTCGGAAGGCGATTCTCCGCCTATCCCGTGGGATCGACGCCCGGCGGCAACTTCGCCTTGAGCGCTCGCTCCGCCCGCCGCAGCAGCATCCGCGCGGCGTCCTCGGACGGGAGCCCGAGCCTCTTCGCCGCTTCGCGAAACGAAAGGCCATCGTAGTAGGCGTACTCGATCGCCCGGCGCCATCGCTCCGGGAGAGACTCGACCGCGCCGCGGACGAGCGGCTTTCGCTCTGCCACGGCGAGCAATTCCGTGACGCTCGGGTCGAGGGCGGGCGTTCCCGGCTCGGTCGTCTCGCCCGGCTGGCCCTCCGCACGCCCTCCCGGCGCGAGCGCCGCGCCGCGCTTCCCCGCCCTCCAGTACCGCGCGCGGTCCCGCGCCTTGTTCTCCACGATCCGCCGGAGCCAGAGTCGGAACGAGCCCTCCTTTGTCCCTTCGAACTGATCGAACTCGAGGATCGCGTCGCGGAACGCCGTCTGCGCGAGGTCTTCCGGCTCCTCCCGCCCCCGGAGCGCCGGTCCCATCGCGCGCGCCGCGGCCCGGCGGACGAGGTCCCGATGGCGCGCGAAGAGCGCGTTCATCGCTTCCGCGTCTCCCTCCTTCGCCCGTCGGACGAGGAGGAAAGTCGTGTCCTTGCTCTGACTCACGGTCCGGCCGACCCCGCGCGCGTCGGAGGCTAACCCGGCGCTGCCTCTCTGGCGACCCGGCCTCCCACCGGGAGAATCCCCGTTCGGTTCTCGCCCGTCCTTCGCCAGCCGAGGATGGAAGGGGCCCCGCCGGGGGTTACCCGAACCCGGATGGACGGCCGGCGACCGGAGCGGTCCGGTCCCGCCGCGCGAAGGAGCAAAGACATGACGCTCTCCAGATTCTTGACAGGCGCGTTCGGCGTTGCCGTCGCCTTCTCCGCGGCGTCGAGCCTCCGGGCGCAGGTCCCGGACGGCTGGTACGTGGTGTCGAGCTTCCGCCGCCAGAACTTATCCGAGGACGGGAGGCTCTTCTTCGTCCACCCGCGTTCCCCCTCGACCCTCGTCCCGCCGATCCAGGTGACCGGCCTCGGGTGCGACCTCACCGGAGCCTGCACGGGCGGTGCGAATGAGCAGGGCGCCAATTGCGTGCTCCGCCGGCCGAGCGACGGCGCGTTGATCGTCGGAGAGCTCTCGACGATTCCCGGGACCGTGATCGACCTCCACATCCTCAGCCTGAACGGCGCGACGGTCGCGACGGACAACCTCTTCCCGATCGGGACCGGCGCCGGAAACGGGAGCCAGATCGCCCAGTGCGCCCTCCTGCCGACCGGAGACGTCCTCGTCGGCGTCGCGGACATCGTCTCCGGGCCGCTCGGAGGCGCGATTCTGGGGATCGTGAACCCGAACACAGGGGTCGTCGTCCCCGTCCCCGTCTCCCCTCTGCCGATCGGCATGCTCTCCGGCGCCTTCGTGAACGCCGCGACGGCGGACGCGGCGGGGACGACCGCCTACTTCGGTCTCTTTCACAACGCGACCTTCTCGGAGGTCTGGAGCGTGCCGATCCCCGGCGGCGGTACGCCGACGCAGATCTCCGCCCTCCCGCTCGGGGTCTCGGCCCTCGCCTTCGACAACAGCGGTTTCCTCGTCGTGTCCGGCCTCTATGGCCCCGACCCGTGCATCTACCGGATCGACCCTTCCATCCCTTACCCCGCTTCGAACCTCACCGCCGCCGCGACGGCGATCGGCGACGCGAATGGATTGGCGATGGAGAGGGTCACCGGGAACTACGCCGTGGTCTCGGGCTTCGGTCCTCCGCCCGGCACCGCCTATTGGATGACGCCGGCCGGCGCGGCGACGCAGCTCACGTTCGGCTACCTCGGCTGGTGGGGCGCGAAGTCGGGGATCGAGGTGAATCCGGATCCCGAGACCTATGGGACCGGGACGCCCGGAACGAGCGCTTACACGTGGGCGATCGCGCCGAACCCCGGCGGGCTCCCGACGGTCGGCAACGCGGCATTCAGCCTGACGCTCGCGGCGTCGCCCGGGCCTCTCCCCGCCGCGGGCTTCTTCGCGGCGAGCCTTGGACGCGCGAATCTCCCGGTCCTCGGCTTCACGCTGCTGATCGACCCGGCTCAGCTCGTCCTCCTCGCGCCCCTCCCGCCCTCGGGCGCGATCCCTCTCCCGATCCCGAACGATCCCGCTCTGGTCGGGGGTCCGAGCGTGACCGACGGGCAGGTCTTCCTGCAGACCTTCCACCTGGACCCTGGGGCTCCCCTCGGCATCGCCGCGAGCGAAGGGGTCGAGGTCTCGGTCCTCTGACCGGGGCCGCCCGCGCCCGAGGAGCGCTGACCGGCGCGCTGCGCTCGGCATCCGCGCGAGGAACGCGTCGGGGGACTCGACGACCACCCGCCCGTCGGGGCTCATCGCTCCCCCGCCGGGCGTTTCGCGGAAGCGTTCCCCGGCGTCGGCCATCGGTTCAATCCCCGCAGTCCGGAGCGGCTCGGGTCATCAACGGGAGGACTCCGAACGCAGGCGCGCGACCAGGCGGATGCCTCGGCCGGAGGTGGACCCGTCCCACTCGACCCGGCTTGCCGCCCGGAAGGAATTGGGGTCCGCGTCTTCGCACGCGCCGCCCCGCAACATCCGATTCCCTTGACGCCCGGTCACGTCGAAGGGCTTCTCGCCCGGCTGCAGGTCCGGCTCCAACCGGCCGTGGCAATACTCGGCGAGGTTGCCTCCGAGATCGAAGACCCCGTAGGGGGACTCGTCGACGGGATAGGAGAGGGTCAGGTTGGACCCCGCTCTCCCGCGGCGGGTGTACCGCGACTTCATCCACTTCTGCCCGAAGGAGTCCCCGAACGGAAAGAAGCGGCCGTCGGCACCCCTCGCCGCCTTCTCCCACTGCTCCTCGGTCGGGAGAGCGTATTCGAGGCTCCCGCCTCTTTCCCCGGACCGGACCGTCTTCCACCTCGCGTAGGCTTCGGCGTCGGAGAAGGAGATGCCACCCACCGGATAGGCCCCAGGGTCGGACATCGCATAGAAGGGGGAGATCCCGGAGGTCCTCGCGACCGGCCGCGGCACGAATCGTCCGCCTGCGTCCCGGGGCGCGCGCGCTCGAACCTCGGGATCGTCGGTGGCGCCCGGCAGGAGGATCGGATCCTTCGACGCTGCGATCTGCGCGAAAGTCGAAGGATCGTTCAGGAACTCGAAGTACTCCCCCTGCGTCACCTCCCGCTCCATGATCCAGAAGGGCGGCACGTGTCGGACCGAGCGCTCCCAGGAGAAGAATGCTTCCGGATCCCCTCCCGCGACGAAGGGTCCCCCCGGAACGAACACGAAGCCCTCCGGCGTCGTGCCTCGAGGATTCAGTTTCGTCGAGACGCCCGTCTCCGCGGCCCCGTCCGCGACGAACGGAAACCTCTGGTCCTCGTAGCCCTCGCGCCGGAGGAGCGCGAGGTAGGAGCCCGGCTCGAGGGGGATCCGGGCGAGGGGCGTCCTGCCGACGAGGCCGGCGGGGGAGAGAAGGAGGGGCGCGGCGGTCGTCCGGACCACGAGCCCGGCCGGCAGCGTGACCGATCGGGCCATTCCCATGTGATCGACGTCCGCGGGGACCCCACCGCGTTCGGCGAGCCTATCGGGAGGAAGAACGAGAACCCCGAGGGCCTCCAGGCTCTCCGCGTTCACGGCGAATCGACTCCCCTGCCGCTCGAACTCGAAGGGCCGGGAGGGCCATCCTGTCGAACCGAAGTACTCGGCCTGGAGCCGGTCCCGCACCGGCATGCCATCGATCGAGACGAGACGATCGAGTGCCCGGACCGGATCCTTCCCCTCCGCGACCAGCACGGTCCCCTCGATCAGATACCCGGCAACTCGAAGAAGCAGGTCGTTCTCCTCGATCTCCCCGGCTCCCTTCACGACGCGCAGCGCCCAGGTTCCCGGGGCCACGTCGGGCGCAGCATCTCCGACCGGCACGGGAACGAGCCGGTGCTCTCCTCCCTCTTTCGCCGTCGATTGCTCCACGTAGCGGAAGAGGTAGGCGCTCGCCCCCGCGGGCTCCGTGGCGAGCGTCAGCGTCCCGCGGGAGGAGAGCTCGGCCGCGTGCCGGCGCGTCGGGTCGTTTTCCTCGACGCGCCGCCGGAAGAAGCCGATCGCCCAGTCGTCTTTCGCAGCGAAAGCGTCCCGCCATTTCTCGAGATTGAGGTCGGCCCGCAGGTCGCGGATCGCGGCGCTGTCCGGGTCGAGCCTCTGTCCGCGGTTCAGGAGGTCCTCGATCGTGGCGAACTCCTGCTCGAGACTCCTGCGGAGGGCGCGGGCAGCGTCCTCGCCCCGCATCCTCCGCGCCTCCTCTTCCCAGTCGAGGAAGCGGCGCTTGAGGGCGAACTCGAGAGGCTCGATCGCGCTCTCGATCTCCTTCGCCCGAGCCCGGTCGTTTCGGTACCCGGCGAGACGGGCTCGGGCCTCGTCGATCGCGTTCGCGACCTCGCGCGAGCGTGAACGCGACGCCTCCCGGTTCTCCTCGAGCCGGATCCCCCCGACCGCGAGGAGCGCGAGCAGACCCGCCGCCCCGGTCGCCGCCCACCCCCGGTTCCGCCTCGCCCACTTCCCCACTCGCGTAGCCGCCCCCGCCGGCCGCGCCCGGATCGGCCGCACCTCGAGGAGGGCCTCGAGATCCTCCGCGAACGCCCCGGCCGTCGCGTAGCGCCGCCCCGGGTCCTTCTCGATGGCCTCGAGGATCACGGTCTCGAGGTCGCGCGGGATCGAAGGGTTCAGCCGCCGCGGCGCCGGCGGTTCCTCGAGGAGGATCTGGGCGAAAACCTGCTCCGTCGTCTCCCCTTCAAACGGCACTCTTCCCGTCACGCACTCGAAGAGCGTGACACCGAGGGAGTAGACGTCCGTCCGGGCGTCGATCGGAACCCGCTTCGCCGCGACCTGCTCCGGCGAGGCGTAGTAAGGAGTCCCCCGGAACTCGCCCGTCACCGTCAGCGTCGCCGCCCGAACATCGCGCGCGAGGCCGAAGTCGACGAGCGTCGCCCGGCCGTCGGCGGCGATCCAGACGTTCGACGGCTTGACGTCCCGGTGGACGATACCGGCTTCGTGCGCGCACTGGAGCGCCCGGGCGATCTGCGCCACCCAGCGCAGGACCGTCGGGATCGGAACCCTCTCTCCCCGCGCCGCCGCCTCGCGAAGACGCTCGTCCAGCCCTTTGCCCGGCACGAGCTCCATCGCGAAGTACCGGATCCCTTTCTCCTCGCCGTTCGCGAACACCGTCACGATGTTCGGGTGGCGGAGCTTCGCGATCGCCTGCACCTCCCGCTCGAAGCGCGTCCCCGCTTCGAAAGCGCCGGCCTGCTCGGGCCGGAGGACCTTGAGCGCGACGAGTCGGCGAAGCGACTCCTGCTCCGCGAGGTAGACGACCCCCATCCCGCCCTGGCCGAGACGCTTGATCAGCCGGAAGTCGCCGATCCGCTCGAGCGGAAGATCGCCCGCGGCGGGGACCGGGACCCTTTCGGTCGCGGCCGGGTCGCCGTCCCCGGCGAGCATCCGATGCAGCGCTTCGAGGCGCGAGCGCAGCGCGCCCGAGACGAGCGGATGTCGCCCGAGGAACGCGTCGAGATCGTCCGTCGCGCCGCGGAGAAGCGCGTCGAGGTACTCGGCGTACGCCCGCTCGTCGGGGGTCGAGGTTCCCCCGCCGGGCGATTCGCGGAAACGCTCCCCCGCGCCGGTCATCGTCGGATCCACGGGAGCCCGGGGCGAGCCGGGTCAGCGACCGCCCCCCGATGTCGGGTCGGGACGCGACGCCGGGAGGTCGGGATTCTCCCGCCGCGCCCGCCACCCGGCGGCCTTGTCCGGTTTCTCCCATTCGTCGTAGAGCCGGACGAGCGCCACGATCGCCGCCCGGGTCGTCTCGTGTCGGGGGCCTTGCGCGGCGACGAGCGCCGCGTGCGCGGCGAGGAGCTCGGCTTCCGCCTCGTCGAAACACCGGAGATCCGCAAGGCACTCGCCCAAGTGACAGCGAAACGCCGCCGTTCCCGCGTCGCCCTCTCCCGAGGTCCGCCGGGAAGTCGCGACGGCGCAACGCAGCAGCGACTCCGCCTCCTCGACCTTCCCCTCCATGCGCAGCACGACGCCGAGGGTGTCGATCGTGTTGAGGGTCTGTCGGTCCTCCTCGCCGAGCGTGTTTCGACATCCGGCCGTCGCCTCCCGCGCGAGCGCCTCGGCCTCCTCGCACTTGCCGATGTCCTTGATCCGCCAGGCGAGCTCGTTCATTGCGTCGAGTGTCCAGCGGTGCTGGTTCCCGACGGAGGAGCGGAGTTCGCCGAGGTCCTCCCGCGAGAGGCGCACCGCCTCGCCCGTCTCGCCGCGGAGCCAGAGCAGGCGCCGTAGCTTCGAGGCGGCCCCCTCGGTCTCGGGATGCGCTCGCCCCAACTGGCGGCGGAGTTCCTCGAACGAGCGGCGGAGAAGCGGTTCCGCCTCGTCGAGTCGTCCCGCCGCGGCCGTCGTCTCCGCGAGGAATTCCCCCACGACGTGCGTGTAAGGATGATCCTCGCCGAAGTTCCGACGGTAGCCCTCGAAGGCCTCGCGGTGGAGGACTTCTGCCTCGGGGATCCTCCCTTGCCGCTGGACGCTCTGCGCCACGAAGAACGTGGCGACGGCCACCATCGGATGGTCGCGGCCGAAGCGGGTCCGGATCCCTTCCACAGCCTCGCGGCCGAGCGACTCGGCCTCGCGGAGGAATCCGCGCGCCACAAGGACGTTCGTGAGGCAGGTCATGGTCGAGAGGGTGTCCGAGTCCTGCGCCCCGAAAAGGCGGCGCTGCGACTCGAGGGTCTCCCGGAGAATCGCCTCGGCTCTCTTCAAGTTCTTGTTGGGCGGACTTCGCAGCTTCATTCCCCACCCCTGGAGGAGCGACGCCCTCAACGTCTCGCGGTCATCCCGGCCCGACGCCCGACGGTGGATCTCGACCGCGCGCCGCAGCAAGTCCTCGGCCTCCCCGGAGTTGCGGTCCTGGAGGTCGAGGGCGAAGCCGAGCCGGGTCATCGCCCTGGCGGTCTCGACGTGGCTCTCGCCGAACACGCGACGGCGGATCGCGACCCCGGACCGAAGCTGCGCTTCGGCGTCCTTCCAGCGACCGAGCCCGGCGTAGGCCTGTCCGAGCGCGAGGCGGAGCGTCCCCTCCACCTCGGGCGAACCTCCGGACCCCTCGTCGAGGCCGCGGACCGTCTCGTCGAGCACGTCGGCGATCTTCGTGTCTCGCCCGCGCGGCGCTCGGGGGCTCCCCCACGCACCGTCCGCCGTTCCCCACACCATGAGGGCCGGGTCGGATGCCGTGATCATCCTTCGGAAGAACTCGGCAACTTCCCTCGCCCTCCTCGCCTCCTCCTCGGCGCGCCGCATACCCCGGACCGTTCCGGCGAGACCGAGCACGAGCGCGAGGAAGACGGCGCAGACGCCCGCCACGAGCATCCGATTGCGATCCGCGAACTTCCGGAGCCGGTAGATCGCGCTCGCGGGCCGGGCCGTGATCGGGCGATCCTCGAGGTAGTGCGCGAGGTCGCCGGCGAGATCGGCGGCCGAGGCGTAGCGGCGGTGCTTCTCCTTCTCGAGCGCCTTCCCGACGATCGTGTCGAGGTCGCCGCGGAAGCGCCGGTTCACGGCCGAGAGCGGCGTCGGGTCCTCTTCGCCGAGGATCCGCGCCACCTCGGGGAGGCTCCGGTTCGCGAGGTCGTGCGGCAGCCGCCCGGCGAGCAGCTCGTAGAGGACGACGCCGAGCGCGTAGACGTCGGAACGCTCGTCGAGGAGGTCGGGATCGCCGGCGAGCTGCTCGGGGCTCATGTACGGGAGCGTGCCGACGATCTCGCCGACCTCGGTCCGGAGCGTCGTCGCGCGCAGGTCCGAGTCGGTCGAGCGCGCGACGCCGAAGTCGAGGATCTTCGGCTGCCCCGACTCCTCGACGAGGATGTTGCCGGGCTTCAAGTCCCGGTGGAGGACGCCCGCGCGATGCGCGTATTCGACGGCGTCGCAGATCCGGACGAAGAGCCCGACCCGCTCGCGGGTGCCGAGCCCCTTCGCGTCCGCGTGCTCGACGAGCGGCCGGCCCTCGACGAGCTCCATCGCGAAGAACGGGACGGCTTCGTCGCCGTCGGGCGCGGAGGGGTCGCCGTGCGTCCCGGCCTCGTAGATCGCGGCGATCGCGGGGTGGCGGAGCCGGCCGAGGAGTTCCGCCTCGCGACGGAATCGCCGGAGCGCGGGTCCGGAGGCGATCCCCGGCCGCAGCACCTTCAGCGCCACGGTCCGGTGCGGCTCCTCCTGCTCCCCCTCGTAGACGACGCCCATTCCGCCGGCGCCGATCTGCCGGCGAATGCGATAGCGGCCGATGCGAGCGCCTCCGACGAATCCGGGAGATCCGGGCTCGGGGACCGCTCCCGCGGGGATCGCCGCAGGCGTTTCCAGAAATCCCCCCGCGCCGTCGTGCGCGGCGAGAAGCCGTTCGACCTCGGCGCGCAAACCTGCGTCTCCGGCGCACGCGCCGTCTAGGAACCTCGCCCGGTCCGGGGCCGCGCGCTCGAGCGCGTCGGCGAGGAGGTCCTTCACCCGGGACCAGCGGCCCGCTTCAGCGGCCATCGCTCCCCTCCTCCTCGCCGGACATTTCCTCGAACAGCCACGCGCGAGCGACGGCCCAATCCCGTTTCACGGTCCGCACGGAGACCCCGAGCGCCTCGGCCGTATCCTCGACGCCGAGGCCGGCGAAGTAACGGAGCATCACGATCTCGCCCATTCGCGGGTCGCGGCGCTCGAGCCGCGAGAGAGCCTCGTCGAGCGCGAGGAGGTCGAGCGGGTCGGTCGCCTCCTCCGACGCGACCTCCGAGAGCGTCACCCGGCGGCGGCCGCGGCCGTGCTTCGCAGCGGCCCGCTTTCGCGCCCGCTCGATCAGGATGCGGCGCATCGCGCGGGCCGCGGCGCCATAGAAGTGTCCCCGGTTCTCCCAGGCAGCCGGCTCGTCCCGGACCAGCCGGAGGTAGGCCTCGTGGACGAGCGCCGTCGGTTGGAGCGTCTGCCCCGGCCGCTCGGCTGCGAGCTGCCGGCGGGCGAGGGCCCGAAGCTCGTCGTAGACGAGGGGCAGGAGTTCGTCCGCAGCCCGCGCCTTTCCGGCGCCGACGGCGGCGAGGATCCGGGTCACGCGATCGGCGGGCGAGGATTCCAACTCTCCATCCGAAGGAGCCGGGCGAATTCGTGGCCCCGGCGCGGCCTCTTTCTCGCATGGGCGTCTGCAGGGCCGGGGTCCCCGATCCGACCGGATCGAGGATAGCACCCGGCCCAGGCGGACGAGAACCGCCGCGCGGGCGACGCCGGGACGGCATCCCGACGGGCTCCGCATTACGATCGACCCGAGATCCCGAGGAGGTCGCCATGAGGATTCGGTGGCTGCTCGCGCCTTCGCTCCCCCTTCTTCTCTCGACGGGCGCACTCGCCCAGGTCCCGGACGGGTGGTTCGTGTCCGCGAACTTCCAGTGGACGAACTTCGACCCGATCTTCAATCCGGCCCCGCCCCCGGGCGGCGGCGGGCTCTTCCTCGTCCACCCGGCCGCGCCGGGGGCGGCGATCGCCGTGGCGGGTCTCCCTTCGGCGATCACGGGGGCAGGCGTTCCCGGACCGCGCGGAGCGTCGACCGTCGTTTACCGTTCGAGCGACGGAGCCCTGATCGTCGGGGACTCCGGGCCGGCCGGCACGACGATCTCGCTCCACGTCGTCACCCTCACCGGCAGCGTGGCGACCGGGATCACGACCATCCCCCTCGGCACCTCTGCGCCGGGCTCCCTGCCCCTCGCGCAGGTCGGCCAAGCCGACTTGCTCCCGAACGGAGACGTCGTCGTCGCCGTCACCGGCCTCGGTCCGCCGGGGCCGCTCGCGGGACAGATCCTCGGAATCGTGTCGACGGCGTCGGGGGGAGTGACTCCCGTTCCCGTGACGCCGGTTCCGCCGGGAATCATGAACGCTCTCGCGGTCGACGCGAGCGGACCGGGCGCGGCGATCGCCTACTTCGGGATGTTCCAGTCCCCCATCGGGTCCGAGTCCACCATCTACAGCGTTCCGCTGCCCGGGGGGGGCGCCCCGACGACCGTCCTCACCTTCGGACCGACCCCGGTGATCGGCCTCACGAACCTCGCTCTCGATTGCTCCGGCCAACTCCGGATGACGGCCTTCAACGGTCCGCCGAACTTGTTCACGGTCGATCCCGTCACCGCGACCTCCGCCCCTCTCTCCCCTCCCCTCGGATACCTCAACGCGGTCGCGGTCGAGACGGCGACGGGAGACCTCGCCCTGGCGACCTTCACGCCAAGTCCCTACCCCTTCTCGCTTGTCCGCAGGACCTCCGCGGGCGGCGCGGTGCTCCTCGCCTCGGCTCCCCCAGGAGGGTGGGGAGTGCCTGCGGGCCTCGCCGTGAACCCCGACCCCGAGCCGTACGGCCCGGCCACTCGGGGCACGTTCACGTACGCGTGGTCGCTCTGCCCGAACCCCGGCGGGCTCCCGACGGCGGGGAACGCGGGGTTCAGCCTCACGGTCGCCACGAACGGCCCCTCGGCCGCGGGAGTCGTCGCGGCGGGCCTCGGTTCCGCAAGCCTGCCGAACTTCCTCGGGCTCGGCTTCACGCTCCTCGTCGATCCGGCCCAGGTCCTGTTCGTCGGGTCGCATGGAGGGACGATCCCCCTTCCCATCCCGAACGACCCGACGCTCGTCGGCGCGCGCGTTTTCTTCCAGAGCTTCCACGTCGACGGCGGAGCCTCCGCTGGGATCGCCGCGACGGAGGGGGTCGAGGTGACGATCCTCTAGCGTGGAACGGCCCCCCCGGCGCAACAGGCGCGAGGGGAGCAAACGTACCATCCGCGGAGATCCGTTGGGGGGCCGCGGGGACAACGGGCGAGCAGGCGCGCTTCGACGACGAGTCGCCCCAGCGCTCCCCACCGCGCGACATCCAGGTGGTCCAGGTCGCCTCGAGGCAATCGACCGGCCGGATTCATGACGCACCCGCGCGCGACCGAAAGACGGTCGCCGCGTCGTGCGACCCAACTCTCGGTTCATCGGATCTCTCTCGGTCACCCCTCCGGGATCCCGGAGGCTCCGCTCCCTCGCTGCAGGCCGGAGGACGCGACCCCTCCGGCGATCCCCCTCGACGCTCGCGGAGCTCGCCGCCGAGGCGGCGGCGGCCGAGGTCGTGCTCGTCGGCGACTACCACGGCTTCTCCCCGGCCCAGGAGAGATTCCTCCTCCTCGCGCGGGCCCTCCTCGCTCGCGGGGCGTCCCCCTCCCTCGCCCTCGAGGCGTTCCCCGCCGGGCGCGACGCGCCTCTCGAAGCGTTCCTTCGCGGAGCGGTCCCCGAGGCCGAGCTCCTTCGCCGATGTCGCCTGCGTTCGCGGTGGCCGTTCGACCTCCGTGGCCTGCTCCGGATCCTGCGGTGGGCGCGGTGGTCGGAGATTCGCGCTTTCGGGATCGACCCCCCTTTCGAGCGCGCCCGCCGGACGGAGCGGGATCGGGGTTTCGCCACCGCGATCGAGAGGGCGCTCCGAGAACGCCGCGACCGTCCGATTCTCGTCCTCGTCGGCTCCGCTCACCTCGGAGCGCTCGCCCGGCTCCTTCGGCGCCGGCGCGTCCTGACGGTCTCCTTCGTCGAGAGGGAGCGGCGTTCCTCCTCCCCTGTGATCCGCGAGGGATCGGGCCGGTTTGCGGTCCGCGGCTTTTCCCCCGCGCTCGCCGCGCGGGAGTTCCTCGACCGCGCGAAGCCGCCCGAGGATCCAACCGACCGCGTCGCCGACCTCGCCGAGCGCCTCGCCCGGCTGATCGGCGCGCCGCGCCCCGACCCCTCGGAGATCGGAGTCGTCGAGGACCCGGGGCGCACCCGCCGCGCGGGACGCCTCGCCTTCCGGGAGGATGGCCTGATCTACGTGCGCAACGCCGGCCCCCGCGCCTGCGCCGAGGCCGCCTCGCTCGCCCTCCGGCTCCCCCGGCTCGGCGGGGACGGGCCCTTCCCGCGCTTTCTCGAGGAGGTGCGGGGGGCGGCCCTCGGGTTCTTCGCCGGGCGCCTCCTCGACCCCGATCGCTCTCCGGAGCCCCCCTCCCGTCACCTCCCCCGCGCGGTCCGGCTCCTCCCGCGTTGGGAGAGGGCGCTCGAGCGAATCCGCCGCAGTCAGGCGCGGTGGCTCTCGCACGGCGAGGCGCGCGGACTCCGGGCCTCCCTCCGCTCTGCGCCGCGGGCGCTCGCCGGCGCCGCGGCCCGTTCGCTCGGGGAGGTCCTCGGCGCCCGGTGGATCGCGCGATCCGAGGGGAATGGAAGGAAGGCCCTTCGTCGCCGCCTCCTCTCCCGGCGCCTCCCCGTCCCCTTCGTCCGCGACCTCCGCCAGGCGCTCCTCGGACGGGACCGGGTCGCGCGCTAGATTTCCCGGAACCCGGCCGGGCGCGCCGTCGTTCGACGGTCCGCCCCCTCCCCCTGCGTGGAGATCCCCCCGTCGGACGACGAGCTCGCCGCGCGCGCCGGCCGGGGGGACGAGTCCGCCTTCGCGGAGCTGGTCGGCCGGCACAAGGACCGGGTCGCCTCCTTCCTCCACGGGCTCCTCCGCGACCGGGACGCCGCGCTCGACCTCGCGCAGGAGACCTTTCTCCGCCTCTACCGCCACCTCCCCCGCTACCGGCCGGAGGGGAAGCTCCGCACCTTCCTCTTCACGATCGCCGCGAACGCCGCCCGCGACGCGCTCAAGGCACGGCGTCGGGCGGGGATCGTGTACCTCTCCGAGTACCGGGAGGTCCTCGAGGGAGGCGGCAGGCCGAGGGTCGGTGAGCCGCCGAGGCCCTCCGCGACTCTCGAGCGCGAGGACCTG
Organism: Planctomycetota bacterium; assembly: GCA_035695825.1. Taxonomy (GTDB): domain Bacteria; phylum Planctomycetota; class UBA1135; order UBA1135; family JAKEFM01; genus JAKEFM01. The sequence continues at coordinate 210,338 of DASRRH010000026.1, read as the reverse complement.
CGACGCGAGGTCCGGGCGAGCCTCGGCCTCCTCCCCGCCGTCTACCGCGAGGCGCTCCTCCTCCGGGAGACGGAGGAGCTCCCCTACGAGGAGATCGCGCGCGTGGCGGAGTGCACGGTGGGCACGGCGAAGTCTCGGGTGAGCCGGGCCCGGGAGGCCTTCCGCGCGGCCTTCGAGCGGCTGCGGAGGCGATCCGAGAGGAGCGGGGTGGGGGGAGCGTGAAGGAACCCGCGGGGTCGGAGGGTCGTTCGAAGGTGCGGCGATGAACTGCGAAGAGGCCCGTCCTCGCTTCGACGACCGCATCGACGGGTCGCTCGGGACGGAGGATCTGCTCGAGGTCGACGAGCACGTCGCGCGATGCGGAGGCTGTCGGTTCGCCCTCGCCGACCTCGAGGCCGCGCTGGAGCGGCTCCGGGACCTCCCCCCTCTCCGGACGCCCGACTCGTTCGAGGAGCAGGTTCTCGCGAGGGTCCGCGCGGAGCGCGCGCCCGCCCTCCGGCCCCTCCTCCCCTATGCGGCCGCGCTCGCGGCCCTCGCGGGGACCTGGCTCGCGACCTCCGGTTTCTTTCGAGGAGCGATCGTCCCGATCCGAGGCGATGACCTGCGGGTCGCCGGGGCCGCCCCTCCCGCTCCCCCGCTCGAGGAGCGACGCCGCCCCGCCCCGCCCGTCCCTCCGTCGCCCCTCCCGGAGATCGGGGAGCGCGGCCGAGCGCCCGAGATCGACTGGGCGGAGGCCGCGCGGCAGGGGATCCGCTTCCTCGCGGCCGCGTCGGACCTGATGGCGAGGGCCGCGAGGGACGCCGCGTCGGAGGCCCCTCCTCCCGTCCCAGCGAGCCTCGTCCGCGAGGAGCCCCCGGCGGCGGCTCCCGCCGTGGCGGAGGAGCCGGCGAGGCCGCGCTCGGAGGGGAGGGGCGAGGCGCCCCTCTTCCCGGCCGAGGAGCCTGCGGGCTCCGGAGGGGCGGTCGTCGTGCAGCGCGGGAACGAGACCGTCCTCTTCAGCAGCGGCCCCCCCGAGAAGGAGATCCCCGCGCTCCTCGCCCTCCTCCGCGATCGAGGGGGGAAGGGGGCGGACCTCGCGCTCTCCCGCCTCGTCCTCCTCGAGCGCGAGCTCTCCTCCCGCGGCGTCGTCGCGGGAGGTCCGGCCCTGGAGGGTCCCTCCCTCCTCGGACGGGTCCGGTCGTTCTTCTCCCGCTCCGCCGAGTCCGACGAGCGCTCGAGGTCGCTCGAGGGGTGGGAGCGGTGGTGGAGCGAGAACCGCCCCGCGATCCTGCGCGTCGCGGCCGCCGAGCCCGCATGGAGCGCTCCGTGAGGGCCCTTCACCCGACCCTGCTCCTGATCCTCCTCCCCGGATGCGTGATCGTCCGGGAGATGCGTGCGTCCGACGAGGTCTCGACGCTGCGCAGCGTCGTCCCCGCAGCCGCGGCGGAGTCCTCTCCCGCCGCATCCCGCCCGAGGGGGCGGACGACCTACTCGATCCGCTCCCGGGGCGAGCTCGTCATCGAGACCCAGGAAGACGCTCCGGTCGCCCGGATGGGCCTCACGCCCCGGACGGCGAGCCCCGCGGAAGCCCGCGCGGCGGGGCTCGCGGAGGGAGGAGCCTTCGGGGTGAAGGTGCTCGCCGTCGAGAAGGAGGGCCCATCGGCCCGGGCGGGGATCGAACCGGGAGACCTTCTCACGAACCTCGACGGGGTCGACCTCCTCTCGGCGGACCAGCTCCGGGACCTGCTTCGCCGGTCCGACACGACGAAGCCCGTGCCGGTCCTCGGCCGGCGCAGGGGGGAGCCCTTCGGCGTGAACCTCTCCCTCGAGTCCCGGATCGAGACCCGCCGCCGCACGGAGTACCGGACCCTCGATCACGCGCGGGAGGCGACCGCGTTCGGCCTCGAGGCGGCCACCGTCCCGGAGGACCTCGCCGAGATCCTCTTCGACCGCCCCGGGCCCGCGGTCCTCCTCTCCGACGTCCCGCTCGGATCTCCGGCGTACCGCGCCGGGCTGCGGCAGGGGGATCAAGTCCTCGCCGTGAATGGGACCGAGCTCCGCTCCGCCTCCGACCTCCTGGAGCGGCTCCAGGGGGCCAGGGAGGCGCGATTCTCGGCCTCCGACGCGGGCCGACCGTTCGAGACTACGGTCCGGGCCCGGAAGGGCTTCGGCCGGTTCGTCTCGTTCCACTTCCCCCTCGTCGTCGGGTGGGAGAGCGGCCCGGTGGAGAGCGGATTCGAGCTGGTCGAGGGGCTCCTCTTCGGCTGCGAGCGCCGCGAGCGCCCCGCCCCCCGCCGCGAGCGCCGGACGCGGACCTCGATCTCGGCTCTCCTCGACCTCTTCGAGGTCGTGACCTCGGAGGAGGGGACCCGCGTCCGGCTCCTCTGGTTCATCCGATTCGGCTCGTGGGGCGGCTGATTGACACCGGCCCTGCCGGCCTCTAAAAGCCCGCGCGCCCATGGGACCCAAGGCGGAGGCCGACATGTCTCGCACACCGTTCCGCAGGTTCCTCCCGTTCGCCGCCCTTCCCCTCGCCCTGGCGCTCCTGCCCGGGTGCGCCGCCCTCGTCTTCGGGGCGCTCGCGGGGGCGGGAACCCTCGTCGCACACCAGACGATCCTCGCCGACGACTCCTACGAGGTCTTCTTCCGTACGGACGCGGACCGCACCTTCGCGGTCGCCCGGGGCGTCCTCGAGGACCTCGACCCCTCCGCGACCGCGAACCCCGACGCCCGGACGCTCGCGGCCCGCTTCGACGGGGCGGCCCTCGAGGTCGAGATCGACCACGAGTCGAAGGGGCTCTCCCGCCTGGCCGTGAAGGCCCGCCGCTACGGGTTCGCCGCCCAGGGGACGGCGAAGACCGTCGCGCAGCGGATCGCCCGACGCGTCAACGAGGTCGGCCCCGGATAGGGCCGGAGGGCTCGCGGGCGAGGGCGGGCCCGGCGGGGCCCGGGAGGCGGCGCGGGGGCGATCCCCTCGAGCGGCGGCGGACGCACCGTGCGCAGTAGCCGAACAGCTTCAGGCTGTGCGTGACCGGCGTGAAGCGGTGGCGGCGCGCCTGCTCGTCCTGGAGGGCCTCGATGTCCGGAGAGCGGAACTCCGTGATCCGCCCGCAGCCGATGCACACCATGTGGTCGTGGTGGGCGCGGTCGAGGATCGGCTCGTAGTAGGTGGGCCCCCCGCCGAAGTCGTGCGCCTCGACGAGGCCCCCTTCGACGAGCATCCCGAGGGTGCGGTAGACGGTCGCCTTCGCCGCCCTCTCCCCCGCCCGGCGCAGCCGCTCGTCGAGGTGGTCGGCGGTGAAGTGGGAGCGGGAGGCGACGACCTCCTCGAGGATCGCGCGGCGCTGGCGCGTGAGGCGCAGCCCCCGGCGGCGCAGGAACGCTTCGAGCGCGGCCCCCGAGCGGCTCATTCCTTCCCGTAGGCGGGGGCGAGCGCCTTGGGGTCGGCGCCGGCCTTGTACCGGAGCGTCAGGAGCCAGTTCGCCAGGGTTCGACGCAGCGGGCCCCTCCGCTCCCAGCGCCGGGTCGAGACGTGGAGCGGGGCGCGCGCGAGCTCGACCCTCCCCCCGGCTCGGCGCAGCCGCTCCGAGATCCCGAGGTCCTCGAAGAGGGGGACGTCGGGATAGCCGCCGATCCGTTCGAAGGTCTCCCGCCGCAGGGCGAGGCCCGAGTCGCCGTAGACCGATTGGAACCACCGCACGCGCAGGTCGGCGGCCCTCTCGATCCAGCGGTAGATCCAGCGTCGCCCCTCGAGGCGCTGGGAGAAGGCGACGGCGGCGACCTGCGGATCGGCGAGGCGCCCGCACGCTTCTTCGACCGCCCCCGGCTCGGGCCAGCAGTCGGCGTGGAGGAAGACGAGGACTTCCCCTCGGGCGGCCGCCGCGCCCGCGTTGAGCTGGGGGCCCCGGCCCCGCGGCGCGGGGACCACGCGCGCGCGGAGGGCGGCGATCTCGAGAGTCCCGTCGCTGCTCCCCCCGTCGGCGACGACGACCTCGCACCCCGGAGGAAGGGCGGCGACGAGCCGGTCCAGGGTCGAGGCGAGGACGGCCGCCTCGTCGAGCGTCGGGACGACGACGCTCACGCGCGGTTCAACGGGCGGCTGCGGCATCGATCGCCCGGGCTCCGATGTCCCGGCGGAACTGCATCCCCTCGAAGTGGAGGCGCCCGAGGGCCTCGTACGCGCGCGCGGCCGCCTCCGCGCAGTTCCTCCCGAGCGCGGCCACGCCGAGAACGCGCCCGCCCGCCGTCACGCAGTTCCCTTCGCCCCGCGCCGTCCCCGCGTGGAACACGCGGAGATCGTCCCCCTCCTCGACCCGGTCGAGCCCCTCGATGCGCTTCCCCGCCGCCACCGTCCCCGGGTATCCCTCCGAGGCCGCGACGACGCAGACGGCGGACCGGGGGTCCCACCGCAGCCCCTCCCCCTCCTCGAGCGTCCCCTCCGCCGTCCGGGCGAAGAGCGGGACCGGGTCGTCGAGGAGGCGGAGCAGGATCGCCTGCGCCTCGGGGTCCCCGAACCGGCAGTTGAACTCGAGGACGCGGGGGCCGCTCGGAGTGAGCATCAGCCCGGCGTAGAGCACCCCCCGGTACCGGCGCCCCTCGCGATTCAGCGCGTGGACCGTCGGGACGAGGATCTGCGACTCGATCTGGTGGCGCAGTCGCGGGGTGACCGCCGGCGTCGGGGAGATCGCGCCCATCCCTCCGGTGTTCGGGCCGGCGTCCCCCTCGAGGAGGCGCTTGTGGTCCTGCGCCGGCTCGAGCGGGAGGATCGTCCGGCCGTCCGTGAGGGCGAGGACGGAGACCTCCTCCCCTTCGAGGTAGTCCTCGCAGACGACCGTCGCCCCCGCTTCCCCGAGGACGCGGCTCTCCATCAAGCCGGAAACGGTCTCGCGCGCCTCCTCGACGGTCCGGACGACGCTCACCCCTTTCCCGCCGGCGAGTCCCGAGGCCTTCAAGACGAGCGGGTAGGAGCGGTGCGTCTCGAGGAAGGCGATCGCCACCCGCGGCTCGACGAAGAGGCGGTAGGCCGGGGACGGGATCCGGTAGCGGTGGAGCAGCTCCCGGCAGAAAGCCTTCGACCCCTCGATCTCGGCGGCCTTTCGCCGCGGCCCGAAGACGCGCAGCCCCTCCGCTTCGAAGCGGTCCGCGAGCCCGAGGCAGAGCGGCTCCTCGGGCCCGACGATCGTGAGGTCGATCCGCTCCTTCCGGGCGAACGCGAGGAGCCCCTCGACGTCGTTCGCCTTGAGGTCGACGCACCGGGCAAGCGAGGCGATCCCGGCGTTGCCCGGCGCGCAGTAGACCTTCTCGGCGAGCGGCGAGCGCGAGACCCTCCACGCGAGCGCGTGTTCGCGGCCGCCCCCCCCGACGATGAGGATGCGCATGCGCCCCGGCCAGTGTAGCGAGGGCCGCCGACGGCGCGGTAGGCGCGTTGAGCGGCCGGCGGGGCGGGGCTAGCATCGCGCCGACGGGGTGTCGCTCAGCGGTAGAGCCGCAGCTTTGGGTGCTGCGTTTCGCCGGTTCGAATCCGGCCACCCCGACCGAGGGAGAAGGCCGGTCTCGGGGCGCGGCTCGACGCGCGCGTCCGCTCGTGCCGGACGCCCGGGGCCTACCCCGCCTCGAAGCACTTGAGGGCGATCGTGCCGTGGGCGGCCGCGGCGCTGGAGCGGAGCGCGCTCGCCAGGAACACGGACTCGACGACCTCTTCCCGGCTGGCGCCGGCCTTCTTCGCGGCCTTCACGTGCACGTCGATGCAGTAGACGCACTGCGTCGTGTGCGCGACGGCGATCGCGATCAGCTCCCGGTACTTCCGGGGGATCCTCCCGTCCTCGCGCGCGACGATCTTGTCGAGGTTCACCCACGCCTCGAACTCCTTCGGCGCGGCCTCGCGCAGATCCCGGATCCGCTTCAGGTCCTCGGTGTCGTGGTAGTGGGTCACGGGGGATCCTCCTGGGGGGACGGGAGCCTAGCACGCCCGGAGCGTCGGGGAGAGCCCGCGGCCGCGGTCGTCGAAGAAGCGCTTCGCCCCGTTCAACTCGCGCTGGACGGGGACCGGGACCTCGGGGATCGCGATCGGCTGGGAGTGGTTCCGCAGGAGCGAGGCCCCGGCGGTGCTCGTCAAGCCGACGTACCGAGGGGGTCGGCTCAAGCACGTGGCCACGACCCGCTTGGGTTGCCCCCTTCCCGGATCCGATGTTCAGCCCCGGCCGGCGGGGCGGAAGCCCCCCGGCGGGGACCGCCGGGGCGCCACCGTTCTCGCCGACGGGGGGTTTCCATGGGGCAGGGGAATCGGGTCATGACGAATTCCCGGGCGACACTCGAGGAGAGGCCGAGAACCGAGCGAGGGATCCTGGCGGGAGGGCCGCTCGCGGATCCGGGGGATTTCCTCACCCATCTGATCGAGGGCCACCACGGGGAGATCTATTCCTTCCACTATCGCCTCTGCCGCGACGTCGCCGAGGCGGAGGGCCGGACGCAGACCACGTTCCTCCGGGCCATCCAGGGGATCCATACCTTCCGGCTCGGGACGAACCTCCGGGCCTGGCTGTTCCGGATCGCGGCCGACGTCGCGACGGACGCCGGATCGGCCGCCGAGCGGCTCCCTCGCGTCCCGCTCGACCGGGTGGACGAGCCCGCGGCTCCCTCCGGGCACGACCCGGCGGAGGGGGAGCAGGTGCGGCAGGCGATTGAAGAAGGGATCGCGGCGCTGCCTCCGAACCTCGGAATGGCCCTGGTGCTCAAGGTCTTCGAGGGTCTGCCACACCGGGAGATCGCCCAGGCGCTCGAGGTGAGCGAGGAGATGGTCCGGTGGCGGCTCTGGAAGGCGCGGACGCTCCTGCGCGAGAGGCTCGGACTCTACCTGCAGCGGGAGGTGCACCGTGAAGTGTGAGGAGGCCCGTCTCGGGATCTCGGATCGGTTGGACGGCGCCCTCGGCCCGGACGACGCTCCCGCGCTCGAACTGCATGTCTCGACCTGCGCCGCGTGCCGCGCCGAGGAGGGGGCGTTTGCGGTCCTCGACGAAGCGATGCGCTCCTCGCGGCCGCCCGAGGTCCCGTCCCGACTGGGGGAGCGCCTGGCGCGGGGACTCTGGAGAACGCCCGCCCGGGTCGTCCCGATCGGCCGGTGGGCCCTGGCAACGGCTGCCGCGATCCTCGTCGCCGCGCTGACGCTGTATTCCTTCTCCCTCGGCCTTCGGGGGAAGTCCGCCCCCCCGGCGCCGTCGCCGCGCGAAGAGCCGCGACCGGACGAGGGACCGGTCGGGACCGCCGACAGCCCCGTCCCTGGGACCCAGTCGGTCCGGGCGACGGGCGGAAGGGGCCAAGTGCGCGTCGACGCCACGGCCTTCGAAGCGCTCGAGGTACTGCGGGAGAGGGTCGCCCGAAGCCCCGCGCGCGGGGGAGTCCTCGACGCCCTCGACAGGACCGGCCTCTTCCTCGAGGAGGTGGCCGCCGCCTCGGAGACCGACTCGCCCGACCTGGGCGCCGTGAAGGAGGAGATCGCCGTGGCCGGAGTGATCCGGATCGTTGGCGACCTCGCCGGCGAGTTCGATCGAGCGGGCGACGCGGCGGGAAGCGAGGCGGCCCGCGACCTCCTCGCCGCGCTGCGTTCGGTGGTGGACGCGAAGTGATCGAGCCGAGGGAGCCATGAAGGTCATTCTCCGGAACTGGATCGGTTTCGTCGTGGACGCGGCGGCGCTGGCCGGCGCCCTCGCCGGGTCGGCGTCCGCCCAGGCGAGCAAGACGGCACCCGTCAAGCAAGAGGAGGCGCTCCGCGCGGCGGACCGCCTGCTCGCCTCGGGGAAATACGCGGAGGCGAGGGCGGCGTACGACCGGGTCGCGCCCGCAGGATCGCCGGTGGAAGACCTGGTCCGCTACAAGCGGGCCTTCGCCGCCGCCAAGACGGGAGACCTCGCGACGTCCGGGGCCGACTATGCCGCCGTCGCGGAGGGCACGAAGGGGCGCCTCGCGGGCTCGGCGCTCCTCCACCGCGCGGAGGTGGCGCACCGCTGCGGAGACGAGTCGGCGGCCGAGGCTGCCTACGGTCGCCTTGCGGAGGCCCACGCCGACCACCCGCAGGCGGGCGTCGCCCTTTCCCACATCCTCACGAACATCGCGAAGGCGAAGGCGGCCGGGAGGCCCGTTCCCCCCGGCCTACTCCATGCCGCCGAGGTGCTCGCCTCGCATGGTGCGGGAACGAAGGGTCGGAGGCACGGGCGGGAGGGGGAGGCAGGACCCGGGCGACGAGGCTCGCCCGGTCCGCCTCCAGGGAAGGGCGCGGGCGCGAGCCGGGGCAATGCAGAGCGCGGTACGGGCGAGGGGAAGGGTCCGCCTCCGAGCAAGAGTCCTCCGCGCGACAAGGGGTCGGGGGCCCCGCCTGGCGGGCCGGCTGCGGGGAGCGACAAGAGCGGGACGAATCGAGGGAAGGGCCCTCCCCATGGCCTCCCTCCGGCGAAAGGACCGGGCGCGGGAGGGGGAAAGGGAAAGCCCGGATCCGACAAGGACAAAGGTCCGCCTCCCGCGAAGGGCCCGCCGCGCGACAAGGTTCACCTCAACCCGGCCAGTGGGCCGGGGGCTGGAGGTGCCAGCAGCCGGCCGAGCCAGAGGAACGGACGACCGGACGGTCAGGCTCCGTAGGTTGGCGCGCGCCGGGCGAGTCCCGGGCGAGTTGGTGATCGGGCCTGAGCGGGCGTCGCGGCTCCCGGCTCCTACGATGAACGCGGCCGAAGGCGCGGGAGCGCGTGCAGCGGGACCGCGTTCGGGGTGCGGCGCTTCGTCGGTTCGAACCCGGCCATTCCGACCGAGGGGCCCCCTCAGGTAGCGGCCTTCGCGAGCTCGACCGCGGCGAACTCGGGGAGGACCGGGTTGATGTAGAAGCCCGAACCCCACTCGAACCCAGCCGCCGTCGTCACCCGAGGGATCACCTCGAGGTGCCAGTGGTAGTGATCGAGAGCGCCGTCGATCCACGGCCCCGTGTGGAGCATCGTGTTGTAGGGGGGGCGGTCGAGGGTCTTCTCCAGCCGGCGGAGGCAGGAGGCGAGGATCGTGGCGTAGGCCGCGAGGTCCTCGTCGTCGATCGCCTCGAAGTGGCTCTGGTGCCCCCGGGGGAGGATCCACATCTCGTAGGGGAAGCGGGCGGCGTACGGGACGAACGCGACGAACCGCTCGCTCGCCTCGACGAGCCGCGCCTTGTCGGAAATCTCCTGCTCGACCATGTCGCAGAAGAGGCAGCGGCCGCGGTAGTCGAAGAAGCGCTTCGCCCCGTCCATCTCGTGCTGGACGAGGACCGGGACGACGGGGGTCGCGATCAGCTGGGAGTGGTTGTGCAGGAGCGAGGCCCCGGCGGTGCGACCGACGTTCTTGAAGAGGAGCCCGTAGGCGAAGCGCCGGTCCTTCCGGAGGTCGCGCATGCGCTCGCGGTGGGCCGCGCCCGCGTCGAGCTGCAGGCTCGGGGAGAGTTCCCCCGGGGTGGTCAGGTGTCGCGGCCCCTCGACGAACACCTCGTGGGCGCCGACCCCGTTCATCCGGTCGTAGATCCCCTCGCCGTGCTTCTCGAGGTCCCCCTCGATCCGGAGGGCGGGGAACTTGTTCGGGACGACGCGCACGCGCCAGCCCGGAGTGTTCGCCCCCGTCCCGAACTCGCGGACGGCGTAGATCTCGGGAGGCGTGCTCTTCTCGTGCCCCTCGCAGAAGGGGCACTCCCCCCCCCCACCGGGCTCCGGGCCCCTCCCTTCGCCCGCCCCCTGGGGGCGCGCCGAGCGTTCCGACGAGAAGATCACCCATCGTCCGGTGATCGGATCCTTCCGAAGCTCGGGCAATTTGGCTCTCTCCGGGGGGCGGGCCGGGGCCGCGCGGGGGGGGGGAAGGCTACTGTCGGCAGGATCCGCCGGCCACGATGAGGCCCCTGGGACGGCGGGGCAGGTCCGCGGGCTCGCCGCCCCTCCGACCGGAGGGAATCGCGGCGCGGGGTGGCCACTCGGCGCAGGCGGCCGACGGGAGGACGGCCCTGTCGAGCCCCCCGGCGAGCGCGGACGGAACGACGCGCTCGAACCACGCCACCGGTGGGATCCGCCGTTCGTCGACGAAGAGTTCACGGACGGCGACGACGAGAATCGTCCAGCTTGCGCCTGCCCCAACCGATGCCGGATAACCGCCGCCGCTGGGAACGAGGCGACGCCTCGACTCGAGGATCGTGCCGAGCGCCTTCTCGAAGTTCTCCTTCTTCGGTACCAACCACGGAGGCGTACGGAAGAGGCCGCCTTGGTCGGTCAAGCTCCGGTAGCTCGCGAACTCTCCGAGGAGGCGTTTGGACTTCCGGGATGGCCTCCTCGTCGCCCTCGCACGCGAGTCTGACGAGTTCTCGAGCGCCCGCCGACGACGGTCCGTGGCGCGCCCGGAGGGACTCGAACCCCCAGCCTGAAGGTTAGAAACCTACTGCTCTGTCCAGTTGAGCTACGGGCGCGAAGCGGGCGCGATCGTACCTCCGTCGTCGGACGGAGCCACTCTTGCCATGTCCCCGCGCCGACGGGGAGTGCTAGGGGCGATCGCGGGGTTCCTCCCCGCTTCCCGTCACAGGAGGAGGGACACCGCGCGCCGCGTCGCGAAGCCCCTTGTTGTAGATCGCGAAGACGATCAGCCCGACGACGCCTCCCATCAAGAAAAGGAGGAGCACGCCGACGGCATCGAGATGCGCGCTCCCACCGAGGGCGAGCGCACACCCTGCGGCGACGGCGAACGTGACGATGCACCCCAGCCCGCCCTTGACGAACGCACCGCCGGCCGCCACCGATCAACTCTCCACCCGGTACCGCCACACGCCGATCAGTTCCCGCGCTCGGGGCCGAGGCCGTCCTTCCGGATCGACCTACGGGCGAGCGTGGTCCGCAGTCTCGCTCGATGAAGACTGCCCTCGAGGCAGTTCCATTTCATCGAATCTATCTTCGAGGCAGTTACGGTCGAGCGACATCTCTCCGCTGGCCCCGCTCCCCCCACGAGGCTCCCACGCTCCCCTGCGGCGACCCCCCCAGCCATGAAGTCGGGTCCCTCGCCTGGTCGGGGCCCGGGCGGAAGGTCGGGAACCTCCCCCCCACCGAAACTCCATGACTCCATCCCCGAGAGGACCCAGACTCCACGATGGATGAATCCATTGAGAATCAAGGACTTGTGTTCGTTTTCGAAACCCTGATTCCCGACTCCGCGGGCGTCGAGCGGGCCGAGCCCTCCGGCCGAGACCGATTACGAACGCGCGTGACGGACACGTGTCCATTCTGAAAGTTCGTAACGGACACGTGTCCGTTACGCGCGAGCGAAACCGAGGCGGCGGGACTCGATCGAGAGTGCGTGGGATGTCGGCCCCCTGGCGCGCCACGACATTCGCTCACGGGGGGGCGCGCTGGACGCGCCGGACGGCGCTCGTCTCGAGAACGGTCGCCTCCTGTTCGACGTCAGCGACCGGCACGAGCCGGACGACCCTCCAGAAGACGGGGACGCCCGGCGGGAGCGCGCTCCACGCATCCGACGGGAACTCGAAGAACCCCTCCGCCGTGCGCCCGAGCTCCCCGTAGGTCCTCCGGACGATCCGGTCGAGCCTCCAGTTCGGCCTGCCGAAGTCGGGCTCGCCGACCGAGAGCTGGACCTCGTAGCGCGCTCCGGGGACGGCAGACCACCGAATGACCGGGGCCTTCTCCGCGGCGCTGCCGTCCGCGGGACCCTCGACCTCGATCGCGGGAACGACGCGCATCCTCCGCTCCGCGGCGTTCGTGAAGGCGCGGTAGGGATCCTCCCGCGCGTTCAGGGGGTGGAAGGCGGGGACGAGCGCGGTCCAGAAGGAGCCGGCGTGCGCGAGCCCCAGGGCGAGGAGCCCAGCCGCCGCCGCACGCTCCGGTCGCGCGGGGAAGAGGGACGACCATCCGCGGACGAGGAGCGTCGCGAGCGCGGGGAGTACGAAGAAGAGGTGGCGGCCCTGCGGCTGGTGGAACGTGAGGTTCACGGCGGCCTCCGTCGCGAAGCCTAGGAGGCCGAAGCCGGCCACGACCCCCCCACCGCGCGCGCGGGCCCCCGGCATCGTCCAGCCCCCGGCCGCCGCCGCGAGGAGCGCGCCGAAGAGGGCGATCCAGAGCGGTCCGGGGACGACGGTCATCCAGCCGAAGTCCGCGAAGGAGGAGAGGAACACGATGGGGGAGAAGATGTCCTTCCACCACGCCGCGGGGGGAGGCGCCCCGATCGGAGCATCGACCCTGCGGTGAAGGGAGAGGTTCTCGAGCGGATCGCCGTAGAGGACCGCGTTGCCGAGGAAGAGCCACCCCGCCGCCAGCGCGAAGCCGAGGCCGAACGCACCGAGGACGCGCGCGCGATCGGACGTACGCCGTCCTGGCGGACGCGCGGAGAGGAGGAGAAGGCCCGCCGGGAGAAAGGCGAGCCCCGTCAGCTTCGTCACCGCGGAGAGGCCGCCGACGAGACCGGCGGCGAAGGCCGCGCCGGGGGACCCGCGACGCGCGCCGCGGAGGAGGAGGAGGATCGCCGCCCCGCCGGCCGCCGCGGCCGCCCCGTCGTTGTTGAAGCAGCCGCAGACATGGGCGAACTGCGGGAGGAGCGCCACCGTCCATCCGCATGCGAGGCCGAGCCCGGGGCGGCCGGGGAAGACCTCCGACCCGATCGCGGTGGCGAGCAGGACCGTCGCCGCCCCGAAGGCGAGACCGAGCAGGCGCAGCAGATGGAGGAGGCGGACGTCCGCCCCGAAGGGGAATTCCTCGTCCGGCCCGTGGAGGAAGAAGGAAGGCTCCTTCCCCCCGCGCCGCACGTAGCGCGGGTTCGGAGGATCGAGGGTGACGATCCGGTCCGCACCCGTGGCGGCGAGGAGCGACGCGAGCGGCGCGTAGGAGAGCGGGGGCTGGATCACCTCGTAGATCCAGAGGTCCCGGTCGACGAGCGTCGGCACGCGCGCGGTCCGGGAGAGGTACTGCGCGTACTTGAGGTGGGAGTCCTCGTCGGGGCCCTCGAGGAGCGGCAGGACGAGGGAATGGGCGGCCCCGAGGACGAGGAAGGCGAGGACCGGGAGCGGCCAGCCTCGAGGGAGCCGGGCCGCAGGGGGCTCCGGTTCCACGTCGCGACGTCGCTCCGCGAGGCCGAGCCTCCACCGAGCGAGGGGCCCAAGACCGGCGAGCGCGGCGAGCGCCCCGAGCACGGGCCAGGGGACCGCCGCGTAGGGGTCGCCCCTCCGGAGGAGGAGGGGAAGCGCGGTGAGGGAGAAGGCGAGGCCGGCGGCGCCGACGAACGAGAGGACGGAGAACGCCCCCCGGAGGCGGTCCTTCCGCGGGGGGCTCAGGCTCGGGTCGGGGCCGGCGATCGCGTCTCGAGGGGCTGGGGTGAGTGACGGGACTCGAACCCGCGACCTTCTGGGCCACAGCCAGACGCTCTAACCAACTGAGCTACACCCACCGTGTTGCCGAGGGGGAAGTACGCTAGCCGGCACCGGATCGGAGTCAAGGAAGCCGGCCTCCTTGAAGGCCCGAGCGCGCGCAGATAGCTTGCGGATCTCTCGCGATCCCACGCGCCCCTAGCTCAGTTGGCAGAGCAGGTGATTCTTAATCACCGGGTCGTAGGTTCGAGTCCTACGGGGCGCACTCGACCCTCCGCGGCGGACTCGCGCGACGGGGGCCGCGGGCCCCGGCTTGCCGCCCGGGTCCCCTCCCCCTACTCTCCTCGCTCCGCCTCGCGCGAGAGTGGCGGAACGGCAGACGCGCGGGACTTAGGATCCCGTGGGGAAACCCGTGCAGGTTCGAGTCCTGCCTCTCGCACCGGTCTCCGCGGCGGCGCGCTTGCTCCGCGCGCGGGAGGGGTCTAGGATGCGGCTCGCTTCGGCCGGAGAGCGTCCCGGAAGCGTTTCGCTTGCGAGGTTCAATGCAGAGCCAAGGTTGTCTCCGGACGTAAAACCTCAACTCCTCCATTCTTCCCCTTTTCCCTGGGGTTCCCTTGGCTCCTTTCCCTGCCGCGGCTCCCGGCGGGTCGGATCTATCCCGGGATGAGCGCTACTCGCGGCAGGTCCGGTTCGCGCCGATCGGAGCCGCGGGGCAGGAAAGGCTCGGCCGAGCGACGGGGGTGCTCGTCGGGTGCGGGGCGCTCGGGGCGACCCTCGCCGACATGCTCGTCCGGGCGGGGATCGGGCGCCTCCGGATCGTCGATCGCGACTTCGTCGACGCCTCGAATCTGCAGCGGCAGACCCTGTTCGAGGAGAGCGACGCCCGCGAGGGGCTCCCCAAGGCCGAGGCGGCGCGACGCCGGCTCCTGCGCGTGAACTCGGGGGTCGAGGTGGAGGCGGAGGTGGCCGACCTCGACGCCGGGAGCGCCGCCGGACTTCTCGCTGGAGCGGACCTCCTCCTCGACGGGACGGACAACTTCGCGACGCGCTATCTCCTGAACGACTACGCCGTCGAGCGCAGCGTCCCCTGGGTCTACGGGGGCGCCGTGGGAGCGGCGGGGCTCGTCCTCGCCGTGCTCCCCGGGGAGAGCGCCTGCCTTCGCTGCGTCTTCCCGGAGCCCCCCCCCGAGGGATCCTCCCCGACATGCGACACGGCCGGGGTGATCGCGCCGGCGGTCGGCGCCGTCGCCTCCCTCCAGGCGGCCGCGGCCCTGCAAATTCTCACCGGCAACGCCTCCGCCGCCTCGCGGGACCTGCGGCAGGTCGACGTCTGGGAGGGATCCGTCCGCTCGATCCGGGTCGAGCGACGGGAGGATTGTCCCGCCTGCGGCGAGCGCCGCTTCGAGTTCCTTCGCGGGGAGCGGGCCGGCTCGGTCGCGACGCTCTGCGGGAGGGACGCGATCCAGATCAACCCGGGCGCGGACCGCGCGCTCGACCTCCCCTCGCTCGAGGCCCGGCTCCGCGGAGCCGTCGAGATCCTGAGCACGAACGAGTTCCTCCTCCGTTTCCGCGCCGAGGGGTGCGAGGTCGCCCTCTTCCGCGACGGGCGCGCGCTCGTCCGCGGGTCGCGGGAGGCCTCGCTCGCTCGGGCGCTCTACAGCCGGTTCGTCGGTGACTGACTTCCCGGAAGCGGACGAGCAGGGCTCGGCCGACCCGCGAAGCCCGGGCGTCTCGCCCGGCACGCTGCTCGTCTTCCTCGCACTCCCCGGCTCCGGGCTCCTCCTCCTCGTCATGGTGCTGGGGCCCGGCATCCTCCTCGCGATCGGCAGCCTCGGACTCCTCGTCGCGATCCCGGTCCTCGGGTCCCGCCTCTTCGGGCCTCGGGGAGGCGGCGCCTCTTGAACGGGGAGTCGGGAGGAGGGTTCGCGGCGCTCGTCCTCGCGGCGGGGGAGTCTCGCCGGATGGGAAGCCCCAAGGCGCTCCTCGACTTCGACGGTCGGTCCGCCGTCGCCCTCGCGGCGGAGGCCTGCGTCCGCGGAGGCGCCCGCGAGGTGGTCATCGTCCTCGGAGCCGGCGCCGAGGAGGTCGAGAAGCACCTGCGCAAGACCCCGCGCGATGCCCCCACCCTCACCCCGGTCCGGACGGTCCGCAACGAGGGGTACGCCGCAGGACAGACCTCCTCCGTGAAGGCCGGGCTCGCCGCCGTCGCGGGCCCTCGGCTCGCCGTCCTCGTTCTCCCCGTCGACCACCCCCTCGTCGAGGGAGAGGACGTCGCGGCCCTCGCGAAGGCGTGCCGCCGCGATCCCGAGGGGGCGCAGCGAGTCTTCGTCGTGACCCATCGGCGCCGGAGGGGCCACCCCGTCCTGTTCGGCCGCAACCTCCGCCGTCCGATCCTCGCCCTCGGCGACGACGAGCCCCTCCACAAGCTCGTCCGAGCCGTCCCCGGCCGCGTCGTCGAGGTGCCGGTCCGGAACCCGTTCGTCCTCCTCGACGCCGACACCGCCGAGGACCATGCCTCCCTCCTCGCGGCTTACCGGGAGCGGCGCGCCTCCGGTTGACCCCTCCCCCTCTTTCAGCGGCCGCGGCGCAGCGGCGCGTCGAACGGACGGCGGGAGAGGAGGATCCAGAGATCCTCGTAAAGCGGGGCGTCGCGGGCGGCAGGGCGGCCCGTCCCGAGCCACGCCCGCGGCACGGCCGGACCATGTTCGCGCCGCCGCGCGAAGTACTCGCTCGCTCCCCCGATCGCCACGGTCGCGAAGCGGTGGATCCCGTCGGCGACCGCCCTCTCGAGGAGGATTCCGCGGTCGAAGGCCTGGCGCCGCACGAGGGCGCGGAACGCCCGTTCCTCGAGCTCGCCCGCGAGGGCCTTCCGCGCGAGGTCGGCCTCCACGGCGCCGGGCCCGCCGGCCGCCGCCCACCGGCCGAGCGGCTCTTCCGCTCCCCGGAACCGGGCCGCGGCGAGGAAGACCGCCGCCGCCGCCACTCCCGGGCTCGAGCGCTCGGCGAGCGCCTCGAGGGCCGCCGGGACCAGAGTCGAATCGAAGGTGGCGGGGGCCGAGCCGCCGGCGAGGAGGAAGAGCGCCGCGGCGGAGAAGAGATTCGCGCGGTCCTCCGGGTCCGCCCGGAGCGCGAGGAGGAGCGGGGTCTCTCGCCGGGTGGCGGCCGCCCCGTAGAGGGCGGCGCGGACCCGGGGATCGACCTCCTGGCGGACTCCCTCCGTCAGGCGCATGAGGGAGCGTCGTTCCGCCCCCCTTCCGAGGGCGGCGTAGAGCGAGGCCGCGAGGGAGGGCTCCGCGAGGGCCTTCTTCCACGCGGCGGCGGAGCCCTCCTCGCCCGGTTCGTCCGCGTAGTGGAGGGCCGCGGCGTAGGGGAGCACGGGATCGGTCAGCGCGAGGTCCCCGACCGCGGGGACCTGCCGGCGGTCGAGCGCTCCGAGCGCGAGGAGCAGGCCCGCCCGCTCGGGAGCCTCGCGCGCCCGGGAGAGCCTCGCCTCGAGCGTCGGGATCGCCGCTTCCTGCCCGGCCAGTCCGAACCCGATGCCGATCGCGCCGGCGACCAGGGGATCCGACTCCTTCTCGAGGAGCGAGAGGCAGGCCTCGCGCGCGGACCCGTACCCCGTCCCGCCGAGGGCCAGGGCGCAGGCCGTCCGGAGGGTCGAGCCCGACCGGGAGTCGGTCAGCGCCTCGAGCAGGGCGCCCTCCGAGTCGGGCATCGTGGGGAAGGACAGGCCGATCGCCGCGAGGAGCCGGAGGTCGGGGCTCTCCCGGCTGCGGAGGGTGCGGGCCATCGCCGCGCGGGCCGCCGGATCCTCCGCGAGGAAGGAGAGGGCGATCAGGGCGAGCCGCGACTCGTCGTCGTTTCCGGAAGATGCCGCGCGTCCGAGGGCCGGGACCGCCTCGACGCCGTACTCCGAGAGCCTGCGCGCGGCGTCGGCCCGGGTTTCGGCGAGGCCATGCGCGCGGGCGAGGAGCTCGCGGAATTCCGCCTCCGATTCCTGCGCCCCGGCTCGGGGAGCCACGAGGAGCCCTACCGCTGACCAACCCCAGCCCTTCCGCGGATTCACGGTCTCCCTGGATTGTGCCCGGGTCGAGGCCGGGTAGTGAAAGTCGGTTCCCGAACCATAGAGATAGGGGGTCCTTCGCAGGACCCTCTCGATTTATGTTAGTCCTATGTTAGGATACCGCCCGTTGAGTTTCCCCCTTCCCGTGCAACTAGGGCGCCCCGAGGGACTACATCCATCCGTACGAGAATCCGCCATGTTTGACGTCCGACGGCTCGTCCACCGAGGAGTGGCCGAGGGGGCTCTGCGCTACGAGCTCCTCCGGCCGATCCTCGGCGATCCCGTTGCGTACGAGGGGTGTCGCGCGCGGCTCGCCCGGGAGGTCCAGCGGGCCGGGATCGGGCTCTATCCCGACCTCGAGGAATCCCCGACCGGGCCCTCCGACTCTCCCCCCATCGAGCCCGACCCGCGCTTCCCCTCGGATTCGCTCCAGGTCTACCTGCGCGAGGTGCGCCGCTTCTCCCCGATGGGTCGGGACGAGGAGGCGGCCTTCGCACGGGCGTTCGAGGTCGCCCGCGATGTCCTGGCGCTCGACATCTCCGCGGCGATCTCCCAGGGCGAAAGCCCCGCCCTCCTCCGCGACCTCGGGTCCGACCCCCTCCTCCTCGACGCGCTCCGCGCTCGACCCCTCCGGCTCGCGGCCAGGGGCAAGCCGAGGGGCCCGGGCCGGGACCTCCCGCGACGCCTCGACCGGATCCGGTGGCGCCTGGGAGACGCCCGGCGCGTGCGCAGCCTCTTCGTCGCCCGGAATCTCCAGCTCGTGCCCCTCTTCGCCCGGCGGTATCGCAAGCTCGGCGTGCCCCCCCTCGACCTCATCCAGGAGGGAAACGCCGCGCTCTTCCGGGCGGCGGAGAAGTTCGACTGGAGGAGGGGCGTCCGTTTCTCGACCTACGCCCAGTGGTGGATCCAGCAGGCGATCCTCAAGTGTCTCTACTCCCAGAGCCGGGTCGTCCGACTCCCCGTCTACCTCGGCCAGAAGCTCAAGCGCCTGAACGAGGCACGGGGAGATTTTTACGGCCACTCCGGACGCCACCTCACCCCGGAGGAGCTCTCCGAGTCGCTCGACGAGCCCCTCGCCCGGATCCGGCGGGCGCTGCGCTCTTCCGCGCCGGTCGTCTCCCTCGATCGCGACAGGGAGGAGGAATCTCCCCTCTCCGAGCGTCTCCCCGATCCGAGGGCTCCGGAAGTCCGCGACGAGCCGCCGGGCCCGAGCCTCCGGCTCCGCCTCGAGGCGCTCCTCGCCCTCCTCTCGGAGAGGGAGCGCAAGATCCTGCGGCTCCGCTACGGACTCGGCGGAGTCCGGCCCTGCACGCTGGACGAGGTCTCCGGACTCTTCTCGGTCTCGCGGGAGAGGGTCCGGCAGATCCAGGTCCGGGCTCTCGAGAGGCTGCGCGCGCAGGCCGAGCGGGGCCGGCTCGCCGCCTTCCTGGGATAGGGAGTGCCGACGCCCCCCCCTCGGCCCCCGGCGCTCGGAATGGAGATCCCTTTCAGGCGGGCGTGCCGGCGCGCCGAGAATCGGGTATACTGCGGCCGGCAGGGTCCTCCGTGGGGATCGGAGGAGAGTCGGGGGGCCGCTGCGGAGGCGACCATGTTTCGAGTTCGTCATCCGGGCGCATTCTTGAGCCTCGTCCTCGCCGCCGCCTTGGCGGCCTGCGATCCCTCGGGGAACGGATCGCATCGAGGATCGGGGGATCCCACGGCTCCGCCGCCCCACGGGGATCCGACGCAGCCCCCGCAGCCGACGGGCGGAAGGCTCCCGCAGGACCCGACCGGCGGCGGACCGGGGGAAGGGCCGGCGCTGCCCCCCCCTCCGGTTCCGGAGCCTGGGACCGTCCTCCTCGTCGGATCGGGAATCGCGGGGATGGCCGTCCTCGCGCGGCGCAAGCGCCGCGCGCTGGCCACCGGCGTCGAGGAAGACCGGAGCTAGGCTCCCCGCGTCAGGGATAGATCCGGTAGAGCATCCGCGGGAAGGGGATGCACTCCCGCAGGTGCTCGACCCCGCAGATCCAGGCGACAGTCCGCTCCAGGCCCAGGCCGAACCCTCCGTGCGGCACGGACCCATAGCGGCGCAGATCGAGGTACCACTCGAAGGCCTCTCTCGGGAGCCCATGCTCCGAGAGGCGCGCGAGGAGGACCTCGTAGTCCTCCTCCCGCTGGCTCCCCCCGATGATTTCCCCGTACCCCTCGGGGGCGAGGACGTCCACGCAGAGGGCCTTGGTCGGGTCCGCGGGATCGCGCTTCATGTAGAAGGCCTTCACGGCGTGGGGGTAGCGGTGGACCATGACCGGCCGGTCGTGGCGCCTCGAGATCGCCTCCTCCTCCGGCGCCCCGAAGTCGTTCCCCTCCTCGAACGGCAACCCCGCCTCCCGCAGGAGGCCCGCGGCCTCCGCGTACGAGATCCTCGGGAAGGGGGGCTTCACCGCCTCGAGCCTCGCGACGTCCCGCTCGAGGACCCGAAGCTCCTCGCGCCTTGTCTCGAGCACGCGTTCGACGACGTCGGCGAGCATCCCCTCGGCCAGGTCCATGACGTCCTCGAGCGTCGCGAACGCGAGCTCGGGCTCGAGCATCCAGAACTCCGTCAGGTGGCGGCGCGTCTTCGACTTCTCGGCCCGGAACGTGGGGCCGAAGCAGTAGACGCGGCCGAGGGCCATCGCGGCGGCCTCCGCGTAGAGCTGCCCCGACTGCGTGAGGTAGGCCTTTCCCCCGAAGTAGTCGACGCCGAACAGCGTCGTCGTCCCCTCGCAGGCGCTCGGCGTGAAGATCGGGGAGTCGACGCAGACGAAGTCCTTCCGGCGGAGGTAGTCCCGGAGCGCGCCGATCACCGCGTCCCGCACGCGGAGGATCGCCGCCTGCCGGCGCGAGCGGAGCCACAGGTGGCGGTGCTCGAGCAGGAACGCGGGCCCGTGCTCCTTCGGGGTGATCGGGTAGCTCTCGGCGCGGTGGAGGACGACGACATCCTCGAGAACGAGCTCGGCGCCCCCGGGGGCGCGCGGCTCCTCGCGCACGACGCCCCGGATGACGACGGAGGACTCCTGGGGGAGTCCCGCGAGGGCGTCGAAGACGGCGTCCGGCACCTCGCCGCGGACCGCGACCGCCTGCACGATCCCCGTCCCGTCCCGGACCTGGAGGAAGCGGATCTTCCCGCTCGACCGGAGGTGGACGATCCAGCCGCGCACCTCGACGCGCGAGCCCGCGCTCGCCGCCAAGCGCGCGACGGGGACCCAGGGGGCCTTCGACCCCACTTCCGCCCCCCCGGGCACGGTCACGGGAAGAGCCCGTAGAGCGGTCGGAGCTCGACCTCGCGGATCGCCCCCTCCTTCACGCGCACCTTCCCCTTGTGGGGAACGTCCCCCCGGGCAGCCTCGACGGCGATCACGACGGACCCCCCCTCCTCCGAGAGCGCGCCTTCCCCGTCGCAGACCTGGATGCGGTGGTAGCCGAGGTCGCGCAGGCGCGCCTCGATCGCCTCTCGGAAGACGCCGGTGCCGCTCGCGCCCGCCGGGGCGGTGGGACGCGCGAGCCCCTCCTCGATCCTCCAGAGGGCGCGCTCGAGCCTGGGCACCGCCTCGACGAGGGCCTGGAGGGAAGCCTCGAGGCGGCCGAGCTCGAGCCGGCCCACCGCGTCGGCCAGGGTCGCCGCACGGTCGTTCAGGAGGTCGAGGCCGCGGAGCCGCCGCAGGTCCTCCTCCGCGCGCCGCACGCGCGAGGCGAGGGTCCAGGCGGACCAGGCGACGACGGCGAGGCACGCGACGAGGAGCGCGCCGAGGAGGACCGCCGGCTCGATGCCCATGCGCGCGCATCTTAGCGCCCCCCCCGCGCGCGCGCGCTGAACCGCGCCGGCCGGGAGGAGCCGCCGCTAGGATGCCGCGCCCTCGACGCCCGGTTGACCCCCCCGGACGAGATCCCCTCCACCCGCGACGCCGCGACCTCCCCCGGACGCCTCGGCCGAAGGGTCCTCCTCTCCGTCCTCCTCGGCGCCGCCGTCTACCTCGCCTTCTCCCTCTACGCGGACCTCGGGGCGGTCCGCCGCGCGCTCGCGGGATTCCCCGCCTCCGGGTTCCTCGGGATCTGCGCCCTCGCGTTCCTCAATTACCTCCTCCGGTTCCTCAAGTGGGAGCGCTACCGCAAGACCCTCGGCGTTTCCCTCTCCCGGGGGGCCTCCTTCCGGATCTACCTCGCGGGGTTCGCGCTCTCCGTCACGCCGGGAAAGATGGGGGAGCTCGTGAAGTCGGTCCTCCTCAAGCGCGAGGCGGGCGTCCCGATCAGCCGGACCGCCCCCATCGTCGTCGCCGAGCGATTCACGGATCTCCTCGGCTACCTCGTCCTGATGCTCCTCGGGTACCTCGCCCACGGCCTGCTCGGCGCGGCGCCTCTCGACCGGGGCTGGCTCGCCGCGTTCGCCGCCGCCTTCCTCCTCCTCCTCCTCCTCCTCGCGATCGCGACGTCGGGGCGGGCGGAGGCTCTCGCCGGGTCGCTCGTGGCGCGCGCCCCCCTCGTCGGCCCCTACGCTCCGAAGATCGAGGCCGCGTTCCGCTCCTCCCGGATCCTCCTCGCGGCCCGGGAGCTCCCCTTCCCGACGGCCGTCTCGGTCGTCTCGTGGGGGTGCGAGTGCGCGGCCTTCCACCTGGTCGCCCGCGTCTTCGGCGCGGAGACGGACCTCGGGCTGTCGACCTTCGCCTACGCCTTCGCCGCGATCTTCGGCGCCCTCTCGATGATCCCCGGAGGGCTTGGGCTTACGGACGGATCCCTCGGCTATCTCCTCGACCACCAGATGGGGCTCGACCGTTCGGAGGCGGCCGCCGCGACGATGATCATCCGCGCCGGCACCCTCTGGTTCGCGGTCGCGCTCGGGAGCCTCTGTCTCGCGCTCTCGCTCCGACGGGAGAGGGAAGCCCCCTCCGCCTCCCCCTGAATCCCCCCGTGCCGTCTCGGGGGGAGGCATCTCAAGTCGCCCGTGCTCGGGGCCGACAAACAGGTTCGCAACTCCTCGAAGGGCGCCGAGATCGGCCTTCCACGGCGGACGGCCCCCGAGAAGTCCCGATCCAAGGAGCGGGCCATGGAAGCAGGCAGTTCTCGGCGCGCGGGCGCCCGCGGATTCACCCTCCTCGAGCTCGTCGTGGTGATCGCGATCCTCGCCGTCCTCGCCGGCATCCTCACCCCGATCGCGAAGAGCGCGATCGACGACTCCCGCGCCACGAAGATCGTCGCGGTCTACTCCGCCCTCTCGAAGGCCTCGCAGAAGTACTACTTCGACACGAACGGCCTCGCGCGGGAATACTCCGACGACACGGCGACGACGAACCGCCGATTCTCCTCCGACCCCGCCTCCCTCGGCGTCGTCGGCTGGAAGGGCCCCTACCTCGACAAGCCCCTCCGCGACGCGGACAACCCCTTCGGGACGACCGTCCGGCTCCTCGACAGCCTCGACCTGGCGACGCCTGGAGCGGCCGGCTTCGACCTCCTCGGCACGGGCGCCCCGAACCGCACGGGCACCGGCAACTGCGTCCGCTTCGACGGCGTCCCCTCGAACATCGCCCGGCTCGTCGACGAGACGCTCGACCGGGGGACGCCCGGGACGTGGTCGCAGACGGGAACGGTCGAGTACGACGCCGCGACGCAGCAACTCTTCGTCTTCATCCTCGACACGGACAACGCCTGACGAAGCTCCGCCTCCGACCGACGAGTCCTCCTCCAGAGGGAGGAATCGTTTCCGCGAACTCGGAAGCCCCGATCGAACCGCCCCGACCTCAGAGGCTCGGAGCGACCGGTGGATCCTCGAGGGATCGAATCGGCCGGACGTCCGCACGAGCCTACTCCCTGGGGCCGTCGAGGTCTGAAGGAGCGTCGTTCCGCATCGAGTTCGAACGGGTCCGCGGCCTGGTCTTCAACCTCCCCGTGCCGTACCTCGAACGAGATCGGAGCCTCGTCGCCTTCCTCAGGTGCACCCCGGAGGGGATCACCCCCTCCGCTTCAGCCACGGCGAGGATCAAACTCTCCAAGTGAGGCGACCTGGCGTCGCTCCCTGAGGTGGCGATTCGACCCTCGCATGGCCTCGCCAAGGTTCAGGATCTCCGGCGACGCACACTGGACGTAACCGACTCGAACCACAACTCTTCGATCTTCTCCTCCACTCTTTCCTCCCTTCAACTCGCTCACCTCCCCAGGTACGCCCTACTCTCCCGGAGATCCTGATTCGCCCCTTGACGCCGACCCACGTCACAATTACCCTCCAGCTCCTTCCCTAACCCGAGGTCCGTGATGGCTCGACCGGACCGCCGTATCTCGCTCGGCGCGGCCATACTGGCCGCTTTTGTCTGGCTCGCCTCCCCGTCTACTCCGCAGGGGGCGTGTTCCGGGGGCGCAGCGGTCTGCGGCCGGTGGGATGAGCCCTTCGACTGGCAGCTGTCCACGTGCGCAGCCGGCGCCACGGGAGCCTGTTCTTCCCTCTGCGGCGAGGCGTGGGGCGAGATACCGCACGTCGTCCTCTATCTAGAATCCCCCACGTCCTGGAGGGTGCTCTTGGTCACCGCGACCCGGCCGGACCCCGCGACCACTGACCAGGAATGGTACCTTTGGGATCCAGCTGCCCCCTCGACCGTCATCAAGGGCATTCCAAACCTACAGGCCGCTGGGCTGTTCTGTGGCGCGCACGGCGTCCTATCTGATGGTCGGGTTCTCTGGGCAGGTGGCCAGGACTGGGTGAACGCGGGATGCGGCACATATGGACAAAACGAACTCTTCCTCTACGACCCGCATGGAACACCCCCTCCGGGCGGTGGCCCAGGAGCCTGGACGGCCGGGCCTACCATGGCCTGGGCGCGCTACTACGCGTCTGCTCGCCAACTGCCCGAGGATCGGTGGGCGGTCTTCGCGGGAGACAACCAGACCATGCCCGTCCCGCCAGGGCTATCCTTCGAAGTCTACGATCCCGTCACCAACTCCCTCGAACTTCCTCGGCCGTACTCAACCGTCCCCGGCTGTCCCATGACGTATCCACAAAGCCAGCTTCTTCCTTCCACGAACCTCCCCACGTCGCGCGGCACCATCTTCGTCCCGAGCCCATACTCCTATTCTGGCGTGTTCTGCGCCGGGACGCAGATTCCCACCCAGCGACTTGCACTGCCTCCCACCGGCACCCCCATCCCCGCCACGCCTCCATGGACCACCGGGCCTCCTCCCAGCACGTCGGGTCTTCAGCCTGATCGAGGGGACTGCGTTTCGACCCTCCTCCTCGACCTTACGTCCGGAACCCCAACGGCCCGCGTCTTCATGGGCTCGGGAAACGACAACCCGTTTGGACCGTCGACGGCATTCTCAACCATGGAGGCAATCACCAATCCACAGAATCCAACGAGTACGTGGACGGTCCCCGCGCCTCCTACCTTGACCAACGCCCGATACAGCGCGAATGCCGTGTTGCTGCCCGGCCGGATGCTCCTGATCGTCGGGGGTCGGAATACCGCTGTGCTCCCGAATGGCTATGTGCTCGATCCGGAACTGCTCGACCTCGAGAATCCAACCGCAACGTGGCAGGTGCTCGCTCCGCACTCCCAAGGGCGGGCGTATCACTCGTTCGCCCTATTACTTCCCGATGGCCGGGTGCTGGTCGGCGGCGGACAGCGACTGAATCAAACCCTGCCCTACTACCACGCGCAAATCTTCTCTCCGCCCAACCTCTTCGCGGGCCCGCGCCCGATGATTTCTCCCGGCACCGATCGCGACGTCACATACGGCGGCACCTTGACCGTCCGCATGTCCACCGTTCCACCCGCCGGGATCGGGTCCTTCGAACTCATCCGTCCTGGTTCGGTGACCCATTCCACGGACTTCGAGCAGCGATTGGTCCGGCTCGCCTTCACGCCGGGAGCGGGCCCGAACGAGTTCGTCATCACCGCACCTGCGACTCCCGACCTCGCGCCCCCCGGGTGGTACATGTTATTCGCGGTCAGCGGGCCCGCCGCAGGTCAACGAGTGCCATCCGTTGCGCACTTCGTTCTACTCCAGTGAGGGTTGCAATCCGCCACGGGCAACATGACGGCCTCAGATTACGTCCACCCATGGCCCACTGGGTTCCCCCCGACCAGGATCAGAGCTTCGAGAGCTTCCAGTTTGCGAGGTAAGCACAAATGACAAGACTCGGTGCGGCGCTTGTCATCTTCCTCTGTTCTGACCTGCCTGCTCAGTCTGTCGTCTGGGAGCAGGAGGGCCCCTTTCCCCCTTCTAGCGTGTCTAACACGGGCTTCGGGGTCGTCCTCGACGCGGGCGCGGATCTCGACGCGGACGGGACGCGAGACCTGGCGGCGGGACTCCCTTTCATCTCCGGCCCGATCTTCCTCCAGGGCCAGGTGCGCGTCTTCTCCGGAGTGGATGGGAGCTTGGTCCGGACTCTCTGGGGGCTCTCGGCCAATTCGTTCGCGGGTCTCTCCGTGATCCTCCCGGGCGACATGAACGGCGACGGGGGATCGGAGGTTGTCGCGGGAACGATTACGGGAAGCACCCTCGTATTTGGGAGCGCCCCTGGCGGGCCGCTGCTCTCCACGATCTCGCCGCCCGCTACCTGGCCGTGCTCCGAGTGGCTCGTCTTCGGGTCGTTCCAACTGGATGGCGATGGAATACCGGATCTCCTCTTCGGGTGTCCGAATGGTTCGCCGCCCACGGGGGTCGGCGCGGGGGGGATCGCCGTCGTTTCGGGTGCCTCGGGTCTGCCGCTCGCAGTATGGGAAGGCGCCGGGCCGTTCGACCGGTTCGGCTGGCGTGCCGCGGTCGTGGACGATCTCGACGGGAACGGGATCCCCGACGTCGTCGCCGGCGCGCCGAGCTTCGGCAACATCGACGTCACAAACGAGTTCGGTTTTTCCTACGCGCAGACGCTCTCCAGCACCGGCGGCCCGATCGCGACCGTCCTCCCCGGCGTCCCGGCCTGCCCCTCGTCGTGCGTGAACACTCGCTTCGGATGGTCCGTCTCGGGCGGGGGAGACATCGACGGAGACGGGACGCCCGACATCGTGGTTGGGGAATCGGTGGGACCCCTTCCCGGACCCGGGCTCGCCGTCTACTCCGGCGCCACCGGCGCCCTCCTCTACGAGACCTTCGATCGCGACGGGTGGGTCGTCCGATTCCTGGGAGACGTCGACGGCGACGGCTTCGGGGACTACCTCGGCTGCGACCCCACGCAGGTGACGGTCGTCGCCGGCCTTCCGAGGTACGGAGTGGGGACGGTGTACTCCGGTTCCAACGGTTCCGTGCTGGCGCAGCTCACGCGACAGGGTTCCGCGGGACTTGGAGGCGGGGCGGCGGCCATCGGCGACATCGACGGCGACGACTTCCCGGACGTGGTGCTCGGCGACGACTTCTGGTTCGGGGGGATTCTGCCCATTCGAGGGCGCGTCACGGCGTTTTCCCTAGCTCCGGTGGGAGTCGACGTGTTCGGGGACGGCTGCCCGAGCGCGAGCGGCCAGGTGCCGCGGCTCGGCGCGAGGGGATCCCCGACGACGGGCTCCACCGTCCAGATCCACATCTCAGGCGCTCCGCCGGGGGCGGTCGCGGTGCTTTTCGTCGGTCTCTCGGACGCGAACGCCGGATCCGTTCCCTTGCCGATGGATCTTACGCCGGTCGGGTTGCCTGGATGCTGGCTCCTCACGTCGGGGGAATTCGCCTTCCCGGCGACGACGCAGGCCACGGCGCCGGCGCCCGGCCGCGCGAGTTTCAGTTTCGCGATCCCCCCTTCGCCGGCCTTGATCGGAGCCCAGGCATTCGTCCAGTGGTTCGTTGGCGCAGGGGGGGGTCAAGTCCTTCCGGCCTCGATGACGCGAGGGGCTCGACTCACGGTTTCCTAGCAAGCCGGCGACGGTATTCGGATGGGCTCCGGCGGAAGCGTCCGCCCACCCCCCGGCGAGGCGCGAGCGCAGGGAATCCCTAGCCAGCACGCGGGGGATCGGGGCGTCTCGTCTCGCGGCGCCCCCGCCCCTCGCGGTCGGCGGTCCGGAGGAGCCCCCGCGTGACGAGGCGGTAGACCGGCTTCACGCAGGCGGCCCACCACCGCGCCGGCACGGAGGGCGCATCGAGGCTCCACCGGTCCTCCGGGGTGAGGAGGTCGGGGCGGCGGAGCGCCTTCTGCTTGAGCACGTGTCGCCGGTCCTCCCGCGCCATGGTCGAGAAGAGCGCGGACGCGATCCTCCCCCGAGGCGCGGGCCGGACGAAGGCGAGCTGGAAGTCGATTAGGGCGGGCTCCCCGTTCCGGAGGACGAGGATGTTCGCCTCCTTCGCGAGGTCGTTGTGCGCGACCCCGCGCGCGTGCATCTCCCCCACGAGACCCGCGAGCCGGCCGAAGTACTCGTCCGGCGGCCGGCCGGCCCGGTCGAGCCTCTCCCCTTCGAGGAACTCCCGGACGAAGTTCCCCTCCGAGGTCCCGATCGGGCGGGGGATCCCGTCCAGACCTTCGAGCCGCTCGAGGGCCCGTCGCTCGCGGCGGGCGAGGATGCGGCCGAGGATTCCCGAACCGGGGATCCGCCCGCCGCACGGAACCCGCCGGACGACCCTCCTCCCCTCCCTCCCCGACGCCTCGACGCGGCCGAGGGCGTCGCGTTTGAGGAGCACGGACCCGATCGGTTCGCTCCCGCGCGTCAAAGTGCGTCGTTGAACCTCAAAGATGCGCGAAAGGAGCCACTTTGGGGTCCGCTTCCGAGGGGAGCAGCGAGTGCTGCACTTGCAGATTCGGAAGTCTCGAGAGAGTCGCAGGCGATCGACGTTTCGCGACTCCTCCAGGTGCATCTGGCGCAGCTGAACGTAGTCCTGGAGCCGCTTCCTCAATCTGGGTCTCTTGCAAAAACGCTGGCTGAGCCACATCCCGCAGAAGAGCATCCGGTGGCTCTCGTCGAACGAGAACTGGATCTTTCGGGCTCCCTTCGGCATCCCTCACAAAACACCCTTTTCGGCGCGTTTGTGCGACGCCCATGGAACCCCTCGGAGAAAGGTCTTCTCCCTCGGGAAGTGGCGTCAGGCGGCTACACACCTGGTCAGCTTCACGCATTATTGAGGTTGAACGGGGACGGCCGATCGAAATGATAGCCGCCCGGCATGCCTCCCGCCGTGGAGGTCCTCCGCCTCGAGAAGCGGTACCGGGGCCGGGTCGCGCTCGCCGGGATCGACCTGGCGGTCCCCTCCGGCGAGGTGTTCGGGCTCGTCGGCCCGAACGGCGCGGGGAAGACGACGCTCCTTCGGATCCTGGTCGGGGTGGTCCGCCCCACCGGAGGCGAGGCCCGCGCGCTCGGGCACCGCCTCCCCGCGCAGGCCCTCGACGTGCGCCGCCGGACGGGAT
This sequence comes from Planctomycetota bacterium, assembly GCA_035695825.1. GTDB lineage: Bacteria > Planctomycetota > UBA1135 > UBA1135 > JAKEFM01 > JAKEFM01. The sequence goes on along the minus strand of DASRRH010000026.1, from coordinate 181,634 downwards.
ACCTGCCGGGGGACGCGAACCTCTACGAGCGAATGCGGGGAGCGGAGTTCCTCGCCTTCGCCCTCGACGGCTACGCCGCGATCGACCGCGCGCTCGAACGGCGCCTCCTCGAGGCGTTCGCCCTCCCGCTCGGGGATCGAGTCCGGGCCTACTCGCACGGGATGAAGCGCAAGCTCGCCCTCGCCGCCGCCCTCCTCCCCGACGTCCCCCTCTACGTCCTCGACGAACCGACCGAGGGGCTCGACCCCTCGATGCGGCAGGTGCTCCTCGAGGTCCTGCGCGAACAGCGCTCGCGCGGCCGGACGATCCTCCTCTCGTCCCACGACCTCGCCGAGGTCGAGCGGGTCTGCGACCGCGTGGCCTTCCTCCACGCGGGAGCGGTCCTCGACTGCGACACGATCGAGGGGATCCGAAAGAAGACGGCCCGCTTCCTCCGGGCGACCTTCCGGGACCCCCTCCCCCCGGAGGCGCTCGCGCGGGCCGGCCTCGCCGTCGCGGGGAGGGAAGGGGAGACGTTCCTCCTCCGGGTCGACGGGGATCCGGCGGCCGCGCTCCGCTCCCTCCTCGACCTCCCGGTGGCCTCCCTCGAGTGGAACCGTCCCTCCCTCGCCGACCTCTACACCGCACTCTACGGAGCCCGCTCCTGCTCCTCCGTCGCCTGATCCGCGAGTCGGCGGCGGGGGCCGTCCTCTTCTTCCTCCTCCTCGAGGGGAACCTCGTCCTCTCCCTCCTCTTCTACCCCGACTTCCGCGACCACATGCCCGTGTGGGCCAAGATCGCCCCCCTCCAGGCCGTGAAGGAGCTCCTCCAGACGATCGAGGAGGCGGGCTTCCTCGCCTACCTCGTCGCCCAGCAGTTCTTCAAGGCCGTGAACAGCCTCGGCACGGCGGCCGCCACCCTCTTCGCGATGGGGGCCGTCTCCCGCGAGGTCGAGAACCGCACGATCGAGATCCTGGTCTCCCGCCCCTTCAGCCGGCGCCGGATCCTCGCCTCGAAGTTCCTCGTCGGCGCCTTCGCCCTCGTCCTCCCGGTCCTCGTCTCGAGCGCGAGCGCGGTCCCCCTCGCGCGGGCGATCCCGGGGATCGGGGAGACCGTCCCGGCCGGCCCGATCCTCCTCGCCGGCGCGCACGCGTCCCTCTTCCTCCTCGCGATCTACGCCGCGACGTTTCTCGGGTCGACGATCGCCTCCGACGCGACCCGCGTCGCCTTCCTCGTCCTCGGCGTCTCGACGCTCTCCTTCGCGCTCTACCTGGTCAACCAGGTGACCCACTACTCGATGTACCGGCTCTCCGACGTCCCGACCTACCTCCGCATCCTCCGGAGCGGCGCTCTCCCGATCGGGACCGACCTCGCCCTCGTGGGAGTCACGGCGGCGCTGTTCCTCGCCTCCGACCGCGTCTTCGGGCGCCGCGACTTCTAAAGGGTCCCTGCCGGGGCGCCCGATACGCCAGGCGCGCCTCCCCCCGGCGCCCCGGAAGTCTTCCCCGTGCGCACCGAGCGCGGCCTCGCCATCCTAGAGCCCTCCCTCTTGTTCCTCGCGGCGCTCGCGGGGGGCGCGCTCTTCCTCTCGGAGGGAGCGGCCGCCCGCCGGGACTCGCGCGAAGCGCTCGCCTGGAGCGAGCTCGTCCGGATCGCGCGACGCGCGGGCGAAGAGCGGCTCGAGGGATCGCCGCCGGCCCGGGGAGCCGCGGAGCCCCCCACTCACGCTGCTGCGGCCGACCCTCCCGCGCCCGTCCCTGGGGCCTCCGATCCGTGGGGGAACCCGTTCCTCCTCCTCCGGGGCGAGGGATCGGGGATCGCGGTGTGCACGGGGGCCGACGGCCGCCTCGAGACGGCGGCGGGGTCCTCCGCACCGGGAGGGGACGATCTCGCCGTCCCCTACCCGTTCCCGGGGCCCCGATGACCGAAGCCGGCGCTCCCCCGGGGCCGACCACCCTGGCTCCCCGCCTCGGCGATCGCCTGATCGCACGCAGCCTCCTCACGCACGCGCAACTCGAGGTCGCGCTGAAGGAGCAGAAGCGGACGGGCGAGCCCCTCGGGCGCATCCTCGTCGGCCTCGGGTTCATCGCGGAGGAGGTCCTCGGGGCCGTCCTCTTCGACGCGGAGGGGAGCCCGTTCGTCTCCCTGCGGGAGGAGCGGCCCGACCCGGCGCTCCTCGAGGCGTGCGGCGAGGCGCTCCTCCGCCGCCACCCTTTCGTCCCGATCCGCCGGGAGGGAAACGGGCTGCTCGTGGCGATGGCCGACCCGACGGACGTCCTCGCCGTGGACGGGATCACGCGCGCGCTCGGCCTGCCCGTCCGGACCGTCGGAGCCCCGCGGGAGGAGATCCAGGCCGCCGTCCGCGCCTATCTCGCGGGGAAGGGGGACCGGCTCGACGCGACGATCGACGGGCGAGGGGAGGACGCCGACGCCGCCGTCCACTTCGTCGAGGGGCTCCTTTCCCACGCCCACGAGGTCGGGGCGACCGACATCCACCTCGAGCCGGAGGAGAGGCTCCTCCGGGTGCGCTTCCGCGTCGACGGCCTCCTCGTCCCCGCGGAGAACGTCCCCGCGGACCTCGCGCTGGCGGTCCTCTCCCGCGTGAAGCTCCTCGCCGGCGCCGACATCTCCGAGCATCGCCTTCCCCAGGACGGCCGGATCCGGTTCGAGGGACGCGCGGGCCGGGTCGATCTCCGCGTCTCCGTCCTCCCCACGATCCATGGGGAAAACATCGTGCTCCGCCTCCTCGACGCGGCGGGGACGGTCCCCCGCCTCGATCGGCTCGGCCTCCCCCCGAGGATCGCGGAGGCCTGCCGCGCCGCGGCGGCCCGGCCGAACGGGCTCTTCCTCGCCTCCGGACCGACCGGCTCGGGGAAGACCACGACCCTCTTCGCGCTCCTCGCCACCCTCGACGCGATGCAGAGGAAGATCTGCACGACGGAGGATCCCGTCGAATACCGGCTCCCGCTCGTCCGCCAGTGCCAGGTGCGGCCCGAGATCGGCCTCACGTTCGCCGCCGCGCTCCGCGCCCTCCTCCGCCAGGATCCCGACGTCCTCCTCGTCGGGGAGATGCGCGACCTCGAGACCGCGCAGATCGCCGTCCGCGCCGCCCTGACCGGCCACCTCGTCCTCTCGACCCTCCACACGACGAGCGCCGTCGGCTCCCTCCCTCGGCTCCTCGACATGGGGATCGAGCCCTTCCTCCTCAACTCGACGATCCTCGGCGTCCTCGCCCAGCGGCTCGTCCGCCTCCTCTGCCGGGCCTGCGCGGTCGAGGAGGAGCCGACCCCGGGGGAGCGCGAGTGGCTCGGAGCGGGCCTTCCCCCCGGAGCGCGCCTCCTCCACCCGAGAGGGTGCCCCGCGTGTCGCGGGGGCGGGTTCCGGGGCCGCATCGGGATCTACGAGCTCTTCACTCCGAGCGCCGCCTCGGCGGAGATCGCGGCCCGCCGCGGATCGGCGCGCGACCTCGCCCGCGAGGCGCGCGCCCGGGGCATGTCCACCCTCCTCGACGACGGCCGCGCGAAGGTCCTCTCCGGCTCGACGACGATGGGCGAGGTGCTTCGGGTCACGGTGGACGCGGGGGAGGCCGACTAGGCAGTGACCTCCTTCCGCTACCAGGCCCTCGACTCCCGGGGCGTCCGGCTGCACGGGGTCACGGAGGCGACCACCGCCTCCGACCTCGCCAACCTCCTCGCCGCCCGCGGGTTCACGATGTTGCGCGCCGAGGAGGTCGCGCACGGCGGCCGCGGATGGGAGGGGCGGGTCCCCCGGCGCGAGCTGATCGACTTCACCCACAACCTCGCCACCCTCGAGTCCTCCGGGATCCCCCTCTACGACGGGCTCCACGACCTCGCCGAGGAGTCCGCCCGCGCCCCTCTGGGACCCGTGATCCGGGAGCTCGAGGCGGACGTCGGACGCGGGCGCAGGCTCTCCGAGGCGATGGCGCGTTTTCCGCGCACCTTCTCCCCGGTCTACCGCGAGGTCGTCGGCGCCGGGGAGTCCGCGGGCTCCCTCCCCGAAGTCCTGCGCCGCCTCGCCGAGCACCTCGAGTGGCGCGAGTCGGTGCGCGGCCTCGTCCGCCAGATGCTCGTCTACCCGACGGTCCTCGCCCTGGCGGTCGTCGGCCTCGTCGTCTTTCTCGTCACCTTCCTCGTGCCGCGCCTGAGCGAGGTCTACCGGAGCGCCGGGGTCCAGCTCCCCGCCCCGACCCGCGCGCTCCTCCTCGTCACGGACCTCTTCACGCGCCACGCCCTCTTCCTCGTCGGAGCCGTCATCCTCCTCGCCGGCGGGCTCGGGGCGGCGGGGCGGAGCGAGGAGGGGAGGGTCCTCCTCTCCCGCCTCGCCCTCCGCCTCCCGCGCATCGGCTCCCTCCTCCGCAAGGTCGCCGCGGCCCAGTTCGCCTCCACCCTCTCGACGCTCTACCGCGCGGGGATCGACCTCCGGAGCGCCCTCGAGACGACGGCGGGCGTCCTCGAGAACCGAGCCATGCGCCGCGCGGTCCGGGAGGCGGCCCGCCGGCTCCTCTCGGGCGCCCCGCTCGCCGAGGCGGTTCGCGCCACGGGGGCCTTCCAGCCCCTCGTCACGCGGATGATCGCGGTCGGCGAACGGGCGGGGCGCGTCGACGAGGCCTTCGACCGCATCGTGGCCTACTACGACCGGGACGTCCCCGCGGTCGTCCGGCGCTTCCTCGCCTTCGTCGAGCCCTGCCTCACGGTCTGCGCGGGGCTCGTCGTCGGATTCGTCGTGCTCGCGGCCCTCCTGCCGGTCTTCCGGCTCTTCGAGGCGGTCCGGCGATGAGGCGCGGGCGCGGCTTCACCCTCCTCGAGCTCGTCGTCGCCCTGGGGATCGTCGCCGCCGTCTCGGGGATCGCGGGCTTCTCCGCGGCCGCGATGCGGCGCCGGGCCTTTCACGACGCGACCGCCGCCTCCCTCCGGCGTCTCGCGGAGGCGATCCACCGCTTCGCGACCGACGCCTGCGCGACGAACGAGGGGGTCCTCGCCCTTCCCCCCGACCTGTCCCACCTCGTCTCGAACGGCTCCGGCGTGACCTCCTGGCGCGGCCCCTACCTCTCCGATCGACGGGTCGTCCTCGGCGCCGGAGGCGGGGGGGGCGCGTTCGAACCGGCGGACGCCTGGGATCGACCCCTCGAGTACGTCCGGCTCGGCGCGCTCCCGGGCGCTTCGGCCGCGGACGCGACGCGCGCCCGCATCGGGAGCGCGGGGTCCGACGGCGTCCGGGGCAACGCGGACGACCTCGTCTACGAGGTCGACGTGGCCCCGGAGCTGCGGATCGAAACCCTGTCCCGCCTGCGCCGGATCGAGGAGGCGATCCGCGCCCACAACGAGGGGCATCTCTACGGGCCGGTCCTCGACCCGCTCCGGGACGCCGAGGCTCCTCTCGGCACCGGCCCCCTCCCCTCCGAATGGTCGCAGGCCCGCCTCCTCCTCGTCGAGCGTGGCTTCCTCGATGACGATCCCCGATTCGAGCGCGACGCCTGGGGCCGCGCGTTCGCCGGGGAGGGGTTCGCCCCCCCTTGGCGCGTCCGGTCGTCCCAATTCTGAGGCGCCGCGTGCAGCCCCCCCCTCGTCGACCCCTTCCCCGGCGCGGGCCGGACCCCCGCCCCCGAGGATTCACGCTCCTCGAGCTGGTCGTCGCCGTCGCGCTCCTCGCGCTCCTCTCCGGCGCGATCGCGCTCGCCCTCGCTCCGCGGCAGGGCCTGCTGCGCGGCGAGCGGACCCGCGGGCGGTTCGACCGGATCGAGGCCGCGATCCGCGCCTTCGTGGAGGATACCGGCGCCCTCCCGCAGGACCTGGCGGCGCTGGCGGTCTCCGGGGGCGTCGAGGGGTGGGACGGGCCCTACCTCGTCGACGAGTTCGACCAGGCCCCGCCCAGCGTCGCGGCCTCCTTCCGGCAGGACGGGTACGGTCGAGATCTCGCCTACGCGGTCGTCCATCCCTTCCGAGCGACGCTCCGCAGCGCGGGGGCGAACGGCAGCCCGGAAGACGCCGACGACTTCGTCCGGACGATCGACGCGATTCCCGAGCTGCGGGCCGAGACCGTCCGAAGGCTCCGCGTCCTGAACGCCGTGTCCGGGAAATACGCCGCCGACTTCGCCCCGGCGATCACGGGGAGCTTCCCCGCCCTTCGCTCGGCCCTGATCGAGGCGCAGTACTTGAACGACGACCCTCGCTACGCGACCGACGCCTTCGGAGAAGCGTTCCGCGTCACGGCGGTCGACCCTCCCGCGATCCGGGTGACCTCCCCGGTCTTCTGCTACTCCACGGACGATCCGACCGCCCCCATTCCCCCCGCCCCTCCCTGCGAGTCCGGGTCGGAGGCGGGCGGAAAGAACGGGAAATAGGGAGACGAAGGGATGAGCGCGACGCGCCGCCGGGGGTTCACCCTCCTCGAGCTCCTCGTCTCCCTCGCGATCGTGGCCCTCCTCGCCGGGACGGCGCTCCCGCTCCTCCGGAAGAGCGAGGAGGAGGGGGACCGGATGGAGACCGCGGATCGCATGCGGCGGATCGACGCGGCGGTCCTCGCCTTCCTCGAGGACTGCGGGCGGCTCCCCGCCTCCCTCGCCGACCTCCAGACCGAGCCGACCCCGAACGAGGGGTGGTGCGGACGCTACCTGGCCGACCGGTTCGTCTCCGGCATCCCCGACGGGAGGAGCGAGCCGGACCGGGACGCCTGGGGACGTCCCTTCGAGTACGAGCCGACCTCCCCCACGCGGGCGCGCCTCCGGAGCGCGGGCTCCAACGGGGCTCCCGGGGACGGGGACGACCTCGTCAAGTCGATCGAGGGAGCCCCGGTCTTCCGGACCGAGAGGAGGCGGCGGCTCGAGGTCCTCAACACCGCCCTCGTCGCCTTCCTCCGGCAGTACCGGAAGGCGCTCGACTTCCCCTCCAACACCGACTTCGAGGCGGTCCGCTCGACGCTCGTCGACTGCGGGCTCCTCAACGCCGATCCGCGCTACCGGGCCGACCCGCTCGGACGCCCCTTCTCGATCGACCCCGCCCCCTCCCCGACGCGGCCCGTCTGCCGCTTCCGCTAGGAGAATCAAGCCTCCGGCGGGGCCGGCCGATGAAGGGACACCGGGCACCCCCCCCCGTCCCGCCCGTCCCCAGCCGTGCGACCCCTGCGCTCCCGCTCCGTTTCCGCGCGGCGAAGAGGGTTCGCCCTCCTCGGCCTCCTCGCCGTCGTCGGAGTCGTCCTCGCGCTTGCGGGGCTCCTTCTCCCGACCACGTTCTCGCGCCTCGCGGGGGAGCGGGTCGCGCGGACGGCGGCGGACCTCGACCTCCTCGAGCGCTCCGTCCATCACTACGCCGAGGACACGCTCTCCCTCCCCGAGTCCCTCCGCGACCTCCTCGAGCCTGCCTGCGCGCCGCGCGGCTGGGCGGGCCCCTACCTCGACGAGCCCTTCGACGCGGCACCCCCGGGCTTCCCCCTGCGGGCGGACGCGGACGCCTTCGGGGCTCTCGTCGGCTGGACCCTCCTCGACCCGACGCTCGGAGAGCTTCGGAGCGCGGGACCGAACGGAATCGAGCACGACGGCGACGACCTCGCGCGCCGCGTGGACCTCCGACCCTTCCTCCGGACCGAGTCGCTGCGACGCATCGCCGTGATCAACGGCGCGATCCGACGCTTCCTCCGGAGCGAAGACGCGGACCACCTCTGGGACCCGGGAGATCTCTACCCCGAGGTCCTCTCCGCGCTCCGCGCCCGGAACTATCTCGACGGCGACTCCGCCTGGGACGCGGACGCCTGGGGAAGCCCGTTCGTCGCCGACGGCTCCGGGACCGCGGGAGCGGACGGGAACAACGGCAAGGCGCTCGGCCATTACAAGGACAACGCGCAGGGCCTGGCGAAGGGGCACGACAAGGACCCTCCCGGGGAGGTCGCGATCCTCCTGACGGGGGTCACTTCCTCCCATCTCTGAACCATGGGGACGGAGACGGAGAGGGCGTCGCTCGCCGGGAGGGAAACTCCGCCCGGCGCTTCGGGCCCGACGGACCAGGGAGGAGCCTTCGGTCCGCCGGCGGCGACGGCCGGCCGAAGTTCCCGGGTGGGGGTCGTCCTGTCGGGGTCCAAACTCACCCTGGCGCGCGTGCGTGCCGACGGAGAGAAGGTCGACCGGGCGGAGGTGCAGACCCTCTCCCTCGAGAGCGTCTCGGGACGGGCGCTGCGCGCGCAGCTCCGCGCGCCGCCGGGGACGGGGCGCCCGGGGCCCGTCCGGGCGGTCCTCCCTCCCACGCTCGTCGCCCACCGCATCGTCCCGATCCCTCCTCTCCGGGCCCGGGAACGGACCTCCTACCTCGCTTCCCTGGCGAGGGGAGGGGGGGAGGACGCGCTCTGGAAGGCGATCCCGCTCGGTCCGCCCGACTCCGCCGCCGAGGCGCTCCTCGTCACGGCGCGCCGGGAGGAGGTCCTCCCCTTCCTCCGGACCCTCGCGCGCGCGGGGATCCGGCCCCAGGCGCTCCTTCCCCCGTTCGCCCCCGCCCTTCTCCTCGCCCGGGAGCGCTGCGAGCTGAATCCGACCTCCTGGATCGTCGTCGACCTCTGCTCTCCGGAGGAGGTCCGGCTCACGGTCTGGGACGGAGGGTGGCTCCGCCTCCTCCGGACCCTCCCCCTCGGGGAAAAGGAGCGGATGGGAGAGGCCCTCGGGGCGGAGATCCTCCGGACCACGACCTTCTACAAGACGCAGAGCCGGGGCCGGAGGATCGAGCGGGTCGGCTGCGTCGGCGCGAGCGCCGCCGACGTCCCCGCGCTCCGGACCCTCTCGAGCCTCGGCGTCCTCCTCGGCGGGGTGGAGACGCTCGGGAGCGTCGCGGCCGCGCCGGAGGGCTCCACGCTCGGGGCGCTCGCCGTCGCGGCCGCGTCCGCGGCGGACGCATCCGCTTTCGATCTGCTCCCCGCCGCGTGGCGGTTCCCCCGCCTGCGGAGGGGCGCCTTCGCCGCGGCTCTCGCCGTCGCTCTCGGCGCCGGCCTCGCCGCGGGCGACGCCCTCGCGACCCTCGCCCGAGCGCGCCGGATCCGGGGGGAGGCCCTCGCCGACCTCGGGCCCCTCGCCCTCGCTTTCGCTCCGGTCGAGTCCGATGCGCGGGCCGCCGCCGGCGAGCGCGAGGAGTCGCAGCGTCTCGCCCGCCTGATCGACGCAGTCGAGGCCTCGCGGATCGATCTCCAGGGCCTCCTCGCCGACCTCCTCGACGCGCGCCCCGAGGGGGCGGTCCTCGAGGCCGTCGTCTTCGACGCGAAGTCGCCGGGGAGCCCCCCCGCCCTCACCGCGTACGGGCTCTCGCGGAACGAGTACGGCGAGCGAGGGGCGACGCCTCTCGACGCCTACGCGGCGGCCCTGCGCCGAAGCCCCGACGCCGCGGAGGTCCGCACGGAGATCCTCGAGTCGACCCCGAGCGGGGGAAGGAGCGCGTTCGTCGAGCGGTTCGCGATTCGCCTCGAGGCGCGCAGGGGTGGGCCGTGAGCCTCCTCTCGGCGCGCCGACGCGGCCCCGCTCTCCGGGCAGGCGCCGGCCTCGTCGTCGCTGCGGGAGCGCTCCTCGCCATTCGCTCCGCCCACCGCGGCGAGGCCGAAGTCGCCTCCCTCTTCGAGTCGAGACTCGCGGGGCTCCGGCTGCTCGCGCGGGACGCCGACGAGATCGCCCGGTACCGCCGGGAGGGGAGGGCGGGCGTGCTCGAACGGACGGAGCGATCCCGCGCCGCCCTCTCGGCCCGGGCGGACCCCACCGCGGTGAAGGCCTCCCTCCTCTCCGACGCCTCGCGGGCAGGGGTGACTCTCGTCCGTTGCTCGGCCGGAACCCCGACGACGTGGGTCGACCCCGCCAATCCGAGCCCCACGGAGCTCGTCGCGATCCCGTTCGAGTGCCTGGTCGAGGGGCCCTTCGAGGCCTGCGCGGCCTTCCTCTCCCGGGCCCTCGGCCCCCTCGTCGTCCCCGCGCGCCTACTCCTCGGACGCTGCGGCGCGGGCATCCGCGGAGCCGGGAGTCGAACCGGAGGAAAGGAGGGGTCGGACGAAGGGACCCTGCCGCGGTTCCTCGCCGGCCCCCCCTCGGCGAGGGCGTCGGACGACCACCGCCTCCTGCTCGAGGGGCTCTTCCTCGGAAGTCCACGGGTGGAAAAGGAAACCGAGGAACCCCGGTGAGACCTTTCTCCTCGCGCGGGAAGGCGGTGGCCGTGGCCCTCTTCGGCGTCGCCTCCCTCGCGTTCGCCGCCCTCCGCGTCCGCGGGCTCTTCGAGACCGATCCCCTCCCGGAGATCTCCCCCGCGCAGTCCTCCGGTCCGGGCGGAGCCGGCGCGGACGTCCCTTCGCTCTCCCCCTCTCCTCCGAGAGAGTTTCGGACGGCGGCGCTCCTCGCGGCGGCGACGCGGGGATCCCCGTTCGCCGCGTCCGATCCCTTCCGGAGCGCCCCCGCGCCCCTCCCCCGCGCCGGACTTCGCCTCCGGGCGATCCTCCGCGACGGGGACCGTTCCTTGGCCCTGATCGGGGATCGCATCTACCGCGTCGGCGAGCGCGTGCCGTTCGGAACGGCCGGAGAAGCGGCGGAGCTCACCTCGATCCACCCGGGTCGAATCGTCTTGAGGCTCGGCACGGAGGTCCTCGAACTGCCGCTCCGCCGAGAGCCCTCCGACCCCGACGAGAAAGCACGCGATGATCGCTAGGCCCCTCTTCCTCCTCTCCACCCTCGCTGCGGCCTTCGCGGCCGGGCCCGGCTGTTCGGCGCCTCCTTCCGAGCGTCCGCGCCCCCGTGCGCGGGGACCTTCCGCTTGGGAGAACCCGGGCCTCGGGTCCCTCGAGGAACGCCGGAGGATGGCCCCCGCCCCAGTCGAGGCCCCCGATCCCCCCCCCGCGGCTCGTCCGTCGCCGGAGCCCCCCGCCCCCGGGCCCGCTCCCCCGGTCGAGGCTCCCGCCGAACCCTCTCCCTCCCCGCAAGAGGAGGCGGGTGGCAGACCCGAGGACCTCCTCCCGGGGGATCGCCGGATCTCGATCGAGCTGCCGGACGCGACCCTCGGGGAGGTGATCCGGATGATCGCCCGCGCGGGGTCCCTGAACCTCGTCGCCGCCGACGGCCTCGACCGGCGCGTGTCGATCACGCTGAACGAGGTGACCCTCCGCGACGCCGTGACGGCCCTGCTCCAGCGGTACCGGCTCCGCCTGCAACGCTTCGGCGACGTCCTCTTCGTCGACGAGGACTCCGGGGGCACGACCTCCCGCCCCGCCGGGGACGCGGGTTCCGCCGCCGCCCCGGTCGCCTCCCGGTCGTTCCGGGTCGCCTCCGTGAGCGCCTCCTCGGTCGAGAAGCAAGTCGCCCTCCTCCTCTCGCCGACGGGGAAGCTCGTCCTCAACTCGGAGAACAACACCCTCTTCGTCCGCGACCTCCCCGAGCGCCTCGGGGACGTCGACCGCTACCTCTCCCAGGTCGACCGCCGCGAGAAGCAGGTCGTCATCGAGGCCCAGATCTTCGAGATCGGCCTCGACCGCGACGACGAGCGGGGCGCCCGCGTCGACCTCTCGAACATCTCGCTCGACGAGACGACGGGCACCCTCCTCTCCGACCTCCTCGCCCCCTCGACGAACTTCAACCTCGCCTGGTCGAACGACGCGGGGAGCATCGCCGCGGCGCTGAACGCCCTCGAGACGGTCGCGAGCGTCGATCTCCTCTCCGCCCCCCGCGTCGCCTCGATCAACGGCAAGGAGGCGAAGATCGAGATCATCGAGAAGGTCCCCTACGTCCGGTCGACGAGCACGTTCGACGTCGCGGGGGGGGGCTCGACGACCGCGACCGTGCAGGAGGTGCAGTTCGAGGAGGTCGGGATCACGCTCAAGGTGAACCCGACGATCCAGGAGGACCGCTTCGTCCGCATGGCGGTGGCCCCGGCCGTGAGCGAGGTGAAGGACTTTTTCAACGGCGTCCCCGTCGTCGACCGCCGGACGGTCACGACGGAGGTGATCGTGAAGGACGGGGGCACGCTCTTCCTCGGCGGGCTCCTCCGGGAGGAGGAGCGCCAGGAGGAGCGGCGCGTCCCGATCCTCGGGAGCATCCCCCTCCTCGGCTTCTTCTTCAGCAGCCAGAGGACGACGACGCGCAAGTCGAACCTCCTGATCCTCCTCACGCCCCGGATCTTCGACCTCGACGCGCCCGCGCCGGGGGTCACGGACCACTTCCGTTCGGAGTACGACCGATCCCGCGAGGACCGCGGCCGCTACCCGGGGACGCGCCGGGAGGGGTAGTGGGTCAGTTTGAACCTAGGAGGTCCCTACGATGAATGTCCGCGAGCTTTTCGAGGTTTTCCGGCGGTCGGCCGAAGCGGCGTTCGAGATGCGGCGTCGGGCTGAATCGCGCCCTGATTCCGCCGAAGTCGCGAGGGCGTGGGAATGCCTCGCCGATGCGGCCTACAACCTTTGCGCGATCCTCGAACGGGATTGTCTGATGGAGAAGTCGGGACGGCAGTCTTCTCCGGCTACGTCCCGCACTTCCAGTTGAGCCGATCTGCTTTATCGGCGTTGTTCTGCCACCACAGCGGTTGAAGGTTCGAGAGGTCGTCCGAGCCGCCGTGGGCGGTGGGAACGATGTGGTCGATCTCCCACCCGAACTCGGCATTGCGTTTCCCGTGGTCCAACCACTTCATGACGTGGCCGCACCGATCCTTCATCCTGACTTTTGAGTCGTAGGCGGGGTCCGGAATTCCTTTCCACCAGACCTTGGAGACGAGATCGTTCGGCGCGTTCTTGAACGGGTAGATGTACGCCATGGGTCTCCCGTGGGATTCGTTCGGCCAGCGCGGCATACTCTAGGTATGCCTAAGCGCACAAGCAAGCCCCGAGACCTCAACCAGCTCGCCGCCTCCATCGTCGGGGACGTGACAGGGGAACGTCCTCCGGGTGTCCCGCCCCAGAAGAAGGAGACCGCGAAGAACCCCGCCGCCGTCGCCCTTGGGAAGCTAGGCGGGCTCAAGGGCGGCAAGGCACGGGCTAAGAAGTTGTCGAAGGGCCGGCGGGTTGCGATTGCTCGAAGAGCGGCTCTGGCGCGCTGGCGTCGACCGAAGCCGGCGCCGCCGCCGGAGGGGTAGAAAAGAGCGGCAGACGGAGCGTGTCGCCCCGCCGCGGGAAGGCCCGATCGAGCAAACCCATGAACTGTTTCCACGAATCGCTGGCCCGCATGAAGCCGACCACGGCATGGATGTGCTGCGCGAGCATCGGATGCCCGAGGTCTGGCATTAGCCACATGTGGTGCTTCGCCTTACGTCGACCGCTCTCGTCCGTAGGGTTGCGCCGTTCCAATTCCGCGAGCAGCCCTGGGGCCAGGCGCGCGTACACGATGTCGCGAGTGTACTGCGCGACCGGCCACGGGCGGTTGACGGTCATGCCGCGCCATTCCCAGCCGCGCAGCCGGAACATCTCCTTGTAGAACTCGTCAGGGAACCGCTTGGCCCACGCGGCGAATTTCTTGAGGAGAAACTGGTCGAGGAGGGCCTGAAGGGCTTGCCGGTCGCGGACATCCTGGTAGCCGGTCGCCTCGTCGACGAGCGCCGCGATCCCGACTCGCGCGAGTCCGCGAATGACGACGTCCGCCGCCGCGACGACGTGCGCGAGGGTCTGCGGAACCAGCTTACCTTCGGCCGCGAGTGTATCGCGGAGGTGGAGATAGACCTCGGCGACCATCGGCAGGAGCTGCGCCTCGTACCCCACCGCGCGCTTGCCCGCGGGTGTGCGAAACAAGATCGGGGTCGTCGACGCACGCAAATCATCAGAAATAAATGCCTTAAGGCTTTCTGCCTGCAAGAAAGACGGCAGCCCGTCGACGGTGCTCAGGACGCCCGTGCCGCCCTTTGGAGAGCGCGACCGACCGAGGGCTCGAAGGAACGGACCTTGGGTCAGGAGCCGCTTCCCGTTGGGTAACACCGCCGCATCGAGGTCGGTGGCTCCGAGCCGGAAGCTGCCGTAGTACGTCGCCTTAGGGATGTCGGCGTCCCAGCGGGCGAGCGCCGCGTCGCGGGCGATCTTGGACCGCTCCTCGGGCGGAAGCGCCTCGGCTCGAGCGTAACCGCCGCGGGCGTTCGCAGAACTCTTGCTTGCGTTCTTATCAATGGTCATGCTTACATCTTATACACGCAAGCATCATGAGAGTCAAGCGACTTTATGCTTGCATATCCTAGAACGATCAAGCATAGTAGTCAGTATAAATCGCTTGAGCCTTGAGGATCGGACCAGGGTCGTCTCGGCGCTCGTTGAGGGGAATTCCATCCGTTCGACGGTCCGCATGACCGGGGTCGCGAAGAACACCGTCGCGAAGCTCCTCGCTGACCTGGGCCGCGCTTGCGCCTGCCACCACGAGCGAAGAATGCGGAACCTCTCCTGCCGCCGGGTCCAGGTGGACGAGATCTGGTCCTTCGTCTACGCGAAGCAAAAGAACCTTCCCGACGCGAAGCGCGGCATCCCTGGTTTCGGGGATGTCTGGACCTTCGTCGCGATCGACGCCGAGACGAAGCTCGTCCCCGCCTGGATGCTCGGTTCCCGCGACGCCGGGACCGCGACCGCGTTCATGAACGATCTCGCCGGGCGCCTCGCGCACCGAGTTCAGCTCACGACGGACGGGCATGCGGCCAACCTGGAAGCGATCGAGGATGCATTCGGGGGGGAGATCGACTACTCCCAGCTCGTGAAGATCTACGGGGCGGAGCGGGCCGGAGAAGCGCGCTACTCTCCCGCGGTCTGCATCGGGGCGAAGAAGCACCGGGTCGAGGGGTCTCCCGACCCGAAGCACGTCTCGACTTCCTTCGTCGAGCGGCAGAACCTTACGATGCGGATGGGCATGCGCCGATTCACCCGCCTGATGAACGCCTTTTCGAAGAAGCTCGAGATGCTCGGCCACGCGGTCGCCTTCCACTTCACCTACTACAACTTCGTCCGGAGGCATCAGACCCTTCGGATCTCCCCGGCGATGGAGGCGGGCGTCTCCGACCGGCTCTGGTCCGTCTCTGACCTCGTTTCCCTCCTGGAAACCGAGGAGACCGGAAACTGACCCACTACCCCGGGAGGGGCCGAATTGACCGGGGCCCGGCGCCCGGCTAGAAGGGCGCCGCGCCGGATCTTGCGATGGGCGGGGCGAACTGCGCCTCCCTCCTCCTCTTCTTCCTCCCGTTCCCGCCCCCGCTCGCCTCGCCCGTGGACGAGCGCGCGCGGGCGGAGGCCGAGGTGCGGCGGTTGCGCGAGGCCCGCGAGAAGGCCTACGAGGCGCTCGCCGCCGCCTACGGGGAAGGGGAGTCCTGGTTCCTGCGGGCCCGGGAGGACGGGGGCGCCTCCGCCCGCGCGAGCCTCGAGGGATGCGCACGCGCCGCCCTCGACGCCCTCGCGGTCGAGGGGCGGGAGGGGAGGATCGACCCGGCCGCGCGGGGGAAGGCGCAGACCTTCCTCCGCCAGCGACTCCTTGCCGCGCTCCCCCCCTCGGGCGTCCCCTCCGCCATCGCCCCGGCGCTCGCGGCGCGTCTCGCCGAGTTGCTCGGGGCCGAGCCCCCCCCGACGGGGGCCGACGCCGCAGCCGCCGCCCTCGCGGGGGCGATCGACCTCGAGCGCCCCTTCCACGAGGCCTGGAACGGCGCGATCTTCCGCGAGTCGGCGCAGGCCCGGGAGTTCGCGGCCGCGGAGCGCGCGCTCCTCGAGGCGGCGACGAAGCTCGAGCGGATCGTCCGCCCCGATCGGTTCCACCCCGGCTACGCCTCGATCCCGGAGGGGATGGTCCTCGTGCCGGGAGGGAACTACCGACTCGGGGGGGACAGCGGCTGGGACCTCGACACGGAGCGGACGAAGAAGACCTTCGAGGTCTCGCTCCGGTCCTTCTACCTCGACCGGACCGAGGTCACGAACCGCCGGTACAAGAGATTCCTCGACTCGATCCCCGCGGCCGAGGCGGCGAAGCATGTCCCCGCGACCTGGCCGCGCGCGGCGAACGAGGCCCCCTCCCCTCCTCCGGGGCGCGAAGACCATCCGGTCACGGGCGTCACGCTCGAGGACGCCCTCGCGTTCGCCGCCTCGACCGGAGGACGCCTCCCGACGGAGGACGAGTGGGCGTTCGCGGCGAGGGGTCCCGAGGGCTTCCTCTACTCCTGGGGAAACGTGTGGGACGCCTCCCGATGCAACCACGCGGGCGCCGCCCTCGGGCAGACGGCGGCGGTCGGCTCGTTTCCCGGCGACCTTTCCCCGTTCGGATGCCTCGACATGGCGGGGAACGTCTCCGAGTGGACGGCGAGCTATCCGGACGGGCGGCCCGTCGGACGGCTTCGGGAGAACGCGAACGTCGTCCTGCGCGGCGGTTCGTTCCGCAGGCCCGGGTCGAAGGAGTCGGCCTCGTGGCGCTGGGCCTATCCGGCGTTGACGACCCGCGAGCCGGACATCGGGTTCCGGTGCGCGAAGGACGCGCCCGAACGCTAGGGCCGGGTTCCACGCTCGCCGCGCTCGGGGGCCTCCTCGACGCCCTCGGCGGGCTCCTCCTCGCCCTCCCGCGGTTCGCGCTCTACCTCGCGCGGCGCCGGCGCTGGCGCGCCGCCCTCGAATCCGCCCTCGCCGCCCCCCGTCCACCCCTTCCTCCCCCCCCTCCTCGCCCCTCCCGGCCGGTGCCGGGAACGCCGCGCACGATCTTCCTCTCCGTCGGCGACGTCTCCGCGGAAGGGCACGCCGTCCGCCTCCTCGAAGAAGCGAACGCGCGCCGCGCGAACCTCCGCTGGCTCGGCTTCGGCGGCGAGCGCCTCCGGGCCGCCGGGTGCGACGTGCGCGTGGACCTCGTCGGGCTCGGCCTGATCGGGTTCTCCTCGGTGATCCGCGCGGTCCCCCGCCTCTTCGGGGCGGTTCGCCGCCTCCACCGCATCCTCCGCGACGAGAAGCCCGTCCTCGTCGTCCTTCTCGACTATCCGGGCCTCCACTTCCTCCTCGCCCGGATGGCCCGCCGCCGGGGCGTCCCGGTCCTCTACTACATCGCTCCGCAGGTCTGGGCCTGGGCTCCCTGGAGGGTCCGCCGGATGCGGCGCGACCTCGCGCGCGTCCTCTGCATCCTCCCGTTCGAGGCGCCCTGGTTCGAGCGCCACGGCGTCCCCGCGACCCACGTGGGTCATCCGCTGGCCGACGCGCTCGCCCAAGTCCCGCGCACCTCCTCCTTCGACCCCGACCTCGTCGTCCTGCTTCCGGGCAGCCGCCGCAAGGAGATCCGCGCGAACCTCCCCTCCCAGGTCCGCGTATTCGAGAAGCTCCGAACCCGCCGCCCGAATCTCCGCGCCGTCGTCGCCCACACCCGGGCCGACCTCGCCCCCTTCCTCCGGGAACTCGCCGGACCCGGCGTCGAGATCTCGGCCGGCGATTTCCACGGCCCCCTATCCCGCGCCCGACTCGTCCTCGCCAAGTCCGGCACCGGGATCCTCGAGGTCGCCCACCACGGCTCGCCCCTGGTCGTCCTCTACCGGGTCCGCTGGCCTCTCGCCTCCCTCGCGCGCCTCTTCCTTTGCACCCCCTGGTTCGCCTCGATCAACCTGATCGCGAACCGCGAGGTGGTCCCCGAGTTCTGCTTCGACCGGGACGACGCCGAGGCGGCGATCGCCACGAGGGCGGAAGCGCTCCTTCGCGACGGGCCGGAGCGGGACGCGGTCCGGCGGGGTCTCGAGGAGGTCCGCCGCGCCTTCGACGCTCCCGGCACGGCCGCGCGCGCCGCCGCGGCGGTCCTCGGGACGCTCCCTGGACCGAGCCCCTGAGGCTCGACCCGCGTCAGGCTTTCGGCGACCCCGCGACCTTGCGCCCCATCGCGAGGAGGCCGAAGATCCCCCCCGTGTGGAGGAAGAGCACGTCCGAGCCGGCGGGGAAGCGGCCGCCGCGGACCTCCCCGAGGAGGCCGCGGAAGGCCTTCCCGGTGTAGACCGGGTCGAGGATCAGCCCCTCCTCGCGCGCGACGCGGCGGAGGTCCTCTAACTCCTCGGGGCTCGTCATCCCGTAGCCGCGCCCCTTGTACCCCTCGGCGATCGCGTACGAACGCCGCGAGGCCCGAGGAGCGAAACGCGTCCGCGCCTCCTCGAAGATCGCGTCCACTCGGTTCCGGAAGAACGCCTCGTCGTCGCACACCGCGACGCCGACCGGCTCGGCGGAGTAGCCGATGGCCGCGCAGCCGAGGAGGATCCCCGCCGTCGTCCCCCCCGAGCCGGTCGCGTGGACGATGGAGTGGAACACGACGCCCGTCTCCTTCGACCATCGAGCGATCTCCTCGACGGCGCGCGCGTAGCCGAGGGAGCCGAGCGCGTTCGAGCCCCCCTCGGGAACGAGGTAGGGCCGGCCTCCGGCCGCGCGGATCCGGCCGCACTCCTCCTCGAATAAAGCGTCCAGGCCCCGCCACTCTTCCATCGAGAGGAAGCGGACCTCGGCCCCAACGAATCGGTCGAGGAGATAGTTCCCCTCGAGGGGCGCGTCGGGAGATCCGCGGAGGAGGAGGCGGCAGCGGAGGCCGAGGCGCGCGCACGCGATCGCCGTCGCGCGCGCGTGGTTGCTCTGGAGCCCTCCGCACGTGACGACGGCGTCCGCGCCCCCCCCGAGCGCCTCGGCGAGGAGGAACTCGAGCTTCCGGACCTTGTTCCCGGAGAGCGCGCAACCGGTGAGGTCGTCGCGCTTGACCCACACCCGGACGGGGAGGGCCCGGCTCGCGCGCTCGAGGCGCTCGATCGGCGTCGGGACGAGGGCGAGGGGGACGGCGCGCGGGTAGGCGATCTCCATGGCCTTCTCGGGGGGGGCCGGCCCGGATAAATAACCATCGCGCGGGCCGGTACGTCCACGCCTCCAGACGATCGTTGGATCCGGACATCGAGAGCCGCCTCCTCGCCCGCGCGGGGACCGGGGATCGAGCGTCCTTCGAGGAGCTGACCCGTGCCTACTTCCCCCGAGCCTTCGGCATCGCGAGCGTGATCCTCTACGACCGGGAGGAGGCGCTCGACGCGACGCAGGAGGCCTTCCTCCGCGCCTGGGCGTCGGTCTCCCGCTTCCGGCCGGGCGCACCCTTCTTCCCCTGGCTCTACCGGATCCTCCGCAACGTCTGCCTGCGGTCGATCGAGAAGCGCGGGCGCGGGCGCGCCCTCTCGATCCACGAGGAGGAGGACCGCCCCGCGATCGCGGTTCCCGACGGGAGGAGAGGCCCGGCCGAGGAGGCCGCGAGCGGGGAGCTCCGCCAACTCTTCTGGGAGGCCTACCGGGAGCTCCCGCCGAACGACCGGGAAATCCTCTCGCTCCGCCACTTCGCCGACCTCCCCTACGCGCAGATCGCCTCCGTCCTCGAGATCCCGATCGGGACGGTGATGTCGCGGCTCTTCCACGCGCGGCGGCGGCTGCGCGAGCGGCTCGACCCCTTCCTCGGAGAGGGATGAACTGCGAGGAGGCGAGGGTCGCGATCATGGGGCTCCTCGACGGGGAGCTCCCCGAGGAGCCGGCCGCAGCGGTCCGCGAGCACCTCCGCGGGTGTCGCGCCTGCGCCCTCGAGGAGGCGAGGTACCGCGGCCTCGAGGCGCTCGCGAAGCGCCAGCGCCTCCCCGAGCCGACCGACGCCGAGACCGTCCGCTTCTGGTCGGGCTTCTACAACCGTTCCGAACGCAGGGCGGGATGGATCTTCCTCCTCCTCGGCCTCGCCCTCCTCGCCGGGATCGGCGCGACCCGCCTCACGCTTGCGGAGGCGATTCCGCTCCCGGTCCGGCTCGGACTTCTCGGCACGGGCCTGGGGCTCTTCCTCCTCTTCCTCTCCGTGCTGCGCCTTCGCCTGCGGACCCTCCCCTTCGATCGCTACCGGAGGGTCCTCCGATGATCGTCGTCACGACCCCCGATCTCCCGGGCCACCGGATCGTCCGGGTCCTCGGCCTCTGCCGCGGGAGCGCCGTCCGCTCCCGCCACGCCGGGCGATCCCTCCTCGCCATGATCAAGGGGCTCGTCGGCGGGGAGATCGAGGAGTACACGCAGGTCCTCGCGCAGGCCCGGGAGCAGGCCCTCGACCGGATGGTCGAGGAGGCTCGCGCGCTCGGGGCGAACGCGATCCTCGCGGCGCGGTTCGCCTCCTCGGAGATCGCATCCCACTCGGCCGAGCTCCTCGCCTACGGCACCGCCGTCCTCGTCGAGCCGGCTCCCTGAACGGACGGCGGCCTGGCCGCGGCCGGCCGGTTCGGGGTGGGGCCGACCACGGCTCGGCTTCAGGGGCCGGCGGTCGGGTCCCGTCGCGCGTCAGGATGCCTTCGCGAGACGCTTCTCGAGCGCCTCGGGAATCCGGATCGGCGCAAAGAGCGCCGCAGGGAAGAGGTAGTCCTCCCCAGACTCGTCGATCACGCGGATCAGCCCTCTCTTCTCGACGGCGGGGTCGCGCAACGATCGGTAGATCTTGCGGACGATGAGGGAGGCTCGGAAGTCCTCGTTGCTCAAGCAGACCACGTAGGGACCCTTCTTCGCATTCATGACGATCCGAGGAGTTTCTTCAACTTGAACTCGCGGCGTCCGATTCCGTGCGCCTCATACCAATGTAGTTCGGCGTGGGCAACGCTCCCATCGGGTAGCCGGATGGTCGCCGTCCCCTTGCACTTCCGCCAGCGGCCCGGCCCATGGACGCGGCGCAGCCGCTCGAGCTCGCGGATGGCTCGTCCTCTCGCGATCGTCTCGACGTCCCCGATCTCTCCGAGGATCTCGACGTCCATTTGGTCTCCCTTCGCACGAGTCGCCGGACTCGGAGGGGTCCCTCCAACTACCGCAGTTCGGCAGGTTCGGCGGCGGCGGCGAAGAGGGCGTTGAAGAGGAACTTGTAGGTCCCGGGCGTCTGGGCGCGGTGCTGGACCCGGAACCCGAGGAGCGCGACCCGGCCCGGACCGACCTTCACGTCGACGACCGCCGCCCGGCGCGCGAGCCGCTCCTCCCCGAGGATCCAGCCCGACTGGAGCAGGTCGCGCGCGGGGTAGGAGGCGGCGACGCGGCGGTCGAGCTTCCCCGAGGGGAGCGAGGTCGTGAAGGCGGGCGAGGAGACGAAGAACGCGCTCGCGCGCCGCGGCATCCCGAAGGCGAGGGGTTGGGAGGGATCGACGTCGAGGGCGAGGCAGGATCCAGGGCAGAAGAACTCCGTCTCCTTGACCTCCTTCAGGTCGTTCTGGACGGGGAGGTCGAGCTTCGCGGCCGCGAACTCGCAAGCGCTGTCGAGACAGACGAGCGTGCCGCCCGCCTCGACGAAGGCCTTGAGCGCCGCGACCCCCTCGTCCCCGATCCCCCCCTGGAACTCCGGAGGGTACCGGGAGGGCCGCTTCTTCCCGTCGGCGACGGTGTCCCCCGAGACGATCGCGTCCGCGTCGATGTCCGGGAGGACGATCGCGTCGAAGGCCTCCCGGAGACCTCCCGCCTTCACCGCCGGGTTCTCGACGTTCTTGAAGTCGAACCCGAATCGCTCGAGGAGGAGCCGCGTCCACCCCTCGTCCATGCTCGCGACCCAGGGCTTGTAGAGGCCGACGCGGGGGCGGCGGACGCGCAGCGCCTCCCCGCGGTAGGCGAGGGTGCTCGCCGCGACATGCGCCTCCTCGGCGGCCTGGGCAAGCGTCGGGCGGAACGCGGCCGGTTCGACCCCCGCCGGCGCGCGCAGGAGCCAGGTCCCGGGCGTCGGGGCGTTTCCCCTCGGTTGGGCGGGGACGCGGAAGACCTCCGCGCCGGCGGCCGCCATGCGATTCGCGAGGAGGAAGGAGGCGTTGGTCTCGGGCCCGACGGCCCACGCGGGGCCGTCCCCCCCGACGGCCGAGGCGGGGAAGGGAGCGCGGTCGAGGAGCGTGAGGGAGGCGCCGTGGATCGCGTCGACGGGCGCCGTCTCGACGCCCATCTGGAGGCCGAGCGTCCACCCCGCCACGTCGTAGGGCCGGATCGGGGGACCCCCGCGAACCTCGCGCAGGTCGGGATAGTGCTGCACCTCGAGGAGGTCCTTCGCGTAGGGGCCGTTCGGCTGCGCGAGGGGGACGACGAAGGAGCCGGCCGGGAAGCTCCTCCCGTCGGCGGCGAAGGGAGCGGAGGCCGCGAAGACCTCGACGCCCCCGAGGCGCAGGACCTCGACCATCTCCGCAGCGGCGACGGGGTCGTGCTGCCCGGCCGGGAGGACGAACGCGCGAGGGGAGCCCCTCCGCTCGACCGCGTCGAGGGCCATGCGCGCCCGGTTGCGGAGGAAGTCCTCGCGGTGGCGCGCCGCGGTCTCGACGAACGCGAAGGAGAGGTCGAGCTCGTAGTCGACGATGTCCCGCAGGCGCCACCACCCTCCCTTCCACGGGTTTGGAAAGGCGACGGAGGGCTCGTGCGCGTCGAAGCCCCGCGCTCCGGCGAGCTCGTTCCGCTCGACGAAGAGGGGAGAGGCGATCCGCGCGCTCGCGGCCTCCGACAGGGCCCCGACGATGTTGTGCCACCAGGGGGTCATGATCGAGGCTCCCTCCCACCAGGCCGTGTAGTAGGCGCGGTCGACGACCCCGGCGCGCCCGTTCTGCTCGAGCCGCATCGCCATGTTCGCGCCGAGGAGGGCGAGCCCCCTCCAGATCAGCGGATGGACGTTCGGATTGGCCGGCTCGGCGAAGGGGGGGACGAAGAGGCGCGCCCCGTTCGAGCCCATCTGGTGCTCGTCGAGGACGAGCTCCGGATTCCAGGTCCGGTAGTAGACGTCGGAGACGAGCCGCGTCTCCTTCAGGTTGAACATGAACCAGTCGCGGTTGTTGTCGTGGCCCGCGTAGGGGTGGTAGAGCCAGGGCATCGGCCCGGCCTCCCAATCGGTCCCCTTCCCGCGGTCGTACCAGTCGGCGACGAGGATCTGGCCGTCGGGGTTCGTCGAGGGGATCAGGAGGAAGACCGTCTCGCCGAGCACCTTCGCCCGGTCGAACGGGCAGCGGTCGGCGACGATCCTCCAGGCGAGCTCGCACGCCATCTGCGCGGAGGCGACCTCGGTCGAGTGGATGTTGCAGGTGATCAGGGCGATCGTCCGGCCCTCCTTCGCGAGCCCCTCGACCCCGGCCGCGGTCAGGGTGCGCGGGTCGGCGAGCAGGGCGGCGATCTGCCGGATGCGGTCGAGGCGCTTGAAGTTCTCCGGCGACGTGAAGACCGCCAGGACCACCGGGTTGCCGAGGGTCGACTCCCCGAGCGTCTCGAGCCGCATCCACTCCGAGGCGGCGTCGAGGTGCCTCAGGTACTCGAGGATCTCCGGGTGGCGCGCGAGGCGGCCGTCCGCCCCGATCGGGAACCCGAAGAACTCCTCGGGGGACTTCTGACCCGCCGCCCCGCCGGCGAGGAAGGCGAGCGCCAGGATCGAACCGCCCCGATGGACCGACATCGCGACCCTCTTTCTCCCCGCCCGCGGCCGGGCCCCGCGCTCCCCTAGCGCTCCACGAGGACGGCGTCCTTCCCGTCGTAGGGCGGGGAGAAGACGGCGAGCGCGACGTAGGGCTTTCCCCCGGTTGCGCGGAACGCATGCGGCGTCCCGCGCGGGATGAGGACGACCGTGCCCGGGGCCATCCGGATCGAGCGCTCCCCTTCCCCGAGGACGAGGCGGAGCCACCCTTCCCCCCGGAGGCCCTGCACCGTGAGGTCGTGGCGCTCGTGGCGGTGGAGCGGCTCCTCGCGGACGATCGCGAGGTGGTGGCTCGCCTCGCTCGCCTTGCCGAGCGGGAGGAGGGCGACCGCCTGGTCGGGAGGAAGGGGCTCCAAGTCGGCGAAGGCGAGCAGGTCGACGCACTCCCCCCCCACGAACCCGGGCGCGTGATAGTCGGGGCGGGCCGTGGCGCACGCCGCGGCGAGCAGGAGGGCGAGGGTCGCGGTCGTTCGCATGTCGGGCGGACTATGCAGCGGCGCGGCCCCGCGGGCAACGCGCTCCGTCAGCGCCGCGCGTGGACCCGCAGATGGTCGATCGGAAACTCCTCCGTCCCCGCGCGGAAGCGCCGGCACGAGACCCACTCGAGATGCGCCGTCTCGAGCCGGCCCCGCACCTGCTCCTCCGTGAAGTATCGCTGCGTGTAGGTGTCCTCCTCCGGCGGCTCGGCGGGCGAGCCCCCGACGGCCTCCGGGACCTGGAAGAGGAAGTCCGCCCCCGGCCGCAGGACCCGGCGCACCTCGGGGAGGTAGCCCTCGAACACGCGCCGGGGCACATGTTGGAACACGATGTGGGAGAAGACGAGATCGACGGACCCCTCGGGGACGGGCGCGAGGGTCGTCCCGTCTCCCTCGAGGAGGCTCACGTTCCGAAGAAGGCGCAGGCGGGCGCGCGCGCGCGCGAGCATCTCCTCGGAGACGTCCAGGCCGATCAGGCGCTTCACCCGCGGCGCGACGAACGCGTCCATCCGGCCGACGCCGCAGCCGAGGTCGAGGACGACCGCGCCTGGATTGAGCAGGGACTCGAGCCCCTCGAAGAAGTGCTCGAAGTCGCGCTGGCCCGACGCGGCGAACTCCTCCTCCGAGGCGGAAGCCCAGCTGGCGACGAAGAATTGCGCGGCCGCGCGCGCCCGTAGGTTCCAGTCCCCCTTCATGTCGAGAGCAGGGGGCCCTTCGCCCATGCGGGGACCCGGCAAGCGGGCGAGCGAGCGAAATGCTGCGCGCGTCGCGGGCGCCTCGACCGAGGGGTCCTGCAGCTCGGAGACGAGCCGGGCGAGGTCGCGAGGCGTGTCGACGTCGTACCAGGGCTCGAGGAGCGCGAGGTCCACCCCCGCCCGCGCCGCTCGCTCCCGCGTCTGCGAGGCCACGCGCGCGGTTCCCATCTCGACCCCTTCGAAGAGGGAGGGAAGGGGGCGCGCGAGGCCGATCAAACAGTACCCTCCCCCATCGTCGGGACAGATCACGGCGTCGCGGCCGGCGCCGAGGGCCGCGAAGGCGCCGTCGAGCCGGTCCGAGGGGAGGGTCGGAGAGTCGGAGCCGACCACCACGACCGGACCTGGGGACGCCCCGAAGCCCTCCTCGAAGAACCCCACCAGTCTCTCGGCCAGCCCCGCTCCCCGCTGCGGCACCAGAGTGGCGCCGGCGGGAAGCCTCGAGCGAAAGAAACCCTCGCCCCCGTCGTGGGCGACGGCGAGATCGATCCCCCGCGAGCGCGCGTATGCCCCCAGCCGCGCGAGCGTGTCCCCGAGGAAGGCGCCGTAGAGGACTGCCGCACTCTCCGGCGACAGGGGGGGGCAGAGTCGCGTCTTCACCTTCCCCGCCTCCGGGGCCTTGGCGAAGACGGCGAGGAGCACCGGCGGACGATACCTCCACGAACCGATCCCTGCGCGGCCGCGTTCCGTTACTCGCCGCGCGCGCGCTATAAGAACGCTCCGCGGAGACCCCATGATCAGCAACTTCCTCGTCCTCCTTCCCCTCCTCGCACCGCAGGCGCCCCCCCCCGACCTCGGCCGGGTCGTCGACGGAGCCTGCCATTGGCTGCGCTGGCGCGGCCGAAACCCCGACGGCTCCTACGGAAAGGGAGCCCTCGAGACGGCGGCGGCGCTCGCCGCGTTCGCCGAGAGCCCGCGCGCCTATCGCGAGATCGACGGCCCCTGGATCCGGGACGCCGTCGCCTGGCTCTTCGCGCGCCAGGCCCCGGACGGCCCCATCGGCGTCGAGGAAGAGGACCGCGGGGCCTCGACCGCGCTCGCCGTCGGCGCCTTCCGGAGCCTCGAGATCGCCCACCACGGTCCCGAGAGAGAGCGAGCGGAGGCCTTCCTCAAGGCAAAGGGGATCTCGGCGGACGACCTCCTCGGGCGCCTCTTCGACGGCGCCCCGCCGGTCCCGGGCTCGACCCCCGAGGAGGCGAGGAAGGCGGCCGAGCCGTTCCTCGCCGGTCGCGGGAGCGAGGGAGACTGGAACGGATCCGTCCGCGAGACCTCGCGCGCGGCGATCTTCCTCTCCCGATGCCAGAAGGCGATCCTCGCCGGGAAGAAGCCGGGCCCGGCTCCTCCCGCCGCGCCGCCCCCCGCGCCGAAGGAGGCTCCGTCGAAAGAGGCGATCGGGGCGGCGATCGCCAAGGGAGCCTCCTTCTTGATGGGGGAGCGCGAGAAGGACGGCCTCTGGGGATTCGGCGGCCGCTCCGACCCCGGGATCAGCGGCCTCTGCGCCGCGGCGCTCCTCTCCCTCCCGACGCCCCGTTCGAAGGAGGTCGACGAGGCGATCGCGAAGGCCCTCTCCTATCTCGCCGATTCCCAGGACGAGGACGGGGCCGTCTCCCGGGGCGGGATCGCCTCCTACGTGACGAGCGTCGCGATCCAGGCGTGGGTCCTCTCGGGGGAGGCGAAGGTCCGCGGCAACGTCGAGCGGGGCCAGGCGTTCCTCAAGCGGATCCAGGCCGACGAGGGGGAGGGGTACTCGAAGGACGACCGCTTCTACGGCGGCATCGGCTACGGGGACGACGAGCGCCCCGACCTCTCCAACCTGAACTACGCCCTCGACGCCCTCGTCGCATCGGGCCTCCCCAAGTCCGACCCCGCCTTCGCGAACGCGCTCGTCTTCCTCCAGCGCTGCCAGAACCGGAGCGAGTCGAACGGGATCGAGGTCAAGGTCGCGGGGGACACGATCGTCGCGGGGAACGACGGCGGGGCCTCCTATTTCCCCGGCAACTCCCCGGCCGGGACGGTCGCGCTCCCCGACGGCCGCAAGGTCGCCCGCTCCTACGGGAGCATGACCTACGCCCTCCTGAAGGGATTCCTTTTCGCCGGTCTGTCGAAGACCGACCCGCGCGTCCAGGCGGCGTTCGACTGGGTCCGGAAGAACTGGACGCTCGAGGAGAACCCCGGCTTCGACACGGGGAAGGACCCGAGGGCCGGCTACCAGGGCTACTACTACTACCTCCACACGGCGGCCCGGACGCTGCGCCTCTTCGGCGAGGAGGCCGTCCGCGACGCCGCGGGAGCGAGCCACGACTGGAAGGGGGAGCTCGCCGCGCGGCTCCTCTCCCTCCAGAGGCCGGACGGCTCCTGGAAAAACGACGTCGACCGGTGGTGGGAAGGGCACGAGGCCCTCGTCACCGCCTACGCGATCCTGACGCTGCGCGAGTGCCGCTGACGGCGCCCCTCAAGGCCCCCGTCCGGGCCCGCCGAAACGCGCGGGATGATCCGGGCGGTCCGCGTCCTCCCCACCTGCATCGGCTGCGGAGTCTGCGAAGAGGTCTGTCCCGACGTGTTCCGGTGCGGCCGGAAGGCCCGGGTCGTCGGAGGCCCCGAGGACTTCGCGGTCTGGGAGGAGACCCTGCTCGGGATCGCCGACCTCTGTCCGGTGATGGCGATCGAGGTCGAGCGGACGCGCGCGAGGCACCTTGTGCCGCCGGCGCGGTCCCGTTCCGGAACTAGATCCCGAATCCCCCGCTGACGGGGATCTCGGCTCCGGTCACGGACCGCGCCTCGGGGGAGAGGAGGAAGGCGACCGCCGCCGCGACCTCCGGAGCGGTCGGCCTCCGACCGGACGGGACGAGGCGCAGCGGAAGGCCTGGCCCGCGGCTCCCGGCGACGGCGCCCGGAGAGACGACGTTGACCGTGACGCCGCGGCCCGCGACCTCCCGCGCGAGGGAGCGCGCGAGAAGGAGGAGCGCCGCCTTCGCCGCGGTATAGCCCGCGGTCTGGCGGCGCGCCGAGAGGTTGGCCGCGCCCGCCTGGCCGAAGAGCACGATCCGGCCCCCCTCCCGAGGGAACGTCCGGAGGGCGGCGCGAGCGAGAGCGAAGGGGCCCTCTAGATTCGAAGCGAGAAGGGAGCGGAGAGCCTCCTCGCCGAGGTCGCGCGCGCGTCCGGCCTCGATCTCCCCCACCGCGCAGACGACGGCGTCGAGGCGGCCGAGGATCTTGCGCGCTCGGACGGCAAGTCGTGCGGCGCCTCCTCGAGCGACGATGTCCGACCGGACGGCGACCGCGCGGCCGCCCCGGGCACGGCAGCGCTCGGCGAGCGCGCGCGCCTCCCTCGCCCGGCTCCGGTATCCGAGCGCGAGATCGAACCCCTCGGCCGCGAGGCGAAGCGCGATCGCGCCCCCGAGCGTGCCGCTGGCCCCCGCGACCAGGGCGACCGGGCGCGGGGCGGGGCGCGGCATGCGCCGAGGATACCGGGCGCGCGTCGCTGGAATCGCGGCGCGCCGTCTCTATCCTCGCCCCGCCGAATGACGCGGCCGCCCCTCCTCGCCCTCCTCCTCCTCTCCTGCGCGGGGCGGACGCGCTCCGCCTCCGCCCCTTCGAGTCAGGCCCCCGAGGCGGAGTACCTCCTCCGGGTGCCGACCCCCCCCGCGCAGCGGATCGAAGGGAGGGGGAGATTCGCCCCCCGCCGCGGCGGCGACCTGCGCCTGCGGGTCGAGCGGCGCTACGCCTTCCTCGAGGTCGAGAGGAACTACGTGTCGGAGGTGCGGGCGCGCGCGTCGGGAAAGCCCCTTCCCGTGGAGCAAGACGGGCCAGACGCCTGGCTCGTCCGCGGCTCGCGCGGGCGGGAAGTCGAGGTCGAGTGGGCGGTCGACCTCCTCCATCGCGAGGAGATCGGGCGCCGCCAGGGGTTGAAGCCCGACCAGTACGAGCACCCCTACCTCGCCCCCGACCACGCCTTCCTCGTCGGGGCGGCGGTCTTCCTCGTCGCGGAAGGCGCGACCGGTCCCTTCCGCGTCCGCTTCGACCTCCCGGAGGGCTGGCCCGCCGACGCCCCCTGGGAGGAGTCGGGCGAATCGGGGTTCTTCGTGCCCGACCCACCCTCGCTCCTCCAGAACTACCTCTTCCTCGGAATGGGTCGTCGATCCCGGGACGACGTCGAGGGGATCGAGGTGAGCATCGTCGCCGCCGCGAGGGCGTGGGTCCCCGAGCCCGACTTCGAGGATAGGGTCGTCCGGATCCTCCGCGCGGAGATCGCGCTCCTCGGGCCGCCGAGGTCCCGGCGGACCCTCCTCGTCCTCCCCGAGGCGGGCCGCCTCCCCGGGGCGGGGGGCTCGGCGAAGCGCGACTCCCTCGTCCTCGCCTTCGGCTGGAGGTCGGAGACGAGGGACCTCGAGCACCTCGCCGCCCACGAGTTCGCCCACACGCTCGCCCCGGTCCCGGCGGGGTTCGCCGACGACGCCCGGTTCGCGAGCGAGGGGTTCGCCGACTACGTCGCCGCGCGGGCGCGCCGGGGGGCCGAACTGATCTCGGAGACGCGGTTCCTCGGAGAGCTCGCTCGCGCCGCCGAGCGCTGGATCGCGGCCTCCGAGCGGAGCCGCCTCACCCTCGCCGCGGCGGCCGAGCGGTTCTTCTCGGACGCCGACGCCTACGACATGGCCTACGCGGGGGGGTGCGTCCTCGCCTTCCTCCTCGACCACCGCCTCGAAGGGGGCCTACCCGCGCTCTACCGCGCGCTCCGCGAGAGAGGCGAGGATCGCCCCGGCGCCCGGGAGCTGCGAGCGGCGGTGGCGGGCCTCGGCGGAGAGGAGACCGCCTCGCTCTTCGACCGGCTCGTCGAGACTCCCGCGGGGGAAGAGGTGCTCGGCGCGTTCCCCCCGAGCTACGAGGTCTCCGCGCGGCGCGGACTCGACCGCCGCCTCGGGGTGAGCTTCCCCCGCGGCAGGAGGGAGCCGGTCGTCGCGTCCGTCGAGGAGCGCTCCCCGGCCGACCGGGCGGGGCTTCGCGAGGGGGACTTGATCCTCGCCTTCGACGGGGAGCCGGTCGAGGGGATCCGCGACTTCTTCCGCCTCCGGGGCCGCTCCACGGCCGAAGCGTTTCGCGTGAGGGTCCGCCGGGGGACGGAGGAGGTCGAGTGCGCGGGCGCGTACGAACGGCGGCTGCGCGTGGAGCTCACCCGTGCGCGAGGGTAGCGCAGCGGACGCCCTCCGGATCTTCCGGAAGGAGGTGGTCGGGGCGGCGCGGGACCGCCACACCCTCCTCCACACCGTGGCCGTCCCCCTCCTCGTCTATCCGCTCCTCTTCCTCGGCACGGCCCAGTGGATGGTCTACCGGAAGGGGGTCGAGGAGAACGCGACCTACCGCGTCCTCCTCCTCGGCGACGCGCTCCCCCCGCCCCTCGGCGAGAAGCTCGTCCGAGCCGGCGGCCTCGGGGTCGAACGCGAGACGGGCGAGGCGGGCAAGGGGGGCGGGGGGGGCGGGGGGGGCGGCGAGGCCGACCTCGAGCGGGCGCGCGCCTCCCTCCTCCGCGGGGAGGCCGACGTCGTCCTCGCCCCGGGGGAGAGCGGGACGCTTCGGCTCTACTTCGACTCGGGGGGCGAGCGCTCCGAGTCGGGACGCCGCCGCGTCGAGCGCGCCCTCGAGGGCGCGGGCGAAGAGGCGCGACGGGACGCCGCGGCCGACCGCGGGTTCGATCCGACCGAGCTCGAGGTCGCCTCCGTCCGGCGGGAGGACCTCGCCTCGCCCGAGGAGGCGGGCCGGCGCGTCCTCGGCGCGCTCCTCCCCGTCCTCCTCCTCGTGATGAGCGTGACCGGGGCCTTCGGCCTCGCGGTCGACGTCACGGCGGGAGAGAAGGAGCGCCGCACGGCGGAGACGACGCTCCTCCTTCCCGTCCCGAGCCGGGCGGTCTTCGCCGGGAAGTTCCTCGCCGTCCTCGCGGCGGGCGGGCTCGCCTCCGCGCTCAACCTCGCGAGCATGCTTCTCGCCTCGCGGGCCTTCCTCGGGGGGCTCGGGGAGCGCTCGCTCGCCGTGCATGTCCCCCCCGCGAGCCTCGCCCTCGTCCTCCTCGTCTGCCTCCTCTTCCTCGCCTCCGCGGTCTCCCTCCTCCTCGGCGTCGCCCTCTTCGCCCGCACCTTCCGGGAGGGGCAGTCCTACCTGACGCCGCTCCTCACCCTGTTCATCCTCGTCCCCATGCTCGCGTTCCAGCCGGGCGCCCGCCTGACGGGCGCCACCGCCCTCGTCCCGATCGTCAACGCGACCTTCGCCCTCCGCGAGACCCTCGAGGGGTCGATCTCCCCGGGCCCCTTCCTCCTCGCCCTCGCGGCCATGGCCGTCTACGGCGCCCTCGCCTTCGCCCTCGCGGCCCGGCTCCACGCCCGCGCCGAGCTCCACCTCGCCGAGGAGGCCCTCCCCCTCCGGCGGTTCGGAGCGTGGCTCCGCCGGCCTGAGGCGGTCGCGTGAGCGAGGACGGCGCCGCGATCCGGGTCGAGGGGCTCGTCAAGGTCTACGCCGACCCGCGACGCGGGGAGGTGCGCGCGCTCGACGGCGTGAGCTTCGCCTGCGCGCGCGGCGAGGTCCTCGGCCTCCTCGGACCGAACGGGGCGGGGAAGACGACGACGCTCCGGATCCTCTCGACCGTGCTCCTCCCGACGGAGGGAGCCGCCTCCGTGGCCGGGCACGACTGCGTCGAGGAGCCGCTGGCGGTTCGTCGGTCGATCGGCTTCCTCTCGGCGAACACCGGGCTCTACCCTCGCCTGACGGCGCGCGAGACCCTCGACTTCTTCGGCCGCCTCCACCACCTCCCCGAGGACCGGCTGGGTCCGAGGATCGAGACGCTCCTCGAGGCCTTCGACCTGCGCGAGATCGCCGACCGGCGCTGCGAGAAGCTCTCGACCGGGCAGCGCCAGCGCGTCTCGCTCGCCCGCACCGTCGTCCACGCCCCCCCCGTCCTGATCCTCGACGAGCCGACGACCGGCCTCGACATCCTCGGCGCCTCCGCGGCGATCCTCTTCCTCCAGAGCCAGCGCGCCGAGGGGTGCGCGATCCTCTTCTCGACCCACGTGATGGCGGAGGCCGAGAAGCTCTGCGACCGGATCGGGATCCTCCACCGCGGCCGGATCCTCGCGATCGGCACGCTCGAGGAGCTGCGGACCCGGACGGGGCGCCGCTACCTCGAGGAGATCTTCCCCGCCCTCCTCTCCTCCCCGTGAACCTGGGCGACGTCCGCCTCGTCTTCCTCCGCGAGGCGCGCGACCTGCTGCGCGACCGCCGCGCGCTCTTCGCCTCCCTCTTCCTCCCCGCCCTCCTCTACCCCGCCCTCTTCTTCGGGACGGCGCACTTCCGGAAGGCGGCGGAGAAATCCCTCGAGAACCGGGAGGTCGTCGTCGGATTCGGGCCCGGGGCGGAGCGGATCCGCTTCGCCATCGAGGGTCTCCTGCGCCGCCGCCCCTGCCGCGTCCTCTCGGGCTCCTTCGAGCCCTCGGACCTCGCGGAGGGGCGCGTCCACGCGATCGTCGAGTCGAGCCCCGCGGTGCCCGCGCCGGAGGCGGTCGTCCGATTCCGTAGCAACTCCGACCTCTCGGCGGAGGCCGCCGCCCGCGTCGGCCGCGCGCTCGAGGATTGGCGCGAGGAGGCCCGACGCACCCGCCTGGAGACATGGGGCGTGCTCCCCGACCCCGCGGCGGCCTTCCGGTTCGAGGCGGTCGACGCCGCCCTCCCCGAGCGGGCGGGGGGGGCCCTCCTCGGCCGCCTCCTCCCCCTCGTCCTCGTCCTCGTCACGATCTCGGCCGGATCGGTCGCCGCGCTCGAGGCATTCGCGGCGGAGCGGGAACGGGGGACCCTCGAGACGCTCCTCGTCCATCCCGTGGCGCCCTCCGACCTCGCCACGGGGAAGTTCCTCGCGATCCTCGCCGCCTCCCTCGCCGCGGCGGTCACGAACGTCGCGAGCCTCGGCGCGACAGTGGCCCTCGGAGGGGCCGGAGGCGCGAGCCACAGTGTCTCCCTCTCCGCGCTCGCCGGGGCCTTCCTCCTCCTCGTCCCGACGGCCGCCTTCCTCGCGGGGCTCCTCGCCGAGGTCAGCGCCCGCGCGCGCACGTTCCGGGAGGGGCAGAACTACGTGCTCCCCCTGTCGCTTGCCTGCATGGTGCCGGGGCTCGCGGCCTTCCTCCCCGGGATCGAGCTCACGCCGCTCCTCGCCCTCGTCCCGATCGGGGGGACGGCGCTCGCGATCCGAGAAGTGCTGAAGGGGGGCGCCCCCCTCCTCCCCGTCGCGCTCGCGGGGGCGAGCGCCACGGTCTACGCGGCCCTGCTCGTCCGCAGGACGGGACGCCTCCTCGACGCCGAGCGGATCCTCCGCGACGAGCCTCCGGAGGCGGAGGCCTCCCGGGCGCACCTCCACTCCCGGCGCACCCTCGGGGCGACAGCCGCGACGTTCCTCCTCGTCTTCTACCTCGGTTTCCCGGCCCAGGCCCGCGATCCGATCGGAGGGCTCCTCGCCACGCTCTACGGGATCGTCCTCCCCTGCGCGTTCCTGGTCGCGCGCGCGTCGGGACTCCCGCCCCGGGAGGCGTTCCGACTCTCGGCGCTCCGGCCCGCGCATGTCCTCGCCGCGGCCGCCCTCGTCCCCGCGGCGGGAGCGATCTCGGGACTCCTCCTCCGCCTCCAAGAGCGATTCCTACCGACTCCGGAGAGCCTGCTCCGCGAGATGGCGGAGAAGATGTCCCTCGACACGATCTCGCCGTCCCTCGCCCTCCTCCTCTTCGCCGCGTCCCCCGGCCTCTGCGAGGAGCTCCTCTTCCGCGGCGCGATCCTCCGGGGGCTGCGCAGGGACCTCCCCGCGGCCAAAGCCGTCGCGATCTCCTCCCTCCTCTTCGGGGCCTTCCACTTCGAGATCCACCGCCTCGTCCCCCAGGCGGCGCTCGGAGCGCTCCTCGCCGCCCTGACCCTTCGCGCGGGTTCTCTCTGGCCCGCCGTCCTCCTCCACGCGGGCCACAACGCGCTCGTCCTGTTCGCCGGCGAGGCGGTCTCCTACCTCCTCCTCGACCCGCGCTTCCTCGTCGCCTCGGCCCTCGGCGCGTTCGCCGCGTTCCGCCTCTTCGCCCGCCCGGGACGCGACGCCGCGTAGCCCTACTTCGGACTGTCCTCCCTCTCCAACCGCACGGTGACCTCACGCGGACCCTCCGGGTCGACCCGGAGGGAATCGACTCGGTCGCGGTAGCCCTTCCCCTTCGCCTCGACCGAGTACTCGCCCGGGCAGAGGACGAACCACCACGTGCGGGCGAACTTCGACTCGGGCCCTCCCCCTTCCTGGAGGGAGGGCCAGATCGGGATTCCCCGCGCGTCGAAGAGGCGGATCTCCGGCTGGTCGACCCGGCTCCCGTCCGCCCCGGCGCAGGCGATGTACAGCGCTCTTCCGCGCCTCAGGTCGACCTGGAACTCGACCTCCTCCCCCTCGCGGACGACCCGCTCCTCGGACGTCGGCGCGGCGTGGGCCGAGTGGCTCGCCCGGACCGCGTACTTCCCCGGCGGGACTCCCTTGAGGAGAGCGACGCCGTCGCCGCCCGTCTTCCCCATCATCGAAGCAGAGGTGGGCGCCTCCCCGGACCCCGGGTCCGCGAGAACGACCGGGACGCCGGCGAGCGGACGCCCGTCCGGGTCGCGGACGAGGACGCGCGCGGTGCCTCCGGCCCGCAGCAGGAAGTCGACCGGTGTGGCCTCTCCGTCGACGACCTCGACGGCGTGGCGCTCCTCCGGCGCGAGGTCGGCGTGCTCGGGGCTTCTCTCCGCAGGAAAATCGACGGCGACGGCGTACTTCCCGGGGAGAAGGTCGGGAACTTCGTACCTTCCCTCGCGAGTGGTCGTCGCCCACCCGACCCGTTCTCCGCGCGATCCGCCCGCGGACACCCCCAGGGAGGCGCCGGGGAGGGGCGAGAGGTCAGAGGCGCGTAGGACGCGACCCTCGATCCTCCCCGCCGGGATCCGGAGGTCGAGGACCAGCTCGGGAGAGTCCGGGACGCGGACGGGAACGGCGTACCGGGAGTACGAAGAGATCTCGAGGGTGGCCTCCCCCGAGGGCGCATGCGGGATCTCGAAGGAACCGTCGGCGCTGGAGCGCGTCCACCACCTCCCCCCGTGCACGAGCCGCGCTTCCTCGCTCCGGCTGACGAAGTCCGGCACGAGGGAGACCCCGGCCCCGGCCACCACCTTCTCTCCTCGGCGCAGACGCCCCCTCACCGTGCAGGGCCCTCTCACGCTCTCGGCGAACTGGACCGTCGTGACCTTCCCCTCCTCGACGACCGCGATCGCGCGCAGTGTCCGCTCGCCGTACTCGTTCACCCGGAGCGCGGAGCCACGGGAGGGCCCGACCGACACCGTGTACTTCCCCGGCCGCAGGCCGGCGATCCGGAAGAACCCCTGCGACTCGACCTTCGTCTCCTTCAACCCACTCGCGCCGCTCGCGCGGACGTCGGCGCCCGCGTACGAGAACCCGTCCGGCGCGA
The DNA here is from genome assembly GCA_035695825.1 of Planctomycetota bacterium. Lineage (GTDB taxonomy): Bacteria > Planctomycetota > UBA1135 > UBA1135 > JAKEFM01 > JAKEFM01. Next base: position 146,578 of record DASRRH010000026.1, on the reverse strand, counting down.
CGGCCACCCCCTCGATCGTGCCGCCGCGGAACATCGACAGCGTGATCCCCTTCGTCCCCTCCCCGGCCCGGACCTCGATCGACTCGAGCGTCGCCGGCCGGAAGTCCCGGTGCAGACTCTGGAGCTTCACGTTTCCGGGCGGCACCCCATGGAAGAGGAAGGAGCCATCCGGGCAGGAGAAGCCCTTTCCGTGGGGCACGTCGATCGTCGGACCCTCCCTCGCCGCCCACCAGTACACCTCGGCTCCGGACACGGGCGTCCCCGTCCCCGCCTCGAGGACCGTCCCCTCGACGAAGTTCTCCCGGCGGAGCCGGACCTCGACGTCGAGCCGAACCTCCCCGGGCTTCACCTCCATCTCCGGAATGCGCTCCTCGACGAACCCGCTCGCCGTGACGCTGAGCACGATCGGGGAAGGGGGGATGTCGAGGAGCTCGAAGGTGCCTTCCGGGGAATCGAAGGCGCGCGACGGCATCCGAACCGGACGCCGGCCGTCCATCGCTCTCCACGGCTCGACCTCGGCGACGTCGACCGAGAAGACCTGCACCGGCGCGCCACTCTCCGCATCGCGGACGGTCCCGGCGATTCCGGATCGACCCGGCAGCCGGATCTCCAGGTCCTCCCGGCCCGGCTCGACGCCCTCGATCCGGATCGACCCATGCTCGGGGTGGGAGGCCTCGACCACGAACGGGCCGTCGCCGAATCCTCCCATCCGGAAGGACCCGTCGGCCGACGTCCGCACGGATTGGCGCGAGGCGAGCATCCGCCGTTCCCCGGTCCTCCGCGCAAACGCGGAGAGGTCGAGTTCCGCGGTCACGCTCGCGTCCGGGAGGGGCGACCCCTCGCGGTCCATCACCTTCCCGGCGAGAGCCCTCCCCGCGTCGAGGACCAGTTCCACCCCATCGATGGTTCCCCCTGCAGGGACTTGGAGCTGGAGAGATCCGGGAGAGCCGAAGCCCGGGGCCTCCGCCGAGACGCGGTGCCCTCCCGCGCCGAGCGATTCGACCCGGAAGAACCCCTCCCGGTCCGCGAGGGCGCACCCGTACGGCGAGAAGGCGAGGCTTGGCGCCCCGGCGAAGTCGAGGATCGGGTACGCGCGGACGCGAGCGGCCGCCACGCCCTCTCCGGCCCGGTCGACGACCCGACCCGTCACGGATGAGGGGGCTCCGAGCCCGAAGTCGGCGCGAATCGTCTCCCGGGCGGAAACCTCGATCTCCCTGCGGATCGCCGAGGCGAAACCTTCGCGGAAGGCGACGACGCAGTACCGGCCCGGGAGGAGGCCTCGCAGGGAGAACGCGCCCGCGGCGTCCGTGCGACCGGCGACCGAGCGCGCGCTCCGGTCGGACTCTCCCCTGCACAAGAGGAGCGCTCCGGCGACGGGCCGACCGTCCGGCCCCCGCACAGCCCCCTCGAGCTTTCCGCCCGGCTCGACGAACACCGTGAGCATCGGATCGACGTCGGGGGAGTTCAGGGAGTGACGCTCCACCGGCTCCGCGAACGCGAAGTCGGCCTCGACCTCGACGGCGAACTTCGGAAGTTGGGACGGGACCCGGATCGAGAAGGTGCCGTCCGCCGCCGCGCGCTCGGACAGCGCGCGGAGGAGCCCGGCGGTCTGCGCCCGAAAAACGTCGCATCCCGATCCGAACGAGGCCTCGGCGATCGCCCTCTTCCCGCCGAGGCGCTTCGCGACCTCCGGGAAGTCGATCTCGGGATCGCCCGTGTCGATCGAGACGAGGGCGTCCGCGGGAGGCGGGCTCCCGTCCCGCGTGAGGAGCCGGCCGCGGACGACGGCGTCGAGGTGCGCCCCCGGACGGACGGATCCCGGAACGGAGCCGATCTCTTCTCGGCTCTCCTCCTTCGGCGACGGTCCCAACGTGGATGCGGGAACGGAGGTGCTCGGCTCCGCAGCCCGCCCCGCCGCGAGGCGGGGATCGGTCGAGGGCGCGTCGCGCGCGGCTCTCGGCCCCCCCTCGAGGAACAGGGTTGCGAGGATGCCGGCGAGCGCGACGAGGAGAACGACCTGCAAGAGGCCGGAGCGGGTCCGGCGAGCGTCCTCGACGACCATCGTCGATCGATCTTCTACCCGCGTCTTGCCCCCTGCCTACTGGACCTTCCCGTTGCGCGAAAGTCCGCGCTCCGTAGGCTTGCGCCCCCGAGCCACCCCATGACGACGATCCACGCCCCCTCATTCCCGACCACGCGCTCTCGGAGCGGAGTCCGATCCGCCGCGGCCGTCCTCGCCGCGACCGGCGCCCTCGCGCTCGCAGGGCAGCTCAGGATCCCGCTCCCCTGGACGCCCGTCCCGGCGACGCTCCAGACCTTCGTCCTCTTCTTCGCGGCGGCGCTCCTCGGCCCCGGCCGCGGAGCGGCGGCGCCGACGCTTCTCTGGGCTGGAGGCGCCGCGGGGCTGCCCCTCTTCCAGGGAGGCGCGGCAGGCCTCGCCTACTCGCTCGGGCCCACCGGGGGCTACCTTCTCGCCTGGATCCCCGCGGCGGCGATCGTCGGGGCGGCGGCGGCCCGGTCGGGAAGGACCCTCGCCCTCGCGATGGCGGGCGCCTCCCTCCTCGTCCTCGCCGTCGGCACGATCTGGCTCGCGGCGATCACGGGGACGGCGCTTGCGACCGCGGCGACCGCGGGGTTCCTCCCCTTCCTTCCGGCCGACGCGGTCAAGGTCGCGGCTGCCTGGTGCGGGACGCGCGCCTTCCGAGGTCCGGTTCGCCGCGCCCTCGATTGACGCGGCGCGCCCGGGCACGCACCATCCCCCCCCTCATCGAGGCGGCGTAGCTCAGCTGGCCAGAGCAGCGGCTTCATAAGCCGCGCGTCGAGGGTTCGAATCCCCCCGCCGCTACCACAGATCGCTGCGCGCGAATGCATCTTCCTGCCGCTCGCTGCGTCGGTTACGAGCGTTCCGGGCTTCTCGCTCGCGATCCCCGTTCCGAGCACGGAAACGCAGCCGGGAGCAGCGAAAAGACGCGCCGCGGGGGAAGCCACGGGGGAAGGCGGGGACTCGCTCGAAACCGTCTCCGGGGGTAGAGCGGGCGGGACCTTCTCGACGGCGCCGCGGAGGTCCAGCCGCGAGAGGTCGGTGTAGACCCGCATCGTGAGTTCGACCGAGGAGTGGCGGGCGAGGGCCTGCGCGGTGCGGGGATGGACCCCGGCGGCCGCGAGGCTCGAGACGAACGTGACGCGGAGGGAGTGGAAGTCCACCACGCGCCCGGACTCGTCCTCCCGGGCGATTCCTGCGGCCAGGAGGTCACGCTGGAGGGTGCGGACACTCGGGAACACGACCCCCGGGAACACTAGGTCCGTGCCGGCAACTGAGGGGAGCCCCGCCCGCTTGCTCTTGAGCGTCGCGAGGAGGTCCGCACGCAGCGGCACGCTCTGGTCCCGGCGTGACTTCGCCGAGGCGGCGGGGATTCTCACTTCGCCCCCGTCGAGGTCCAGGTCCCCCCACCGGAGCCGGGAGAGTTCTCCGCGCCGGAGCCCCGTGCCTGCGGCGAAGGCGTAGAGCAGGGCGCGCGCCTCGCCGCGGGCCCGCAGGCGCGTCTCCTCCTCCGGAGAGACCCCGACCCTCGTGCGGTCTCGCTTCGCCTCTTCTCGGGGCCTCCGGCGGGCCGCCTCGGTCAACGCAGCCAGCTCCGCGGGCGAGAGGGCGCGGCGAACGTACTTTCGATCCGTCCGCTCGTTCAGGGCGACGATTCCCTCGAAAGGATCGAACGCGACCCGGCGGGAACGGAGCAGCCACCGACCGAACTGCCGGAGGGCCTGGAACCGCTTGTTGACGGAGCGGGCCGAGAGGCCCCCCGCGCGGAGGTCCGAGAGCCACGCGCTCGCGCGAGCCGCCTCCAGATCCGCGAGAACCTCCTCCCCGGCCGCGGAGATGTACGCGCGGAGACACCTGAGCCGGTCCTTCGCGTGCTTCCCGGTCACCCCGCGCGCCCCGAGCGTCGTCTCGAAGTCCGCGACGTGCTCGGCGAGGGGGCGGGCCCGGTGCTCCTCGAATGGGTCCGCGACCCCCACGCTCCGCATCTCCGCGGCGCGGACGATCTCGGCGGCCTTCAACTCCGCCGCGCGGCGGTCGCGCACGCGGAGAGGGAGTTCACGACGCTGGCCCCCGATGTAGAAGCGGAGCCACCACGTCCGCGCGCGGTGCCGCGTCCGCTCCCCGGTCGCGGGGTCCCGTTCGCTCCAGCCTGGCTGAAAGAGGTACATGGAAGTCCTTTCAGTTCTTCCCGGAGAGCGCTGCCGCGCGGCGGTTCGCCGTCGCGAGGATCTTCGCCACGAGACTCGGCCGCCACGATCGCCCCGTGCGGGGATTCTTCACGCCCTCCCCGTCGAGCGCCTTCGCGATCCGACGCGCGCCGAGCCCCTCGGTCGCGAGCGCGAGCATGCGAGAGAGGATCGTCTGTTCCTGCGCGTCCTCCACGAGCGGCGCGCGGTTGCCGGCGGCGAGGGTCGGCGAATCCGACCCCTCGACGCGGAAGCCGAACGGGAGGCGGTAGGAGCGCGCACGCCCCTCGCGGGCGATCTGCGCCATCCCGAAGACGGTCCGCTCGCCGATCTGCTCGCGCTCCATCTGCGCGAGGGCGGCGAGGATCGTAACGACCATGCGCCCCGCGGCGCTCCCCGTGTCGAGGGCCTCGGAGACGGAGAGAAGGCGCCACCCGGCCCGTTCCGCGTCCTCCACGAGGGAGAGCGTGTCGCGCGTCGAGCGGGAGAGCCGGTCGAGCTTGAGGGAAACGAGCCCGTCCGCTTCGCCCGCCCGGATCGCCGCGAGAGCCCGAGCCATCGCAGGACGGCGCGCGGGCGAGAGCTTGCCGGACACGCCCGCGTCCTCCTCGACGCGGAGGAGGCTGTACCCGTGAGCGGCGGCGAACGCGGAGAGGCGGTCTCGCTGCGCGGCGAGGGACACGCCCTTGTCGGCCTGCTCGTCGGTCGAGACCCTCGAGTAGCCGATGAGGCGGACCGTCTCGGAGGAGGAGCGGCCGGGGCGGCGCGAGGTGGTCTTCATGGGGGGAGATTGTATCCCAAGGGTCCCCATAGGATACAACTACTTTCTTCTCCCCGGTCGTCGGGGTCCTCCCCGGGGGGGCGTCCGGCGGGTTCGACGGCGGCGAGCTCGGAGCGCCCGCTCGACGGCCTTCACGAGAGCCGCGACGAACGCGGAGAACGCTCGGGGTTCACGCGGGAGCAGGCGCACGGCGGCGCGGGAAGGGTACGGTGGCGTCCCCCCCGCGGGGTAGGAGTCCGAGCGCGTCATGTCGCCTCCGCGCCCGGTACGGGCGGGTGGCACCGGCAGCACCGAAGGTCCCCGGCGCGTCGAGCGCGCCATGCTCCTTTCCACCCGCACACCCGGCAGGTCCACGCTGCCTCGCCGTTACCACCGACAGCGGCCGTTTCCTGAGCGTCGGCGGGATCGCCCGCGGAGGCTGACGACACCGGCGACGGCGACGGAACCCCCCTTTCTCCCTGGGGAGCGCCCGAGGTTTCGTCGCCGTCGCCACCCAGTGCGGTCTCCGGACCGAGGCGGAACGCCCGGGTCGGCCGTCCGCCGGCGGGCGTGGAGCTGACGTCCTCCCAGGTCCCGAGCCCAGAGCCGACGAGGTCCGCGAGCGCCCGTTCGGCCCGCTCCTCGTCGCCCCGGTAGGCCCGCGGACCGCGGGAGAGGTCTCGCACGGTCACGCGGCCTCCGCGGGAGGCGATCCACTCGGCGAGCCGTCGCCGGTCTCTGTCCGCGGAGGACTCGCCCAGGACGACGTAGACGCGCTCGGCCTCGTCCGCGAACCAGCGGGCGAGGCGAACGCCCGCCGCCAGACTCTCCGCGTCCACGGCATCCGGCGGGGCCGGCGGATCGTCCGCGGCGGCCCACCGGGCGAGGTGAATCACCAGCGCGAGGCGCGCCGCGTACCCCTCGGCCTTCGCCCACGCGGCGGCGCTCGCGCCCACGAGCCCCTCCCCCTCCGTCCCATGCTCGTTCATGAACGCGATCCACACGGGCATCGCCTCGGGGGTAAGGGGGAGGTCCAACGGGACGGGCTCGCCGTCGGGGTCGGTCGCGCACCTGAGGTCCAAGAGACGGTCGAACACGCGCTCGACGGCCTCCGCCGTAGCCGGGGAAACCTCCTCCTCCGTCCAGCGGCGGCGGCGCGCGGGCGGCATCGTGAGGAGAAGGCGCGCGGCCAGGCCGTCCTCGAAGTGTTCGGGGCCGAGTGCGCGCCGTAGCACGTCGGGTTGAATCGTCCCCACGATGGACATGGCGGCCCGCGCGACGCGGACCATGCGACGCTCGTCCGTCTTGCGATCCACGACGAGGATCCCCGCCCGGTGCATCTCAAGCCACCGAGCCGCGTCCCCGCCGCGGTTGCCCGGCCGGTAGGCATCGAACGAGCGGAGCCACCCCGACAACTCATCGCGCGCGAGGAGGAGCCCGCGCGGGTTCTCCTGGAGTCGGGTCGCGAGGGCCTCGATCGTGGTGTCCGAGACGATGTGCCGCGGGAGGGCGGGTGGGCGGGGCTTCTCCGGCGGATCGCCGTCCCCCTTGCTCTTGAGCCAGCGGATACGGTCCCGCGCGTACCGGTCCGAGTCCGCAGCGTACTTGCTCAGAAGGGCCTCGTGCGTCCTGGCGACCCTCGCCTCCCGACTTTGGATCGGCCCGAGCGCGGCGTCGAGCGCCGGGCTCTTGAGGGTTCCCGACTCGCCGACGATGGCTCCCCACAGGACCGCGGGCTCCTCCCAACCGACCTTCAGCCGCACCCGCCGCGTGTTGCCGATCGCGCTGGCGAGGCTCACGAGCGCCGGGAGCGCGATCATGCTCGGCTCGCATCCCACGGCGGCGGCTGCCTCTTCGACGTAACGGCGGACCGTGGGCGGCAGCGCGGCGAGCGGGAAGGGTGCACGATCACGCAGAAGGGGGGCGCGCGACAAGGGCACGCGCGCCTTGGCCCACGCGTTCGCGACGGTCCGTGCGAGGTAGTCCTCGCGGGCGCCCTTCGCGCGGTCCGCAGCCTTCGTAAGCCGGGCTCGCCGCGCGGCGATGGCTGCCCTCGCCACGAAGACACCGTAACCCGCTTCGAACAGCGCGACGGCCACGGCGAAGTCGATGCTGGAGGGGTCTCCGCGGTCGTGCGGCCACCCTACCCGCCATCGCTCGGGAAGCATCGACGGGTCGAACTCTGCGAAGGACGCGGCGTTGGCCACGCCTACCTCCCTCGCCGGCCTGCGCGCGAGGTCCTCCTCGTCCTCGGCAGCCGAGATGAACGGGGCGAGGAAGGAGAGGTCAGCGGGAGCGATGTCCGCAATGCTCTCCGCCGCCGCCGGGGACACGAGCCGAACCGCCCGCCAGGTGGAACGCTGCGCCGTGAGTACCTTCGCTTCCGTCGCGCTCTTCGCGTTGACACCGGGCGGCACTCGCCAGACGCGCTCCGGGCCGTGGCAGTGGTCCAGGTGGACGGGCTGGCCGAACAGGTCACGTGCCTTCGATTCGAAGTAGAGGCGCAGGGCCCGTCCGACGATCGCCAGCCGACGGCGGCCGTCCGCGAGATCGGCGAACGCCTCCACGCGCTCGGCCTCGGGGAGGAGCAGGTGGACGTGGTATCCGCGTCCCGAATCCACGAGGACGTGCCCTGCGGTTATCGCTCTCGCGAGCTCGCGCGCCCGCGCGTGACGCTCCTCGGGCGTTGCGCCGGGCATGGCCTTGTCGTCCACGTCGGCGGAGACCCACCGCCGCGCGACGACGTGCTCCGCCTTCCTGCTCGCGCCCGGCGCGAACAACGCGAGGGCGGCGTACGTCTCGCCCGTCTCGGCGTGCGCCGAGAGGTGAGCGGCGGCGGCCTCGACGGTCGGGAACGAAGCCTCGCTCCACTTCCCCGGGCCCACGCCCGAGCCAGGCGGAGTGTTCAGGGCCACTCGCACCACCGCCTCGGACGACGGTCTCGTCCCGAGGATCGCGCCGAGGAAGACGACGCGATCGGTCTCCAGGGCTCTCCCGCTGCGGAGCGCGTCGCGCGACACGGCGACCTACCGTTGCGGCCGGCTGCGCCGCGAAGCGATGAAGGCGAGAAGGTCCGCTTCGTCGATCACGACGCGCCGCCTCGTGACGCGGATGCTCGGCAGTTCGCCGAGAGCCAGGAGCGTCGAAAGGCTCCGGCGCGAGATGCGGAGTCGCTCCGCGGCCTCCGCGAGCGAGAGCAAGCGGGGCGCGTCCTGGGAAGTGCTCCGACTTCCTCCTTCCCGCGCCCGGGCTCCCCCCGCCGGCACCGGCACGGATGCTTCCCTGGCAGGAAGCCCTTGCTCCTGGGAGAGGGCAGAGGGTCCACGGGAGAGCAGCGCGTCCCTACTCACGGCTCGTCCCCCTCCTCGCTCCCCAAGACGCGCAGGGGCAGCGGCTCGCGCTCAGGGGCGAGCGCTTGCAGCAGCGCTTCCCTCTCTACCACCCACCTCCTCCCGACCTTGCGACCGGGGAGTGCCCCCGCGCGCAAGAGCGCTCGGACTGCCGAGGGGGACCGCCGCAGCCGGCCCGCCAGGTCCTCGACCACGAGTAGGTCGGGCAGAAGAGCCTCTAGTAGGGGATCGGGGGCATTCATGCCCTACTAGGGCATGAGCGCCCGGCCGAATTGCCCCAGATTCCGAAACCCCCTGGACCGAGACGAGGGGGAGGCTAGCCGGCCAGGGTCCTGAGGCTTGCGACGAGTCGCCGCAGGATCCGGGACTCCCGCCAGCGAAGGGCCTTCGGGGTCACCCCAGACGCCGCGAAGACCCTCGCGCCGCGCCCACGGGACCGGCTCGGAAAAAAACCATGCTTCCGCAGAAGGTAGGTCAGCGTCGCCCGATCGGCCGGATCCCGCAGGCACCTTCGTAGATCCCGGATTCTGCGGACGATCAGGAGGCGCAGCTCATGCGCCGCAGCTTCGCGCGTTGGGTCGTCGCCGGACTTGGGATCGAGGTTCTCCCGGATTGCTGCGAGCAGTGCAGCGTCCCTCTCCGCGCGCGCTCGGGCGCGCCCCGCGTGACGGTTCTCGGCAACGGACCGAGACGCTCCCCCGGCCACGCCGAGGTCGTGGAGTTGCCTCGCTTCCTTCTCGGCCGCCCGGGGGTCGGGAGGGGGATCGTTCCGGATGACCTTCGCGATCTCGTCCGCCCGGTCGAGCATAGGACCCCCGACGATCGCACTCGTCTCGCCGGAGAACTTGGACTGCGCCTCAGCGAAGCGCCGGAGCCGGTCCATTTTCCCCGGGTCCGGTGTAACGGGGAGCATCTCGATCACTCTCCAAGTTCCATCGGTGTTCCGACGCGGCTCGAAGTAGTCCGGATCCCGTAGGAAACTCACTCCCTCCGGCGGCGGTCCGATCATTCCGACGACGCGGTCCACGTCCCCCCTCCGGATTCCTCGCGACCCCTGGCCGCTCCCGACGAAGAGGCCTTCGGTGGTCGTGGGTCGCTGGACGAGGTGGAGTCCGTGAGCTCGGACGATCTCGGTAACGGTCTTCCCGTCCTCGGCGAAGCGAACATCGTGTTCGACGGCGAACCCCACGGCATCGGCCAGCCCCTGCTCGACAAGAAGGCGCACGAGCCGGAGCGCCCATCTTCCTGCCTCGGAGTCCTCGAAGAGGAAGTCACCGAAGAGGCCCTTGCCTTCGACGTAGCGAACGTTCTGGACTCGTCCGACCGCGACTCGCACTTCGGTCTCGACAGGCTGCCTGGATTCGTCGGTGCCGGAGAGTTTACCTTCTCGGCCGCCGGAGAACCTCCCGGCGGACCGGCCCTTGCCGTCGGAAGGTCGCTCGCGCGCAGTCTCAGGCTCGGTTCCGCGGTGTCCTACTACAGGACGAGTAGCTGGAGGGCGTTCGACATCGCTCCAGGGACGGGCGCCGGCCCGGGATCGACGATGTACCACTGGAAGTGGAGAAGGGCGCCCGAAAGCGAGGGTGCCGCAGGCACCGGCGTCGGGACGAATGCGATTCCGGCGCCCCCTCCCGGCCCGGTCGTCGTGGTCGTGAAGAGAAAGTCCGCCGAGACGAAGAGCTGGCATCCCGGAACCCCGAAGACTCCGAGGCTCATCGGCAGGGGGACGCCCATCCACGACGTGAACGAGAGCCCTGCGATGAGGACCGCGACGGAATTCGGGAGCGTGTTCGAGACGTGAAGGCCGAATGCCGGATTGCCGGCGCTGGTGGGGATTCCGCCGACGGTGCTCATCGACGGCACGAGGCCGCTCGATCCAGGGCAGCCTGCCCCAAACAGGCTAGACCCGGGCGGAATCCCTGTCGGGCTCGGAATCGTAGAGAGAACGACCGCGCGACCGACCTCGCCTAGGACGCCGAGGTAGGCGAAGGGGGCTCCCGCGAAAACGTCCGCCTTTCCGTCGCCGTTGAGATCGCCCGCGCCCGAAACGGAGTACCCGAGGTTCACACCTGAAGGATCGCCATCGAAGGCGAGGAGAGTCGCCCCTGACGAACCGGAGAGCACCCTGACCTTCCCGACCTGCGTTCCCCCGACCGTCGCGCCCGGCGCGCCCACTACGACGTCGGGGACTCCATCCGCGTTCACGTCTCCGGCCCCGCCTACTGCCGATCCGAAAGTGGAGACAGAATTCGGGGCGTTCAGCGTCAGGAGGACCGATCCGGTCGCTCCCGAAAACACCCGGACCTGGCCGGGGCCGGTCGAGCCCCCCGGTGCGGCGCTCGGCGCGCCCACGATGATCTCAGCCCTGCCATCGCCATCGAAATCTCCGCCCCCCGCAACGGCGGACCCGAACCCGCCCGTCCCCTGAAGCGCGTACAACAACGATCCCGTCGCGCCCGAGTAGACGCTCGCCTCGTCCGCAGAATAGCTGCCGACGATCAGGTCCGGAACCCCGTCGCCATCCGTATCTCCCGCACCCGCGACGGACCAACCCATCCGGTAGACCACCGTTATCCCGCTGAAAACTGAGAGCAGCGCACCGCTGAGGCCGGAGAACAACCTCGCCTCGCCGGCAGTGGAGACGCCCCCCGGACTCGCATCCGGTGCCCCCACGAGAAAGTCGGCGTGTCCGTCCCCGTTTACGTCGCCAACGATGGCGGCGGAAGTACCGAACAACTCTGCCGTGCCGGTCGTGCCTGCGAGAGCCCAGAGCAGTGCCCCGTTCGTCCCCGAGAACACCCTCGCCTCCCCCGCCCCCGCCCCCGCTTCCGGGGCCCCGACGACCAGGTCAGACACGCCATCTCCGTTCACGTCGCCCCCCCCGGAAACCGAGGAGCCGAACCGGGCGCCGATGGAAGCGCCGTTGAGCACGAAAAGCAGGAGGCCATTGGAACCGGAGAAGACCTTCACCTGCCCCGCGTTCCCGAGGCCGGCCGGGGCGGCGGTAGGAGCTCCCGCCGCCATGTCAGGGAACCCGTCTCCGTTCACGTCGCCCACGCCAGCGACGGCCGAACCGAAGCGCTCGGAACTCGCGAGACCCGTGAACTGGTAGATGACGCTCTGAGCGAGCACGGAGCTGCTCAACCCACCCGAGAGGCCTAGCGCCAGGAGGAGGGTTCGGGAATCCGCGCGACCACGACGGAACCGAAGGAGGCACGCGGTATCCATGGGAGTCTCCGGGGGAATCCTCGCGCTCAGGATCAAGCATCGTAGCCTCTGAAACCGCGGTGCGGCTCCTCCCACGCGGCGAGGCCGGTCTGCGGGCCCCCGCACATCCTCCGACCCCTCTGGAATCGCGCGTTACGCAGCGGGGAGATCGCTTCCCTCCGCGCTTCCGACCTCGACCTGGCGGGGAAGCGCCTGGCGCGAGTCGCTCGACCTCCGCGCCCCCACGGCGGCGGCGTTCACGCCTACCTCCCGGCCCGCTCTCCGGCCTCCTCGCCGGAGGAGCCGCTCTCCTCGCGCTTGAGAACGCACATGCTGGCGCCGCCCTCTCGGCGCACGGGCTCGCCGAACTCCTCGAGCGCCTCGCACGGCGCGGCAAGGCCGCGCGTTCCGGAGCCCTACACGCTACGCCGGCGAGGCGGCGAGGGGGATCGGTCAAGCCCGACCACCCGCGTGGCCAGTCGGTCGATTCTTCGCTCCGCCTCCTCGATTGGGAGCGGCGGACGGCCGTCGAGCCCGAACAGGCGGCACTCGAACATCACGAGCCGCCCGACGCGCAAGTAGTCGGGGGGGACGGGCGCGCCGTTCGCAGCGATCCGGGGGGACATCGCCTCGCCGTAGAGGGAATCGACGAGCCGCCCGAGCACCGCGCGGCGGGTCGCCGCTTCCTCCTCGGGCGACACCTCCCCCCAAAGCCCCCCACGCTCGTCAGCGTCCGGAGCAGGCGTGCTCGGGGCTTCGCTAGAGGCCGAGGCCGGAGAACCCAAGGCTCTCGCGCCGCTCCTCGGCGCGGTCCTCGCGAGTGTACTGCGCCTCCCGCAGGTCCCGTCCGAAGATCGCGGCGAGGCGCTCGGTCGCCATGAGGCGCGTGCGCGGGTCGGGGGAGGGGAGTCCTTCGAACCGCTCGCGATGAAGTTCGGGGATCATCCTTCCGAGGCCGGCGAGGTGGACGAGGTTCCACGCGATCGCCTCGGGGCGGAACCCGCCCTCGACGAGGGCTCGCCGCATCGCCGGGACCGCGTTCTCCCGGAGGAGGTTCCCGTCGATCGCGGCGAGTTCCGAACGCGCGACACTCACGGCAGAGCCATACCTTCCGCCGCGGCGGACCGCCGCGCAAGTCCCCCGTCCGGGCTACAGTGCGCGCCGATTCGCCGAGGCAGCCGAGAAGGAACAGGACCACGCTGATACACTCTCGCTTCCCCTGAAGCGGTGAAGGAAGGCAGCGATGGCCTCTCGGAAACGGGGGCTCGGCGCTCTCACGGTGGGAGGCCTCCTCGTCCTCGTCCCTCTCCCGTCCTGCTTCATGTTCCGCCCGACCAAGCCCCCCCTTCTCGAAGCCGGGCGCATTCTCGTCATGCTCCCGGTCGGCCTCGCCCTCCTCCCTTTCGTCCTCGTCGCGAATCTCGTCGCCCCAGAGACGACCGACCGGCTGCTGAACCCGGAGAAGGCGCGATACGCCCATCTCTTCATCCCGTACGACGCCTACGACCAGCTCTCCTGCGTCATCCTCGACTCGGAGCCTCCGGGCGCGCGCGTCCGCTCCGAGGGGTCGAGCCCGTCTAGGACCGCCTTCCGGCCCGTCCCCATCGAACGGCAAGCCCTGACCGGCGCACAGTCGGAGAAGAGCCACCGACTCGATCCGCTGCGCGGGGAGGTCGAGACCCCGGTCGTGCTGCTGCTGGAGACCTCTGCGATCGTGAGCTTAGCGCCGGTCTTCCACTTCACGTTCACCTGGCCGGACGGCGGGAGTCGCACATTGTTTCTCTACGGTGAGGAAGGAGTCGGAGTCGGCACCGACGGCACGTACCAATACACGACGTGGTTCGGCCGGGAACGGCCCGGAGAGTCGTGCACGCAGTGGGAGCGACCGTCTACTGCCTCGACAGCCTCAATTCTGGTGATCCACCGGCCGGTCGTGGGAGCGGCTTCGAGGCCGACGCGCTAGGAGCCCCTCAGCGCGCCGGAGGGACGGTCTCCTCCTACACGGGGGACTTGATTCGGCCGTGCGTGAGGATCGCGTTGATCGCGCCCGTCGCTTCCCCGGCGCCGCTCGCTCGCGCACGCGGAACGAGCGGTCCGGGAGCGGATCGTCCCGGGCTCCGTTGAGGGGGCGGAGAAGTGGAACGCCACTGCGCTGCGCTTCGTGCTCAGCGTCGTTCGCGATCCGGCCCTCCGGCGCGGCTCGCGTCCGGCTCCCCCGTTCAAGTCGGCCCGCGAGCGGGTGCAGGAACTGGAGCGGATGCAGAGGCGCGCGCTGCGGTTTCGCCGGGCCGGCGGCGACCACGACCCAGGCGAGGGAGGAGATCGCGGAGGCTGAGGGTCGAAGGGTTCGGGAGCCGACCAGCGGCACCGACTTGCCCTCCTCGAACGGACCTTGTTCCGCGGCCCGGAACGCGCGGTGGCTACGGGAGGACCGTACTCGAAAGCCCATCCGTGACGCCAGGACAGTGGCACGAGCCTGACCACGGCCCGATGCAGCCCACCCCATCGACACACACTGTCATGCCGACGATCAGAGCCCGAGGCGGGGTAGGGGCGGACCACGAAAGCCGACAGATCCTCCACCCCCTCCCTCGCCGACCGAGATGCCCCACCCCTGGGGATTCCCTCGATCCCCGTGACCGTACCCAGGTTGGCTTCCCCCGTTTGGGAATAGTGGCAATCACATAGCCAGAGATTCGCCGCTGTCGCTCTCACCCGGTCGAGGGCGGCGTCGCTGTTGGACGGCCTTGAATACGGCCTCAACGTGACCGATCCCGGGCCACTGCGATGGACTCTGAAGCTCGAAGACATCGAGGACCGCATCAGGGCTACCGAATAGGTTCGCCGCAGCCGCGGCATCGAAGTCGTAGCGGCGCGTGGGCTCTCCGGAACGAGCGACCACCACCGACTCATGAGAGACCAAGCCAGCAATCTGCGGAAGGAGATCCACCGGCCTGCGCCGGGCCGCGTCGAGAATCGTCGCTGCAAGCCTCGGCCATGAGGCAAAGGGCAGACCGGCCATCGTTCCCGCCCGAACTCTGTCGATACCCCAACAAGCCCAGAGCAGCGTCGGGACTGGTGCCCCCACGACCGCATCTGCCAGGGCGTCCGGCTTCTCCGCGTAGGTTGTCACGATCAGGTCTCGTAGGTATTGCTTGCACTCGGATGCGAGCGAAGTGCCCCCCGTGCCCAGCATGTGATGCACTGTGTCAGAAGGAAACACGAAGTAATCCTCGATCCATACGGCGAGGTAGAGCTGTCGAGGAACTGATTCGGCTAGCGCCTGGCGAACCCCCTCAAGAACGGCCGAAGGTGCGAGTTCTCCGCGCTCCGACCGCCTCAGCCACATTCGCCAGAGCGGAATCATCCCGGGAGGATTGCCCTCTCCCCAATCGGCTGGGTTCTCAGCGCACCGCCTCCTGATGAGCGGCACAAGCAGTCGCCGCAGCCGGTCCGTGGAAAGCAACCTGGCGAACGACTCCACTGCGCCCGAGCGGCCACCGTCCTCCAGCAGGCGAACAAGCTCGCCGTCGTCGTCCGCGCGGACGACACGCAGGACATTCTGATCCTTCTCGACCTCCGGCAGAATCGGCACAGAAAGGAACCGCTCCCAGTATTCCACGTGACCGCTTTGCTTGAGGCCCTGCGGTTTAATTTCGCCGGAATAGTCGTCGAAGACGAACTTGATGACCGCAACAATGGCACGGCGCGTTCGATCGTCGGGCGTCACCCTCTTGAGCGCCGCGTCCCAGGCTTCTCGGGCACTGCGCGCGTCGTCCGCCGAGAAGCCGCGTCCCCGCAACGCATCAACATGTTGGCCCACGAGAGCGAAGACGTCGGGCTGGGCTTCGCGGAGGATGCTCATGAGGAGCAAGTCGTCGAAGTCGATTTCACCTGGCAACCGACTCCAGGTGTCGAGCGCGGCCCGCAGGGCCTGCTTCAGGGCGCGGGGCGTTGAGCAGAGGGTGGCCAGCGCATCGGGCAGCGAGGGAACCCCCTTCGCCATCTTGAGCTGTCGGATAGCGCGCTGGATCTTCAACTGCTGCTGGTCACCCAGTGCATCGAGTTCCTTGCGAACCCTCGCCTCGGCGGGGTCGATCACGTCGTACCGTTCGCGGCACCCATTGCGGAACGTCGCAACGACCCTTGCTACCTGGTGATCCGCGAGCTCTGGAAGCGTTTCCACGTAGCGCGCGATCTTCTCTAGGTCAAACCGCACGCCGAGGCTTGTCGTCGCCGTGACTACCGTCACGGATTTGAGCCGGTCGAGTCCGTAGAGCAAGGCGCGGATCGGGTTCAGCCGTTCGGCCTCCTCGGGCGACTCCCGGACACTGTCTCCTCCGCACCCCGCGAAACGTTCGAGATCCTCGACCCAGACGACAAATCTGTGACCGATGGCCGTCGCTATGTCGTCGATTCGCTCAAGCGCCTTGAGGGGACTAGTTGGCGTACCTTGGACACGCGCGATCGTCGACCAGATTCCGCCGGCCGCGCTCATGGCATCCACGTACGACTCCGGAAGCCCTCGAAGCGCAACTACGTTAACTTCACGCGAGACCTGATTCACGACCGCCCGTATCACTCCCTCCACCGCCGCTCGCGGCGTTTCGAACGGCCAGAGCTCGATCCGAACAACGTGAACATGTCGCGCATGGGGTCCGCTCGTCTCGAGCGCCGCTACGACGAGCGCGTGAAGGCTCGTCTTGCCTGCGCCGAACTTGCCGACGACCGCCTGCGAGGGAGGCCGCTCCTCCACCAAGCGTGACGCGATGCGCCGTGCGATCCGTCGGTGACCAAAGGCGTCATCTTGATTGCGGACGATCGGGGCATCGTCCGTAAGCCAGATCGTCAGCCGCTCGAACGAATCGTGCAGCGACCCCGCGGCGGAGAGATCGCTGACGTCCTCCGGGGTCGGGTCGGGCGACGCCGTGCGGCGTGCTCGCCCTAGCCAGGCCACAACGGCCATGGAGGCGAGGAACAGCACAACGACCCCTGACGCTCCGACGATGCCGACGTTTGTGAGCACCCGGGAGTACCCTGGCGAGGCACCGAGGCTCCCGCGAACTGCGGTGACAGTCCCGAGCACGAGTGCGAGCAAAGCAGCGCCTCCGAGACCGGCCACCCAAAGAGGAGGATAGGTCGGGAGATGCTTCAGTCCCACGAAGGCGAGCCATCGGCCGTGTGCGCAGGGAAGGCACCCGACTCCTGCCACGAGCAATCCGACGATGACCACCCATGTCGGCGTGCTGATGAGGTCTGCGAGGCGGTCGCGAGCAACATAAAGGGCAAGGAGAACGATGCTTGTCCCGACGACGCTCGCAGCACCTATCGCCAGCCAACGCTTGAGTGAAAGTGTGCGACGTCGGGTGGAAATTGTCGTGGTCGGCCGACTAGCTTGAACCATGTTGGCGGGCGCGGAAGGGAGAGGGGCCGCTAGAGAAGGATCGTGATCGAGAGGCCGTTCGTGACGGCGAGGCAGAAGTTCGAGAGGTTGCCGACGGCCTGGGCGCAAACGGTCTGCCCTACGAGGGCTGCATCGTTCGGGATGGAGAAGAACCAAGGGATCGGTCCCGGAGACGGGGGGACCGGGACTGCGGCCCCTGGGTTGAGGAACGCGAAGCATCCGCCGACGACGGAAGGTGGACACACGGGTGACCCGGTAGGGGCGGGAACGGCTGGATTCGAGCAGTCTCCCACCAGCAACAGTAGGGAGTAGAGGGTGAATGGCGTGGGGTTCGAGACGAAGAGCGAGAGGTTTGTCCCGACCTGTACTGCGCCCAGGCAAAGTAGACCAGGCGCGATCCCCCCGCCGGGAGCGCATCCGGTAAACCCAGGCGCGCCGAGGTAGGTGCACTGCGCGAGCGTCGGCGGGGAGAGGGCGAAGGCGAGCAGGAAAAGCGAGGTCGGGATGAGGAGCAGACCCATGGAGATTCCCTTCGAGGACGGGGCCGCGGTCTGGTTCGGGCGAGGCTAGAGTATCGTTACCTGAAGGCCGTCCGAGACGGCGATGCAGGCGGAAGTGGAAGGTGTGACCAGGGTTCCTGCCGCCTGCATGCAGAGCGACAGCCCGGCGAGAGCGGGGTCCGGCGGGATCGCGAAAAGGGAGCCCGAATAGGAGTTCGCTCCTGAAGGTGCGAAGGGACACGCAATGCTCACCCCAGTTACGAGAGGCGCGATGACGGAAGCAGTCGGGTCGAGCACGAGCAAGCAGGTGGAACCGAGCGGAAGTTGCAGGTTGCAGAGGAAGGGGATCGGCGGCGGAGTAAGGAGGCTCGGGCTACATGCTCCTAGAAGGAGCACCGGGAGGATCGGCCCGGTCCACGATGCCCCTGAAGGTGCCGTGACGCAGAAGCCGAGGGTACCCCCAACGATTGGGAGACTCGTGCAGACCAGGGAGGGTCGAGATCCCGGGGGGGGGCCACATCCCGCGTTGTTGGCCGACGGGAAGGGGACGCACTGGGCGGACGATGATCGCGGCTGCGCGACGATGACGAGCGCGACTGCGAGCGCGAGGAGTCGGACGTGCACGGATCCTCCTTCCGGAGCGATCGGACGGGGGGACGGGTGGCCCGAGTCTATCGACACTTGACGGATGGTGCCCCCGGGAAGGCCGAGCCCCGATCGGGTACCCTGCCCGGCCACCCCCTCCGCCCTCGGGGGAGGGCGGGAAGGAGAACCCCGATGAGGTCCTCGGAACGCTGGATCGTCTACCCCGGCCTGCTCATGCTCGGGGGATTCACGTTCGCGCGGCAGGAGACGCGACCGGCGGCCCCGGACGCTGAGTTCGGCGACCTCAAGGTGCGGTCGCTGGTCGTGAGCGCTCCCGACGGAAAGGGTTCCGTAGAGATCAAGGTCGGCGGCGACGGGAGAGCCTTGGTCCAGGTCATGGGGCCCGATGGTGGATGGCGGTCAGCGCTCGGGATCTCGTCGAACGGTGCTTCCGGGCTGTTCCTCAGGAAGAAGAACGGAGAGCCCGGGGGGATGCTCGCGCTGAACTCCGAAGACCTGCCGAGGCTGGACCTTTGCGGGAAGGACGGCAAGCTAGGGGCGGTCCTCAGAGTGGATGCTACAGGTTCCCCGAGCCTCGTTCTTTCCGACAAGGACGGCGAGGTTCGGGCTGGACTCGCGGTGGCTCCCGAGGGGTGGTCGAGTTTCAATCTCTACGGACGAGAGGGCGGCGGCGCGGCGGCACTCTCCGTAGAGAGTGATGGGTGGCCGAATCTCAGCCTCTTCCGGAAGAACGGTCCAGCTGAGACCCGCTCCGAAACCGTACTCGTTGTGACATCCCAAGGACCCCAGTTGAGTCTATCAATGGCCGGAGTAGACCGGGCCGTTCTTGGCTGTGCCGCGATTGAGAAGACCCGAACTGGAGCCGTCGAGCAGACGGGTCCCTCTTCGCTCGTTCTATTCGACAAGGAGGGGAAGGTTATCTTCCGCGCCCCGTAGGCGAGCGGTACGGATCCTCCGGGATGACCTCCGACTAGAGCGGGTCGGAGAGGGACGCCCGGTCAACTCCTCGCGGTCTCCTTCGTTGCGAGGCGGGGCCGAAGCGAAAGGAAAACGGACTTCTACTCGTCCGCTCTCAGCCGCAAGCTCCGCAGGACGGCACCCTCCGCCTGGCCCAGGGGGGCCCACGGGCGCGAAGCACTCCGTGCGATACCGGGAAACCCCTTCCAGGATTCAGCTCGACGGTGCTCCGAACGAGTCTTGCTGGAACTTTGGGATCGCTTCTTCGAACATCCTGATTCGTTCAACGATCGACACGTGTAACCGTTGAGCCGAAGCATGGGTGTGGAACAAGCCGAACAGAGGGACGATCTCCCATAGAAGGGAGACGGGCGACCAGAGTTTCCGTGGTCCGATCCCCCGGATTCGATCCATCGTGAGATGTGCCACCTCGCGATTTGCCCTCGTCCGCGCCTCCCTCATCGAGAGTGATGGCTTCCCTCTGGAGGTTCGCCACGCCGCGACGCTCACAACGAACTCCTCCGCCCCTATATCCCTCGGGTTCCTCCATTCAGGATCCGGCGGCCGGTTTTCGCTGAAGAGACCTGCTGGATAAATGAAGTCGATGAGGTTTCGGAGGTGAAGGGCAAAGGACTCCGTGAGGAAATTCCCAAAATCACCCGGCAGAGTTTCTCCGCGACGTCGGACTATAGAAGAGAACAGGCGACCGATCTCGTAGCCCAGATGCTCTTCCGAGAAGTCGAGAAGGTAGTGCTCCTTGCAAAAGAGTCTTCCGGTGCCGTCAGCGAGTAGGGCACGGTAGACCTCGCCGTCGACGGATGTGCATCGGTCGTGTTCGCAACGGCCTCGCGCTAAATCAGGCCGCATCAGTTCCGTCCTTGCGCGGTCTGAATCAGGTCCACGTCGAACTCCGTTGCCTCATCCGTCATTCCGAACTCGAGAAAACGCCGCTGTACGAGAGGTGTTGCAGTCTGGGCGACTGTCGTCCGCGCTCGGGAGACGTCACCCGAGCAGGACCTGGAGCCCCGGTGACGTAACGCCGGGGATCGCGAACGGCCCGGGATCGACGACGTACCATTGAAAAAAGGCGAACTGCCCGAGAAGCGTCGAGCTGGTGGGAATCGTGAACCAGAAAGACGCGCCTCCGGCGCCAGCTGGACCCGTGGTCGTCGTCGGAAGCAAAGCGTCCACCGAGACGCGCAGGAAACATCCGGGAATCCCGAGAGGTCCCAGGTCGAGGGGAAGCGGACCTCCCAGCCATGAGGTCGACGAGGCTCCTCCTATGAGGATCGCGGGTGTCCCGCTCAAAGCGCCCGAAAGACTGATGCCGACGGAACTCCCGAGGCAAGGGACACCATTCGCCGAGATCGCAGGCGAAGCACCGTTCGAGCCAGGGCAGCCAGCACCGAAGCTCGTGCTACCCGCGGGATAGGCGACAAATGACCAGACCTTCACCTGTCCAGCGCAGTCGAGGCCTGCGGCTGGATTGGCGTACGGCTCCCCCACGAGCATGTCCACGACTCCGTCAGAATTGATGTCCCCAGCGCCTGCCACTGCCATGCCGATGGTGGTAGGGCACCCACTTCCGAGCGGTGGCGTCCCGAAGGACGCTACTTGTACTCCTGAGAGTCCAGAGTAGACAGCGGCTTGACCCTGCGCTGGCCGTCCGACGAGCGCGTCGGGCACCCCGTCGAGGGTAACGTCGCCCGGGCCCGCCATCACCCCCCCTGAAACCGCGAAGAGGACTGTTCCGTTGACACCCGAGTATGCGGCGCCCCCGGTCATGGCGTCGCCTGCGAGAAGGTCCGGAGTTCCATCTCCATTGATGTCCCCCGGACCTGCAACGGACCGGCCCAGATAGCCCATCCCTGAAACCGTGAGGAGCAGTGCGCCCGTGGCCCCAGAGAACACTTTCGCTTGGCTTGAGGTAGGTGCCCCGATGAATAGATCCGCGATCCCGTCCCCGTCAACGTCTCCAGGCCCTGCCACCGAATACCCGAAGTTCTGATTCACTGCGGATCCGATCAATGGCAACGGGAAGATCGGGGCGCCGCTGCTTCCGGAGAATACTCTGGCGAGCCCGGCCATGCTCAAGCCGAGAGGGGAGGCGTATGGGGCTCCGACGAGAAGGTCCGGCACTCCGTCTGCATTCACGTCCCCAGCAACGCAGACGGCCTGACCGAACCGATCCGAAGGGGACGTGCCGGCGAGCGAGTAGAGCACTCCGCCGGTCGCCCCGGAGATCGCCAAGACTTCACCGGCGGCGGAAAGCCCGGCAGGATCCGCGTTGGGGGCTCCGACTAGCAGATCGCCGACGGTATCACCGTTCAGATCGCCGGAGCCAGCAACTGCCTGTCCCATGAGATCGCCGCTCGCCGCCCCGTTGACCGTAAGGAGGACGGTACCGATCCCTCCAGCCAGGAGGACCGCCTGTCCCGCGGCCGAGAGGCCACTCGGGTCGGCGAATGGCGCCCCGACAAGAAGGTCAGGAATGCCGTCGCCGTTCACGTCACCCACGCTCGCTGCCGAGGCCCCGAACTGGTCGAAGCTCGACGCTCCGCTCATGGTAAGGAACGAGTAGGGGTACGAGGGACACTGTGCCCGGACGGCCGACGGGCCCCCGAAGAATAGGGCCGCAATCAGTCCTGCGTACGCCGAACGGGATTTCCGCACCGGGTTCCACTCCATGCCAGCTCCCTCCTTCAACAAGTCGACCGGGGCTACGGCGAGGCGCGAGCGAGTATACCGCCCGCCGCCATGGGACCGCGCATCCATGCGGTCCCTTGCGTGCGGACGGCCGTCTGCAGGGCCGCGGCGACGAGGGCCCCGACCTTCCCGCCTTCGTGCTGCCGCCGGTCATCGAATCGGAGGAGCGTCTCGACCCTCGCGGGCCTTGAGAAGGCCCGGACGCTGCGGACATCCCCACCGAGAGGTCGACGGCCTCAGTAATCGCCGGGCGCCGGATGCGGTGCGGAGCAATCCGTTCCCGGAGGCCTGCCGGGAGCCCGAGACGTTCGAGGAGGTCGGGGATCCCGTCCGCGGAGGAGCGAGGGGTGCCAGGGTGCGCTCGGTCGAGCGCGAGGAAGAGCGTCTCCTCCGACGAGGCCGCCGGCGGACGCGCCGCGAGGTAGGCCCCGAGCGCCGCGACGTTAGGGACGGGAACCTCCTCGACCGACTCCCGTGAGGCGCTCTCTTTTCTGAGGCCCCGAGAAACGTCCCGAGGAGGTCGAGATCCCCGACCCGGGGGGAGGTGATCTCTCCGCGCCGGAGGGCCAGATCCCAGAGAAGCCGCAGGATCGCGCGGTCGCGCCGGTCCCGGAGGCCGTCCCGGTCCACGGCGGCGAGGAGTCGCTCGATCCCACGCTGCCCCCCCTTCCGCAAGCTGCGGCCAGAGCGAAAGAAAAAAAGCGGGACGCCTCCTCGCTCCGCTCATCCCCGCTCTCGCGCCGGGCCCGCATCTCCCCCCCCTCCGCGTCCGCCACGGCCTCGACCGTCCGTCCCGGGCCCGGAGGCCGCCGCTTTGTCCGAGGCCCGCGTCCGCCCCCGGGCGCGTTCAAGTCTCAGGCTCGCCCTTGGCGCTCGCTCGTCCGCCCCGCACTCGCGAGGAGCGCCCTGGCAGCGGCGATCAGCGGCGCGGGGTCGGGGTTCCTCTCGGCCTCCGCGAGAAGGGCGTCGGCGAGCGCGAGAGGCCCCGAAGGGAGGGGCGAGGGGTAAGCCACGGGGGAAGGGGCTCCAGAGAGGGGCTCCGCGCTCAAGGTTGCGCCCGGCTCTATCTTGCGAGGGACTCGGACGTTCGGTTCACTTCCGGCCCCGGAATCGGCGGCGTACGCCTCCGGCTTCATAAGCCGCGCGTCGAGGGTTCGAATCCCCCCGCCGCTACCACGGTTCTCGTCGCGGGAGCACACCGAGTCGGCGCTGCCTGCGTCGCTTACGAGCGTCGCGGGGCCCCGACCCGCGACCCCCTCCGCGGCCATCGAAACCCAGCCGGGACCAGCGAAAGGGACCTCCGCGGCGCAAGCCGGAGCGCAAGGCGCGGGCCGAGGCGGCGCCAGGGGAAGAGCGGACGGCAGGATCTCGATCGCGCTGCGGAGGTCCGGCCGCGAAAGGTCTGTCTCGGTCCCCATGGGGTTTCGCACGGGATCTCCGGACGACCCCTTTTCCGAGATGCCCGCCGAACCGACGATGAGGCGATCCGCAGCCGACGGATCGAACATGCGCCAGCTCGTCCTCGCCATCCCCTTCCTGGTCGCCGCCCGGTGCGAGCCTGCCGGCGCCCAGGACGACCCGAAGGAGAAGCTCGCCGCGGAGCTCCGTTCCCTCTCCGTGCCCGTGCGCACGATCGATCCGACCGACGTCGACTTCACCGACCTGGCGCCGATCCTCGACCGCATCGGCGCCCCGCGGGTGATCGTCCTGGGGGAGGCGACGCACAGCGACGGGGCCGTGTACAAGGCCAAGGCGCGTCTGGCGCGATTCCTCCATCTGTCCGCCGGCTTCGACACGCTGATGTGGGAAGCCGGGTTCGTCGATTGCCGGGCGATGGACACGGCGCTCCGGACGCAGGAGCCGGCCCGTCGTGCGGCCGGAAGGATGATGTACGGCGGGTGGGATTCTGCCGTCGCCTGTCAACCGCTCTTCGAGCACGCGCGGGCCAGCTGGACCTCCGCGCGCCCGCTGGAAATGGCCGGCTTCGACAGCAACCGCCAGGGCGCAGGGCGGGCCAGCATGAAGGATCTCGTCCAGGATCTGCTCCGGCGCGAGCCCGGGATGATTCCACCCGAGGATCGGCCGCTCCTCGACGCGCTCATCGACCGCACGATCTCCCCTTTCAGCGACGCCACGGCGAAGATGCCCCAGGAGACCCGGCGGGCGCAGCGAGCCGCGCTCGAGAGACTGATCGGTCAGGCCGAGGCGTCCCGCGTCCGACTCGCGATCACGCTCGCCCCGAACGACCTCGAGTACCGACTCCGGGCCCTGCGGGCGCTGCTCTGGTGGGAGGAGGCGGAATTCTATTCGTCGAACAACGTCGCCTCGGGCGGCACCAGCGACTGGGGCAGGAAATGGAATCTCTTCCGCGACCAGCGCATGGCCGAGGACCTCCTGTGGCAGTTGGAACGCCCGTTCCACGGACACAAGGCCATGGTCTGGGCCGCGACGTCGCACTTGACCCGCAACGTAGGGGAGATCACCTCGCATCAGAAGGGAATCGACTACAAGGGTTGGAAGCAGATGGGCCAGTACGTCGCGGACGCGCTCGGTCCCGACCTCTACACCATCGCCTTCGTCTCCGGCGCCGGAGAGCGCGGAACTCGCTTCGAGGGGGGCAATCCGGCGCAGGACTCCGTGCAACCGAACCCGGCTCCCCCCGCGGGCAGCATCGAGGATCTGTGTCATCGCACAGGCGCCAGGCACCTCTTCCTCGATCTCCGCGGGCTTCCCGTTGATCACTGGCTCCGGAAGAAGCAGAGTTCCGTGCTGCTCGGCGGGATCGTCAACGAGGCCGACTGGTCGCGGATCGTGGACGCAATCTTTTACATCGATCGAGCAGAGCCCGGGATCCTGCTCCCCCTCTGAACCCGTGCAGGGTCGTCCGCGGCGCGCGAGCCCGCGGCGTGGTTGGATGTCCGCCTCCATGCCGCCCGGTTCCTCCCCGACCACCGGGGCCGAGGACCCGCGACTTCCACGTGCGCCGCGACGCGCCGTCTCTCCGACGCCAGCGCGGTCCCTCCCGATCCTCGACGAGGATCTCCTCCAGCGTGGTCCGGTCCCTCGGCATCTCATTCCAGCCCGGCATCCGCAGGCGAATTCCGGGTTTGAGACCGGGGACCGTCCCGACCGCCAGTGCGGATCGGGCGCCCTCGGCGGGACGAGGTCGGCTCCGGGCTTCATGAGCCGCGCGCCGACGTATCGCCGGGACCTTCCGGTCGGAGCGAGCCCGACGCTCGGCGCGGGAAACGGGGCGCTTCAGCGGGGCAGGCCGACGTAGATGAACGGGGCCCAGAGGAAAGGATGGCCCGGAACCTGCGTTGCGGGGGCGCCTTCCGCCCCGGCGCCCCCTCCCCCCGGCAACTCCTTCCACCTCCGGACGGCCAGCTTCGCCTCGCGCAACGCCCGCGAAGCGCCCCGCCTCCCGTCCCAGCTCCGGTAGAAGGCGCTCATCGTCTCCGCGCCCGCCCGGTCCTCCACCCGCCACAGGCTCGCGACCACGCCGCGCGCGCCCGCGTACAGGAACGCGCGGGCCATCGACTCGACGCCCTCCCCCCCCCTGTACTCGCCCTGCGCGGTCGTGCACGCGGAGAGCACGACCAGGTTCGCGTCGAGGTCGAGCTCGAGGACGTCGGCGATGGTGAGGTACCCCTCTTCTCCCTCGCCGCCGGCGAGGGCGATTCCCGTCCGGCGAGGGAACCGCCGGTCGACGAACCCATGGGCCGCGAGGTGGACGACGTCGTAGCGGCGGAGGTCCCCCTCGAGGGCGTGCCGCGAAGCCTGCGCCCCCCAGTGGAGGTCCAAGCGCTCCGAGTGAACGGTCCCGCTCCTCTCCCCGTCCAGGCGCTCGAGGCCCGCTCGGGAGGAGGCCTCTCCGCTCTTCATCCGCTCGCGCGCGATCGCGCGCGCCTCCTGCCGGGTCCTCTCGAGGCGAGGGAGCGATTCGGGGTCGGGCGTCCCCCTCAACGTCGCGCTGGCGGCGAGCCACGAGGAGGTCGGGCGCGACGCGACTCGAGCCTCGAGCCCCTCCGCGGAGTAGAGAGGGTCCGCGAGGACGAGCGCCTTCCCCTCGGCGCGTCGGGGTCCGGAGGAGACGAGGTCGACGAAGACGGGAGACGAGGGCGCGTAGCAGACCTCGTAGCGGTCGAGCACGAACTCGAGGTCGGCGTACGTCCGCGCGGAGTCGTTCCCGCGCGCCTCCGTGACGAGGGCCTCGAACGGCAGCGAGGCGAGCATCGCCGAAGGGACGATCACGAGCCGGTCGACCTCCTTCCCCTCCGGTCGAACCGCGGGCGCCAGGAGGGTCTCGAAGAGCCTCCGTCCCCTGTCCCGGACCTGCTCCACGGAGCAGAGCGAATCGGGGATCGCGACGCAGGAGAGGAAGGCGTGCACGGCCTTCTCGACCTCCTCGCGCGGGCCGAGCTCCAGGAACCGGAGATCCTTCCCCGTCACCACGTACGCGTGGAGCTGCGCCTTCCCCTCCGCAAACTCGACGAGCGCGGTCCGATGCCCCAAGGCAGCCCGAACGGACTCGGGCGTCGCCCCCTGCGGGAGATCCAACGCGGCGTCGCGAGGCGAAACCTCCGCGAGCCTTCGACCGAGCTCCTCGGCTCTCGCCAGGAGGGAGCGACCCTCCTCGCGGAGCCGATCGACCTCCTCCGGGGGCCTGCGTCGCTGGATCGCTTCCCCGACTCGCTCGAGATTCCGCGCTCGGCTCGCGAGGATCTCCTTCCTCTCGCGCCGCAACCGGTTCGCCTCGGGGGACCGGGCGCCGGAGCGGTGCTCCGCGATCCCCTCGAGCAACCCTCTCCCCTTCCAGCGCCCCGCCTGCGCGAATCCCTCCGCCACGAGCCGCGACCGCGCCTCGTCGTCGGCGCTCGCCGTCCGGAGCCGGAGGGCCGTCAGGTCCTGCGCGATCTGCGACCAGAACGAGAATCGGGAACGCAGCATCGAGCCTTCCTCGGTCCCCAGTCCGCGCGTCGGAAGGCGATCGAGGAGGACCTCCGCTTCTCCGAGGGCGGCCGCCGCCGCAGCCGCGTCCCCCTGCGCGACGGCGGCCCGCGCGAGGATGAACTGGGAATGGAGGAGCCCTTCCTGCCTCCCGATCGCGACATCGCACTCGCGCGCTTCCTCCGCCCGCTCCCTTGCCTCCCCGTACTCGTCGAGGGCGAGGTGGAGCATTCCGAGCCCGTCGAGCGCGACCCCCTCCCCTTCTCGGTCCCGGAGCTCGCGGGCGCGGAGGACGCCCTCTTCGAGGAACTCCCGCGCTCGGGCGTAGTCCTTCAAGGCGCAGTGGATGACTCCCAGGTTTACGAGCGCCCTCTCCTCGCCCGGCCGGTTGCCGATGCGCCGCGAAAGCTCGAGCTTGTCCTCCACCCACTTCCGCGCCTCGACATAATTCTCGAGGGCCGCGTCCAGGGCTCCGAGGTTCCCGAGCACCCTGGCCTCCCCGGCGGGGGCTCCGAGCCGCCGGAACGCCCCGAGGGCCTCCTCCAGGTACTCCCGCGCCCGCCCGTAGTCTCCCAGCAGATGATAGGTGGCGCCGAGGGCGGCCAGAGGCTCCGTCTCGAGGCCGGCGCGGCCCGCCTTCCGCGCGATCGTGAGGGCCTGATCGAAGAGTTCGCGCGCGCGCGGGTGGTCCCCGAGCGAGGAGTGAACGCCGCCGACCCGGACGAGAGACTCCACCTGCGCAATGGGGTTGCCGCTCTCCCGGGCGAGCTCGAGGCACTCCTCGGCGAACGCCCGGGCGCTCCCGTAGTTCCCGAGAAGCTCCTCGACCATGGAGAGTCCCGCGAGATCGCTCGATTGCCTGCCCCGGTCGCCCAACTCGCGATGGAGGGCGCGCGCCTTTCCGTAGCACTCCCGCGACTGCGCGTACTCGCCGAGATGTCCGCGGACGGTGCCGAGGTAGAAATGGGCCATCGCCTCCACGGCGCGGTCTTCGACCGACTGCGCCAGGGCGAGCGAAGCCTCGAGGGCCGCTCGAGCCTCGGCGAACTGCGCCCGCGTGCTCCGAAAGCTCCCCTCGTAGAGGCGGTGCCGCGCGGCGGCCCTCTTGTCCCCGCGCGCGAGCGCCCTCTCGGCCACCTCCGCATGGAACGCGGCGCCGGCTTCGAGGAGGGCCGCTCCGGAGAGAGTCGGACGTTCCCCGTTCGCGAGAGAGAACGAGAACTCGCCTGCCCCCTCCCTCGCGGCCGCGAGCAGGAGGCGGTACTTCGTGCCCCGCGCCGCCGCGAGCACGATCCGCGCGTTCGTCTCGACGCCCCCGTTGTCGTCCTCCGCGAGCTTCTCCTCCCCTTCCGTCTCCACGCGCAGGAACGCGTCGAAGTCGACCGACTCGAGCGAGAGGGTGACCGGCCCGTCCGAATCGGCGACGAACTCGAATCGCCTCGACGGGCCGTGGCCGGGAAGGGGAGGATCCGCCGGGTCGAGCGCCCCCGACACGGTCTCCCCAACCCGGACGCGGCGTCCGTCCGCGGGTCGCGAGGCCGGCCGCGTCCCCTGGGAGAAGAGAGGAGCGACCGCGAGGAGCGCGAAGAGGCCGTTCATGGGAATCTCCTCCGGTGCGAATCGCCCTGGCCCATGTCCTCCGGGAAGGTCCCCCCTACCTTCCTCCACCCCGCGCTTCCGCGCTCGAACCGAGTCGGTCCGCCTCGGAGGAGCCGAGCCGCCGGAGCACGTGGAGGAGGGTCTCCCTTCCAACGGGATCCTCCGGTCGCCGCCCGAAGTACGCCCTCGCCGCCTCCTCGGCGTCCCCGTAGAACCCGCGCCGGAGGGCGAAGTGGGCGGCGAGGAGGTCCCGGACCCGCTCCGGGGCATGTTCCCGGATGAGGCTCACCCCCGACTCGAGCCGAGCCCGCTCGGAGGGGGAGGCCACTTCGAAGTCCCGTCGAGACGAGCGCTGTTCGCGAGGACCGTTCGCCGACACCTCCCAGACGTAGCGGACGCCGGCGTCGAGGTCCCGCTCGCCCCCGGGGTAGGCGAGGGAGGGGGTCGGGGTCCGCGCACGCCACACGACAGCCCCCTCCTCCGTGCGGACGACGACCTCGTAGTCCTTCGCGTCCCCGTCGGGCTCCCATCGGAACGAGGGCCGGACCTCTCGGATCCTCCCGGCCGGATAGACGAGGAGGAGATCCCCCCCCCGGTAGAGAGGAGGAGGGGCCACCCTTTCGGCCCGGGGGACCGGCGAGAACCCTCCGAAGAGGTCGGGCCGCGCCCGGGAGAGGGATTGGGCCGAAGCGACGAGGAGCGCGTCGGTGTCCGCGCTCCGCCCCAGCGCACGGAGCAGGGGCGGACCGAAGGCGATTCCGAGGACTCCGATCAGGAGCGCCGCGGCCGCGAGCAAGGGTCGGAGAAACCGTCGCGCCCCCTCGGCGCCTCCACCACGTCCGGCCCCTGGGTGAAGGAGGGCGCGCGGACGCTCGGTCCGCCCCTCCCCCGCGAGCCCCGCCCGGCCGAGAGCGGCCGCGACCGAGGCGCATGCCTCGCACCCGCCGAGGTGCCGCTCCAGGCGTTCCCTCTCCTCCGGAAGGAGGGCTCCGTCGGCCAATCCCGCGAGGAGGTTCTCCCCGGGACAAGGCTCCCCCCCCGCGCCGGAGTCCTCGGGGCCGAACCTCCCGACGAGGAAAGCGAGAACGGGATCCTCCTCAGGTCGTCTGGAGTCGCCCATCGGGTGGGAGTGGTTCGGGCGGGGGCCGGAACTCTTGCAGGTGCCTCGCCACGGCTTCCCGCATGGCGTTCCAGAAGCTCTCCCCCTCCCGCCATCGGCCCGGGAAGTCCGCGAGGAACCTCTCCTGGACGGCGCCCCGAATCCTCTCGAGAGAGGCCGCGAGGATCCGGCTCACCCGGGAATCGCTGAGCCCGAGCCGCGCGGCGATCTCCTTCTGCGGGAGCCCGTCGCGGAACTTGAGGAGCAGAGCGCGGGAGGCGCGACCGTCCAGGCCGGCCCAGGCCCTGCGCAGGGCCTCGCGCAGCCGCGACGCCGTCTCGGCGTCGATCGCGAGGACCGAGGGATCGGTCGCCCCGCGCGACCTGTCCGGGACGTCGGTCGCGGGCGCGTCCCCCATGGGCGCGGCACTTCCCGGGAGGGATCTTCGCGCTCGGAACCGGTCCGCCACGCGCCGCGCGACCATGACCGCGAGCCAGGTGAACAGCTTTCCCGTTCCGTCGTAGGTCCCGAGCCGCGTGCGCACGCCCCCTTCCCCCGGGCGAGCGACGAGCTCCCCGGGAAGCTCGCGGGCGATCTCGTCCGCTTCCGAGGACTGCGCCCCGCAGGATCGCGCGAGGGCGCGGAGCCGGGGAACGTAACGCTCCAGAAAGGCTTCCCAAGCCCCCGCGATCCCCTCCTCGCAGGCGATCGCGAGGAAGAGGTCGGCTCGCGCCGCGCCGGCGAGCGCGCCCGCGATCCGCTCGGGAGAGGGGTCGACTCCGGACGCCCGAAGCCTGCGACGGGTGAGGTGGAGGGCCCGGGGCGCGAAGACTCCGAAGGGGAGCGCAAGAGGCCCGTACTCCTCGCTTCCCCGCTCGTGTCCGCGCCGGAGGAGCTCGTCGATCTCCCGGGTCGACGCGCTCTCCGGTTCCCCTTCGAAGATGCGGGGGCCCGGATCCAGAGGTGATCGTCGCATCGGAGTCCGACCGGGACGCGAGTCGGCTCCGAGCCGCCGCCTCCGCCGCCCGGAGAGGCTGGCCGGCGGGGAGGCTACCCCCCGCCCCGGCGCCGGGCAACGACGCCCGCGCGGGCGCAAATCCGAGCCGCCGCGCGCGAAGTACCTCGCGCCGCGGGAACGAGTTCTCCCGCGGCAGAAACCTGCCGGTCCTTCCCCTCGGCGACGGGAGTCGCGGTTCGCCTCCCCCGGCGGCGAGAGGCGGAGCCGGCCCATGCGCGCAGGGCTGCGCGCGACGGAGATGACCATGCGCAAGTTCCGATGGACCCTCTACGCGCTCCTCGTTCTCCCCCCCGGGCTCGGAGCGACGGCCCGACCGCAGGAGGGACCCGACTTCTCGCCGTCCACCCTCGAGGTCCGCTCGTTCCGGCCCCCCCGCGATCGCGTCTCCCTGGACCGCCCCGGGGACGGGAACATCTGGGCTCGCGGGAGGACGTACAAGGCCCGGTTCGGCGCGGACGGAGCGGAGTACATCCCCTTCCTCGGGCCGACCGCGCCGCAGAACTATCCCCTCGGGCTGACCTTCCGGTCCGCTTCGGTCGGAGGCCACCCGCTCGCCACGGTGGCCTCGAAGCCCCCCTCCCTCGAGGGCTTCCGCGTGACCTACGACCGCGGCGTGCTGGGGGAGGTCTACGAGCTCGCCCCCGATTCGGTCGAGCAGCTCTTCCGACTCTCCTCCGCGCCGCCCGAGGCGGGGGACCTCGCCGTCCGCCTCGAGATCTCGGGGGGCCTCGCCTTCGCCGGTCCGGAAGACGCCGGACTCCGCTTCGAGGCGCCCCAGGGACTCGGCGGAGTCCGCTACGGTCGGGCGTCGGTGCTCGACGCCGCCGGGTCTCGCGCGGCCGTTCCGACCTCCTTCGAGGCGGGGACGATCGAGATCCGCGTCCCGGGAGAACTCCTCGCCGGGGCGGCGTTCCCCCTCACGATCGACCCGATCCTCACCACCTTCCCCGTCGACGACACGGCCTTCGACGACTACGCCCCGGACGTCTCCTTCGACGCGACGGTCCGGATCTGGGCCTGCGTGTACGAGGAGACCTTCTCGGCCGTCGACCACGACGTCTTCTGGACCAAGGTCGACGACGACACGGGGGCCGTGACCTTCGTCTCCTACGTCGACTCGACGGGGGCGTACTGGGGCCACCCCCGGATCGCGAACAACAACCTGGCGGATGGATTCCTCGTCGTCGCGCACGTGATGCCCTTCTTCGGCGCCGATTTCGACATCCGGGGGCGCGAGATCGACGCCACGACCTCCCTGTTCGAGCCCGCAGGCCAGTTCGACATCGAGGCCACGGCCGACGACGAGGCCGTTCCGGACGTGGGGGGGGACGCCTACCCGATCGGGCCGACCGTGTACCTCGTCGCGTGGGAGTACGATGACGCGGGGACCCACGAGATCCGCTGCACGACCGTGACCCACGATCCGATGGCCCCGGTCGTCGCGGCGAGCCAGGACGTCTCGATCTTCGGCGATGCCGTCGAGGACGTCGCCCCGGCGGTCTCGAACAGCGACGGCGTCACCGGGCTCTGGGGAATCGTGTGGGTCCGCGACGTGATGGCGGGCGACATCACGCTTCGCACGGTGCGATACGATGGGTTCCTGGGCGCCCGCGACCCCGTCGAGTCGACCGCCGACTTGGACGGGGCGCCCGACGTCGCGTGCAACGATCCCGCCGGCGGGTCCGGCGTCGAGTTCCTCGTCGTGTGGGAGCGGGGCGCCGCCGGGTTCCGCGACATCATGGGAAGGCGGGTGGACTCGACGCTCGCCGCGAACAACCCGCTCGGCGCCGCCTCTACGGACCTCAGCGCGCTGGAAGTCTTCTCCGGCCTCGTCCTCGCCTGGGACCAGTTCCGCCCGACGGTCGACGCGAACGGCTGCGGATACGGGTACGTCTATGCCGAGGCGTTCCCGGGATTCGGCGTCGACGTGCGCGGCGCGTCCGCCTACGGGGACGCGGCCCCCTCGGTGGGCGAGGGGTACGTCCTCCTCGCGCACGCGGCGACGGACGAGGACCGTCCACGGATCGCCTCGCGCTGGTCCTCCTCCTACGACGCCGCCGACACCGCGCGGACCATGGCGGTCTGGCAGGACTTCGTCGACCCGGCGGCCCCCGACCACGACATCGAGGGAGCCCTCTACGCGCCGGGGAACGTCGCGGTCGTGAACGTGGGGTGCGGAGCGGCGGAGCCGACGATCTCCTACTCCGGGTCTCCCTCCCTCGGGGCGGAATTCACCGTCACCGTGCTCCCGGCCGGAAGCTTCGTCCTGATCGGGCCGCCGGCGGTGTTCGCCGTCTTCTGCGCGGCGTGCCCGATCGTCTTCCCCATCTTCGTGGGACCGCTCCCCTCACCCTTCGACATCACCATCCCTTGCGAGCCGAGCCTCGCCGGCGGAACCGTGGGGATCCAGGGCGTCGAGATCTCCTTCGCCGCGCTGGCCGGCGGATGCGTGGCCGGCGCCGTCTGGTTCCGCGCCACCGACCTGCTCGTCGTGACGCTCGGCTAGTCTCCCTCGGCGATCCTTTCCGGACGCGGCTTTCGAGCCGCGTCCGTCTTTTCCCGGAATCGAGCAAGCGCCCTCGGGCGCTCCTTCTCCTTCCACCGCTGCAGGCAGGCGCGGCCCTTGCGGTCCTCGAGCCCGGGCCCGACGTTCCTCGCCTCTATCCCGCCGTCGGCGCGCCCCGACCGCGGAGGTAGTCCGCGATCGCGGTTCGCTTGCCGTAGATCGCCCAATCGAGCGGCGTGCCGTCGTAGATCGTGTCCCGGATGTCCAAACGCGCGCCTCCTTCGACGAGCAGCCGCACCACCTCCGCATGGCTCGACCACACGGCCTGATGCAGCGGCGTCGAGTGCGAATGGTGCCCGTCCGGGTTGTAGCGGCTCGGATCCTCTCCCGCGTCGAGGAGCAACCGCACGACGTCCGCATGACCATGCTGGGCGGCGAGCGCGAGGGCGATGTGCCGGGTCCGGCCATCGGCGGTCGGGAGCAGCCGAGTCGCGTCCGCGAGCCGACCCAGGCCGGCCACCGCGGCGAGGCTGTCGAGCGGCGCGGCGCGCCTCGCGAGCGCCTCCGCCGTGCCCAGGAACCCGAAGGCGAGCGCCGTCAGGAGGGCCGATCGCCACTCCGAGCCAGGCCCCTCGAGCGCCGCGCCGTAGTCGAGGAGCGTCTCGGCGAGCGCGACCTGCAGGCCGGCTTCGGCAGGGGGAGAGCTCGAGACCAACATGCTCATGGAGGTGCACTTGTTCTCGTACATGTCCGCCAGGGCATCGACCTCGGCGCCGGCGTCCAGGAGGATCCTCGCGACCTCGACGGCATTCGCGGGAGTCTTCTGTCGCCCACCCTCGACGCCGTTGGCGCCGACGTAGTGAAGCAGGGTCGCATGGTGCCGGCGCGTCGAGCGCGCGCGCGCCAGTTCCGGGTTCTCCCGCAACAGGGCTCGCAGCGCTGCGACGTCCCCTTCGACGACGGCCTCCGCCGCCGACTCGAAGCGGTCGACGGCGCCGCCTCGGCGGACCGCATCGACGAACGCCGCGAGGTCTGCCCACCTTTCGAAGGCATACTCCTGCGCGACGACGACCTGCGCGTCGGCGACATCCAGCGCCGCAGCTCTCACGTCCCCGACCGACTTGCCGCGGAAGCGCGGGTGCTCCCACTTGAAGCGCCACTCCGCGGCCGCGTCACCCGACTTCAGCCCGTTCAACAGCGCGTCGGCCTGTCGCTGGTAGTCCTTCAGGCTGGCGCGATAGGGAAGAGGATCGCCGACGCTCATCTCGACGACTTCCTAGAGCCCCTCGGGCCGGGGCGCGCGCGAGCCACCCGAGCGACGACCGCTCAATTTCGGCCGGCCCGCAACTCCTCCAGCACCGAGGAGAGCCAGGCCTCGGAACTCAGGACCGTGCCGTCCCGGAGCCGGACGGTGTAGGGCTCCCCCGAAAGGGCCGACCGGCTCGCGCACTTCTGGATGAAGTCCTCGGGCGTCCGCACCTCGTCCCCCGCGTCCTTCCACTTCCGATCCAAGTGGGCCGCCGCCTCCTCGGGGCCGTGCTCGGCCCCGTTGCGGATGAAGAGGACGTCCGCCATCCTCACCTCGATGAGCAGCCTCTCGATCAGGGCGCGGGGGTCGTCCGACGGCGCGGAGTCCGCCGAGAATCCCAGTTCCGCGTAGTCGTCTCCCACGAGGAGATTCGCGATGTGGATCATGCGGAGGCGGTACGGGTGGCCCTCGTAGGTGAACCGGATCGAGTCCCCCTCCCTCGCCGAGGTCGGCGGCAGGACTCCCCCCCCGTCGACCCGGCTGAGCGTGACCTCCACCTGCCCCCGCGTGATGTCGCCCAGATGGACCTGGAGCCTCCCCGACGAACCGGGAACGGGGGCGGAATTCCTCTGAACGACCGTGATGCGCGCCGCGTCCCCCTCCAGCGCGAGGGGGGCCGCCACCCCGGGCCGCGCCCCCGGAGCGCGCGTCCCGGAGCGACACGCCACCAACGCGCCGAGGACGGCGGCCGCGCCCCCGGCAGCCATCCGGAACGCGAGCGATCGCCGCATCGCGCGAGATTGTAAGGGCGGACTCGGGGACTCCCCGCTCACGCGGCGCAGCCCGGCGCTCCGATCGGTCGGGGGCGACCCGCTCCCGTTCGGCGGAACGCCCCTGCTCGCGGGGGACCCTGACGCATGATTTGAGCCGCGGGGCGAGCCGCCCCTCACCGCTCCGGCTCGACGGCGACCACCCTTCGGCGCGGAGAGAGCGAGAAGCGCCACCTCTCCGAGTTCCGCTCGACGATCATCGCGCCGGGGATCTCCGACACGGTCACAGAACGATCTCCTTCGGCAGCGCCCCATCCGACGCAGGTGCAGCGGACCAGGTGTCGGAGCTCTGCGGCCGGAGGGACAGGCACGCGCTCCGCCTCGAGGAACCGCCCGAGTCCCTCGATCTCCTCCACCGGAAAGGCCCGACCCGATCCCTGCCTCACCGCGTACGCGAGGCGACCGTGCCCCCTGGTCGTCCCGACCTCGACCGGGGGGGTCTCCCTTTCCGGGTCGACGTGGTAAAGGGTCCCCGCGAATCCGCAGTAGAACTCGAAGAATCGACAAGCACCGAAGCTCCTCTGCAACTCCTGGGAGCGGATCTCCTTGACCGGATCCGCGGAGAGTTTGGCGGGTCCGACCACTTGCCAGCCCTCCCCCCAGTGCCAGCCCGAATCCCCCAGCGAGCCCAGGAATCTCCGCCGCTCCTCCTCGACGAGACGGACGGCGGCCCGGGCGTCGATCCGACTCTCCTCGCCCCAGACTTGGGGAGCCGCCTCCTCGATCCGCCCCCCAACGGAATGGAAGAGCATGGGGACGCTCGATGCCGCCACGACCGCGAGGAAGGCCGAGGACGCGATCCCCGGCCCCGTCCAGATGCCTTGCTCGTGGGTCTCGAGGTCGACCAGTCGGGAGGCCTTCGGCATTCGCGCTTCCG
Organism: Planctomycetota bacterium; assembly: GCA_035695825.1. Lineage (GTDB taxonomy): Bacteria > Planctomycetota > UBA1135 > UBA1135 > JAKEFM01 > JAKEFM01. The sequence goes on along the minus strand of DASRRH010000026.1, from coordinate 110,733 downwards.
CCGCGCTCCCCGGCCGACCGCCCCGGATCAGGAGATCCCGACCGAGAGTCCGTTCGAGAGCAAGGGGAGCGGGCGTCGAGCGGGGGGGGGGGTCGACCCGGAGAAGGTAGCCGGCGAACCGAAGGGAGGTGACAGGGCCCCGTTTCGAGCGCCGGCTGGTGCGCCCGGGGGTCTCTCCCGGACCTCTGCGATACGGCGTCCCGTCGCGGGGCGACCCCTACCGCCCTCTCCCCTTTCTTCGCCGCGCGTCGAGGGTTCGAATCCCCCCGCCGCTACCCTCCTCGGGCACGCCCCCCCGAGACCTGGGCGTGCCTCGAAGGGGGACGGCCTCGGGACCGTCACCCCCCAGGCGCTCCCTGCCTAAGATCGATCGGCCCCTCGCTCCGCATGGAGCCGGGTGGGATTCGCGCCGAACCGCCGCTTTTCCAAGGAGACAAAGATGAGGAACCCCCTTCTCCCTCTCGCCCTCCTCTTCTCGGCAGGCTCCCTCGCCGCGCCCTCGACGGGGCAGGCCTGCGGGCTCCTCACGTTCTCGTTCGCGACGACCGGGTCCGGCTGCGGCCCGGCCACGGGAGCGGTGCCGACACTCTCGGCGACCCTCCTCTCCTCTCCCGCCCTCACCTCCTGCCCGGTCGAGTTCATCCTCGTCCCGCCGAGCCCCGCCTCGTTCCCGTTCCTGTTCCCCGCCTTCCTGGTCCTCGGCGCGTCGAACCCCGCCCTCGACCTCACCCCCCTCGGGTTCGCCGGCTGCACGCTCCTCGTGAACCCCAGCGCGATCGCGCCGATGATGCCCCTGCCGACCGTGGCGCCCGCGTTCGCCCTGATCGTCCAGGTTCCCGCCAGCCCGGTCCTGATCGGAGTCACCGTCTACGCGCAAGGGTTCGCCGTCGGGCCCGTCGCGGGGCTGATCGCCCTCGAGCTCTCGAACGGCCTCTCGGTCGCGATCTCCTGACGCTTCGAGGGGCCGGGACCCGACGCCCCCCCCCGCGTCGACGCCGGGGAGAGGCCTCGGGTGAATCGCGGCGACATTCGGGAGAGCCGGAGGAGACGCTTCGCCTCGGCCCTCCGCGGACTCCCCGGAGCCGGGCGACGATGTTCCCGAACACGGCGGCGTGGACGATCCCCTACGCTGGGTCGATGGCTTCCCCGGGCCCCGCCTTCGCCGCCCAGTGGGCCGTGATCGACCTCCTCTCCACTAACGTCACGACCTCGAAGGCCTTCCTGATCACGTTCTCCGCCTTGTAGCGCTCATCCCCCCTCCCTCGCCGGCCCGAGCGCCCGGCCGAGGCTGCTGCGCCGGACGCGCGCGAAAAGTCTCCGCGACCGGCGCGTCCCCGGGGGACCTCCCTCAGGCCTCGGTTCAGGGGAGCAGGGCTCCCCTCCCCCCAACCTCCGGGGCCCCAGGACCGTAGAGCGTGGGAAACGATCGAGCGGCCGGCTCGGTTCCGGTCGAGACCCCGGGAGGATTCCATGGGTGCCCGCCTCGCGGCCGACGACGGCGACTCGAACGCCTCCTCCACCCCGAAGACGCGACCCGCTCCTCCCCCTGCAATGGGCGGGGCCGGCGCCGGCCTCCCGTCCCGCGCTCGGAGAGGACGCGCGGTCGCGCGCTTCGTGTCGGGCGCGCTCGCGCTGTCGGCGTGCGCCCGCCCCGGGACCGGCCCGGCCGTGAGCGCGGCCACGGCGGAGATTCACGCGCCGTCGAGGACGCCCGAGATCCGATACGAACTCGAGCACGACCCGACCGCGGCCTGCTGGCGCGTCAAGGTGCGGGCGACCGGAATCGACGCCGCCGGGGGCGAGGTGCGGCTCGTCCTCGATGACTGGGGAGAGTGGACCGGCGTCGACTCGTACTACCTGCGGGAACTGCGCGTCCAGCCTCCCGCGCGGCCGGACCCGGAGTCGCCGAACGCGTTTCCCGTCGAGTCGCCCCCCGGCTGGGACGGCACTCTCGAGGCGTCCTATGTCCTACCGCTGGCGCGCTCGGGTTCCCGGGCCCAGCAGGCGCACGGCCTCCTACCGAAACGAGACGAGAGCGACGCCGCGGGCTTCTCGATCAACACGCTCTTCGACCTGGTCCAGGGGGGGAAGCCGCTCGACGCCGTGCGCACGGTGCGGCTCGCCGCTCCGCCCGGCACGACGATCGCCAGCGGCTGGGGAGGCGTCTCGACGGGGCGCCAGGAGATCCAGTTCCGCCACCCGATCGACAACGTCCCGCTCGTCTTCGGGCGATCGACGGGTCTCGCGACCGCGGAAGCCGAGGGCTGCCGCTACGAGGTCGCCCAGTTCGGCGCCGCGCCCGACGGGACCGCGGAGGCGCTGCGCGTCGCATGTGCGCTCGTGCCCCTTGTCGGCCGGCACTCGGGCCGCCCCTACGGCGAGCCCGTCCGCATCTTCCTCACGCCGCTCAACTCGGGCGGGACGCACACGGACCACGGCTCCCTCGTCGGCTTCCGTCCCGGGGACCTCGAGTCGGGTCACGCCCCGGAGTTCGTCCGCCTCCTGGCACACGAGCTGTTCCACAACTGGCTCGGCGGGTTTCTTGACCCGCCGGACGACGAATCGCTCGTCTGGTTCCACGAGGGCTTCACCGAGTACCTCGCGACGTGGCACGTCGCGGCGTCGGGGCTGCTCGGGCCGGACTGGTTCTCCGATCGAGTGGCGTCCGCGGACAGGGCCGCGCGGAGCTCGGAGGCGTTCGGCCGCGTCGCGTTCGGCGACCCCAAGGTCCGCTGGCGCGACGGGGACGGCCCGAACGAGACGCTCGGCTACCAGGGCGGGGCGACCCTCGCGTTCCAAGCCGACGTCGAGCTGCGGCGCCAGGGTCGGCCCGGCCTGATGCGGCTCGTCGCCGACCTGCTCCGGGACGGCGACCGTGCGCTCACGCTCCCCGCGATCCGCGCGTGGATGGAGGGGAACGGGCTCGCCGAGTTCTACGCGCGCTACGTGGCCAAGGCCGCGGCGCTGCCGGAGGTGGGACCGGCCCTCCGCGACGTCGGCTACGAATCCTTCGACCAGGAGGCGAGCCTCACCTACCTCGGGATCCAGGTCGAGGAGGGCGACGCGGCGGGCAGGATCGTCGCGCTCGATCCGGACGGGCCCGCGGCGCGCGCCGCGTTCAAGGTCGGCGACCGGATCTTCGGCTACTCCCCGACCCGCTCCAACCAGCCGCGCGTCGGCGATCGCGTCACGACCCCCTACCGGTTCGGGCTGAACCGCCTCGCGACCGGGGCCAAGGTCGCCTCGATCGACGTCGAGCGCGAGGGGAAGGAGATCACGCTCAGCATCGAGCCGCGGATCATCCCGGGCGGCTTCCGCACCGGCTATCGGGCGAGCGGCGATGCCGTCGGACGCTTCTTTCGGTGCGAGCCTCCGTCGAGCGCGCGCTGAAGCGCGAGGGAGCGAGATTCGACCCCGAAATCGCGGGGGGAAAACCGGCCTCGCGAGGGGCCCGGGCGGTCAGGAGATCGAGATCGCGACCCCGTTCGAGAGGAGCGGGATGGGGACTCCCGGAATGGCGAAGGCGAGCCCCTGCGCATAGCCCGTCACTCCGATCAGGACGGGACTGGCCGGGACGAGGACGGTCAGCGTGAAGGCGCCGCCCCAGGTCGCCGAGGGCGCCATCGCCGCGATCGCGTCCGGCCTTGCGAGGAGGGTGCAGCCGGGGAGGCCGATCGCCGCGAGGTCGATCATCGGGTTCGTCGCCCCGAGGATCAGGAAGGGGGGCACCGCCCATCCGTACGGCGGCGCCGCCGGGCCCGGAGCGAGCGTGAACTCGACCGGGCACGAGTGGAGCGAGGGAGAGGGAAGGAGGTCTGCCGAGAGCTCGGAGGCTAGGCCGCTCGAGGGGCACCCGGGACCGGCCGCCGCGAACGCGAACGTCAGGGGCCCGCAGGTCTGCGCAGACAGGGGGGACGCGAGGAGTCCGACCGGGAGGAGGGCGAGGAAGGGAATGCGCATGTTCACCTCCGAAGGTAGACGGGAGCTCGGGAGGAGTGGCTCCCGTAGGCAGGGTAGCCGGGGCGTCGGAGGGGAGTTACCGGGGGCGTCTCGAGCGACGGCCGTCAGGAACCGCGCTTCCGCCGGGGCCGCCGCTTCGGCCGGCGCAGGAAGACGGCGTTCCCCAGGCTGTCGAGGAAACCGCGGAGGCAGGGGCCGGGGCGGTCGGGGGCGAGCCAGCGCGCGAGCCGCTTGAGGACGAGCCCCGGCTTCCGCGCCGTCGCCCGGCGGCCGCGGAACGTCCCGCCGTCGACGCGCCCGGTGCCGATCGAGGCGAGGAGCTGGGCCGCCCGGGGGATGTGGCTGCGCGCGTCCCAGAAGAACCGCTCCCACTCGGGCCGGTCGAGAAGGGACCCCCCCATCTGCTTTTCGGCGTCGAGCATCAGGATCATCGTCGCGATCTCCGCGAGAGCCCGGCGCTCGTTCAACGCCGGAGCCCTCAACCGGGCGGGGGCGCGCCTCTTGCGGCCGGGCCGCTTCCGCCGGGCCCCCATCGCGGACCGGAGGGTCCGGCCTCCCGAGGCTTCCGCCAGGGCGCGGAGGTGAGGTCCGGGACGATCGGGCTCGAGCCACTTGGCGAGCCGGCCGAGGTAGAGACCCGGCTTCCGGAGCGCGTCGCGCCGGGCCTGGAACGCTCCCCGCCGCGTCCCGCCGGCGCCGATCGAGACGAGGAGCTGCGCCGCGTCCGCGAGGTGGCGGCGGAGCCCCCAAAAGGGGCGCTCGAGCTCGATCTCCTCGAGGTCGGCGCCGGTGCTCTGCCGGGCGACGTCGGCGAGCAAGACGAGCGCGGCGAGGTCCGCGAGCTTCGCCCGGGCGCCCATGGCCCCTACGTTCGAACCGGAGAGGTCCGGGGGTTGAGCCCGCGCGCGCCACGCGCGGCGGCGCCGGGAGCGGGCCCGCGCCCGGCGCGCTCACCGCCTCCTCGAGCCCGTGTTGCGCTCGAGGTCCGCGAAGTTTGACTCCGTAACCTCTTTCGTCGCAGATCGTTCGGCGGTGGGGGGGGGCGCATCCCGCGAGACTCCGCAGCTTGGGCTCCCCAGACGCTCTCCGCCGCGATCGCGGGCCGGTCCATGTCGAGGGGGAGAGTGCTCCGGCGCTTCCCTGCCAAGCCTCTCCCCGCGTTGCCCGGGACCCGCGGCGGCGGCTACAAAGGGCTCCGTGTCGCCCGCGGGGCCCGAACTCTCGATCGTCGTCCCCGTCTTCGACGAGGAGGAGAACCTCCCCGCCCTCGCCGCCGAGCTGAAGGAGGTCCTCGGGACGATCGCCCGGCGATCCGAGGTCCTCTTCGTCGACGACGGCAGCCGCGACCGGTCCTTCGAGGTCCTGAAGCGCCTGCGCGCGACCTTCCCGGAGATGCGGATCCTCCGGTTCCGGGAGAACCGCGGCCAGTCCGCCGCGTTCGCCGCCGGCTTCCGCGCGGCGCGCGGCACCTTCGTCGTGACGCTCGACGCGGACCTCCAGAACGACCCCCGCGACCTCCCCCGGATCCTCGAGGCGCTCGAGGGCGCCGACGCGGTCGCGGGCGTGCGCCGAGGGCGCGCGGACTCGGGGTGGAGGCGCGTCCAGTCGCGGATCGCGAACTCCGTCCGGAACCTCCTCACCGGCGACGACATCCTCGACACCGGCTGCTCCCTCAAGGGCTTCCGCCGGGAGGTCCTCGCGCGCCTCCCCCTCTTCCGGAACATGCACCGCTTCCTCCCGACCCTCGTCAAGATCGCCGGGGGGAAGGTGGTCCAGATCGAGGTCGCGCACCGGCCCCGAGGGGCGGGCCGGTCGAAGTATGGGATGCTCGACCGCGCGCTCGCCGGGCTCGCCGACGCCCTCGCCGTCCGGTGGATGAAGCGACGGCGCCTCGACTACGAGGTCGTCGAGGAGGTCGGTTGAGCGGCGGGAGCGCGTGAGCGAGCCGACGGTCCGACCCGCCGCCGCCTCCGTCGGCCTCTTCCGGGACGACCTCCGCCCCGCCCTCCTGCTCGCCGCAGGGTGCCTCGCCTCCTGGATCCCGAGCCTCCCCGGACGGGACCTCTGGGCGCCGAACGAGCCCAAGTTCGCGGAGGTCGCCGTCGAGATGGTGGACAGGGCCGATTACCTCGTCCCCCACGTCAACGGCGAGGTCTACCCGGACAAGCCCCCCCTCTTCTTCTGGATGGAAGTCGGTTCCGCCCGCCTGTGCGGGGGCTTCTCGGAGTTCGCCCTCCGCCTCCCCTCCGCCCTCGCCGCGACGGCGCTCGTCCTCGTCACCTACCGGATCGGCCTTTTCCTGTTCGGGCGGCGGGAGGCCTTCTTCTCGGCGGCGATCCTCGGGACGACGAGGCTCCTCTTCGAGCAGGCGACGCGCGCCGTGATGGACCCTCTCTTCTCCCTCTGCGTCGCCGCCGGGATGCTCGCCTACGCCCGCGCGCGCGGGCGGGGAGGTTGGCTCGCCGGCGCCCACTTCGGGCTCTGGTGGGGTCTCGCGATCCTCTCGAAGGGGTACGGCCTCCTCCTCCCCGCGCTCCCGGCGGCGGTCGAGTACCTGGTCCGGACGAGGGGAAGACCGCGCTCGGAACGGCTCCGCGGCGCGCGTCCGTCCTTCGTCGCGCTGCTGGTCGCGGCGGCGATCGCCCTCGCCTGGTTCCTCCCCGCCTCCCTCCGGCAGAAGGAGGGGCTGACCCTCGGCGACAGCCTCGGCAAGCAGGTCCTCGGCCGCGTGATCGCCCCGTGGAACCACGAGCAGCCCCCCTGGTATTTCCTCGGCACCTTCCCCCTCGACCTCCTCCCCTGGACCCCCTTCCTCCTTCTCGCCATCCCCTCCCTCCGGCGCGCGGAGGGGAGGGACCGCGACGGGATCCGGTTCGCCCTCGCCTGGCTCCTGCCGACCTTCCTCTTCTTCTCCTGCGTCCCGAGCAAGCGGGGGATCTACCTGATGCCCGCGCTCCCGGCCGCCGCCCTACTCCTCGGGCGCACGATCGGCCGCCTCTGCGAGGGGAAGGAGCCGGCACGCCCCTGGGCGAGCGCCCTCGAGGGCTTCGGACGAGCTCTCGCGATCCTCGGCGCTCTCCTCCTCCTCGCCTTGCCCGTCGGGCTCCGGCGCCTCCCCGAGGTCGGCGCTCCTCTCCTCGCCTTTCCCGGCGCGTCCCTCCTCGCCCTCGGCGCGCTCTCCCTCGCCTCCTACCGTCGGGGCGGATTCCCCCTCGCCTTCGCCCTCCTCCCCGCTGGCGCCGCGGTCGCGGGCGCGGTCCTGCTCGGACTCCTCTTCCCGAGCCTCGACCCGATCAAGTCCCCCGCCCCTCTCGCGAGGACGCTCGCGGCCCTCCATCGGGGGGAGGAGGTCGTCTTCCGCGAGGTGCCCCCGGAGGGATACCGGTTCTACTCGAGGATCCCGCTGCGCGACGCGGGGGGGGACCCGGAGTTCCTGAAGGCCCTCGGCGCCGACCCCCCGGCGATCGGCGTGACGACCGAGAAGGCCTACGGCAGGCTGCGGGGGAGGCTCCCCTCGACAATCGTGAGACTCGCCGAGGACGCGGTCGGCCACCGCGACGTCGTGGTCCTCGGCCGCCGCCGCCCCTAGCCCTGGAGCGGGGTGTTACCGGAGGGAGGGGAGGGGGTAGGAAGAGGACGTCCGCAGCGTTCTTTCGCACTTCACCGAACGAATCATCCGGCCGGGACCGACCACTTCCCCGAGTCACCCACACTCCATCCTCCTTCCCTTTTCCCGAGAGCCCCGGCCGGATGTCTTTTTTCAGACGAGGGGGGCGTTCGCGGAGCGGCCGTAGACGAGGGTGAGGAACTCCGCGCGCGTCTTCGGATCGGAGCGGAATCGGCCGAGCATGCAGGAGGTGACGGCGAGGGCGTGCTGCTTCTCGACCCCCCGCATCATCATGCAGAGGTGCGCCGCCTCGACCACGACGCCGACCCCGCGCGGCGCCACCGCCTCCTCGATCGCCTTCGCGATCTCCATCGTGAGGCGCTCCTGGATCTGGAGCCGCCGCGCGAAGAGGTCGACGATCCGAGGGATCTTCGAGAGGCCGATCACCCTCCCCTGGGGGAGATAGGCGACGTGGGCCTTCCCCGTGAAAGGGAGGAGGTGGTGCTCGCAGAGCGAGTAGATCTCGATGTCCTTGACGAGGACGATCTCGTCGACCTCCTGGGAGAAGACGGCCCCGTTCAGCACCTCCTCGACGCCGCGCCGATATCCCGAGGTGAGGAATCGCAGGGCCTCGGCGACGCGCTTCGGCGTGCGCGCAAGCCCCTCCCTCTCCGGCTTCTCCCCGATCTCGACGAGGACGCGGCCGACGAACTCTTCGATCGGGTCCAAGGGAGGGGGATTATAGGAAAGCCTTCCGAGCGTTGAGGGCGCGGCAGGGCGCGTCGAGAATCGCCGCCGGTGTTCGCCCTCTCCTTCCTCCCTTCGCTCGCCCTCTTCCTCCTCTCCGCGGCGCCCCCGGAGCGCCTCCGTGGGGAAGGCTCCGACCGCCGGCCGACGCCCCTCGGGAAGGCGCTCGCCGTGGCCCTCCGGCAGGAAGCGCAGGCCGAGGTCTCCCTGATCCCGGGGAGCGTGCTCCGCGCCGACGCCGACCCCGCCGACCCCACCTCGATCCCTCGTTCCGTCCCTCCGGAGCCCTGCGTCGTCGGACGCGCGACGGGATCGGCGATCGCACGGGCTCTCGCCGCCTCGGCCTCCCGCGCGGGTCCCTACCTCCAGACCTCCGGCCTCCTCTTCGACGAGGGCGACCTCGACGCGGGGGACGTCCGGGTCGGACGGTTCCCGCTCGAAGCGGCGCGTTCCTACCGCGTCGCGTGCGCGGGCCCCCTCGCGGGTCCCCTCGGGCTCGATCCCGACGCCGCGCCCGTTCCCGACCTCCGGACCCTCGCGGTGCGACGGCTCCGGGTCCCCCCTCCCCCTCCCTTTCCCCCCCCCCCCGCGGCCGCACCGATCGAGAGGCGGCTCCTCGGTTCGGGGACGCGCCTCGGGATCGAGCGGCTCCTCTTCCCGACCGCGCTCCCCTCGGGATTCCCGGAGAACGACCGAGTCCCCCTCACGCTCTTCCGCCCCGCCCGGGGCAACGGCGCGGGCGTCCTGATCCTCCCGATCTGGAAAGGGAGGGACGCGCGGATCGAGGAGATGATGGCGCGAAGGCTGGCGGAGGAGGGCTTCCTCGCCGCGACGATGCCCCTCGCGTTCCAGTACGAGCGGGCCGCGCCCGGCGTCCCCTCGGGAGACTGGACGCTCAGCGCGGACGTCCCGCGCACTAGGGCCGCGCTCCTCCAGAGCGTCGAGGACGCGCGCCGCGCGGGCGACCTCCTCCTCGCGGAGGGGATCGCGCCGGAGAGGCTCGCCGTCCTGGGCGCCAGCATGGGAGGGCACGTCGCCTCGGCCGTCTACTCCGTCGACGAGAGATTCCGGGCCGGTGCCTTCCTCCTCGCGGGCGGGGACGTCGCCGGCTCGATCTGGCGCGCCTCGCGGGAGACCGCCGGGATCAAGGCCGCCCTCGTCCGCGCGGGCGTGACCCGGGAAGCGCTCGAGGAGTCGTTTCGCCCGTTCGACCCGGCGACCTACGCCACTGCGGCGCGGCGAGAGGGAGTCTTCCTCGTCGGAGCCCTCCACGATCCGGTCATCCCTCCCGAGAACGTCGAGATCCTCTGGTCGGCCTACGGGGAGCCACGGCTCCTCTGGATCTCCGCCGACCACTACTCGGGCATCCTCTTCCTCCCGAGTCTCCTCGGGGAGGTCGCCGAGCACTTCCGCAGGGTGCTCGATCTCCCGCCGAGGCGGTGAGGGGGGATTCCAAGGGCCCGGGGATCCCCACGACCGCGCGAGGAGAGGAGTCCGGCAGGCCCTCGTCCCCCCTCGACGAACTCCGCGGACCTCCTACCGCGCCGCCTCGGGCCGGAGGTAGGCGCCGCCGTTTCGTTCGGCGAGCGCACGGAGGTGCTTCTGGAAAGCGCCGTGGCGCGCGCCGAGGTCGACCACGTGGAGGGTCAGGCCGGAGGCCTCGTTCATCCTCGTCACGAGGCGCGCGATGTCGCCGGGGTCCGTGACCGCCCCCGCGGTCGGGATCCCGTCGGTCAGGAGGTAGACGGTATCCGCCCGCGTCCCGAACCGGTCCCCCGCGTCGAGCCCGGCGCAGCGCAGTCCCCGCACGATCCCCGCGAAGAGGTCCGTCGACCCCCCGAGCGGAACCTCGCTCACGAACGCGCTCGCCCGCCGCTTGTTCTCGGCGGTGGCGGGCACGAGGTCGTCGAAGGCGGCCAGCGAGCCGACGGCGAAGACGACCACGTTGAAGGAGCGGGTCTCATCGAGCGCGCGCAGGCAGCCGAGGAACTCCCCGCGCGCGACGTCGATCCGCGAACGGGGATCGCGCCGCCCCTCCCCCCGGTCGTGCTCGAGGGTCCCGGTCGGGCGGCGCATGCTCCCGGAGAAGTCCATCACGAACACGACGTGGTCGGAACGGACTTCGCGGCCGAAGTAGGTGGGATAAGACCGGGTGATCGGGCTCGTGACCCGGGTGTTCGGGAGCCTCGCCATCTCCTGCGCGGCCCCCTTCTCGAGCCACGCGCGCCACCGGCTCGCCGGCCAGGGAGGGGAGCCGAGCCCCGTGATCCGGAGGAGGAGGTCTTCGACGGCGACCCGGAACCGGAGGCGCGCCTCGGGCGTCCCGCTCCGGCTCTCCTCCTGCTCGAGGGCCCGGACGAGGAAGGGGGTCAGGACCGGACGGGGGAAGGAGACGAGGAGCTCGGCGAGGAGGACGCGCACATGCGGGTCCGGCTCCGAGAGGCGCGACCCGAGGAGCTCGAGGGCCCTGCGCTCCTCCTTCTCCGCGAGGCCGGGGCCAAGCCGAGGGAGGGCCGCCTGCATCGCCCGCGCCGCGCGAAGGCGGACGGCCGCCTCCTCGTCGAAGAGGCGCTGGAGGAGCCGCATCAGGTCGGGGGCCGCCAGGGCGGGGCCGAGCCCCTCGGCCGCGAGGCCGCGGACCTTGGCGTCGGGGTGCTCGAGCGCTTCGAGCAGCGTCCCGTAGACGGCGGCACGCGGGGCGCGCGCGAGGGCCGCCCCGAGGAACTCGACCAGCACGCGCCTCTCGGGAAGGGGAAGGGAGGCGTCCGCGAGCCGGCGGAGCGCCCACTCGAGGATCTCCTCCTTCGCGTAGAAGTCGCGCAGCTCGTCGATCGCGCGCCGGCGCACGACCCAGGGCTGGCAGGCCGCGAAGCGCCGCAGCTCCTCCTCCGGGTCCTCGGCGAGCGTGAGGGTCGCGGCTTCGAGGAGGAGGGCGGCCCCTTCCGCCGTCGGCCGGTCCCGCATCTTGTCCCGCGCCCGCTCGTACGCGGGGAACGCCGCGGGAGGCTCGAGGCTCGGGATGAGGCGCCCGATCACCGAGGCGTCGATCGACCCCGTGCGGTAGCGGGCGAGAAAGCGGCGGAGGTCCTCCGTCTCGTCGCCGGAAGCGGAAAGGGAGAGCGCGGAGAGGATCCCGAAGAGGAACGTTCCGGTCGTTCCGCTCACAGTCGGGAAGGATAGGCGCGTCGCCCGGTCGAGGTATCCTCGCGTCGCGCCCTGGACGCGATGCGCATCTCGAAGAGGGTCCTCGCGGCGTCCTTCGTCGCTCTCCCCGTCTCCGAGGAGGAGCCGTTCGACCTCGCCTTGGGGGAGGAGGCGCTCCGCTTCACCCCTCCCGCGCTCGAGGGGCGGACCTTCGCCGACCCCAAGGACGAGCAGTTGAAGGCGCGATGGGTCGGGAAACGAGGCGAGAGCCAGGTCGAGGTCGAGGTGCGCGTCTACCCGCTCGAGGCCTTTCCGCTGAACGAGCCCGAGGACGTCCTCGACATGCTCGAGCGCAACTACGCCGACCCCAAGCGGAAGGGGGAGGAGGAGTGGGCGTTCGACTCGACGAGCTTCGTCGAGGGGAAGTTCGGCTGGGTCCCCTACGCCGCGCTCGGAGTGCGCGCGGGAAGGGGCGGGGCGGGAGACGGGAACGAGGATCCCGGCCGGAGGCGGGCCGAGGGGGACGTGGTCGCGCTCGGGGGGATCCTCGAGAAGTTCGCCTACTCCCTCGAGGTCCTCGCCCGTCCCCCGCTCCCCGAGGCGGAGCGCCGGGCGATCGCCGACGGGCTCGCGAAGGGACTCACCGCGAGGAGCCGCGCGCGCGACCCCGCCTGGTCGGAGGAGGAGGTGCGCGAGCGTTGGAAGCGGGACGCCCCGGACGAGAAGGTCCGCGCGGGGCTCGAGAAGCCGGTCCGGACGAAGCACTACCTCATCCTCACGAACTCCTCGAGCGGCCCCCTCTTCGCGAAGAAGATGGAGGAGTTCCACGAGAGGGTGAGGAAGGTCTTCCCCTTCGAGGACAGGAGAGGGGAGCGCCTCCTCCCCGTCTTCCTCTTCCGCACGTCGGACCAGTACTACGACTTCTACGTGCGGAAGACGGGGGTCTCCCGAGGGGCCGCGGCGCGGTCGAAGGGGCACGCGTGGAGGGACTACTACGCGACCTGGTACGAGGCGCCGAACGACCCGACCCACCTCCACGAGGCGACCCACCAGATCTTCCGGAACCGGCTCCGCCTCCCCGGCGGGGGCTCCTGGTTCCAGGAGGGGGTGGCCGAGTACGTGAGCAACGCCCCGAACGAGACGAAGTCCTTCGCGAAGCGGGCGGCGAAGGACGGGAAGTTCATCCCCTTCCGGACCTTCGTCCGGATCCCGAGCCTGATCCAGAACCCGCACCTCGACGCGCAGGGGAGCTACCTCCAGGCGGGCTCGCTCGTCCACTTTCTCCGCGAGGGGAAGTTCCAGCCCGAGAAGTTCCCCCGCTTCCTCGAGGAGGTCGGCCGCCTTCCGCGCGGGGACGTCGCGCGGATCGAGCAGGCGGTCCGCTCGATCTACGGGGTCGACCTCGAGGGGCTCGAGAAGGCCTGGGCGGACTACTGGAAGCGGGCCTGACGCCCTCGCGCGCGCGCGATCTCGAAGCCGGCGCCCCCGACCGCGAGGATCCCGAGGACGATCCCCGTGTCGACCGGGTTGTTGCGGAAAGCCGACAGCGAGGCAGCGACCGCGGCCAGCGTGAAGAGGATCGGCACGAAGAGGGGGACCCGGTAGGGGCGGCGAAGTTCGGGGCGCCGCAGGCGGAGCAGCACGGCCGCGACGCCGACGCCGCCGAAGGAGAGCCAGTCGGGGAAGGTCACACCGTTCAAGAGCCTCTCCGTCGCATTGCGCCCGACGGCGAGGAGGTAGCCGGCGGCCAGCGCGGCCTCGACGAGGATCGCGGCAATCGGGGTGCCGGTCCTCCGCCCGATTCTCCCGAAGAAGCCGGGCAACCCCCCTGCGACGGCCATCGCGTAGGTGATGCGGGAGTTCGTGAGGAGCATCGAGTTCACGATCCCAGCGGCGGAGACCGCGATCGCGGCGGCGACGGTCCGCTCGACGGCCGTCCCGAGCGCGACCCGGGCGGCGTCGGCGGCGGGAGTCCTCGACGCGGCGATCTGGGCGGGGGAGAGGAGGCGCAGGTAGGCCGCGTTCGCGAGGAGGTAGACGGCCGCGCAGATCGCGACGCCGAGGAGGATCGCCCGCGGGAGGTTTCGCTCCGGATCGCGGACCTCCCCCCCGAGGAACGTCGCGCACTGCCACCCCCCGTACGCGAAGAGCGCGAAGACGAGGGCGCCGCCGAAGTCGAGGAGCCCCGTCCCCGCGGAGGGGGGGTCGGGAGGACGCTCTCCGCGGAAGGCGAATCCGAGGCCGATCAGCGCGACGAGGGCGAGGAGCTTCAGGGCGACGGCCCCCTTCTGGACGCCGGCTCCCCATCGGACCCCGATCACGTTCGCCGTCGCGAGAGTCGCCACGATCGCGAGCGGGAGGAGCGCACCGCCCGCGGAGACCCCCGCGGCGACGGCGAGGTGATCCGCGGCGGTGAGCGCGACGACCGCGATCGCCCCCGGAGAGACGACGGCGAAGTAAGCCCACCCGAAGAGGAACGCGGGGAGCGGCCCGAGGGCCTCCTTCAAGAAGACGTACTGGCCCCCGTTCACGGGGAGGGCGCAGGCGAGCTCTCCGTAGGTGAGCGCGCCGAGCGCTGCGACGACGGCGCCCGCCGCCCACACGCCGAGGATCCCCTCCGTCGTCGGGACGCGTGCGGCAATGTTCCCCGGCGAGAGGAAGATCCCGACCCCGACGATCGCGCCGACGACGACGGCGACGGCGTCGAGGAAACCGAGGACCCTCGCCGGGGCCGCCCCGTTCAAGCGGGGAGGCGCTCCTCCGCGTGGAGGAGGCCCGCGAACCGCCCCTGCGCGTCGAACCGCTGCACGCGCTCCCCTCCCCGGTCGAGGAGGTAGAAGTTCCCGTCCCCGTCGAGCGCGAGGCCCACCGGATCCTCGGTCTTCCCCTCCCCGGCTCCCCCTTCGACGGAGATCGCCAGCAGCTCCCCTCCCCCGGAGAAGGCCTTCACGCATGGCTCCTCTCCGACCTGCGCGACGAGGAGCGTCCCGTCCGCCCTCCGCGCGACCGCGCAGGGCATCGAGAGCTCGCCGGGCCGCGTCGCCGTCGAGAACATCGACACGAACACCCCCGCCGTCGTGAAGACCTGGACGCACTCCCCCCGCGTGTCCGCGACGACCACCCGCCCCCCGCCGACGGCGAGTCCGCGCGGAGCGCCGAAGCGCTCGTTCGGCTCGCCGAAGGAGCGGAGCGACCCGAGGCAGCGTCCGTCGGGGGCGAACTTCTGGACCCCGTGGACGAGCGGCTCGAGCCCGCAGGCGACGTAGAGGCTCCCGTCCTCGTCGAGCGCGCACGCCCGCGGGGCGTCGAGGAAGCCCTTCCGGTCGAGCCCCGGTCCCGGAATCCCGAACCTCCCGGCCTCGCGCCCGAAAACCGTGAGCCGTCGTACGGCATGGAGGACGGGGTCCGCGACGTAGAGATTCCGGGAGGCGTCGACCGCGAGCCCCGCGACCTCGACCCCGGAATCCGCGAGCCCGATCCGGCAGGCCACGCGCCCGCGCGACGGATCGAGGACGCAGAAGCCCCCTCGGGAGGAGGGGCGGGCGAGGAAGAGGAGGTTGTCTCGGGTGGCGATCGCCCCGTGCAAGGCGCACCGCGTGGAAAGGGCGACCATGGATTCTTCCGGTCTTCGCCCCCCGTCACAAGGCGAGCTTCCCGGGCTCCCGAGTCCCCCTTCGTTTCCGAGACTCCCCTCCGGCGGCTATAAGCACCCGAGGCAAGGCCGACCGTGGGAACCCTCCTCCGGCTCCTCCTCGCGCTCCCCGGCGCCTTCCTCCAAGAGGCCCCCTCGCGCCCGACGGAGGGGCCGGAAGCGGAAGCGATCCGCGCTTTGGCCGAGCTCGAGGCGAGGCTCCTCGCCTCCCGTCCCGGACGCGCGGCGGAGTCGCTCCCCACGTCCCTGCGCCGCTGGACCGAGGCGACGCGCGCGGCCTACCTCGAGTTCGCCGCGGCGCACGCGGGGACGGAGGCGGGCGTGCGGGCGGGGCTTCGCGGCGCCGCCCTCCTCGTCCAGGCCGAGGGGAAGATCGACGAGGGGATCGCTTACCTCGACGCGCTCGCGAAGGAGCTCCGCGGGACCGCGGGGCGCGAAGCCCTCCTCTCCGAGACGCTCCTCACGGCAGGCCTCCTGCTCCGCGACGCCGGGCGCGCCGAAGCCGCGCGCGCGCGCCTCGAGGAGGTCCTCTCCCTCCGGGCGCGCGAGCCGAGCGCGCGCGCCGCGGAGGGGGTCCTGCGATCGCTCGAGACGGCGAAGCGGGTCCGGCCGGGAGAGGAGTCCCCCGGCTTCGAGGCGAAGGATCTCGAGGGCCGGCCCGTCTCGCCGGCCACCCTCCGCGGCCGGGTCGTCCTCCTCGACTTCTGGGCCGCCTGGTCGCCGCTCTGGCGGGCGACGGTGCCGGCCCGGCGGGAGCTCCACCGAGCGCTGGCCGAGAAGGGGTTCGAGATCGTCGGAGTGTGCCTCGACTCGGCGGAGCGGTTCGACCGCGACTCCCTCGGGGCATTCCTCCGCGGCGAGCGGATCCCATGGCCCCAGGTGTTCGACGGCGCGGGGCTGCGCTCGGCGCTCGCCCGGACCTTCGCCGTGGAGCGCGTGCCGGCGAGCTTCCTCCTCGACCGGAAGGGGAAGATCCGCTACCTCGATCCCCCGGCGGAGGAGCTCCGCGCCCGGGTCGAGGAGCTCCTCGAGGAGGCGACCCACGACTGACGCTCTCCCGGAACCCGGCGCGGGGCGAGCGCCCGACTCCTCGCCTCCTCGGAGACGCATTCTCCCCGGCCTCGCCTTCGCCCTCCTCCTCCTCGCCCTCGCGGAGGCCCTCCTCCGGCTCCTCGGCTGGCCCCGTCCCGTCGCGTACGACCTCCTCACGGAGCGGACCCCCTTCTCGATCCCCGACGGAGAGCTCTTCTGGCGGCTTCCCCGGGGCGAGACGATCGACGAGGAGGTGGAGTTCCGGATCCGGACCTCCCCGCGCGGATTCCGGGACGAGGACTGGAGCGCGCCGGGTCCGCGGCGCGTCCTCTGCCTCGGGGACTCCTGCACCTTCGGCCGGGCGACGAGCTACCCGCGGGAGCTCGAGCGGATCTTCGACGACGAGCTCGGCCCGGAAGCGGTCGACGTGCTGAACGCGGGGGTGCCGGGATACACGAGCTTCCAGGCGCGCCTCCTCCTCGACGGGCCGCTCCGGCAGGACCGCTTCGACCTCCTCGTCCTCTACATCGGGTTCAACGACGCCCGTCCCTCCTCCGTCCCCGACTCGGCGCGTCCTCGCATCCCCGCCTTCGCGGGGGCGTTCCGCTCCGCGCTCTCGCGCCTTCGCCTCTACCAGGGGCTCCAGCGGCTCCGGGTCGCGATTCTCTCCAGAGGTCCCGAAGCAAAGACGGCGACGACACGGGTCCCGCTGCCGGAGTTCCAGGCGAACCTTCGGGCGATCCTCGCCGAGGCGCGGACTCGGGGAGCGCGCTCCCTCCTCCTCACGACCCCCTCCCTCATCCCGCGAGAGAGCGAGGAGGGGCGCGATCTCGCCATGCGCAACGGCGCCGTCCTCGCGGTGGCGGCCGAGTCCGGCGTCCCGCTGGTCGACCTCGATCGCCGCTTTCGAGAAACGGGGCTCCGCGGGCTCTTCGACGGCTCCGAAGTGCCGATCCCGGGGACCCAGGTGGGAGCGGACCTCATCCACCCGAACGAGCTCGGGCTCCGGCTGATCGCCGAGTCGGTCCGGGAGGCGATCGGCGCGCACGGGCTCCTGCCGGGCGTTCCCCCGGCGCTCCGCGAGGAGCCGGCGCGAAACTCCTTCGGCCTCGCTTGTGGCGACGTCGACGGCGATGGGACCGACGAGATCGCGGCGTGCGCCGAGCGAGGCAGGACCCTGGCCGTCGCGCTCCTCGACGCGAGGGGTCGGCGACGGTGGCTGCGACGGCTCGAGGGAACGGCGCGCACCGAAGGGCCCCTCTTCCTCGCGGCGCCGCGGGGAGGAGACGTGTTCTACGCCCTCGACTGCGATTCCCAGTGGACCCCGGGGCGCTCGCACGAGAGGCCGGAGTTCGTTCGCCCCTTCTCCTGGGAACCCTGCAGGATCACGGAGTTCCGGGACGGGAAGGTCCAGCGCGAAGAGCGCCCTTTGTGGGCCTTCGTCTCGGGCGGGATCTCCGGATTCGCCGCCCTCGACGTCGAGGGGGACGACGTCGAGGAATTGCTCGTAGCGAGCCGGGAAGGGGAAACATGCTCGATCGCCGTCTTCTCTCCGTCTCTCGAGGCTAGGTCCGAGTTCCCGCTGCGCGTTCCCCCCTTCGCGGTCGGGCGCGGTTGGCGGACCTGGACGCTCGCTCCGGGCCCTCGATCCGCAGGCCCGGCGCGCTTCGTCGCGGCCCCGGATCCAAGCCGTCCGGTCCCGGGGTGGGCCGGCTTCGGATCCTTCGCTTCCGACGGGACTCTCGTCGACGGATGCATGGCCTTCGGCTTCGGGGGCTTCGAGGCGGGGCTCCGCCTCTCCTCGTCGCAGGCTCCCCCCCGCGTCTACGCGGCGCGAGGCCCCTGCGTCCGCGTCTTCGAGCGCGTGGGGAATGGCCGGCTTCCCTGGCTCGCCGTGGACGCCGTCTTCCCGTTCGGATTCTCGAGCGACCCCTTCCGGGCATCGGGCTGCGCGATCGCCGTCCTCCCGACGCGGGGAGAGGCGAGGATCCTCGTCGTCGCGGTCGAGGAGAGGCAGGTCGTGCTCGAGTTGGATGCGTGGGGCGAAATCCGCCGCAGGATCTTCTGGCCCTAGGCGGCAGGAGAGGGGCGGACGTGCGGCTCCTCCCCCTCCGCGAACCAGGCCGCGCCGAACGCCTCGATCGTCGCTTCCCTCCACTTCTCCGGGTCGAGCCCCGCCTTGTGCGCGAGGTGGCGGTAGAAGGTCTCGCGGTCCCACCCCTGCTCGGTCGCGACCTGAGGGAGGAAAACGGCGCCGGCGTCCCCGAGGCGGAGGAAAGCCCCTTCCTCTCCGAGGGCGAGGTCGGCGGGGTCCTCGAGGCGCCTCGAATCGCCGAGGACCGTCACCTCGACGCGGAGCAGGTCGAGCTCCTCCGGACGGACCGGCGGGAAGCGCCCGTCGCGGAGCGCGGCGGAGGCGCCGTTCGCGGCGATCGCCTTCCAGAGCGGATGCGCGGCGCGGACCTCTCCCACGCAGCCCCGCAGTTCCCCCCCCCGCCGCAGCGTGACGAAGGCTCCGGCCTGCTCCCGGAGCGCCCTCGGAAGGGACTCCTCGGCCGGCGTGGGTCCCGGCCGGCCGAGGACGGCGGCGGCGACCGCCTCCCGCGCGAGGGAGAGGCACCCCCTCGCCTCCTCCTCCGACAGGACGGGCCGGAGGCCCGAGAACGCGATCGCGGCGTAGGAGACCGAGGAGGACCAGTCCCCCGAGACCTCCCCGGAGGTCCGGTACTCGAGGAGGGTCCCGCGGTATCCGCGGGGGAACATTTCGAGGAGGAGCCGGATCGCCCCCGCGCCGCAGGCGTTGATTCCAGTTCTCCCTCGGACGGTCGCGAGGCCGGGGGCGTCCGCGCGGAGGACCGCCTCGATCAGTGCTCCGTCGAAGCCCCGGATCCGCTCGCGGAGCGAGGGATCGCCGGGAGGGAAGGGGAAGAAGCCGTAGGCTTCCCCATAGTGGGTGAGGTCCGAGGAGGCGACGACGAGCGTCCGGGAGTCGACGAGCGCCCGCAGGCGCCGCCCGATCGAAGCCGCATCGCTCCCGCTTTCGACGGCCCCGACGAGCACCGGGACGAGGCGGAAGTTTCCGAGGGCCCGCTGCAGGAACGGGAGCTGGAGCTCGAGGGAATGCTCGCGCTCGTCCGCAACCGCGACCTCCCCCGAGCGCTCCTCCTCGAGCCCCGGGGAGGAACGGAGGGCGACGCAGACCTCGCGGTCGACGGGGACCGCGCCGAGAGGCGTCTCGTAGGCGTCCCAGTCCGGGACTCGCGCCCCGCGGAAGGGCACCCGGTGACTGGGGGCGAGGAGGAGGACGCGCTCGAACGGAGCCCCCCGGACCGCCGCGTAGGCGACCGCGGCGACCGCACCCGACCAGCGGTATCCGGCGTGCGGGACGACGAGCCCGACGACGCGGTCCCGGAGGGACGCCGGAGGGACGGCGCCGAGCAGCCCCTCGACGACGGCCGCCAACCGTCCGGGATCCCCCTCATACCACGAGCCAGCGAAGCGCGCGCGGCGCACGCGGGCCCCTCCAAAGGCCCAGGCGGCCGCGGCGAGGATGGCGAGCAGCCCCAGAAGCGCCATCGCCACCATCGAACCGCCCCCTCGCGCCCCCCGCAAGAAGGGGTTCGCGAGGCCGGCCTACGGGAACGAGGCGACGAGGCCCTCCCCCGTGCGAGGGGCCCCGAACGCGAGGGGAACGTCGAGCCGCCAGGACCGGGGCGGACTGCCGCCCCCGGCTCGCACTCGCCCCCCCTCCCGCGCGAGGAGCGCGGCGACCACGGGAGCCGGCGAGAAGGGGAGCGGGGGCTGCCTCGAGAGCCCCTCCCGCCCGCGCCCGCGCACGGCCACGCTCAGGCGCCGGCCCTCGACGGCGACGTCGAGCCCGACCGTCCCGCCGCTCCCCGACGCCACGGCGGCGCAGCCGACGGCGATCGTGAGCCCGCGGACGAGCCCGTCGCAGGGCCCGGCGACGGGAATCGCCCCGGCGATCGAGCGCACGCGCGTCTGGGTCGCGAGGCTGCGCATCGCCGGCGCCGCGCGCTGAAGCGCGCGACGGATCAGCTCGGCCGCGTCGAGGGGCACCCCGGCCCCCTCGCGGCGATCCGGCAGGCCCGCGAACGCCCCGGCCGTCCACGCGGCGATCTCCCCCACCGCGAGGAGGAGGAGCAACCCCTCCCGCTCGACGCCCGGGGCGAGCCGCGGCGCGAGAGCGCGGGTGCGCCGGACGAGCGTGAGGAAACAGCCCGCGACGGAGTCCCGGACCGGGGGCGACGGGAGGGTGGCGACAGGGGACATGGAAAGGGCGACTCTTCCTTATCCGAAAGATCGGGCCGCGGCGGGCGCTCCTGCAGGCGGTTGACTCGGGGCGGGCCAGGGCCGAAAAAGAGCGTTGAAGGCCGCTCCCGATGCGAGAGAATCGACGTGGGCCGGAGAGCGGAACGCGACCTGTGCGTCCCTGCCTCCCGCGTCCCGGCGCGGTTCCGGGCCCGTCCGGAGGCCCGCGAGGCTTCTCGTGAAACCCCTCGTCAACGACTTCAGCATCCAGGTCGCCACGATCAACGGCTCCGGGAGCCAGACCGCCAACAGCGTGCTCCTGCGGTCGATCTTCCAGATGGGGATCCCCGTGAGCGGGAAGAACCTCTTCCCCTCGAACATCGCGGGGCTCCCGACCTGGTACACGATCCGGGTGAGCAAGGAGGGGTGGGTCGCGAGGCGGCGCGAGCACGAGCTCCTCGTCGCGATGAACCCGGAGACGGCCGTCGAGGACGCCGCGCGGATGGGCCCGGGCGGGGTCGTCGTCTGGAACGAGGCGATCCCGAGGCCCCCGATCCCCGAGGACCGGATCGTCTACGCGGTCCCCTTCGGGAAGATCGTCGAGCCGCTCGTCCCCGACACGAAGCTCCGCCGCCTCGTCGTCAACATGGTCTACGTCGGGGTCGTCGCCTTCCTCCTCGGCATCGACATGAAGGAGGTCGAGGCGGCGATCGAGGCGCAGCTCGGCCGGAAGAAGAAGGCCCTCGAGGTGAACCTCGCGGCCGCCCGCGCGGGCTTCGCCTGGGGGGAGGCCCACCTCGCCAAGCGCGATCGGCTCCGCGTCGAGCGCATGAACGAGACGGCGGGAAAGATCCTGATCGAGGGGAACACCGCCGCGGCGCTCGGCGCGATGTTCGGCGGGGTGACCGTCGTCACCTGGTACCCGATCACCCCCTCCTCGAGCCTCGTCGAGTCGCTGATCGGCTTCCTCGAGAAGCACCGCCGCGACGCCGCGAGCGGGAAGAACACCTTCGCCGTCGTCCAGGCCGAGGACGAGCTCGCCGCCGTCGGGATGGTGCTCGGCGCGGGGTGGGCCGGCGCGCGCGCCATGACCTCGACCTCGGGGCCGGGGATCTCCCTCATGGCGGAGTTCGCGGGGCTCGGCTACTTCGCCGAGATCCCGGGGGTCGTCTGGGACATCCAGAGGATCGGGCCGAGCACGGGGCTCCCGACGCGGACGAGCCAGGGGGACGTCTCCTTTCTCGCGGGCCTCTCCCACGGCGACACGCGACACGTCGTCCTCTTCCCCTCCTCCGTGCGGGACTGCTTCGACTACGGGATGCTCGCCTTCGACCTCGCCGAGCGGCTCCAGACGCCCGTCTTCGTCGCCTCCGACCTCGACCTCGGGATGAACCACTGGATGTCCGACCCCTTCCCCTACCCGGAGAAGCCCTCCGATCGCGGCAAGGTCCTCACGGCCGAGCAGCTCGCGCGCCTGCCGAAGTTCGAGCGCTACCGCGACGTGGACGGGGACGGGATCTGCCCGCGGACGATCCCGGGGACGCGCCACCCGGCGGCCGCCTACTTCATGCGCGGGTCGGGGCACAACGAGGCGGCGCAGTACACGGAGCGTCCCGAGGACTACGTCCGGCTGATGGACCGCCTCGCGAAGAAGTACCAGACGGCCAAGCGCTTCGTCCCCAAGCCCGAGGTCGACCTCCGTCCCGGGGCCGACGTGGGGATCCTCGCCTACGGGACGACCCACTGGGCGGTCCTCGAGGGGCGGGAGGAGCTGCGCCGGAAGGGGATCGAGACCTCCTACCTCCTCCTGCGGGCCCTCCCCTTCACGGAGGAGGTGGCGGCCTTCGTCGACCGGCACGACCGCGTCTACGTCGTCGAGCAGAACCGCGACGGCCAGATGGCCGACCTCGTGCGCCTCGAGGTCCCCTCCGAGGCGTCGAGGATCCGGTCGGTCCGCCACTACGACGGCCTGCCCGTCGACGCGCGCTCCGTCGTCGAGGGGGTGCTCGCCGGCGAGCGCGAGGGGGTCCCAGTCCGATGAGCGAGACGAGCACTGTCCCGAAGAACCGCTCGGCCCTGACGAAGGCCGACTACCGGGGGGGAAAGTCGACGCTCTGCCCGGGGTGCGGGCACGACGCGATCACGAGCTCGATCATCGAGGCGGCCTACGACTACGGCCTCGAGCCCGAGCGGGTGATCAAGCTCTCGGGGATCGGCTGCTCGAGCAAGACCCCGGCCTACTTCCTCAACCGATCCCACGGGTTCAACGCCGTGCACGGACGCATGCCCGCCGTCGCGACGGGGGCCTTCGCGGCGAACCGGACGCTCGTCCCGATCGGCGTCTCCGGGGACGGGGACACCGCCTCGATCGGGATGGGGCAGTTCGTCCACCTCGTCCGGCGCAACGTCCCCTGCGTCTACCTGATCGAGAACAACGGCGTCTACGGCCTGACGAAGGGCCAGTTCTCCGCGACCGCCGACGTCGGCTCCGTCCAGAAGGGGGGGCGCAAGAACGAGCTCCCCCCGATCGACTGCTGCGCGGTCGCGATCGAGCTCGGATGCGGCTTCGTCGCGCGCTCCTTCTCGGCCGACCCCAGGCAGCTGCGGCCGATCCTCAAGGCCGCCTTCGGCTACCCGGGCACCGCGGTGATCGACGTCGTCTCCCCCTGCGTCACCTTCAACGACCACGAGGGATCGACGAAGTCCTACGACTACGCGAAGTCCCACGACGAGCCGCTCCACATGATCGGGTTCGTCCCCTTCTGGGAGCACACGGAGGTCGAGATCGCACCGGGCGAGGTCCGCGACGTCGAGATGCCCGACGGATCGCACCTCCGGCTCCAGAAGCTCCGGGCGGACCACGACCCCTCCGACGCGCTCCAGGCGATGCGCCTGATCCACGAGGCGCGGCAGGCCGGACGCCTGATCACGGGCCTCCTCTACTTCGACCCGAAGAAGCGCACGTTCGCCGACGAGTTCGAGCTGATCGACGCGCCGCTCGCGACGCTCCCCGAGGAGAAGGTCCGGCCATCGCGCCGGGTGCTCGAGGAGATCATGACCGGGTACCGGGTCGGCAGCGCCTGACGGCGCGCGGCCGACGGATCCGGATCTCCCCTCCCTCTCGTCCGCCCCGGTCGGTCTCGCGCAAGGGAGGCGCCGACGAAGAAGGGGGAGCGCCGCAAGGCGCCCCCCCGCGAGGCTCGCGCGCGCGATTAGGGTTGGATCGTGACCGCCAGGCCGTCGGACATCACGATCGGGAATCCGATCGGAGATCCGACGTCGAGCACGCCCCATTGCAGGTAGAGCGTCCCGCCGACCGTCGCTCCCGCGAGGCTCGGGAAGCCGACGCTCGTCGTCCCGGCGCAGGCCCCGCCGCCGACGGTCGCGAGGGTGACGAGGATCGGAAGGTCCTGGAGGAGGTAGCAAGGCGCGGTCGCCGGAGGGAAGACGATCCCAAGGTCGAGGGGGAAGAGCCCCGTGTTCGTGACGCCGATGACGAGGACCGCGGTCGAGGGCCCGAGCGCGCGGGAGAGGTCGACCGAGAAGGGGCCCGAAGCGGCCAGGCTCGCGTCCCCGCCGGTCCAGGCGATCGAGGGGGCGCAGCCGCCCGAGCCGGCGCACGCCGCGGCGGGCGTCACGTAGTCGACCCCCGCCTCCGCGGCGCGGATCGTCACCGCGTCGAGCGTCAGGGGCCGCGTCGTCGCGTTGGTCGTGATGAATTCCCGGTACTGGAGGTAGACCGACCCCGGTCCGGGCTGCGCAGCGGTGCCGGAGAAGTGCGTCCCCTCGGTCGTGCCGAGCGGTCCGCCGAACCATCCGTCGATCCTCGAGCCGTTTACCCGCAGGCGAAGCCGCTGCCACCCGTCGTTCACCCCGGGGCTGATCGAGACCGAGCCGAGGACCGTGTTGTCCGTCCCGCCGTCGTTCTCGTCGACGAGGTAGAGCGTCGCCGTGTTCGTCCCGAGGGCGTCCCGGAAGACGATGAAGGTCCAGGCGACCCCCGTGTTCGGCTCGCAGACCGCCCCGCCCGCGGTCGTCCCGAAGGCGACGCCGTTCGCCTGGAGGAATCCGGCCGGATCGGGGAAGGAGCCGAACGAGTCCCCCGTCCCCTGGACGCCGATCGTCCAGGACTCGTACTCGCCGGGCGCGGCGGCCCCGGCGGCGTTCGTCGACTTGAGGTACACGTAGCACTCGAGGTCCACGCGGTCGGTGGGAGCCGTGAGGAACATCGGCGCGTTCCCGCCCCCCGTGGGGTCCCAGCAGACCAAGGCGTTCCCGCCCTGCGGCGAGGCCGCGATGGCGTTGGGGTTGTTCGCGTCGGGGACGGTCGGGTCGATCACCCGCGGATTCACGAAGGAGCCCATCCACGCCGCGGGCTCGGTCCCCACGATCGCCGCGTCGAAGTTGTCGGAGTAGGGGAGGGCGGAGGCGAGGTTGTTCGACGCGCCCGGCGTCGCGGGAAGGTTGGCGAAGTCGCGGCCGTTGTTGTCCGTGTCGTAGCCATCGACGATCCGACTCGGGGTGATGCGCGCGAAGGGGGCGGCCTCGGTCGTCAGGTTGTTCCCGAAGATGCCGGGGCCCTCGGCGAGGGCCGCGTTGAAGATCCCCTTGTTCGCCTCGTAGATCAGGGTGTCGACGATGGCCGAGGTCGAGTCACGCAGCGTGAGGGATTCGTTGTCGTTCTCCCAGTTGTTCGAGGCGAGGAGGATCTGGTTCACGTTCGGGACGAGGGCCGAGCCGAACACGTAGAACCCCCCCGCCGGGAGGATCGTCGCGGCCGGAACCGTGTAGACGAGGTTGGCGCCGATCAGATCGGCCGCGTCGAGGACCCACCCGCTGATGTCGACGGCGGCTCCGGAGCGGTTGTAGAGCTCGACGTACTCGATCGTGTCCGTGCTCGTGTCGTCGTAGGCGAATTCGTTGATGACGACGGGGGCGGTCGACGATCCCTGGAGGAGGAGGAACAGGAGGAGCGGACTCGACATTCGAAACCTCCCGAGGGGGCCCGGAAGGGCCTCCCCGATATCCATCACCTGGAGAAGGGAACCGGACACCACCGGGTCCGGCGTCCGATGCCCGCCCGGGGCGAGCTCGAGCGGCACGATTACCGCACGGGCGTTCCCCCGGCGCAAGGCCCGTTCAAAGGCCCCGGGCCGTTCCCCCGCCGGGCCCCCTGGGAATCAGCCCGACGAGGAACGTCGCCGCCGTCCCGATCGGGTAGTACCAGGGCCAGGCGAGGGAGGTCCCGTGCTTCACGGCGACGACGGCGGCGATCCCGAAGGCGATCGCATGGAGGTTCCACCGGTCCTCGCCGCGCCCCGTGAGGAAGCCGAGGAGGAAGACCCCGAGCATCGCGCCGTACGTGTACCCGAAGACGGAGAGGGCCAATTCGAGGAGGGTCGCCTTCGGATCTCCCTGGTAGACCGGCACGAGCGCGAGGGCGGCCCCGACGACGAGGAGGGAGAATCCGACGGCGACCCTCTTCGAGAATCGCACCTGGGCCTCGTCGTCGAGCGAGGCGACGCGCCGGGAGAACGGGCGAACGAGATTCACGACCGTCGCGGAGGTGAGGGACTGGAGCGCCGAGGATAGGGTCGACATCGCGGCGGCGAGGACCGCCGCGATCACGAGGCCGGCGACGCCGGCGGGGAGCTCGCGGCCGATGAAGGTCGGGAAGACGAAGTCCCCCTTCTCGGGGAGCGCGTAGGCCGGAGGCGCGAGCGCGTACGTCGCGGCGAGGGCGATCCCGATGGCGAGGAAGATCCCGACCGTCGGGAAGAGGAGCGCGGCCGAGAAGAGGATCCCGCGCCGGCTCGTCCTCGCGTCGGGGCAGGTGAGGAGGCGCTGGGCCATGTCCTGGTCGGTCCCGTGGGAGGCGAGCCCGAGGAAGGAGGCCCCGAAGAGGGCGGTCCAGAGGGTGAACACGGCCGAGCCATCGGTGGACAGATCGAAGAGGCGGAGCTTCCCCCGTTCTCTCGCGTAGGCGAGGACCCCGTCGAGTCCGCCCGGCGTCCGGTCGACGGCCCAGGCGAGGGCCGCGACGGCCCCGAGGGCGAAGACGAAGCCCTGCATCACGTCGGTCCAGACGACCGCCCGGATCCCCCCGAGAACGGTGTAGAGGACCGTGACCGCCCCCATCGCGAGGATCGCCGCCTCGAGGGGGATCGCCGGCCAGGCGTATCGGACGGCCACCGCGGCGATCAGCAGCCGCACGCCGTCCCCGAGCGTCCTCCCCACGACGAAGAGCGCGGCCGTCGCCGTGCGGGACCGGGGCCCGAAGCGCCGGTCGACGAAGTCGTACACCGTGAACGCGTTCGCGCGATAGAAGGCCGGGAGGAAGACGGCTCCGATCACGACCCGGGCGAGGAGGGCGCCAAGCGCGAGCTGGAGGTAGGTCAGGTTCCCGGTCGCGGCGTAGGCCGCGCCCGGCACCCCGATAAACGTCGCCGCGCTCGTCTCCGTCGCGATCACGGAGAGCCCGGCGGCCCACCAGGGAATCGTCCGCCCCGCGCGAAAGTACCCCTCCATCCCCCGCGAGCGCCGCGCGGCCTTCAGGCCGATCCCGGCGGAGGCGGCGAGGTAGGCGAGGACGACCGCGACGTCGAGGGTCCTCATCCGCGGAGGAGAGGCGGCGACGAAAAGACCCCCGGTCGCGGGTCCGCGGCCCGGGGGTCCTGTCGGACCGTCGGACTAACCCTGCTTCGGGTAGTCCTTGTAGTACTGGTTCGCGGCCGTCCCCTCGCGCTCCTTGTCCGCCTCCCAGTCCGCGCGCTTCGGGGACTTCGGGGGCGGCTCCCCCGACTTGAAGGGCTCCGCGTTCTTCTGCGTGTACGCGGCCCACTTCTCGGGGACGGAATCGGCCGCGAAGATCGCGGTCACCGGACACTCCGGCTCGCACGCCCCGCAGTCGATGCACTCGTCGGGGTGGATGAGAATCTGGTCCTTCCCCTCGTAGAAACAGTCGACGGGGCAGACGTCGACGCAGGCGTGGTCCTTGACCGTGATGCACGGCTCGGTGACGACGTAGGTCATCGCGCTTGTTCTCCGGGGTCGTTCGGAAAGTCCCCCGGGACCGCGGCGCCCGAGGGAGCGGGGAGTGTGCCGGAATCGACCCCTCCTGCCAAGGGCGTCCTCGCGCGCTTGCGGGACCCTGCGCGCACCCGTACCTTTTCCCATCGGCCCCCTTGGGTCCGCCCTCCCGGCCGGCCGATCGAGGGAGCCGGGAACGACGCCATGATCCGCCCCTTCGTCGCGCTCGCCGCCTCCCTGCTCCTGGCGCCCGCCGCGCCGGCCCAGCCCAGCGTCCTTCCCGGGCTCGACGTCGCCTGCTCGAACGTCACCTCCCTCCAGGCCCTCGCGCGCACGGGCACCTTCCCGAACGGCCTGAACGGCCTCGCGATGTCGACGACCTGCTGCAACCCCGGCTCCGTGAACGTCCCGTTCACGGCGGCGATGAGCGCGGCCCACCCCTTCATCTCCTTCCTCCTCGTCCGGGAATCGGCCGGAAGGCTCGTCCAGATCTCCGACGCCTCGTACTGCAAGCACACGTTCGGCTCGTCGAACGCTCCGGGCGCCTGCGGCCCCCCCTGCGCCGGAGGCTCGAGCGCGAACCTGGTCGTCGGGTGCTTCGACACCTACGGGGCGGGGACGAACGGGGACCACTACTGGCTCGGCCCCCCCTCGGAGATCAACCCCTGGACGGGGGCGTGGAACCCGGTCTGCTCCCACTTCGACCGAGGAGAGCCGGCCGTCGCGCCGCCGAACGACTGCAACGGGATCCGCTCCCTGACGACGGTGCAGGCCGCGGCCCTCAACACCGGGGTGAACCACCGCATCCGCGTGCTCGACGGCGACCTCGCCCTCCCGGCGGCGTCCTTCTACTTCCAGGCGCAGTACGTGGTGATCGGGGAGGCGGAGGCCAAGCGCGACGACCCTTCCTTCCCCCTCGGGGCGAACCTCGGCTCGAAGGCCTTCACCCCCGTGTGGAACGGCTCGAGCTGGACCTTCGGGACGGGAGCGACGCTTCTCGCCGGCTCGGTCCTCAAGCGCTGGTCGGGGGCGACCGTGACCTCCGGCGTGAACGGGCTCCCCTCGAGCCCCGACGACGGCCGCGTCTACGTCGGGGCCAAGGTGACCGGCCCCTTCCCGAACGGGACCTACCACTACGAGTACGCCTTCCACAACCGCGACAACTCCCGCGGCGTCTCGGCGATCCGGATCCCGCTCTGCGCCGAGGCCTCCTTCGGGAACGCCGGCTTCCGGGACATCGACGCCGACGCGGGCAACGACTGGAGCGCCGTCCGCAACCCGACGGAAGTCGTCGTCTCGACCGCGACGAACCCGCTCCTCTGGAACACGATCTACAACTTCTGGTTCGAGAGCGACGCCGCCCCCGCTTCGGGGTCGAGCCTCACGCTCGACGAGTTCCTCGCGGGTCCCGGGGCCTCGAGCTTCGCCGTCCCCGCCTCGACGCCGACCGGGCTCTACAACTTGAGCCTCGGCCCGGGCTGCGGCGTGCCTTCGGCGCCCTCTCTCGCCGCGACCGGGACCCCCGGGAGAGCGACGCTCGGCAACGCGACCTTCGGGCTGCTGACGACCGGGCACCCGGCGGGCGTGCCCGTCGCGCTCTTCGCCCTCGCCCCGAGCGGGGCGACCCCCCTCGGCGGCGGCTGCACGGTCTACTCCTCGAGCCTCGCCGGGGCCTTCCCCCTCGCGCTCGGCGTCGCGGACGGCCTCGGCGCTCTCGCCTGGGCGACCCCCGTTCCGAATGACCCGGCCCTCGAGGGGCTCGCGCTCGACCTTCAGGCGGTCGGGGTCGTGCCCGGCGGCGCCTTCCTCGGAGCCTTCAACCTCTCGAACGGGCTGCGCGTCCGCGTCGGGGATTCGGTTCCCGGCTGCCCGTAGGCGTCGCTCGGATCAGGTAGAGGATCGGGTCGCGCCGTTCGAGCCGGGCGTCGAACCCGGACGCGCGGAAAAGGCTTTCGAGCCCCTCCCCGTCGAACCCTTCCGATGCCCACCCCGTCGTGGTGACGACGAGGTGGCCCCTCGACCGCGCGCCGTCGATCCGGCCGAAGCGATCGTGCCCCTCCAGCCGGCGGTACCACTCGAGCCGATCCGGGAGCGCGGTCTCCGAGTAGACGGTCGCGAGGAGCGCCCCGTCCGGCCACAGCACGCGGCGCATCTCCCGGAGGGCCGCCTCGATCCGATCCCCGAAGTTCCCGAGGGACGCCTGGATGCAGAGGACCCCGTCGAACGCCGCGTCGCGGAAGGGAAGGGCTCCCGCGTCCGCCGCGCAGAGCGGGACCGATCCCGCGAGGACCTCCCGGGCCTTCGCGAGCGCCGCGACCGCGAGGTCGCAGCCGAAGGCGCGGGACCCCCGGTCGCCGAGGCGTGCGAGGAACCTCCCCGCGCCGCAGCCGACCTCGAGGACGCGCCCCCGTCGCGGGAGGTGCTCGCGCACGAAGGCCTCCTCGACCTCGAACGAGCGCGCGATCGCCGGAGGGGTCGTCCGGTAGCAGGCCGCGAGGAAGTCGTCCCCGCGGGAGCGGCGCCAGAAGGGAGCGGTCGAGATCGGGCGCGACCGGGCCACGGCGCGGCGTAGCCTACCCCCCGCTTCGAGGATGGAAAGGGCGCGCGCCGGGAGGACGATCGCTCGGGGAAGGAGGCTCGATCCCCGCGATCGTGCACCCCTCCCCCCCACCCTCCACGGGGACCCGGAGCGGGGGCTCCCTACAATCCGCGCATGCGCCGGAGAATCCTCCGCGCCGGTCCTCTGCTCGCGTTGCTCGCGGGGGCCTGCGCCGATCTCTCGCCGGGGAACGGGGACCTCGCCCCGAAGGAAAAGGCCGACCTCGTCCTGCGCAACGCCCGCGTCTGGACCGTCGACCCCGCCCGCCCGCGGGCGCAGGCCGTCGCGATCCTCGGCGACCGGATCCTCGCCGTCGGCAGCGAGGAGGAGGTCCTCCCCCACGTCGGGCCAGGAACCCGGGTCCTCGACCTGCGCGGACGGTTCGTCCTCCCCGGCTTCCACGACGCCCACGTCCACCTCGTCGCGGGAGGCCTCTCCCTCTCGCAGGTCGTGCTGAAGGACGCGGCGGACGAGGAGGCATTCGGGCGCAGCCTCCGCGCGTACGCGGGCTCGCTCCGCCCGGGCGAGTGGGTCCTCGGCGGGAACTGGGACCACGACCGCTGGCCGGGCGCGCGGCTCCCGACGGCCGAGCTCGTCGACCGGTTCGTCCCCGACCGGCCCGTGTGGGTGAACCGCTACGACGGCCACATGTCGGTCGCGAACACGGCGGCGCTCCGCGCCGCCGGCGTGAACGCCGAGACCCCCGATCCCCCCGGAGGCGCGATCGTCCGCAAGCCGGGCTCCCGCGAGCCCGCGGGCGTCCTCAAGGACGAGGCCCAGGCGCTGGTCGACGACGTCGTTCCCTCCCCCACTCCCGAGGCGCTCGAGGCCGCCGTCGAGGCCGCGGCGGCGGAGGCGGCGCGGCTCGGCGTGACCTCCGTCGAGGACATGGGGACCTCCGAGGAGGAGTGGGCGGCGATGGGGGCCGCTCGCGCGCGCGGCCGACTCACCGTCCGCGTGTCCGCCTACCTCCCGATCTCGCGCTGGCGAGCCCTCGCCGCGTCCCCTCCCGCGAGCGGAGACGCGGGCCTCCGCGTGGCAGGGATCAAGGCGTACGCCGACGGCTCGCTCGGCTCCTCGACCGCGCTCTTCTTCGAGCCGTACGCGGACGCGCCCGGCGAGACGGGCCTCCGGGTGACGGAACCGGGGGAGATGCGCGCCCTCGTCGTCGAGGGGGACGCCGCGGGGCTCCGTCTCGCGATCCACGCGATCGGGGACCGGGGGATCTCCGAGGTTCTCGACCACTTCGAGGCGGCCGTCCGGAAGAATGGCCCGCGGGATCGCCGTTTCCGGATCGAGCACGCCCAGCACCTCGCCCCGGGAGACTTCGCCCGCTTCGCCCGACTCGGCGTCGTCGCCTCGATGCAGCCCTACCACGCGATCGACGACGGGCGGTTCGCCGAGCGCCGGATCGGCGCGAGGCGGTGCGCGACGACGTACGCCTTCCGATCCTTCCTCGACCAGGGCGTGCGCCTCGCCTTCGGGTCGGACTGGACGGTCGCCCCCCTCGATCCGATCGCGGGCCTCGACGCCGCGGCGAACCGCCGGACGCTCGACGGCGCCCACCCCGAGGGGTGGTTTCCGGAGCAGCGGATCTCCGTCCGGGAGGCGATCGAGGCGTACACCCTCGGGCCGGCGTTCGCCGCCTTCGAGGAGAGCCGCCTCGGCTCGATCGCGAAGGGAAAGCTCGCCGACCTGGTCGTCCTCACCGAGGACCTGCTCGAGATCCCGCCGGGGGAGATCGGGCGAGCGAGGGTGCTCTGCACGATCCTCGGCGGGAGGATCGTCTACGCCGATCCGCAGGACCCCTTCGGAGCCGCCGTCGGAGCCGGTTCCGGGGAAGGACGCCTCGGACGGCCCGGGCGCGACCCATCCGGCGCGGCCGGAACCCCCGTAATGGACTCCAGGTGGAAGCGAGCGTCGCGATGACCGTGGAGGTGTCGCCTCCGGCGGACCCCCTGCGGGTCCTCGTGTCCCGGATGGCGCGGGGGGAGGAGGAGGCCCTGGAGAGGCTCTACGACGCGAGCCGCCGGTCCGTCTACGGGCTCGCGCTGCGGATCCTCCGCGACCCCCACGTCGCCGAGGAGGCCGTGGTCGACGTCTACGCGCAGGCCTGGAGGCAGGCCTCGCGATTCGAACCCCGCAAGGGCGCGGTCGCGGCCTGGCTCCTCACCCTCGCCCGCACCCGGGCGATCGACCTCCTCCGCTCCCGCGCGCGGCGCCGCGAGCGCGACCTCGTCGAGGCGGCGCCGATCCCCGACGGCGGGCCCTCCCCCCTCGACGCGTCGGGACAGGCCGAGCGCGCCCGCCGCGTGCGCAGCGCCCTCCTCTCCCTCCCCTCCGAGCAGCGCCGGGCGATCGAGGCCGCCTTCTTCGGCGCGCTCAGCCACACGGAGGTGGCCCGGGCGCTCGGCGCACCCCTGGGCACGGTGAAGACCCGGATCCGCAACGGGCTCCAGACGCTCCGGCGAGCGCTCGCGTCCGCCAAAGAGGGCTCCGCATGACCCGCCCCTTCCACGAACATGGGCAACTCGACGACGACGCCCGCGACCGGGCGACGCGCCTCGTCCTCGGCTCCCTCCCCCCCGCCGAGGCGGCGCGGATGGAGGCCCACCTCGCCCGGTGCCCGACCTGCCGCGAGGAGGTCGAGGCCCTCTCCTCCGTCGTCGGCGAGCTCGACTTCGCCGCCCCGGAGGCGGAGCCCCCCGCGGAGGTCCGCGCGCGCGTGCTCGCGCGCGTCCGGGCGGAGCGCGTCCGGGCGGAAAAGGAGAGGCCGGGGAGCCCCCAGCCCTGGAAGGATTGGACCTCCGCGGAAGGCCCGGGAGGATTCACCGTTGCCTTCGCCGCCGACGGGTCATGGGAGGCCACCTCCTTCTCCGGCGTCGAGACCCGGCGCCTCTTCGTCGACCCGGCGAACGACCGGATCACCATGCTCGTCCGGATGGCCCCTGGCTCGCGCTATCCCTCCCACGTGCACGCGGGGCCGGAGGAGTGCTACGTCCTCCAGGGGGAGCTGCGGTCGGGGAGCCTCCGCATGCGACCGGGCGACTACAAGCGGGCGGCCGCAGGGAGCGTCGACCCTCTGCAATCCACGGAGGAGGGCTGCCTCCTCCTCATCACCTCGTCCTCGCGCGACGAGCTGATCGAAGGGAGCGCGCGCTAGCGCGCCCCCCGTCCGGCTCCCCCCTCCCCTTCTCCCCCCCCGGTCGCGGGCCGCGGCGGGGCGTTCTTCACGTGCCGGTCGAACCAGTCGAACATCTCGGCGAGGACGTGGAGGACCGATTCCCGCCCCTGGTACCCGTGACTCTCGTGCGGGAGGAGGACGAGGCGGGCCGTGGCGCCGTGGCCGCGCAAGGCGTGGAAGAGCCGCTCGGACTGGAGGGGGAAGGTCCCCGGATTGTTGTCCTCCTCGCCGTGGATCAGGAGGATCGGCGCGCGGATCTTGTCGGCGTGCAGGAAGGGGGAGAGCTTCACGTAGACCTCCGGCGCCTCCCAGAGGGTCCGGCGCTCGCTCTGGAAGCCGAAGGGGGTGAGGGTCCGGTTGTAGGCGCCGCTGCGCGCGATTCCCGCCCGGAAGAGGTCGCAGCGGGCGAGGAGGTTCGCCGTCATGAACGCGCCGTAGGAGTGGCCTCCCACGCCGACGCGATCGGGGTCGGCGGCGCCCTCGGCGGCCGCGGCGTCGATCGCCGCGCGCGCCCCGTCGACCAGCTGCTCGACGAAGGTGTCGTTCACCGTCTTCGGGTCGCCGATGATCGGGAGCTGCGCGTCGTCGAGGACGGCGTACCCCTGCGTGAGGAAGAGGAGCTGCGAGGCTCCGCGGAGGAAGGTGAACCGCGTCGGGGCGCTCCGGACCTGGCCGGCCGTCCCGGGGTCGGTGTACTCGAGGGGATAGGCCCAGACGAGGAGCGGCAGGCGCTCCCCGCTCCGGCGCCCGGGAGGAAGGTAGAGGGTCCCGGAGAGGGGGACGCCGTCCTTGCGCGCGTATCGCAGGAGCTTCTTCTCGACCCCCGCCGTGAACTCGGGAGCGGGGTCCCGGAAGTCCGTGATCGCGGCTCGCGCGCCCCGCTCGAGATCCCGCACGAAGTAGTTCGGCGGGTCCTTCGGCGACTCGCGGCGGGTGAGGATCGTCCCGGTGCCCGGACCGACGAAATCGACGAAGGACTCGTAGGTCCCCTCCTCGCAGCGGAAGACCCGCGCCGTCTCGAGGGTGTCGAGGGGGAGTCGGTCGAGGAAGGGGCGGTCCCCCTCCTTCGTCGCGCCCTGCCCGGAGAGAAAGATCGCGTCCCCCGCGACCCGGACGACGCTCTCCCCCCGCGGCGTCGTCTTCGAGACGGGCCGGCCCGGGTCGCGGTAGCGATCGTTCACCGAGAGGTCCCAGACGAGCCGCGATGCGTACGGGGGCTTCTCGACCTCGAGCAAGCGGGTCCGCCGCCACCGCCGGTCGCGGTCGTACTCCACGACGAGGGCGAGGTCCTTGCGCTCGAGCCACTCGATCCCCGCGAAGCGGTGCTCGAGCCGCGCGAACTCGACCGCCTCCCCTTCGAAGGGGGCGGCGTGCCGCAGGCACCGATCCCGGTGCGGGACTTTCTTCTCGGGATCCCCCCCGTCGAGCGCCTCGGTCCAGACGAGCGTCGAGGGCTCGAGCGGCCGCCAGGTGACCGAGCGGGGCCCCGTCGGCACGCCTTCGATCGGCACCTCGTCGGACACCGGAAGGTCGGCGACGCGGTGGACGAGCCTTCCCTCGAGGTCCCAGACCTCGACCGCGCGAGGGAAGTCCGCGTACGGGACCGCGCGCGAGTAGGGACGGTGGAGTCGGACGACGAGGAGATGGCCCCCACCAGGAGAGGGCTCGACCGACGCGAAGATCGCGGGGGAGCCGACCCTCCGGAGCGCGCCGTCGCGCGCGTCGAGGAGCGCGAGCTGCGCCGTCATGTAGTGGTCGAAGAGCGCCTCGTCGCGCGCGCTCTCGAGGAGATCCTGGTAGGTCCTCACCTTCGAGACCTTTCCCCGGGTCTCCTCGATCCGCGGGCCCGCGGGGACGAGCGGCGCCGGGGGCTCCGGCCCCCGCCCCTCGGGGAGGACCCGGCAGAGGAGCGACTTCGAGTCGGGCATCCACTCGACGGGGTTCCCGAGCGTGCCGTTCAGGCTCGGAGACCGGAGGGCGCGCGCCTCCCCGCTCGCGGCGTCGACGACCCAGAGCTCGAGACCTTTCTCGGTCGCGTTCGCGAGCGCGAGACGCGAGCCGTCCGGGGACCACTCGGGCATGCCGAGCCGCAGTCCCTGCGGGAAGGCGACCCTGCGTTCCGCGCCGTCGGGAAGGTCGCGGAGGAGGAGCCCGGTCAGGAGCGTCGTCCGCTGCCGGTCGTTCGTCCGGGGCGTGATCCGCACCCCCCCGAGCTTGAGGATCGGCTCGGCGAGGAGCGAGAGCGGCGGCATCGCCGCGGACTCGACCAGGGCGACGCGCCGCCCGTCGGGGCTGACGAGGGCGAAGGGGGGGGGCGGGGCGTCGACGATTCGCACGACGTCGGCGGGAGGCTCGCGGTAGGTCTCCTGCGCCGCCGGCGTTCCCGCGAGGAAGAGGAGGAGCCCGAGGCGGGCGCCGAGGCTCCGGGACGAGAGGGCCTTCATGGGGGGAGGGGGGGCAGCCTCGAATCTAGAGCCCCGACCGCGGACCCCCCAACGGGATTCCGCCCGACGGCGAGGGGCCCCGTCAGATGGCGGGGGATCGCGAACTCCTTCGCGCAGCGGGGCTCGTCCTCCGCATCGGGGAGGCGCTCCGGTCCGCTCGGGAGGCCGGTTACTCCCCGACGGGAGCCGCGCTAGCCTCGGGTGGCATCCACCCCCGACGCCGAAGCCGCCATGACCCACCTCCCGCGCGAGAAGGAGGAGCGCCGCCCCGCGTCCCCGAGCGTCTTCCCGGAGGACTCCGCCGCGATCGACCGCCGCGCCTTCCTCGCCCGCGTGGGAGCCGGCGCGGCCGCGCTCTCGATCCCGGGCGGCGCCCTCTCCCTCCCGCCGCCGGCGGGCCCCGACTCCCCGGAGAACCTCCGCACCTCCCGGTTGCGCAAGCGGCGCGCGGAGGCCCTCCACTACCGCGTGCGGATGGCGAAGCGCGCGCAGCGCCGCAACTTCCCGCTCGTTTCCCTCGAGAACAACGGGGAGGAGGAGGACTTCCCCACCCGGATCGCCAACTACTCGAAGGGCCTCCCCCACGACGCCCTCGGGGAGGTCGATCCCGCCGCCTACGACGCGTTGCTCGCGGCGGTCCGGAGCGGAGAGCCCTCCCTCTTCGACGCCGTCCCCCTCGCCGGGACGCGCAAGCTCACGAGCCCGCAGGCGGGGCTCGCCTTCGACCTCGAAGGGCCCGACTCCCACAGCCTCGCGCTCCGCCCCGCTCCCCGCATCGACGGTCCCGAGAACTCCTCCGAGATGGCGGAGCTCTACTGGATGGCCCTCGCCCGGGACGTCCCCTTCGGCGCGTACGCGAGCGACCCGACGATCGGCTCGGCGTGCGCGGACCTCTCGGGCTTCTCCGACTTCCGGGGGCCGAAGGTGGGAGGCCAGGTGACCGCCGAGACCCTCTTCCGCGGCAGCGCGCCGGGGGACTCGGTCGGACCCTACCTCTCGCAGTTCCTGCTCGAAGACATCCCCTACGGCGCCTTGATCATCCCCCACCGGATCCGGACCCTCCTCCCCGGCCTCGACCATCTCACGTCCTACGGCGCGTGGCTCGACGTCCAGAACGGGGCGCGGCCGACGGGCGACGCGTTCGACGCGACGCCGCGCTACATCCGGAACCTGCGCGATCTCGCCCAGTACGTCCACGTCGACGCCCTCTACGAGGCCTACCTTAACGCCTGCCTGATCCTCCTCGGCCGGAACGCCCCGCTCGACCCGGGCCTTCCCCCCGTCTCCTCGCCGAACCAGATCGGATTCGCGGAGTTCGGGGGCCCCCACCTCCTCTCCCTCGTGACGGAGGTGGCGACGCGGGCGTTGAAGGCGGTCTGGTGCCAGAAGTGGCTCGTCCATCGCCGGCTGCGGCCGGAGGAGTTCGGCGGGCGGGTCCACCAGCACCTGACCGGGGCGGCGCAGTATCCGATCCACGGCGAGATCCTCCGATCGGCGGCCCTGTCGGCGGTGTTCGCCGCGCACGGGAGCTACCTCCTCCCGCAGGCCTACCCCGACGGATGCCCGACCCACCCCGCCTACGGCGCCGGACACGCCACCGTCGCCGGCGCGTGCGTCACGATCCTCAAGGCCTTCTTCGACGAGTCCTTCGTCCTCCCCGATCCGGTCGTCCCGAGCGCCGACGGGACCTCTCTCCTCCCCTTCTCCGGTCCCCCCCTCACGGTCGGGAACGAGCTCGACAAGCTCGCTGCGAACATCGCCTTCGGCCGCAACGCGGCCGGGATCCACTGGCGCACCGACTACAGCGAGTCCGTGCGGCTCGGCGAGGAGGTCGCGATCGGGATCCTCGAGGAGCAGAAGGAGGCCCACAACCAGCCCTTCGCGGTGACGCTCACCCGATTCGACGGATCGAGGGTCGCGATCTAGGGCCGCCGTCCCCGGGCGGTCTTTGACGGCGCGACTCGGGAGCGTCGACAATGCGCCGCGGGCAAGCGGATGGGCGCGCTCGCGGGAAGGCACGGATGAGCCGCCTCGCCAGAAGCGGGGCGGTCGCGCTCGTCGCGGTGGGAATTCTCCAGGGGGGCGGGAGGATCGCGGGGCTTTCGACCGTGGCCCGGGTCGGCGAGGCGTCCGGCGCCTCCCCCGCCGGAGCGATCCTCGCGACGGAGCGGGGGTACGAGGCCTGCTCGACCCGCATCCTCCTCGAGTGGCGGGGGCTGGCAGGAGCCGTCCACCGGGCCGAGCTGACGGCCGACACCTTCGGGAAGCTCCGGGGACCTTGCGCCCGCCGCCGCTTCTACGCCGGGGCGTTCGCGAGCGCCCCGATCCTCTACTCCGAGAGCGAAACCCGGCCGATGGTCGACGCGGCGCTGCAGGCAGGGCTGTGCGGGGAGGCGCCCCTCCTTCGCGCACTCGGCTTCGACCCCTTCCTCGTCGGAGGACCCCTGCGGGTGAGCTTCGAGCCCTCGGTTGCGCCCCTCCCTTACGACCTTCCGGGGACGATCCGGGTCTACTGTCCGTGAGGAACGGATGGACCGGGGGCCAGTACAGCCTGTTCCGCGCCTTCCTCGGCGCCTGGCTCCTGTTCCGGTACGGCGCGCTCCTCCCCCACGCAGGCGAGCTCTTCTCGAACCGCGGCGTCCTCCCGGACGGCGCCGCGAGCCCGCTCCTCTCCCTCTTCCCCAACCTCTTCGCCCTGGCGGACTCCCCCGCCGTCGTCTGCGCGTTGGTCTCCCTCGCCGCGGGCGCGAGCGTTTTCTTCGCGATTGGAAAGTTTGACCGGACCGCCGCGGTCCTCCTCTGGTACGCGGGCGCCTGCCTCCAGGGCCGCAACCCCCTCGCGTTCGACCGAGGGGCGTCGTTCGTCGGGTGGATCCTGCTCGCCCACGCCCTGCTCCCCCCCGCTCCCTTCGGGTCTCAGGCGCGGCGGGGGCGCGCCGACCCGGGCATGGACTGGAGATTCCCCCCGACCCTCCTCGCCGCGGCGTGGGTCGTCCTCGCCGCGACCCATGCCTTCGCCGGGATCGCCGAGCTGCGGAGCCCCTCCTGGACCGACGGGACCGTTCTCGAACGCCTCCTCGGAGGCCCGCTCGCGCGCCCGGGCGTGGTCCGGGAAGCCCTCCTCGACCTTCCCCGTCCCCTCCTGCGGGGGGCGAGCCTCGCCTGCCTCGCGGTCGACCTCGCCTTCGCGCCGCTCGCGTGCTTCCGGAAGGCGCGCCCCTGGATCTGGGCGGCAGGGCTCGTGAAGGAAATCCTCCTCGGGATCTGCGGCACCGAAGACCTCTCCTTCCGGATCTCCCACCTCTTCTTTTTCGATCCGGGCTGGATCCGGGCGAAGGCGGCGGT
This sequence comes from Planctomycetota bacterium, assembly GCA_035695825.1. Classification (GTDB taxonomy): domain Bacteria; phylum Planctomycetota; class UBA1135; order UBA1135; family JAKEFM01; genus JAKEFM01. The sequence goes on along the minus strand of DASRRH010000026.1, from coordinate 71,721 downwards.
CGCCCCCGATCGGGTCTTCTTCGACGGGAGCTGCGGGCTCTGCCACCGGTTTGTGCGCTTCGCCCTCGCGGAGGACGCCCGAGGGGAGCGCTTCCGGTTCTCCCCCCTCGAAAGCGAGGCGTTCCGCGCCGCCGTCCCCCCGGAGCGCCGGCCGGGTCTCCCGGACAGTCTCGTCCTCCTCGCCGCGGACGGCACCCTCCTCACGAAGTCCCGCGCGGTGCTCCACCTCGCCTCGCGCCTCGGGGGCGTCTGGCGCATCCTCGCGGGGGCCGCCCGCCTGGCGCCGGCTCCGCTCTCCGACCTCGCCTACGACGGAGTCGCGCGCGTGCGCCGGCGTCTCTTCCGGACCCCGGAGCAGTCCTGCCCGATCGTCCCGCCGAAGCTTCGAGACCGCTTCGACCTCTGACGCGCGCTACTGGCCGTTCGCCGATCGCTCGCCCTTCGGGGGAAGGGCCTTCGGCCTCGGGACGTCGCGGCCGATCCGGCCGGCGAAGCCCGCGAGGTTCTTGTCGAGGTCGGCCCCGAGGATCTCCACGAGGAGCTTGCGCTGCGTCTCGACGGGCACCTCGTAGGAAGCCTCGAACCCTCCCTGCTCCGCTCCGTCCTTCGCGAAGGCGAGGAGCAGCGCCGCGAATTCCTCCCGCCGCTCGTTCCCGAGGTACGCGACGAGCCCGTAGGCGAGGAGCGCACGCGGGTCTTTCACCCCCGCCTCGCCCGAGGTGTAGGTCCCCGGCCGCAGCGAAGCGAGGTCGAGGACCGAGCGGGGCTTCCCGGAACGGAAGAGGCCGGCGAAGTCCGTCGACCATCCGGACTTCTCCGCGTCCCAGAGGAAGTTGTCGCGGTAGCAGAAGGCGAAAACGCCGCGCAGGAGGGCGTCCTCCGCGTACCAGGCCATCCCCTCCTCGACCCAGAAGGGCTGGCGCCCGTAGCGGGGATGAGAGAGGACGTGGGTCAGGTTGTGGACGACCCAGTGGTGGGGATCCCCGTACGTGCCCGAGAGCACCACGGAGATCCGGGGCCGGTAGAGGTTGAAGCCCTGGAGGCGCGCGGCCTTCGCCGCCCACCCCTGGAGGTACTCGTGCTCCGAGGCGAGGCGCTGCGCGAGGCTCTGGTAGATCGCCGGGGAGGAGAGGAGATAGAGGGGGAAAGGGGCGCTCGGATCGGTGGTGTCGAGTTCCTCGTCGGCGAGCGGGGGAGGCTCCTTCGGATCCGGGAAGAGACGGGGAAACTCCGCGGCCAGGCGCTCCGCGTCCCCGAGCAGAGCGAGGTTCTGGGAGTCGCCCCACTCGGAGACGAGAACGACCGGGCCCCTCGCCTTCGCGTAGACCCGGAGGCCATTCTTCTCCGCGAACGCCCGCTCCCGCTCGAGGACCGTTCGCGTCGCGGAAGGGAGGTCCGCGGGGAGCGAGGAATAGGGGATCCGGCGCCCCTCGAACCAGAGGCCCGAGTCGCGGGACTTCTCGCCGGAGGCGAGAGCGACGGCGAGGAGGGCGACGCCTAGGTTCATGGATGTCCGCTCGTGCCGGAGCCCCCGAGCGCGATCCGATGCGCGCAATAGCGGGGGGCTGGCGCCCGGTTACGCATTTCGTCCGTGCGGATTCTGCCCTTGAGCGACCCCAGGCGCATCCCCCCTCCCCGGGGTCGCGTATCCTTGCCCCGCTCCAGGCGGACCCCTCCCCATGGCCTCCGACTCCGCTCCGACGTCCCTCGTCTCGATCGATCCGGCGACGGAGGAGCCGATCGGAGAGGTCCCCGTCGCGGACGAGGCGGAGGTTGCCTCCACCGTCGCATGCGCGCGGCGGGCGCAGCCGGGGTGGTCAGCGCGTCCGATCGAGGAGCGGGCGTCGATCCTCCTGCGGGCGGCCGATCTCCTCGAGGCGCGCGCGGAGACGATGGCGCGGCTCGTCACGCGCGAGGAGGGGAAGGTCCTCGCCGAGTCCCGCGCCGAGACGAGGGACGCGGCCGGGAGAATCCGCTACTTCGCCGAGGTCGGCCCCCGCCACCTCGCCCCGCGCGAGGAGCGGGCCGAGCGCGTGCGCGGGATCGTCGAGTACGCCCCCCTGGGGGTCGTCGCGGCGATCAAGCCCTGGAACTTCCCCGTCCAGATCCCCCTCTGGTCGATCGCTCCGGCCCTACTCGCGGGGAACGCCGTCGTCTTCAAGCCCTCCGAGCTGACCCCGATCGTCGGAGCCGCGCTCGCCGCTCTCTTCCACGAGGCGGGGGTGCCCCCGGACGTGCTCGTCCTCCTCCAGGGGGACGAGGTCGTCGGCCGGGCGCTCGTGCGGGCGCCGGTCGACATGATCGGGTTCGTCGGTTCTCAGGCGGCCGGTTCCTCGATCGCGGCGGTGGCGGGGAAGGACTTGAAGCGGGTCGCTCTCGAGCTCGGGGGAAAGGACCCGATGATCGTGCTCGCGGACGCCGACGTCGCGGCGGCCGCCTCGGGGGCGGTCCGCGGGGCCTTCAAGAACTGCGGACAGGTCTGCTGCTCCGTCGAGCGGGTCTACGTCGAGCGTCCCCTCTACCGGCCCCTCCTCGACGCGATCGTGGATCGGACGCGGGCGCTCCGGGTTGGGCCGGGGATCCTCCAGGGGAACGAGGTCGGACCGATGGTCTCCGGCGAGCAGCGCGGGCGGGTCCTCGGATTGCTGGAGGAGGCGCGGGGGGGGGGCGCCCGGGTCCTGACGGGAGGACGGACGCGCGAAGGGAAGGGCTTCTTCATCGAGCCCGCCGTCGTGGTCGAGGCCCCTGCCTCGGCACGCCTCGTGCGCGAGGAGACGTTCGGCCCCGTCCTCACGATCGAGCCGGTCGACTCCGCCGAGGAGGCCGTCGAACGGGCGAACGCGAGCTCCTACGGCCTCACCGCCTCCGTCTGGTCGAGCGACCTCGAGCGGGCCACCTCCCTCGCGCGCCGCCTCGAAGCGGGGACGCGCGCCGTGAACCAGACGGTCGGCTCCCTCGTCCAGATGCCGTGGGGCGGGCGCAAGCGCTCGGGCCTCCGACGGATGCTCTCCCTCGAAGGGATTCGCGAGTTCGCCGAGCCCGTGACGCTGCGGCTTCCCGCCTCCTAGCGCTCCTCGGGCCCCCGGGCGGGCTCGGAAATGGCGGACGGGGACGCAACAATCCCGTGCGGTGACCCGTATAGGCAGCGCGCGGTCCGGCCTCCTTCCCCCTGCCGCGCCCTCCGCCATCGTCCCGGGCGGTCGGACGAACCCGAAGGAGGATGAGGACGAGCATGCTCGTGTCCATCTGGGTGCTCGCCGTTTCGGCCTCCTTCTCTGCGGCACAGGACCCCCTCGACCGCTACCGCTACGCCGTCGGGCTCGCGGAGCGCGGCCTCCACGAGAAGGCGGTCGAGGAGTGCTCCGCTTTCCTGCGGGAGAACCCGGACCACGAGAAGGCGCCGCAGGTGCGGTACCGGATGGGACAGTCCCTCTTCGAGCTCAAGCGGTGGGAGGAGGCCGCCAAGGGGTTCGAAGCCCTCCTCGGGAATCGTTTCGAATTCGAGGCCGAGGCCGCCTTCCGGAGGGGCCAGTGCCTCCTCGAGCTCGGCCGGCCCGCGGAGGCGGCCCCCCTCTTCGAGGGGATCGCGCGCGGGAGCCCGGAGCACTACCTCGCGGAGGCCGCGACGCACTTCGGGGCCGAGGCCGACTTCCGGCGCGGAGAGTTCGCCCGGGCCGAGGGGGGGTTCGGCCGCCTCCTCGAGAAGTGGCCCCGCAGCCAGTACCGGAAGCCCGCGCTCCACGGGCTCGCCTGGAGCCGCTTCCGGGGCGGGCTCTTCGAGACGGCGGCCCAGGCGCTCGGCCTATTCCTCCGGGAGTTCGCGGAGGACCCCCTCGCGCCGGAGGCCGCCTACCTCCTCGGCGAGAGCCTGCTCAAGATCGGGCGATCCGCCGAGGCCGCGGAGGCTTTCGGGCGGGTCGTCTCGGGCGAGTTCGCCGACGACGCGGCCGTCGCTCGCGCGGCCGCCCTCGAGAAGGCCGGAGACGAGAAGCGCGCGACGGAAGCCTACCTCGCGGCCGCAGAGAGGTACCCCGCGAGCCCGCTCGCCGCCGACGCCCGCGTCGGCGCCGGAGCCGCGCTCCTCCGGGGGGAGAAATGGGCGGAGGCCGTGCGGGTGCTCGAGGCCGTGAAGGAGGGGCCGCGCCGCGCGGAGGCGATCGCCCTCCTCGCCCTCGCCCTCGTCCGATCGGGCCGGGCCGAGGACGCCCTCGCGCGGCTCGAGGCACTCCTCCGCGACCCGAAGATCGACCCGGAGGTCGCCCGTCGGGCCCGTCTCGCCCGGGCCGAGGCCCTCGGCGCCGTCGGCCGGCATGGGGAGGCCGCCCGCGAGTACGAGGCGGCGGGCTCCGCCGGGACGGAACCCGACTTTGCCCCCGCCGCCGCCGTCCTCGCCCGGCTGAAGGGGGGCGACGCCAAGGGCGCGGCGGAGGCGGCCCGCGAGTTCCTCGCCCGTTTCCGCGAGAGCCCCCGGGTGAACGAGATCCGTCTCGCCCTGGCCGAATCGCTCTTCGCGCAGGGCCTCCACGCGGAGGCGGCCCGCGAGTTCGAGCCCCTCGCTCGCGGGAAAGGGGACCCGGCGGCCTCCGCGGCCTCCCGCCTCGCCTGGTGCCTCTACCTCACGGGAAAGAAGGGGGAGGCGGCCGCCGCCTTCGCGGACGTCTCGGCCCGATTCCCGGGCCACGCCCGCGCGACCGAGGCGCGCGTCCTCGAAGGGCGCGCGCGGCTCGAATCGGGCGACCCGAAGGGAGCGGCGCGGGCGTTCCGCGCCGCGAACGAGAAGGGGGCGGGCGAGCTCGCCGACGAGGCCCTCCTCGGCCTCGCGCGCGCCTGCGCGGCGAGCGGAGACCCCGCGGGGGCGAAAGCGCAGTTCGAGCAGTTCGAGCGGAGCTTTCCGCGGAGCGAGCGGCGCCCGCAGGCGCTCTACGAGTTCGCCGAGCTCCTCGCGAAGGAGGGCGACCGCGAAGGCGCGCGCGCGCGCTACGCGTCGCTCCTCCGCGACGAGCCGCGCCACGAGCTCGCCCCGTTCGCCCGGTACGGACTCGCCTGGTGCGCCCTCGACGGGGGGGACGCCGCGGCGGCGGCCCGCCTCGCCCGCGAGATCCTCGGGGCCGGCGCGCCCGCCTCCCTCGAGGCGCCCGCCCTCGATCTCCTGGCGACCGCGACCACCCGCGCGGGAGGGTGGGAGGAAGCGCTCGGGACGTATCGCGCGCTCCTCGGCCGCGCGGAGGCCTCCGGAGCCCGCCCGTCGATCCTCCTCGGCGAGGCGAGCGCCCTCGCGCGCCTCGGGCGCAACGAGGAGGCGCGGAGGAAGCTCGACGCCCTCGTCGCCGAATCCTCCGCCCGCGAGGTCGCCGATCGCGCGCTCTACGAGCTCGGCTTCGTCCGGAAGGCATGCGGGGACGCCGCGGGGGCGGAGGAGGCCTTCGCCACGGTCGAGCGAGAGCACGGGAAGAGCGCGGTCGCCGCCGAGGTGCCCTTCCACCGCGGCGAGCTCGCCTACGAGGCGGGGCGATTCGCCGAGGCAGAGGGCCACTACGCGCGCGCCAAGGCCCCCGCGGTCCTCGAGCGCTCCCTCTACAAGATCGGCTGGTCCCGGCTGAAGCAGGGGAAGAACGCGCCGGCCGCCTCCTCCTTCGAAGAGGCGGCCTCGAAGGGGGGGGCGCTCGCCGCGGAGTCGCTCTTCCTCTCCGGCGAGGCGCTCTTCCGGGACGGGCGTTTCGAGGAGGCGCGGGAGAGGCTCCGGAACTTTCGCACCCGCCACCCCGACCACGAGCTCCTCCCGAAGGCGCTCTTCCGCCTCGGGCTCGCGTGCGGAGAGCTCGGCCGTTTCGAGGAGGCGCTCGAGGCGCTGGAGGACCTCGCCCGCCGCGCGCCCCGCTTCGAGAACCGCGCGGAGGCCGACCTCTGGATCGCCCGGGCGCTGCGCCGGACGGGGCGCGCAGGACAGGCGCGCAAGGTCCTCGAGCGCGTCGCGGCGACGGGGGGAGACCTCCTCGCCGCCCGCGCGCGCCTCGAGACGGGGGAGATCCTCCTCGGGGAGGGGAACGCGGACGGGGCGCTCTCCGAGTTCCTCAAGGTCGCGATCCTCTACGACCACGCCGAGGAGGCGGCGCGCGCCCTCCTCGGCGCGGCCGACTGCCTCGAGAAGACCGGGCAGCGCGACCGCGCCCGGGAGCGCTGCCGCGAGCTGATCGAGCGCTTCCCCGACCACCCCCTCGCCGCGCAGGCCCGCTCCCGGATCGAACGCCCATGAAGAACCGACGACCCTCTCCTCGAGCGCTCCTCGCCCCCCTACTCCTCCCCCTCCTCGCCCCGAGCGCCTCGGCGCAGACGCGGTTCCTCGACCTCGGGAGCCTCTTCGACAAGACCGTCGCCGGCGGGATCCTCATGATCCCGATCGGGGCCTGCTCCATCCTCCTCCTCGCTTTCGCCCTCGAGCGCGCCCTCCTGCTGCGCCGGGGACGAATCTCCCCGAAACCTCTCCTGCGCAGGGTCGAGGAGGCGCTGCGACGAGGCGACCTCGACGCGGCCGCCTCCCTCTGCGGCGGCAGCCGGAGCGCCTTCGCCGCCGCCATCGGCGCGGGGCTCCTCCGCACGGAGGAAGGTCCCGCCGAGGTCGAACGGACGGTCGAAGCCGCCGCGCAGCGCGAGATCACGGGCATGCGCAAGAACCTCCGTGCGTTCGCCGTGATCACGAGCGTCGCCCCGCTCCTCGGCCTCCTCGGCACGGTCCAGGGGATGATCCAGGTCTTCGACGTCGTCGCGCAGCAGGGGGCCCTCGGGAACGCTTCCCTCCTCTCCGGGGGGATCTCGACCGCCCTCGTCACGACCTTTGCGGGCCTCACGGTCGCGATCCCCTCCCTCCTCCTCCACCAGTTCTTCACCGCGCGCATCCAGCGCTTCGCCGACGAGGTCGTCCGGGTCCACCACGACGCCCTCGCGCCCGCCGTCGCCGGAGCGCGCGCCGCGGCGGCTTGAGGGGGAGGCGATGAAGCTCCGGGTCGAGGAACACGGCCCCGCCCCCGCGGTCGACCTCGCGCCGATGATCGACGTCATCTTCCAGCTCCTGATCTTCTTCCTCGTGACGACGACGTTCCTCGACCGGGAGCGGCAGATGGAGATCGACCTGCCGCGGGCGGAGTCGGGGAAGGAGGCGGCGGATGCGCTCGAGGAGATCGTCCTCAACGTCCGGCGCGACGGGGCCGTCGCCTGGGGGCGCGAGCCCGTGACCGAGCGGGAGCTCGAGGCTCGCCTCCGCGCCGCCGCCGCGGCCCCCGAGCGGCCGGTCACGATCCGCGGCGACCGGCAGACGAAGCACGAGTCGGTCGTCCGCGTGATGGACGCCTGCGGCCGGGCGGGCCTCCGCAACCTCAACATCGGCACGCTCGACGCGCGCTAGGCGTGGGAGACGCGGGCGGGAGGATGCGCGGGGCGGTCCTCGCCTTCTCCCTCCTCGGCGCGGGGCTCTTCCTCGGCGCCGCCCTCCTCCGAGAGACCCGCCTCTTCGGGGGGACCTGGACCGACGGCGTCACGATCGTGCCCGAGTCGGGCTCGCGACCCGCCCGCCGCGTGCTCTGGAAGGAGCCGGAGCCCCTCGCCCTCGAGGAGGGTCCGGTGCTTCCCCTCCTCGAGCCCTGTTTCGCGGGGGGCTCCTCGACGATCGTCTTCGCTTCCGGCGTGGCGGGGCGAAACGTCGACCTCTACGCCGGTCTCCTCGCGGACGGGCGGATCGAGGAGGTCCGGCCCCTCTCCGCGGTCAACTCCCCCTTCGACGACCGGGCCCCCTGCGTCGAAGGGGGGATCCTCGCCTTCGCCTCCGATCGCCCGGGCGGCGCGGGGCGGCTCGACCTGTACCGTGCCCCCTGGAACGGAGGGAACCCCTCCGCGCCGGTCCCTCTCTCCGCGGCGAACTCCGCCGCCGACGACACCGATCCCGCGATCCGGCCGGTGGCCGGAGGGCTCGTTTTCTCGAGCGACCGCGCCGGTCGCTTCGACCTCTACTTCCTCGAGCCCGGCGGGGGAGAGGGGGCGTCCCCCGTCCCGCTGGGAGGCCTCTCCTCCCCCGCCGACGACCGCGCGCCGGCCTTCCGCCCGGACGGCAGGGCCCTCCTCTTCGCAAGCGACCGGGCGGGAACGGGATCCCTCGACCTCTTCCTCGCCTGGTTCGACCCGACCCGCGATTGGACCGGTCCCGTCCCCCTCGAGCCCTTCGCCGGGCCTCTCGAGGAGACGGGCCCCTCGTTCTCCCCGGAGGGCTTCGCCCTCCTCCTCGCGCGTTCCGAGCCGGGCCGCCCCGAATCGAGCCAGCTCGCCCTCGCGCGCTCGGTCGAGCTCCTTCCCGCCTCTCCGGGGTTCTCGACGCTCGAACTCCTCGCCCTCGCCGCGGCCCTCCTCCTCGTCGCGCTCCTCGCTTGGCTCGGGCGGCGCTGGAGAAGCCTCGACCTCCTCTCGAAGTGCCTCCTCCTCTCAATCCTCCTCCACCTCCTTCTCCTCTTCCTCTCGAGAAGGGTGCGGGTCGAGAGCCGGATCGAGACGCCCCCCGCCGAGTCGCGCACCTTCCGCGTCCGCCTCGTTCCGAGCGAGGAGGCGCTCGCCCGCTCGAGGGCGAGGGGGGAGCGCGTGGAGGAGGGACCCACGGGAATCGTCGAGGCCGAGCGCGCCTCGCTCGACGCGCCCGACGCTCCTCCCTCTCCCTCGGAGGCGGCGGCGCGCGGTCTCGCGGTCCTCGAGACTCCGGACGCCTTTCTTCGCCCCGAGGGCCCTCCGCTGGAAGGTCCGGAGCCCCGGTCGGAATCCGCCGCGGCGAACCTGCCCCTTCGCGACCGGGACCCCCAGGCGAGCGCCCGGCGGAAGGGGGGGAGCGCGCCGCTCCTCCTCGCCGAATCCGACACGAGGACGGCTCCGCGGAACTCCGGCCGCGAGGGACGCGCGGACGCCGCGCTTCCGGGGGCCGACCCCCTCGTCCCTCCCGCGACCGGTGAGGATCTCTCCGTTCGAGGCGAGCGGGTCGCCGCCGCGAAGCCACGCAGAGAGGGAGGAGACGACCTCGCCCGCGCTCTCCCCTCGTCTCCCGCGCCGAGCGTCGCTGCGGGGGAAACTCCTCCCCGCCGGGCCGCCGCGGATCAGGCGGGGCCGGCCCTCGCGCTCGAGGCGCGCCTCGACGCGGGGCGCGTCCAACCCGACGCCTCGCCGGAGAGGTGGTCTCACGGCGCCGAGGCCGGGGGAACGGGCGGCGTCCCTTCTCCCGGGCCTCTCCCCCTCGCGGCCGAACGGTTCCACGAGCCCCTCCCGGATGCCGTCTCGGAAGGGAATCTGTCGAGACGGGCCCTCCCCGACCCTTCGCGAGCGGCTGCGATCTCTCCGACGATTCGGGGGCCGGAACCGCCGGCGCCCGGGGAGCACCGTGCGGGAAAGGAGGGAGGGACGCCCCCCCTCGCACTCGAAGAGAGGTCCTTCGCCGCGCCGGTCGATCCGGTCGCCGCACGGGGAAGGTGGGCTTCCGGCGGAGGCGCCGCCGGAACGGATGCCCCCCCTTCACCGGGACCGCTCGCCCTCGCGCCCGTACGGTCGGACGGGACCGGGCTGAGCGCCCTCCCGGGAGGACCTCGCGAACCTGCGAACCGGGGTCTGCCCGATCCTCCCCGCGCAGCGGGGCCCTCCCCCACGGTCCGTGGACCGCGACTCCCCGGGCCCGCCGAGGGGCGTTCGGGGGTGAAGGAGGGTTCACCCGCGCTCGCCCTCGAGGCGAGGTCGTTCGCGGGCCCGGTCGAGTCTCCCGCACGAATCCACTCCCCCTCCCCGACGGGCGCTCCTGCGCCCGGCGCTCCGGCGCCGGGCCAGCTCCCCCTCTCGCTCAAGAGCCCCTCTCCCGTGACGGAGGCCCCTCCGACCCCGCTCGAGGGAACCCCCTACGAGAGGCGGAGCGGACTGCCGAAGGAGGTCGCCATTCGAGAGTTCGGCGGAACGGCGCAGACCGAGAAGGCCGTCGCCGACGGCCTGCGCTACCTCGCCTCGATCCAGAGACGCGACGGCTCCTGGGGCGACCCCGGGGACCGCGAGGCGAAGTACCGCGACGTGCGCTTCGGGAAGACGGGCCTCGCGCTCCTCGCCTTCCTCGGGGCGGGGCACACGCAGCGATCCGGGACGGAGCACACCGGGACGGTCGACCGCGCGATCCGCTTCCTGCTCGGCGGTCAAGACCAGCAGACCGGACACTTCGGGGACTGCGAGGCCTACGGCCACGGGATCGCCTCCTACGCGCTCGCCGAGGCCTTCGCGATGACGACGGACCCGGCGCTCCGGGGCCCCCTCGAGCGCGCCGTCGGCCGGATCCTCGGGGCGCAGGAAACGCGAGCCGATCCGCGGCTCTTCGGCGGGTGGTCGTACTACTACCGCGACGGATCGATCTTCGACGAGTGGCCGCGCGCCTCGATCAGCGCCTGGCAGGTGATGGCACTCGAATCGGCGCGGCTCGGCGGCCTGGAGGTTTCCGACGAGGCATTCGCGGCGGCGAGGAGCTACCTCCTCCGCTCCTTCGACGAGGAGCATGCCTACTTCCGCTACAGTCACGATCCCGAGCGCCTGGCGAGCGGCTACCGGACGCTGCCGGGGTCGACCCCCGCTTCGATCTTCGCGCTCGGCCTCCTCGGCGCGGGGGAGGACGCCCGGGTGGCGGCGGCCGTCCCCTTCGTCCGGGAGCGGCGGCCGCGACAATTCGTCCTGCGTTCCGAGGAGCGATTCGTCTCCCGGGGGGAGGGGAACCTCTACTTCTGGTACTACGGCACCCTCGCCTTCTTCCAGCGCGGCGGCCCCCTCTGGGGCGAGTGGAACGAGGCGATGAAGCGGGCGCTCCTCCCCGCCCAGCAACCCGACGGGTCCTGGACTCCGATCGACCCCTACGCTCGAATCGCGGGGGACGACGATGCCGACCGCTCCTACACGACGGCGCTCTGCGTGCTGATGCTCGAGGTCTACTACCGCTACGTGACGCCCCTGCTCCTCTGGAACCCCTCGATGCCGGGGGAGAGGGAGCCCGCTCCGACCCCCGCGTCGGGACGGCGACCCGTCTGACCGTCGATTGAGGAAGCGCCTCGTCTTCAACGCGGTCGGGGCCGGGCTCCTCCTCGCCGCGATCGGGGGCGGGGGCGTCGTCGTGGTCGAGTGGGCCCTGCGTCCTCCGCGGCGGGAGCTCCTCCCGAACCACGAGCGGACGGCGGCGGCGCTCGCGGAGAACAACGGCGCCGACCTCGAGGAGGTCTCCTTCGCGGCGGCCGATGGCGCGGTCCTGCGGGGATGGCTCTTCGCTCCCCGCACTGCGGCCGAGAAGGGGGTCCTCCTTCTCCACGGCGTTTCGGACTCCCGCGTCGGCACCCTCGCCTACGCGCCGATCTTCCTCTCCCGCGGCTACGCGGTTCTCTGTCCCGACGCGCGCGCGCACGGCCGCAGCGGCGGCGAGCGCGCCTTCTACGGCGCGCGGGAAGCCGAGGAGGTTCGAGGATGGGTCGATCTCCTCCTCGCGAAGACGGGCGCGAAGCGCCTCTTCGGCCTCGGCGAGTCGATGGGCGGGGCGATTCTCCTCCAGTCCCTCCGATCCGAGGACCGGTTCGAGGCGCTCGTCGCCGAGTCCGCCTTCTCGACCCTCGAGGAGTCCTCCTTCGACTACCTGGGCCGGCCCTTCGGCGCCGGCCCCTGGCTCGGGAGGACGCTCCTCCGGGGCATCCCCCTCGCGGGCGGCCTCTACGCCCGGATCCGCTACGGCGTCGACCTCGGGCGCGCCTCCGCCGAGAAGGCGGTCGCCTCGACGAGCGTCCCGGTCCTCCTGATCCACGGCCTCGCCGACGAAAACATCCCGGTCCGCCACTCGCGGCGGCTCCAGTCCCTCAACCCCGCGCACGTCCAGCTCTGGGAGGTTCCCGGCGCCGGACACTGCGGCGCCCTCGGCGCCGCCCGGGCCGAGTTCGAGGAGCGCGTGGTCGGGTGGTTCGAGGGGAAGCGCGACGGTGGGGCCGAGACCCGGGAGGGCCCCGCTCCGGACGAGCCGCGCTAGCGCCGCCCCCCGCGTCCCCCCTCGACAACCGGCGTCCTCCTCGAAGGACACGCGGCTTCGACCTCCGTCGCCTCCCCGAGCGGAGCGCCCCGGCACGCGGCTCGCGAGGGAAAGAACGCGGCCAGCCCGGACCTTTCCCCATGCGCAACCCCGGCGTCCTCTTCCTCGCGGCGACCTTCCTCCTCGCGGCGGCTTCGCTCGGGCTCGCCCAGGGGTGGAAGAGATACGCGAAGCCCGGCCCGTACCGCGTCGTCGTCTCCGACCCGATCGTCCTCAGGGGAACGACGGTCCCCGAGGTGTCCTACGAAGACCCGAAGCTCGCGGAGGTCTCCAACCGCCTCGACCGAGAGGGTTTCGCGCCGGTTTTCCCCGTCGTCGCCGTCGGCGACCGCCTCGTGATCGTCGCGGTGGAGCGCTGAGCGCTCCCTTGCCGGGAAGGAGCGGCCCTCGTAAGAACCGGCCATGCTCGCGACCCTCCTCGTCTCGATCCTCCCCCTCCCGCCCCTCCAGTCCGAGACGCAGCCCGCGAGCCGGACTGCCGAGCCGATCCGTCCGTCCGAAGTCCCCTCCTGACCGGTCTGACCCGGCGAGGGTTCGCCGGTCCGTGGGGCCGGCGGGGAGGAGATCCGGAACGACCTCACCTTCGGGGTGCGGTACATCCCGACGATCGACGTCGACCGCGCGAAGCTCCGCACCACGCTCACCTACCGATTCACCCCCTCCCTCACCCTCGGGGTGGAGTACAACCCCTTCGCCGACGAGATCGGCCCCCTCGCGAACTGGCGGGCCCTCGACGAGACCGAGACCCGACCCGCCCTGATCCTCGGGACGAGCAGCGACCGGATCGGCACGCCGCACGGGCGCTCGTACTACGCGACCTTCAGCAAGAACCTCGAGGAGGAGATCGGCCTCCCCCTCGCCCCCTACGCGGGGGCCGCGTACGGAACCTTCGACGACCGCCTCCGCCCGATCGGGGGGGTGAACGTCCGCTGGAGCGAGGAGATCTCCTCGACCCACCTCTACGACGGGCAAAAAGTCCACCACCTCCTCCACTACACCTTCGGGGGGCGGCACACGATCGGCCTCCTCCTCGTCGACCACCGGGACGTCGGGATCTCCTACTCGATTGGATTCGACTTCTAGTTCCTCACGAGGTCGCGTTCCCCATCTTCGCGGGCCCTCCTCGCCTCCGTCCCGACCGGGGGGGAGAATCGAGAGCGCCCGATTCGTGCCGGCCATGTCGCGGCTCGCCTCCCTCCTCCTCGGCACCCTCCTCCTCGCGGCCGCTCCCCCCTCGGCGAGGGCCCAGGCCCCACTCTTCGGGGACCTCCGGCGCATGCTGCCGGGGGACGCCGACCAGACCTTCGCCTTCGGCGTCGGCGACCTCGACGGGGACGGAGATCCCGACGTCCTCGTCCTGAACCAGTTCCTCTCCAGGGCCTACCGGAACGACGGGGCTGCGGGGTTCACGGACGGAACCCCTCTCCCGGCGACCTTCGCGTTCGGCAGCGCCCTCGCCCTCGGGGACGTGGACGGGGACGGGGACCTCGACGCGCTCGTCTCCGGCAGCAACGGGAACCAGCTCCTCCTGAACGACGGGACGGGCGCGTTCACGGACGCCTCCTCCCAGGTCCCTCCGGCCACCGCGCTCCCGCGGTCGCTCGCCCTGGGCGACGTCGACGGCGACGGGGACCTCGACGCCCTCCTGGGGAACGCGGGGTTCGGGACCTCCCCGGGAGCCCCGTGCGGCCTCCTCCTGAACGGCGGATCGGGAGTCTTCACGGACGCCTCTCCCCAGCTCCCGGCCGTCCTCGTGAACGCGAACGCCGTCGCTCTCCGAGACCTGGACGGGGACGGGGACCTCGACGCCGCGGTCGGGACCGCTCCGAGCCTCTTCGGCGTCGGCGGGCAGGAGCGCCTCTTCCTCGGCGACGGCGCCGGGTCCTTCACGGACGCGAGCGCCCAGATCCCCTCGCCGGCCGACGCCACCACCTCCCTCACCCTCGGGGACGTCGACGGGGACGGGGACCTCGACCTCCTCGTCGGCAACGGCCCCTTCAACGTTTCGCAGCAGAGCCGCCTCTACCGCAACAACGGTTTCGGGACCTTCGCCGACGCCACGCCCCAGCTCCCCTCCCTCCTCCTCCCGACCCAGGCGGTGGCCTTCGGCGACGTCGACGGGGACGGGGACCTCGACGCGCTCCTCGGGAACTACTTCCAGCAGAACCGCCTCTACGCGAACGACGGGACCGGCGGGTTCTCGGACGCCTCCTCCCAGCTCCCCGTGGACTTCGACCCGACGCGGACCCTCGCCTTCGCCGACCTGGACGGGGACGGCGACCTCGACGCGCTCCTCGGGAACAACACCTCGAGCGGCCCCCGACCGAACCGCCTCTACCTGAACGACGCGTCGGGCAACTTCGCCGACGCGAACGCCGGGCTCTTCACGATCCTCGACCCCTCCTCCGGGGTCGCGATGGGAGACGTCGACGGGGACGGGGACCCCGATCTCCTGGTTGGGAACTACAACCAGACGAACCGCCTCTACCGGAACGACGGGCTCGGACTCTTCGCCGAGGCGCCGGGCGCCCTTTCGGGCTCGATCTTCGGGGTCCTGGGGATGGCGCTGGGGGACGTCGACGGGGACGGAGACCTCGACGCGTTGATCGCGAACGACCTCGGCACCGAGGGGCTCCTCGTGAACAACGGCGCCGGGCAGTTCACCGATGCCTCCTCGCAGCTCCCCCCCGCCACGGACTCGACCTACGTCGTGGCCCTCGGGGACGTCGATGGCGACGGGGACCTCGACTTCCTCACGGGGAACTACTCGGGGCAGCCGCCCCGCCTCTACCTGAACGGCGGGACCGGGGTCTTCTCGGACGCCACCTTCCAGCTCCCGTTCGGCGCGATCTGGACGAACGACATCGGGCTCGGGGACGTCGACGCCGACGGGGACCTCGACGCCCTCCTCGCCGTCTACTCGTTCTCGCTCGGCAACCGCCTCTACCTGAACGGCGGGAGCGGAGTCTTTTCGAACGCGAGCGGTCAACTCCCCCCCGTCTCCGGTCTCGCGGCAGCCGTGGACCTCGGGGACGTCGACGGCGACGGGGACCTCGACGCCCTGATCGGGAACCAGCAGGCCCCGGACCGTCTCTATCTGAACAATGGGTCCGGGGTCTACTCGAACGCGGCGGGGCAGTTCCCCTCGATCGTGGACTCGACGAACGACGCGCGGCTCATGGACCTGGACGGGGACGGGGACCTCGACGCGTTCCTCGGGAACTCCGGGACGAGCCCTCTCTACCGGAACGACGGAACGGGCGTTTTCACCGACGCCACGTTCCTCCTTCCCCCCCTGGACTTCGACGCGGTCCGATCCATCGCCGCGGGGGACGTGGACGGCGACGGCGACCTCGATCTCTTCCTCGGCAACGAGGGTCGGGACCGGCTCCTCGACAACCTGGACCGACAGCTCGCCCGACGCGCCCTCCCGCGCATCGGGAAGCCCCTCGTCCTCGACCTCCACGGCCCTCCCGGCGGGTCGTGGATCCTCGGCGCCTCCCTCGGGACCGCTTCGATTCCCCTCCCTCCCTTCGGGGTCCTCCGGCTCGACCCGGCGACTCTCCTCGTGGCGGGGGCGGGCCTCCTCGACCCGCAGGGCCGCGGCAGTCTCTCCCTGGCCGTCCCTTCGAACGCCGCCCTCCTCGGAGCCACCCTCTTCTGGCAGGGAGCGGTCGGGCCCCCCGTCGTCCTCACCAACCTCGAAGCGACGACCGCGACGGGGTATTGAGGGCGCGGCGGCGCTGGCGGGCGGGCTACTTGACCGCCGCGACGATCCCGACGACGAGGAGGATCACGGAGATCACCCCGGCGACGATGTAGAAGGCGAGCCTCCCCTCCGAGATCCCGACCGTGGTCCGGTAGGGATCGAAGGAGAAACCGGTGTCGGAAGCCCGAGCGGCGGCCGGGCGCTTCACGCGGATCCGGCCGTTGTCGAACTTCTCGACGAGCGTCCAACCCGCCTTCCCTTCCTCGGTCAGGACCTCCTTCAGGAACTCGGGATTCCGGAAGGCCCCCGTCGCCGACCGGAGGAACTTGAACTCCCACCCCTCCGCGAGGTCCCGGGGCCCGTACTCGGCCATGGTCTCTTCCTCCTCCTGCTCCCGTCGGCGCCGGGCGGCCGCCGCGGCGCCTGCCGCGGCCGCCCCGTTCATTGCGTTGCCTCCGGTCGCACGCGGGAATTCTCCGCGGAAGGGAGGGTCCGTCGCAACGGCACCCGTTCCTCGCGCGGCTTCCGCCCTCTAGACTTTGCGCCCGGATGAAGGCCTCCGACCTCCGCCCCGGAGAGAAGGTCCTCTTCGTCGCCCGCCACCACGGCCTGGCCCTCTTCTGGCCGATCCTCCTCTCCCTCCTCGTCGTCGGGATCCCGTGGCTCATCTACCGGATCCTCGTTCTGAAGACGGACATCTGGATCATCACGGACCGGCGGCTGGTCGACGAGGTCGGGATCCTCTCGAAGACGGTGAAGGAGAGCCCCTTCGAGAAGATCAACAACGCCTCGTACCGGCAGACCTTCCTCGGCCGGGTTTTCGGCTACGGGGACGTCGAGATCGAGACGGCGAGCAAGGACGGGGCCTCGACCCTGACGTTCGTCCGGAAACCGGCGGAGGTCTGCCGGATCCTGATGGAGGCGGTCGACGCGGACATCGAGAACAAGCCCCCCCCGGCCGTCCGGGGGTAGGGGCCGCGGAACCCCCGCCCCTCTCCCCGGTTTCATCCCCTGCTTCCCCACCCCGAATCCCTGCCGGATGCCGCGCGGCCTCCGGCCGAGGAGGAACCAGCGATGCGGATCACGACTCCCCTCCTGTTCGCCGTGGCGGCCTCCCTGCTCCCCTCGTCCGCCCGCGGGCAGGGGTGCACGATCGGGGCCGTCGTCCTGTCCGTCACTCCGGACACGCCGGTCCCTGCCGGCGCGCCCGTCACCGTGAGCGTCACGGGGACGCCCGGCGCCGGGGTCCTCGTCTTCAGGGGCCCGAACGCCGGGGCGACCACGCTCTCCGGGCCCGGGCCGCTCTCGGGGACGACGATCTGCCTCAACTCCCCCTTCGCCGTGGTCCCGATCGGCTGGATCCCCCCCTCCGGGACGAGGACGGTCCAGATGCCGACGCCTCCGAACGCCCCGGTCGGTTCCTCGCTCAACTTCCAGGCCGTGACGATCGCGATGAGCCCGACGGGCGCGGTCGTCGACACGAGCGGGACCGATTCGGTGACGTTCGTTGCGCCGCCGCCTCCCCCCCCGTGCACCCCCGGACCGCTCGGCCTCACGATCACTCCGGACGCGCCGGTCCAGCCGAACGACACCATCGTTCGAACCGTGACGGCCCCGGCCGGATCCCTCGTCCTCCTCGCGGGAGGCCCGAACCCGGGATCGACGAACCTCCCGTTCGGCGGAGGGCTGAACCTCTGCCTGGGCACCCCCTTCTTCGTCCACTTCTTCGGGATCGTCCCGGCGAGCGGCTCGATCACCCACTCGCACACGGTCCCGCCGGGCGCGCCGCTCCCGGGGACGATGACGATCACCTTCCAGGCGATCGCGTTCTCCTTCTCGAGCGGGACGCTCTCGGTCGCGACGAGCAACACGGACACGCTCACGTTCTGAGCGCGTTCCGTCTCTCCCCCGCGGGGGGGCCCTCACCTACCGGGCCCCCCCTTTCGTCGCTTGAGTCCTCCTCCCGGGGGGCGGATGCTTCCGGCCCACCCGCCGGGGCCCCCGTTCGACCGGGAGGGGACGCGCCGTGACGACCCTGTTCGCTCTGTCGGGGATCCTCCCCCTCTTCCTCGGGGCGATCCCCCTCGGCTTCCTCGCGATCTACCTCGTCCTCCGCTGGCGAGACCGCGACGAGCCCCGGCGCGATCCGGAGCTCGGGCTCAAGGCGGCCCTCCTCTCGATCCGGGCGTACGCGCTCCTCCTCGCCCTCGGCGGAGCCACGGCCGTCGTCGACTGGGGGCTGCGAGCGGGCTTCGGCGTCCGGCGCGACTCGGACGAGGTCGGCGCCGGCCTCGGTTTCCTCCTCGCGGGGACCCTCGTCACGCTGCTCGGAACGTGGAGTCTCCGGCGGACGAACGCGGCCGAGTTCCCGAGGGCCGCGCGGACGTTCCGCGGATACCTGGGCGCCATCTCCGGCCTGATCGGCGCTTCCGCTCTCGCCGTCGCCCTCTCGGCCCTCCTGACGGATCAGAGAGGAGCCCTCCTCTCCGTTCCCTGGGCCGTCGAGATCGTCTGGACCGCCGCGACGTTGGCCCTCCTCGAACCCATGACCCGGCCTCGCGCCGACCACCTCCTTCCTCCGCCCGAGAAGGCGGCGGGAACGCCGTGAACCCCGGCCCGGATCCCCCGAAACCATCCATGAAGATCCTTTCGATCCTCCTCTGTCTGCCCGCCGGGCTCGCCGCCGCGCGCCTCCTCGCGCAGGAGGGGAAGCCCGAGGACGCCACCGCCCGCTTCCTCCGTCTCTCGAGGCCCGGCCCCCACCACGAGCACCTCGCGGCCTTCGCGGGCTCCTACGACGCGCGGATGCGCGTGGCCCAGGTTCCGGGGAAGGAGCCGGCCGAGACGAAGGGGACGGTCGAGGCGCGGATGATCCTCGACGGGCGATTCCTCCAGCTCGAGATCCGCGGCGAGTCGGAGGGGCGCGCGACGACCGTGCTCCACATCCTCGGGCACGACAACGCGCGCGAGCGCCCGACGCAGCTCGTCCTCTCGAACCAGTCGACCGCCGTGACGAGCGCCGAGGGGGTGTGCGAGGAGGACGGCAAGCAACTGCGCTTCGACGCCCTCGTCGAGGCTCCCGGCTCCGCCGCCCGGATGACCTACCGGACGGTCTACCGGCGGACGGGGGAGGGGGAATTCGCCCTCGACACCTTCATGCCCGACCGCGAGGGGAAGCCCTTCCTGATGAGCGAGGTCGTCTGCACGCGGAGGAAGTGAGGGCCGCGGCTCCCATGCCCTCGCGTCAGCGGACTTCGATCGTCGACCGGGCGACGACGTCGTTCGACCACTCGAGGAAGCGGCGCGAGCCGTAGTCCTCGCGGACGAGCTCGAGCGATCCCAGCTCCCCGAGGTCGATCGGTTTCTCGCCCGGGAATCGGCCGAGGACGCGGCCGACGTACCAGCCGAGCGGCCCGCGGATCGGGCCGACCACTTCCCCGATCGGGGCGTCGCAGAGGAGGGTTTCCGCGACCGAGTAGCCACGGAGGAGTTCCTCGAACTCGCTCTCGCCGAGGAGCCGGCGAACGACGTCCCTCGGCTGCCAGCCGAAGCGACCGCGATTCGAGCGGGGTGAAGGGGGGCCGTGGGATCGTCCGTTTGACAGGTCGGGAGGATCGACGAACTCGGAGAACCGATCGATCAGATCCTCGAAGGCATCCCCCGCTCGGAGGCGGACCATGACTCCCTGCGCCCGTTCCCCCGCCCGTTCGAACGCGTCCGGCCCCTTGCTCGCGAGACTCGTCGGATCGACCGCCGCGAGGAGGATCACCTGAGCGTCGATGGCGTAGCCCCGGTCGTACCCGAGCGAGTACTGGACTCGGTCGCGGTGCCGCGCGAGGGTCCCTTCGGTCATCTCCTTCTCGATCGTCCGCTCGAACGACTTCCGCAGGCGGAAGTACTCGCGGTAGAGGTCGTAGGAGGGGAACCCCTTGAAGGAGGTCGCGATGACCTCGATGTTGAGGGGGGACTTCTCGTAGGGGGATACGAGGGCCCGCCACTGCTTCACGAACTCCTCTTCCGGAAGGTAGACGCCCGCCCGGACGAGCGCCTGCCGCGTCGCCGTCGCCCGTGCCGTCCAACGCACGGCGTTCTCCCGGTCGGTTCGACTCACGAGGGGAGCGAGATCGGCGAAGGCGTCCGCCGTCGCGAGAGTGCGACCGTTGACGGTCAGGACCACTTCCGGCGGGAGCCCGTCGCTCGCGGTGCGGATCGTCGAGCGATCCTTGAGCGCCTTCGCATACCACTCGCGCAGGGGGACTCGGAGGATCGGGTTGGTTTCCTCTCCCCTGCGATCGGGAAGGAACGCCGCCTCGAAGCGGAGCCAGGAGGCGGCCAGTTCAGCAAGCCCACTCTCGTCGAGACGCTCCCGGCCGAACCCCGCGGCGGCCCTGGAGCCGCGTGGGCTCATCGCCTGAGCCTGTTCCTTCAGGATCGCGACTTCCTTCGCCAACGCCGCGTCGTCGAGCCCGAGGATCACCGCGTCCACGCCGTTCTTCCTGCGGTTCTCGACCTCGTCCAGGACGAGGAGATCCCGGACCTTCCCCTCGAGGTACGTCCGGCCGACGAGATAGACGAGGGTGCGGTCGAGAGCCCTCCACGGGATCTCCTCACCGTTCACGACCACGCAGAGGGAGCCCGTCGATCGACCGGCCCGCTCCCCCAGCGGGCGGAGGACGTCCGCCGCCAGTCGGACGCGCGCGAGTTCCTCCCCTGCGGCGTTCGCCGAGGCAGTCGAATCCTGGTGCGCCGGCTTCGATGCCGAGCAGGCGATTCCTGCCGCGAGAGCCAGGCACAGGGCGACGATTCCAACGCTCGACCGATCTCGACGACCCCCGCTCATGGCATGTTCAGCGGACTTCAATCGTCGACCGGGCGACGACGTCGTTCGACCACTCGAGGAAGCGGCGCGCGACGAAGTCCTCGCGCACGAGGTTGCGCCCGTTCTCGTTCGAGAGGTCGATCGGCCTGTCAACGGGATGGCGCGCGATCACGCGGCCGACGTAGTAGCCGAGGGGCCCGCGGATCGGGCCGATCGCCTCCCCTACCGGCGCGTCGTGGAAGAGGATCTCGGCGATCGAGTAGCCTCGCACGATCTCGTCGAACTCGCTCTCCCCGAGGAGCTGCTTCAGTTCGCCCTTCGACTGGGGGCCGAAGCGGCCGCGGTTCGGCCGCGGCGCCGCCGGCGCCTGGTGCCCCGCGCGGGGGGCCGGGGGATCGAAGAACTCGGAGTACCGGTCGATCAGCTCCTCGAAGGGGGCGCCCTCCCGGAGCCGGGCGACGACCTCCTCCGCCCGCGAACGGGCCCGGTCGAAGGCGTCGGGCCCCTTCCAGCTGAAGTCCGCGTAGTCGAGGGCCGTGCAGAGGATCACCTGCGCGTCGACCTTCCCTCCCCAGAGGAACTCCTGGACCCGGTTGCAGTGCCGGGCGAGGGCCTCCTCCGTGATCTCCTTGCCGATCATCCGCTCGTAGGACATCCGCAGACGGAAGGACTCCCGATAGAGGTCGTAGGAAGGGAACCTCTTCAGGAAGGTCGCGAGGAACTCGACGCCCTGGTCCACGCCGCTGTACGGAGGCTCCCATCCAGCGCGCTCGAGCTCCCCCACGAAGTCTTCGTCGGAGAGGTACGTCCCCGCCTGGACGAGTGCCTGGCGCGTGGCCGTCGTCCACAGGATCCAGCGCAAGGCCTTCTCCCGGTCCATCGCGGTCGCCATGCGGGTCACTTCGGGATAGGCGTCGGCCGTCAGGAGCTTCCGCCCGCTCACCGTGAGGACGACGTCGGCCGGGAGGCCGTCGCTCGCCGTGCGGATCTTCGAGGATTCCTTGAGCGCCTTCGTGATCCACTGGCGAACGATCGTCCGGTAGAAGGCGGGTATCGGCTGGTTCGGGTTCTGCTGCCGGTGCTCCTTGATCGCCTTCTCGACGGACGCGCCCCCCGCCTGGCTCGCGAGCGCTCGGATCGTCGCCTCGGGCCACTTCGAGGGATCGTCGGGGATGAAGACCTTGTCGAAGAGGAGCCAAGAGGCCTGATCGTCGGCGAACGCGGCGTCATCGAAGCCCTGGAGGCGCTTCACTGCCCGCGGGTCGAAGCTCCCCCAGACCTGGGCTTCGAGCCGCCTGTTCAACGAGTCGACCTCCCTCGCGACTTCCTCGGCGCCGACTTGGAAGTCCTCGACGGCCTCGCCCCTCTTGCGCCGGAGCTCGATCTCGTCGGCGACGAGGAAGTCGCGGACCTTCCGCTCGAGGTAGGCGCGCCCGAGGATGGTAACGAGAACTCGCTCGTAGACTGCGACCGGGACCGACTCTCCGTTGACGGAGACCCGCAAGGCCCCGGCGGCTCGACGGGCCGCCTCGAGCTGATCGCGGAGTGTCTCGGCGACCCGACGCATCCGTTCGAGCTCGGTCCCCTCGGAGGGGAGGGTCTGGCCGCGCGAAGCCGAGGCGAGAAAGGCGAGGACGAAAGGGGAATAGAGAACCGCGCGGGGGCGCTCCGATCGGGCGAGCCAAGCGGGGAACATGTCCATCTCTCGAGGCCGTACTGTCGCGCCGGGTTCTCTCGTCCAGCGGGACGGACCCTAAGTTATCTCCCCGGATCGAGGATCTCGACCGCCTCGATCCGGTCGCCGACCTCGATCGCGTCGACGACCTCCATCCCCGCGTCGACCTGGCCGAAGGCCGTGTAGCGGCCGTCGAGGTGCGGCGTCGGAACGAGGGCGATGAAGATCTGGGAGCCCCCGCTGTCGGGGACGTCGGTCTTCGGCATCCCGATCGTCCCGCGGAGGAAGCGGCGGCGGTTGATCTCGTCGCGGATCGTCCCCCCCTCCGCGGCCCGCACCCCCGTCCCGTCGCCGAGGTGGTCTCCCCCCTGCACGACGAAGTTCGGCTCGACGCGGTGGAACGGGGTCCCCGCGTAGCGGCCCGCGCGGGCGATCCGCAGGAAGTTCTCGACGTGGACCGGCGCGTCCTCCGCGAAGAGCGTCGCCTCGAACTCCCCGCGGGCCGTGAAGAACCGGACCCGCGGATCGCGGAGGAACGGGGGAGCCGTCGCGCCCGGGATCGGGGAGGGGCGCCTCCGGAGGGGCGCGGCCGGAGGGAGGGGCTCGCCGACCAGGCGCTCCCACGCGCTTGCCGCCTTCGCTCGGACCGTCGGGTCCGGATCGGGGAGGGCCCGCTCGAGAACTCCCCGCAGACGAGCGCGCGCCCCGCGCTCTGACCCCGCGCCCCGCCTGTCCGGAGGGTCCGCTCCCGCCCGACGCGCCGACTCGACGGCCTCGAGCGCCTCGAGGAGGCTCGCGCGGACCTCCGAGAAGTCCTCCGCGGGCGATGCCTCGATCGCGTCGAGGAGCGCCGCGACGTCCGAGCGGGGCGGTGGATCCCCCTCCTTCGCCCACGCCGCCAGGACCCCCGCCGCGTTCTCCCGGACGAGGCCGCTCGCGTGGCGGAGCGCCGCGCAGGCGAGGTCCCGAGCCTTCCCCCCCCTGAACTTCCCCACCGCCGTGGCGGCGGCGGCCGCAACGGAGGGGGCGGGATCGCGGAGCGCTCGCTCGAGGAGCAGGAGCGCGTCGGTTTCGGGGAGGCGGGCCGCCGCCTCGCAGGCCTTCTCGCGCACGAGGGGGTGGAGGTCCGCGAGCGCCTCCTCGACGGCGGAGAGGACCTCCTCCCCTCCGAGGCGGGCGCGCGCGGGGACGACCTCGCCGCGGACGGAAGGGGAAGGATCGTCCCCCGCGCGCTCGAACGCGGCCTCCTCCCCGAAAGCTCCCATCGCGCCGAGCGAGCGGACGGCGACGCGGCGCACGGCCACGGCCTCTCGGTCGAGGAGAGCGAGGAGCGCGGCCGCCGCCTCGCGGGAGGGGTGCCGCGCGATCGCCGCCGCCGCTTCCGTCGCCACCGCGTCGTCGGGATCCGCGGCGGCGCGTGCGAGGGCGGGATCGACGTCCGGGTCGGGATCGAGCTTTCCGAGGCCGCGGATCGCGAAGAGGCGAACGAGGGGAGAGGAGTCCTCGCGGGCGCGGAGGAGGGCCTCCCGCGTCCGGCCGTCCCGGATGGCAGCGAGCGCATAGGCCTCGCGCCAGCGCGCCTCCGCGTCCGGCTCGTTTCCCGCCGCCCGCCCGAGGCGCTTGATCAGGCCGCCGAGGGAGGCCGCGTCGAGCGTGCGGGGGCCCGCGAAGCGTTCTCCGACGAGCCGGAAGAGCGCAAGCGCCGCCTCGCCCCGGACGGAGGGATCCGGATCCTCGAGGCGCTCCGCGCACGCCGGTGCGAGGCGATCCTCCCTTCCTCGACCGAGCGCCTCGAGCGCCGCCGCGCGAAGGCGCGCGTCGGGGTCCGACAGACGCGCCTCGATCGGTCCGCTCCCCTCCCCGACCCCGACGAGCCCGAGCGCGAAGAGGGCCACGGCGGCCACCTCGGGGTCCGGATCCTGCGCGAGCCGGGCGAGCGGGGCGACCGAGGGAGCCCCTACGATCCGGCCGAGGGCGAGCGCGGCGCGCGCCCGCACGGCGGGCTCATCGGAGGACGCGAACGGGAGGACCCCCTCCCGTTCCCGCAGGTCCTCCGCCAGGGCGAGCGAAGGGAACGCGCCCCGCACGGGCGGGGTCGAGGGGATCCCCGGAGGGCGCGCCCCCGCGCAGGCGGCGAGGAGGAGGCCTGCCACGGCTCCGGGGCGGGACATGGTCGGGGCGGAGCATAGCGGCTGCGGGACGGAGCCGTCCGTCCCGCGGCCCCCCCTCGACGGCGGCGGAGGGCCCCGCTAGCATTTGAACCGTGGTTCAAAACTTGGCGGCCCGCCCGCGGCCCCGCTTCGAGGGGAAGCGCGCGGAGATCCTCCGCCGCGCGGCGGACGCCTTCCGGAGGCGGGGGTTCCACGGGGCCGGGATGCGCGACATCGCCGCCGCCCTCGGGATGACCCCGGGCGCCCTCTACTACTACTTCCGGAGCAAGGGGGACCTCCTCTACTTCTGCCAGCAGCACTCGCTCCGCCGCCTCCTCGGCGCGGAGCGCGGGATCGTCCACGGCGGGGGAAACGAGGGGGAGAAGCTGGCGGCGCTCATCCGGGCCCACGTCGAGACCCTCCTCGACGAGACGGGCGGATCGGCGGCCCACCTCGAGTTCCGCGCCCTCCCCTCCCGGCGTCGCCCCTGGATCGTCGCCCAGCGCGACGCCTACGAGGCGAGGCTGCGGCGCCTGATCGCGCGGGGCGTTCGCTCGGGAGCGTTCCGGCCGGTCGACCCCAAGCTCGCGGCGCTCGCGATCCTCGGCGCCGTGAACGGGACGGTCCTCTGGTGGAGGCCGGAGGGGCCGCGCCGGCCGCGGGAGATCGCCTCCGCCTTCGCCGACACCCTCGTCGGAGGACTCCTCGCGTGAGGACCGGGGCGAGGAAGGGGGCTCCCCGGAAGAAAGTCCACCTCGCGCTCCGGGTGAACGGGGAGGCGCAGGAGGTCGCGTTCGCCCCGCACAAGACCCTCCTCGAGGTTCTCCGGGAGGATCTCGGCCTCACGGGGACGAAGCACGGCTGCGAGCTCGGCGAGTGCGGGACCTGCACGGTCTTGATCGACGGGGTGCCGGAGCTCTCCTGCCTCCGGCTCGGGCTCGAGTGCGAGGGTGTCGAGATCACGACCGTCGAAGGGCTCGCGGGGCCGAAGGGCCCCCATCCGCTCCAGACCGCCTTCGCCGACCTGAATGCCGCACAGTGCGGCTACTGCACCCCCGGGTTCCTCTGCGCGGCGAAGGCGCTCCTCGACTCGAACCGGAAGCCCTCGCGGGAGGAGATCCGGGAGGCGCTCTCCGGCAACCTCTGCCGGTGCACCGGCTACCTCAAGATCTTCGAGGCGGTCGAGCGCGCGGCCGCGGTCCTCCGTGGGGAGGAGGTCCCGCCGATCGACGACGCGGGGGGGAACGGGAGGAGCTGACGTGATGGCGCGCTCCCCCTTCGAGGAGCCGGAGCTCTTCGACCGCGTCCTCGGGAACCTCCCGTACGGGGTCGAGTTCTACCTCCGCCTCGCACGGGACGCCCGCGGTCCCGTCCTCGAACTCGGATGCGGCACGGGGAGGGTCCTCCTCCCCTGCCTCGAGGCGGGGATCGACGTCGAGGGCCTCGACCTCTATCCGCCGATGCTCGAGCGGTTGAAGGCGAAGGCGCGGGCGAAGGGCCTGCAGGCGCGCGTCTTCGAGGGGGACATGCGGGGCTTCCACCTCCCCCGCCGCTATGCGCTCGTCGCGATCCCGTGCAACGGCTTCGCCCATTGCCTCACGGCGGCCGAGGAGCTCTCCTGCCTCCGGGTCTGCCGGGAACACCTGCGACCCGGAGGGACCCTCGCCTTCGACTCCTTCTCCGCCGGCCCGAAGTTCCTCTCCCAGCCGGAAGGGAACCGGGTCCTCGAGCACGAGGCCCCCGACGCCCGCACGGGAGGCCGGGTCCGGCTCTGGGACAACCGTTCCTTCGACCGGGCGGCGCGGATCCAGCGCTCCCGGATGGAAGTCGAGGAGATCGACGCTTCGGGAAACGTGGGCGCCGTCCATGTCTGGGAGTCGGTCACGCGCTGGACGACCCGGGACGATCTCGAGCCGCTCCTCGCCGAGGCGGGCTTCCCTCGCGTCGAGATCCTCGGCGACTTCGACCGCGCTCCCTTCGAGGAGGACGGGGCGATGGTGGTCCTCGCGACCCGGGAGGAGCGGGATGCCTCGTAGCCGGCCTTTCCAGGTCATCGGCAGGTCCCCGCGCAAGGTCGACGGCCTCTCGAAGTGCACGGGAACGACGAAGTTCGCCGACGACCTCGCCCTCCCGGGGATGCTCTTCGCGAAGCTCCACCGCTCCGCGGTCGCCCACGCCCGGATCGTCTCGATCGACCTCTCCGCCGCGGAGAAGGTCGCGGGCGTCCGCGCGATCCTCACCGGGAAGGACCTTCCCGTTCCGTTCGGGATCCTCCCCGTGAGCCAGGACGAGCACGCCCTCGCGCCGGACAAGGTGCGTTTCGTCGGCGACCCCCTCGCCGCGGTGGCGGCCCTCGACGAGGACGCGGCGTTCGAGGCGGCGATGGCGATCCGGGTCGAGTACGAGCCGCTCGAGGGGATCTTCTCGGCCGAGGAGGCGCTCGCCAAGCCCGCGCCCCGCCTCCACGAGTACGGGGAGGAGGGGAACGTCCACAAGAAGGTCGCCCTCGAGTTCGGCGACGTGGCGGCGGGGTTCGCCGAGGCGGAGGAGATCTTCGAGGACACCTTTTTCTTCGAGGGGAACACCCACCTCCCGATGGAGCAGCACGCCGCGGTCGGTTGGGTCGATCCGGACGGGCGCGTGACGATCTGGTCGAGCACGCAGACGCCCCACTACCTCCACCGCGCGGCCTCGAAGGTTCTCGGGCTCCCCCCCTCGCGGATCCGGGTCGTCGCCTGCCCGAACGGAGGGGGGTTCGGCGGCAAGAGCGACCCCTTCAACCACGAGATCGTGGTGGCGAAGCTCGCCCTCGTCGCGAACCGCCCGGTCAAGATCACCCTCACCCGGGAGGAGGTCTTCTACTGCCACCGCGGCCGGCACCCGACCCTGATGAAGGTGAAGACCGGGGTCAAACGGGACGGCTCGATCACCGCGATGCACTTCAAGAGCCTCCTCGACGGTGGCGCCTACGGCTCTTACGGGGTCGCCTCGACCTACTACACGGGGGCGCTCCAGACCGTCACCTACCGGGTCCCTCGCTACAAGTTCGACGGCGTCCGGGTCTTCACCAACAAGCCCCCCTGCGGCCCGAAGCGCGGCCACGGGACCCCCCAGCCGCGCTTCGCCCTGGAGGTCCACCTCGACAAGATCGCGGAGCGCTTGGGGTGGGACCCCGCCGCGATGCGGCTCGCGACCCTCCAGCCGCCGAACTCCCTCACCGCGAGCTTCCTCCGCGTGGGGTCGATGGGCCTCGGGGAGTGCATCCGCCGCGTCGTCGAGGGCTCGGATTGGAAGAGCCGGTTCCGCCGCCTCCCGCGAGGCCGCGGCCTCGGCCTCGCCTGCTCCTCCTACATCTGCGGCGCCGGCCTCCCCATCTACTGGAACGCGATGCCCCAGACCGGAGTCGTCCTCAAGGTCGACCGCGGCGGCGGTGTCTGCGTCTTCTGCGGCGAGACCGAGATCGGCCAGGGCTCGGACACGGTCCTCGCCCAGTGCGTCGCGGAGGTCCTCGGGATCGACCTGCTCGACATCCGCGTCGTGGCCGGGGACACCGACCTGACGCCGGTCGACCTCGGTTCCTACTCGAGCCGCGTGACGTTGATGATGGGGCACGCCGCGGTCCAGGCGGCGGAGCGCGCGAGGGACCTCCTCGCGAAGGCGGTCTCCGAGAAGACCGGCGTCCCGCCCGTCCGGATCGAGTTCGCCGGAGGCCGCGTCTTCGACGTCGAGGATCCCGAGAAGGGGATGACCTTCGCCGAGGCCGCCGTCCTCGGCGAGGCGAAGTTCGGGACGCTCGGCACCGTCGGCTCCTATTCACCACCTCCCTCGGCCGGCCGTTACCGCGGCGCCGGCGTCGGCCCCTCCCCCGCCTACTCCTACAGCGCGGCCGTCGTCGAGGTCGAGGCGAGCGAGGAGACGGGGGTCGTGACCGTGAAGAAGGTCTGGATCGCCCACGACATCGGCCAGGCGATCCACCGGACGATGGCGATCGGGCAGGTCGAGGGGTCCGTCTACATGGCGCTCGGCGAGGCCTTGATGGAGGAGATGGCCTACCGGGGCAACCGCTTCGGGGTCCACAAGATCCCCTCGATGCTCGAGTACAAGAGCCCGACGACGATGGAGATGCCCGACGTCACGACCTACCTCGTCGAGGACCCCGACCCCGCCGGTCCCTTCGGCGCGAAGGAGGTGGGCCAGGGGCCGCTCCTCCCCGTGATCCCCGCCGTCGCGAACGCGCTCTACGACGCGCTCCGCGTCCGGATCGACGAGGTCCCGATCACGCCGGCGAAGGTGCTGAAGGCCCTCGCCGCGAAGGACCGCCGCTTCGGGCCGAAGGGCTACCCCGAGATCCCGATGCCCCCGCCGATCCGCGTGCCGACTCCCTCCGAGGGAGGAACGGGGCGCGCGCTCGAGCACGAGACGGCGGCGGGGGGCGTCCGCGGAGGCGGCGGGCCATGATGCGGCTCCCCCCCTTCCGGTACCTCGCGCCGCGCTCGACGGCCGAGGCGCTGCGCATGATCGCCGCGGAGGGCCCGCGGGCCTCCTTCGTCGCCGGCGGCACCGACCTCTATCCCAACATGAAGCGCCGCCACCAGACGCCGAAGACCCTGGTCGCGCTCCGGCGCCTGCGCGAGCTCCGCGGCGTCCGCAAAACCCCCGAGGGAGGCCTGCGCATCGGCCCGGGGATGACCCTCTCTTCCCTCGAGCGCGAGCGCGCGATCCGGCGCGACCGGCCCGCGCTCTGGAGCGCGATCCATTCGATCTCGACGCCGATCCTCCGGAACATGGGGACGATCGGCGGCAACGTCCTCCTCGACACGCGCTGCAACTACTACGACCAGAGCTACGAGTGGCGGAGGGCGATCCACTTCTGCATGAAGTGCGACGGGGAGACCTGCTGGGTCGCGCCCGGCTCCGACCGCTGCCTCGCCGTCCAGAGCAGCGACACGGCCCCGGTCCTCTGCGCGCTCGGCGCGCGCGTCCGGTTCGCGAGCCCGCGCGGCGAGCGCGAGATCCCGATCGACGCGCTCTTCGAGGAGGACGGGATCCGCTACCTCCGGAAGGAGCCCGACGAGCTCTTGACCGACCTCCTTCTCCCCCCCGCGGGAGGCGTCCGCGCGACCTACTCGAAGCTCCGGCGCCGCGAGGCGTTCGACTTCCCGGTCCTCGGGGTCGCGACCGCGCTCCGGCTCGAGGGGGAGGTCGTCCGCGAGGCGCGGATCTTCCTCGGCGCCGTCGCCTCGAGCCCGGTCCGGGCCTCGGAGGCCGAGAAGGTCCTCGTGGGCGAGCGCCTGACCGACGAGGCGATCGCGGCCGCCGCCGAACGCGCCTACGGCGTCGCCCGTCCCCTCGACAACACCGACTTCGAGTACGCCTGGCGCAAGAGGATGACCCGGGTCTTCGTGCGGGACGCGCTGCGGTCCCTCCGCGAGGAGGGGGGCGGATGACTCGGGAAGAGATCCCAGGGCCGGGCCTCCCGGCCAAGGACACCGGTGCCCGAGATCAGCCGGTTCTTCGGCATCGTGATCCGGATGTACTACATGGATCACCGGCCGCCCCACTTTCCCGCCGTTTACGGGGACCACGAAGCGCTCGTCCGCATCGACACCTTCGAGCTGTTCGGGGGGCATCTCCCCCGACGGGCGCTCGCCCTGGTCCTTGAGTGGGGAGCCCTCCACCGGGAAGAATTAAACTCCGACTGGAAGCTCGCCCGAGAAGGGCGCCCCGTCCGGGCGATCGAGCCCCTCGAATGATGAAGCGCATCCGGGAAGCGACGCCCCTCCCGGGCTACCGGCTCCGCCTGACCCTGACCGACGGGACCGTGATCGTTCGCGCCATCCGTCCCCTCATGGTCGGTCCGGTATTCGGCCCCCTCCGCCGCAACCCCGACCGCTTCGCGGATGTCCGGGTCGAGGGCGGGACGGTCGTCTGGCCGAACGGAGCCGACCTCTGCCCGGACGTGCTCATCTGGGGAGGTCCTCCGCCGGCCCGCACGAGGCGTCGGCGGCACCGGGCCCACGCCACCCCTTCGGGAGCACGGCGCCGAACTCCTGCGCGAACCTCCTACCGGAATAGCGGGCGCGACTGAGCGGTGCCGACGGTTCGCTCCCCCTCACGGGCTTCTATGGTCGGGTCCGAAGCGAGAGAAGGACCCACGGGACGGCGATGAAGACCCATCGCAGCGCGCTCGTCGTCGTGCCGCCGGAGGATCTCTGGGGTCCGATCCAGGCGATCCGCCGGATCCACGACCGGCATCTCGACCGATGGATGCCCCACGTCACGCTCCTCTATCCCTTCCGTCCGGAGGACGAATTCGACGACGCGGCGAGGCTCGTCGGGGAAGTTTGCGCCGGCATCCTCCCCTTCGCGGTACGGCTGACGCGCTTCCGCTGGTTCCTTCATGGGCCCTCGAGCGCGACGGTCTGGCTCGGGCCGGAACCTACGGGATCCCTCGTCGCGCTCGAGAGGGCCCTCGAAGCTCGCTTCCCCGACTGCGACGAAGTCCGCCGCCATCCGGACGGGTTCACCCCCCACCTCAGCGTTGGTCAGGCGCGGGAGGAAGCCGAGGCCGAGCGCCTCGCGCGCGGATTCCAGGCGACCTGGGAGCCGATCTCTTTCGAGGTCGTCGAGGTCGCCCTGATCGCGTGCGAGGACGAGGGGCCCTTCCGGATCGTGCGGGTCGTCCCGCTCGGGGGCGCCGCCGCCGGACCGCGACCGTGCTAGAGGGAGAGGGGGCAGGCTCTTGCGGCCCCGGGGATCCGGAGGCCCTCCGCCTCGCGCAACGCGGGGTAGACTTCCACGACGGACCGCGGCGCCCGCGCCGCGAGCCCCGGATTCGATCCTATGCCCAACGCCGAGGCCAACCCGGCCGCCGTCGATCTCCGGGCTCGCATCGCGAGCGCCTCGCGCCGGGTCGACCTCGAAGCGATCATGAAGGCGGGGGGAAAGAGCGCCTTCGTCCTTCCCGTCGGCCGCATCGAGGCCCTCGTCCGGGAGGCGGTCGATCGGGCGCTCGCCGCGCGCAAGGTCGAATCCACTCCGGGGGAGGCCGAGCGGATCGAGGCGGACGCGAAGCGCCGGCTCGAGGATCTCCTCGTGCGCCAGCGGGAGGTCCTGCGGCTCAAGGCGCAGGCCGAGGAGGCGCTCCTCGATCTCGCGCGCCGGATGGAGGCAACCGGGCCCGGGGCTCCGATTCCGGACCTGGCGGCGCTCGCCCGGCAGGTCGCCGCGATGGCCGCGCTCCTCCGCGGCGAGACCCCGGCCGCGACGGCGGCGGGGGAGCCGATCCGCGCCCTCCTCGCGGGTCTCGGAGCCGGCTCCGCGGGAGACGATCGCCTCGACCGGATCCTGCTCCAGCTCGAGCGGCTCGCCGCGGCGGTCGAGGGGACGGAGCGGAGGATGCGGGGGCTCGCGCCGGCGGCGTCGGTCGAGCCGGGGCCGAACGCGGAGGCCGCCTCCCCTCCCCTGGAGCTCTTCCGCGCGATTCTCGAGGAGAACCTGAAGCTCACCCGCGGCGACGCCGCGGAAGGGACGTGACCTAGCCATGGAAAAAGGAACGGGCCGAAAGACGACCTTGGAGACCCGCCCCCGCATGGACGGGGGGGCGGGGGACGAAGCGTCCGCGCGCGCGACGCTCGCGATCGGAATCGACCTCGGCACCTCCCGCGCCGCGATCAGCGCGGGCAACGGCGAGCGACGGTTCGTCGAGAGCATCGTCGGCTGGCCGAGGGATCCCCTCGCGGCGCGCATGCACGAGGCCCCCGTCCTGTTCGGCCGCGAGGCGCTCGAGAACCGTCTCTCGCTGCGCCTCTACCGCCCCCTCGAGAAGGGGGTGCTGAAGACGACGGACGGCGCCGCGAGCGGCACGCTCGCCGAGGAGTTCCTCTCCGACCCGGAGGGGAACTTCCGGGCCGCGCGGGAGCTGCTGCGGCACCTCGTCTCCCTCGGGCAGCCGAAGCGGGACGAGCGACTCTACGGAGTCCTCGCGGTCCCCGCCCAGGCGAGCGTCGAGAGCAAGAAGGCGCTCCTCGAGGTCGCGGCCGAGTGCCTCGACCGCGTGCTCGTCGTGTCCCAGCCCTTCGCCGTCGCGTACGGAATCGGCGCGCTCGACGGGGCCCTCATCGTCGACATCGGCGCCGGAACGACCGACCTCTGCCGGATGCACGGGAGCCTCCCCGCCCCCGACGACCAGCTGACGATCCCGGCCGCCGGCGACGCGGTCGACGAGCTGCTGCTGACGAGGATCCGGGCGCGCCACCCGCGGGCGCAGGTCACGATCACGATGGCGAAGGACCTGAAGGAGCGCTCGAGCAGCCTCGTCGACGGGAAGGACCGGATCACCGCTCGCTTCCCGGTCGAGGGGGTGCCGACGGACCTCGACGTGACCGAGGAGATCCACGCCGCCTGCGGGATCCTGGTCGATCCGATCGTCGAGTCGATCCGCACGCTCATCGCGACCTACCACCCCGAGTTCCAGGACCGCCTGCGAGGAAACGTCGTCCTCTCGGGCGGGGGGAGCCTCCTGCCGGGCCTCGCCTCCCGGGTCGAGCAGAAGCTCGCCGGCTTCGGGGGCGGCCACGTGAGCTGCGTGCGGGACCCCCTCTTCGCGGGAGCGGACGGGGCGCTGCGCCTCGCCGCCGAGATGCCGCTCGAGTACTGGGACCGGGTGGGGTGAGCGGCGGCGCGGCCGCCGCGCCGCAGCGGGCCCGAGGGAGGACGATGGACTTCCGCCTCACGACGGAGCAGGAAGACCTCCGCCGCAAGACCGCGGAGTTCGCGCGCGCGCGACTGCGCTACGACCTCGCGCGGAGCGAGGCGGAGGGGTGCTTCCCGCGCGAGGCCTGGACCGCGGTCGGCCGCCAGGGGCTCCTCGGCCTTCCCCTCCCGGAGGCGCTCGGCGGAGGGGGACGCGACCTCGTCACGACCGCCCTCGCCTGGGAGGCCCTCGGCGCCGGCTGCCCCGACCCGGGCCTCTGCTTCGCCCTCGCCACCCATTTCGCGGCCGGGGTGGTCCCGATCTGGAAGGCGGGACTCCCCGACCAGCAGCACCGCTGGCTCCCCGCCCTCCTCGACGGGACGCGGATCGCGGCGAGCGCGGCGACCGAGCCCGAGGCGGGCTCCGACCTCTTCGCGATGCGGACGCGGGCGCTCCGCAAGGGGGACGGCTACGAGTTGAACGGCACGAAGGTCTACGCGACGAACGCCCCGATCGCCGACCTCCTCCTCGTCTACGGGGTCACCGCCGAGACCGAGGGGAAGCCATCGGAGATCTCCCTCTTCGTCGTCGAGCGCGGCACGCCCGGCCTCCACCTCGAGCCCCTGCCGGGCAAGAGCGGGCTCCGGACCGCTCCCTGGTCGAAGATCCGGTTCGAGCGTTGCTTCGTCCAGGGGGGGAACCGGATCGGCGAGGCCGGAGCGGGACGGGCGATCTTCCAGACCGCGATCGAGTGGGAGCGGACTCTCCTCTACGCGCCCGCCCTCGGGGCGATCGAGCGGCTGCTCGAGTCCACGGTCGCCCACGCGCGGGGCCGCCGCCAGTTCGGCGAGCCGATCGGGAGGTTCCAGTCCGTCTCGCGGCGGATCGTCCGGATGAAGCTCCGGCTCGAGACGGGCCGCCTCCTCCTCTACCGCGCCGCCGAGGCGCTCTCCCTCGGGGGGCACGCCACGGTCGAGTCCGCGATGGCGAAGCTCTGGGTGAGCGAGGCTTGGGTGAAATCGAGCCTCGACGCCGTCCAGATCCTCGGGGCCTCCGGCGTCTTCGCGGAAGCGGACGCCGCCCGCCAGCTCGCCTGCGCCGTCCCGGCGACGATCTCCTCCGGCACGAGCGAGATCCAGGAGCTTCTGATCGCGCGCTGGCTCGGGCTGTAGCGCCCCGCGGGGGGACCTCCGGGCGGCGCGCCGCGAGGCGCGCCCCGCGAGAGGAGGAGGTCCGACTCGAAGGCGGAGTTGGCGGCGGAGTATTCTTCCCCCCCGTCTCTTCGGTCTCCTTCCGAAAGGGCGCCGGTCCGGGACACACCCTCCGGCGGACCCGCCCCCCACCGGATGGCCGACTTCCCGATTCGAAGACGCCTCGCGCCGATCTCGATCCGCGTCGGCGGCGCGTGGATCCTAGCCGGCGCCCTCCTCAAGCTCTTCAAGGGGACCCCCGCCGATCTTCCGGCGCCGGTCCGCGACTTCCTCCCGAACATGGACCTCACGTTCTGGGGAGCGATCGCGGCGGAGACGTTCGCCGGCGTACTCGCGCTCCTCCATCCCCGGGCGGCCTGGCCCCTCCTCTCGCTCGTCCTCCTCCTCTTCATCGGAATCCTCGGCAAGCTGATCGCGGCGGGCGCCGCGTCCTGCGGGTGCTTCGGCCCCACGATCAAGTTCCCGCCGGAGCTCATGCTCGCGATCGACGGGGTCTGCCTCGCCGAGATCCTCTGGGCCCGCCCCTGGTCCTCGATCCCGCGGCGCGGAGGGGGCGCGGCGGCCGCGCTCGCCTCGCTCGCGATCG
Source organism: Planctomycetota bacterium (assembly GCA_035695825.1). GTDB lineage: Bacteria > Planctomycetota > UBA1135 > UBA1135 > JAKEFM01 > JAKEFM01. Next base: position 36,770 of record DASRRH010000026.1, on the reverse strand, counting down.
GCCTCGCCGCCCCCTGGATCGTGATCGGTCCCCCTCCCCTCGCACGGCCCGGGAGGATCGCCGCCCTCGCCGACCCCGGAGCGGCCTCGCGCCCCGCGCCCCGCTGGGTCACCTTCGAGCCGAAGCAGTGGATCGGGAAGCCGATCCGCGAGACGGCCCTCGCCGACTGGATGAGGACCGACGACTATCCCGGCGACGCCGTCTGGATCCTCTACCGGATCAACTGCCCCCACTGCGCCGAGCACCTGCGGCGGATCAAGATGGAGCAGGACCGGACGCAAGACTTCGGGACGATGGTCGTCCTCGTCCGGCTCCCGGAGGACGGGGACGAGAAGGAGAAGGTCGTCGACATGCTCCCGGAGACCCCGTTCCAGGCGACCCTCCCCGCCGTGACCCGCTACGTGATCCAGACCCCCTGGGAGCTCCGGCTCGAAGGGGGGATCGTCCGGGACGCGACGCAGCACCTCTACGAGGGGAAGAGGTAGGACCCGGGCGCTCACCCCCCGGCGCGGCGGCGGCGGAGGGCGTCGAACGCGACCGCGAGGATCAGGACCGCGCCGATCAGGATCTTCTGGGCGAGCGGATCGACGTTCCCCAGTACGCAGCCGTTCCGGAGGAGGACGATCGTCGAGGTGCCGGCGACCGCCCCGGCGACGCTGCCGGCGCCTCCGGAGAGGCTCCCCCCCCCAATCACTACCGAGGCGATCACGTCGAGCTCGAACCCCTCGGCCTCGTTCGGATCTCCCGAGCCCCCGAGCGAGGCGAAGAAGAGGGCCGTCAGCCCCCAGGAGAGCCCGGCGAGGGCGTAGACCGCGACGACGTGGCGGTCGGCGGGGACCCCGCACAGGACCGCGGCCCGGGGATTCCCCCCGATCGCGTAGGTGTGACGGCCGAAGCGCATGCGGTGGAGGAGGAGCGCCGCCCCCCCGGCGACGAGGAGAGCGGCGAGGAGGACGAGGGGGAGCCCGAGAAAGGCGCCGTCGAGGGCGCGGAGCCGCGGGGCGGAGATCGCGGTCCCCCCCGTCGAGTACTGGGCGAGCCCGCGATAGATGCCGAGCGTCCCGAGCGTCGCGAGGAACGAGGGGATGCGCAGGCGCGTCGCGAGGAGGCCGTTCAGCGCCCCGCAGCCGAGGCCGCAGAGGAGCCCCGCCGCGATCCCGGCCGCCAGAGAGGGGTCCCCGGGAAGTCGGCGCACGGCCGCGGCGGCGGCGAGGCCGCAGAGCGCGATCATGCTCCCGACGGAGAGGTCGATCATCCCGAGCACGATCACGAAGGTCATGCCGACGGCGGGGATCGCGTAGAGCGCGGCCCGCCTCGCCTGGTTCCAGAGGTTGTCGGCCGTGCGGAAGGCCGGGAGGGCGGCGGCGAGGAGGAGAAAGAGGAGGAGGAGGGTGAGATAGGGAGCGAGGGCCCCGAGCGGGCGGAGGAGGGCCCGGCCGCTCATCCCTTCCGGGGGTGGAGGAGCGCTTCGATCTCCGGTTCGCCGAGCCTCTCCCTCGTGACGAGCGTGACCCCCGTGTCGATCCGCGGCGGGACCGCCTCGCCGCGGAGACTCCGCATCACCGCCTTCACCCCTTCGTACCCCATGCGGAACGGATTCTGGACGACGAGCGCCCGGAGAACCCCCTCGCGCAGCCCGTCGAGGAGCTCCTCGGCCGAGTCGAAGCCGATCGCGACCACCTTGCCCGCGCGCGCGCTGCCCCGGAGCGCGACCAGGACGCCGTACGCGCTGCTCTCGTTGCTCCCGAAGAAGCCGTCGAGGTCGGGGTGCTTCGCGAGGAGGTCGCGCGCGACCTGGACCGAGGTCTGGCGCACGGACTGGCCGTACTGCTCGTCGACGATCTCGATCCCGGGAAACTTCGACCGGACCGTCTCCCGGAATCCGGCCTCCCGGTCCTCCGTCGAGGCGCTCCCCGCCTTGCAGAGGAGGACCGCGACCTTCCCCTTCCCCCCGAGCGCTCGCCCCATCTCCTCGGCGGCGAGCGCGCCCCCGAGGCGGTTGTCCGTCGCGGCGAACGTGAGGATCCCCTCCGCGTCCACGGCCGAGTCGATGATCGCGACCGGCACCCCTTTCGCGCGGGCGTCCTCGACGGCCTTGCGGCTCTGGACCTTGTGGATCGGGGCGAGGACGAGCCCCTTCACCCCGGCGGAGAGGAGATCCTCGACGATCTGGAGCTGCTCGGTGACCTTCGTCTCGTCGGAGGGGCCCGCCCAGCGCACCTCGCCGCCGAACTCCTTCGCGGCCGACTCGGCGCCGAGGTGGATCGCCTTCCAGAACTCGTGGGTCACCCCCTTCGGCACGACCCCGACGAGGGGCGCGTCGCCCCCCCGGCCGCAGGCTCCGAGGGGGAGAAGAACCGCGAGGAGCGGGGACCGGAGGCCCATGGGGGAGGCGTCCTACCACGACCGGGAGACCGTCTCCACTCGAGGTCGGCGCCGGTAGAGTTCCCCGCGACCGGCGCGACCGGGTCGCCCGGGACGCGGACCATGTGGAAGGGCGTCGTCGTCTCGATCCAGGTCGCCGCGCGCGGGGGCGCCGCGCTGGCTCCGGTCGCGGAGGTCCGCGCCGTCGCCGGCCGCGGCCTCGTCGGAGACCGCTATCACGACCGGAGGGGCACCTACTCCGAGCGCCCGGGGAACGGGAGGTCGGCGACCCTGATCGAGACGGAGACGCTCGAGGCGCTCCGGCGCGACCATCGGCTCGAGCTCTCCCCGGCCGAGACGAGGCGCAACTTCGCCATCCGCGACGTCCCCCTGAACCACCTCGTCGGCCGTCGCTTCCGGGTCGGGGAAGTCCTCCTCGAGGGAGTACGGCTGTGCGAGCCCTGCCTCCACCTCGAGTCCCTCACTCGTTCCGGAGTCCGCGAGGCGCTGGTCCACCGCGGGGGGCTCCGCGCCGAGATCCTCTCGACCGGCACGATCCGCGTCGGCGACTCCGTCCGGCCCGAGCCTGAACCGTTCACCCACCGCGCCGCGCGATCCCGCGCGCCGCGTCCGACACGCCGGAGGGATCCCCCGTGACCCCGACCTTCCTCGCCCTCCTCCTCTCCGGCGTCCTCGCCCCCGCCGCGGCCGCCGAAGTCCGCCTCGCGGGGATCTTCGGCGACGGGATGGTGCTCCAGCGCGACCTCCCTCTTCCGATCTGGGGAACGGCGGCGCCCGGAGAAGAGGTGACCGTCCTCCTCGGCCCGCGCCGCGCGCGCGCAAAGGCGGACGCCGAGGGTCGATGGAGGGCCCTTCTCGATCCGCTCCCCGCCGGGACCGGGCTCACGCTCGCCGTCGAGGGGAAAGGTCGCTCGACGATCCGCGACGTCGGCGTCGGGGAAGTCTGGATCTGCTCCGGGCAGTCGAACATGGAGTGGCCGGTCAGCCGGTCCGCCGGGGCGGACGAGGAGACCGCCCGGGCGGAGGACGCCGACCTCCGCCTCCTCGTCGTTCCGCATCGCGTCGCGGGGGAGCCGCGAGAGGGGTCCGAAGGACTCTGGACCTCTGCCTCGCCGAAGACGGTCCCCTCCTTCTCCGCCGTCGCGCTCGCCTTCGGCCGCGAGATCCGCTCGGCGCTCGGCGTGCCGGTCGGTCTGATCCAGGCGACCTGGGGAGGGACCCCGGCCGAGGCCTGGACCAGCCGGGGCGGGCTCGAGGGCGAGGGAGCGCTGCGGCCGATGCTCGAGCGCTGGGAGAGGACCCTCGCCGAGTTCCCGGAGGCGAAGAAGCGATTCGACGAGGAGACGGCCCTGTGGAGGGAGGCCTCTGCGAAGGCGAGGTCGGAGGGGAGGCCGGAGCCGGGAGCGCCCTCCCCTCCGGCCGGCCCCGACCATCCCCACCGTCCGAGCGGGCTCTGGAACGGGATGATCGCGCCCCTCCTCCCCTTCGCGATCCGCGGGGCGATCTGGTACCAGGGGGAATCGAACGCCTCCCGGGCCGAGGAGTACGCGGTCCTCTTTCCCGCCCTGATCCGCGACTGGAGGCGGGCGTGGGGACGGGGGGACTTCCCCTTCCTCTTCGTCCAGCTCGCGAACTTCCGCCCCGGCGGGGCGCCGGACGGACGCACCTGGGCCGAGCTTCGCGACGCGCAGCGCCGGACGCTCTCGCTGCCGAACACCGCGATGGCGGTCACGATCGACATCGGAGATCCCGCCGACATCCACCCTCGGAACAAGGGGGAGGTCGGCCGGAGGCTCGCGCTTGCCGCGAAGGCGCGCGTCCACGGCCTCGGCGGAGTCGATTCGGGCCCGTTCTACCGCTCGATGTCGGTCGAGGGGGATTCGGCGCGCCTGCGGTTCGACGGGGTCGGAGGGGGCCTGCGCGCGCGCGGAGCGCTCGCCGGGTTCGAGATCGCCGGGGAGGACCGTCGGTTCGTGCCGGGGGAGGCGCGCATCGACGGCGAGGACGTCCTGGTCCGAAGCCCAGAGGTGGCGCGCCCGCTTGCCGTGCGATACGCGTGGGCGGACGACCCTCCCGTCTCCCTGTTCAATGCCGAGGGCCTCCCCGCCTCCCCCTTCTGCACGGACGGCGGATCCGTAGGGGCGGCGGGGGCGCGGTGACCGCATCCCTCGCTCCCGCCCGCCGGGTATAACCCCCGCGCCGCGAGCGCGCGCGCCGTGAAGACCCTCATCCTCGCCTCCTTTCTCTCCGCGCCGGGCGGGACCGGCGACGCGGCGAGCCTCGCGGTCGAGAAGCGCGCGGCGGAGCTCTCGACCCTCAACCGGACGATCTGGTCCGCGGCGGAGGTCGGGCTCGCCGAGACCCGCTCGAGCGGCGCCCTCGCGGAGTTCCTCGCGAAGAACGGCTTCTCGGTGCGCGCGCGCGTCGCCGGGATGCCGACCGCGTTCGTCGCGGAGGCGGGCTCGGGCAAGCCCGTGGTCGGACTCCTCGCCGAGTACGACGCGTTGCCGGGGATGTCGCAGAACGCGGCGCCGCGGCGCGAGCCGGCGACGCCGGGCGCCGCCGGCCACGCCTGCGGCCACAGCCTCTTCGGCGTCGCCTCGGCCGCCGCCGCGGTGGCAGCCCGCGAGGCGCTCGGCGCCTCCCCCGGCACGATCCGCCTCTACGGGACGCCCGCGGAGGAGACCGGGATCGGGAAGCTCTACATGGCCCGCGAGGGGCTCTTCGACGACTGCGACGTGGTCCTCACCTGGCACGCGCGCGACCGCACGACTTCCGACTTCTCCTCGACGAAGGCGGTCGTCTCCGCGAAGTTCCGTTTCCGGGGCCGCGCGGCGCACGCCTCCCTCTCCCCCGCCGAGGGGCGCTCGGCGCTCGACGGCGTCGAGCTGATGGACGTCGGGGCGAACTACCTGCGGGAGCATGTTCCCGAGGACGCGCGCATCCACTACGTCGTCACGGACGGCGGCGGGCAGCCGAACGTCGTCCCCCCGACGGCCGAAGTCTGGTACTACGTGCGCGCCGACCGGTTCGCCGACGTCGAGCGCCTCTTCGCCCGACTCCTCGACGTCGCGCGCGGCGCGGCGCTCATGTCGGGGACCGAGGTGAGCCACGAGATCCAGAGCGAGTGCCACGAGGTCCTCGTCAACCGCCCCCTCGCCGAGCGCATCCACGCCAACCTCACGGAGGTCGGGCCCCCCGTCTTCACCGACGAGGAGCGGGCCTTCGCCCGGGAGACCCAGGGGGACCTCGGGAGCGCCTTCGAGAAGGGCCTCGCCGACTCGATCGACCCGCTCCCCGACGCGCCCGGCCTCATGAAGGCCTCGACCGACGTCGGGGAGGTCTCCTGGCGGGTCCCCGTCGGCGCGCTCCAGGTCGCCTGCTACACCTACGGCGCGCCGGGCCACAGCTGGCAGATCGTCGCGTGCGGGGGGACGGCGATCGGCGAGAAGGGGATGCTCGTCGCGGCGAAGACGCTCGCCCGGACCGCGGTCGACCTCATGCGCGACCCGGCGCTCCGCGAGGCGGCTCGGCGCGATTTCGAGCGCCGGCGGGGCTCCACCCAGCTCCGCTCCCTCCTCCTCGAAGGACAGAGGGCGCCGAAGGCGATCCGCTGATTGGCGCGGGAGCGGGGAGGCTCTTGCGCCCCTCCCGCTCCCGCGCCGCGGACTCCCCGTCGCTCCTAACCCGCGGGCGCGTAGAGGTAACCCGAGGTGACGAGGACATGCGCGACGAGGTACTCGAAGGCGGATTGCGCCGACTCGACCTCCTCCGGCAGCTCGACCCAGGAGGTGGGGTACGCGAGTTGCGCGGCCCCACCGTAGGCCGAGAGGGACACGACGATGTCGCCCGGCTTGGCCTTCCTCGTCCGGATGCGCTCGGGGGCGAGATCGAGGAACCCGCTCGTCCGCAGGGAATACACGAAGGCGGCCTGGACTTCGGGCTCCACGGTCCAGACCAGGGAGAGAAAGCCCTGGTCCTCCATCGCGAAGGTCCCGTCGGCATAGAGCGCGTACCGGACGTCGAGACCTCCGGTTTCCGCCGTGAGGCGCATCGAGAAGACCTCCGGCGCCCCGGTCGGCGGGCCCGCGACGATGTCGGAGGCGGCCGCGGGGGAGAGGAGGGGGAGGGAGGCGAGGACGCCGAGGGGGAGGAGGGGGAAGGTGCGCATGGGGGTCTCCGTAGGTTGGGGATGCGATCGGAGGAGCCGGAGACGCGACGGCACCGAACGCGGGGGGGCCCCTCTTGCCTCCCCCCCCTCTACCCCCCCCGCTTCACCTCGAGGAGCTTGCGGAGAGCATCGCGGGCGCGCTGGATCCGCATCCGCGCGGCATCGGAGCTCGGGAGGGAGAGCTTCGCCGCCACATCCTTCAGGGGGAGCTCCTCGATCCAGAAGAGTCGGAGGGGGAGCGCGTGCTCCTCCGGCAGACGACCGATCGCCTCCCGCACCCGCTCCCCGGTCTCGCGGCGGCTCACGAACTGCGTCGTCGTCAGGTCCTCGGACGGGAAGTCCGGGCCCTTCGTCTCCGAGAGGCCGCTCGACGGGCGGCGCAGGCTTCGCTCGAGCCCCGCGTCCCGGCGCTGGGCGCGCCAGTACTCCGCCTTGTCCCGGATCTTGTTCTCGACGACGCGGCGCACGAACCGGTCGAGGGAGCCGACGCCCCGATAGTCGAACCTTCGGAAGTCTCTCCAGACCTCCGCGAGCGCGCTCTGCGCGAGGTCCTCGGCCTCGACCTTGCGCCGCAGGGCGGCGCCCGTGAGCCGGCGCGCGCACTCGAGGGCGACGCGCGAGTAGCGCTCGAAGAGTCGCTCGGACGCGGCCGCGTCCCCGTCCCGCGCCCTCCGGATCAACGAGACCGTCTCGGCGAGTTCGCGGGCTCCTTCGGGCATGGCTCGCTCCGGCAGGGGGGATCGTAGGCCGGCGACCGGCTCGGGGTCTACTCCGCTCCGACTCGACCGCGGCACGGCCGGCGAGGTTCGATATCGTTCGTGCCTTGTCGTCCTCCGGAGAGAGGCGCCAGGGCTTGAACCCCTTCCCGCCGGGCTTCGAAGTCCTCCCTGTGGAGGAGCCCCGGGGGCGCCTCGTCCTGACGGTCGACGTCGAGGACTGGTACGACGCGAACTACCGCAGCCTCCGCCCGCCGGAGGATCCCCCCTCGACGGTCGAGCGGAACACGCACCGGATCCTCGACCTGCTCGCCGCGCGCCGCCACCGGGCGACGTTCTTCGTCCTCGGCCGGGTGGCCGAGCGCTTCCCCCGCCTCGTCGAGCGGATCGCGAGGGAGGGACACGAGGTCGCCTGCCACGGCTTCGAGCACGAGCTCGTCTACCGCCAGGGATCGGAGGCGTTCGCCGACGGGCTGCGACGGGCCCGGGACGCGATCGCTGCGGCCTGCGGCCGGCCCCCGCTCGGGTTCCGCGCGCCTTCGGCCTCGATCGTCCGCGAGACCCTGTGGGCCTTCGATCGGCTCGCGGAGACGGGCTTCCGGTACGACTCGAGCCTCGCCCCCGTCGCAAACTACCTCTACGGGATCCGCGGCACGCCGGGCGCGCCGTTCTTCCTCCGCACGCCCGCCGGCGCTCGCCTCCTCGAGATCCCACTCCCTTCCCTCACCTTGCTCGGCCTGCGCCTCCCCCGTGGGGGCGGGTTCTCCATGCGCCTCCTCCCCCACGCCCTCGAGAGGTGGTTCCTCCGGAGCCGATTGCGGGGCGCGGGCTTCGCGATGATCTACGTCCACCCCCGCGAGCTCGACCCGCAAGCGGGGCGCTACCGGCTCGAGCTTTCCCCGCTCGAGTCCTTCGTCCAGCACGCCGGCCTCCGCGGGCACCGGAGGAAGCTCCACGACCTCCTCGATCGCTTCCCTTGGACTTCGATCGAGGAGGCGTTCGCCGCCGCGCTCGAGACTTCGCCCGTCCCGTGTTGATGCGGGCCGCGAAGCCCCGCCCTCCTCGTCGATTGCAACGGGATCGCTCCCCCGACCCCCACCCCCTCCTATTCCACGAGTCGGTAGCGGTTCGTGACTCGAATCAACACGGAACAGGGGCAGCCTCAGCTCCGCCGGGAATGGCGGCTGCGCGACCTCGTCCTCTTCCACGTCACCGCCGTCGTGAGCGTGCGTTGGATCTCGCTCGCCGCCGCCCGCGGCCCCTCCTCCCTCGCCCTCTGGGGCCTCTCCTTCCTCGTCTTCTTCCTCCCGGGGGCCTACGTCGTCCACGACCTCTCGCGGCGCAGCCCCGAGCAGGGAGGGCTCTACCGGTGGACGAAGGAGGCCTTCGGCCCCTTCCACGGCTTCGTCTGCGCCTGGGCCTACGTCGTCAGCAACCTCTTCTACTTCCCGGCCCTCCTCACCTTCGCCGCCGAAATGGCGGCGGCCTTCCTCTTCGGGGCGCAGGCGCCCGCGAGCCCCGCCTTCGTCGCGGCCTTCACTCTCGGCGCCATCTGGACGATCACGGGGCTCAACGTCGCGGGGGTCCGCTTCGGGCGTCGGGTCCAGACCGTCGGGGCCTTCTCGATCTTCCTTCCCTGCGCCCTCCTCGTCGTCTTCGGCGCGATCCTCCTCGTCCGGGACGGCTCCGCGACCCCGCTCCGGAACCTCCTCCCGGGATTCGCGCGCCTCGATACCTGGCGCACCTGGTCCTCGATCTGCTTCGCCCTCGCCGGCCTCGAGCTGGCGGCCACGATGGGCGGGGAGATCCGCGATCCCCGCCGCACTCTCCCGAGATCGGTCCCCCTCGCCGGAGGCGCCGTCGTCTCGATCTACCTCCTCGGGACGGTCGGCGCGCTCGTCCTCGCGGATTCGGGGAGCCTGAGCGAGACCCGCGGAATCCTCCAGGCGCTCGACCGGGGATTCGCGGCTCTGGGGCTCCTCGCTCCCGTCTCGATCCTCGCCCCCCTCCTCGCCCTCGGCGGCCTCGGGAACTTCGGGGCATGGCTCGCCGGATCCGCGCGGATGCCCTACGCCGTCGGCGTCGACCGCTTCCTCCCCCCCTCGTTCGCGCGCCTCCATCCCCGGTTCGAAACGCCGCATGTCTCCCTCCTCTGGCAGGCGGGGATCTCGAGCGGGATCGCGCTGCTCGCGCTGGCGGGCTCGACGGTGTCCGAGGCCTACCGCGTCCTGAACGACGCGACCACCGTCCTCTACTTCGTCCCCTACCTCTACCTCTTCGCCGCTCACTTCCGGGGGACGCTCCTCGCGCCCGGCCGGCGCTTCGCCCGCCGTCTCCCCGCCTCCCTCGGATTCCTCTCGACGCTCCTCGCCGTCCTCCTCGCGGTCCTCCCCCCTCCCGCCGCCTCGAACCCGGGCGGCCACCTCGCCAAGGTCCTCGGGGGCAGCGGCGGGTTCCTCCTCCTCGCCCTCGCCCTCTACGTTCGAGCCCGGCCCCGTCCGGCCCCCTCGAGGAACTCGTGAAGCAGGCCGTGGAAGTGGTGGACGCCGTTCTCGCGCCGGACGGAGTAGCGGCCCCGATCGTACCGGGCCGAGCGAAGGCCCCTCTGGACGGCCTCGCAAAGCCCCGCGTCCTCGCGCTGGATCTCGTCGCTGAAGGCGATCGTCGCCCGGGCCGCCTCCTCGGCCGCCCCCTCGAAGAAGAACCATTCGAACACGACGAGCGACTCCTCCGGCGCGAGGGGGAGGACGACGTTGAGGCTCAGGTTGTCGGGGTAGACGTTGAGCATCCAGTTCGGGAAGGCCCAGTAGTAGAGGGCCGCCGAGTCCGGGGCCCCGTAACGCCGCTCCCCCTCCCCCTTCGCCGGGCGGATCGGAGCGGACTGGCGCGAGTGGTACCGGAAGGTCTCGACCCGGTAGCGGTCGTAGTCGAGCTCGCGGTGGAGGGAGGGGTGGGCGACCGGGACGTGGTAGGCCTCGAGGAAGTTGTCGACGTAGACCTTCCAATTGCACCGGACGGGGTAGTCCCGGCGGGCGTGGAAGCGGAGCCTCCCGAGGTCGCAGCCGATCCGGGCGATCGCGGAGGGGATCTCCCCGAGGATCTCGGCGAGGGAGGGGCCCTCGGCGGAGAGGTTGGCGAAGGCGAACGGCCCCCACGCCTCGGCCCGGAACGTGGGGAGCCGGACCTCGCTCCGGACGAACTCCTCCACCCCCTCGAACTCCGGAGCGGCGAGGAGCCTCCCGTCGAGACCGTAGGTCCAGCCGTGATAGGGGCACTGGAGGGAGCGGCGGTTCCCCTTCCCGCTCGCGACGAGGCTCGCGCGGTGGCGGCAGACGTTCGAGAGGGCGCCGAGGGAGCCCCCCGAGTCCCGCACCAGGACGACCGGCTCCCCGGCGACCTCCCCGGCGAGGAAGTCCCCCGGGCGAGCGACGTCGGAGGCATGCCCCACCCATTGCCAGGTCCGGCCGAAGACGCGCCGCTTCTCCTCCTCGAACAGTGCCGGGTCGAGGTACCAGCGCGAGGGGGGCGTCCGGGCCTTCGAGAGGTCGGGCTCGGGGGTGAAGTCGTCGAGGTCCAAGGGGGCCCGAGGCGGGGCAAGGATACCCCCCCTTTCCCGCGCCCCGGCCCGATCGAGCCGACGAACCCCTGTTTCCCGAGAGATACTTCCCTCGCCGCGGCGTGGCCCCGCGGATCCTCTCTCGGGAGAACACCATGAACCGCGCCCGCCTCGCCCGGACGTTCCTCCTCGCCTCGCTCCTCGCGGAGTCCTCCTCCTTCGGCCAGGTCTGCGCGCCGGGCCAAGTCCTCCTGAAGAACGACATCCTCCCGGCGTTCCCGAGCGGCCCGATGGCAGTGAGCGTCATCCAGGGCCTGTGCGAGGGGGAGGCCTGCGCCGCGGTTTTCGACGTCAGCGGGCTCGGCGTGCAGGTGAAGGTCCACAGCGCCGCCGTCGGGTACTTGAACGTCGCCTCCGCGAACGGGATCCAGGCCGCCACGGACCTCGAGATCTTCGACGGGGTCACCTGGAGCGGGGGGATCCCGACGCTCGGGCCGAGCCTCTTCCGCTGGAGCACGGCGACCGGCAGCAGCATCGGGGTCGCGAGCAGCGGCATCAACCTCTCCCCCGCCCTCTCCTCCTTCAACGTCGTCGCCACGTCCGGCAAGATCGTGGTCGCCTGGTGGATGGAGGTGAACGCTCTCGCCGGGACCTGCCCGAGCGGCTACTCGACGAACTTCGCGACCGACAACACCTGCACCGGTTTCTTCTGCTCCTGCGGCGCCGGCACGCAGAAGAACCTGATCTTCATCCAGGGTCAGGGGTGGAGGGACGCCGCGACGGCCACCGTCTCGGGCGCCCCGCTCTGCCCGCTCTACTACAACGGCAACTGGCTGATCCGCGCCTGCGTCGAGCCGGTCGCCTGTCCCGCCCCGCTCGTCCTCGGAGCGGGGACGCCGGGAACGGGAGGGGTGGTCCCCGTCCTCGTGGCGAGCGGGGGGAGCCCTCAGATCGGCAACGCCGGCTTCGGCCTCACGATCGCCGCCGCGCGCGGAGGCGCTCCGGCGCTCCTCGTCCTGAACGCGGTCGAGACGAGCGTCCCCTTCGCCGGGGGGACGATCTTCGTCCTCCCCGGCGCTGCGGTCCCCCTGCCCCTCGGCGGGCCGGCGGGGGTCGCGGGAGCCGGCTTCGCCACGGTCTCCCTCCCGATCCCGAACGATCTCTCCCTCGTGAGCGCCACCGTCTCGGCGCAGGCCGGGATCCTCGACCCGGCCGCGAACTCGAGCGTCGCACTGACGGCCGGGCTGCGCGTCACGGTCTGTCCGTAGCCCCCCCCTCAATGGAGCGCGGGCCGCCTCGGAGGCGGCCCGCGCGAAGGCTCGATCGATCTCCGGGAGGGATCAGCCGATCTGGAAGCGGACCTTCCCCGCCGAGGAGGTGAGGACGGTCGGCGGAGCGAGGATGTACCACTGCACGCAGACCTCGCTCACGCAGGGAGGGATCCCGGCCGGGATCGGGACCGGAAGGGTGACCGCGCCCCCCAGCGGGACGAACACCGCCGGGAACACGATGAAGGGGGGGCAGCAGACGAGGCAGCCCCCCGGGAAGGGGATCGGCGTCGCGGGCACGTTCCCGGGCGAGATGTTGAGTGCCGCGAACGAGCCCGGAGGCGCTCCGGAGAGCGTGATCCCGTAGGCGGGGTTCGGGGAGATCGCCTCCCCGCCGACGTTCCCGATCGTCGGGGAGACGGCGCCGGGGCATGAGGGGACGCACTCCTCGTTCGTCAGGACGACGTTGTCGACGCTCCACCCGCAGTACATGTTCGAGGTGGCGTCCCCCGTGTTGAACCGGAACCGGATCTTCCCCCCGACGGGGGCCCCCGGGGGCGTGATGAACATTCCGTCCAGGGCAGGGTTGAAGGGCCCGATGCAACACGTGGTCGGCACCCCGCAGGGGACGTTCCCGGGGATGACGGAGATCGCGGTCCAGGGCGGAGACCCGGGCCCGTCGACCGCCGCCGGCTCGCCGCACGGGGCGGGCCGGACCTCGACGAAGGCCGTGTCGAAGGCGGTGATCCCGCCCCCCTCGGTGTCCTTCACGTAGTCGAAGCAGAGGACGATCAGCTGGCCGAGGCCGATCGGGCTCGGCAGCCGGAAGCTCACCCCGGCGATGCCGTAGGAGCAGAGCGCTCCCGCGTTGGCCGTGACGATGCCCCCCGCGCCCGTGAGGTACGTGTAGGGGACGAGCCCCCCCCCCGCCGAGTTGTAGGCCGCGAAGGTGGGCCCCCACCCGGGCGGCGGTCCGGCTCCCGCGGCGCAGCAGTCGACCTCCGTGTGCCACAAGGTCGGGCCCGGACCTCCGAACGGACCTCCCGGTCCGGGAGGGAGGATGAAGCACGCGCCCGGAGGGTTCACGGGCCCCGTGTACATGCCGGCGACGACCGGGACCACCTGCGAATCGTAGTCCCCCATCGGGAACGGCGGGCCGACCCACGCGCTCTCCGCGTGGATGATGATCTGCGAGGGGGCCGCCGGCGAGACGAGGACGAGGACCGCCGCGGCGAGGATCGCGGGAGCCAGTTTCATCGGTTCACTTCCTTTTCGAGGTTCCTGGGAAGGGGACGAGCCCCACGGTCTGGTGAGGGGACGCGCCGAGCGGACGCCGGGTTCCCTCCCACGCGTGCGGCGCGGGCCGCCCCGGGGCGGCCCGCGCAAGGACGATCGCGCTTCGATCCGGGATCAGCCGATCTGCCAGACCAGCTTTCCGGCCGAGGAGGTGAAGACGCCCCCTCCACCGAGGACGACCCACTGCAGGCAGAACTCCGTGAAGCAGGGAGGGAGCGGCGGGAGGACGACCGGGAGGGAGAAGGTCCCCGCGGTGCTCGTCCCGAACGGCCCGAGGATGATCAGCGGCGCGCAGCAGAGGGCGCACCCCCCGAAAGCGGCCGGCGGAGGGTTGGCGATCCCGATCACGAGGAACGCGAACGCGCCGGGAGGCCCGGCGAGGAGGCCGATCGTGATCGGCGCTCCCGGGGAGGGGTCCCCGCTCGTGGCGATGCGGGGCTGGAAAGGGCTCGCGGCGGCGCAGGGAGGGAAGCACTCCTCGTTCGTCAGGACCACGTTGTCGACGGCCCAGCCGCAGTAGGCGTTCGAGGTGCCGTCTCCGGAGTTGAACCGGAAGCGGATCTTCCCGCCCCCGGGCGCGCCCGGCGGCGCGAGGAAGATCCCGTTCAGGGCAGGGTTGCCGGGGCCGATGCAGCAGATGGTCGGCGTCGCGCAGCCGACGTTCGGCGGGGCGAGGACCGAGATCGCCGTCCAGGGAGGCGCGCCGGCGGGATCGACGGCGCAGGGCTCCCCGCAGGGCGCCGGGCGAACCTCGACGAAGCTCGTGTCGAACGCGGGCGTGCCGGGAGTCTCCGTGGTCTTGACGTACTCGAAGCAAAGGATGATCCGCTGGTTCCCGGCCGGCCGCATGCTCACGGCGTCGATCCCGTAGGAGCAGATCGCTCCCGCGTTGGCGACGCTCGTCCCCGCGGCGTTCAGCGTGATGTAGGTGAAGGGAGCCGGAGGCGCGGGCCCCGCGCCCGTGTTGTACGCCGCGAACGTGGGGCCCCATCCGGGGGGCGGGCCCGCTCCGAGGGCGCAGCAGTCGATCTCCGTGTGCCAGAGGGTGGCTCCCGGCGCCCCGAAGGGACCGCCGGGAGCAGGCGGAACGAGCTCGCAGAATCCGGCGGGGTTCACGGGTCCGGTGTAGCTCCCCGTCACGTTGGCCACCGCCTGCTCGTCGTAGTCCCCCATCGGGCAGGGCGGCCCGAGCCAGACTCTCTCCTCGTGGATCACGACCCCCTGGGAGGCGGCGGGAGGCGAGCCGAGCACCAACACAGCCGCCGCAAGAAGTCCGAGTGTGACTCTCATGCGTTCACCTCATTCTCCTGCAACCCTCGCGAAGGGGGACGCCTTCCCCGACACAGGTGCCGACGGCTGGCGTCCCGTACTTGGTCGGGCAGGTTAGCCCTCGCCCGGAGATCCAGCAAGGACGCGCTTTCATAGAGAGGCGCATCCGCCGCAGGGAGATTCTCACGCGGCCGGGAGGCTCGGTCCCGATCCCCCCCTCGACCGGCCGGGGCGCCGGAAAGAAGATCGAGGGCGTGTCCGCGTCGCACCTCCTCCTCTCGGCCCTCCTTCTCGCGGGCGGCGCTCCCTCGAAGTATCTCGAGGACTTCGAGTTCATCCGGGAGACCGTCGAGCGCCGCGGCGCCGCGGTCGCCTCGAAGAAGATCGACTGGAAGGCCGAGGCCGCCCGCCTGCGCCCGCACTTCGAGAAGTGCGCGAGCGACGCCGAGCACGTGAAGAACGTCATGCGGCTCCTCGCCGTCCTTCGAGACAGCCACACGGGCGTCGTCGGCACGCCCGTCGACGAGAAGCTCCTCCCCTCGAAGTGGGACGGGATCTACGGCGGCGCGCTCTGGCTCGCGTGGGACCGCGGGCGGGTCCTCGTCCGGGGGATCCGGAAGGGGCACGTCCTCGAGGGCTCCCTACCGCTCGGCTCGGCGATCGCCGAGGTCGACGGGTTCCCCCTCTTCCTCGCGGCGGAGCGGGAAAAGCGCCGGATCACGGCCTTCCAGGGATCCTCGAGCGATCACAGCCTCTTCGCGACGCTCGGGAACCGCTTCCTCCCTTTCGGACAGAAACAGGAGGTCGAGATCCTCGCCCTCACGCCGGAGGGGAAGACGCGGAAGGTCTCCCTCCCGCGCTGGGGTCCGGGCGGGAAGGCCTTCTACCTCGAGGAGGCGACCCTCCCCGAGGGGGTCTCTCCGGGCGAGGGAGCCGTCTCGAAGCTCCTCCCGGCCGAGGGGTTGACCAAGCTCGGATACCTCCGGATCACCGGAGGCATGGACCGGGCCACGGCCGACGCGTTCCATCGCGCCTTCGACGCGTTGAAGGGGATGGAGGCCCTCCTCCTCGACTGCCGCGGAATGGGGGGAGGCGGTGACCCCGAGGCCTGGGAAATGGCGGGCCGCGTCTCCCCGAAGGGAGTCGCGAACGGGAACCAGGGGCGGATCGAGCCCTCCGGTTCCTGGCAGTTCGACGGGCCCATCGTGATGCTACAGGACGAGCTCGAGGTCTCCTCCGCGGAGACTTTCACCTGGGCCCTCTCCGAGACGGGGCGCGCGATCTCCGTCGGGCGCCCGACCGGGGGCTGGGGGATCATCCCGAACTCCTTCCGCTGCCCCTCGGGGCTCGTCGAGTTCCGCCTCGGCGTGAACGACCGGGCGACCCCGATCCGCGGGATCCACACGGAGGGGATCGGCTGGCCTCCCGACGTCCTCCTCCCCCTCGGGCCCGGCTTCTGCGCGCGCGCCGACCCGGAGCGGGAGATCGGCCTCTCGATCCTTCGGGTCCTCCGGGCCGGGGCCGACGTCGAGGAGGCGCGGAAGGCCTTCGCCTCGCTCTTCCGGGGGGAGGTCGCGGCCTTTCGGAAAGGGGCCGCCCGCCTCGCGCGCGGCGCGAAGGGGTTCGACGCCGAGGGGCTGGCGGGCGCGGTCCTCGAGGACCTCCGGGCGACCCTCGCGATCGAGACCGCGCTCCTCGCCCACGAGGACCTCCCCCTGCCCGACGCGCTCGGCGCGGAGGGGCGGCTCGAAGAGGTCGCGCCGAGGGCGAGGGCCGCCGGCCTCGGCGAGCCCCTCGCGCGCCTCGAGAAGGCGGTCCGAGGGGCGAAGGCCGAGGCGGAGGCGCAGGCGGCCCTCCTCGAGGCGCTCGACGCAGAGTTCCACGCGACCGACGCCGCGAGGAAGTCGTTCCTGTCCCGGCACGGGAAGTCGCGGACGGGCCGGTTCGCGGCGGGGAGGTTGTTTCGCTAGGACTCGTGGCGCAGGCGGAGCTCGAACGCGACCCGGCCGGGCCCCACGAGCCGCACGGCGTCGGGGACCGGCGCGGGGGCGAGCGTCCCCCCCGCCGGCGGAGAAGACTCGACCAGTCGCGACGCCCCCCGCGTCCTCAAGAGCTCGTCCCTCGCCCTCTCCGCCCGGCGCGGGTCGAGCTGCGCCACCTCCTTCGCGGCCGTCTCCGGGAGCCCTCTCCCCGGCCCCCCCCCCACCTGGCGCATTCCCGCCAGCGCATCCTCCAGCGCGGGGATCGGACGGCGCGAGGCGACGACGTAGAAAACCTCCTCGCCGGTCACGTCGTCGATTCCGAACTCGATCGACTTGCCCCCGCGGGTCGGAGGGAGGTGGTGGAGCATCCCCCCCTCGAAGGGATTGCCCCGGTCGTACGAGGCCTCGCTCGAGGGGAAGAGCGCGATCGGGGAGCCGCTCGAGTCCACGTTGAAGACGTAGAGGTGGGAGTCCTCGGCCGGCCGCATCTCGAAGTAGAGATGCTCGCCCGAGCGGATCGTCGAGCCGTCCGTGACGGGCTCGGCGCGCGCCCCCGCGCTCGCGATGCGGAAGGCGCGGACTTCGATCGGGAGGTCCCGGCTCGCGGCCCGCGTCGAGAAGAGCGTGATCCCCACGAGCCCGAGGACGAGCGCCGCGGCCGCCGATCCGGCGTAGACGAGGAAGCGACGCCGGCCCTCGGACCGAGCGCCGGGCGCGAGGGACGCCCCGGGGGGCGTCGCGCCGAACGAGAGGGTCTCCGGCAGCGGTCGAACCTCGACGCGCCGGAAGCGGGCGGCCTTCCCGCGCAGGACCCCCGTCTCGTCGGGGGCGCTCGAGATCTGCGAGAGCGCCGCGCGCATCTCGGAGGCGCTCGCGAACCGGTCGGGGGGGTCCTTCTCGAGCGCCTTCTCCACGATCTTGGAGAGGACCTCGGGGATCTCGGGGCGGAGCTCCCGGAGCGGGGGGGGATCGTCGAGGAGGACGGCCTGCTGGAGCTCGTCGACGCTCCCCGCCTTGAAGGGGACGCGACCCGCGAGGCACTCGTAGAGGAGGGTGCCGAGGGCGAAGAGGTCGGACTGGGGGGAGGCCGACTTCCCCCGCCACTGCTCGGGCGCCATGTAGTAGGGTGTCCCGGCCGTGATCCCCCCGCCCGTCAGGTCGAAGGTCGACGCGGTCCCCCGCGCGAGGCCGAAGTCCATGAGCTTCACGCGCCCGTCCCGCGCGAGCATCACGTTGCCGGGCTTGACGTCCCGGTGGACGAGGCCCGCGGCGTGGATCGCGGCGAGGGCGGAGAGGAGCGCTCGGCCGATCGCCGCCGATTCGGCGACGGAGAAGGGCCCGCTCTCGAGCGCCTCGCGCAGGGTGGTTCCCTCGACCCGCTCGAGGCTCAGGTAGGGGCGCCCGTCGACCTCGCCGAGGTCGTAGACGGTGACGACGTTCGGATGGTCGACGGAGGCGAGGGACCGGGCCTCCCGGAGGAATCGCGCCTGCGCCTGCGGGTCGGAGAACGCCTCCGAGCGCAGGAACTTGAGCGCGACCTCCCGGCCGAGCCGCGGGTCGCGCGCGAGGTAGACGACGCCGAAGGAGCCCTCGCCGAGGACGCCGAGGATCTCGTAGCGGTCCGCGAAGAGCGGTGCCTCTCCCCCGCGCGAGCGGGGCGCGGCCCGCTCGCCCGCGTTTCCGGTCCCGGCCTTCTCGTCGTCGGTCCTGTTCACGGGTTCCTCCCGGTCCTCGCTCGGGCCGGAGGCCCGCCGCCCAGGGGGCGGAGGTCGCAGCCTCGGGGACCCAAGGGGGCGCAACCCTGCGGAAACCTCCGGTCCGATCTTCCGACGGGCCGGAGATGCGGTCAATCCGGCCCCGTAGGAGACTCCGTCCGGAGCCGCGAGGAGAGAGGGACCGAACGCGCCCCCTCTTACCGCGCTTCGGAGGAAGGGGGAAAGCCCGCGCCCCTTCCGTTCGGTCCGGCGCGGGCTCCGGCTCGGGAAGGGCGAACGCCCCCGAGAGGGGCAGAAAGGACCGGCTCCCATGTCCCGCACCTCCGTCCTCGCTCTCCTGGCCGCCCCGATCCTGGTCCTCTTCTCCGCCGACGCCGCCGCGAACCCGCGCGGCCAGAAGAAGGCCGACCGCGCCCGGCGCGCCCCGAGCGCGTCGGTGCCCCACCGCCCGCGGGCGGCCTTCGCCCCGATCGACCCCCTCGCGGGAGACGGGATCGCGCCGGCGGTGACCGGGCCCGTCGGGTCACTCGTCGACGTCACCCCGATCGAGCCCTCGACCGCGCGAAGGCCGGTCGACGTCGACCCGATCGATCCGGATCCGCCCGGCTCCGTCGGCCACGTCTTCTTCACCCAGGAGATGCTCGACCTCTACCTCGCCTGGCTCGGCGTCGACCTCGACACCGCCCTCCGCTACGGCCTGCTCGACGACGCCCGACTGATCTCGATGTTCTTCGATTCCCTCCGGGTTCGGGTCGACCGCAAGCACGTCGACCGCTACCCGGTCGATTTCGCTCCCGCTCGCTGAACGCCGCACGGGGGCGCGGCGGTTCCCGGGCGCGAGGGCTCGATGGCCTCGCGCCCCTTTCCTTTTTCAACCGGGGACGCTCTCGACGACGAGGCGGCGGCGCTCCGGGGCCTCGCCCTCCAGGAGGAGGTCGGGGGTGAATCGAACGCGCCCCTCCGCGAACGAGGTCCCTCCGAGCGGCCGGCCTCCGCAGAGGACCGCTCCGATCCGCGGCCTCGTCCCCACCGGCCAGGCGAGGCCGAGCTCGGCCAGGCGGAGGCGCCCTCGGACGAGGTCGACGCCGTGGACCCACCGCGTCCCCTCCCGCTTCTGCCAGAGCGTCCCCCACCCTTCCGACCCCGCGAAGAACGCGCGGAAGTCCTCCGGGCCCAGCCTCGGGGAGAACGCGAGCCTCCCGGCCGGTCCGTCGTAGGCGAAGCCGCAGAGCGCGAGGAGGCATCCGTGGGAGGCCATGGCGCGCGCGTAGTGGTCTCCACACTCGACCTCGTTCCACGGGTTTCGCCGCGCGCCGTCGTAGCGGTCGTGCACCGCGCGGATCAGGACGAGCGCCTCCTCGAGCATCCCCTCCCAGACCATGTGGCCCGCGACCTGGTACTCGATCCCCGTCCAGACCTCGTCGCGGTAGCGGACCGGCTCGCCGTCGCGCCCCCCCTTCGGCCAAGTGCAGAGAAGGAGCCCCGGGTCGTCGCGGCCGAGGAACCAGCGCTCGGGCGGGTGGGCCCGGTTGTAGGGCCCGACGGCCGGCGCCCAGTTGTATTTCCAGATCGCCCGCAGCGCCGACCGCACCGCTTCGGGGGGGACGAGGTAGCCGAGGCCGAGGGCGTGGGCCCACCCTTGCCCGAAGAGCTGGTCGGAGAGGCAGCCGGGGCCGTACTGCCAGGGGCCGTTCCCTTCCTGGACGAAGTACTCCCCGTCGAAGAGCCTCTCCATCGTCGCCCGCGACCCTCGCTCGAAGACCGCGCGCCAGCGCTGCGCTCTCTCCTCCTCCCCCATCGCCCGCGCCATCTCCTCCCCCGCCCGGAGCGCGGCGAGGTAGAGCGAGCCGACGAAGGTGTTCGCCCCTTCGAAGTCGATGTCGAACGTGTTCGGCTGCGCGTCGCGGAGCAGCCCCTCCTCCCCCCCCTCCCGCGCCACCAGGAACTCGAGGCTCTTCCTGATCCGCGGCCACAGACGCCGGAGCCATCCTTCGTCGGGCGACATCAAGTGGGCCCGGTAGGCCTTGAGGATCGTCCCCGCCTGCCCGTCCGCGGCGTAGTTCCGATCCCCGCGGAACCCGACGAGGCCGCTCTTCTCGTCGAAGGCCTCGCCGAAGTCCTGCATCTCGCGGACCGAGCGGTCGAGGGAGGGCCAGAGACGGGCGAGGGCGTGCTCGTAGTTCCAGACGTGGGTGCAGGTCCCGGAGCAGCAGCCGACCCCTTCCCACGCCCAGAATCGCCCGCCCGCCCAGAGCTGGCAGGTCTCGGTCGCGAGGGTCGAGACGGGCATCCAGAGACGCTCGAGGAGCCAGCGCGGCAGCGTGCTGTCGAAGAAGGTGCGGCGGAAGAGGTCCGCGGCGCCGTCGTCCTTCGCGAGGGCGCGCGCGACGGCGAGGGCGTCGGGGAAGCGCTTCGCGTAGAGGTTCCCGATCTCGCGGCCGAGAGTGACCCGCGAAGGGGAGTGCCAGGCGATGGCGAACGAAACCGACTCTTCCCCGCCAGGGGGGACGACGACGGTCTGCTCCACGGCGCCGGCCCAGGACTCGCCCGGTGGACTCGGCCCCTCCCGCTCCACGCCGGCGGAGTCGGTCGCGGGGAGGACCCGCCCCTCCGAGGAGAGGGCCGCGAGGCAGAAGGTCGCGCGCGCCGAAGGCCCTCGCGCGGCCTCGTCCGCGAGCTCGATCCGGTCGACGTTGACGTGCCCCCACCCTCCCTTCGCCTCGTCGACGATGGCGATCCGCGCCTTCTTGCCGGCCAAGTCCGAGACGAGCCAGGAGCGGGGCTCAAGCCGCTCGTCGTTTCGGCCACGCGCGGTCCGGACGGCGCGGCCGTCGACGAGGAGGTCCATCCTCGTTCCGGCGCCCGCGCCTCCGCCGATCCGGAAGTTCACGTAGGGTCTCCGGATCGTGAACTCGGGGGAGAGGAGGCGCCCCGTCGTGTCGTCGCCCCCGACGTAGGAGTTCACGAGGCCCGCGCCGTCGAAACCCGACACCGGGTTCTGGTTCGGGAGTGTGCCGCGAGGCGGGGCCGCCCCGAACGCCTCCCCCTCCGCGGTCCACCCCTCGTAGTCCTTCCCGTCGAAGCCGGCGAGGAGGTCGGACTCCTTCGCCGCGCCCTTGCTCCCTCCGACCCTCTCCGCCGTGCCCATGTGGACGCCGGCGAACCCCGCCTCGGCGACGGCGAGGTTCAGGTTCCCCCCGAACCCGTTCGCGCGGAAACCCGCAAGGTCCCCGAGCCAGCCGGCGCCGTTGAGGAGCCTTCCGCGCACCGCGGCGAGCACGGGCGCCTTGCCCGGGTTTCGAAGCCGGTAGCGGAGGACGACGCCGGGGAGGATCGAGGCCTCGGCGTCGAGGGGGACCTTCGGGTTCCACGCCGCGAGATCGACCTCGAGGGGGAAGGGACGGCGCGCTCGCGAGGCGAATCGGACGAACCCGAAGGGCCACTCCCCCCGAAAGGAGATGTCGTCGAAGCCGGTCGCGTCGAGCCGCCGGGTCTCCTCGCGCCCTCCGACCTTCGCGGTCACCGTGAACTCGCACAACAGTTCGCCCGGGGACTGCGGGCCTCCGAAGACGGCCCAGTGCGCGAGGCGCCCGTCTCCCGTCAGGTAGACCTGCCCGCTCGCGATCCCGCCGATCGGCATCGCGACCTTCGGAAGCGAGGCCCCGCGGTAGACGGTCGGCTCCCCGCGTTCGAAGAGGCCGCGCACCCAAGCCGGGTCGAGCCCTTTGTCCGCCGGGATGACGCGGTCGTCGAGGCGGCCGCCGTCCTGGACCCCCATCCGCCGCAGCCACGAGGGAAGGAGCGGGAGGACGAACGGGAGCGATCCCGCCGCGGAGAGGAAGGAGCGTCGGTCGAGGGATCCGGACGTCACGGGGCGGGGGGAATCGCCGCCGCCCCGGCATGACAACGCCGGACGGCTCCCCCTGTCCACCGGCGAGGCGAGTCTCTATCGCTCCTCGACTGCGTCAAGCTGTCTTCCGCCGGAGGCGGCCCGTCCTCCTGGCGGCCCGAGCCTCCTTCTTCTTCCGAGCGAGGAAGAGTGCCGTGTCCCATCTCTCCCGCGCGTCCGCGATGAACGCCATCCCGGGACGGAAGAGGTCCAGACCCAAGCCGATCGCAAATCGGCGGACGGTTCGCAGGTCCTTCCGGCGACAGTGCAGGATGTAGACCCACCAGCGGATCGTCTCGTCGTCCGGCGAGCCGTACGGCTCGACGACGACCTGCACCCCGGGAAACCGGGCTTCGCTCGTGTTCGCGACGATGCACACGCGGCGGTCCTTCATGCGGTGACGTCCAGCACGAACCTTTCGACTTCGCGGCGACATGACTCGACGGCCCCGTGTCCGATGGGTTCGGGATTGTAATCCGCCCTCTCGCGCAGGAGGCGCAGATCCTCGAAAAACCGCTCGTCCTCGGGTCGATCCCGAACCGCGGCCGCGCGTACCCGTACCGTGGGGTGATCCCACCGGCGGGCCCCCGGGATCGTCGTGCCAGGCGTCAGCCCCCGGCCCTCCAACGCGTGGACGCACGCCTGGAAGACGGCGTAGTAGTAGCGGCTCGCGGCCGCGTCGTAGAGACCGCGGTCGAAGAGGAGAGCCCCCGCCCTCAGGTTCTGCAGAGCCTTCGCCTTCAAGGGACCGGCCTCGCGTGCTCCCTTCCCGGAGGTCGCGCGGGCCATGGGTACGGACGCCGAACTCGGGATTGGTACCACGGCGCCCGGAGCCCTCCCCGCCCCGGCGCGCGTTGCGCGACGGGTGGCCCCTGGTAGCCTCCGCTTCGTTCCGAAGGGCACCGAGGGCATGAACCCCCTGCGCGCGCGAGAGTCTTGAGGCCGCCGCCGAATCCCCTCCTCCTCGGCGTCGACGTCGGGACGACCTCTGCGCGTGCCGCCCTCTTCGATCCCTCGGGCCGCCTCCTCGGCTTCGCCGAGCGGCCGATCGCGCTCTTCACCCAGGGGGCCGACCGGGCGGAGCACTCCTCCGAGGGGATCTGGCGCTCCGTCTGCGCGGCGAGCCGGGAGGCGCTCGCGCGCGCGGGTGCCGAGGGAGGATCCGTCGCCGGCGTCGGATTCGATGCGACATGCTCGCTCGTCCTGCTCGGCGAGGGGGACCGCCCGATCCCGGCCAGCCCGGGAGGCGATCTCCACCGGAACGTGATCGTCTGGATGGACCACCGCGCGGTCGAGGAGGCCGCCCGCATCAACGCGACGGGGCACCCCGCCCTCCGCCGCGTCGGAGGGGCGATCTCGCCCGAGATGGAGCCGCCGAAGCTCCTCTGGCTGAAGCGCCGGAACCCCGAGACCTGGTCGGCTCTCGCCCGCGCCTTCGACCTCGCCGACTGGCTCGCCTATCGCGCGACCGGAAACGACGCCCGGAGCCTCTGCACGACGGTCTGCAAGTGGCTCCACGATGGGAAGGACTGGGACGCCGGCTTCTTCGAGCGGATCGGCCTCGAGGACCTCCTCGAGCGCGGGATCGCGGGGCGGAAGGTCGTCCCGCTCCTGACGGACCTCGGCCCGCTCTCGGCCGAGGCGGCCACCGGCCTCGGCCTCACCTCCCGCGTCCGCGTCGCGACCCCGATGATCGACGCCCATGCGGGAGGGTTCGCGGTCGTCGGCCTGACGCCGGATGGGAGGAGCCGACCGGAATCGGTCCTCGCACTGATCCTCGGGACCTCCTCCTGCTTCATGGCAACCTCGAAGGACACGATCTTCGTGCCGGGCGTCTGGGGCCCGTACCCCGGGGCGATGATCCCGGGCTACTCGCTCGGCGAGGGAGGGCAGTCCTGGTCGGGGGCCGCGGTCGACTTCCTTTTGCGCCGCCACGCCGCGTTCCCGGCGATCGACTCCGGCGGAAAGGACCGCTACGAGAGCCTGAACCGCCGCCTCGCCGCGCTCGAGGAACAGCGCGGCCTCGACCTCGCGCGGGACCTCCACGTCCTCCCCGACCTCCACGGGAATCGCTCCCCCCTCGCCGACCCGACCGTCCGGGGCACCATCGAGGGTCTCGACGGGGACGACTCCCCCGACGGCCTCGTCCGCTTCTACGCGGCCGCCCTCGAAGGGGTGGCGCACGGCGCGAAGCGCGTCCTCGACGCCTTCGCGAGGGCGGGCTTCCCGATCGAGGCCCTCCACGTCTGCGGCGGCGGCACGAAGAACGAGAGACTCCTCCAGGCGCACGCCGACGTCCTCGGACTCTCCCTCCTCCTCGCCGAGTGTCCGGAGTCGATGCCCCTCGGCGTCGCGATGGCGGCCGCCGTCGCCGCGGGGATCCACCCCGACTTCCGCGCCGCGATGGAGGCGATGGCGCGGCCGGGGCGGCGGATCGAGCCGCGCGCCGCCGCGCGGCCCTACCACGACCGCAAGCACGAGGTCTTCCTCGACCTCTACGACTCGCAGTCCCGCCACCGGCGGACGATGGCGAAAGAAGGGAACCGATGAGCGTGAACCGGCCGGTTCGGGTGGGCGTCCTCACCTTCGGGGACGGACGCGACTTCCTCCAGGGGCCCCTCGCCTCCGTCAACGAGCAGTTCAACCGCCGCCTCGAGGAGGCGCTCCGCCGGCGGGGGTTCCAGCCCTTCTTCGGAGAGGAGGTCGTCTGGGCGAACGACCTCGCCGAGAGAAACGCCAAGCTGCTCGCGGCGGCCGACGTCGACGTCGCCCTCTTCCACTACGCCGTCTGGGCGTGGCCGCAGTTCTCCCGGGTCGCCGCCCAGTTCCTCCCCCACCCGATCGTCCAGTTCTCGAACGTCAACCCGCGCTATCCCGGCCTCGTCGGCATGCTCGCGGCCTCGGGCTCCCTCGCCCAGGCCGGGATCCCCTTCCTCAAGGTCTTCGGCGACGCCGAGGACGAGGCGGTCGGCTCGCGCCTCGCCTCGGCGCTGCGCGCCGTCGCCGCCGCGCACCGCCTGCGCGGCCAGACCTTCGGCCTCTTCGGCGGGCGCGCCCTCGGGATCGACACGGCCGTCGCCGACCCCGCGCTCTGGATGAAGCAGTTCGGCATCGACGTCGACCACGTCGACCAGATGGAGCTCGTCCGGAGGGCGGGCCTCGTCCCGAAGGAGCGCGTCGAGGGGGCCCTCGCCTGGTGCAAGGAGAACGTCGGCAAGATCGAGTGGGGCGAGAGCGAGAAGGGGAGCCTCACCCCCGAGCTTCTCAAGCGTCAGATCGCGATGTACTTCGCCGCGCGCGAGCTCTGCGCCCAGTTCGGCTACGACTTCTGCGGGATCAAGGGACAGCGCGAGCTGACCGAGCACTACGCGACGGCCGACGTCGCGGAAGCCTTCCTGAACGACCCCTACGACTTCGAGGGACCGAAGGCCCCGACGATCTGCTCGACGGAGGCGGACATGGACGCCGCCCTCACGATGCAGGTCCTCAACCTCCTCACCGGCCAGCCGGTCCTCTTCGCCGACGTCCGCCACCACTTCGCCGAGCAAGGGGTCTGGGACCTCTGCAACTCGGGGAACCACGCGACCTGGTTCGCGGCCCGCTCCCCGGACCCCAAGAAAAACCTCGCGAAGGTGACCTTCAAACCGCAGGGCTTCTACTTCCCCGCGGGCGGCGCGGCGGTCTACCACGTCGCCGCGCCCGGCGAGGTCACCCTCGCGCGGTTCACCCGCAGCGACACGGCCCGCTACCGCCTCGCCGTCGTCCACGGTGAGTTCGTCACCTTCGGCGCCGCCGAGGACCACCGCCTTGCGGCCGTCACCCAGGACAACTGGCCCCACGCCTTCGCGCGGCTCGACTGCACGCCGGAGACCTTCGTCTCGAGGTTCCACTGCAACCACATCCACGGCACGTACGGCGATTGGCGGCCGGAGCTCCGAACGATCGCCGACGTCCTCGGCGTCGACTTCGTCGAACTCTCGGGTTGATCGCTTCGCTCGCCCGCGGGAAGCGCTTCCTCGCCCTCGCCATCCTCGTCGCCGCGGGTGCGATCCTCTCCCCGCGCGACCGCGACGGGGGGATCGTCTTCCTCTCCGTGGGGAACCAGGCCGACGTCCTCCGCCAGGTCTCCTCGAACGGGATCCTCGCCGTCGGAATGACCCTCGTCGTCCTGACCGGCGGGATCGACCTCGCCGTCGGGACGACGATGGCCCTCGGCTCCACGGTCGCCGCCCGCCTCCTGATGGAACGGGGTCCGACGGCGGCCTCGACCGCCGGCGCCGTCGCCCTGGGCCTCTGGACGGCGCTGCTCGCGATCCTCGGGGCACGCCGTTTCCTCCGCCCTTCGGCCGCGCCCCTCCCCGCCCTCGGGCTCGGCGCCGTGGTCGCCCTCGCCTTTCACGCGCGAGCAGGCCACGGCTACGGGGTCCTCGGCGTCCTTCTTGCCGCGCCCCTCCTCGGCGCGCTCTGCGGCCTCGCCTCGGGCCTCCTCGTCGCGCGCGGCTCCCTCCAGCCCTTCATCGCGACCCTGGCGATGATGGTCTCCGTCCTCGGCGCCGGCCGCCTGATCGCTGGCACCGACCGGATGGTCCACCCGATCTACTTCGGTCCGGGCCAGGCGCCGGAGGCTTTCTCCCTTCTCCGCGAGCGCATCTTCGGCCTCGTCCCCGTCCCCGGCCTCGTCTTCCTCGCCGTCGCCGCCCTCGCCGCCCTCCTTCTCACCCAGACCTCTCTCGGCCGCCACGTCGTCGCGGTCGGCGGGAACGAGGAGGCCGCCCGCCTCTCGGGCGTCCCGGTGACGAGGACCAAGCTCATCGTCTACTCCGTCTCGGGCCTCCTCGCGGGCCTGACGGGCGTCCTCTACGCCGCGCAGTACACGCAGGGGAAGCCCGACCCGGGCACGGGCTGGGAGCTCGACGCGATCGCTGCGGTCGTCATCGGCGGGACGAGCCTCCGCGGCGGGACGGGCTCGATCGGAGGGACGTTGATCGGCGTTCTCCTCTTCGGGTATCTCGCGAACATCCTCCTGCTCCAGAACGTCGACTCGAGCCGCCAGTTCGTCGTGAAGGGACTCCTCATCGTGGGCGCCGTCCTCCTCCAGGAGGGGAGGCTCTCCCTCCGCCGCGCCGCACAATGAAGCCCGCCCTCCTTTCGACGCTCGGCTTCCTCCTCCCTCTCGCACTCCTTCCCGCCTGCGGCAGGTCCTCCAAGCGAAAGCCCGTCGTCGCGTTCTCCCAATGCACGACGACCGAGCCCTGGCGCGTCCTGTTCAACCGCGAGCTCAAGAGGGAGGCCGCGAAGCACGCCGACCTGTTCGACCTCGTCGTCGCCGATGCCGACGACCGCACCGACCGGCAAGTCGAGCAGGTCGAGAACTTCATCCGCCAGAAGGTCGACGTCCTCCTCGTCTCCCCGAAGGAGAGCCCGGGCCTCACCCCCGTCGTCGAGCGCGCGATCGACGCCGGAATCCCGGTCCTCGTCCTCGACCGGAACGTCGCGACCGACCGGATCACCGCCTTCATCGGCGGAGACAACCGCGAGATCGGTCGCGCCGCCGGCAAGTTCGCCGTCGAGCGCCTCGGCGGCCCGGGGAAGGCGAAGGGGAACGTCGTCGAGATCTGGGGCGGCATGGCCTCCACCCCCGCGCAGGAGCGTCACCTCGGCTTCCGCGACTTCGTCGCCAAGGAGCCCGGGATCGGGGTCCTCCTCGACAACCAGGACGGCGATTGGAAGAAGGAGAAGGGCTACGCGATCATGGAGACCGCCCTCAAGGCCTTCCCGACGATCGACCTCGTCTACGCCCACAACGACCCGATGGCTTATGGCGCCTACCTCGCCGCCAAGGACGCCGGCCGCGAGAAGGAGATCGCCTTCGTCGGCATCGACGCGATCCCGGAGGAGGGCGGAGTCTGGGTGAAGAAAGGTTGGCTCACCGCGACCTTCGTCTACGCGACGCCGGGCGCGGAGGCGATCCGGCAGGCGGCGCGGATCCTCAGCGGCGAGAGCGTCCCTCGGACGACCCCCCTCGCGACGCGCGCGGTTACGCGGCAGACGGTGGACGCATTTCTTGCGGAAGCGGGCGTGAAGTCCGACTGATGCCCCTCGATGCGCGTGGTCCCGCCGCCGCGACGGGCCCGAACAGCCGACACACCTCGCGGCGAAGGACGCTCAGGTCTGGACGGGAAGCGGCTTCGCCGGGATCGGGGGATCCCGGAGGAGGAGGGCGTCCGCGTGAACAAAGGCGGCTCGCCGAGGCCTTCGCTTCCTGTCTCCGGAGGCGAAAGCGACCCGCGGGCCGGTGGGCCGACTCGAGGGAGAGTCCTTCTCGAGGGGCGCCGGGGGGATCGAGCGCCTTCGGTTCCTCGGCCGGGGGACGATCGGGGCGCCGGGGAGGACAGCGGCGCGCGCCGGCAAGGCGGGCAATGGGACTCCTGCGACGCCCCTCCTCGGCGGCCGCGCCCAGCACCTCGAACCCCTCGCGCTCGGCCGCCGCGGCCACGCGCGCGCAACGCCCGGGGTTGAGGAGAGGCGGCCGTCCGTATAGAAGTCTCGGCCCCTGACCGAGAGGAACGACTCGCCGTGGCGAACACCAAACAACTGAAGGACCCCGCGAAGCGGAAGAGGGTGAAGCAGGCGAAGCGGCGGGAGCTCAAGGCGCTCTACGCCAAGCTGAGCCGGCAGCAGCGCACCGAGTTTGCGAAGAGCAACGTGGGTCTCCGGGCCTTCCTCGCCCGCACCCCCAAGGCTTCCACGTAGGGGAACTCTCCCCCGCGGGCGAGCGCCCCCCGAGCGGGCCCCGTCGCGCGGAGGGAACCCGCGGCGCCCGGGACGTACGCAGGTCGGATCGGTCCCGAGGTCCAGCGACGACCGGGACCTCGAGGTCTGGCTCGCGGCACTCGCCGAGGTCCTCGGCGCCGGCCGACATCGCTTCGAGAGCAGGACCCGCGGGAGACCGAGATCGGCGCGGAGATCCGCGAAAGGCAAGCCGTTGACCCTCCTTCCCGCGCGCCCTACCCTTCCCGGCCGCCTGAGGCACGGAAAGCGCGCGACGGTGATCGCCGCCCTGTGGGTGCGTCGGCCCGGGCCCCCCGATCGGGGGACCTGCGCCGGATCGAAAGCGCCGGCTCGCCGTCGGGCATCCCTCCTCGGGGGGTGCTCGGCTCGTCCTGCCGCGTCGCTTCCGGCCGCGGGAGGCCGACGGAGCGGACGCTTTCGATCGCGACCGCGATGGATCGGGTTCGTCCGGAAGGAGAAGGTTCCATGCCGAGCTTCGTCCATCGTCTGAGCCTTGGCGGAGGTGCGGGTCGACCGGAGACCTCCCTCCTCGGCGTCCTCCTCTTCCTCCTCGCCTCCGCCTCGAGCGCGACCGGCCAGATGGGGCCGGACACCGGGCAGCTCGTCCCCTACCTCGTCGCGTCGGGCCCGCTCGACAACGCCACGGACGCCGCCGCGGTCCTCTTCTCGGAGGAGGTCGTCGTCCCGGGCGCCCCCTGGCTCCGCGTCGTCCTCTCCGGCGCGGACCTGCGGGAGAAAAGCTTCCTGCGATTCACCTCCCTCCTCGACGGGGAGGTCCAGGAGCTCGACGCGGGGAGGCTCCTCGAGTGGCAGAACGCCTCGGCCTTCTTCAACGGGTCGGGCGTGAGAATCGAGCTGGTCGGAGGACCCCAGACGACCGGCAACTCGGTCGCGATGACGGAGGTGCTCGCGGGCGCTCCGACGGCGGCCGCGCCGGAGACGATCTGCGGCATCGCGGACGACCGCCAGCCCGTCCCCCTCATCAGCCTCCCCTACGTCGCGAGGCTCCTCTCGGGGACCGGCGGATGGTGCACCGGCTCGATCGTCGCCCGGTACGACGGCGTCGCCGTCGTCTACGACGGCTGCCTCTTGAGCGCCGGGCACTGCTTCTCGGTGAACGCCGCCGGCAACGCGCAGTTTCCCGGCGTCACGGTCGCGCAGTTCAACGTCCCCGCCTCCGGCGCGAACTGCGAACTGCGCCACCCCCCCGTCTCGAAGCAGTTCGCGATCGGCCCGGTCGCCGGCTTCGAGGCGTCCGGGATCGGGAACGACTGGGCGGTCTTCCGCTGCCACCGCAACCCCGTCACGAACCGCACGCCCCACGAGGAGCAGTGCCTCCCCCCCTTCGGCGCCTGCAACCCCCCCATCCCGGTCGGCGCGTTCCCGCCCGGCTTCATGGGAGGGGTCGCGACGGTGCCCGGGTACGGCGCGGACGGAGGGGGCGCGGGGGCCGACTGCAACTGCGCCGCGGGGAACGCCCAGGCGCCGCGGAACGCGATCCTCCAGGAGGACTTCCAGCTCCAGCCCTACACGCTTCCGCTCGGGCCGACGAACCGGCCCGCGATCGATCACCAGTCGGACACCTGTCCGGGCAACTCCGGCTCGCCGATCCTCGAGAACGACCAGTTCATCCTCGGGACGACGATCCTCGTCCGTCCGATGGTGGGGATCCACACGCACGGAGGGTGCGACGCGAACCCGGCGAGCACCAACAGCGGGACGAGGATCACCCATCCGATGCTCGTCGCGGCCCTCGCGAACTGCCAGGCCGCGGCCCCTCCCGTCGGGAACTGTCCCGCGACCGTCCCCTACATGGAGGTCTCGCTCCCGGCCGGCTACGTCTCGATCGCCGGCGCCGCGGGAGAAGTCGTCCACTGGCCTCCCTTCGCCGCGCTCACCGAGTGCGGCGCGTGCGCCGCCCAGGCGGTGACCGACGACGACGAGAAGGGGCCCTTCCCGATGCCCTTCCCCTTCCAGTACTTCGGGGCGGCCGCCGCGAACTTCCGCGTGAACTCGAACGGGTTCCTCTCGATCGACGGAGGGGGGTGCGCGGGGACTTTCGCGAACCAGCCGATCGGGACGGCGTCCTCGGCGAGGAAGATCGCGCCCTTCTGGGACGACCTCACGATGGCGGCCAACAACGCGCGGGTCTCCCACGTCGTGCAGGGCCCGGCCGGAAACCGCGTCCTGACCGTCCAGTGGGAGAACATGACCCCCTTCGTCCCCGGGTGCGCGGACAACGGGGAGCGCGTCTCCTTCCAGGCCCTGCTCTACGAGCTCAACCACCGCATCGAGTTCCGCTACGGGGCGCAGGCCCTGCCGGCAGCGGGCGCCCCCGCGTATTCGGCCTCGGTCGGGATTGCGAACACGGCCGGCACGCTCGGCTTCAACCCGACCGGGCTGAACGGCGCCGCGAACTACGTGAAGAGCCCTCTCCCCGCCGCCTTCACCACCATCGCCGGAAACGCGGGGGCCGTCCAGGTCTTCGGCGCTAACGTCGACGACGCGATCTCCGCCGCGATCGCGCTGCCGGCGCCGTTCTTCTTCTACGGGGTCGAGAAGAACTCGATGGCGGTGAGCGCGAACGGCTTCCTCACCTTCGACGCGAACCTCGTCGGCGGATTCTTCACCAACGCGGCCATCCCCAACGCGGCCGCGCCGAACGACCTCGTCGCCCCCTTCTGGGACGACCTCCACACGGGGGGGACGGGCTCCGTCTGGTACGAGTTCTTCGCGGACAACAAGGTGGTCGTCGAGTGGAACGACGTGGAGCACTTCCCCGGGGGGAACGGGAGCGGGGAGACCGCGACGTTCCAGGCCGTCCTCAAGCCCTCCCCCTACGAGATCGAGTTCCTCTACGACGGCGCGAGCTTCCAGGCGGGCACCGACCTTTTCACGGCGACGATCGGCCTCGAGAACGCGGACGCGACCCTCTCGACCGACGCCACGGGGCTCGGGGCGGCGAACGCGGGTTTCGGGGGCGCGTGGCGCTTCACTCCTCCGACCCAGAACGGGTGGAACGCCTACCTGCCGGGGGGGAACTACCTCTTCGACCCCTGCGGGCCGTGCGGGGCGATGGTCCCCTTCGGGCCCGCGTGCGCCGGAATGACGATCGGGACCGCGGGGGGTGCCCCCACCTCCCCCAACGCCGCCTTCGCGATCACGGCGACGGGCGGAGTCCCCGCCACGATCGGCCTGCTCGGGATCGGTCTCTCGAACACCCTCTTCGCGGGCATCCTCCCTCTCCCGATCCCTCTCGCCGCGCTCGGCTTCGCGGGAGGTTGCGACATCCTCGTCGACCCGGGGATCCTCTCGGGGGCGGTGCTCCTCGACGGAGCGGGGGCGGCGAGCTTCCCGCTCCCGATCCCGCCCGGGATCCCCTCCTGCTCCGGGCCCGTCTACCTGCAGGTCTTCGACGTCATCCCCCCGGCGACCATCCGCTCGTCGAACGGGGGCTCCATAAAGACCGGCTGAGCCGCCGTTCAGGGCTTCCGAACCGAGGCGCGCGCGGCCTTCCCCAGGAGGACGGCGACGACGCGAAAGCCGATGTGGTCCGATCGCCGCTCGGGCTCGAACCGCAGCCGGAAAGCCGAACGGCAGGGCCAGCCCTCGTCGGCCCAGCACCCGCCCCGGCGCACCCGCGACACGCTGCCATCCCGGTTCACCAAAGCCGAGTTCTTCGCGGACCACAAGTCGGGATCCACGCCCCCCGGCAGCCTCGCGTGGTGCCAGTCCCGGCACCACTCGAACACGTTGCCGTGCACGTCGTGCAAGCCCCACGGGTTGGCCGGGTAGCTCCCGACCGGGGCGGCCCGTTTCAGCGACGGCCCATCCTCGGCCCCGCGGTACGGCTTCCCCTGGAAGTTCGCCTGCTTGCGGCTCAGGTCGTCGCCGAACGAGGTGGCGGTCGTGGTCCCGGCCCGGCACGCGTACTCGCACTGCGCCTCGGTCGGGAGCCGGAACTCCCACCCCTCCCGGAGCTCGCCGGGCGCTCGGGCTCGCTCGGTCAGCGTCCGGCAGAACGCTTCCGCCTCGGCGAAGTTGACCGCGTAGGCCGGGAACTCATCCCCCTCGCCCGCGGTGAGCTTGCCCGGGAACTCGCCGACCACGCGTTTCCATTGACCCTGCGTCACCTCGTACTTGCCCATCCAGAAGCCCTCGGTCAGCGTCACCTCGACCTGATCCTCGCCCGGGCGCCGTTCCGGCTCGTCCGGCGGGCTTCCCATGATGACCCGGCCGGCCGGGCACCAGCAGAGCCGGATGCCGGCGACCTCACGCTCGTCCCCGGCTTTGGAACCGAGGAAGGAGCCCCCCGGGGCCGGAGGCTGATCGTCCCTCGCCGTCCGGTTGTTCGCCCCGGCCGTGGGATGGCATCCGATCAGACCCCCCGCTACGAGAACACCGACCCAGCGACCGCACCCGGCCCGCGTCATCGTGCCACCCTTGCGAGATTCCCCCGCCGCCGAACGGTCAGCGCCCAGGCTGCGGTCGCAGCACTCGCGGGCCGACCGCCGATTCGTTCGGTTCTCAGCACTCAGCTGGCGTTCAAATGGAGGACTACCCCATTTCGCTCCGCCCGTCAGCTTTGAGCCCTTGTTCAGCGGCCTGTCGATCATTTCTGCTCGCCCGGGCGGACTTCGCGCGACGCGGCGCTTTGGGCATGGCGCAAACGCTCCTGAAGTAGGCCCGGGATCGGGGCAACAGCGAATTCGATCGAGGATGGTACCCGTCCGCCCTCCTTCTCCCTGATACAGAGCTGGTACATGTCGGGAGCGGTGAGGACAATGATCCGTCGTTTGGCTTCGACCATGGAGAGGAAGAGCATGTCGGACCGTAGCTTCATCACCTTTCCGGTCGGATGCTTGCCACCCGATGTGACACCAGCGCTGGTGGAGATCGTTGCGACGATGGCATTGTCCGCGCTAATCGCGTCGAAGTCGAACAAGCCCCCGGAGGTGAGGCGGAGTCGCTCCCGCCTGAACTGCTGCCCGAATTGCTTCGCCATCCAGTGCTGGCGGACCCAATCCTCGATCTCTAACTGAACCCTGGTGTCAGCCATCGTTCGGGCGGTCTGAGGGCTGCCTAACTTGAATTGGACCGCCCTGCGATTCCATCCCGACCGCGGCGAGAACGGTCCGTCCATTCCGTCCTCCCCGTCCCTCGCTCGCGATCCGGACTCCCTCGAACGTATCCCCTTCCGCGAGAGGACTCCCCGCCTCGGCAAGGGTCAGGCACACCCGGCGATTCCCGGAGACGGGTCCCCCCCCGGCAGAATCGCCCAGGGGATCGAGCGGAGGCCGTCTCGTCCAAGTTTCGATCACGCTCCATTCCCGAGCTGGCGGTCCGCACGGCTCCGCAGGCCCGCGAGGCCTCGGTTCAGGACGTGGGTGTGGATCATGGTCGTCTCCACGTCCTTGTGGCCGAGGAGCTCCTCGACCGTCCGGATGTCGCTCCCGTCCTCGCGAGGGTAGGTGGCGAAGGAGTGTCGGAAAGCGTGGCGGATCGCCCTCCTCGGAATCCGCGCGCCGAGCACCGCGCGACGGTCGGCCCGCTGGACGAAGGTCTCGTCGAGCTGCATCTCGTCAGGGCGGTGAGGAAAGCGGTCGGGTGATCCTCCCCGAGATGGAACGAGTTCCGTCGATCGTGGAACTCGTAGCAGTGGCGCATGCAGTGGACGCAGGTCTCCTTGCGCTCGAAGGCTGAAGGACCGCAGGCGCATCGCCGTGCCTGACCGCTCACTGAGCTCTGGAGCGGCCCTGGGTCCTGGACCGCGATCGCCGCCGTCGCTCCCGAGTTCCGGCGTATCCCCGCGCACGACGGAGGGAACTCCGAACGTCCGTTCGCCCCACCCGCACGGTGCCGGGAAGGCTGCGTTCGGTCCTCGGGGCTCGCCCAGGGCTGCCGCTATTCCCGTGGCGACGTCTACCCGCGTCACCATGAGGGTGCATGTATCCCCCGTGCCCGGACCCGTCCAGGGCGGGCGCAGTCGTTAGGATGCGGGGGCGGAGGACGCGGGATGGAGCTGGCGGGTCGTGGGGCTTCTCGATTGAGATCCCGCTGGCTCGCGGGCGGACCGGCAGACTCGCGACCGCTCGACCAGGTCCTGACGAGGCGGCGTCGGCCCGTGGAACCGGGATCGGCCGACCTGGCGCCCAGATGCGAACGGACGGTCGAAATCCCCCCCCCTCCGCCTCCGCTGGGAGGAGGAGGCCAAGTACAACTCGGTTGTCGGCGTTCGGCTCGTGCGCTCACGTTCGGATATCGATCTCGCCTCGGAACGCTTCCCCCGGGAGGCGAAGGTTCCCTGTTGGAGGTGCCTTCCGCTTCGCCGGAGGCGAAATACCTCCGGCCGATAGACCCACGAGTGAGCGAACCTCTGCTCCCTGAAAACCCAGGCTAGTTCCCGGCCGGAGCCGGGAAGGGGAGCGTCCCCGACAGGACCGGCGTGGTCCCGTCGCGGACTTCGACCGTTCGGCCGTAGAGGTCGGAGACGAAACCCACCCCGAGGGGAAGGGTCTGCCCCTTCTTCGTGTCGGTCCTGAGCCTTCCCTTGACGAGGGTCCCGACCTGCGAGAAGGAGGGGCTCTCGGTCGTCCCGCTCGAGACCCAGACCGTGTAGGTCGGACCGACGGGCAGTCCCTTCGACTTCAGGTCGAACCTCGACGTCCCCGCCTTGGCCTTGAAGCCGAGCTTGACCGAACCGATGGCCCCCGGAGCGGGCGAGCCCGGGGCGGCGTCGAGCGGACCGAGGAGGTTCACGTTGAGGAGTCCGGTCAGCGCGGGGAGGACCGCGAACAGGTAGACCGTCGAGCCGCTCCGGATCTCCACCCGCCGTCCGGCGAGCGCGCTCAGGTCCGCCCCCCCGAACTCCGCGATCGCCCCGCTCGCCTCGAGATCGAGGACCCAGGCGCCGGCGTTCGCGTTCGTCGAGGTGAGATGGCCGACGTCCAGGAACGTCCCGCTCTCCGGGGCGGTCTCGACGAGGACTTCGTAGGTCCCGCCCAGGACGTCCAGATTCTTCCCGACGACGACGAAGGACTCGACGCCGTTCGAGATCGACATCGAGATCGTGCCGGAGGCGTCCAGATCGGGCTGGAGGAGGTCGCGCTGGAGGGAGACCCTCCCCTTGAGGTTCATCCCCCCCGGCGTACCGCCCGGGGCACCGTACGAGGGATCCACGACGAGCGGCGGATCCGCGGCGGCGGCGATCGCCGGCCAGGCCACCAGCTTGAAGTTCTGGTTCCCCCCCGGATTGACATCGTCCTGGGCGACGAAGAGGCCGCCCGGAAACGCGCTTCCGAGCCCCCGGTTCGTCACGTCGATGCCGTCCGTGCCGGTGACCGCGTCGATGCCGAGCGCGGCGTTCGCGGCGATCTGGAAGGTGAGCAGGTGGGCGTGCGGCGCCGCGCGCTGGTAGGCGGAGAAGGTGCTGTTCCCCTGGCTCGAGGCGAGCAAGTAGCCCCCTCCCCCCGCGGCGTAATAGATCGTCAGCCCCTCCACGTCCGCCGTGAGGAACCCGCCCCCCGCGCTCGAGTCGACCAGGATGTGGGCCGTCCCCGCCCCCGGCTCGGCGCCGTAGCGCCAGATGCCGACGTTCTCCTCCGAGAGGAAGAGGTAGGCGTTCTCGTCGTCGGCCACGCACCCCTCGACGGTCCCTCCGGCGTCGAAGGTGCGGACCAGTTGGGCGGCGACCCCTCCCGTGGGACCCTCGAAGAGCCTCCACTGCTTGAT
>DASRRH010000025.1:0-85135 GCA_035695825.1 Planctomycetota bacterium | reverse complement strand
AAGAGCACCGGACCCGCGGCCCCGCGTCCGCCGCGTTCGCCGTGATCACCGTGAGCGACACCCGCACGGAGGCCGACGACGCGGGGGGGGAGACCGCCCGGAGGGAGCTCGAGGCCGGGGGCCACTGGGTCGTCCGGCGGGGGATCGTCCGGGACGACCTCCACGAGATCGCCCGCGCCGTGCAGGACTCGCTCGACGACCCCTCCGTCGAGGCGATCCTCCTCACCGGGGGGACGGGCGTCGCGCCCCGGGACCGCACGATCGAGGCGGTCGAGCCCCTCCTCGAGAAGCGGCTCGAGGGGTTCGGGGAGATCTTCCGGGCCCTCTCGTTCCTCGAGATCGGCTCGGCGGCGATCCTCTCCCGGGCGCTCGCGGGGACGGCGCGCGGGAGGGTCCTCTTCGCCCTCCCCGGCTCCCCCGCCGCGGTCGCGCTCGCCGTCTCCCGGCTGATCTCCCCGGAGGCCGGTCACATCCTCGGCGAGCTCCGCCGCGCCCCGCGCTCCGGGGAGCGCCATTGACGGAGGGGTCCGGTCGGGAGAAAAACCCTCCCGTGCTGAAGGGGACGCCGGTCTCGCCGGGCATCGCGATGGGCCGGGCCCTTCTCAAGGACCTCGATCTCGGGAGGGTGGCGCGCCGGCTCCTCTCCCCCGAGGGGGCCGAGGCGGAGCTCAACCGGTTCCGGGCCGCCGTCGAGGCCTCGCAGCGCGAGCTGCGCGACCTGCGGGAACGCTTCGGCTCGCGGGTCGGGGAGGCCTCCGCCCGCGTGTTCGACACGCACGACGCCTATCTCCGGGACCCCGTCTTCCTCGCGGACGTCGAGACCCTGATCCTCCAGGAGCGGATGAACCTCGAGGCGGCCATCGCGAAGGTGATCTCCGACTTCGACCGGATCTTCAAGCTCGTCGAGACGGAGGTCCTCCGCGAGCGGGCGGTCGACCTGCGGGACGTCGCCATCCGGGTCCTGCGCAACCTCGCCCCCGACTCCGGGGCCCCGGGCGCGGAGGAGCGGACGATCCTCGTCGCGCGCGAGCTCTCCGTCGTCGAGATGTTCGCCTTCCCCGACCGGCCCTTCCGGGGGATCGTGACGGAGGAGGGGGGGCTCACGAGCCACGCGGCGATCCTCGCCCGCTCCATGCGGATCCCGACCGTCGTCGGCGTGAAGGGGCTCCTCGCGTCGGTGAAGGACGGGGACCTCCTCGTCGTCGACGGCGCCGAGGGGGTCGTCCGGGTGAACCCCGACGAGCGGGTGCGGGCGGAATATGGGGCCGCGCTCGCCGCCCCCCCCGAAGAGCGCAAGACGGAGGACCTCGTCCGCACGCCGACCCGGACGCGCGACGGGACGGCGGTCGCGCTCCTCGCCACCTGCGGAAACCACTCCGAGGTCGAGCGGGCGGTGGCCAACCGGATGGACGGGGTGGGCCTCTACCGGACGGAGCTCCTCTACCTGATCGATCGCCGGCCGCCGGAGGAGGAGGCCCTCGCCGCGCACCTCGCCGGAGCGGCCGCCCTCATCGCCCCGCGCGCCATCGCGTTCCGCCTCCTCGACCTCGACTCCTCCGCGCGCCTCGAGTTCCTCCACCCCGAGAAGGAGAGCAACCCGGCCCTCGGGGTGCGGTCCTTGCGGGCTCTCTTCCGCGAGCCGGGCCTCTTCCGGGGTCTGCTCCGGGCGATCCTGCGCGCCTCCGTCGGGCGGGACGCCCGCGTCCTCGTCCCGTTCGTCACGAGCGTCGAGGAGGTCCGGCACGTGAAGGAGGCGCTCTTCGAGGAGCGGTGGGACCTCCGCAAACAGAAGGTCGAGGCGCGGGAGCGTCTCCCGGTCGGGGCGGTCCTCGAGACGCCCGCGGCGGCCCTCGGGATCCGCGACCTCGTCCGCGAGATCGATTTCCTCGTCGTCGGGCTCGACAACCTGATCCAGTACACGCTGGCGGCCGACCGCGGAAACGAAGGCGTCCGGGAGGCCTACCACCACCTCCACCCCGTGGTCCTGCGCGCGCTTCGCAAGATCTTCGAGGTGGCGGAGGCGGGGGAGGTCGAGGTCGCGCTCGCGGGCGAGGTGGCCTCGGATCCGGCGCACCTCCCCCTCCTCCTCGGCGCCGGGGCGCGGCGCTTCTCGATCGCGCCGCTCCATTTCCCGGCCTTCAAGCAGGCCATCCTCGAGCTCGACGCGCGCGAGTGCCGCCGGCTCGCGACGGAGGCGGCCCGGTGCACGAGCCCGGGCGAGGTGGACCTCCTCCTGCAGCGGTTCCGGGAGTGAGCCCGACCGAGTCGACGGCCCCGAGCACCCGCGCCCCGCGGACAGCGATCGGGAGGGCCCTCCCTTCGCCCCCGGCCCCCGCGTCTCGGAAGGCCCCGGCCATGGCGCGCGCGGCGCGCCGGGCGGCGCGCGCCGAGGCGCAGAGGGC
This sequence comes from Planctomycetota bacterium, assembly GCA_035695825.1. Classification (GTDB taxonomy): domain Bacteria; phylum Planctomycetota; class UBA1135; order UBA1135; family JAKEFM01; genus JAKEFM01. The sequence continues at coordinate 82,733 of DASRRH010000025.1, read as the reverse complement.
GAGGACGGCCGACCCGCTCCCGCTGATCGTCGCGGCGAGGGCGCCCGCCCGGCGCGCCGCCTCGACGACGGCGCCGTAGGCCGGGATCCGGCGGGCGCGGCGGGGGACATGCAGCCCGTCGCGGATCCCGAGGCGGAGACAGTCGGGGTCGAGCCTCCGGAGCCCCTCGAGGAGGGTCGCGAGGTTCCGCGCGTTGTCGCGTGCGACGTCGAACCCGACGCTTCTCGGGAGCGCGGCCCGAGACTGTTCGGTCGGGATCTCGACCGACGGCCAGGCGACGGCGGCGCGAAGTCGGCGGTCGTGGAGAGGGCGGAAGAAGAGCCAGCCGCCTCCCGGGCGCGGCCGGCCCGCGACGAGGCCTCCGAGGAGGGAGGCCGCGACGTTCTCCGGATGCCCCTCGAGGTCCGCCCCGATCGCGGCGAGCTCCTTGCGCGCCAGGCGCGTCCCGAGGAGCGCGTCGGCGAGGAGGAGCCCCGCGGCGACGGCGGCCCCGCTCGACCCGAGCCCCCGCGCGACGGGGATCTCGGAGTCGGCGAGGAGGTCGAGCCGCGGGAGCCGGGCTCCGGCGCGACGCGCGAGGGCGGCCGCCGCGCGAACGAGGAGGTCGGCCCGGAACGGGACGCGGAGCGGGGCGAGGGTGCCGCGACGCTCGATCCGCGACCGGCTCGTGCCCCGCAGCTCGACCCGGAGGTGGAGGGAGAGCGCCAGGCCGAGGAGGTCGAAGCCCGGCCCCAGGTTCGAGGTGGACGCGGGGACGACGACCTGGAGCGGGGGAGCGCGCCTCACCCCGAGGGTCCTACGCCGGAGGTCGAGGACCGGAGGGCCGCCATGGCCTCCGTCGGATCGGCGCGCACGACGGGCACCGCGAGCCTCCCGCGCAGCGCGTCGGCCGTCTTGAAGCCGTTCCCCGTGAGGACGAGGAGCGTCCGCGCGTCCCGGTCGAGCCCTCCCTCCTCGACGAGGCGTCGCGCCCCGGCGACGCTCGCCCCGCAGGCCGTCTCTCCAAAGATCCCTTCCGTCCGCGCGAGGAGCAAGGTCCCCTCGAGGATCTCCTCGTCCGACACGGAGACGGCCGTCCCGCCGCTCCCCCGGATCGCCTCGAGCGCTTCCACCGCCGAGGCAGGCTCGCCGACCGCGATCGAGCGGGCGATCGTCCGCGGACGGACGGGGCGCGCGCTCGCCTCCCCCCGGCGGAACGCCTCGGCGATCGGGGCGCACCCCTGCGCCTGCACCCCACACATCCGGGGACGGGGACCGGAGACCGCCCGGAGGGCTCCCCACTCCTCGAACCCGCGCGCGACCCGGTCGAGCAGGAGGCCGCTCCCCATCGGGAGGAGGACCTGCTCGGGGAGGCCCCCGAGCTGCTCGACCGCCTCGAAGGCGATCGTCTTCGATCCCTCCCCGTAGAAGGGACGGAGGGTGTGATTGACGAGCGCCCACGACTCCCGTGCGGCGAGCGTCGCGGCGAGGCGACGGACCTCGTCGTAGCTCCCCCGGACCGCCAGCACGCCGGGGCCGAAGACGGCGGCCCCCGCGATCTTCGCCTCCTCGAGGTCCGCTGGGACGAAGACGCGCGCTTCGAGCCCCGCGAGCCGGGCGAGTGCCGCCGTCGCGTTCGCGAGGTTCCCGGTCGATGGAGCGGCGAGCACGCGGAACCCGAACCGTTGGGCGGCGGCGACGGCGACCGCGACGGGGCGGTCCTTGAACGAGCAGGTGGGGTGACAGACCCCCTCGTTCTTGAGGAATAGGGAGCGCAGGCCGAGGGCTCGGGCGAGCCGGGGCGCGTCGATGAGGGGCGTCCACCCGATCCCCTCGCCGAACCCGGGCGGCCTGTCGACGGGGAGGAGCTCGGAGTACCTCCACATCGTGCGGGGTCGGGTGTCGAGGTCCGACATGGAGCGGGCCGCGCGCTCGATGTCGTAGGTCGGAACCAGCGTTCCGGCGCAGGTCGGGCACGACTCCAGCGCGCCGAGGGGGACCCGGCAGAGGCAGCGCCGGCAGGAGAGCCCCGTGGCGGTCGAAGAGGCGGGCACGGGGGGAGGATACCGGGCGGTCGAAGGAGCCTGGCACGGCGCCGCGGCCGTCCTGCCTCGCCCCTGCGAAGACGGCGGAAGCGCGGGGTCGGAATTCCCGCATACGACATCTTGAGGAGGAAGGAGCATTCCTACCCAAGATCCTGCGGTGGGATCTTGACTCGGTCGCGCCGGAGGGTTAGCCTATCCCCTCAGCATTTCACGAGTTCGGCCTTTCGAGTCGGCCGATCCCGCGGGTCTTCGCGCCCCCCTGGCCGGTTGTCCCCTGGACCGGCCGATCTCGCGGATCGAAGGGCACGGATTCCCGAGCACGGAGACAGCATGGCCGGTCGAACGCAGATGAAAAAGAGCCCCCTACTTCTCCCCATCCTCGAGATCGAGGACGAGCGCGAACGGATGTTCGCCCGGATGAGCGCGATCTCCGGGGTGATGGTCCGTCCTTCCATGGGGAGATTCGTGTTCTTCACGGTCGCGGATCCCGAGCGGGTGCATCGGGAGCTCATTCGCCACGGCGTCCCGGTGCGGGACGTGTCCAAGTATCCCCGTTTCGAGAACACCCTCCGCATGGCGATCGGCGCGCCGGACGAGAACGAGGCCTTCCTCGAGGCCCTGGCCCGGGTCCTCGTCTAACCTCCGCCCCGGCCCGCTCCCCGTTCTCGTGGGGGAGCCGGAGCGGACTTCCCCGCTTCCCCCTGGACCTGCGGATGTCCTCGGTGCCGGAGACGACCGAACCGAGGAGCCCAGGGAAAAGGCACGTGGAAGAAGCGGGCGTCGCCCGGCGGGCGCCCGCTTCGCTGTTTCCAACGCCGGGGGATCTCTGCCCGCACTTCGGTCCCTGTGGCGGCTGCTCCCTCCTCGATCGAGGCTACGCGGAGCAGCTCCGGTCGAAGCGTGCGGCGGTCGAACGGGCGCTCGCGGAGGTCTTCCGGGGGGAACCGGTCGAGGTCGCCCCGGTCCTCCCGGATCCGCACCCCTACCACTACCGGAACAAGGCGATCTACCCCCTCCGCGGACTTCGGAAGGGCGGCCGGAGGGAGGTCGTGGCCGGGTTCTTCCGTCGCGGGAGCCACGCGCTGGTCGACGTGCGGAGGTGCGACATCCAGGAGCCGGCGCTGACGCAGGTCGCGAACCGGCTCCGTGACGCGATCGAGTCCTCGCGCGTCCCGGTCTACGACGAGCGGACCGGGGAGGGGACGCTCCGCCACCTCTTCCTCCGCTGCTCCCCCGCGACCGGGGAGATGATGGCGGCCTTCGTGACGGCGGAGGGACCGTTCCCGGACGGGCACCGGCTCGCGGGCGCGGCCAAGGAGGCGGGGAACGGGCTCCGGACGGGCCGGGGTCGTGCCATTCGCGTCGTCTCCGTCCTCCGGAACCTCAACCCGGGGCGCGGGAACACGATCCTGGGGCCTCGGACCGTCCGGCTCCTCGGGAGGCCCTATCTGTTCGACCGCCTCGCGGACTTGCGCCTTCGCGTTTCCCTCACCGCCTTCGTCCAGGTGAACGCCCGGATGGCGGAGCGCACCTACGCGCTCGTCCGCGAGCTCGCCGGGGATCGCGTCCGCGGCCGGGTCGTCGACGCCTACAGCGGGATCGGCTCCCTCTCGCTCTTCCTCGCGCGGGAGGCGGGCGAAGTGCTCGGGATCGAGGAGAACGCGGCGGCCGCGTCGGACGCCGAGTGGAATGCCCGCTCGAACCGCCTCGGGAACGCCCGCTTCCTCGCCGGGAGGGTCGAGGAGCGGCTGGGGGAGACGCGGGGTCCGGTCGACCTCCTCGTCCTCGATCCTCCCCGGGCGGGGTGCGCGGACGGGGCCCTCGAGGCGGCCTCGCGCCTTCGCCCCGGCGCCCTCGTCTACGTCTCCTGCAATCCCGTCTCGCTCGCGAGGGACCTCGGGCGCCTGCTCCGCGACTTCGCCCTCCTCGCCGTGCGGCCGGTCGACCTCTTTCCGCAGACGGAACACGTCGAGGTCGTGACCCTCCTCGAACCCCGCGCGCGTTGAAGCGAAAGTTCCCCTGTCCCAACTGCGGAGCCCCGGTCCGGGAGGGGTCGCGCTCGTGCCGAGGGTGCGGAAGCGACGCGCAGACCGGTTGGCGGGACGACGACGAGGCGGCGAGCGAGTCGATCGAGATCCCCGAGGAGGAGCTCTCCCCCGGCGACTATCGCTCGTTCCTCGAGCGGGAGGGGCTCGCCCGCCGGACCTGGACGCGCAGGTTCCTTGCCCGGCTCCTCCTGGTGGCCCTCCTCGTCCTCGGGTTGCTCCTCCTCCTACGGTGAAGGGGTCCGCCCCCCGGGGGCACCGGGGGACTCCAGCGCGGGGATTCGTCCCGCCGATACCCCCGCCGCGCCGCTTGACGAGACGGCCGCTCGCGCTAATCTTTTTCCCCTCTACGAGTTCATCGACCCCTCCCTCGATCGACCAGAGGGTCGGTCGGACGGAGGGGTGATTTTTTGGGCGTCGAGCGCAGCCCGCAGGGGGCCCTGGCCCGGGAGGGACCCCGGCGGAACCGCCGGCTCCCGAGCGCCGTCCGAAACCATGCCCTCTGCCGCCTCGACGCGACCCGATTCGAAGACGCCGACCCCCCAGCCTGCGGAACGGAAGACCGTGAAGGCGCCGCCGGACCTCGACCGCCTCGCGCGCACCCGCAACCTCGGGATCATGGCCCACATCGACGCGGGCAAGACCACGGTCTCCGAGCGGATCCTCTTCCTCACCGGGAGGGTCCACAAGATGGGGGAAGTCCACGAGGGGACGACCGTCCTCGACTACCTCGAGGAGGAGCGGGAGCGGGGGATCACGATCACGTCGGCGGCCACGACCGTCGAGTGGGACGGGTACCGGATCAACCTGATCGACACCCCCGGGCACGTCGACTTCACGGCCGAGGTCGAGCGCAGCCTCCGCGTCCTCGACGGAGCCGTGGCGGTCTTCGACGCGGTCCACGGGGTCGAGGCGCAGTCCGAGACGGTGTGGCGGCAGGCCGAGCGGTACGGCGTGCCCCGCCTCTGCTTCCTGAACAAGATGGACCGGCCGGGGGCCGACTTCTTCGCCTCCGTCGAGTCGATCCGCACGCGCCTCGGGGCCCGCCCGGTGCCCCTCGTGATCCCCTTCGGTCAGGGGGCCGATTTCGCGGGGGTGATCGACCTGATCGACGACGCCCTCTACCTGTTCGACGACGCCTCGGAGGGGAGGCGGGTGCGACGCGAGGAGATCCCCTCCGACTACGGCCACGCCGTCCTCAAGGGGAAGGAAGCCCTCGTCGAGGCGGCGGGGGACTTCTCCGACGAGATCCTCGAGACGTTCCTCGAGGGGGGGGAGGTCGACCGGGAGGGGCTGATCGCGGCCCTGCGGAAGGCGACCATCGCGCGCGCCATCACGCCGGTCCTCTGCGGGTCGGCCCTCCGGAAGCGGGGAGTGAACCTCCTCCTCGACGCGGTCGTGCGGTTCCTCCCCTCCCCGCTCGACATCCCCCCGATCGAGGGGGTCGACCCGGCGAGCGGAGAGAAGGCGACGCGGCGTCCCCACCCCGACGAGCCCTTCGCCGCCCTCGCGTTCAAGACCTTCGCCGACAAGACGGGGGATCTCACCTTCGTGCGCGTCTACTCGGGGCGGGCGCGCGCCGGGGAGCAGCTCCTGAACCCCCGCACGCGGAAGCGGGAACGGATCGGACGACTCCTCCTGATGCACGCCGACGACCGGGAGGCGATCGAGGAGGTCCGGACGGGGGACATCTTCGCGACGGTCGGGCTGAAGGGGACCGTGACGGGGGACACGCTCTGCGCGGAGGGAAAGCCGATCCTCCTCGAGCGGATGTCGTTTCCGCGGCCGGTCCTCTCGATCGCGATCGAGCCGCGGACGAACGCGGACCGAGACCGCTTGGGCGACGCCGTGGGACGGGTGCTCCGGGAGGACCCGACCGTCCGGTCGAAGACGGACGATGCGACCGGGCAGATGGTCCTCTCCGGCATGGGAGAGCTTCACCTCGAGATCGTCGTGAACCGAATCCGGCGCGACTTCGGCGTCGAGGTGAACACGGGCCCCCCCCGCGTCGCGTACAAGCAGACGCTCCGCAGGGTCCGGGAGGTGGAGGGGCGCCACGTGAAGCAGACCGGGGGCCACGGCCAGTACGGGGTGGTCAAGGTCGTCTTCGAGCCGACGCCGGGCGAGGAGGAGATCGTCTTCGAGGACGAGGTCACCGGCGGTCGCGTCCCGCGGGAGTACATCCCCTCCGTCGAGCGAGGGATCCGGGATGCGGCGGAGGCGGGGGGGCGGCTCGGCTTCCCCTTCGTCGGGTTCCGGGCGCGCCTCATCGACGGGCAGGCCCACGACGTCGACTCCTCCGACATGGCCTTCACGGCGGCGGGCGCCCTCGCCTTCCGGATGGCGTCCGAGGGGAACGGCGTCCTCCTCGAGCCGGTGATGAGGTTCGAGGTCACCGTGCCCGAGGAGTTCCTCGGCGAGGTCCTCGGGGACCTCCAGTCGCGGCGCGCGCGGATCGAGGACCTCGGCTTCACGGCGGGAGGGAGAGCGATCCGGGGGAAGGTCCCGATCGCGGAGATGTTCGCCTACGCGACGAGGGTCCGGAGCCTCACGCAGGGACGCGGGACCTTCTCGCTCGAGCCCTTCGCCTACGAGCCGGTGCCCGAGGCCGTCGCGGCCGAGCTCCTGCGTCCGACCGCCTAGGACGATGCCCGGCGGCGCGAGCCGCCGGTTCTCGAGGACGGCGCCCTCGGGGTCTCGACGGCGTCGCATCGGCGGCCGAAGATCGGATCGCCATGTCCGCGCCCCTCTTTGGGCCCGCCCTCGCGGCGGTCGCGGGCCTCTCGACCGCTCTCGCGGCGCAGGAGCCCGGCGGCGCACGGTGGATCTGGGGCTCGTGGGCGGAGGCGCTCGAGAGGCCCGACGGGGAACGGTGCTTCTTCCGCGCCACCTTCGCGCTCCCGGGTGAGGCGCGCGAGGGGAGGGCGTTCGTCGCGAGCGACAACCACTTCTCCCTCTGGGTGAACGGCGCCTTCGTGGGGAGGGGGGACTCGTGGGAGAACGCGACCCGGATCGACCTCGCGCGCTCCCTTCACCCCGGGGAGAACGTCCTCGCGGTCGAGGCTCGCAACGACGCGGGCCCGGCCGCGCTCTTCCTATTCGCCGACGTCGTCGCAGTAGGGGGGGAGAGGTTCCGAATCGAATCGGGCCTCCACTGGCGGACGGCGGAGCGCGCTCCGGAGGGGTGGACCTCGCCCGGGTTCGACGATCGAGGGTGGTCTCCCGCGCGCGAAATCGGCCGCTACGGCGAAGGCCCCTGGGCCGGCGTCGTCTGGGAATCGCGGCCGCGCTTCGAACCGTTGCCCGGTTTCCGCGTGGAGACCGTCGCGGAGGGGATCGGGTCGCTCCTCGCGATCGCCCTCGACGGGGGGGGGCTCGTCGCCTCCGTCGAGGGAGGAGGGATCCTCCGCCTGCGCGACGTGGACCGGGACGGGACCTTCGAGGAGGTCCGGACCCTCTCGGAGGAGGTCCGCTCCTCCCACGGCCTCCTCGTCTCCGACGGGGCCCTCTTCGCCGTCGGGGAGGGGTCGCAGGGGAGCGGCCTCTACCGGATCGAAGAGGGGAAGACCGTCCTGCTAGGCCGCTTCGGTGGAGAAGGGGGGGAGCACGGCGCGCATGGGGTGGTCGAGGGCCCCGACGGGCGGCTCTACGTCGCGATCGGGAACCACGCGACGCTCGAGGAGACCTGGAGCCCCGCCTCCCCCTACCGGATCCACTACGAGGGGCACGTCCTGCCGCGAATCCTCGACCCGCGAGGGCACGCGCATGGGGTGAAGTCGCCGTCCGGGATCGTTGCCCGGGTCGACCGGGAGGGGAGGGAGTGGGAGGTCTTCGCCGGCGGCCTGCGCAACTCCTATGACCTCGCGTTCGACGGGCACGGGGATCTCTTCGCCCTCGACTCCGACATGGAGTGGGACGCCGGCCTCCCCTGGTACCGCCCCGTGCGGCTCCTCCACGTCGTCCCCGGGGGCGAGTACGGCTCGCGGACGGGCTCGTCGGTGTGGCCCGACTCCTACGCCGACTCGCTCCCCGCCGCGGTCGAGGTCGGGCGCGGGTCGCCGACCGGGATGTGCCTCTACGACGCGGGCGCCTTCCCCCCGCGCCTGGACGGGGCGCTCCTCGCAGGGGACTGGTCGCTCGGGCGGATCCTCGCTTTCCACCTCTCGCCGAAGGGGGCCTCCTACGGGGGGACGGTCGAGACCCTGCTCCAAGGGAGGCCGCTCAATGTGACGGACCTCGTCGTCGCGCCCGACGGCTCCCTCCTCTTCGCGACGGGGGGACGCGGAAGCCTCGGGGGGGTCCACCGCCTCCTGTACGAGGGGCAGGTCGAGGACGCATCCTCCCGCCTCCGCACCCGCGCGCTCTCCCCCCCCCGGTTCGACGCGCGCGCGCCGCTCCCGGCCGTCCTCGCCGGACTCGGCGACCCCGACCGCTTCGTGCGTTTCGCCGCGGCGCGGGAGCTCGAGCGCCGGGACGTGGGCGCCTGGGAAGAGGAATCGACCGGAAAGGGCGAGCCGCTCGCGAGGGCCGAGGCGCTCGTCGCCCTGGCGCGGGTGGGGCTCGGGCTCGCGGACGCTCCCGCCTGCGCGCGGGGGATCGGGATGGGGAAGGATCTCCTGGGGGCCGGGGGGACCGCCCGCCTCGTCGCGCTGCGCGCACTCGAGCTCCTCCTCCTCGACGCCGACGCTCCTCACCCGGCCGACCTGCGCGGGCTCGGGGAGAGCCTCCTCCGTCTCTTCCCGACGGGAGATCACGCCGCGGACCGGGAGATCGCTGCGCTCCTCGCCCGACTCGCCCCCGCGGGAACGGTGGAGGCGCTCCTCGACAGGCTCGAGGGGGAACCCTCGCGCTCCGAGCAGATCCACCTCGCCTACGCTCTCCGGACGGTCCGGAAGGGGTGGGGTGGGGACGCCGTGGCGCGCTTCGCGCGTTGGCTCTCCGGCGCGCTCGGGTGGGAGGGGGGCTTCAGCTTCGAGGGGTACGTCCGGCGGATCCGGGAGGACTTCCTCGGTCTCCTCGACGGGGAGGCGAGGAAGGCGGCGGAGGCGGAGGCCCCCCTCTCCAAGGCTCACCTCTCCGTTCCCGCGCGCGCCGGGGCGGAGCCGCGCGACTTCGACCGGACCCTCCTGTTCCTCCAGAGAACGCTCGATCGCCCCTGGCGCTCGAGGGGAGAGGGGGCCCGGAACTTCCGGGAGAGGTGCGCCGCCTGCCACCGCTTCGGGGACGACCGGGGCGGAGTGGGGCCGGACCTGACCGGCGTCGCCGGCCGCTTCGCCCTGCCGGAGCTCCTGGAGGAAGTTCTCGCCCCCTCTCGGCGCGTCGCCGATCCCTACCGGACCCTCGAGGTCGTGACGAAGGGAGGGGCCCTCGTGGCGGGGATGCCCCTCCTCGACGACGGATCGCGTCTGTCGCTCCTGCGCAGCGACGGAGAGACCGTCGAGCTCGGCGCCGACGAGATCGCCGAGCGCCGCCCCTCCGCCCGCTCGGCGATGCCCGAGGGCCTGGTCGACCCGCTCACGCTCGAGGAGGTCTCCGATCTCTTCGCCTACCTCCTCGAGGCGGACTCCGTTCCTCCCGCGCCCGGGCCTCTCTGGACCCCTCTCTTCGACGGGAGGACGCTCGCGGGGTGGAGGGGAGACCCCTCCCTATGGCGGGTCGAGGGGGGGACGATCGTCGGGGAATCGGAAGGGCTTCCCGAGAGCCGGTTCCTCGTCTCGCGGGGGGACTTCGCCGACTTCCTGATCGAGGCCGAGGTCCGAGTTTCGCTGGGGAACAGCGGCCTCCAGTTCCGGAGCGGGGAGGTTGGGCCGTCGCGGCTCCGCGGCTACCAGGCCGACCTCGGGGAGTCGAACTGGGGTTCGCTCTACGAGGAGGGGGGGAGGGGGACGCTCGCGCAGGTCCCCTTCGACGTCTGGCGCTCGATCGTCGAGGAGAAGGGGTGGAACCACTTGCTCGTCGGCGCCGTCGGCGACCGCATCCGGATCGAGATGAACGGCGTGCCGACGGTCGAACTGCGCGATGCGGCGGCGGAACGCGGGCGCTTCGGGATCCAGCTCCACGCGGGGGGGCGCACGCGCGTCTTCGTCCGCAACCTCCGCCTGCGCACGGCCGAGCTCTCCCGCAGCGGGGGGTGATCCTCTCCGCCTTCCCCCGCGTCCCCGGATCGGGTAGAGATTCCGCCCCCATGTCGGCCGCGGCGACGAAGCGCGCCCTCCTCCTCCTCCCGCAGGAAGGGTTCGACGACGAGACCTACCGCCACGTACGGGCGTATCTCGGCAATCGGGGCGTCGAGGCGAGGGTCGCCTCCGGGGCGCTCTCCCTCGCGAAGGGGGAACGCGTCGACGAGACCGCGCCCGACCTCGCCCTCGACGCGGTCGATCCCGCCTCCTTCGACGCGGCGATCGTGATCGGGGGGGAGGGGGGAGCGTCCCTCGCCGACGACCCGCGCGCCCACAGGATCCTCCGGGGGGTCGCAGAGAAGGGGGGCGTGGTCGGCGCGGCGGGATCGGGGGTCCTCGTCCTCGCGCGCGCGGGCCTGCTCAAGGGGAAGAAGGTGACCGGGGACGCCTCGCAGATCGGCCAGCTCGTCGAATCCGGCGCGCGCTGGAAGGGGGGAGAGGTCGTCACCGACGGCCGCTGCGTCACGGCGGGCCCCGGGGCCGGGCTCCGCTTCGCCGCCAAGATCGGGCTCCTGCTCGGGCGCTGAGCGCGTTGCGCCGGTCTCTCCGGTGGGTACACTCCCTCCGCCCTTCCCGGCCGTCCCCCCCCGGCGAGCCTCCCTTGGCCGAACCCGCTGTTGTCGACCGGATCGTCTCCGAATTCCCTGCGAACGCCGAGGGGGTGCGAGCGTGCGTCGCGCTCCTCGAGGAAGGGGCGGCGATCCCGTTCCTCGCGCGCTACCGGCGGGAGCGCACGGGGGGTCTCGACGAGGCGACGATCCGGAGGATCGAGCTCCGGCTGCGCGCGCTCGGGGAGCTCGAGCGGCGGCGCGCTTCGATCCTGCGGACGCTGCGCGCGGAGCCCGCGCCCGAGCCCGCCCTGCTCGAGGCGATCGAGAAGGCCCCCGACCGCACGGCGCTCGAGGATCTCTTCGCCCCGCACCGTCCGGCGGGAAAGGGGAGGGGGTCAGCCGCGCGGGCGAAGGGGCTCGACGCGCTCGCGCGACTCCTGCGCGACCCCGGGAGCGCCGCGCAACCCCTCGAAGCGCTGGCCGCCCCGTTCGTGGACCCGGCGAAGGGAATCGCCACGGCCGAAGAGGCGGCGGAGGGGGCCCTCCACGTGCTCGTCGAGGCGTTCGCGGACCTCCCCGCGATCCGGCGCCGGGTGCGGGAGGAGATGCGGGAGCGGGGGATGCTCGTCGCGGTCGGCTTCGACGAGAAGAAGGAAGGGGCGGCGAAGTACCGCGACTACGCGCAGCATCGCGAGCCCTTGCGCGCGGTCGCCCCGCACCGATTCCTCGCCCTGCGCCGAGCGGAACGGGACCGCGTCCTCGCCCTCGCCGTCGAGGTCGACGCGCCGAGGCTCCTCGGCGAGCTCGCGGCGCATGTCGTCCCGTCCGGGGCCTCGGAAGGGGTGGCGGCGCACCTCGTCCGCGCCCTCCGCGAGGCCTTCGAGGAGCACCTCGTCCCGCGTTGCGCGGCCGACGTCCGCCTCGAGCTGAAGGAGCGCGCCGACGAGGAGGCGATCGACGTCTTCGCGCGCAATCTCCGCCACCTTCTTCTCTCCGCTCCCTTCGGCCCGCGCCCGATCCTCGGCGTCGAGGCGGCCACGAAGGGCGCCTGGCGCGTGGCCGTCGTCGACGCCGCGGGCCGCTGCGCGGCCGACGCGGCCCTCCGGGTGGGGGAGCCCGCGCAGCGGGGCGAAGCGCTCGGGACCGTCCGCGCGCTCCTCGAGACGCACGGGATCGAGGGGATCGCGGTCGGGAGCGGTCCGGGCCGGGCGGACGTGCTCGCCTTCGCCCGGGAGGCGGTCCGAGGGAGCGGGCGGCGCATCTCCCTCGCGGTCGTGAACGACGCGGGGGTGGCCGTCCAGGCCGCCTCGCCCGCGGCCCGGGAGGAGCTCCCCAACCTCGACCAGAACCTGCGCGCCGCCGTGGTCCTCGCCCGGCGGATGCAGGACCCGCTCGCCGAGATCGTCAAGCTCGAGCCGCGGGCGATCGGGGTCGGAGAGTACCAGCAGGACGTGAACCGGCTGCGCCTCGACCACGCCCTCGAGGCGACCCTCCAATCGTGCGCAAGCTTCGTCGGCGTCGACCCGAACGCGGCGGGCGCGGCCCTCCTCGCGCGCGTGGCGGGGATCTCCCCGCCCCTCGCCGAGGCGATCGTGAAGCACCGGACGGAGGCGGGGCCCTTCCGGCAGAAGGCCGACCTGCTCGCCGTCCCCGGGTTCGACGCGCGCGCCTTCGAGCAGGCTGCCGGGTTCCTCCGGCTGCGGGAGGGTGCGCACCCCCTCGACGGGACCGGCGTCCACCCGGAGCACGTCGATCTCGTCGAGCGAATGGCCGCGCGGGCGGGCAAGAGCCTGGCCGAGCTCGTCGGCAACCGCGCCCTTCTCGACGCGCTCCCCGTCGAGGAGTTCGCCCTCGAGGGAAAGAGCGCCGCGTCCGTGCGGGACGTCGTCCACGACCTCGCCCTCGCGGGGCGCGACCCCCGGGCGCGCTTCCGGGCGATCGCCTTCCGCGACGACGTCCATTCGATCGAGGACCTGCGGGAGGGGATGACGCTCGAGGGGATCGTGACGAACGTCACGAACTTCGGCGCCTTCGTCGACCTCGGCCTCGCGCAGGATGGGCTCGTCCACGTCTCGGAGATGGCCGGACGATTCGTGCGCGACCCGCAGGAGGTGGTGCGCGTGGGCGAAGTCGTGCGGGCGCGGGTGGTCGCCGTCGACCGCGCGCGGGGGAGGATCGGGCTCTCGCTCAAGCCGCCGCCTCCTCCTCCGCCTCCCCCGGCTTCCTCCGCGGGGAAGCCCCCCGAGGAGAAGCCCGTCGGCACGGTGGGGGCCGCCTCGAGGGAGGTCCGGGCGGAGGCCGGCGCCCGGGCCGACGGGCGCGGGGCCCCCGAGGTCCACCGCCGCGCGGAGAGACCCCCCCCGCCAGTCGTCCGCGCCGCGAGCCACCGCCGCGACGGGCTGGTCAAGGCCGAGGGGAAGGGGAGAGGGGACCGCCGCGGACGGGGCTCCGGCGGAGAAGGAGCGGGTCGGCGCGGAGGGCCCCCGCGCTTTGGGCGGGGGCGCCCCCGCGAGGGTTCCGAGCCGGAGGGAGCCGACGAGTCCGGCGCGCCGCGGCCGCCTTCTCGGCCCTCGCGCGCCTTCGTGAACAACCCCTTCCGCACGTTCTTCGAGCAGTCCTCCCCGCCCGAACCGGCGATCCCCTCCGCGCCCGCGCCTCTCGCCGCGGAGCCCCCGGTCCCCGCGAGCGCACTCTCGCGGCCGGTCGGGGATCGGGACGCGGTCCTCGGACCCGTCGAGGTCGACCCCTCCGAGGCTTCCCCCCGCGCCGACTGACCGATCCCCCCCCGAGCGTCAGGGGGGACCCAAGCCGAGGAGCTCGTCGGCGACCTGCCGCGCGCGGAGGATGCACTGGTCGCTGTTGATGTATTCGAAGCGCCCGAACCTCCCGACGGTGTGGAGCCCAAGCGCGCCGACCCCCTCGAGGGCCGCCGCGATCTTCGAGTCGAATTCGTGGTCGAAGACGATGTAGGCGAAGGGAACCCTGGACGAGGCGGTCGCGACGATCTCCTCGGGACGGAGGAGCCCCGCGGTCGCGAGGCCCTCGACCACGCGCGCGACCAGGGAGGGATCGTCGGGGGGGGGGCCGGCGTGCGTGACCTCGGCCAGGATCGAGGTGTGGCCGGGAGGGGCGTTCTCCGGCGAGTAGTTCGAGAAGAACGTGATCCGGTTCGCGGGCCCGTGCTCCGGATCGGGAAGGTAGACCCAGGAGTACGGGGGCGCGTCGGGCCGCCGGAGGCCGATCAGGACCGTCGTCAGGGAGTTCCACCGCAGTCGCTCGATCGCCCCGCGCGCGCCGGGGGAGAGCTGCGGACAGGCCTTTGCGAGCTCCATCAGGGGGAGGGTGTTGACGACCCGCTCGAAGCGTTCCCCGTTGACGAGGAACTCCCCCCCCGCCCGCTCCACGCTCCGCACGGGCGTCCGCAGCCGGACGCGGTCGAGGACCGGCGCCCCGACGGCCCGGGGGATCGCTCCGAACCCGCCCCGCCGCGGGTAGTGGAAGTGCATCTGGTGGGTGTACCCCTCGGTCCGCAGCCCGACGCTCCCCTTCAAGACGTCGGCGAGCGGCGCGTCGGGGACCCGCCCCTCCACCCAGGCCGACGTAATCTCCCGGAGGTCGCGCTTCCAGAGCTTCTCGTTGTAGGGGAGCATGAAGGCGCGGGCGATGCCGGGGCCGAACTTCCAGAGGATCCAGTCCCGGAAGTTCCCGGGAGGGGGGGCGCCCCGTCGCCGCTCGAGGTGGGCCTCGACGTACCCCTGGAGGCACTCCGCGTTGAGGGAGGCGGGGAGATCGCCAAGCCCGTTCTCGAAGGGGTAGTGCACGAACCGATCGCCGATCCGGATCTTCGTGTTCCGGACGGAGGGGACGACGGCCGCGGGCCCCCCGAGGGCCTCGACGACGAAGTCGCGGACCCACTTCTCCCTCGAGAAGAGGATGTGACCTCCGGCGAGGTCGTAGGTGAACCCCCGGACGGTCGCGCTCCGGCACAGCCCCCCGACCTCCTCGCCCGCCTCGAAGAGGTGGACATCCGCCCCCCCCTCCTGGAGGAACCGGCCCGTTGCGAGGCCGGAGATCCCGGCGCCGAGGACGGCGACGCGCAAGGCGGGGGCTGGGGAGGACCTAGCGGAGCCGGATCTCGACGGAGGGGCTCGACCCCTTGACCGGGGCCGAGGCGCCCTTTCGCGCCGCGTGCGTCGCCTCGACGCGGAAGGCCCCGCCCCGCTGGAACCGGAGGGAGTAGGTCCCCTCGGCGGTCGTCGTCGACTCCGCGAGCCTCCAGCCGAGTTCCCCCTCCTCCTCGGCGAGCCCGACCGCCTTCACCTTCGCCCCGCCGACGGGGGCGCCGTCCGGATCGAGGACTCGCCCCGACACGACGACCTCCTCCCTCTTGAACAGGGGGATCCTCCACTCGACGGGATCCGGTCCGACCTGGCGGAGAAAGGTCCGTTTCTCGTGGTCCTTGCGCCGCACGAAGACGAGGTGGAGGCCGGGCTCGACCCCGTCGAAGGCGAACTTCCCCTCCCGGTCGACGGGCCTCAGGTGCGCCTCGCGGAACCGCACGTGCCCCTCGAGGAGCTCCTCGAGGAAGGGGATCTGGTCGGAGGCCCCGTCGGCCCAGCGAAACTTGGAAGCCCCCCCGTCGGAGGCGGGCTCGATCGCGAGGAGGGGCCGCCCCTGCATGACCTCGTGCACGACGGACGCCGCGCAGAGGAGGATCCCTCCACCCGGGAGCGCTTCCCCGCGCTCGTCGACGACGGTCCCCCGGACGGAGGTCCCCTCGACCCGCACGATGTCGACGGTCCGTACGAGCTCCCCGGCGCCGAACGAGAAGGCGGAGAGTCCCTCCTTCCGGAACGGGAGGCTCTTCATCCCCTCCTTCTCGGTCGGCCTGCTCTTGATCGAGACCGACCAGGTGAAGTCGGGGTCGAGCCCCTCGACCTGGTAGTGACCGAGCGAATCGGTTTCCCCGCCCTGCAGGTCGAGGCGCCCGGGAGAATCCTCCCGGAACTCGGGGGTGCCGTCCGCGGCGAGGAAGGGGGTGCGGCCCGTCCCCTGGATTTCGACCCAGATCCCGGGGACGGGCTTCCCGGCGGCGTCCCTCACCGTGCCGGCGAGAGTCCGGGCCCGTCGCATCTTGAGCGTCATCCCGTCGATCCCGGTCTCGCCCATCCGGAGGACGCCCCAGCTCGAGGCATACCCGGACGCGCTCGCGACGATCTGCTGCGAGCGACTCCGGAGGACCACCTGCGGGAGCACGAACTCCCCGGTCGTCGGCTGGACGGAGACGAGGGCGCTCTCGCCGCGGAGCGCGACCTGGGCGTCGCGGACGGGACTCCCGGTCTCCGCGTCGACGACCCGACCGCGCACGCTCCCGTGCTCCCCGAGCACGATCCGAAGGTGGAGCGTGCCGGGCTCCACCGGGTCGACGTCGTGGTCGGTCGGAGGGTAGAGCGACCGCCTCGTCTGCTCGTCGGTGGGGGAGCGCGTGACGATCCAGCGGCGGCCGGCGGGGAACGGAGCGAAGCGAAACTTCCCCTCGGCGTCCGAGACCGTCGTCTGCGTCTCGGGAGACTTGCACCCCTGGGTCGGGTCCCGCATCGTGAGGTGGACCGCGGGGACGGGGGAGTGGTCGAGGGAGGAGACGCACTCGCCTTCGAGGAGGACCATCCCCTCGGGAACGGGAGGCTCCGGGGGGCCCTGAGGGAAGAGGGTGAGGAGGAGGGGGAGGAGGCGCATCGGGGCGAGCCTTCGCTGGAATCGCGAGGGATTCTATCCCTTCCCCGGGGCCCCGACATCCGCGACCATCGGGGGGTGCGTCCGACCCTCCTCGAGTGCGCGAGTTGCGCCCGTCCGCACGATCCGGACGTCCCGCAGGGGGTCTGCACCGCCTGCGGCAAGCCGCTCCTCGCGCGGTACGACCTGGACGGCGGCGCGGCGGGACTGCGCCCCGGAGCCTCGGCTCGGGCGGATCTCTGGCGCTATCTCGCGGTCCTGCCGGTCGCCTCGGAGGAGGAGATCGTGACGCTCGGGGAGGGTTGGACGCCGGTCCTCGACGCTCCCCCCCTTGCCCGCTGGGCGGGCCTGCGCCGCTGCCTCGTCAAGGACGAGGCGGTCAACCCGACGGGATCCTTCAAGGCGAGGGGGATGGCGGTGGCAACCGCCGTGGCGAGGCGCCTCGGGATCCGCTCGGTCTTCGTCCCCTCGGCCGGCAATGCCGGCGGGGCGCTCGCCGCGTACGCGGCCCGGGCGGGGCTGCGCGCGACCGTCGCGATGCCCGAGGACGCCCCCGGCGTGAACCAGGTCGAGTGTCGCGCCGCGGGCGCCGAGACGGTCCTCGTGCGCGGGACGATCGCGGACGCCGCGGCGGCCCTGCGGAGGCGCTTCGCTGGCTCGGACGCCTTCGACCTCTCGACGCTTCGCGAGCCCTACCGCGTCGAGGGGAAGAAGACGATGGGGTACGAGCTCTTCGAGCAGCTCGGGCGCCTGCCGGACTGGATCGTCTATCCCTGCGGGGGGGGGACGGGAATCGTCGGGATGTGGAAGGCCTTCGAAGAAATGGAGCGCCTCGGCTGGATCGGGTCGGAGCGCCCCCGGATGGCGATCGTGCAGAGCGAGGGGTGCGCGCCCCTCGTGCGGGCGTTCGAGGAAGGAAAGACGGAGGCTGCCCCCTTCCCCGACCCGGCGACCTGCGCGGCGGGTCTCCGGGTCCCCTCCGCGATCGGGGATTTCCTCGTGCTCCGCGCGGTGCGCGCCTCCGGCGGGCGCGCGGTCGCCGTCCGCGAGGCGGAGATCCTCGAGGCCACGCGCGTCTTCTTCTCCTCGACGGGGATCGGCGCGTGCCCCGAGGGAGGAGCCGCGCTCGCCGGCCTGCGGCGCCTCGTCGTCGCGGGCCACGTCGGCGCAGCCGACGAGGTCGTGCTCTTTAACACCGCCTCCGGCCTCAAGTACCCGGAGGTGCTCGAGGCGGCGCTGCGCGCGTGAGGGACTCCTCCTCGAGCGGTTCTCCTCGCCTCTCCTCCTTCGCGGGGGGGGCGCTCTGTCTCCTGGCGAGCTTGGGGCTAGCGGGGTGTCGGGGACCGAGGGTCGTCCCGGAGAGCGGCGTCGTCCTGCGGGGTCGGGTGACCCGGGAGGGGAAGGGGGTTCCCGGAGCGGAGGTGACGCTCGTTCCCGCCTCGGAAGAGGGGAAGGAGGGCGCCGACCTGCGCGAGCGGCGCCGCCGCGCCGTGACGGCGGAGGACGGCTCGTTCCGCATTCTCGCCCTCCCCGGCGGAGAGGCTCGACTCGTCGTCTACCCCCGGCGCGGCGACTTCCCCGAGGTGGACGACCGCTCGGTCGTCTCGGCGGGGGGAGCGCGCGCGATCGCCGTGCCCGCGGAAGGAAAGCTCGCATGCCCCGTCGAGCTCGCGGGCGGCGAGATCCGCGGGAGCGTGCGTCGCGCGGAGGACGGCTCGCCGGTGTCCGACATCTCCGTCGAGGTCTGGCCGTACGGCGATGAGCCGGGAGGTCCGGACCCGGTGCGGATGGCGGGGCGCTCCGCCTTCGCGCGGACGGACGGGACCGGGAGGTTCCGCGTGCTCGACCTCGCGCCGGGCGTCTATCGCGCGACGGCGGGAGAGACGTTCCGGCCCTTCAGCGCCCCCTCGGACGACGAGACGCTCGCCGTCGACGTCCGGGGTCCGGTCGAGGTGAGGACGGGAGCGCCCGCCGACGTCGATTTCTTTCTTCCCCGCGGCGGGACCGCGGTCGTCGCGGTCCACGACCCGTCGGGGAAGCCCGTCCCGGGCGCGCTCGTGACCCTGGAGAGGACGGACGTGGAGCGCGACCCGGGCCTCGGGCCGTCGCGCAACTTCGACGTGACGGACGGGAACGGGGTCGCGACCGTGCGGCGACTCGCCGCCGGGCTCTACGTGGCGTCGGCGCAGACGAGCGGCTTCGTCCCGTCGGAGTCCGTTCCCTCGCTCGTCCGCTCCGGGGAGAAGACGGACCTGCAGGTCGAGCTGCGCGGGGGGACTCTCGTCCGGATCCGGGTTCTCGACGACCGCGGCGAGAAGGTGCCGATCGCCCTGGTCACCTTCTCCGATGCACGAGGTCGGGTCTCCTACGTCGAGGCGGGCGACTTCGCGCCGTGGTTCGAGGAGCCGAGCACGACGCTCTCCCCCGGGGCCTACACCTACCGTGCCGTGGCCGAGGGATTCGTCGAGCAGGAGGGGGAGGTCGCCGTGGGCGAAGGCGGGCCCCTCGACCTCCTCGTGCGCCTCCCGAGGCAGGTTCGGAGCCCGTAGTCCCGCCCGCTCAGGACGGGCTCGCCTATCGTTCCTCTGGCCCCGCGAGGTATCCTCGCTCGGTGCTGCATCGCTCGGGGGTTTCCATGGCTCGCGCCGATCGCCTCCGTCTCGCCGTCGCCGGCGCTCTCCTCCCCCTCCTCGGCGTCCCCGCCTCCGCGACCTGGTCGATCGTCGTCGCGAACACGGCGACGGGGGAAGTCGGAGTGGCCTCCGCGACCTGCCTCGCCGGCTTCAACCTCCAGTTGAACGCGGGGGTGATCGTCGTCGGGCGGGGCGCCGCGCAGGCGCAGGCTCTCGTCGACGAGAGCGGGGGGGCTCGCCGGACCATCTTCAACGAAATGCAGATCGGCGTCCCGGCGCAGGCGATCCTCCAGTTCCTCCAGCAGATCCCGAGCGTGGTCACGATCGTGAACGAGCGCCAGTACGGGATCGTGACCCTCGGCCACCCCCCGGCCACGTACACCGGGGCGGGGACGCTGCAGTGGTCCGGAGGCGTCGCCGGACAGACGGGCCCGATCGCCTACGCGATCCAGGGGAACATCCTCACTTGCGCGGCCGTGATCACGGCGGCGGAGCAGGCCCTGATCAACACGCCCGGCGACCTCGGAGAGAAGGTGATGGCGGCGATGCAGGCCGCGAAGTCGTTCGGCGGGGACGGGAGGTGCTCCTGCGCCCCCCTGGATCCGATGGGGTGCGGGTGCCCGCCTCCCGCGTTCCTCAAGTCCGCCCACGTCGCCTACATGACGATCGCCCGGATCGGGGACACGGACGGGACCTGCAGCCTCGGGACCGGGTGCATCAACGGCGATTACTACCTCGACCTCAACGTCGTCGCGCCCGCGAACGCTCCGGACCCGGTCAACACGCTCCAGACCATGTTCAACGGCTTCCGGACGAGCCGGGCCGGCCACGCCGACGCGATCCACTCGCTGGCGGGCTCGGCGGCCGCTGCGCTCCCCGCCGACGGCGGCTCGGGGACGACGCTCACGATCGCCCTCTCCGACATCGACGGAAATCCCCTGACGACGGGCGGCGCCACGGTCACGGTCTCCCACGACGCGACGAGCGCGGGCTCCTCGACGATCGGGCCGGTCTCCGATCTCGGGAACGGGAGCTACGAGGTCCCCCTGACGGCGGGGACGGAGTCGGGGACCGACGTCCTCCGGGTCGTCGTCGACGACGGTCTCGGCCCGGTCACCCTCTTCCCCTTCCCGACCCTCTCCCTCGTCACGCCGGGACCTCTCCTCCTCGAGGTGGCCGGAACGGCGGAGGGGCACCGGCTCGGAACTTCGGTCGCTCCGGCCGGAGACCTGGACGGGGACGGGAGGGGGGACCTGGTCGTCGGGATCCCCGGCGCGTCGCCTGGCGGTTTCCCCTATTCGGGGCAGGCGAAGGTCTTCTCAGGCCGGGACGGGGAGGTCCTCCTCACGTTCGACGGGACGGTCGAGGAAGGGCGCCTCGGTTCTTCCGTCGCCATGGTCGGCGACGTCGACGCCGATTGCGTTCCGGACTTCCTGGCCGGTGCGCCCTCCTGCCCCGATGCCGGGTGCGTGCCGGGGACCGCCCGTCTCTTCTCCGGCGCGACGGGCTCGGCGATCCTCGCGGTCTCGGGGACGGACGCGGCGGAGCGATTCGGTGCCTCCGTCGCTGGAGCGGGCGACCTGAACGGGGACGGGATCCCCGATTTCCTCGTCGGCTCCCCCGGTGGGGGAGGAGGGAGCGCGAGGGCCTTCTCGGGCGCGGACGGCTCGCCCCTCCACCTCTGGACGGGAGAGGACGCCGGGGACGGACTCGGATCGTCGGTCGCCTCGACGGAAGACGCCGACGGCGACGGTGTCCCCGAGGTCCTGCTCGGGGCTCCGGGGGCCGACCCGGTCGGGGTTCTCGACGCGGGGGCGGTGCTCGTCGTCTCGGGGCTCACCGGCGCGGTGATCCGGACGCTCGAGGGGGGGGGGCAGCCTGGGGAGGAGTTCGGGTCCTCGGTCGCCGCCGCCGGACGCGTCGACGCGGACGGCGTCGAGGACTGGATCGTCGGCTCCCCGTCGAGCGACGTCGGCGCCCTCGCCGACGCGGGGCGCGCGTGGATCTTCTCGGGCGCGACGGGGGCGCCGCTCCAGGTCCTCGAAGGAGAAGCCGCGGGAGCCCGGTTCGGCTCGGCCGTGGCCGGACTGCCGGACGGGAACGGCGACCTCCGGGGTGAAGTGGCCGTCGGGGCCCCGGGAAGGGGTCCGGGCGGGGAGGTCGGCGTCTTCTCGGCGGCCAACGGTCTCCTCGTCTTCTCTCACGCCGGGCTCTCGGGCGATCTCGTCGGGGACGCGGTGGCCACGGCGGGCGACCTCGACGGAGACGGCGTCGCGGACCTCCTCCTCGGCGCGCCCGGGGCCGACCCCTCGCGGGCGCTCGACGCGGGGCAGGCCCGGGTCTTCTCGCTCACCGGCATCGGGGGCGCGATCCCCGTCGAGCTCCGCCTCCGCGCGCGCGTGGCCCTCCCGCGGGTCCTCGCCGAGCCCGATGCGGACGCATCGGGTCGGGCGGAGCTGAGGCTGGAAGGAAGGGGCCAGTCGCTCGAGGTGGAGGTCCGACAGCTCGACGCCGGCGGCGGTTCCCCGTACGCGGCCTTCCTCGAGGACGCGGTCGGGAGCGGCTCCTTCCTCTCGCTCGGCGAGCTGGAGGCCGCCTCGCCGGCGTCGGGGCGCTGGCGCCTCTCCCTCACGGGGGAGGGGGCGCCTCCCGCCCAGCTCGGAGGCGCGCTCCTCGCGAGCCTCGAGGGGAGGCGCCTGGAGGTCCGCGATTCCTCCGGGAAGCCCTTCCTCCGGGCCCGCCTCCCTTCCCTGGCCGGGATGAGGGACCTCCGCAAGGCCGTCTCGCTCGCGTCCGAGTACGGGAGAGGCTCCTCCGCCCCAGCCTCGGCGACCCTGCGCCTCTCCCGCAAGGGATCGAAGGGGACCGAGCGATTCGAACTCCGCGCGAAGGGCCTCCCCAGCGGGCCGGCCTACGGCGTCTGGATCGCGGATCGGAGCGGGTCGCTCGCGCAGGCCGGAGCCCTGACCAAAGGGAGGATGCGCCTCGACACGGGGCGAGGGGACCCGCTCCCGCTCGGCGTCGGCCGCCTCGAGGACCTCGCCTGCCGGGCGATCGAGGTCCGCGACGGGGCGAGCGTCGTCCTCACCGGCACCGTCCCCTGATCCCGGCCGCGGGGGGAGGGGAGCCGGCAGGAGTCGCCCCGCCCTACTGGACCGGCGTCCAGAGCTCGCCGTCCTGACCGATCGTGTTCGCCGCGAGGGGAGCGCGGAGCGATCCCGCCGCGGAGAAGGCCGCGTCGAAGGGGGGAGTCGTCCCCGTCCCCGAGTACCGCGCCTTCTCGTTCGGGCACTGGAGCAGGTCTCCCGCCTGGCTCAGGAAGAAGGCCCGGTTCCCCGAGGTCTGGCGGTGGACCGGCCAGGCGTACGCAGCCCAGGCCGCCTCGGACTGGTTCGCGTCCACGGCGCCCGCGGCGGTCGCTCCACCCGTCGGACCCTCGGCGACCCCCGCGCCCGCGGAATCCGGGAGCCACATCTGGAAGACGTAGCCCGAGCGGAAGACGCGACCGGTGGAGACGGCGCCGAGGGCGCCCGAGAGGGTGGTGGGGAAGATCGGGGAGGCCGAGCCGCGGGCGTACGCGCTCCCCGCAAGCTCCGCGAGGTAGCCGTACTCCCCTGCGCCGTCGCCGTCGACATCGATCGCCCCAGCCGCCTTCGCCTGGGCCTGTGCCGAGCCGATCGACCGCAGGGTGGCGATCGCGGCCCTCTCGCTCGCGCCCACGCGCGCCGAGACGAGGTTCGGGATCGCGACCGAAGCGACGATCGCGAGGACCGAGAAGACGATCAGAAGCTCGATCAACGAGAATCCAGCCTGGGCCCGCCTCATCCGTTCCCTTCCTTTCCCCTCGCCGGTCCGCGTTCTGGAGGCGCGCCTCCGCCCGGTCGCTCGCGCGCCTCGTCTCCCCGCGACCTTCAGCAACCGGCTGCCCTTCCTCGCGAGGAGGGGTGGGGCCCGTGGCTTTGCGTCCCGCCCTTCCGGGCGGTTTGCCCTGGATGAAGGTGACGTAGAGAGCATACGGAGAGCGTCAAGTCGGCGCGGGCGTTTCGTTCCGAGGGTCGTGCGGAGCGGCGCGTCACCGCGCGAGCCGCTTCAGGAAGACCTCCATCTCCCGGCCCGCTTGGAGGTCCCCGGTCGCTCGCGCGACCTCGGCGCCGCGGGCCCAGACCTCCGCGGCCTCCCCCGGTCGACCGGCGCCCTCGAGCGCGCGGCCCCACTCTCGGTAGGCCGCCGCATAGTCGGGCTTCAGCCGGACGGCCTCCGCGAGCTCCGCGCGCGCCCCCTCCGCGTCCCCCGACTCGAGGAGGGCGAGGCCGAGGCCCATGCGGAGGAGCGGGTCCGCGGGCTCCTGCGCGAGGAGGGAGCGGAACGCCTCGATCCGGGCGGCGAGGTCCACGGCCTTCAGCGGGCGGGGGGGGCGCGATCGATCCGCAGCTGCCCGCAGGCCGCGTCCGCCTCGAGCCCCTTGCTCCATCGGATCGTGGCGGGGATGCCGTGCGCGCGCAGGATCCGGGCGAACGCTTCGACGTCGAGCCGGGCCGGGCGGCGGAAGGGGGACTCGGGGACGGGGTTGTAGGGGATCAGGTTCACGGTCCCGCGCGTTCCCTCGAGGAGGCGGGCGAGGGCCCGGGCCTGCTCCGGGGCGTCGTTCGTCCCCGCGAGGAGGACGTACTCGAAGGTGGGCTCGCGCCCGGTCTTCTCGAAGTAGTCGCGGGCCGCCTCGAGGATCGCGGCGAGAGGCACCCGCGCCATCGCCGGGATCAGCGCGGCGCGCGTGGCGTCGTCGGGGGCGTGGAGCGACACGGCGAGGTTGTAGGGCTTGCCCTTCGCGGCGAGGCGGCGGACGCGGTCGGGGTAGCCGACCGTGGAGATCGTGATCCTCCGGGCCCCCAGGCCGAAGCCCCCGGGGCCCGTCACGAGGTCGAGGGCGGCGAGGAGGGCCTCGAGATTGAGCGTCGGCTCCCCGATCCCCATGACGACCGCCCGAGCGACGGGGCGGGAAGCCCCCCCCGAGGCGGCC
Source organism: Planctomycetota bacterium (assembly GCA_035695825.1). Classification (GTDB taxonomy): domain Bacteria; phylum Planctomycetota; class UBA1135; order UBA1135; family JAKEFM01; genus JAKEFM01. Next base: position 58,551 of record DASRRH010000025.1, on the reverse strand, counting down.
TCCGTGCGGCCGTGGAGAAACTGCTCGACGATCTCGGCCGCGGTGAGGTTGCGGACGACCCCCGAGAGGCCGCTCGCGCAGAAACGGCAGCCGACGGGGCAGCCGACCTGCGTCGAGACGCAGAGCGTCGCGCCGGCCCGCCCCGGGAGGACGACCGTCTCGATCGCGTTGCCGTCGCGGAGCGAGACGAGGAGCCTCGCGGTGCCGTCGGGGGCGACGCGCCTCTCCCCGACGGTCGAGGAGAGGGGGGAGAGCGCTCTCGCGAGCCGGTCCGCGACGTCCCTCGGGAGGTCCGTCATCTCCCCGAAGGTCCGCGCCCCGCGCCGGAGGACCCAGGCGCGGATCGAGTCGGCGTGAAAGCGCCTTCCTCCCGCCTCGAGGACGGTCCGCTCGAGCGGGGCGGCGTCGAGCTCGAGGACCGAAGGGGGTCCGGCGGCCGGGGACATCGGCGGGACTCTACCGTAGGGGACGCGGGGGCTCGGTCAGCGGCCGGCGGCAACCTCGCGTCGCAGCGCACCGGCGATCTCCTCCGCCACGCGTCTCGCCTCCTCGAGGCTCGGAGGGTTCGCCCCTCCGACCCCGGCGTGCCCCCCTCCGCCGAACCGCTCGCAGAGGGCCCCGACGTTCGCGCGCACGGGGGGGACGTTCCAGGGGTTCTCCCCCGCCGTCACGTGGTAGCCCGCGCGCGTCGGGATGACCCCCACGGCGTAGACCGCCTCGGGGTGGTGGTAGAAGGGAGCGAACCGCTCCCGCCGGATGCGGTCGGAGGAGGCGTCGTAGAGGACGATCCCCCCCTCGATCGAGAGGACGGTCCCGGGGAATTCCGCGAGCGCCCGGTCGCGGTTGCGACAGGCGCGCGCGTGCATCCGCTCGATCTCGGGTTGGCCGGCCGTCTCCGCCAGGTCGCGGTCGATCAGGCTCTCGACGAGGGCGTCCGACCAGTCGGCGTGCGGGGCGACCGTGAGGGCCCGGACGAGCCGGTAGGCGGGGGCGTCGCCGAAGAGGGCGTCCTCGACGGTCGGGTAGCGGGCCGCGTCGATCCGGTCGGACCAGCGCGCGACCTCCTCGAAGCGCGCGGGAGGGGAGAGCCCCCAGCGCTCGCGCGCCTGGCGCAGGATCACCGGGGGGCAGGAGAGCGCGGTCGGGTCGAAGCGCCAGCGCTCGCTCTCGCGGTAGGCCGCCCGCAGGGCCTCGTCGAGAAAGGTCGTCGGGTGGTGGTCGAACCAGTACGCGGCGGAGGGGTGGAAGTGGAAGTCGACGATCGCAAACTCCTCCCCCTCCCCGAAGGAGCGCCAGTCGCGCTTGCGGTCGTAGTTGATCCCCTTCCAGCGGAGGTCGCTCCGGCCAGAGCGCTCCCGCAGGCACCACGCGAGGATCGCCGCGGAGCAGATCCCGTCGAAGTCGCGGTGGTAGTAGATCGTGAGCGGCACGAGAGCCGCCCCCCTCGGCTCACGCCGTCTTCTTCGCGACCTCGCCGCCGGGGAGCAGCGCGAGCGCCGTCTTCTTCGCGACGATCTCGGGCGTCACCACGAAGCGGGAGCCTCGCCCCTTCGTGGGGAGCTCGTAGAGGACGTCGAGGAGCATGTCCTCGAAGATCGAGCGCAGGGCCCGGACCCCGGTCTCCCGCTTGAGCGCGAGCTCGGCGATGGCCTCGAGCGCCTCGCGGGGGAACTCGATCTTCGCCCCCTCCATCCCGAAGAAGGCCTCGTACTGCCGGGTGAGGGCGTTCTTCGGCTCGACCAGGACGCGGACGAGCTCGTCCCGGCCGAGGGGGTCGAGGACGGCGACGACGGGCAAGCGCCCGACGAACTCCGGGATCATCCCGTACTCGATCAGGTCCCGCGCCTCGATCCCGTGGAGGAGGGCGCGCCGGTCCCTCGGGTCGAGGGAGCGGAGGGCCTCGTCCGCCTTGAACCCGATCGCGGACCGGCCGATCCGGCGGCCGATCGTCTCCTCGATCCCGTAGAAGGTCCCCCCGCAGAGGAACAGGATGTTCTCCGTGTTCACCTGGATGTAGGCCTGCTCGGGGTGCTTGCGGCCTCCCTGGGGCGGGACGTTCGCCACGGTCCCCTCGAGGATCTTGAGCAGCGCCTGCTGGACCCCCTCCCCCGAGACGTCGCGGGTGATCGAGACGTTCCCGGTCGTGCGGTGGATCTTGTCGATCTCGTCGATGTAGACGATCCCCTGCTCGGCGCGCGTGACGTCGAAATTGGCGTTCTGGAGGAGGCGCAGGAGGATGTTCTCGACGTCCTCCCCGACGTACCCCGCCTCCGTGAGGGTCGTCGCGTCCGCGATCGCGAAGGGGACGTCGAGGATCTTCGCGAGCGTGCGGGCGAGGAGGGTCTTCCCCGACCCGGTCGGCCCGAGGAGGAGGATGTTCGACTTCTCGAGCTCGACCTCGCCGCCGCGGCCGTGGAGGATGCGCTTGTAGTGGTGGTGGACGGCGACGGAGAGGATGCGCTTGGCCCGGTCCTGGGAGACGACGTACTCGTCGAGCTTCGCCTTGATCTGCTCCGGGGTGGGGAGGCGCTCCGCGGACAGGGTCGCCCGCAAGGTCCCGCGGGCGGCGGGGCGCCCCTCCTCGGAGAGGATCGAGTTGCAGATCTCGACGCACTCGTTGCAGATGTAAACGCCGGGCGGACCCGCGATCAGGGAGGCCACATGGTGGCGGCTCTTCTCGCAGAACGTGCAGCGCTCGAGGGAGCGCCCGCCGCGCCCGGTCGCGCGAGTCACGCGGAGGCCCCCACGGGAGCGGCCCGGAGACTCTGGATCACGTCGTCGACGAGGCCGTACTCCTTCGCCTCCTCCGCGGAGAGGTAGCGGTCGCGGTCCGTGTCCCGCTCGAGCGCCTTCACGTCGCGCCCGGTGTGGCGGGAGAGGATCTCGTTGATCGAGCGCTTCATCTTCAGGATCTCCTCGGCCTGGATCGCGATGTCGGAGGCCGCTCCCTGCACGCCGCCCCAGGGCTGGTGGATCATCACCCGCGCGTGGGGGAGGGCGAAGCGCTTCCCCTTGCTCCCCCCGGAGAGGAGGACGGCCCCCATCGAGGCCGCCTGGCCGATGCAGTAGGTCGCGACCTCGCAGGCGACGAACTGCATCGTGTCGTAGATGGCGAGCCCGGCCGTGACGGAGCCGCCCGGCGAGTTGATGTAGAGGTTGATGTCCTGGTTCTTGTTGTCCTTCTGGAGGAAGAGGAGCTGGGCGATGACGACGTTCGCCACGTGGTCGTCGATCGGAGTCCCGATGAAGACGATCCGGTCCTCGAGGAGCCGGGAATAGATGTCGTACTGCCGCTCGCCGCGCCCCGTCTTCTCGATCACGAAGGGGATCGGCACCCAGTAGGACTCGTTGCGGACGCTCACGCGCGCCTCCTAGGTAGGGGTTCCCGCGGTCCGGGCGCCCGCCTGCTCGCGCAGGAGGCGCCGGACCTTCCGCTCGAGGAGCTCGGCGCGCAGCGCCCCGAGCAGGTCGTGGCGCTCCTCGTAGTATCGGCGCACCTCCTCGGGAGGAACGCCGTTGCGCCCGGCGATCGCCTGGAACTCCGTGCGCATCTCTTCCTCCGTGACGAAGATCTTCTCGCGCCGCGCGAGGGCCTCGAGCACGAACCACGCCTTTATCGACCCTTCCGCCTCCTCGCGGGAGCGGGCCTGCCGGGCGGCGACCTGGGCGCCCACCTCCTCCGGGGGGACCCCCTGGGCCTCGAGGCCCGCCCGCAGGCGGCGCACCCCCTCCTCCGTCTCCGACTCGACGATCCGTTCGGGGACCTCGAAGGCGCAGCGCCGGACGAGCTCGGCGAGGACCGCCTCCTCGACCCGGCGGTTCTCGGCCTCCTCCTTGTGGCGCGCGAGGCGCGCGCGCACGTCCTCCCGGAGCGCCGCGGCGTCGGGGAAGTCGAGCGCGCGGGAGAGCTCCTCGTCCGTCGGCTCGACGAGGCGGTAGACCTCGAGCACCGTGACCCGCGCCATCCCCTTCTTCCCGACGGCCTCGGCGACCTCGAAGCCCGAGCGGTAGGCGAGCGCGACGTCGAAGGACTCCCCCTTGCGCCTTCCCTGGAGGGCCGGGGAGAAGGCGCCGGGGTCCGCTCCCGGGAGGGGGGTCGAAGGGGAGAGGCGGACGGAGTCGCGGACGAGGAGGCTCTTCCCGTCGAGGAAGAACTCGACCCGGGCGAGGACCATCCCGTCGGCGGCGACGGCCCCCTCCGGATCGGGGAGGACGCGCCGGTTCCCCTGGCGCAGGGCGGACGTCGCCTCGTCGATCTCGGCCTCCGAGACGGAGGTCCCCCTCCGCTCGACCTCGATCCCCCGCCACTCGGGGAGGTCGAACTTCGGACGGACGTCGAAGGCGATCTCGAACTCGAGGGACTTCCCCTCCTCGAGCCGGACCCGGTCGAGGTCGAGCTCGGGAGAGCCGAGGGGGGAGAGCTCGTGCGTCCGCAGCGCCTCGCGGAATCCCGTCTGGACGAGGTCCTCCTTCAGCTCGTGGAGGAGCGCCTCCCCGAAGCGCTTCTCGAGGATCGGGCGGGGGATCCGGCCGGACCGGAAGCCCGGGACGCGGACCCCCTGGGAGATCGACCGGTAGCCCTTCTCGACTTCCTGCGCGACGCGCTCGGGGGAGACGACCACGCGGACCCGTTTGCGGCAGGGTCCCGCGTCGGAGAGCGTGAACTCGAACGGCTCGGCCATGCTTGGGTGAGGAGGACCGGATCGGCGCCCCGCGCCGATCCGCGAGACGGCTCGGGACCTTCGCGGACGCGGGCTCCAGACTCATAAATAACGCTCGCGCGCGGGCCCCGCAATCGCTCGCCGCCGGACGGGGGTCGGGCTATAAGCTCCCCGACCGTGCCGTTGAAGGGCGTCTCGATCCTCGAGGTGGACCGTCCGGACTCGCTCGAGCCGGCGCTCGAGCTCGTTCGCCGGTCGATCGAGGAGCCGGTCGGCTCCGCGGCCGGGGCCGAGCGCTTCGCCGCGGCGGAGCGTTTCGTCCGCGGCGCGCTCGGGGAGCGCTCGACCCTCCTCCTCCTCGCGCAGGCCCCCGGCGCGCCGCCGCTCGGCGTGCTCTTCGCCGCCGACGCCGGGAACCCCTTCCTCGGCACGGCCGTTCCCTTCCTCTACGCCCTCTACGTCCGCCCGGAGAGCCGCCGAGCGGGGGTCGCCGCCGCTCTCCTCGGCCGCGCGGAGGGGATCCTCCGCGCCCGTGGCCTGCGCTCCCTCTCCGTCGACGTCCCCTACCAGGACGACGCGCGGATCTCGATGGGGGAGCGGCGGGGCTACGTCCGCGAGCGGGAGTGGATGACGAAGGACCTCTGAGGAGCTCAGTCCTCCCAGAGGTCTCGGTACTTCTCGTTTCGCCGCAGCTCCTCGAACTCGGGGAGGTCCCGGTACCGGGAGAGCTCGCGAGGGGAGAGCCCCGAGCGCTTGAGGAAGGAGGCGGCCTCGCGCTCGCGGTTCAGGCGGCAGAGGGCGCGCGCCGCGTCGACGAACCACCGGGCATCCGTCCCCTCGTTGCGCGCCAGGCGGATCGCCTCCTGATAGTCGTGCAGCGCCTCTCCCCAGCGTCCGAGACGGAGGTAGATCTTCCCGCGCTCCGCGTAGACGTTCGGGAGCCTCGGATTCGAGGCGATCCAGGCGCCGTATTCCCGCAGCAGCCCCTTCGCCCCCGCGTCGTCGCCGAGCGAGGCGAGCGCGAAGGCCGCCTCCGCGCGGACGTCCCAGCTCTTCACCCGCGCCTCGTCGAGGAACTCGCGCACGATCGCAAGGGCCTCCTTGTCCCCGGGGGAGGCGAGGGCGCCGACCGCCCCGAGGAGCCGGATCGTGTTCCCCGCGTTCGTGCTCGCGTGGAGGAGCTTCAGCACGGAGGGGAGCGCCCCCCGCCCTCGCACCGCGACGAGGTAGTCGAGCGCGTCGCCGAGGAGGGGGAGGGCGTTCGTCGACTCGAGAAACATCGCGACCGCGGGGACGGCGTCGGGATTCGCGATCGACTTGAGCGCGGCGAGGACCGCCCCCGCGAGGGGGGGATCGGCGGAGGAGAGGAGGGACGCGAGCCGGCCGGAGGCGCCGGTCGCGCGCATCCGCCCGAGGGAGACGACGGCCGCGCGCCGCAACTCCGCGTCCCCCGACGCGATCGCTTCGATCAGGGCCGAGGCCGCCTCCTCTCCTCCCACGGCCCCCAGGACCGTCGCGGCGTAAGGGCGCGCGGCGGCCGACCCCGAGCGCAGGATCCGAAGGAGCTCGCCGCGCGCTTCGGCGGGGGCGAGCCGGGCGAGCGCGGCCGCGGCCAGCCGGGCCCCCCGCGCGGCCGCCGCGTCCCCCTCCGGAGGCTCGAGGCGCGGGAGGAGGAGCCGCGCGGCGTCGGGACCCAGGCCGAGGAGCGCCTGGATCGCGGACTCGTCGGTCCCCGACTCGGCCTTCGCGAGGATCGTCTCGACCCGGGACGCGACCTCCTCCCGGCGGCGAGCGCTGCGCTCGCGGCAGATCCGGATCAGCTCCTCGACGGTCGGCGAGGCGGCCCCGTCGTCGCCGGAGACGGGGAGCGCGCAGAGGATGAGGGCGAGCACGGCTGCGCGGAACATTCTACGCGCTCCTCCCTCCCGCGCCGGGAACCCACCGGTTATCCGGAGGGTCGGGTTCTCGCGTAGATCTCGGCGAGGGTCGCTGCGTTCCGGAAGACGAAGTCGCGCACGGCTCCCCGTGGAAGCGGGAGCCGCCTCGATCGGCCGCGGAGGGGGAGGGGCTGAAGCGCGGGCCCCCGGGTCACCCCGCGGGGGAGGGCGCTCGCCCGGCGGAGGAGAGGGCGCGCCGCACGAGGGATTCGAGGTCGGGAGGTCCCGACTCGCGGGCGGCCCGCGCCACGGCCTGCTCGGCCTCGCGCCGGTTGAAGCCGAGGGAGACGAGGGCGGAGGCCGCGTCGGAGGCGGTGCGGTCGGCGGCTGGCGCGGCCTCGACCTTCCCCTTGAGCTCGAGGACGAGGCGCCGCGCGGTCTTCTCCCCGACGCCCCGCACGCGGCGGAGCGCCGGAGCGTCCTCCTCGGCGATCGCCCGGACGAGCTCGGCGGGCGGGACGGCCGAGAGGAGCGCGAGCCCGGTCGCCGGGCCGACTCCGCTCACGCCGAGGATCAGTCGGAAGAGGTCCCGCTCTTCGCGGGTCCCGAAGCCGAAGAGGCGGGGCGTCCCGTCGGAGACGTGGAGGTGGACGTAAAGGCGTCCGCTCCCGCCGGGGCGCAGGTCCGGCGCGGTCCCCGGAGGGACCGCGATCTCGTAGCCGACCCCTGCGACGGCGAGGACGAGGCGAGCCGCCGCCCGCTCGGCGACCACCCCGTCGAGGAAGTCGTACACGGGCCGGGAGGCCCGCCGCCGTCAGCCGGCGAGGTCGAGGCCGAGGGCTTGGAGCTTCTCCCGCACTTCCTCGAGGGCGGCGGGAGAGAAGTTGGGGAGCTTCGAGAGCTCCTCGGCCGTCTTCGAAGCGAGGTCGCCGATCGACTGCAGCTCGATTCCCTCGAGCGCGCGTCGCGCGCGCGGGGAGAGGGGGAGGTCGGCGATCGGGCGGGCGAGCGCGTCGGCGCGCTCCTCCTCGGCCGCCTCCTCCGCCTCCCGGCGGGCGAGGGTCGCCTCGTCCTCGATCTCGAGGGAGTGCGCGGCGGCCTCCGCCTCCATCCGCGCGATCGCCTCCGCCTCGATCTGGTCGCGCAGCATCCCGAGGCGCAGCCCCTTCGCGGTGAGGAGCTCCCGGATCTCGGAAAGAGAGGTCTCGCCGAAGTTCTTGTAGGCGAGGAGCTCCGCCTCGGTCTTGCGCACGAGGTCGCCGAGGGACTGGATCTCCATCTTCTGGAGGCAGTTGCGGGCCCGCACGGACAGCTCGAAGTCGGAGATCGGGGTCCGGAGGAGCTGCTGGAGCTTGTCCTCCTTCTTCTCCTCGTCCTCGTCGTAGTACATCGAGAGGGACGCCGCCGCGTCGTCCCGGAAGAGGCGCGCGCGCTCGTGGGCGGGGTCGACCTTCAGGACCGCCTCGAAGCAGCCGAGCGCGCGGTCGTACGAGCCCATGTCCTCGTAGAGAATGCCGAGGTTGAGGAGCGCCGCGGCGTCGACCGGGCGCAGCGCCGCGAGGCGCTCGTAGAGCGCGAGGGCCTCCTCGTCCATCCCGCGCAGGTCGAGCTCCTTCGCGAGCCGGAAGAGGGCTCCGCGGTGCTCGGGCTGGATCGAGAGGGCGCGCTCGTAGGCGGCGACCGCCTCGGCGGTCTTCCGGTCGAGCTCGGCGAGCCGCCCCTCGTAGAAGGCGTGGTCCGCCGTCCCCTCGAACGACTTGGGCGCTCCCTTGACCCCCTTCGCGAGGGCCTCGAAGTCCCCCTTGGCCTCGTAGGCCTCGAAGAGCGCGGCGCGCAGGAGCGGGTCGGTCGGCTTCTCCCGGACCGCCTCCTCGAGCACCTGCGCCGCCTCGTCGGGGCGCCCGGCGCGCACGAGGCTCATCCCGAGCAGCCGCGCCCCCTCGGGCCCCCCTCGCGCCTTCCGGAGGACCTCGGCGGCTTCGCCGTAGCGGCCGACGATGAAGTGGGCCGCGCCCCGGCGCCAGGCCCGCTCCGCCGGCGCCCCGGTGACCCGCTCCTCCAGGGTGTCGGCCACCTTTCCGAAGTGGCGGCGGTTCCCCTCGCTCGCGTAGACGGCCTGGCGGAGCCGCAGGACGTCGTCGAGGGAGACCGACTCTGCGGTCGCGAGGTCGAAGGGGAGCGCGGCCTCCGAGGCGGGCTCGAGCACTCCCGGGGTCGTATCGGGCATCGTCTCTCCAGAGATATTTAAGGTGGACGGGTGGAGGGGCCCCGCGCGGGCGCCTCGGCCGGCCCCTCCGCCGGCGAGAAGACCGGAGAATCTAGGCGGCGGCCGCGTCCCGGTCAAGCGGAGGGGCGGCTAAGATCCCGCGCATGGACGCGTGCATCTTCTGCCGGATCGCCGCCGGCGCTGCGAAGGCGACGATCGTCGAGGAATCCCCCGACTTCCTCGCCTTCGAGGACGTCCACCCGCAGGCGCCGGTCCACACGCTCCTCGTCCCCCGGGAGCACCTCCCGACCCTGAACGACCTCCGCCCCGAGCACGCGCCGCTCGTCGGCCGCATGGTCCTCGCTGCCCGAGACGTCGCCCGGCGCAAGGGGATCGCCGAGCGGGGCTACCGCCTCCTCGCGAACTGCAACGCCGAGGGGGGGCAGGCCGTCTACCACCTCCACTTCCACCTCCTCGGGGGCCGGCCGCTCGGCCCCAAGCTCTGCTCCTAGCCTTGCCCTGGTGCCCCTCCTGTCGCAACGAGCACGAGCCGCAGGTTTCGCGCTGCGCGGACTGCGGGGTCGCGCTCGTCCCCGAGCGACCTCCCGAGGGAGAGCCGGGATCCTCCTCCGTTCGGCCCCTCGTCTTCGACTCGGTCGAGGACGCCCCTCGGGTGGCCGAGCTCCTCGCCGCGGCCGGGATCCCCTTCGATCCCGGGGAGGGGCCGGACGGGAAGCCCGCGGCCTCGGTCGCGCTCCCGTTCCTCGCCCCCGCCGTGCAGGCGATCCGCGAGCGCCTTCCCGATCTCGTCGTCGACGCGCAGGCCGACCGGATCGAAGTCCGCCGCTACGACCCCTCCCTCGACGGGATCCCGGATCACCCGGCCCTCCAAGAGCCGTGGGATTCGCTGAAGAGCCGCGGGGCGCAGGCGCGCGCGGACCTGCTCGAGTGCATCGCGCGCGGGAACGAGCCGGTCCGGCTCCGCGCGCGCGCGCTCCTCTTCCGATTCGGCGAGGAACGACTCCCTGACCTCGTGGGCGCGCTCCGCGCCGCCGTCGAGCGGGACGAGGGGTCGGCGGCCCTCCGTTTCCTGAAGGAGCTCGAGGAGGAGTCGCGGCGTCGGATCCGGCCCTGGCCGGCGGAGGTCGTGGCCCTGGCGGACCTCCTCTCCTCTCCCGACCCGCGCATCCGGAATTGGGGTGTCGAGGTCGCCTCCCGGGTCCGGCTCGAGGCGGCGGTCGAGGCGCTCGCGGACCTCCTCCTCGATCCCGACCCCGCCGTCGCGGTGAACGCCGACGACGCGCTCTGCGAAATCACGGGGGACGATCTCGGCTTCGACCCTTCGCTCGCTCGCGCCGAGATCGAGCGGATGGTAGAGAAGCGCAAGCGCCGGGGCGGAGGGCGCTGAGCGAGGGCCGCTCGCCCCGGTGGGGGGCAGCGGAACAGGATTCCCGAGGGACCCGAGGCGACCCTCGAGTTCGGGTCCGCTCGCCTGCCTCGGACCCCAGGCGAGCGCCCTCGCACCCCGGTGGGTCTCTCTCCCATCCCCGCCTCGCGCGGGCATCGAAGGGCTGAGCGCTCGGCGCAACACTTCGAGATCCAGCGCGTTCCTCTTCTACAGACGGCTCACTTCTCTAGGCGACTCGATCACCGCGCTTCGGTGGCTCCCCCCCGGACGCGCGGAAGGAGGTTGTGCGATGCTGCCTCTGCTTCTCCGCCTCCCGCGGCTCGCGGGACTCCAGTATCTCTTCCTCCTCCTCCTCCCCGTGGCCCCCTTCGCGATGGTGCTCGGGACCGGCGTAGCCTTCGGCCAGACCACGTACTACGTTAACGGCGTGACCGGCAATACTTGCCACGACGGGCTGGTGCCCGTTCCCTCGGACCTCTGCACACCCGGGTCTCCCCCGCCCACGATCCCGGGTCCTTTCAAGACGATCACGGCGGCCGTCCAGGCGGCTGCGAACCCGGCGAGCGGGACCCCGGTCACGATCCTGGTCGCCGGGGTGACGTCGGGGGGAACCCCCGTCGTCTACAACGCGGCTCTCGGAGAGTCCTTCCCGATCTCCGTCCCTGCAGAAACCATGATCCGCTACGACGCGGCGAACTCGACCCCCGGCACCCTCGTCTCCGTAGACGGGGGAGGGACCGCCCTGTCCGTCTTCGAGTTCTTGGGGCCCTTCTCCGCGGCGGGCGGGCTCGACGGCTCGACCCTCGGCTCGGGGATTCAGGCGATCTCCGTCCGGGGTGGGCAGATCGGGGTGCATGTCGACGCGCAGACGGCCATGGTGAACTCGATCACTCTGCGGAACGTTCGGTTCTGGAACAATGTGAGCGCGGGTGCCCGCGTCCACGCGGGCGGAACCAGTTGCCAGGCCAGCCCGACCTTCGACTCGTGTCTGTTTACCCAGGACACCTCGGTCGGGGTCACTCTCGGGGATCACCTCCTTCTCGAGTCGGACGAGTACGCTCGGGTGGCTCCGATCGTCTTCAACTGCCTCTTCCGCGTGGAGCCGGACGCGTTCGGCGTCTCGCCGAGGGTCGAGCACGCCATCCGGATGATCACATCGGGGACGCAGCAGGACCGCGTGGAGGGGACCTTCATCGCGAACATCATCGACGGGTTCAGCAACGTCTGCACGTCGTGCGCGGGATGCACCCAGCAGGGCATCGATTACGGCGTGTTCGCCGACTACCCTCCACCCGCCTTCAGTGGCTCGACTTCCGCGCCCACGTTCACGACCTGCTCCTTCCAGAACTGCGGAGTCACGGGCTTCTTCGCCTCGGCGACGAGCGGCAGAACCTTCAACCCGACGTTTTCCAACTGCAACTTCCTCTACAACGGGAAGCGCTGGCCCTGCGTCAGCACTTCGAGCCCCATCTGGGACTCGTTGAGGGGGCATGGAGCCGGGTTCGCGCTCATCGGAGGGGATAGCTCGGCCGACTTCCAGTACTGTCTCTTCGCGGGGAACGACGAGGCGGGCTTCTACGGCCGCGTCCAGGCCCCGGCGGGCGCGATCACCCCGACGCAGAGGGTCCGGTTCCTCCAGTCCCAGAGCGCATACAATCTCTCCGAAGGCATCTACCTCGACGCGCAAAACGGCAACTTCGGGTCCTGGTTGGCGGGGGGTCCGAACCTCCTGAACACGAAGGTCGACCACAACGGCGGGTCCCAGCAGGCGGGCCTGCGGCTGCACCAGAACTACACGAGCAGTCTGTTCCGCGGCAACTTCCCGCTCTTCGCGGTGTCGAACCTCCTCTCCTTCCGGAATGGCGGACCGGGCATCCTCCTGCACAAGACGCCGAACTCTGCGGGGTTCGGGCTTCCGATCACGATGAGCTTCCTGACGGTCGCCCGGAACTTGCAGGAGGGGATCCGGGGCGAGAACCTGACGGGTTCCGCGCTCCCGCAGGTCGAGAACGCGACGATCCGGAGCAACTGGAACGGGGCGGCGGCGCCGGGGGGGCCGTACGACGTGACGGGGATCACGGACGCGCTGCTGCGGTGGGCGAACATCGCTGGCGTCTCCCCGACGTTTCCGCCTTCCTGCACCTTCCCGGACGGGTACGGGACGGCCCAGAACCTCTTGTGCGCCCCGCAGTTCGTCAACGAGGCGACGGACGACTACCACCTGGTCGCGGACCAACTTCAGTCGACGTCCCTCGACACGGGCAAGAACGACCCTGTCGGCGAAGACCCGACGACCGATCTCGAGGGGAATCCTCGGATCACGGACTTCGGCTTCGATGGCCCGAACGGGAACTTCCCTGGTAACTGGGCCGATCGTGCGTGCTACGAGAGACCGAACTGAACAGGAGGCCCGGATGATGCGACCCCTCCTCACCCTCCTCGCTGTTATCCTCGCTGCGGCCGTGGCTCCTGCCCCGGGGTCCTCCCCGGGGCAGGATCTCTTCACCCCGGCGTCCTACCTATGGGTGACCGCGGGTCCGGGCTTCGACCCGATCATCCGCACGTACCGCCTCGCCGACCTCGACGGCGACGGCTACGCGGAGTACGCGATCCATGGCGGGACGAACGAAGCGAATCTCGCGCCTGGATGGATCCGGATCATGGACGGGCGGAACGGAGCAGTCCGCCAGGAGTGGGTGGGTAGCCCCCAGCCGACGAACTGTTTTTATCAGGTGACGACGGGAGAGTACTACGGGAGGTACGGGACCGCGCTGGACCTGAACGGGGACGGACTCCGCCAGGAGGTCGTCCTCGGCTCATGGAACTCCATCATCTACTGCGCCAGTCTCCCGCTCCAGATCGGAAGGGCCGAGCTCCGTTCGTTTCCTCAGGGGATCCCTCTCCTCCCGCTGACTCCGGCCGACAGCGGGAACTTCGGCGTTCCCGTCGAAAACGTGGGAGACCTCGACGGGGACGGCGCCGAGGAGGTCCTGATCGGAGCGCCGTGCTGGAATGGGTGCACCGGCAAGGTCCGAATCCTCTCCGGGATGGGTCTCACGGAGCTCTACTCCTACACCGGATGGCACTCCCAGCAGCTCTTCGGAAACCGTGCAGCGGGCGGCGGGGACGTGGATGGAGACGGGTTCCCCGACTTCATCCTCGGCGCCCAGTACAGCTACTACCCCCCGACGGCCGCCTACAACGCGGGAGCCGCGAGGGTCTACTCCGGATCGTCCGGCTCGATGATCCGCGAGCACTACGCGACGACCGCGAACGTCTGGAGGGGCCAGAGCGTGCAAATCCTCGGCGACGTCGACGGCGACGGCAAGGCGGAGTACGTCATCGTCGATTCCTACTGCTGCACGACACCGCTGCCTGCGACGGGCTCGACGATCCGCTTTCACTCCGGAGCGACGGGGGCCGTGCTCTTCTCAGTGAACGGACTCGGCGGGATGTGGGACATCGACCGGCTCAAGGACGCGACCGGAGACGGGATCCCCGACCTGCTCGTCGCCACGACGGGGACGGAGTTCGGGCCCTGGGCGGGAACGAACTGGTTGACGGTACTCTCCGGGGCCGATGCCACGGTCGCGTACCAGGCGACGACCGTGTTCACCGGCGTGAACCCGATGTACCCAGCGGTCCTTGGCGACGTGAACGGGGACGGGACGGAGGACATCGGCACGACGATCCTGTCGGTGACCGGCCCCTACGTCGGGCAGTTTCGAGCGTTCACCTGGACGAACCTCCGAGTGACCGGGAATCTCGCGCCGGGAGGCTCCGCCGTCTTCGAGGTGAACACTCCGTCCCGCGCGAACCGGCCGTTCCGCCTCGCCCTCTCGACAGGGACGAACGGCTTCATGCTCGGCCCGTGCTTCGTGCCCGTCACTCCGGACTCCCTCTTTTTCGACTCCGCCGCGGCGCTCGCCGGGACGCTCGGGCCGACCGGCGCCGCGACGCTTACCGTCCCGATTCCTCCGATCCCCGCGCTCAGCGGGCTCACTATCTACGCGACCGGGGCGACGCTCGAGCCGGGCCAGGCCGTCCCGATCGGCGTCGTCCTGAACAGGGTCACGGTCCTCATCCAGTAGGAGGTTTCCTGACGAGGAGCGAACGATTCCGGGCCTTCTTCGACAACGAGTGCGCGAATCGGGCCGCGCAGGCGGCGACGCTCGAGGCATCAGGATGACGGCGAGGGTTCGGATCGCCTTGGAGGCGTTCATCGTCGCCGCGACGCCCCCCGCCCCGGGGTCCTCCCCGGGGCAGGACCTCTTCACCCCAGCGACTCACCTCTGGCGAACCGCCGGGCCCGGCTTCGAACCCATCATCCGCACGTACCGACTCTCCGACCTCGACGGCGACGGCTACGCGGAGTACCCCATCCATGGCGGGATGAGCGAGGTGAATGTGGCACCCGGATGGGTGCGGATCATGGACGGACGGAGCGGCCTCGTCCGACAGGAGTGGGGGGGTGGACCCCAGCCGACGAACTGCTTCTTTCAGGTGCCGACCGGGGAGTATTTCGGGAGGTACGGGGCGGGGCTGGACCTGAACGGGGACGGGCTCCGGCAGGAGGTCGTCCTCGGGTCATGGAACAGCATCATCTACTGCGCCTCTCTCCCCCTCCAGGTCGGCAGGGCCGAACTCCGTTCGTTTCCCCAGGGAATCCCTCTCCTCTCGCTGACTCCCGCCGACAGCGGGAACTTCGGCGTTCCTGTCGAGAACGTGGGGGATCTCGACGGGGACGGCGCCGACGAGGTGCTGATCGGTGCGCCGTGCTGGAACGGGTGCACCGGCAAGGTCCGGATCCTCTCGGGGATGAGTCTCACGGAGCTCTACTCCTACCCCGGTTGGCACACGCAGCAGCTCTTCGGGAACATCGCCGCCGGAGGCGGAGACGTGGATGCAGACGGGGTCCCCGATTTCATCCTCGGGGCTCAGTACACGTACTACCCCCCTACGGCCGCGTACAACGCGGGCACCGCCAGGGTCTACTCCGGGTCGACCGGCTCGATGATCCGCGAGCATTTCGCAACGGTCGAGAACACCTGGAGAGGCCAGAGCGTCCAGATCCTCGGGGATATCGACGGAGACGCTCACGCCGAGTACGTGATCGTCGATTCGTACTGCTGCACGACGCCCCTGCCGGCCTCGGGCTCGTTCATCCGGTTCTACTCGGGGGCGACGGGTGCCGTGCTCTTCTCCGTGAACGGGCTCGGCGGGATTTGGGACATAGATCGGCTCGAGGACGTGACCGGAGACGGGATCCCCGACCTGCTCGTCGCCACGACGGGGACGGAATTCGGGCCGTGGGCGGGGTTGGGATGGCTGACGGTTCTCTCGGGGGCGAACGGCTCCGTCGCTCACCAAGTGACCACGACGTCCGCAGGCGTTTATCCCCTCCTCATCTACTCGGCGGTCCTCGGGGACCTGAATGGGGACGGGATGGAAGATTTCGGGGCTGTCCTCCCCGGAACCGTAAACAACGGCTACCTAGGCGAATTCCGGGCCTACACCTGGACGAATCTCCGGGTGACCGGCTCGCTCGTTCCGGGCGGATCGGCGACCTTCGAGGTGAAGACGCCGTCGCGTCCGAATCGCCCCTTCCGCCTCGGGCTCTCGATGGGCGCCGGCGGCTTCATGCTGGGGCCCTTCCACGTGCCGGTCACGCCGGACAACCTCTTCTTCGGCACGGGGGCGGCGCTCGCGGGGACGCTCGATTCGACGGGGGCTGGAAGCCTCACCTTGCCGATTCCCCCGACCCCCTCGCTGACTGGACTCACCCTCTACGCGACGGGGGCGGTCCTCGAGCCGGGTCTGGCCGTCCCGATCGGCGTCGTCCTGAACAGGGTCACGGTGCTCATCCAGTAGGAGGTTTCCTGGCGAGGAGCGAACGATCCCGGGTCTTCTTCGCCGACGAGCGCGAATCGAGCCGCGCAGGCCACGAGGGTCGAGGCATCAGGATGACGCCGAGTGTTCGGATCGCCCTGGCAGTGCTCATCGTCGCCGCGATGGCTCCTGCCCCGGGCTCCTCCTCGGGGCAGGATCTCTTCACCCCGGCGTCCTACCTATGGGTGACCGCGGGTCCGGGCTTCGACCCGATCATCCGCACCTACCGCCTCGCCGACCTCGACGGCGACGGCTACGCCGAGTACGCGATCCACGGTGGGACGAACACCGGGATTCTCGCGCCCGGATGGGTGCGGATCATGGACGGGCGGAACGGCCTCGTTCGCCAGGAGTGGCTCGGCAACCCTCAGCCCACGAACTGCTTTTTCCAGGTGCCAACCGGAGAGTACTTCGGAAGGTACGGGGCGGCTCTGGATCTGAACGGAGACGGGCTCCGCCAAGAGGTCGTCGCCGGTTCGTGGAACGCGATCACCTACTGCATCGCGCTCCCGTTGCAGATCGGGAGGGCGGAGCTCCGCTCCTTTCCTCAAGGCGTTCCGCTCCTTTCGCTCACCCCGCCCGACAGCGGGAACTTCGGCGTCCCGGTCGAGAACGTCGGGGACCTCAATGGGGACGGAACCGAGGAGGTCCTGATCGGAGCACCTTCCTGGAGCGGAAACACGGGGAAGGTCCGGATCCTCTCGGGGATGGGTCTCACCGAACTCTATTCCTACACGGGCTGGCACGCGGGGCAGCTCTTCGGAAACATTGCCGCGGGTGGAGGGGACGTCGACGGGGATGGATCCCCTGACTTCATCGTCGGCGCCCAATACACGTACTATCCCCCCACTGCCGCCTACAACGCGGGAGCTGCGAGGGTCTACTCGGGCCTCACCGGAACGATGATCCGGGAGCACTTCTCCACCGTGGAAAACACCTGGAGGGGCCAGAGCGTCCAGATCCTGGGAGACGTCGACGGCGACGGGAAGGCGGAGTACGCGATCGTGGACTCCTACTGCTGCACGACCCCACTGCCCCCGACGGGCTCGACGATCCGGTGCCACTCGGGAGCGACGGGCGCCGTGCTCTTCTCGGTGAACGGGCTCGGCGGGATGTGGGACATCGACCGACTCGAGGACGTGACCGGGGACGGGATCCCCGACCTGCTCGTCGCCACGACGGGGACGGAATCGGGCCCCTGGTCCGGGACGAACTGGCTCACGGTGCTCTCCGGAGCGAATGGGGCGGTCGCGTACCAGGTCACGACGGTTAACACCGGTGGTGCCAACCCGATGTATCCTGCCGTTCTCGGCGACGTAAACGGAGACGGAGAGGAGGACATCGGGACCGTCCTCCTGACCCTCAACGGTTCGTACCTCGGTCAGTTCCGTGCCTTCACCTGGACGAACCTCCGCGTCACCGGTTCGCTCGTCCCGGGCGGCTCAGCGACCTTCGAGGTGAAGACGCCCTCGCGCCCGAACCGCCCCTTCCGGCTCGGGCTCTCGATGGGTGCCGGCGGCTTCATGCTCGGGCCCTTCCACGTGCCGGTGACGCCGGACAACCTCTTCTTCGGCACGGCGGCGGCACTCGCGGGGACGCTCGACGCGACGGGGTCGGGGAGCCTCGCCATTCCGATCCCTCCGAGTCCGACCCTGATCGGCCTCACCCTCTACGCGACGGGGGCGGTCCTCGAGCCGGGTCAGGCCATCCCGATCGGCGTTGTCCTGAACAGGGTCACCGTCCAGATCCAATAGGAACACCCGCCGCGACGGGGTCTCGAGGGGTCCGCATGCGTGATGGACCTCAGCTTGAACGGTCCGAACGGGGATCTCTCAGGTGACCGGGGCGATTGCACGTGCTACGAGAGACCGAACTGATCGGGCAGCCCGCATGAATCGACCCCTCCTGACTCCCTTCGGGGCGCTCTTCGCCGCGGCCATGGCTCCTGCCCCGGGCTCCTCCTCGGGGCAGGACCTTTTCACGGCGGCGTCCTACCTCTGGGTCTCCGCAGGCCCGGGTTTCGATCCCATCATCCGTACGTACCGCCTGGCCGACCTCGACGGCGACGGCTACGCGGAGTACGCGATCCACGGCGGGACGAACACCGGGAATCCGGCGCCCGGGTGGCTACGGATCATGGAGGGAAGGAGCGGCCAGATTCGGCAGGAATGGGTGGGGATGCCGCAGCAGACGGCCGGCTGCCCCTTCGTCTTCAATGAGGGGGAGCTATACGGAAGGTACGGTGCCGCGCTTGACCTCAATGGAGACGGAGTGCGCCAGGAGGTCGTGGCAGGAGCTTGGCAGGCGATTTCGTGCACGCCCGTTCTACACGGAGGACGCGCGGAAGTCCGATCCTTCCCCCAGGGTATCCCTCTCACGGTTCTCGCTCCGACCGACGGCTCCGGCGGCAACTTCGGGGTGCCCGTGGAGAACGTGGGGGACCTCGACGGGGATGGCGCCGAGGAGGTCCTGATCGGGGCGCCATGCTGGAATGGGTGCACCGGCAAGGTCCGGATTCTCTCCGGGATAGGTCTCACGGAGCTCTACTCCTACACAGGATGGCATAGCAACCAGTTGTTCGGGAACATCGCCGCGGGTGGCGGGGACGTGGACGGAGACGGATTCCCTGACTTCATCGTCGGCGCCCAGTACACCTACTACCCCCCGACGGCCGCCTACAACGCGGGAGCCGCGAGGGTCTACTCGGGCCTCACCGGCTCGATGATCCGCGAACACTTCGCGACGACGGCCAACGTCTGGAGGGGCCAGAGCGTCCAGATCCTCGGCGACACCGACGGGGATGGTCACGCCGAATACGTCGTCGTGGACTCCTACTGCTGCACGACGCCGCTCCCGGCGACCGGTTCGACGATACGCTTCCACTCGGGAGCGACGGGCGCCGTACTCTTCTCCGTGAACGGGCTCGGCGGGATGTGGGACATCGACCGGCTCGAGGACGCGACCGGGGACGGGATCCCCGACCTGCTCGTCGCCACGACGGGCACGGAGTCTGGCCCCTGGGCGGGAACCAACTGGCTGACCGTGCTCTCCGGAGCCGATGCCACGGTCGCGTACCAGGCAACGACCGTGTTCACCGGCGTGAACCCGATGTACCCGGCCGTCCTCGGCGACGTGAACGGGGACGGGAAGGAGGACATCGGAACAACGGTCCCGACGGTGACCGGCCCCTACGTCGGGCAGTTTCGAGCGTTCACCTGGACGAACCTCCGGGTGACCGGGAATCTCGCGCCGGGAGGCTCCGCAGTCTTCGAGGTGAACACTCCGTCCCGCGCGAACCGGCCGTTTCGCCTCGCCCTCTCGACAGGGACGAACGGCTTCATGCTCGGCCCGTTCTTCGTGCCCGTCACCCCGGATGCCCTCTTCTTTGACTCCGCCGCGGCGCTCGCCGGGACGCTCGGGCCGACCGGCGCCGCGACGCTTACCGTCCCGATTCCTCCGATCCCCGCGCTCAGCGGGGTCACGGTCTACGCGACCGGGGCGACGCTCGAGCCGGGCCAGGCCGTCCCGATCGGCGTCGTCCTGAACCGGGTGCAGGTGCTGATCCAGTAGAGGTGCGCGGCGTAGCCGCGCGTCTAGTCTGGGCTCTCCCCGTCGAGAAGCCGGCGCAATTCCCGCCGGTACAGACGTCTGAGCTCGGCGCGCGCATGGCTGAGGTCGGCGCGGACCGTCCCGGGCGGGATGCCGAGCCTCTTCCCGATCTCCTGGCTCGTCAGCCTCTCGAAGTAGGACATGTGGAGCTCGGCCTTCCAGCCCTCGTTCGGCAGGTGATCGATCCACCTCTGCAGGAAGGAAAGATCGAGACCACGCAGAAAGGACACGTACTCGACTTCTGGAGCGACGAGCGCCTCGCCTGGGGCCCTTTCGAGCGGCACGACGCGGCGGCGTCGGACCTGGTCCCTCCGCAAGCGGTCCGCGCGACGCCATCGGGCGCGCCAGTAGACCCAGGACAGGAAGTGCCCGCCCGTCCGCGGGTCGGGACAAGACCCGGCGGAAAGGCACGCGAGGATCTCCCCCATGACCTGGTCGAAGACCGCCTCCCGGTCCTGCTCTCGCCGAAGCCCCTGCGCGACGACCGAGGCGACGATTCGCTTCGCGGCCTCGAGCCAAGAGTTCGCGTCCCGCGACCCTCGAGGTCCCGGATCCCACGGGAACAGCTCCCTTTCGCCCACCGCTACAACCTCCCGCCCCGGCCGGGGGCGGACAACGCGAACATGAGTAGGCGGCCCGGCGCGAGCGGTAACCGGACGGAGGGACTGCCCAGGGAGTCCGACGCGCTGTCTGATTCGCCGAAGCCTGGAGATCGCCGTGTTCGAGCCCCGCGGTTCGGGACCGCACCTCCCCAGGGGTTTCTTGAAGGCGAGGGCGGCGGCGGGGGAGAATCCTCCGCTCGCCATGTTCGATTCCCTCACCTCGGCCCTCGCCCGCGCCTTCGAGAAGCTTCGAGGGCACGGCCGCCTCACCGAGGCGAACATCGAGGAAGGGTTGCGCGCGGTCCGCGTCGCCCTGCTCGAGGCGGACGTCCACTTCAAGGTCGTGAAGGATCTGATCGAGCGGGTGAAGGCGCGGGCGGTGGGGGAGGAGGTGCTGCGGGCGGTCGCGCCCTCGCAGCAGATCGTCAAGGTCTTCCACGACGAGCTCGTCCAGGTGCTCGGGGGAAAGGCGGCGGAGCTCGAGCTCCCGCAGGAGGCCCCCGCGGTGATCCTCCTCGCCGGCCTCCAGGGCTCCGGGAAGACGACGAGCGCGGCGAAGCTCGCCCTCCACCTCCAGAAGAAGGGGAAGAAAACCCTCCTCGTCGCGGCGGACCTCAAGCGCCCGGGGGCGGTCGAGCAGCTGAAGACGCTCGGCGCCGCGCTCCGGATTCCGGTCTACTCCGAGGAGGGAGGCGTCCGGGCGAGCGCCGTGGCGCGGAGGGGCGTCGAGCGAGGGAGGGTCGAGGGGGCGGACGTCGCGATCCTCGACACGGCCGGGCGCCTCCACGTCGACGAGGAGATGATGCGGGAGATCGCCGAGGTGAAGGAGGCGACGAAGCCGCACCGCGTGCTCCTCGTCCTCGACGCGATGACGGGGCAGGACGCCGTCGCGAGCGCGCGCGCCTTCGCCGACCGGCTCGGCCTCGACGGCGTGATCCTGACGAAGCTCGACGGCGACGCGCGCGGGGGGGCGGCCCTCTCCGTGCGCACCGTCGTCGGCTGCCCGATCCTCTTCGTCGGGGTCGGGGAGAAGACCGCCGACCTCGAGCCGTTCCACCCCGACCGGATGGCCTCCCGCATCCTCGGGATGGGGGACGTCGTGAGCCTGGTCGAGCGGGCCCAGGAGGTGATCCGGGAGGAGGACGCGCAGGCCGAGCTCGAGAAGCTGACGGCCGGGGAGTTCACCCTGGAGGACCTCTTTCAGAATCTCCAGCGATTGAAGAGAATGGGCCCCCTGAAGAAAGTGCTGGGGCTCCTCCCCGGCGGCCTCGGGAACGCCCTCGAGGGGATGGACGACCGCTCCTTCTCGCGGACGGAGTCGATCTTCCTCTCGATGACCCCGGAGGAGCGCCGGCACCCCGACCGGATCGACGGCGGCCGCCGCGCGCGGATCGCCCGCGGGTCCGGCAACCCCGTGTCGGCCGTGAACGACCTCCTTCACGCCCACCGGGCGATGCGCAAGCAGATGAAGGAGGTCGGCTCCCTCCTCTCCGGCGGAGGGGGGGCCTCGCGGATGTTGAAGCAGTTGCGCCGGCGCGGGTTCCCCCCCGGGTCGGGCTTTCCCGGCGCCGGGGCGGGCGCGCGGTAGCCGGGGGGCCGTCCCCGCCGGCCGTGTTCCGAGTCCTCTCCTACCAGGAGGTTTGATCGTGGCGGTGCGGATTCGTTTCAAGAAGGTGGGGCGGAAGAACCGCCCGAGCTTCCGGCTCGTCGCGTGCGACGCTCGCGCCCCGCGCGACGGGCGCACGCTCGAGCTCCTCGGCCACTACGACCCCCTCGTCGCGGACGAGCAGAAGCGGCTCATCCTGAAGGAAGAGCGGATCCGCTTCTGGATCGGCCGGGGCGCTCGCCCGACCGACAGCGCCCGCCAGTTCCTCCGGGGGCGCGGCATCCTCGTGCCCGCGCCGACGCGGGAGCTGCGGCGGCGCGCGGCGCGCAAGCGCGGCCGATCCCGGCGCCGGACCGCCCCGGCGAAGCCCGCCCCGGCGAGCCCCGCGTCGGAGAGGTAGGGGACGGCCTTGCCCGGCGTCGGAGAAAAGGCCTCCGAGGTCTTCGCGATCCTCGCGCGGGAGTACCGCAAGCTCCCGCCGTTGCGGGACCTCGCGCTCCTCGATCGGCTGCTCCTCCTCGTCCTCGCGAAGGACGCTCCCCCGCAGCGCGCGCAAGGCGCTCTCGATCGGCTGCGGCGGGACTTCGTCGACTGGAACGAGCTGCGCGTGAGCCCGGTCTTCGAGATCCAGCGCTCCCTCGAGCCGCTCGAGGAGGGGAACGTCGGACCGAAGGCCGAGCGGGTGCGCAAGCTCGTCTCCCGGATCTTCGAGAAGAAGAACAGCCTCTCCCTCGAGTGGCTCAAGGCGGAAGGGACCGAGGAGGCGGAGCGCTTCCTCGAGTCGCTCGAGGTCCTCGACGCCTACATGGTCCACGCGTTCCTTCTCTCCCTGCGGGAGAAGGAGGAGCTCGCCTTCCACCAGAACATGAGCCGCGTCCTCCAGCGGATCGGGATCGTCTCGCGCACGGGGTCCCCCTCGAAGGCGCTCGAGGGGATCCGGTCGATCGCCCCGGAGGAGGACCTCGCCTCCTTCCAGGCCGTCCTCGTCCGGCTCGGGGAGGAGCTGTGCGGCCCGAAGGTCGTCCAGTGCGAGCGGTGCAAGGTGCTGACGCTCTGCAAGTACGGCCGCTCGCGCGGCTGAGGCCGGCGCTCCCCGCGCCCGCCGAAACGCCCTGGCCGCGGCCGCGCCCCCGCGCCTGGTCCTCGCGAGCGGCTCGCCGCGCCGCCGGGAGCTGCTCGAGGGGATGGGGCTGCGCTTCGAGGTCGTCCCTCCCGAGGTCGACGAGACGTTCCCGCCCAGCCTCTCTCCCGAGGAGGCCGCGGAGGCGCTCGCCCTCGCCAAGGCGCGCGCGGTCGCGGGGCGGCGCCCCGGCTCGCTCGTGCTCGGCGCGGACACGATCGTGCTCGCGCCCGGGCGGGTCCTCGGGAAGCCCTCCGGCCGCGGGGAGGCGCGGGCGTTCCTCGAGCTCCTCTCGGGGAGCACCCATCGGGTCGTCACGGGACTCGCGGTCGGCCGGGCCCCGGACGGGCCCTGGCAGGTCGGCCACGCCTCGACGGAGGTGACGATGCGGCGGATCGCGCCGGCGGAGATCGAGGCCTATCTCGAATCGAGGGAGTGGGAGGGGAAGGCGGGGGCGTACGCGATCCAGGAGACCGGGGACCGGTTCGTGACGGGGCTCGTCGGCTCCCGCACGAACGTCGTCGGGCTCCCCGTGGAGCTCGCCGCCTCGTTCCTCCGGCGCGCGGGCTTCGCGCTCCCGGGGGGGCGCGCGATTGAAGAAGCAGGAGGAGGGGGCTAGATTGCGCCCCTTCCCCCGGCTCTGGCGCCTCGCTCCGGGTCGAACCCCATGAAGCCCGACGTCCACCCCGACTACCGAACCTGCACGATCAGCTGCGGGTGCGGCGAGACCTTCGTCACGCGCGCGACCGTGGAGAAGCTCACGGTCGAGATCTGCTCGAAGTGCCACCCCTTCTACACGGGGAAGCAGAAGTTCGTCGACACGGCCGGGCGGATCGAGCGATTCCGTCAGAAGTACGGCATGACGGAGTGATCTCCGCCGGGGGGCCCTTTCATGCCCTCCTCCCTGGTCCAGAAGCTGGAGGAGCTCGAGCGCCGGCGCGACGCGCTCGCGACGGAGGCCGCCTCCCTCTCGGGCGCGGGGGACCGCCGGCGGATCGTCCCCGTCCTCCGGGAGCTCGGCGCCCTCGAGAAGATCGTCGGGCGCTTCCGCGAGCTGCGCCAGGTCGAGCGCCGCCTCGCCGAGGCGCGCGAGATCGCCGAGGGGGAGAAGGACGGCGAGCTCCTCGCGCTCGCGCGCGAGGAGGCCGGGGAGCTCGGCTCCCGCGCGCGCGTCCTCGAGGAGGAGCTGCGCGTCCTCCTCACGGCCGATCCCGAGGACTCCCGCGATCGGGTGATCCTCGAGGTGCGCGCCGGGACGGGGGGGGAGGAGGCCTCCCTCTTCGCGGGGGAGCTCCTCCGGATGTACCAGCGCTACGCGGAGCGGAAGGGGTGGAAGTTCGAGGTCCTCGACGCGCGGGGGAGCGACCTCGGCGGGGTGCGCGAGGCCGTCGCCGCGATCGCGGGGGAGGGGGTCTACGCGCGGCTGCGCTTCGAGTCGGGGGGCCACCGGGTGCAACGCGTCCCGAAGACGGAGGGGCAGGGGCGGATCCACACCTCGGCGGCGACCGTGGCGGTCCTCCCGGAGGTCGAGGAGCTCGAGGTCGATCTGCGGGAGGAGGACCTCCGGATCGACACCTTCTGCGCGAGCGGCCCCGGGGGCCAGCACGTGAACAAGACCGCCTCCGCGGTCCGGATCACGCACGTCCCGACGGGAACCGTCGTCCAGTGCCAGGACGAGCGCTCCCAGCACAAGAACAAGGCGCGGGCCCTCCGGATCCTGCGCTCGCGCATCTACGAGAGCGCGCGCGAGCAGCGCGACAACGCCCGCGCGGAGCAGCGGCGGTCCCTCGCGGGATCGGGGGAGCGCAACGAGCGGGTCCGGACCTACAACGTCCCCCAGGACCGGGTGACGGACCACCGGATCGGGTTCACGGGCCACGGCCTGCCGGCGGTCCTCGACGGCTCCCTCGACCCGGTCCTCGACGCGCTCGTCGAGAAGGACCGGGAAGAGCGGCTCGCCCGACTGTGAGGGAGGCCCGGCCCCCGGCATGAGCCGTTCCGGGGGGGAGGGACCCCGGACCCTCCTCGAGTTCGTGCTCCGCGCGAGCGCGTATCTCGCCGCGCGCGGCATCCCCTCCGCCCGCCTCGACGCGGAGGTCCTCCTCGCCCACGTCCTCGGGGTCCGCCGGCTCGACCTCTACCTCGAGCATGGGCGCTCGCTCGCCGCGGGAGAGGTCGAGGCCTACCGCGCGGTCGTGCGACGCCGGGGCGATCGGGTTCCCGTCGCGTACCTGACCGGGGAGCGGGAGTTCTTCTCGCTCCGGTTCCGCGTGAGCCCGGACGTATTGATCCCTCGGCCCGAGACGGAAATCCTGGTCGAGGAGGCGCTCGCGATCGCGCGGGGGCGCGCGGCGGCGGGGGAAACGACCCTGGCGGCGGACGTCGGAACGGGGAGCGGCTGCATCGCCGTGGCGCTCGCGCGAGGAGTTCCCTCGGCGCGCGTGGTCGCGACGGACCGGTCGGGCCCGGCGCTCGCCCTCGCCCGGGAGAACGCCTCGGCGCACGGCGTCCTCGGCCGCGTCGCCTTCGCCCGGGCCGACCTCCTCGAGGCGTTTCAGGGGCGAAGCCTCGACCTGGTCGTCTCGAACCCTCCCTACGTCGATCCGGCGGAGAGGGGCTCCCTTCCTCCGGAGGTCCGCGATCACGAGCCGGCCGAAGCGGTCTTCGCCCCCGCGGGCGATCCCCTCGCCCTCGTGCGGGCGCTCGCGGCGGGCGCCGCGCGCGCTCTCCGACCGGGGGGCGTCCTCCTCCTCGAGATCGCCGCGGGGACGCGCGCCGCCGTCGAGGCCGAGCTCCTCCGCGCGGGGCTCGGGGGGATCTCCTTCCGCCGCGACCTCGCCGGGATCGACCGGGTGGCCCGGTCAGATGCGGTTTGAGGAGCGGACGAACCCGGCGATCCGTTCGCGGTCGGACTCGGAGAGGTCCGTGAAGTAGATCGCGACCTCGTAGGTCGCGTCTCCCCGGGGGACGCAGCGGACGACCGCCCCTTCCCCCTCCACGCGGTGGGATCCCTCCCGGGTAGGGAGCTCGAAGCGCAGGCGCACGCGCGTCATCTCCGGGATCGCCCGCGCCACCGTCGCGCAGACCCCGCCGCGGCTGACGTCCCGCACGGAGGCCTCGAGCGGCCCGGACGGGGGGATGAAGACGAGGGGGAAGGAGGCGCGCGAGCGGGGATCGCGACGCCGCTCGGGGCGCGGGACCGGGGCCTTGTCCACGGCGGCTACTTAGCGCGGCGCCGGGGAGCGGGCAAGGCCCGCTCGGGTTGTCGCGAGACGGAGCGGGACTAGAATCCCGATCCCCCTCGGACGACCCCATGGCGAGCCTGAACAAGGTCCTCCTCCTCGGCAACCTGACGCGCGACCCGGAGCTCCGCTACACCCCCTCGGGGATGCCCGTCTGCGAGTTCGGGCTCGCGACGAACCGGCGGATCCCGACGCAGGGGGGGGAGACGCGCGAGGAGGTCTGCTTCGTCGACGTCGTCCTCTACGGCAAGCGGGCGGAGGCGTTCTCGAAGTACTTCTCGAAGGGGCGCCCGGCGTTCATCGAGGGGCGGCTCGAGTTCCGGCAGTGGGAGACTCCCGAGGGGCAGAAGCGAAACCGCCTCCGCGTGGTCGCGGAGGACTGGCAGTTCGTGGCTCCCGCCCCCGGCGGGAGCGGGGGAGCACGGGCCGCCGCGGGGCGGGCGAGCGCGCGTCCCGCCGAGGGAGCGGCCGTCGAGCCGGCGCCCGCGCCGGCGCCGGAGGAGGCGCCGGTCGAGGAAGGCCCGCTCGAGGCCGAGCCGCAGGACACGCCCTTCTAGGCGGCGCGCCCGCTCCGGGCGAACACGGGCCCGAACTCTCCCGGTCTCAAGTCGACTCCGCGCGCGGCCGATACGGCGGCCCGGTGCCGTCGATGGATGACCGCCGGAGCCTGATCAACGTTCGAGACGTCCTCGAGAAGAACTCCTACACCGCGACCCTCGAGGACCTGAAGAGCAAGGGGAGGACCCAGGTCCGGGTCGTCCGCGCCGACCAGATCGCGGCGATGATCGAGGAGGCGGTCCTCCGCATCCTCGGGGAGAGGAAGAGCCCCGAGGAGGTCGAGGCCCTCGTCGGCCGCTCGAAGGACGAGTTCCGCCACATCCTCGACGAGCGAGAGCGGGAGCTCGCCTCCCAGCGCGACCGCCTCGGGGAGTTCGAGCGCATCCGGGCGGAGCACTCCGTCCTCAAGGCCGAGAACGAGCGGCTCCGGGGAGGGGAAGCGCCGGGGGCGCTGGCGGACCTCCTCGGACGGCTCCAGACCGAGATGGTCGCCGTCCGCGAGAGCCTCGCGGGGGGGACGCGGCCGGCCGGGGCCGCCGGTGGGCCGGGGGAGGAGGAGGTCAACAAGAAGCTCGACGCGCTCGCCCGGGCGATGAACGATCGCCTCGATCGGATCGGGCGCAAGGTCGGGGTCGCGTCCGTGGTCGAGGAGGAGCCGGTGCAGCTCGGCGCGATCTTCGCGTCGCAGCCCGAGCTCGAGTCGAACCTCGATAACGTCGAAATCAAAGAGCAGCGCGCCGGCGGGATCGCCGGGGCGGTCGAAAGGGCCCGTTCCCTCCGACGCAAGGAGGGGGCGAAGTAACCGGAGAGGAGTCCGATGGACGATCGCAACAGGCAAGGGGCCTCGTCTTCCTGGACCAGCGGAGAAACCTCCGTGGGACCGGAGACGGCGGGGCGGAATGCGGGAGGGACGGCGGGCCGGGGCGCGGCCGCCCCGCTCGGGTCGGGCGCTGCGGCGCCCACCGCGGGGGGGAAGTCCGCCACCGTGGCGGGGAAGGGGCTCGACATCGGGACGGCGAACCTCGTCGGGGCGTGCCGGAACGCCGACGGGTCGATCCGCATCACCCTCGAGCGCAACGCCTTCCTCGACGTGCAGGCCGACGTCTTCTCGAAGTCGATGCTGACCAAGCTCGGCGTCCCCTACGTCGTCCACGAGGGGAAGCTGATCGTCCTCGGAGAGCCGGCCTTCGAGCTGGCGAACATCTTCGGCCGGGAGACCCGCCGCCCCATGAAGGGGGGGCTCGTCTCCCCGAACGAGGTCGACGCGGCCCCCGTCATGCGGATGCTGATCCAGAAGATCCTCGGCCCTCCCCACGCGGCCGGAGAGACCCTCTACTTCTCCGTGCCGGCCGAGTCGATCGACTGCGACAACAACATCGTCTACCACCGCGGGCTCTTCGAGGGGCTCCTCTCGCGCATGGGGTACACGCCCCACGCGATCGGCGAGGGCCACTCCGTCGTCTTCTGCGAGCTCGCGGACAAGGATTTCACCGGGATCGGAATGTCCTTCGGGGGCGGGATGGTGAACGTCTGCGTCGCGTACAAGACGATTCCCGCCCTCGCTTTCTCCATCGCCCGCGGGGGGGACTGGATCGACAAGAACGTCGCCGACGTCCTCGGGACGCCGCGCTCCCGCGCGACCTACCTCAAGGAGCGGGGCGTCGACCTGACGAACCCCCGCGGCCGCGAGGAGGAGGCGATCGCGATCTACTACCACAACCTGATCGCCTACATCCTCCAGAACCTGAAGGCGCGGTTCGAGTCGAGCGAGGGGATGCCGACCCTGCACGAGCCGGTCGACATCGTCTGCTCCGGCGGGACGGCGCTGATCGGGGGGTTCGTCGAAGTCTTCCGCGAGGAAATGGGGAAGCTCAAGTTCCCCTTCCCCGTCGGCCGCTGCGTCCTCGCGGCGGAGCCCCTCAACTCCGTCGCGAAGGGTTGCCTCGTCGCGGCGGCGATCGGCGAGTAGCGCGCAAGGATTCCTCTCCGGCGTCGAGGGCCGCCTCCGGGCGGCCCTCGGCGTTTTCGTCGGCGCGTCGCGCTGGAAGCCGGGGGGATCCACGCGAGAATGGGCGGCGACGCCCGTGCAGCGCGGAGCCCCGTCGTCGGGGAGGGCTCTTCCACGGAGGGGAGGGGGAAGACCCCGCCGCCCGAGGGCGGGGGAAAGACGCCGCGCGGGCCCACGTGGAACGGAGGGGCTTGGCCTCTCCTCCCGTGGCTCGCCGCGCTCGCCTCCCTGGGCCTCTACCTCCGCACGCTCGCTCCGAGGCTCGACTTCGTCGACTGCGGCGAGCGCGCGACTTCGGCGGCGCGCCTCGGGATTCCCCCCCCGACGGGCTACCCGCTCTCCGCCCTCCTGCTCGCGCGGAATCGCGGTCAGACGCGGAGCAGTTCCGGCACGAAGGTCGCCCGCCCCCACTCGAGCGCCTTCTTGTAGAGGGGTGCGGCGATCCCCTCGTCGATCCCGAGGCGCTCGGCGAGCGCGATCCGCCGGTCCCAGTCCCCGCGCTCGTAGGCGACGACGTAGTCGTAGACGTCCCGCAGGCGGCTCCCCTCCTCCCCGAGGAGCGCCTCGCGCACGTCCTCCGCGATCGGGATCTCGCGCAGGACCTCGACCAGCGGGCGGTCGAGGATCGCGTCCGCGAGGGAGAACATCCCGAGGAGATAGAGGTCCTCCTTGCGGTGGCCGAGCCCCGCGTGGGGGGCGAGGGACTCGCAGAACTTCGCGCGGACGAGGGCGTCGACGAGGAGCTCCTCGGGCTTCTCCTTCGCCATCCCCGCGAGGATGACGACGGAGACCCAGCGGCGGATCCCCTTGTCGCCGAGGAGGGTGAGCGCCTGTCGGATCGAGCGGATCGGGGCGCGCCAGCCGAAGAGGACGGAGTTCACGTAGCGGAGGAGGCGGTAGGCGATCGAGATCTCGTGCTTGATCAGGGTCTCCAGCGTGTCGAGGTCGAGCCTCGGCTGGTGGATCTC
Source organism: Planctomycetota bacterium (assembly GCA_035695825.1). Taxonomy (GTDB): domain Bacteria; phylum Planctomycetota; class UBA1135; order UBA1135; family JAKEFM01; genus JAKEFM01. The sequence goes on along the minus strand of DASRRH010000025.1, from coordinate 28,797 downwards.
CCGCAGGAGCTCGAGGTGGAGGGCCTCGACCGCGGGGACCTCCTCCCGCTCGAGGACGATCGGCTCGCAGAAGAAGAAGCCCTGGAAGTAGTCGTACCCCGCCTTCCAGGCCCGCTCGTAGGCCTCGTGGGTCTCGACCTTCTCCGCGAGCATGAGGATCCCGCGCGGCCGGAACTTCTGGACCATCGCCTCCTGCGTCTCCGCCGGGGTGGCGAGGAGGTCGATCTTGATGATGTCGGCGAGCCGGAGGAGGGGCTCGTAGCGCTCGGCGTAGACGAAGTCGTCGAGGATGAGGGGGTAGCCCTCGCGCTTCAGCTTCTCGCAGGCCGCGATGACCTCGGCGTCGGGCTCGATCCCCTCGAGGATCTCGACCCCGATCATCCCCGCCGGCAGGAGGGAGACGTAGTCGCGCACCAGGATCTCCCGCGTGACGTTGATGAAGGCCCGCCGTCCCCCCGTCAGCGTCTCGAGGCCGAAGAGGGAGACGCTGTCCGCGATCAGCTTGCAGGTCGCCCGGTCGGAGTCGGGGTACTTGTAGCGGTTGACTTCCCCGGCGCGGAACAGGAGCTCGTAGGCGTAGACCTCCCGAGACCGGTCGAAGATCGGCTGGCGAGCCAGGAACGTTCGCACGGTCCCTCGAGCGCCGCGGCCGGTGGGGCCGCCCTCCTGCGGGAGAGGAAGTATCGAGCGGGGCGGGACGGGGCCTTGAGGAGTCGGGGAAGGGGGGCCTCTCCCATGCAGGGCGACGCGCGGCGAGCGGAGGGGACCGGCGCCCGCCCGCTCGGTGCGGTTGACATCGTTCCAATCCCGGGTAGGTTTCCGCGGAGGTAGGGCAAGGGCGGATCGCCGCGCGTGATTCTGAAGGCGCTGCAGGCTCGCCTTCGCGGAGCGTCCGCCGCGGACGTGGCTCCCGAGAGGTCGAAGAGCGTGCGGTGTGGGTTTCGCCGGGGCGCTTCGCGCGCTGCGAGAGAGCGCGGATCGCTCCCGGGCATCGAAGGAGCCTCCTTTCGTGGGTGTGACCGCTCGAACGCCGAGACTTCGGCCCGATGTGCGGCGGGGCGCGCCGGAGCCGCAGAGGTCCCCTGCCGCAAGCGCCGGGCCCCGCCCCGTCGGCCCGAGCCAGGTCCTGGTCCGCGCCGCGATCCTCCTCGCGGTCGCGTTCTGCCTCTTCTACGCCTGGTCCCTCCGAAACCTACTCTTCGCCGGCGGGATGCCGATCGGGGAGCGGACCCTCCTCTGGCTCAAGTTCGCGGTCGAGACGGTCTTCAGCTTCCCCGCCGCGACGATGCTCCTCGTCGCCCTCGTCTACCTCTTCCGGCGCGACCCCGAGGTGCGGACGCCTCCCCACGAGGGCCCCGCGCCGCCCGTCGGGGTGGTCTACCTCTGCTGCAACGACCTGGACGAGGACGCGGTCGCGAGCCTGAGACGCCTGCGCTACCGCGGGCCCCTCTACCTCGTTCTCCACGACGACGCGGCCGGCGGAGATCCGGCGGTCGACCGGCTCGCGATCGAACTGTCGCAGGATCCGAGGTTTCGCTTCCTCCTCCTCCGTCGCCCCGAGAAGTCGGGGGGGAAGCCCGGGGTCCTGAACTACGTCCTCGAGCGCGCGGGGCACCTCTTCGAGTACTTCCTCCTCTGCGACAACGACTCGATCGCGCGCGACCCCGAGACGATCGAGAAGCTCCTCGGCGCGATGTCGGATCCGCGGGTCGCCGTCGCGCAGTGCCGGAACGTGGCCGTCGAGGACCCGAAGGACTGCGGGGTGAACCGCGTCCTCTCCCGCGCAGTCGACGTCTTCCACCTCTTCCTCGCGACCGCGCGGAGGTACGGCTGGTCCCCCTTCGTGGGGCACAACGCCCTGCTCCGGACGCGGGCGGTGCGGCAGGTCGGAGGGTTCACCCCCGGCTGCTTCGCCGACGACATCGACCTCACCGTCCGCCTCAACCTCGCGGGCTGGCGCATCACCTACGCCTCGGACGTCCCCTTCGGGGAGAAGCACCCTCCCTCGTACGACGCCTTCCGCCGGCGCACCTACAAGTGGTCCTACGGCAGCATGCAGGTGCTCAAGCGCCACGCGGGATCGGTGATTCGCACCCGCTCGCTCACGCTGGCGGAGAAGTGGGGATTCTTCCAGTTCATCGGGTTCTACACGCTCCAGACGGTGCTCCTCCTCTACGTCGCCGCCTTCTACCTCCTCGCCCCCTTCTTCCTCCGCACGGCGGACTACAACGTCGCCGCGACGATCGTCTCCGGCTCGATCATCCCCGTGCTCATCTTCCTCCCGGTGATCGCCTTCTCCGCGAAGCACGGCCGGCTCGCGAGCCTGCCGGCCTTCCTCACGACCTGCTGGCTCGGCTACGGAGCGACCGACTTTCCGACGGCGCGGGGGACGCTCGACGGCCTCCTCGGACGTCCGAGGCGGTGGGTCCCGACGAACGCGGGATCGGGGGACCCTGCGGGCCGCGCCTACGTGCTCGAGGGCCTCTTCGGCGCGCTCCTCCTCCTCGTGCCCCTCGCCCGCTTCCCCTACCTCCTCTACGCGCCGCTCAGCCTCGTCGTCGCGGGCAAGTTCCTCTTCATCCCGACGATGTCCCTCCTCTACCGGAACGCGGGGGCCGCCGCTCCCCGGTTCCGCCTCGCCCCGCCGCGGCTCGCGACGGCCCTCGGTCTGCTCGCCCTCGTGGGCGTCGCGGTGTCCGCGGGCGTCCCTCGGATCGCGGGGGGAGGAGTCGCCGTCCGGGGACGGGAGATCCTCGTCGACGGGGCGCCCTTCCTCGTCAAGGGACTCCACTACTCCCCCTGGCGCCCGGGGACCGGTCCCGGCCGCTCCCCCTACCCCGGCCCGGACCTCGTCGAGGAGGACCTGAGAATCGTCGACCGGCTCGGGGCGAACACGCTCCTCGCCTTCGATCCTCCTGCGCACGTCCTCGACGCCGCCGCGCGGCATCGGCTGCGCGTGCTCCACGTCTTCTGGATCGAATGGCACGAGTTCGGGACGCCGGCCTTCGAGGGGCGGGAACGGGAGATCCTCGAGGCGGTCCGCGCGCAGCGCGCCCACCCGGCGTTGCTCGGGTGGGTCCTCGGAAACGAGGTTCCCTCCTGGGTCGTCGAGGAGCGCGGGGCCCGCGCCGTCGAGGAGGGGCTGCGCTCCCTCTACGGGAAGGTGAAGGGGATCGACCCCGCCCACCCCGTCACCCACGGCAACTGGCCGAACACGCGGAGCCTCGACCTCTCCTTCCTCGACCTCACCGCGTTCAATCTCTACGCGCTCTGGCCTCCGGAGGTCGTCGCGCGCGGCTACGGGAACTTCGTCCGGGAAGTCCTCCTCCCGCTCGCCGGGAAGAAGCCCCTCCTGATCACGGAGTACGGGGCGAACTCCCTGGAGGCGGGAGAGGACGGACAGGCCCGGCTCCTCCGCTCCTGCTGGGAGGGGATCCTCGAGAGCCGCTGTGCAGGGGGCGTGGCCTTCGAGTTCGCGGACGAGTGGTGGAAGAACTACTCGAACCCGAAGATCCCGGGCGCGTGGTGGGACCGGGAGAGAGCGCTCGACGACCACCTCGCCCACGACCTCGACCCCGAGGAGTGCTACGGAATCCTGACGGGAGAGCGCAAGCCGAAGCCTGCCTTCGCGGCGCTCGCGGACCTGTACGGCGGGGCGCCGCGGAACGACCCGTTCGCGGCGGTCCTCGTCGCGACGCTGCTCGCTCTTGGCGCGACGAGCCTGATCTGGGCCGTGCGGCGACGCGCCAGGTCCGCGGCGCCCGCCGCGGTCCCCGGGTCCCTTCCGTCCGACCTCCGGTCCGGACGCGACCTCGTGCGAACCCCCGATTGAAGGAAGGTTCCATGCTGCGAGCGCTTCTAGGCCGTCGCGCGTTCGGGGTTGTCGGCATCCTCTGCCTGGCGCGGATCGGCGCCGCCGGGCAAGGGAGTGCCCCCGTTCTTCCCTGGAGCGGCCCCGCCCGCCGTCCCCTGACCTTCGTCGAGAATCGCGGGCAGTGGGACGGCCCCGCGCGGTTCCTCGCGCACGCGGGAGCGGGGATCGTCGGGCTCGAGCCGGACGCCCTCGCTCTCCTTCTCGTGGGCCGAGACGGGGGGGAGAAGGCTTCAGGCGCCTACGTCCGGCTCGTCTTCGAGAATTCCTCCCCGGCGGTCCATCTGGAGGGGGAACGGCGGCTTGCGGGCTCCCACCACTTCCTCCTCGGGAGGGATCCGAGCCGGTGGCGGACGGACGTTCCGGGGTTCGCCGCCGTCCGCTACCGGGGACTTCTCCCCGGCGTGGACCTGAGAGTCCGGGAGCAGGAGGGGCGCCTCGAATACGACCTGCTCCTCGCGCCGGGCGCCGACCCCGCGGAGGTGCTCGTGCGCGCGGAGGGAGTCGAGGGGATCTGCCTCGACGGAGACACGCTCGTCCTGGAGACGGCGGTCGGCGAGATCCGCCAGCCCGCGCCCATCGCCTGGCTCGGCTCGACGGAAGAGCGGGGCGCGCCCCTCGAATGTTCGTGGCGCCTCGTGGACGACCGGAGGTTCGCCTTTGCGCTTCGAGGGCTCGAGCCGGGAGGGGCGGCGGTCATCGATCCGGGCCTCGAATGGTCGACCTACCTCGGCGGTTCGAGCTACGAGTTCTCCTGGGCGATCACCGGCGACCCTGCGGGAAGCGTGACCGTCGCGGGGGAGACGGCGGCCTCCAACTTCCCCGTGACGCCCGGCGCGTACGACACGAGTTACAACGGCTCCCCTGCCCCCACCGCCGACGTGACCGTGTCTCGGTTCGACGCCGGGACGGGCTCCCTCCTCTTCTCGACCTACCTCGGGGGATCGGGCGGGGACAAGCCTTTCGGGATCCTCGGCGACGGGGCCGGAGGGGTCATCGTCGTCGGGAACACGGCCTCGTCCAACTTCCCCGTGACCCCCGGCGCACTGGACACGAGCCTCGGCGGACCGTCCGACGGTTTCGTCGCCCGGCTGGACGGCGCGGGGAGCGCCCTCCTCTTCTCGACCTTCCTGGGGGGGGCGAGCGACGGCGACATCGTCCAGGCCGCAGCGCGCGACCCCTCGGGGGCGATCACCGTCGCCGGGGTGACTTCCTCGGGCGACTTCCCCGTGACGCCGGGAGCCTTCGACACGAGCCTCCAGGGGAGCTCGGACGCCTTCGTCTCACGGCTCGACCCGAGCGGGAGCACCCTCCTCTATTCCACCCTTCTCGGCGGGGGGAGCGGCGACGTGGCCCAAGCCCTCGGCCTCGACGCGACCGGCGCGGCCATCGTCTCGGGGGTGACCTCGTCGAGCGATTTCCCGGTGACGCCGGGCGCCTTCGACACGTCGAGCCAGGGGTCCTCGGACGTGTTCGTGACGCGCCTCAACGCCGCGGGGAGCGCGCTCCTCTACTCGACCTACCTCGGCGGGGGAAACGGCGACGTGGCCGAGGACCTCGCCGTGGACGCCGCGGGGGTGGCGACCGTCGTCGGCGTGACCTCCTCGAACGACTTCCCGACGACGCCGGGGGCCTTCCAGACGGGCGGGCAGGGGCCCTCGGACGCCTTCGTCGCGCGTCTCGACGCCTCCGGCAGCGGCCTCGTCTTCTCCACGCTCCTCGGAGGGGGCGGAGGGGACGTCGGACGCGGCGTGAGGCTCGCCCCTTCCGGGGCCGCGGTCGTCACGGGGGATACCTCCTCGAGCGACTTCCCGACGACCCCCGGCGCGTTCGACACGACCCCGCAAGGATCCTCGGACGCGTTCGTCTCGTTCGTCGACCCGACGGGGAGCGCTCTCCTCTACTCGACCTTCCTCGGGGGGGGAGGAGCCGACGGCGGCCACGCGGTCGCGCTCCTCTCTTCGAACGCGCTCGTCGCGTCGGGGGTCACGAACTCGAGCAACTTCCCGACGACGCCGGGCGCGCTCGACTCGAGCCTCGGGGGAGCCGGCGACGGGTTCGTCTCGAGACTCGGCGTGGCGCTGTGCGGGGTCAGTCCCTACGGCGCCTCGACGCCCGCCTGCTCGGGCGCGATCGAGATCGGTACGAACCACTGTCCGGTCGCGGGGGACTCGACCTTCGCGTTCACGGCCTCGAACGCCCCCCCCTCCACGATCGGGCTTCTCGCGATCGGCCTCGCGTCGAGCCCTGCGGGGACCCCGGTCCTTGGCGTGACGGCGTACGTCTCCCTCGCCGCGCCGATCTTCGCTCTCGGAAGCGCGACGAATGCCTCGGGAGAGGCGCTCCGGCTCGTGCCGATCCCGGGAGGGACGACGGGAGCCCACGTGTTCGCGCAGTTCGTCTGGGTGAACACCCCCTCCTGTCCGGGCTCGGGATCCTTGAGCGCGAGCGGCGCCCTCGACGTGACGGTTCAGTAGCCCGGGGTCGGGAGGCGTCGGCGAAGAGCCGACTCTTTCCTCCTCCTCGCGGCCTTCCCGTCGACGTCGGGGGCCTGGATAGAATCGCGTCCGTGCAGGTGCGCGTGCGGCTGTTCGCGGGCTTGCGGGAGCGATTCGGCGCGGAGGAGATCCTCCTCGACGACCTGCCGGGGGACGCGACCGTCTCGACCGTGCGGGCGATCCTCGAGTCGCGCTGTCCGGACCTCCGCGGGCTGCCCGCCGCGGCCGCGGTCAACCTCGCCTACGTCCCCGGGGACCGCCGGCTCGAGGAGGGGGACGAGGTCGCGCTCCTCCCCCCCGTGAGCGGCGGATGAACGCCTCGTTCGTCCTGACCCGCGCGCGGATCGACGTCGGGGCGCTCGCCCCCGAGGTCCGGACGGACGAGGACGGGGCCGTGGCGACCTTCGTCGGGACGGCGCGGAGGACCTCCCAGGGCCGCCGGGTGTTGCGGCTCGAGTACGAGGCCTACGAGCCGATGGTGCGGGCCGAGATGGCGCGGATCTTCGCGGACGCGCGGGACCGGTTCCGCGTGGGGGAGGTGCGCGTCGTCCACCGCGTCGGCCTCGTCCCGATCGGCGAGGCCTCGATCGCGATCGCCGTCGCCGCGCCGCACCGCGCCGACGCGCTCGGGGCGTGCCGCCACCTGATCGACCGGATCAAGGAGACCGTGCCGATCTGGAAGAAGGAGGTCTTCGAGGACGGCGCGGCGTGGGGAGGGGACCGGAGTTGACCGGACGCGCCGGGAAGAGGCCGCGCCTCCGGATCGCCACGATCCCGGTCGGGCCCTTCGTGATGAACTGCACGCTCCTCAAGGACGAGGAGACGGGGAAGGGGCTCGTCCTCGACCCGGGGGACGAGGTGGAGCGGGTCGCGAAGGGGGTCGAGCGAGAGGGGATCGAGGTCGTCGCCCTCGTCGGGACGCACGGCCACCTCGACCACGTGGGGCGGGCGGCGGAGCTGAAAGAGGCCCTCGGCGCGCCGTTCTACTTCCACCGGGACGACCGATGGCTCCTCGAGAACCTCGAGTCCCAGGGGCGGATGTTCGGGCTCGGGCCCCTCCGCGCGGCCTCCGTCGACCGGTGGCTGGAGCACGGCGACCGAGTCGAGTTCGGATCGGTCTCCCTCGAGGTGATCCACGCGCCCGGGCACTCGCCGGGCTCGATCTGCCTCCTCGGCGAGGGGCACCTCTTCGCGGGAGACGTCCTCTTCCGGGGCTCCGTCGGCCGCACCGACCTCTGGGGAGGAGACTGGGACGCCCTCGAGCGCTCGATCCGCGAGCGGCTCTTCCCGGCCGGGGACTCGATCGTCGTGCACCCCGGGCACGGCCCGGAGACGACGATCGGGGAGGAGAGACGGGCGAATCCCTTCGTCGGGGAAGGCGCGCGCGGGGAGCGCTTGTGACAGGACGGAGGGAGGGCTAGAAGCGCCCTCCGCGATGGAGCGGGAGACCCTCAAAGTCGACGTCCTCGTGCTCGGGGCCGGACCCGCGGGCCTGGCGACGGCGATCCGCCTGGGGCAGGCCCTCAAGGCGGGAGGGAGGGAGGCGAGCGTCCTCGTCCTCGAGAAGGGGGAGGAGGTCGGATTCCACAGCCTCTCGGGGGCGGTCATGGACCCGCGGGGGATGGCGGAGCTCCTCCCCGACTTCCTCGAGAAGGGATTCCCGAGCGAGGGGACCGTCGTCCGGGACGAGATGCGCTTCCTCACCTCCCGGAGGTCGGCCGGCGTCGGGGAAGGCCTCCTCCCGAGGGAGCTGCGCAATCGCGGGCACCTGGTCGTCTCCCTTTACCGGGTCGTCCGCTGGATGAAGGAGCAGGCCGAGGGGCTCGGCGTCGAGGTCCACGCGGGTTTCGCCGGGGCGGAGGTCCTCTACGGGGAGGGGGGCGCCGTCGTCGGGGTTCGAACGAGGGACTCCGGCGTGAACAAGCGGGGAGAGCGCAAGGCCAACTACCAGCCGGGGATGGACGTCCGGGCGAAGGTCGTCGTCTTCTCGGAGGGGCCGCGCGGCTCCCTGACGAAGAGCCTCGTCGCGCGCAAGCGCCTCGACGAGGGGCGAAACGCGCAGGTCTACGCGACGGGCCTGAAGGAGGTCTGGGAGGTCCCGCGCGACTTCGGAGGCCGGGTCGTTCACACCCTCGGCTGGCCCCTCGACGCCTCGAAGTACGGCGGCGGGTGGATCTACGGGATGTCGGGCCGGCGCCTCTCGATCGGCTTCGTCGTCGGGCTCGACTACGGCGACCCTCGTTTCGACCCCCACGAGGCCTTCCAGCGCTGGAAGACCCACCCCTTCGTCGCGCGCCTCCTCGAGGGGGGGACGCTTCTCCGGTACGGTGCGAAGACGATCCCGGAGGGAGGCTACTTCGCGATGCCGCGCCTCTACGGGGACGGGTTCGTCCTCGTCGGGGACGCGGCGGGGTTCCTGAACGCCCGGCGCCTGAAGGGGATCCACCTCGCGATCAAGTCGGGGATGCTCGCCGCCGAGGCGATCGTCGAGGCGCTCGGGGCGGAGGACTTCTCGGCCTCGCGGCTGCGCCGGTACGAGGCCCTCTTCGAAGCCTCCTGGGCGAGGGCGGAGCTCTGGTCCTGTCGCAACTTCCGGCAGGCGTTCTCCCGGGGACTGTGGCCGGGCCTCCTCCGGGCGGGCCTCCAACTCCTCCTCGGAGGCCGGATCCTTCGCGCCCGCCTCCCCTCGAAGATCGACCCGGCGCACTACCGGCGTCTCGAGGGTGCTCCCCCTCCCCCTCGCCTCGCCTTCGACGGCAAGACGACCTTCGACAAGCTGACGGACGTCTTCCACTCCGGGACGGTCCACGAGGAGGACCAGCCGAGCCACCTCCTCGTCCTCGACCCGAGGATCTGCGTCGAGCGCTGCGAGACGGAGTACGGCAACCCCTGCCAGCGCTTCTGCCCGGCCCAGGTCTACGAGTGGAGCGACCATGCGCTCCGGATCAACGCCGCGAACTGCGTCCACTGCAAGACCTGCGACGTCGCCGATCCCTATCAGGTGATCCAGTGGGTCGTCCCCGAAGGAGGAGGCGGCCCCAAGTACGTGGACCTCTGACCATGACCTCCATCCGCTTCTCCGTCCGCGAGGGCCCCGCCGCCAAGGCCCGTGCCCCCCTGCTCGTCGCCTTCGGCTTCGAGGGGGAGGGGCCCTCCCTCCCCTCGGGGCTCGACCTGCCCGCCTCCGCGCGGAAGGACTTCGAGGGGAAGGCGCGCTCGACCCTCCTCGTCTACGGCGGGGGCTCCGAGCGCCTCCTCCTCGTCGGTCTCGGCAAGAAGGGGAAGTGCGGCGCGGAGGAGGTGCGCCGGGCGGCGGCGGTCGCGGTCCTCCACGCCCGGAAACTCAAGGTTCCCTCGTACGCCGTCCACCTCGACGGCGAGCTCTCCGAGCGCATCGGCCCGCGCGCGCTCGCCCTCGCGCTCGCCGAGGGGACCGTCCTCGGCGCCTACCGGATCGGCCTCTTCCGGACGGGGAAGGAGGAGAAGGAGGTGGGGCCGGAGTCGGTCGAGGTCCTCGCGCCGACCCGCGCGGCGGCGTTCCAGGAGGGGGTGGAGGCGGGCCGCGCCGGAGCCGAGGCGCAGAACTACGCTCGCACGCTCGCCAACCGCCCGGCGAACACGAAGACCCCTTCCTTCCTCGCGGCCGAGGCGAATCGGATCGCGCGCGAGACGGGGGCCCACTGCCGCGTCCTGACGGAGCGGGACATGGACCGGCTCGGGATGGGGGCGCTCCTCGGCGTCGCGCGCGGGTCGGCCGAGCCCCCGCGCCTGATCGTGCTCCGCTCGCGCCCCGCGAAGGAGCGGATCGCGATCGTCGGGAAGGGGATCACCTTCGACTCCGGGGGGATCTCCCTCAAGCCGCCGAAGGGGATGGAGGAGATGAAGTACGACATGTCGGGGGGCGCGGCGATCCTCGGCCTGTTCCGCGCCCTCCCGACGCTCGGGCGCCTCCCCTTCGAGGTCGTCGGGGTGATCCCCGCGACCGAGAACCTCCCCGGCGGGCGCGCGCAGAAGCCCGGGGACCTCGCGACGGCCTGCAACGGCAAGACGATCGAGGTCCTCAACACGGACGCCGAAGGAAGGCTCATCCTCGCCGACGCCCTCGCCTGGACCGTGAAGGAGTTCGCCCCGAAGGCGATCGTCGACGTCGCGACGCTGACCGGCGCCGTGATCGTCGCCCTCGGCCACGAGGCCTCCGGCGTGGTCGGGACCGACCGCCGGCTCGTCGAGGACCTCCGCGCGGCGGGGGAGGCGACCGGCGAGCGCCTCTGGGAGCTCCCCCTCTGGGAGGAGCACCGCGAGCAGATGAAGGGGGAGGTCGCGGACCTGCGCAACATCAACTCCCCGAACGACGGCGGCGGCACGATCGCGGGGGCCGCCTTCCTTTCTTATTTCGTCGGGGACACCCCCTGGGCGCACCTCGACATCGCGGGGACGGCGTGGGGGGGGAAGGACCTCGGCTACTACAAGAAGGGGGCGAGCGGCGTCGGCGTGCGCCTCTTCCTCGAGTTTCTCCGTGCGAGGGCCGCCGGGAGGAAGTGAGCCTCGGCGCGCACATGTCGATCGCGGGGGGGACGCCCCTCGCGGCGGAGCGGGGGGGGGCGTTCCGGTGCACCGCGATCCAGATCTTCACGAAGAACGGGAACCAGTGGGCCGAGCGGGAGGTGACGCCCGAGGAGGGGAGGGCCTTCCGCGAGGCGATGGCTCGCCACGGCGTCGAGGTCGCCCTCGCCCACGACTCCTACCTGATCAACCTCGCGGCCCCGGCGGCGCCGCTTCGAAAGCGGTCCCTCCACGCCTTCGTCGGCGAGGTCCGCCGCTGCGCGGCGCTCGGGATCCCGTTCCTCGTCTTCCATCCGGGCGCCCACGTCGGCGAGGGGGAGAGGGCGGGGATCGGGCGCGTGTCCCGATCCCTTCGCGAGTCGTTGAAGCGCACGGAAGGACTCCCCGTCGTCCTCGCGATCGAGACGACGGCCGGCCAGGGCTCCTCCCTCGGCTGGACCTTCGAGCACCTGCGCGACCTGATCGACGGGGCGGGGGCGGGGCCGCGGCTCGGCGTCTGCCTCGACACCTGCCACGTCCACGCCTCGGGGCGGGACCTTTCGACGGAGGGGGGGGTCGCGCGCTGCCTCGAGGACTTTGACCGGATCGTCGGGCTCGAGCGCCTCTGCGCGTTCCACCTGAACGACTGCAAGAAGCCCGCGGGCTGCCGCGTGGATCGCCACGAGCACATCGGCCGGGGCACGATCGGGCTCGCGGGGTTCCGCGCCCTCGCGCGCGAGAAGCGGATCGCCCCCCTCCCGAAAGTCCTCGAGACGCCGAAGGGGACGGACCCCGCGACGGGCCGCGCGTGGGACGCGGTCAACCTCGAGCGGCTTCGCCGGCTCGGGTTGCGCTGACCCCTCGCCGCCTCGGTGGAGGGCGAGTAACCTCCCCGCCGTGAACCGCAAGCCGACCGTCGTCTCCTTCCTCACCTGCGACCACGTCGTGCGGGACGCGACGACGAACCGGATCTCGCTGATCAACCTGATCCACGAGCTCTACGCCCTCTCCTTCCCCGTCGTCCATCCCCACCTCGAGGTCTACGCCTGCCTGACGGACGCGCAGGGGGAGTACGTCTTCGAGCTCTCCCTCCTCGACGGGGGGACGGACCAGTCGATCGGCTCGGGCAAGTCCCCGCCGCTCAAGATCCCGACGCCCCTCGCCATCGTCGACCTCGACATGAAGCTCGGCGCCGTCCAGTTCCCGAAGGAGGGGAAGTACGAGTTCCGGTTGACGGCGAACGGAGAGTTCCTCCAGAGGAAGGAGTTCGCGGTCCGGAAGGTGCAGGCGAGGCCGGTCTCGCCGCCGCCGGCCCCTCCGAGCGCGTAACGATCTTGTGGGGGAGCCGGGAGTCGAACCCGGACGGCCGCGAGGCCGGGGGATTTTAAGTCCCCTGCGTCTGCCGGTTCCGCCACTCCCCCGTCCGGGAGAGATTCGGGGTGGAGGCGGCACCCGGATTCGAACCGGGGCTGGAGGATTTGCAATCCTCTGCCTTACCGCTTGGCTATGCCGCCGCTCGCGCCGGGGCGCGAAGAGCGCGCGAAGATAACCGATGGCCCCGCGCGGCCGAAGGACGCCGCGCCTACTCTCCGAACAACTTCCGGAACGCGTCCCGCCCCTTCCCCCGCTCCGGGGTCGCCCCCTTGAGATCGGGCGACTCTGGGACCGCGCCGACGAAGTCGAATTCGTCGCAGTAGTTCTGCGCCGTCGAATCGCGCGGGGGGTCGGCCGTCGGGCTGATGCAGACCCCGCGGCGGCCGTCCCACTCGAAGGCCCGGCAGTGCCGGCAGGAGTGGAGGGACTGCCCGCAGCCCGAACACCGGTCGTGGTAGCGGGGGGGCTCCCCCTCCGGCCACCGGGTTCCGCAGCGGAAGCAAGTGCGGGCGAAGGCCACGGCCGAGAGAATGCTAGCCCGTCTCCCTCCCCCGTCCATGCCCCGGAAGGCCCTCTTCGCCGCCGCGCTCGCCGCGCCCCTGCTCGGGGTCGTTTTCCTCCGCGCGGGCGGCGTGCGGGGCCACCTCCCCTTCGCCGCGACGGCGTTCGCCCTTCCGTGGGTGGGGGCGGTCGCCGCCGCGCAAGGCGGAGGGGTCCGCGCGGGGGCCGTCTCGGCGCTCGCCGCGCTCCCCGCGCTCGGCCTGGCCTTCCTGCTTGGCTCGGGGAAGGCCTCGCTCCTGCCCTGCGCCCTCGGCTTGGTGCTCGCGGTCGCCCTCGCCGCGGCGGGGCTCGCGCAGCGGCTCGGAGAGGCGGGACCCCCCCTCGTGACGCTCCTCCTCGTCGTCGCCGTCGCGACCCCCTGGTGGTTCGAGCCGGTGCTCCGAGCGCTCCCGGGGGCGGAGGGGCGGGCCCGGGCCGCGGCCGCGGCGCTCGCCGTGAACCCGGTCGCGGCGGCCTGCGACCTCTTCGGAACCGACTGGATGCGCCGCGAGCGCATGTACGCCGTCTCCTCGATCGGACCCGACGTCCCCGTCCGCTACCCCCGGTGGACCGCCACGGCCCTCGCGTGCGCCACCGCGGGAGTCCTCCTCGTCCGCAAGCGCACCGCCCCGGAGAGCCCCTCATGAAAAGAAAGGTCTACCTGACCTTCCCCCAGCAGGTGATCCACGAGCCGGTCCTCTACCAGCTCGGGCGGGAGTTCAGGGTCGTGCCGAACATCCGCGGCGCCTCCGTCACGGAGGAGATCGCGATCATGGCCCTCGAGCTCGAGGGGGAAGACACCGAGATCCAGCGCGCGGTCGCGTACCTCAAGGGGCGCGGGATCAAGGTCGAGGAGGTCGCGGGGCGGTGATCGCCCTCGCGCTCCTCCCCCTCCTCCTCCTCGACGAGCAGGCGAACGCGCGCCCCGCGCGCGGGGCGAAGTCGATGGTCGTCGCGGAGCAGCCGATCGCCGCGCGCGTCGGCCTCGAGGTGCTCCGGAAGGGGGGGAACGCGGCCGACGCCGCGATCGCGACCGCCTTCGCCCTCGCCGTCGTCTACCCGCAGGCCGGAAACCTCGGGGGAGGGGGATTCCTCCTCTGGCGCGGGGCCGACGGGAGGGCGACCACCTTCGACTTCCGCGAGAAGGCGCCGCTCGCGGCTCGCCCGGACCTCTACCTCGACCAGAAGGGGGAGGTCCGGAAGGAGGCGAGCGTCCTCGGCCCCCTCGCGGCGGGGATCCCGGGGAGCGTCGCGGGACTCTGCCGGGCGAGGGAGAGACTCGGGACGAGGCCGCTCGCGGAGCTGATCGCCCCCGCGATCGAGCTCGCGGAGAAGGGCTTCCCCGTCGACCCGCACCTCGCCGACGACCTCGCGGAGCACCGCAAGAAGATCGAGCGTTTCCCCGACGCCGCCGCGATCTTCCTTCCGGCGGGGAGAGCGCCGAAGGCGGGGGAGACGCTCCGCCAGCCCGACCTCGCGCGGACGCTCCGCGCGATCGCCGAGAAGGGTCCGGACGCCTTCTACCGCGGGGGGGTCGCGGAGCGGCTCGTCGACGGGGTTCGGAGGGCGGACGGGATCTGGGTCGGGGAGGACCTCGCCTCCTACCGGGCCCTCGAGCGCGAGCCGCTCCGCGGGAGATACCGCGGGCACGAGATCGTCACGATGGGCCCCCCGTCGGGGGGAGGGATCTTCCTCCTCGAATCGCTCGCCGTCCTCGAGGGGTTCGACCTGAAGGGGGCAGGCTTCGGGTCCTCCCTCTCGATCCACCTCCTCGCGGAGACCTTCAAGCGCGCCTTCGCCGACCGTCGCGCCTGCCTGGGAGACCCGGACTTCCGGTCCGTTCCGGTCGAGGCGCTCCTCTCGCCGGAGCACGCAAGGTGGATCCGCGATCAGATCGACCCCGAGAGGGCCACGGATCCGAAGGCTCCCCTCGTCACGATGGCCGATCCGGGCCAGGGAGGGAAGCACACGACCCACCTCTCCGTCGTGGACGGCTCCGGGAACTGCGTCTCCCTGACGACGACGATCAACGACTACTTCGGCTGCCACTTCGTCGCCCCGGGGACCGGGTTCCTCCTGAACAACGAGATGGACGACTTCGTCCTCGACCCGGGGTCGGAAAAGGCGCCGAACCGGATCGAGCCCGGCAAGCGGATGCTCTCCTCGATGGCGCCGACGGTGGTCGCGAAGGGGGAGAAGACAGTCCTGGTCCTCGGGACCCCCGGCGGGACGCGGATCCCGGCGACGCTGACGCAGGTCCTCGTGAACCTCCTCGACCATGGGAGGAGCCTCTCCGAGGCCGTGCGGGCGCCGCGGATCCACGCGACGCACGCGCAGGCGCCGAGGCAGGGGGAGTACGAGCCCGACACGCTCGAGGCGGAGCCCCTCGCCCTCCCCGCGGACGTGCGCGCGGCGCTCGAGAGGCGCGGTCATCGCGTCGTCGAGAAGAAGGGAACCTTCTGCTCGGTCCAGGCGATCGCGATCCTCGAGGACGGGACGCGCGTCGGGTTCAGCGACCCGCGCCGCGGGGGGACCGCCGCCGGGGAGTGAAAGGGCCGGGGCCCCGCCTAGGGGCGTTTCGAGGGGGGCCTCTTCGGCCGTCCAGTCCCGAAAGGGTCCTGCGCGTCGGGGTCCTCCGGCCGCGTGGTGAATGTGGCGGCGTTCCTGTCCCACCAGCCGAACCACTGCCGGAGGCCGCTCCTGCGGCGCTCTTCGCTCGTCGCCATCATGCTCCCCTCGCCGGCGATCGGCGCGAAGCTCGTCGTGTAGCCGGTGATGTCCGTCAGGGTCTCGCTGACGAGATTCAGGACGACGTCGTTCTCCTCGGTCCCGAGCGGGATCGTCGCGAGCGCGTTCAGGAGGCGGGGGATCGCGGGCCTGCCGATCTGGACGAGGTCCCGGCGGGCGCGGGCCACCTCCTTCGTCTTCGTCGGGTCCGCGAGGACGGCGACGAGGGTGTCGATCCTCCGCTGGAGCTCGGGGGGAGTGTCGCGGAGGTGCCCCTTCGGCTCGACCGTCCCCTCGAGCGCGATCGAGCCGTCGGTGAGGCGGACGGGATCGGGCTCCTTCCCCTTCTTCCCCTCGAGCCTCGGCGGCTTCTCGGGCTCCCGGACGAGCGCCTCGAACGCGAAGACCTTCCAGGCCCCCCCCTCCTCCGCGGCGAGATGAAAGACCTCTACCCTCGGCTCCCCTCCCGCCCTCGGGAGGAGGTCGAGCCGCACGCGCGCGTCGGAGGGGCCGAGGCTCTCGACGGCCCCGCCGGTGGCATCCGACCCGGCGAGCTCCGAGCGGCGCTTCCCGGAGAGGAGGCTTTTGAGGAGCGCCTCCCGCCACGCGGCGCGCTCCCCCTCCGCGAGGGAGAGGTACGCCGGCCGCTCCTTCCCCTCGCGCTTCCCCTCCTCCTCGTACCAGCGCGGAAAGGCGATCGACCGGTCGAGCGCCTCGCGGTTGAAGGCGTCGACGTTCGCGACGAAGGCCGCCGTCGCCTTGACGAGCTCGCGGTCGGGGCCGGCGGAGCCCGGCGCCGGAGCGGCCGGAGCCGCTCGGGCCGGCGGAGGGGAGCCCGGCGGGGCCTCCCGTCCGCTCCGCACGATCCGCATGGCGAAGAGGACGAGGACGAGGAGGAGAAAGACGAGGGAGGCGATCCCGACGAGGCCCGCGGCGAGGTCCTTCCCCCCCCCGGGGGAGCCGACGCGCCGGCTCCGGAAGAGGCTCCCGCACCGCGAGCACTCGAACTGCGCCCCCTCGAGTTCCTCGGAGATCTCGTGGGGCGTCCGGCACCTCGGGCACTTGAGAAGCATGTCCGACGCGCGCGCGAGGCCGAGCGTAGGGAGGGGCTTCGGGGCGCGCAACCCCGGGTGAAGGGACGCTCCTCCGGGACTAGGATCGATCCCGTGGGCCCGCGCGAAGGGACCTTCGAGCTCGTGACCGAGTTCCGGCCGCGGGGAGACCAGCCCGCGGCGATCGAGGCGCTCGTCGCCGGACTCCGGGCGGGGGCGAAGCGCCAGTGCCTCCTCGGAGTGACCGGGAGCGGGAAGACCTTCACGATCGCGAACGTCGTCGCCCTCGTGAACCGGCCGACGCTCGTGCTCGCGCCGAACAAGACGCTCGCCGCCCAGCTCTACGGGGAGTTCCGCGCCCTCTTCCCGAGGAACGCCGTCGAGTACTTCGTCTCCTACTACGACTACTACCAGCCGGAGGCCTACGTCCCCTCGACGGACACCTACATCGAGAAGGACGCCTCGATCAACGAGCGGATCGAGCGGATGAGGAACTCCGCCACGCGCTCCCTCCTCGACCGCAACGACTGCCTGATCGTCGCCTCCGTCTCCTGCATCTACGGCCTCGGCTCCCCCGAGTCCTACGAGGGGATGTCCGTCCCCCTCCGCGTGGGGGAGCGCTTCGACCGGGACGAGCTCCTTCGCGCGCTCGCCCGCATCCAGTACTCGCGGAACAACCTCGAGCTGCTCCGCGGCTCCTTCCGCGCGCGCGGGGACGTGATCGAGGTCTTCCCCGCCTACGAGGAGGAGCGGGTCGTGCGGATCGAGCTCTCCGGGGACGAGGTCGACGCGATCGCGGAGCTCGACCCGAGGACGGGGGAGGTGCTCGAGGGGAAGACCGCGGTCCGGATCTATCCGACGAGCCACTACGTGACGCCCGCCGACCGCCTCGAGCGCGCCTGCGCGTCGATCGAGCGGGAGCTCGAGGAGCACCTCCCCCGGCTCCTCGCCGCGGGGAAGTCTCTCGAGGCGCAGCGCCTCGAGACGCGCGCCCGCAGCGACCTCGCGATGCTCCGGGAGACCGGGATGTGCCACGGGATCGAGAACTACTCGCGCCACCTCGACGGGCGCGCGCCCGGGCAGCCCCCCTTCACGCTCCTCAACTACTTCCCGCCCGACTTGCTCCTCGTCGTCGACGAGAGCCACGTCACGGTCCCGCAGCTCGGGGGGATGTACCGCGGGGACCGCTCGCGGAAGGAGACGCTCGTCGCGTACGGCTTCCGCCTCCCCTCCGCCCTCGACAACCGCCCCCTCCAGTTCGAGGAGTTCGAGCGGCTGATCGGGCCGACGATCTTCGTCTCGGCGACGCCGGGGTCCTTCGAGCGGGCGCAGGCGAAGGGAAGGGTCGTCGAGCAGGTCGTCCGCCCGACGGGGCTCCTCGACCCGCCGATCGAGGTGCGCCCGGCGCGGACGCAGGTCGACGACCTCCTCCACGAGGTCCGCCGGCGGGTGAAGGCGGGGGAGCGGGTGCTCGTGACGACCCTGACGAAGCGGATGGCGGAGGAGCTGACCGAGTACTACGCCGACCTCGGCGTGCGGGCGAAGTACCTCCACGCGGACATCGAGACGATCGAGCGGACGGCGCTCCTCCGCGACCTGCGCCTGGGGACCTACGACGTCCTGATCGGGATCAACCTCCTCCGGGAGGGGCTCGACCTGCCGGAGGTCTCCCTCGTCGCGGTCCTCGACGCGGACAAGGAAGGGTTCCTCCGCTCGACGACCTCCCTCGTCCAGACCTGCGGCCGCGCGGCGCGCAACCGAAACGGCCTCGTCCTCCTCTACGGCGACGCGACGACGGAATCGATGCGCGGGGCGATCGAGGAGACGGCGCGCCGTCGCGCGAAGCAGGAGGCCTATAACCGGGAGCACGGCATCACGCCCGAGACGGTGAAGACGGCGATCCGCCCCGGGATCGACGAGGTCGAGGAAGGGGACTGGGCGGGCGTCCCGGAGGTCCGGGAGGAGTCCCCCTCCTACGGCGGGAAGGGGCGGATGAAGCCCGCCGACCTCGCGCGGAGGATCCGGGGCCTGCGGCGCGCGATGGCGCGGGCGGCGGCCGACCTCGACTTCGAGAAGGCCGCGCGCCTGCGCGACGAGGTCTTCCGCCTCGAGAGGGCGGAGCTCGAGCGGGCCTGAGGCGGTGACCCTCCCCGCGCGCTTCGCCCCCGAGGACCTCCCCGAGGCGCCCGGGGTCTACCTCTTCAAGGGGGAGGGGGGGAAGGTCCTCTACGTCGGGAAGGCGAGGTCGCTCCGCGACCGCATCCGCTCGTACGCGCGACCGGGAGGGGACGGGCGCCTGGGGATCGCGTTCCTCGAGCGGGAGGCGACCGGCGTCGACTTCGTCGTGACGGCGAGCGAGTCCGAGGCGGTGCTCCTCGAGGACACGCTGATCAAGAGGCACCGCCCCCCGTACAACGTCCGGCTCCGCGACGACAAGTCCTTCCTCCTCGTCCGGATCGACCCGCGGGAGGAGTTCCCCCGGCCCGAGCCCGTGCGCGCCCACCGCCGCCTCGGGCAGGAGGGAGGCGCGCTCCTCTTCGGCCCCTACCCCTCGACGGGGGCGCTCCGGCGGACGCTGCGGCTGCTGCGGACGATCGCCCCCCTCCGGGACTGCACCGACGCCGTGATGCGCAACCGCTCCCGCCCCTGCCTCCAGCACGCGATCGGCCGCTGCTGCGCGCCGTGCGTCGGGCTCGTGACCCCCGAGGGCTACCGCGCCCACGTCGAGCGCGCGGTCGAGTTCCTGCGCGGGCGGATCGACGAGGTCCGCGAGGGGCTGCGGCGGAGGATGCGGCAGGAAGCGGCGGCTCTGCGCTTCGAGCGCGCGCAGGCGCTGAAGGAGCAGATCGAGGCGCTCGAGGAGACGGCGGCGGCCGGACGCCTCGCCGTCGCGGCGAAGGGGGACCGCGACGCGATCGGACTCCACCGCGAGGGCGCCCGCGCGTGCGTCGCGGTGCTCCGGTTCCGGGGACGCCTCCTCAGGGAAGCCCGCACGCACCTCTTCGAGGCGGTCCTCCCCGACGAGGAGCTCCTTGCCTCCTTCCTCCCCCGCTACTACCGGCTCGCCGACGTCCCGCCCGAGGTCGTCCTGCCGGTCGAGGCGAACGACCGGGAGATGCTCGAGGGGTGGCTCGCCGGTCGCCGCGGCGGGGCGGTCTCCCTCCTCGTCCCGGAGAGGGGCGAGCGCGCGCGGCAGGCCTCGCTCGCCTCGGAGAACGCGCGGCGGGCTCTCGAGTCGGCCGCGACCCGGGAGGCCGCGATGGAGGAGGCGGCGGAGGCGCTCGCCGACCTCCTCTCGCTGCGGAAGGTCCCCGAGACGGTCGACGGCTTCGACGTCTCGAACCTCCAGGGGGCGGCGAACGTCGCCTCGCGCGTGCGATTCGTCGGCGGCCGCCCCGAGAAGCGGGGCTTCCGGCGGTTCCGCGTGAAGGGGTTCGCCGGACAGGACGACTTCGCCTCGATGCGGGAGGTCGTCGGCCGGGCGCTCCGCCGCGACCTCGAGGCGGACGAGCTCCCCGATCTCGTCGTGATCGACGGCGGGAGGGGCCAGCTCGCCGCCGCGCTCGAGGCGCGCGACGAGGTCGGCGCGTGGGACGTCGAGTTCGTCGCGCTCGCGAAGGACCGCGTGGAGGCGGGGCCCGACGACCGGATGCTCCACAAGGGGGAGCGCGTCTTCCTCCCCGGGGCGGAGGAGCCGATCCCGCTCCCGGAGGGATCCCCCGCCTCCCACCTCCTCGCCCGCATCCGGGACGAGGCCCACCGCTTCGCCGTCACCTACCACCGGAAGGTGCGCTCCCGGATCGGGTCCGAGCTCGACGGGATCCCCGGGGTCGGTCCCACGCGCCGCCGCGTGCTGCTGCGGCACTTCGGCTCCCTGACGGCCCTGCGCGAGGCCCCGCTCGAGGCGATCGCGGGGGTCCCGGGGATCTCCCGCCCGCTCGCCGAGGCGATCCACCGGGCGCTTCGCGCTTCGGGGGAACCGGCCCCGTGATCCTCGGCAACGCCTCGCGCGGCCGGCTCCTCGCGCGCGAGGTCGTCGAGGTGCGGGGCTTCTTCTCGCGCCTTCGCGGCCTGATCGGCCGCGGCCCGCCGCGGGAGGGGCGCGCCTTCCTCTTCGTGACCCCCGCGTTCCACTCCTTCGGCGCGCGCGCTCCCGTCGACCTTGCCTTCCTCGACCCCCGCCTGCGCGTCGTCGCCGTCGTCCGCTCCCATCCCCCGCGAAGAGCCGCCCCGCCGCCGCTGGGCGCCACCGCCGTCCTCGTCGCGGGCGAGGGATCCTTCTCCGCCGGGAAGGTCGAGGCCGGGGACCTCCTCGAGTGGGTCCCGCTCACCTCGGCCCGCGTCGCGGGAGGGGCGGGGATCCCGCCCGAGTTCGCCCATCTGGTCAAGGAACTCCCTCCCGTTCCGCCCGATCTCCTCGGAGGGCCGGGCCCGCTCGAGAGGTGAACGAGCGCCCTCGACCCAGGTTCGCTCCTGGTTGCGAGGGGTGCACGGCGCCTACCATGGTCCTCCTCGCCCGCCAGGAGGTTCATCTTGAGGCGCTGGGGTTCTCTCGCGGCCGCTTTCCTGGGCTTGGCCCCGCTCGCGCTTGCGCAGCGGTTCGGGTTCACGCACCAGATGCTCCCCGCGGACAACGACGGCACGCAGGCCGTCGCGCTCGGGGACGTGGACGGGGACGGGGACCTTGACGCCTATGTGGGGAACTCCGGGGACCGTGACCGGCTCTATCTCAACCGCGGAACGGACGGCTTCACGGACGTCACCGGGGCGAACCTGCCGCTCCAGTTCGACTCCACGCAGGCGGTCGCGCTCGGGGACGTCGACGCGGACGGCGACCTCGACGCGTTCGTGGGGAACGCGTTCCCCGAGAGTCGCCTCTACCTCAACAATGGAACGGGAACCTTCGCCGACGTCGGGGAGACGAACCTCCCGGCTCTTGTCGCGCCCACGAGGGCCGTGGCGCTCGGGGACGTGGACGGGGACGGCGACCTCGACGCGTTCCTGGGGAACGGCGATATCTCGGGGCAGCAGGACCTCCTCTACTTGAACTCCGGAACGGGGGTCTTCACGGACGGGACGGCGACGAACCTCCCGGCCGTGCTCGACAACACGTTCGCGGTCGCGCTCGGGGACGTGGACGGGGACGGCGACCTCGACGCGTTCGTGGGGAACGGCGGGCAGAACCGCCTCCACCTCAACAGCGGGGCGGGGACCTTCACGGAGGCCACGGCGACGAACCTCCCCGCCCTCTTCACCCTGACGCAGGGGGTCGCGCTCGGGGACGTGGACGGGGACGGCGACATTGACGCGTTCCTCGGGAACGGCGCGCCCTTCGAGGGGGCCCAGAACCGCCTCTATCTCAACGGCGGGACGGGCGTCTTCACGGACGTCACGGCGACGAACGTCCCCGCGCTCGTCGACACGACGATGGCGGTCGCGCTCGGGGACGTGGACGGGGACGGCGATCTCGACGCGTTCGTGGGGAAGGGCCCCTTGTTCGGAGCGCTGCAACAGAACCGCCTCAACCTCAACGACGGGACGGGGGTCTTCGCGGACGTGACCGCCACCAACCTCCCGGTTCTGCTCGACAGGACCCTCGCCGTCGCGCTCGGGGACGTCGATGGGGACGGGGACCTCGACGCGATCGTGGGAAACGAGCTGCAGCAGAACCGCCTGTACCTCAACGCCGGGACGGGGGTCTTCGCGGACGTGACCGCGACGGCCGTCCCGGGCCTCCTCGACAACACGTTCGCGGTCGTGCTCGGGGACGTGGACGGGGACGGCGACCTCGACGCGTTCGTGGGGAACGCCGGACAGCAGAATCGCCTCCACCTCAACGGCGGGACGGGATTCTTCGCCGACGTCACGGCGACGAACCTTCCCGCCCTCCTCTCCCTCACGCGGGCGGCCGCCCTCGGGGACGTGGACGGAGACGGCGACCTCGACCTGTTCGTGGGGAACGGCGGGCAGGACCGCCTCTACCTGAACGCCGGGTCGGGGGTCTTCACGGACGGGACGGCGACGCACCTGCCGGCCCTGCTCGACGACACGTCCGCGGTCGCGCTCGGGGACGTGGACGGGGACGGAGATCTCGACGCATTCACCGGAAACGTGGGCTCCTGCGGGGCGTTCGGCTGCGCGGGCGCGCAGAGCCGCCTCTATCGCAACGGCGGGACGGGGGTCTTCACGGACGTCACGGCGACCAGCCTGCCGGCCCTCCTCGGCGTCACGCGGGCGGTCGCCCTCGGGGACGTGGACGGGGACGGCGACCTCGACGCGTACCTGGGGAACGGCGGGCCCCTCGGGCCCCCGGAGCAGAACCGCCTCTACCTCAACGGCGGGACGGGCCTTTTCACGGACGTCACCGCGCCGAACCTCCCGCTCCTCTTCGACATCACGAACGGGGTCGCGCTCGGGGACGTGGACGGGGACGGCGACCTCGACGCGTTCGTGGGGAATACGCCGACCTTTCCGGGGGTCGCGAGTCGCCTCCACCTCAACGACGGGACGGGCGTCTTCACGGACGTCACGGCGACGAACGTCCCCACGCTTCTCTCGCCCGCGGTCGTCGCGCTCGGCGACGTCGAGGAAGACGGCGACCTCGACGCGTTCGTCGGGATCGACACCCTCGGCGCGGGGGGGGATCAGAACCGCTTCTTCCTCAACGGCGGGACCGGGGTCTTCACGGACGTAACGGCGACCGGCCTCCCGGCGCTGTCCGGCTCGACGCGTGCCGTCGCGCTCGGGGACGTGGACGGGGACGGAGACGTCGACGGGTTCGTGGGGAACGGCCTCTCCTCCCTCGGCCAGCAGAACCGCCTGTACACGAACCTCGTCCGCCAGCTCGCCTGGAGGGGGATCCCGCGCGTCGGGAAGCCGCTGGCGCTCGAGATCCACGGACCGTCATGGGGAGCCTGGTTCCTCGGGTTCTCGCTCGGAACCGCGACCGTCCCGATCCCCCCGCTCGGCATGCTGCGGCTCGATCCCGCGAGCCTCGGCCTCGCCTTGGGGGGACTGCTCGACGCCCAGGGTCGGGCGACGTTCACGAGCTTCGTTCCGGATAGTCCCGCCCTCGTCGGCCTCACGGTCTACTGGCAGGCGGTCGTGGCCGGACCGGCGCGGTTCACGAACCTTGAGGTCACGACGTTCACGAGCCTCTGAAGGCCGTCGCGGGACGGCGTGGGTCCCGCAGCCGCGCGGCAGGCGGCTTCCGCGGTCCGGGCGGACGGGGCGCGAGATCGGCCGAGCGCGCCACAGGGGTCGGGCGACGCGCCCGGTCGCGATGACCCACGTGGGTCGCGTCGCCCTCGCTCCGATCGGAACGAAGGGTGAGGAGGCTGCGAGCCCCGCCCCGTGACGGGGGGGGTCGCGGTCCGCAGCCGAGTGGCGCACGCACTCGGCCCTCGGGCGAGGAGGGGAGACGCCGCGGCGGAAGCCCGGGCCCTTCGGTGGAAGGGGGGGCACGCCGTCCCTACGATCTCCCCCCAGTCCGAGGCCCTAGAAAGGGAGTAGACATGAAGCTCTCCGGCATCTTCGCGGCGGTCGGTGGCGTTCTCTGGGTCGCCGGGACGGGGTGCCTCGCCCAGGAGGAAAGAGCGAAGACTCGCGCGCCCGCGGCCGTTCAGGACCCGCAGAAGCTCGAGATGGATGGGAGGCTCCGCGCCTACCTTCATGCACTTCGGGGAGAGCCTGGCCGGGATGATCTCCGGCGCCGGATCCTCGAGAGGGTCGACGCCCGGATCGCCGAGGCGGTCGAGCGCCTGCGCTCGGAGATCCGCTCGATCGTCGAGGAGGAGCTCGCCGCCGGAGCGGCCGACGAGACGGGGAACGTCCGTCGGCGCGGCCGGATGGCTCCCCGCTCCCCGGCCCTTCCGCGCGTCGGAGCCGATCGCCCGAGGGTAGGGGTCGAGCTGGCGGGGGGCGATGGAGAGGAGGGGCTGACCGTCGCACGCGTCCTCCCCGAGAGCCCCGCCGCGGACGCGGGCCTCCGCGAGGGGGACCGGATCGTCTCGATCCTCGGCGTGCCCGTGAAGGACCGCGAGGAACTCGGGGCGATCCTCGGAACCCGCTCGCCGGGAGACCGAGTCGAGCTCGGGGTCCGCCGCGGGGACGGGGAGGTGGCGGTCGGCGTCGTCCTGGGCGCATGGGCCGAGCCGGAGGAGGAAGGTGAAGAAGAGGAGGGCGACGAAGCGATGGAAGAGGACGACGATCAGTCGCGCATGGCCGCGGCGCTCGCCCCCATGATGGGGGAGCCCGCCCCGAGAGCGGCGCAGGAGTCGACTCCGGCGCCGGCAGCCGGCGCGACGAAGATCACCTTCGAGGACATGGCCGTCGGGCAGCCGCCGAAGGGGTGGTCGTTCGCGCGGACCGGAGGCGGCCCCGAGGGGAAGTGGACCGTCGAGAAGGACGGGGAGAACGCCGTCCTCAAGCAGTCCTCGGCCGACGCGACCGACTTCCGCTTCCCGATCGCCGTCCTCGACGGGAAGGAGTTCGGGGACTTCGTCCTCACCGTCCGGTTCAAGGCCCTCTCGGGAGAGGTTGACCAGGCGGGGGGGGTCGTCTTCCGCTACGCGAACGCGAACCGCTACTTAATCTGCCGCGCGAACGCCCTCGAGGGGAACTTCCGCCTCTACACCGTGATCGAGGGGAAGAGGAAGCAGCTCAAGTCGCAGAACGTGAAGGTGTCGCCGAAGGAGTGGCACACGATCCGGGTCGAGTGCCGCGGGAACGAGGTGCGGGTCTCCTACGAGGGCGGCGAGCCCCTCGTCGCGGAGGTCGAGGGGTTCGGCCCCGGAAAGGTCGGCGTCTGGACGAAGGCCGACTCGGTGACGCTCTTCGACGACCTGGTCGTCGAGCCGGTCGCGAAGTAGGCGGGTCCCTACCCCCGCGGGTGGAACCGCCGGTGGAGCTCCTTCGCCCGGGAGCGGTCGACGTGGGTGTAGATCTCGGTCGTGGCGATCGAGGCGTGGCCGAGGAGCTCCTGGACGACGCGGAGGTCGGCTCCTCCCTCGAGGAGGTGGGTCGCGAACGAGTGGCGAAGCACGTGGGGGGAGACGCGCTTCCTGATCCCGGCGGCGGTCGCGTAGCGCCGGAGGAGCCGCATCGCCTGGAACCGGTCGAGGGGCTTCCCGGATCGGGTGAGGAAGATGCGAGCCTCGCCCGTGCGGCCGGCGAGGGGGGGGCGGAAGGTCGCGAGCCATAGGGAGAGAGCCCCGGCCGCCCGCCGGCCGAAGGGGACGAGCCTCTCCTTCCCCCCCTTGCCGCGGACGCGGGCGAAGCCGAGGTCGAGCCGGAGGTCCTCGACGGCGAGGCCGAGGACCTCGGAGATACGCCCTCCCGTCGCGTAGAGGAGCTCGAGGAGGGCGCGGTCGCGCGCGCCGAGGGGGACGCGGGGGTCGGGGCGCTCGAGGAGGGCGCGGGTTTCCTCGACCCCGAGCGAGTCGGGCAGGCGCTTCCAGAGGCGCGGGGCCTCGAGGCCGGCCGTCGGGTCGCGGGCGAGACGACCCTCGGCGACGAGGTAGCGGTAGAGGGTCCGGGTCGCCGAGAGGGAGCGGGCGATCGAGGCCGGAGCCGCCCCCCGGGCCCGGAGGGCGCGGAGGTGGGAGCGGATCGGCTCGGCCTCCGCGACCCGCCGGAAGGAGCGGACGCCGGCGCGGGGGAGCGCCCGGGCGAGGGACTCGAGGTCGCGCCGGTAGGCGGAGAGCGTGTTCGCGGAGAGCCCCCCCTCGACCCGCAAGTGGGCGAGGAAGTCCTCGAGGTCGGCGCGGAATCCGGGCTCCGCGGGCGGGGGAGGAGGCACGGGGCGCCCTTTTAACCGACGCGGAGCGGAACGGGGCCGACGCCGCGGGGCTGCTTGATGAGGTCGGGGTATGCTCCTACACTCTGCCCCCCTTTCGGCCCGCCCCGAGCGGGCGAACGAGCGGGACCGGCAGAACTTCCCAGAGAGGCCGGTTCGAATGCCCAAACTGACGAAGAGCGAGCTCAAGGCCTTCCGCGCTCTGCTGGTCGAGCAGCGGGAGGCGCTCTCGGGAAGCATCCGCGCGATGGAGGGGGAGGCGCTCAAGTCCTCCGAGCAGGACTTCTCCGTCGACCACATGGCGGACCACGGCTCGGACAATTTCGAGCAGGACTTCACGCTCGGGCTGATCGAGTCGGAGGAGGAGCGCCTGCGGGAGATCGACGAGGCGCTCGCCCGGACCCGCGCCGGGACCTACGGCGACTGCGAGGCGTGCGGCAAGCCGATCGCGAAGACGCGCCTGCGGGCGATCCCCTGGACCCGCCACTGCATCGACTGCCAGCGCGCCGCCGAGCGCGAGATCGCGTAGGCGGGGCGGACGGGCGTCGATGGGGGAGGAAGGGGAGCGGCCCGGCTTCCGGGGGAAGGGGCTCTTCTTCGCCGTCGCGGCCGTCGGGGTCCTCCTCGACCTCGTCTCGAAGTCGCTCGTCTTCGACTTCGTCCGCCAGCACCCGGTCTTCGGCGGGGAACGGGTCCCGGTGATCCCGGGGTTCTTCTACCTCGAGAGGGTCACGAACCCGGGGGGCGTCTTCGGCTTCGGCCAGAACCTCTCGACCCTCCTCGCGGCGGCGCGCGGCCTCGCCCTCGTCGTGATCCTCGCGTTCGTCCGCGGCACGCCGCGCGCGGAGCGCCTCCAGCAGCTCTGCCTCGGCTTCCTCTTCGCCGGGGCCCTCGGGAACCTCTACGACAACCTGACGAACCAGGGGAAGGTCCGCGACTGGCTCGACTTCTACCTCCTCGGCGGGGACCGGGGGCACTTCCCGACCTTCAACCTGGCCGACTCGATGATCTGCGTCGGCGCCTTCCTCCTGCTCGCCCAGGGGCTCTTCGGCCGCCGCCGCCTCGCCCCCGCCCCCGACCGCTCGGGCTGAAGGGGTCCGCCCGCGTTGTCCGCCCTGCGCGGCGCCCGTACCATCCGCCGCGATGCTCGAGGTGTCGATCGGCGCTCTGCGCCTGAGAAACCCCGTCCTCACGGCCTCGGGGACCTTCGGCCACTCGACGGAGCTCGCGCCCTTCGCGACCTACGCGGATCTCGGCGCGATCGTCCTGAAGACGGTCACCCCTCTGCCGAGGCCGGGCAATCCCCCGCCCCGGCTCTTCGAGACCCCCGCCGGGATGCTGAACTCGATCGGCCTCGAGAACCGCGGGGTCGAGTGCTTCCTCGCGGAGGAGCTCCCCGCGGCGGCGGCCCTCCCCGTCCCCGTCGTCGTCAACATCGGCGCCGAGACCCCCGGGGACTTCGCGGCCCTCGCGGCCCGGGTCGGAGACGCCCCCGGCTGCGCGGCGATCGAGGCGAATCTCTCCTGCCCGAACATCCAGGGAGGCGCCCTCCCGTTCTCCTCGACCCCGCAGGGGTGCGCGGAGGCGGTCCGCAGGATCCGCGCGGCGACCCGCAAGCCCCTCCTCGTCAAGCTCTCCCCGAACGTGACGCGGATCGCCGACGTCGCGCGCGCCGCGGAGGGGGAGGGGGCCGACGCCCTCACGGCCGTGAACACGCTCCTCGGCTTCGCGGTCGACTGGCGCGCGCGGCGGCCCCGGCTCGGGGCGGGGTGGGGAGGGCTCTCCGGCCCCGCGATCCGGCCCGTCGCGCTCCGGATGGTCTACGAGTGCGCCCGCGCCGTGTCGATCCCCGTCGTCGGCTGCGGAGGGATCGCCTCGGCCGAGGACGTCTGCGAGTTCCTCGCCGCGGGCGCGACGGCGGTCCAGGTCGGGACCTGGAACTACGTCGACCCGACGGCGGCGTGCCGGATCGCGCGGGAGCTGCCCGGGCTCCTCCGGTCGGCGGGGATCCGCGACGTCCGCGAGCTCGTCGGCTCCGTCCGGGTCGAGGAGGGGGGCGCCGCCGGGGGATGAGGCCCGTCGCATGAACCTGGAGGACCTCACCGCCGCGCACTTCGCGCGCGCGCTTGAGATCTACCTCCGGCTCGCCTATCCGGGCGGCCCCCCCCCGCGCGTGCGGCTCCCGGACCTGCGCTCCGCCCCCGACGCGCGCGCCTCCCTCGCCCTCTTCGAGGACGAGACGCGCCGGGGGGGCGGGCGCCGGTACGCGCTGCGGCTCGGCAACGTCCGCTACCCGTTCATGAAGCTGGTCGTCCACGAGCACCTCCTCGCGGGGGAGTTCACCTTCGCGGTCGACACCCACGACGAGATGGAGGTGAAGCCGACCTACCCCGACTA
>DASRRH010000024.1:0-81868 GCA_035695825.1 Planctomycetota bacterium | reverse complement strand
CTGGGTCGGGTCTCGACCGACGGAAGGCCCTCGGGCACTCGAGTCTCTCGGAACGGGGAATCCGGCTCTCGCTTGCGCGCCGACGGGATCGCGAGGGGCACGAAGGAACCCGGCAATTCTGGGACCGCACAGAGCGGACCGGTCGCCGAGGAGGAAGACCGGAGGACGGACTACCGGGCCTTCGTTTCGGGGCCCGCCGTCCCGTTACTCATCGGTAACGCTCGTCCCTCTCGCGGTTCCCCTCCCGCCAGGAGGCGCCGCCGAGCCTCGAGACGAGTCTCTACCCTCGACGGCGCACCCCGGAGATCGTGGACGAAGAACTCCCCTTAACGCGTCCGCCTCGTCAGAAGCTGGTCGTCAGGCACCCGCCGAGCATGGAAGACATCGCCACGAGCGTCCGCCGAGCCGGACGTCGCGAGAATCTCGGCTCGAACCGGCCGACGGCCGCCTCGCCGAGGACGTGATGCGGAGGTGGGACGCGGCGGGGGTTTGACGGGGCCGCCAGCAGCGTTACCTTCTCCCGCGTAGGCTCCCCGCCGGGCCCGGAGATCCCGCTCTCCCCGATGCTCGTCACCCTGCTCCTCTCGCTCATTCCGGGCGAAGCCACCCCGGCCGCCCGGTCGGAGAAGGTCGTCCTCCACACGGAGGACAAGTTCGTCATCACCGGGGAGTACCACCCCCCGCGCGGCGTCGCGAAGGGCACACGCGCCCCCGCCGTCCTCCTCGTCCACGACGCGGGAGGGAGCCGCGCCGACCTCGAGGGGATCGCCGAGATCCTCGCCGCCTCGAAGGTCGGCGCGTTCCGGCTCGACCTCCGCGGCCACGGGGAGAGCAAGACGGTCGAGGGGAAGACTGAGCCCTTCGATTGGAAGAAGGCCGACATGGTGGGGGACAAGCCCTTCCTGAAGATGCACCGGGAGCTCGCCGCCGCGGCCGAGTGGCTCCGCGGCCGCCCGGAGGTCGACGTGGAGCGGATGGGAATCGTCGGCCTCGGCTCGGGCGGATCCCTGGCGCTCCGGTTCGCGAGCCGGGAGGAGGCGTTCCGCGCCGCGGTCCTCGTCTCCCTCCCGGGGCTCTCCGACCGCGGCTTCGACCTTACGGAGGACCTGAAGCGGCTCGACGGCCGCTCCGTCCTCCTCGTCTCCGACCGCGAGGGGAGCGGGGTGGCGAAGGACCTCCAGAAGTTCGCCGCGCAGTACCCCGACGCGAAGCCGCTCGAGACCCGCGTGACGAAGGAGGAGGGCGCGGGCGCGGCGCTCCTCAAGGCGGAGAAAGGGCTCGACCGCGCGCTCGCGGGCTGGATCCGAGACCGGCTCGCCCCGGCGAAGAAGGAGTGAGGGCTACCGCCGCACGCCGACGGCGAGAAGGTAGTGCCGCGGCATCGCGATCCCGAGCTCCGTCCGAAAGCCCTCGTGAAACGCGACGAAATCGCGCTGGAGCGCCTCCTGACGCGCCGCGTCGAGGCTCTCGAACAGGCTCTTCGTCGGGCCGTAGCCCGCTCGGAAGAGGTGCCAGACCGCCTCGCCGCTCGGCTCCCGGAGCGGACTCGTCCCCTCCTCGAAGCGGAGGTCGAACGCGCCGCCCAGCAGCTCCGAGACTCTCTCCCGGCGCCCCCATTCGAACGGCGAGGGGGGTGCGGGAGAGGGAGGCTTCCTGTAGGGGCGCATCACCTGGAAGAGCCCCGCCACCGTGGAGTCGGGAGTCCACGCCGCGACCGCCACCCGACCTCCCCTCCGGCAGACGCGCGCGAGCTCCCCGGCTGCCGCGTCCGGCCGCGACGCGAACATCACTCCGAAGGTCGAGAGGACGGCGTCGAAGCTCCCCTCCTCGAAGGGGAGTCCCTCCGCATCCGCCACGCGGAACTCGACGCCTGCATCCTTCGTCAACGCCGCGGCCGCGGCGACCAGCTCGGCGCCGAGGTCGACCCCCACGACGCTCGCGCCCCGCGCCGCGCAGCGGCGCGCGGCCCAACCCGTGCCCGTCGCCACGTCGAGCACCCGCTCGCCGCGCTTCGGGTCGAGCCGGAGGACGGCATGCTCGATCGAGTCGGCGATCGTCGCGCTGATGCGGTCGTACCCGCGCCCCCCCGCGTCCCACGTCGCGGCGGCGCCCCGGTTGTGAGGTTGGATCCCTGTCATCGCGTGTGGCTCCGGTGCGCGCGCGCCCTCTCATCCAGCCCCGGCCCGCGGCCGGGCGCGTCGCAGCTCGGCGACGAGGCCGGCCACGCAAGCAGCGATCCGTCCGAAGGTCTCCCGGAACGCGGCGGGCTCGAGGCCGATCGGGTCGGGGATCTCCTCGGAGCCTCCGTCGAATGTCCCGAGGAGAGCGATCTTCCCGAGCGCTCCCGTCTCGTCGCGGACCAGGCGCAGCTCCTCGACGTGGGCGCGGCTCATGCCGAGGAGGAGGTCGGAGCGGGGCACGTGCGCGGTCCCGAGGGGGCGCGAGCGGTGGGGCGCGAGGTCGACCCCGAACTCGCGCGCGACGTCGATCGCGACTTCGGGGACGGTCTGGCCCTCCATCGCGAGCGTCCCCGCCGAATCCGCGACGGCGGAGAGCCCCTTCTTCTCCGCCTCGACCCGGAACAGCCGCTCCGCGAAGGGGGAGCGGCAGAGGTTTCCCGTGCAGACGAAGAGGACCCTCAACGCTTCCTCACGACGGGCGGCGCGGGAGGGGCCGGATCCTGGAGGTCGAACGCCCCCCGCCACCCGAGCGTCCCGCGGAGGCGCGCGTAGTAGTCCCCGCCGACCGTGACGAGACGGAAGCGCGCCTTCGCCCGGGCGACGAGGACGCGGTCCTTCGGGCCGATCTCGACCCGTTCCTGGCCGTCCGCGATGAAGAGCGCCCCCTCGGGCGCCTCCGGCACGCGCAGTTCCACGGGCTCGTCCGCAGGGACGACGAGCGGGCGGTTGGTCAGCGTGTGGGGGCAGATCGGGGTCACGATGAAGGCGTCGAGCCCAGGCCCGACGATCGGCCCGCCGGCCGAGAGCCCGTAGCCGGTGGCGCCGGTCGGCGTCGAGACGATCAGGCCGTCGCCGCGGTAGGCGGTGACCCCCTTCCCGCCGAGCCGGACCTCGACCGTGATCATCCCGGCGCGGCGGGTGCGCTCGACGACCCCGTCGTTCAGGGCGGGCCCCCTCCAGCGGCGCTTCGCGCCGGCGCGGACCTCGAGGTCGAGCATCATCCGCTCCTCGACCTCGTGGCGGCCCTCGAAGACCCGCTCGAGGGCGCCCCTCACCTCCTCGGGCCGGACCGCGGCGAGGAAGCCGAGGCGCCCGAGGTTCACACCGAGGGTCGGGACGGCGTTCCCGGCGAGGCGGCGTGCCGCACCGAGGATCGAGCCGTCCCCGCCGAGGACGAGGAGGAGGTCCGCCCGGACGCGGTCGAGCGGCTTCCCGTCGAGCTCGACCCCGACGACCTCGACGCGGTCGCGGAGCCAAGGCAGGAGCGCGTCGAGGACCGCCCGGACCGACCCCTTCCGGCGGTCGCCGAGGACGTAGACCCTCATCCGCGGAGCCGGCGCTCGATCTCCTGCGCGACGAAGGCCGCGTCGAGGCCGACCCCACGGAGTTGGTCCTCCCGCGAGGCGTGCTCGACGAAGGCGTCGGGCACCGCGAAGCGGTGGAGCCGCGCGCGCGCGCCCGCGCTCTCGCCGAGTCGCTCGAGCACGGCCGAGCCGAACCCTCCGGCGTCCGCGTGGTCTTCGATCGTGAAGACGCGAGGGAAGCGCGCGAAGGCGGCGTCGAGCACCGCCCCGTCGAGGGGCTTGCCGAACCGGGCGTTCACGACCTCGAGGTCGATCCCCCGCGCGGCGAGCGCCTCGGCCGCCTGGAGGGCCGTCCCCGCCATCACCCCGTAGGAGAAGACCGCGGCGTCTCTCCCTTCCCGCAGGCGCTCGGAGCGCCCGAGCTCGATCGGGGCGCGAGGGGTTGGCCCGACCTCGGGGTCGGGACAGGAGGCCCGCGGGTAGCGCATCGCGACGATCTTGCCGGATTCCACGGCCCACCCGAGCATCATCCGCAGCTCCGTCTCGTCCCGGGGGGCGAGGAGGGTCATCCGGGGGTAGGTCCGGAGGAAGGCGACGTCGAAGAGTCCGTTGTGGGTCGGCCCGTCCTCCCCGACGAGCCCCGCGCGGTCGAGCGCGAGGACGACCGGGGCCTCCGAGACGAGGACCTCCTGGAAGACCTGGTCGAGCCCCCGCTGGAGGAAGGTCGAGTAGATCGCGGCGACCGGCCGCATCCCGGAGCGCGCGAGGGCGGCGGCGAAGGCGACCGCGTGCTGCTCGGTGATCCCCGTGTCGAAGAAGCGCTCCGGGTAGTTCTGCGCGAAGGGACGGAGCCCCGTCCCGTCCGGCATCGCCGCGGTGATCGCGACGACCCTCGGGTCGCGGGCGGCGAGCTCGAGCATCGCGTCGGAGAAGGCCTGGGTGAAGGAGCGCTTCGGGCGGACCTTCGCGGGGGCGACCTTCGTCGGATCCTCCCCGACCGCGGGCTTCGGCTTCGGCGTCACCCCGTGCAGGCGCTGCGGGTCGGTCTCGGCCCCCTCCCCTCCCCTTCCCTTCTGCGTGAGGACGTGGAGGAGGACGATCCCGTCGATCCGCTTCACCCGCTCGAGCATGTCGAGGACGCCGAGCACGTCGTGGCCGTCGACGGGGCCGTAGTACTTGATCCCGAGCGCCTCGAACACGTGCCCCGGCACGATCACGTGGCGCGCGAGCTGCGCGAAGTCCCCGAGCGCCTGCTCGACCTTGTCCCCGAGGCGCCCCATCCGCTCGAGCCACTTCTCGAGCTCGCGCTTCGCCACGGTGTAGAGGGGGCCCGTGCGCACCCGGGTCAGGTACTCGGAGAGGGCGCCGACCGTCTTCGCGATCGACCACTCGTTGTCGTTCAAGACGACGAGGAGGTCGCGCTTGTGGGTCCCGGCCGCGTTCAGCGCCTCGAACGCGACCCCGCAGCCGAGGGAGGCGTCCCCGATGACGGCGACCACCTTGCGGTCCTCCCGGAGGAGGTCGGCCCCGACGCGGAGCCCGAGGGCGAGGGAGATCGAGGTCCCCGCGTGCCCCGTCGTGAAGAGGTCGTAGGGGGACTCCTGCGCGCACTGGAAGCCGGAGAGCCCCCCCTTCTGCCGCAGCGTCCCGAAGCGGGCCCGGCGCCCGGTCAGGAGCTTGTGCGGGTAGGTCTGGTGCCCGACGTCCCAGACGAGCCGGTCCTTCCGGAAGTCGAAGGCGTAGTGGAGGGCGATCGTGAGCTCGACGACGCCCAGGTTCGAGCCGAGGTGCCCCCCCGTCCTCTCGAGGGTGTCGAAGAGTGCCTGCCGAATCTCCTCCGCGACGCGCGGGAGCGACTCCCGCGGCAGCCGCCGGAGGTCCTGCGGCGAATCGATCGTCGGGAGGATCGCCTCGGAGCGCCGCTCGGCGCCGGCCGCGTCGAGGGGGAGGACGGCGCCGTCCATCAGGAGCTCCGCTCCCCGACGAACCGGGCGAGCGCGACGAGGAGGTCGCGCCGGCGCGGGGGAAGCGCGCGCGCCTCGCGCGCGGCGCGGGCGGCGAGGGTCCGTGCCGCGGTCCTCGAGCGCTCGAGCCCGACGCAGGAGGGGTAGGTCATCTTCTTCGCGCGGGCGTCCTTCCCCGGGGTCTTGCCGAGGCCTCGGCGCGTCCCGACGACGTCGAGGACGTCGTCCGCGATCTGAAAGGAGAGGCCGAGCGTTCGCCCGAACGCGGCCGCCTTCCTCCGCGCCGGGTCGGAAGCCCCCGCGCAGATCGCCCCGCACTCGACGCTCGCGGCGATCAGGGCCGCGGTCTTGCGCGCGTGGATCGAGCGGACGCGGCGCAGGCTCGGGCGAGCCCCCTCGGCCGCGAGGTCGTCGACCTGCCCCCCCACCATTCCTTCCGAGCCCGCGGCCCGCGCGAGGGTCTCGACGAGGAGCGGGATCCTCTCCCTCCGGGGCGTGGACCCCAGCGCGCGGAAGGCCGCCGTGTGAAGCGCGTCCCCGGCCAGGACCGCCATCGCCTCCCCAAAGACCCGGTGGCAGGTCGGCCTCCCCCGCCGGAAGTCGTCGTTGTCCATGCAGGGGAGGTCGTCGTGGATCAGCGAGTAGGTGTGGACCATCTCAATCGCGGCGGCCGCCGGGAGGGCATCCCCCGCCTTCCCGCCGAAGGCCTCGCAGCCGAGGAGGGCGAGGGCCGGGCGCAGGCGCTTCCCGCCGGGGAAGACGGCGTACCGCATCGCGCGGTGGAGGCGCCGCGGCTCCTCCTCGAGCCGGGGGAGTCGCCGGTCGAGCTCGCGATCGACCATCCGCTTCGCGCGGGCGACGTACGCCTCAAGGTCATCCGGCCCTCCCCTCCGCATCAGCCGCCCGCGTCCGCCGGCCCCCCCGTCTCCGGGGCCTCGAACGGCCGGGTCGCGAGCGCGCCCCGGACGTCCCTGGTGAGCTCCTCAACCTGGCGCTGAGCCTTCTGGAGGATCTCGTAGCAGGCACGGAGCGAGGCAAGGCCCTTCCGGTAGCGCTCGATCGACTCCTCGAGGGGGAGATCCCCCTTCTCGAGCTCGGCCACGACCCCCTCGAGGTCCTCGAGGTTCTCCTCGAAGGTGCGGGGCTTCCCGTCGGCGGAGGAGGCCGGGGCCGGCTTGGCTTTCGGGGGCAAGGCAGGTCGGGGGGCCATCCTACTGGCCGGGGCTCCTCATCTCGACGGACCCGAGCGCAGGAGGTCCCTCGCGCCAACCCCGCTCTGGTTCGCCCTTCCCCGTAGCAGGCCGCAGGTGCCCGCGGTGGACGATTCGGTCAGGGAATGAGTCGCGCGGGGTTCGGTCACCGACCGCGGTGCCGTTCCCGCTCTCGCTCACGCGGCGGGCTTGGAGGCCCTCGCTCGCTGCGGCGCGGCGGGCGGGACGGGGACGCTCGCGCGGCTCACCCTGCGGCGTCGCGCGTCTCTGTCCCCTTCGAATCGCGACCGGCGGCGGGACCGGAACGTCCGTCGCCTGCCGCCTCCTCCACCCGGGACACGCTCCGACCCCGGTGGTAGGTCGTCTCGATGAGGTCGCCGACCTTCAGACGCGAGGCGTCCACGACGAACCCGCGCTCGCCCACGACCCGCGTCAGGCTGTAGCCGCGCGCGAGAATCGCGACGGGAGAGCGCGACTCGAGCCGGTCGACGGCGCGCTCGTAGCGCTCCTGCGCGGAGCGGAGGCGCACGCCGAGACATGTCTCGAGCCTCCCCGCGACCGCGCGCAGCCGCTCTCCGTCCCGTGCGAGCCGCGCCTGGGGGCGCGAGGCCTCGAGGCGCCGGCCGAGGTCGGCCGCGCGGTGGCGCGCGCCGGAGAGGAGGGCGTCCATCGCGCGGGCGAGGGCGTCGATCCGCGCGTCGAGGGCTTGCGCGTGGAGCTCCAGGCGCGCCTGCGGACGGCGAAAGACCCAGTGGTTGCGCAGCCCCTCGATCCGCTCGCGCAGTTCCCGGACCCGTCCCGCCAGCCCCTCCCGCAGACGGCGGGCGTCCTGCGCGAGGCGCTCCTCGAGCTCCGCGAGGTCGGGGACGACGAGGACCCCCGCCTCCGTCGGCGTCTTCGCCCGGAGGTCGGCCGCGAAGTCGCAGAGCGTGAAGTCGATCTCGTGCCCGATCGCGGAGACGACGGGGACCGGACATGCGACGACGGCGCGGACGAGGACCTCCTCGTTGAAGGCCCAGAGGTCTTCCAGGGAGCCCCCGCCCCGGGTGAGGACGATCACGTCGACTTGGCGCCCCTCGGCGAGCTCGCGCAAGCCCGCCGCGCAGTCCTCGGCCGCCCCCTCCCCTTGGACCTTCGCGGGCCGGATCAGGACCGAAGCGCGCGGGAAGCGCTCGAAGATCGTGTGGAGGAGATCGCGGATCGCGGCGGCGCGGGGGGCGGTGACGATCCCGATCCGCCGAGGGAGGAACGGGATCGAGCGCTTCCGATCGGCCGCGAAGAGCCCCTCGGCCTCGAGCCTCTTCCGCAGCTGCTCGAAGCGGATCTGGAGCGCGCCGATCCCCTTCGGCTCGATCCGGTCGACGACGACCTTGTACTGGCCGCGCGGCGCGTAGAGGTCGAGGCGCCCGTGGACGAGGACGGCCATCCCGGTCTCGAGGTCGAACCGCAGGGCGCGGAGCTGCGTCCGCCACAGCACCGCCCCGACCTCCGCCCCCTCGTCCTTGAGGGAGAAGTAGAGATGGCCCGAGGCGGGGCGCGAGAGGTTCGTCACCTCCCCCTCGACCCAGAGGTCCGGGTAGGCGTCCTCGAGGAGGTCCTTCAGCGCGAGGGTGAGCTCCGTGACGGTGAAGATCCGGACCCCCTCCGGCGCGGACGGATCTCTCCGCGGCGCGAAGAGGCCTCCCTCCTCCTCCCCCCCCGGCCGCTTCACCGCGCGATCTCGACGACCTTCGTCTCGCGGAGCACCGTGACCTTGATCTCGCCCGGGAACTCGAGCTCCTCGGAGACGCGCTTGGCGATGTCGCGGGCGACGCGGACGGCGGCGGCGTCGTCGACGCGTCCGGAGTTGACGAGGACGCGCACCTCGCGGCCCGCCTGCACCGCGTAGACCTGCTCGACGCCGGGAAAGGAGCCGGCCACCTCCTCGAGGGCCTGCATGCGTTTCAGGTAGCGCTCGAGGGAGTCGCGTCGCGCGCCGGGGCGCGAAGCGGAGATCGCGTCGCCGACCTGGGTCAGGACCGCGTAGGGGCTCTCGTAGGGGACCTCCTCGTGGTGGGCCGCGATCGCGTTCACGACGAGCCGGTTCTCCCCGTGGCGCCGTGCGAAGTCCGCCCCGATGCCCGCGTGCCCCCCCTCGATCTCGTGGCTCACCGCCTTCCCGATGTCGTGGAGGAGGCCGCAGCGCTTCGCCACGTTCGGGTCGAGGCCGAGCTCGGCGGCCATGCCCCCGCAGAGGTAGGCGCACTCGACCGAGTGGAGGAGCACGTTCTGGCCGTACGAGGTCCGAAACTTGAGCCGGCCGAGGAGGTGGAGGAGCTTCGGATGGAGGCCGTGGATCTCGAGGTCGTGGAGCGTGCGGCGCCCCGTCTCCTCGATCCCCGCCTCGACCTCGGAGCGGGTCTCCGCGACGACCTCCTCGACGCGGCTCGGGTGGACGCGGCCGTCGGCGATCAGCTTCTCGAGGGCGCGGCGCGCGACCTCCCGCCGGACCGGGTCGAACGAGGAGATCACGACGACGCCGGGGGTGTCGTCGACGATGAGGTCGACCCCCGTCTCCCGTTCGAAGGCCCGGACGTTGCGCCCCTCGCGGCCGATGAGGCGCCCCTTCATGTCGTCGTTCGGGATCTCGACGGCGTAGACGGTCGTCTCCTGGGCGTGGGAGACGCTCATCCTCTGGATCGCGATCGAGAGGACGCGCTGGGCGAGCCGCGTCTCCTCTTCCTTGAGGCGGGTCTGCGCCCGCTCGAGCCGCTCCGCGATCACCCGCTCGTTCTCCGCCTCGAGCCGCTCGAGGAGGAGGCTCGTCGCCTCCTCCCGGTGGAGGCCCGCGATCTGCTCGAGCCGCTCCGTCTCCTTGGCGAGCACGCGGGCGAGCTCCTCCTCCCGCGCGCGGATTCCCCCCTCGCGCGACTGGAGGGAGCGGTCCCGGTCCTCGAGGGTCCGCTCCTTCCGGGTCAGGAGGTCGAGGCGGTCGTCGAGGCCCTGGGCGCGCCGCTCGACGCGCTTCCCCTCCTCCCGGAGATCCCGCCGCCTCTCCTCCGTCTCCTGGTCCGCCGCCTCCCGCCGCCGCGCCGCCTCGTCGCGCTGCCGGAGCTCCGCCTCCTGCGATCGGCGCGCCGCCTGCTCCTCCGCTTGCCGGAGGATCTCCTCCCCTCTCCGCCTCGCGCCGCCGACGGCCCTCCGTTCGCGCCGGGTCGCGAGGAGCGCTCCCGCCGCGCCGCCGAGCGCCGCCCCGGCGAGGCCGATGAGGATGAACGTCGGTTCCACGGACCTGCTCCTTCCGACCGGAACCGGTCGCCGCAGACCGCCCGGCCGGGCGGGCGGTGCAGACGGAGGGGAGCGGAGGCTCAGCCGGTCGGGGGAGGGGCCGCCCCCGGCGGCCCGACGGTCGACCGAGCGTGCTGCGGCGCCAAGCCCGCCGCGGCCAGAATCTTCGAACTCCCCGGAACGCGGTCCCCACGCGGGACCCTACGGCATGAACGCCTCTCGCGGTCCCCCATCCGAGGGGATGGCCCGCTCGAGGCGGATCGGCGCAGGTCGGGTTTCAATCGAAACTCGAAGCGCCGAACAGGATGAGCGCCCCCGCCGGGGCGGTCAAGCCGTCGTCAGCGGCGCGAGGGGGCCGTCGCGGCGTGGAGGGCCCGCCGGAAGAATTCCTCCTTCGGCGCGGCGAGGAAGCCCTTCCACTCCTCCAGGTCGACGGGGACGGACTCGAGCATCGCCCCCGCCACCTCCGCGCTGCGGAAGCGCTCGGGGTCGCGCACCCCGGGCACGACGACCACCAGGGGGAGCCAACTTCCCGGGGGAAGGGGAGAGCGCTCGGGAGGGCCCGCGAGGGCCCGGAAGACGAGGGCGTCGCGCGGAGCCTGGGGCGCGCGGAACGTGACGAGCGGGCGGAGGGTGACCTCCTCCCCCTCCTCGGAGACGGCGCGCACCACGACTTCCTTCGGGTCGAACTCCGCCGCCTCCCCCTCGAAACGCAGGACGTGGAGCCGGGCGAGCCCCGCGCCGGGGAGGGAGAAGCGCTTCGCGAGCGCTTCCCCGTCGCGTCGCGCGCGGCCGGCCTCCGGATCGAGCGGGGCGAGAGCGAAGTGCAGCCCCCCTGCCGCCCCGAGCAGGACCGTGATCCGCTCGCGCGCGGGCTGCCCCGGCGGATCGGCCGAGGAGGCGCGGGACCCCCTACCGCAGCCGGGGGCTCCTTCCGCCAGGGCGAGGAGCGCGGCCGTCGGGACGAGGAGGAGCGATCCGGAGAATCGGGCGCCGCGGCGGGCCAACCCCCGGCCTACCACTTCTTCTTCTTGTTGTCGTTCCACCACTTCACCCACGCCTGGGGCTGGCGGATCTCCTCTCCGGTCACCTTGGCGAGGGCGTCCATGAAGGAGGGGCCGACCGCGTCGTACTTGCGGCGCGCCTCTCCCTCGTTCGCGTTCTGCTCGGCCTGGCCGTGGGCGGACTCGAGCTGCTTCACGAGCACCTCGGCGACCCGCTTGCGGTCCGGCTCCTTCGCGTCGTGGTAGTTCGCGAGGGCGTGGGCGGCCGCGATGATGATCGGGTAGTCCTTGTCGTCGAGGAGGTCGAGGAGCGGCTTGACCGCGGCGGGGGACTTCGTCGCCCCCACGGCCTCGACCATAGCGGCGCGCAACTCGACCTCGTGGCGGAAGCGGCGGTTGTCGACCGCGCCGAGGAGGGGCTTCACCCCCTCGTCCTTCATCGTGCCGAGGGAGACGGCCGCAGCGACGTAGAGGCGGAAGGTTTCCGACTTGTTCTGTCCCTCGACGGGGACCCGGACGGCGTCGAAGGAAGAGGCGACGCCGGAGGCGATCTTCCCGCGGTCCTTCGGTCCGGCACCCTTCGCCTTCTGCGTGAGCTGGTCGATCACGCCGATCGCGGCGGCGTCGTCCTTCCCCTTGACTGCCTTCTTCAGCGCCTCGATCGCCTCCGCCACCACGGGATCGTCGTCCTTCGGCGGGGCGGCCCCTCCCTGCGGGAGGAGGAGGAAGAGGGGGAGCGCGATCGCGGGGAGGGGATTCATCGGGAAGGACCTTCGCTCGGAGTCCGGCGGATTATAGGGCCGCGCCCGTCCGCTCCCGTACGTAGCGCTCGACGGCGGCGCGGTAGACCCCGGCGGCGGTCCCCGCGAGGCGCCCCTTCGCGCCGGGGAGCGGCCGGGGGAAGCCCTCGACGGCGGCGACGGGGAGGACGCCGACGAGGGAGTTCGTCACGAAGGCCTCCTCGGCGACCGCGAGGTCCTCGCCCCGCACCCTCTCCTCCCGGACCGGGAGCGGGAGGCTCGCGAGCAGGATCTTCCGAACCGTCCCCGGGAGGACCCCCCTCTCGGGGGGAGGCGTTCGCAAGGAACCCTGGAGGGCGACGAAGAGGTTGCAGACCGTGCCCTCCGCGAAGTCCCCCTCCGTCGTCGCCACGAGGGCGTCGAAGGCCCCGCGCGCGAGCGCCCTCTCCCGGGCGAGCGCCGCGCGCGCCCGGCTGACCGTCTTCACCCGCTCGAGGGGATCGCCCGCATCCTTTCGGTACGGGGCGATCGCGAGGGACACCTCGGCCGGAGCGGCCGGCAGGTCGCGCGCGGTGAGGACGAGGGCGGAGCCCGCCCGGGCGGGCCCCCGCGTCCAGGTGATCCGGAGCGCCGCCCGCTGCGCGCCCGTCTCGCCGAGGTAGTCCCGCACGGCCGCCTCCGGGTCGACGGAGGTGGGGCGGAGCCCGAGGGCCCTTCCCCCCTCCGCCATCCGGACGAGGTGCTCTTCGAGGAAGAGCGGGACCCCCGACTCGACGGCGAGGGTCTCGAAGACGCCGAGCCCGAGGAGCAGCCCCTCGTCGCCCGGCGCGATGCCCGCCTCCTCCTCCGGGAGGATCCGCCCGTTGACGGAGGCGGGATAGACCGGGGTCCCGCTCACGGCGCGAGCGCCTCCTCGATCGCGCGTCCCTTGGCGAGCGTCTCCTCGTACTCGGCGCGCGGATCGGAGTCGTACACGATGCCTCCTCCGACGCGATAGGCGAGGCGGCCTCCCCGGAGGGAGAGGGTGCGGATCGCGACGGAGAGGTCGAGGGAGCCGTCCCCGCCGATCCAGCCGATCGCTCCCGTGTAGACCCCTCGCCCGGTCCGCTCGAGCGCGGCGATCGCCTCCATCGCCCGGATCTTCGGGGCTCCCGTGACCGAGCCGGTCGGGAACGTCGCGCGGAGGAGGTCGGCGAGGCCGGCGCCGGCGCGGAGCCTCCCCTCAACGGTCGCGACGCGGTGGAAGACCCGGGCGTAGGCCTCCGTCGCGGCGGGGCGCGGCACGCGGACGGATCCGGCCTCGCACACCCGCGCGAGGTCGTTGCGCTCGACGTCGACGATCATCGTCAGCTCGGCGCGCTCCTTCTCGTCGGCCTCGAGCTCCTCGAGGGCTTGCGCGTCCCGGCCCGGATCGCCCGTCCGCGCGCGCGTCCCCTTGATCGGCCGGGTCTCGACGCGCCCGGCCTCGAGGCGGAGGAACCGCTCCGGCGAGGAGGAGAGGAGGGCGCTCCCCCCCGCGACGAGGCAGGCTCCAAACGGGCTCGGGTTGCTCGCGCGGAGTCGTTCGTGGAGCGCGAGGGGGCTCCCCTCGAAGCGCCCCGCGAAGCGCTGGGACAGATTCACCTGGAAGAGGTCCCCAGAGGCGACGAGCGCGCGGGCGCGCTCGACGGCGGCCCAGTAGGCCCGCTCCGTGAAATCGCTCCGCAGGGGGACGGGGAGGCGGAAAGGCTTGAGCGCCAGCGGGCGCCGGAGGACCTCCTCCACCGTCGTGCGGGCCTTCCGGATGGCCGCCTCCTCCCGCCCCTTCTCGGCGGCGACGTGGAGGGCGGGCCCCCCCCCCTTCGCGTCGAGGCCCACGAAGAAGCGCGGAAAGGCGAACCGCATCGCGGGGAGGCGGAGGTTCTCCGGCGGGGGCGCCGGCAGCCGCTCCACGCAGCGGCCGAGGTCGTAGCCGAGCCAGCCGATCGCGACGATCGGAGGAAAGGGACCCTCCCTCCGGAGCGGCCGCCGCGCCACCGCGCGCTCGAGGGCCGCGAACGGGTCCCGCCCGCGGTGGGGATCGGGAGGGAAGGCGAGGAGCGGAGCGGCTCCCCACGCGAGGAAGGAGAAGCGCGCGAGCTCTTCGCTTCCCCCGGAGCTGTCGAGGAAGAGAGGCCCCTCCTCCGGCGTCAGGCGCCGGAAGAGCTCGAGCGGCGTGGCCTCCGGAGGGAGCGGGGCGCACCTTCCGCGGAGGCTTTCCCTCTCGGCGAGCCGGGGCACGGGGGAATTGTAGGGACCGTCCCATCCGCCACCCCGTTGCGGGCGCGCTTCCGACCCGCCCTAATCGTCCCCCCGATGCAGCGCGAGATCGCCCTCTTCCTCGACCACCTCGAGCAGGGCAACCGCTCGCCCCACACGCTGCGGGCCTACGGGGCCGACCTCCGGGGCTTCGCGGCCTTCGCCGCACCTCGCGGGTACCGGGCGCCGAGCGCGCTCACCCCGGCGGCGCTCCGGGCCTACCTCGCCCACCTCCACGAGCGGGGCGTGGCGCGGGCGACCCTGCTGCGGCGCCTTGCCGCCGTGCGCTCCTTCCTCCGGTTCCTCGTCTCGCGGGGGCGTCTCGCCGGAAACCCCGGGCTCTCGATCCGCGTGCCGCGCCAGGCCCGGCGCCTCCCCGCGTTCCTCCCTCCCACGGACGCCGCGCGCCTCGTCGAGGCGCCGCGAGCCCTCTCCCTGGGGGGCCTCCGGGATCGGGCGCTCCTCGAAACCCTCTACTCGAGCGGCTGCCGCGCGGGCGAGCTCGTCGGCCTGCGGGAGGAGGACCTCGACCTGCGAGGCGGGCTCGCGCGGGTCCGCGGGAAGGGGAAGAAGGAACGAATGGCCATGCTCGGCGCCCCCGCGGTGCGCGCCCTCCGCGCCTATCTCGCGGAGAAGCACCGGCGCGGTTTCGGGGCGGAGGCGGCGTTCGTGAACCTCCGCGGAGGACCGCTCACAGACCGCTCGCTGCGGAGGGTCCTCCGCAAGCACCTCCTCGCCTCCGGGATCGGCGGGCGGGTCTCCCCGCACACGCTGCGGCACTCCTT
Organism: Planctomycetota bacterium; assembly: GCA_035695825.1. Classification (GTDB taxonomy): domain Bacteria; phylum Planctomycetota; class UBA1135; order UBA1135; family JAKEFM01; genus JAKEFM01. Next base: position 67,136 of record DASRRH010000024.1, on the reverse strand, counting down.
CGCGACCCACCTCCTCGACCGGGGCGCCGACCTGCGCTCCGTCCAGGAGATGCTCGGGCACGAGCGCCTTTCGACCACCCAGATCTATACCCACGTCTCCCTCGAGAGGCTGCGCGCCGCCTACGGGAAGGCGCACCCGCGCGCCTAGGCGGTCAAAAGGAGATGCGCGCGAAGAGCAGACCGATCCACGCGTCGGTTCCGTCCCCCGCCCCGGGGCGCCCCTCCCCGGGGGCGAACTCGACGAAGCGGACCTCGCTCCCCACCGTCGCCGCCCGGGAGATCTCGTACTCGAGGCGCGCGAGGAGGTTCTGGAACCGGAACGCCGTGTCTCCCGAGGCGTTCTCGTAGACTGCCGCGCCGCTCGCCGTCAGCCGCTCGGATAGGTCGAGCTCGGCCGACCCCGTGAGCACGTGCGCCACCCCGTCGAACTCGCTCTCCCCCTGGGTCGTGACGCCTCCCGCCATGGGGAAGACGGCGTCGGCCTCGAGGAGCGTCCTCCGCCGGCCGTAGCCGGCCGAGAGGATCGCTCCCGGCCCCGCCCTCCAGCGCAGGGAGAGAGTCTCCGCGTCGATCGTCCGCTCGGCGTCGAGGACGTCCCCGAACTCCCCGACGAAGCCCTCGACCTCGGCGCGCCGCCACGCGCCGACGAGCAGGACGGAGAGGTCGCGCGTCACCCGCCCGCGGAGCTTCGCGCGGAGGGTGAGGCCCCGCTCCGCCTGGATCTCGTAGAGGGCCTCGTCGGTGTCCACCGCGAAGAGGTCGAGGTCGAAGGACCAGGAGGCGGCGGGGCGGAGGGTGATCCCCGCCGTCGGCCCCTGCGTCACGAGACGATCCGGCGGGGGCGCGACCCCCGGGAAGGTCGACCCGACGAACTCGAGGTCCTGGCCGGTCCTCCTCCAGCCCATCCGGAGGTCGAGGGGTTCGGCCGCGCGCAGACGCAGCTCCGCTTCGCCCGTGAGGGAGAGGGACTCGAAGCGCGTCTCGAACGGGAGGTCGACGGGGAACCCGAGGGTCGAGAGGAGGAGGCTGGTGCGGGATCGTCCCTCCTCGTCCTCCTCGCGGCGGAGCGCGCGGAGGCGCAGCTCTACCCCCTCGAGGGGCCGGAGCCTCGTCTCCGCGTCGATCTCGGAGAGCCTGCCGCGCGACCGGGCGTGGGCGTTCGCGGTCCTCGTGAAGGGAGCGCCCGCGATCGTCCCCGCGATCCGCTCGTCGAGGTCGGCGGAGACGTCCGTCTCCCCGTGGCGCAACCCGACGTCGAGGTCGATCCCCCCTCCGGCGAAGGAACGCGACACCCGCGCGGCGAGGGAAGGGGAGCGCGCGCGGCTCCGCGCCTCGAAGTCGCGCTCCGTCACGACGACGTTCGTGGCGACGGTCGAGGTGCCGCGGAGCCGGGCGGAGGGCTCCTCGAGGGTCTCCCGCCACTCCGGCCGGAGGAAGACCCCGAACCCGAGGAGGAGGAAGCGCAGCGTTCCCCCGACGGTCCGCATCGTCGCGTCGAGGTCCTCGGGGCTGCGCGGGGGGCGGAGGAGGTCGTTCCCCGAGTAGAGGAGGAGCGGATTGAGGAAGAGGGTCCCCTTCTCCTCGCCGCGGAGCCGGGCCTGTCCGAGGTCGAGCCCGACGAGGGGCTCGTCGGGGTATCGGGGATCGGTCGCGAGGGCCACGGAGACCTCGCCCCTCCTCGCCCTCCGCTCGTGGAAGTCGGACTCCGACGCGAAGACGGACTCGGCGCTCCTCCAGTCGGCCCGCGCCCGCCATCTCCCCTCCCGCTCGGCCTCGAAGCGCGCGCCGCGCTGGGGATCCCCGGCCCCGCGCGTGGAGAATCGGAAGGAGTCGAAGGGTGCGTCCTCGATGGCTCTCCCCTCGATCCGCGCGCCGAGGAGGCGGGGTCCTCCCTCGAGGTTCACGTCCTGGCGGAACTGCCCCTCGTCCCCTCCGACCCGGACGACGCGGAAGCCCGCCTCGAGCGCCCCCTCCACCGCGAAGGGGCCGAGGCGGCTGCGGGGGGAGGGAGCCGCGGCCCGTCCTCCCTCGGCCTCGGTCCTTCCCCCGCCCGATCGGGCCGGGGTATGGACCCGGTGACAACCCTCGCACGCGCTCTCGGGGCGGAATTCGGGCACGGCGCGGTGAAGCTCCGCGGAGCCGGCGTGACACCGCGCGCATGCCTCGCGCGGGATCGGGTAGGTCCCGGGGCGATGGCGTCTCGCCTTCGCCTCCGCGACGTGCTCCGCCCCCGGGCCATGGCAGAGCGCGCAGGCAGCGTCCCTCGAGAAGGCGCGCCGATCCCCGAACCGGGGCATGGGCTGCGTCGCCGCGCTCCCGGGGAGGAGGGAGGCGTGCGAAGAGGAGGAGAGGCTGCGCGTGCCCGCCCGATGGCAGACGACGCATCCCGCCTCGGGCGGAACGTCCGCCTGCGGGCCCGCCGCGAGGAGGAGGAGCGCCGAGGCGAGCGGCGTCATCGGAAGAAGAGCCGGTCGAACTGCGAGCCGTGGATCTCCTGGTGGCAGTCGACGCAGCGTCGCCAAAACGAGCCCGGGGACTGGTCGTGGAAGGCGGGGATGTCGCTGTGGCACTCGAGGCAGAGCGAGTGGGTCGTCGGGTGCGTCAGGAGACGGCGGTTCACCGAGCCGTGCGGCTCGTGGCACACGACGCACCCCTCCACCCGGTCGGCCTCGTGGTGGAAGACGAAGGGTCCGGCCTTCTCCCGGTGGCAGGCGACGCAGGCGTCGCGGCGGAGGGAGAGGGCGCTCCCAGCGAGCGACTCCTGGTGCGGGTCGTGGCAGTCCGTGCAGCGGAGTCCCCGCTCGGGGACGGGGTGGTGGTTGGGGAGCCGGAACTGCGCGACGACGTCCCCGTGGCAGGAGACGCACCGGTCCGAGGCGCGCGACCCCCTTCCCGGGAAGGCGGGTTGCGCGGCCGGATGGCAATCGAGGCAGGCGACGCGCGCGCGCGCGTGGGTGCTCCCCTCCCACCGCGCGAAGTGCTCCGCCTGCCGGTGGCAGGCGAGGCAGGCCGCCTCCCGCGGCGCGCGACCTCCCGAGGGGGGCGCGCGGCCTCCCGAGCGGGCGTGAGCGCCGGAGGGGCCGTGGCAGGCCTCGCACCCCGCGTGCCTCGGGTCCGCCGCGTCGACCGGTCTTGGCCGGTGGTTCGCGTCCTCGAGCTCTGCGAAGGCCGGCGCGTGGCAGCGCCGGCAAGCCGCGTCGCCCGCATACGCCTCCGCGGCGGGGAGGGACTCCGCCCAGAGGCCCGCCCGCGCACCTTCGGCTCGAGGGGTGTGCACGCGGTGGCAGACGGCGCACGAGGATGGCGAGAGGAGGGGCGGCTCCTTCCAGTGGAAGCGAACGGGGTCGACGTCGGGGTGGCACTGCCGGCAGGTCGCGATCCCGAGGGCCTCGGTGGCGTCCGGCCTCGTGATGAAACGGCGAACCCCTTTCGCCTCGACGTGGAGCGAGCCCGCCCCGTGGCAGGCTTCGCACCCCTTCGCGTCCGTGCCGCCCGGGGCGAGGAGGGCGTGGTCCGATGCGCCGAGCCGCTCGGCCTGCCGCGGATGGCACTCGGCGCAGGCCTGGGGCCCCGTCCGCGCGGCGGCCGCCTCGAGCGCGCCCGGATCGGGAAACCGCCGCCGGTCTCGCGCCGCGAGGGACGCGCCCGCGGCCTCGTGGACGACGTGACAGTCCGTGCACCGCTTCCCGGCCGCCTTGAATTCCGAGTCCTCCCACCGGTGGTAGCCGCGGATCTCGTCGGCGTGGCAGAGGGAGCAGGCCTCAGTCGTCCGAGCGGCCGAGAGGCGCGCGAAGCCGAGGATGTCCCGGGAGCGGCCCGACTTCGCGTGCGCGTCCCCCGGACCGTGGCAGGTCGCGCATCCCTCGAGCGCGGGGGAGCGGACGGTGGGCGCGTGCGCTCCGGAGAGGATCGCCTCGACCGCCGCCGGGTGGCAGGGAGAACAGAGGCGATCCCCCTCCCGAGGAGAGGGAAGGGACTCCTGCGCGGGGGCGGAAGCTCCGGCGAGGACGAAGGCGTGCAACAGGCGTCGAATGGCCGGAGGAGCGGAGGCACGGAGAAGTCTAGGGCGCCCCCGATCCAAGGGAAGGGAGCCCCCCTTGTCCCCGTCCGCGGCGTGCCTAACAGATCCACTGCCGGAGCGAGGCGCGGAACTCCACACCGGGATGGACCCTCCCGGCGCCGCGTCTCTCGTTGCGAATCGCCGGCCACGCTCTTTTCACGACCGAAGCGGAGAATCGCTCCGTCCACGCTCGCTCTCGTCTCGTGCCCGACCGGCTCGGCCGCGAACCGAGCCCCCGGAGCGATTCTCCCTTCGGCTTTGTCCGGGCCCAAGGGAGACGCGCGGGTCAGGCGACGAGGGGAGAGAGGAGCCGACCCGTGTCCCCCGTCCCGAGCCGCCTCAGCGCGCGGACCTGGATCTGCCGGACCCGCTCCGGCGAGACCCCGAGGTCGACGGCGACCTCCTCGAGAGTCTGGGACGCGGATCCGTTCAGGCCGAACCGGCGCTCGAGGACGAGCTGCTCTCGAGGGCCGAGGGTTCCCATCGCCCGGCGGAGCCGGTCCCGGGGGCGCAGGTCCTCGATCGAGTCGAGGTCGATCCCCCCCCGCGCGTCCTCCAGGTGGTTGCGGCGGACATCCTCCGATCCGCCCCCCTCCTCCGCGATCCCGGAGTCGAGCGACAGGATGAGACGCTCCGCCTCGCGCACCCCTCTCAGGCTCCTCGCGGAGACTCGGGCGCGGGCGGCGAGCTCCTGAAGGGGCACCTCCCGCCCCGGATCGGCCCCGAGGAGCGCCGCGGAGACCTTCCTCCTCGCCTTCTGAACGCTGAACGGGATCCGGATCAGCCGCCGGCATCGGAGGGAGGCCGCCTGCAGGGCCTGGATCACCGAGTAGCCGGCGTAGGTCGCGAAGCGGACCCCTCTCGTCCAGTCGAACCTCTCCGCCGCGGCGAGGAGGCCGAGGGTTCCCTCCTGGGCGAGGTCGGCGACCGGGATGCCGAAACCGAGATAGGGGCGCACGAGCCTCAGGACGAGCCAGAGCGACCTCTCGACGAGCGCGTTCCGCGCCGCGTCGCGCTCCACCCTCCTCGCGTGGAGGCTGGCTCGGCGCTCCGGCGGGGCCGCGTCGAAGAGGCAGGCGGGGAACCCGCCTCGTCCCTCGTGGTCGCAGGCCGGGATCCCTCTGCAGGGACCGGGTCCCCCGTCCTCCGAGGACGGCGGGAGCCTTGCCGCGCGGAGCGCCGCGCGATACCTCCGCTCGAGGAGGTCGAACCGGCGCGCGAGCCTTCCCTCCTCCTCGCGGTCCATCGGGACGATGCGGGCCACCTCCTGTGCGAAGGCGAAAGCGCTCGCCGGCAGAACGCCTCCCCTCGATGGCTCCCCTCTGCGGGCGGGGGGGTCGACCACGACCTCGACCCCCGCTTCGTCGAGCCGGCGGACGATCTCGTCGGCGATCCGGGGAAACGCTCCGATCCCGACGTCCAGGAATGGGTCGAGCTCCGAAACCCCAACGCGGAGCCGCCCTCGAAGATCGAGGACAGTCTCTTCCATCGTCCGACGCCCTTTTCTCGGACCCAAGGCCGGCCAGCGCCGGCCCCACGCACCGAGAGGAGGAATGCCCGGGAGCGGCCCGAGGCGGACAAGGAAAGGGGGCGATGGAGGGTAGGAAGGGTCTGGGAGTGGAGAAGGAGGGGAAGAGGGGGAGCGGCGCGCCGCGAGTCAGGCGAGCCGGGAGCGGATCCCGGCGCGACGCGACAGCGCCTCGAACGCGGCGCGGAGGCGCTCCACAGCCCTCCTCTTCGCGCGGGCCGCCGCGTCGACCGTGAGCCCCAGCCGACTCGCGATCTCCTCCACGCTCGCCCCCTCGCACATCCAGCGGACGAGCCGCTGATCCCGGGGGAGGAGCACGGCGATCGCCTTCACCGCGAGGGCGAACTCCTCCCGGCGCGCCGCGGAGGTGACCGGGCCGGTCGCCGGGGAAACCGGATGCCGTGCGAGAGCGGTCCCCTTCGAGGCGAAGGTGCTCAGCCTCCGGACCTCTCCCGGATTGCGCCGCAGGGCGGACCAGTACCTGTGTCGGTGGGCGATGTACTGGCGCGCCACCCGCAGGATCCAGCCCCGGAAAGCCTTCTCTCCCTGGTCCTGGAAGTGCTCGGCGACGCGAAGGGCGTGGAGGTGAATCCCTTGGACGAGGTCCTCCTCGCTCTCGTAGCGGAGGAGGCCGCTGCCGAGGAGCCGGACGATCCGGAGAAGGCCCGCGCGGTAGCGCTCGAGGAGCGCCGACAGGGCGCTCGTCGCGCCGGAGGAGGTCGTCACTCCCGCGATCCCCTCCGCGCGACCAGCCGGAAGCCCGCAAGGGAAGTGGTGTGTCGGGGTCCCCGGCTCGCCGAGCGGAAGAACTGGATCGAGCCCTCCGCCCACGCCCCCCCGCGCTGCGGGTGCACTTCCCCTTCCCGCACCCACCCGGCGCACCACTCCATGGCGCCCCCGGCCATGTCCTCGAGACCCCAGGGGGATTCCCCGCGGATGAATCGCGCGACCGGCTCGGGCCGGGTGACCTCGGGCCGGGAGAGCCCCCCCATCACCGAGTCCCAGTCGAACGCGTCGCCCCAGGGGAACTTCCTGCCGTCGACCCCGCGCGCCGCCTTCTCCCACTCCTCCTCGGTGGGGAGCTCGTAGCTCCACCTCTCCCCCCGGGCCCGGGCCTTCTCCGTCCTCCACTGGCCGAAGGCCACCGCATCCTCCCAGCCGACGCCGAAGACCGGCCAGCGAGGGTCGAGAGAGCACTCGACGGAGCGGTCCCCCCTCCTCCAGGCGTCCCGGAACGTCGAGATCCGAGGGATGCGGATCCCGGCCCCCGGGTCGAGCGTTTTCTCGATCGTCGAGAGGACGGCCGGGTCGTTCAGGAACTCGAGGTACTCCCCGACCGTCGTCTCCGTGCGGGCGATCCAGAATCCCCCGAGCTCCCGCACCCCGCGCTCCGTCGATCGAGGGGCCTCGGGGTCGCCCCCGACGACGAAGCGCCCGGGGGGGATCCAGACGAAGCCGGGAGGGGTGGTCCCCTCGGGGAGCATCTGGACCCGGACCTCCGACTTCTCGTCGACCGCGTGGAGGAGGGGGAGGCGGAGGTCGTCGTACCCCTCCATGCGCAGGAGGAAGAGGTAGGAGCCGGGAGGGGCCCGGAAGGACCCGATCGGGAGGAGTCCCACCCGATTCCGCGCTCCACAAAGGAGAGGGGAGGCCGTGCGCACCACCCGGAGACCGGAGAAGCCGCCGCCGGAGAGCGTCACCTCCTTCTCCGCCCCGCCGGAGGAGATCCGAAGCGCCACCCCGCCGTGCGGGATCGGGAGCTCGACGAGGGCGCGTTCCGCCGCGAGGAGTCCGCAGCCGAGGTCCGCGGCGAGTTTCCCCGCCTTCGCGCAAGGAACTCGCTTCTCGCGGCCGCCCCCTTCGAAGGTCGCTTCGAACGCCTCCCCCGTCCGGAGGTTCTCGTAGGACTGCTCGACGTCGAACTCTCCGTCGATCTTGCGCCCGGCCACGCGGACCAGGCGGTCGAATGCGACCACTCCCCCCTTCCCCGCCGGGCCCCCCGGACGCACGTCGGCGGCGAAGATCGTCTCCTGGCCCCCCCCGCCTTCGATCGGGGCCCCTGCGACGCTCCGGACGAGATCCCCCCGCCGCAGCCCGGCGCGGGCCGAGGGGGATCCCGACTCGACGCTGTCGACCGCAAGGAGGACGTCCCCCGGCCGCGGTCCTCCCTCGGCGCCCCCTGGGAGTTCGGAGCCCCTCGACTCGGGGCCTTCCCCGCCGAGCGGGAAGGGGACGGGGACGAGCCGGCCTCCGCCCCCCTCCCGGGATCGCGAGAGGGGCTCGAACCGGAAGCAGAAAACCTCGGCTCCCTCCGGCGTCCCCGCGAGGGCGATCGTGCCCGTCCCCTCGATCTTCTCCCGCCATCGGCCCAGCCGGTCTCCCTCGAGCACCTTCCTCCGGAAGACCTCCGCCGCACCTTCGTCCCCCGCCTCGACCGCCTCCCGCCACTTCTCGAAGAAGGCTCCCGCGTAGACGTCCGAGACATGGTCCGCCGTCCCCGGATCGCTCCCCGCCATGCGGCGGGCGATCGCGAGGGAGTCGAGGAGGGAGAGGTAGGTCTCCTCGATCTCCCCCTCGATCCGGGCGGCCGCCTTCTGGTCGGCGTACTCCGTCTGCCGCTCGACCGGGGAGACGTACTCCGACTCCGCCCTCGTCTTCGCCCCGAGGAGACGCAGCCGCACCGGCACGAGGGTGGCCCGGAGGTTCCGGTACTGGTAGAGCAGGGCGTGGGCCCGCTCGATCTCGCCGCGCGCCCCGGCCAGGTTCCGCTCGAGCGCGGCCTCGTCCTTCTTCCGGAGCACCTCCCGGTCTCCGGGCCGGACCCCGAGCGCGCGGTCGAAAGCCGAGAGCGCCGCCTCGTAGTTCCCCGAGGCGCGGGCGGCCTCGGCCGCCACGATCGCGGATTCGAAGGCGCGGCGGGTCGTGCGCCGCCGGTCGAAGGTGGTCGTGAGGATCCAGAGCGCGGCCCCCAGGGTCGTGCACGCGGCGATCGCCAGGCCGGGGTTCCTCCGGATCCACTTCGCCCCGCGCGCGACCGGCCCCGTCGGCCGCGCCCGGATCGGGCGCACCTCGAGGAGCGCCTCGAGGTCGTCGGCGAGAGCGCCCGCCGTCGGGTACCTCTGGTCCCGATCCTTCTCGAGCGCTCGCAGGATCACCGTCTCGAGGTCCCTCGAGACGGACGGGTTGAGCGACCTCGGCGAGCGGGGGTCCTTCGTCAGGACTTGGTGGAAGAGCTGGTGGGTCGTCTTCCCCGCGAAGGGGACCGAGCCGGTCACGCACTCGTAGAGGGTCACCCCGAGGGAGTAGACGTCCGTCCGAGGATCGAGGTCCCCTCCCTTGGCGGCGACCTGTTCCGGCGAGGCGTAGCGCGGGGTGCCGAAGAATCCCTCAGTGTGCGTGAGGCTCCCCGTGTCCGTCACGCGGGCGAGGCCGAAGTCGACCAGGAGGGCGCGCCCCTCGGTCGAGATCCGGATGTTCGAGGGGTTGACGTCCCGGTGGATGAGGCCCGACTGATGGGCGGCGTCCAGCGCCCGCGCGACGTCGGCGATCCAGCGCAGGACCGCCGGGACCTCCGGTCTCACGTTCCTCGTCCGGGAATCCGCCAGGACCTCGTCGAGCCCCTGGCCCGGGGCGAGCTCCATCGCGAGGAAGAGGACCCCTTGGTCCTCGCCGGTCGCGAAGACGGTGACGATGTTCGGATGGCGCAGGCGCGCGATCGCCCGGGCCTCCCGGCGAAACCTCTCCTGCGCTTCCCGGGAGCCCTGCTGGGCCGGCTGGATGACCTTGAGGGCGACGAGCCGGCGGAGCGATTCCTGCTCCGCGAGGAAGACGATCCCCATCCCCCCTTGGCCCAGCCGGCGCAGGAGCCGGAAGTCGCCGAGGCGCTCGAAGGGGAGGACCCCGTCCGACGCCAGGTCGACGGGGGCGATCGGTGCCGTCCGCTCGTCTCGCGCGAGCATCCGCCCGAGGGCGTGCAGGCGCTCGCGGAGAGGGCCCGGCGCCTCGGCGTGGCGGGCGAGGAGCTCGTCGACGTCCTTCGATTCCCCGTGGAGGACCCGGTCGAGGAACTCCTCCCAGGCCCGCTCCTCGGGGCCGATCGCAGCCCCGTCTCCTCGGAGCTCGACCGCTGGGGTCGGGTCCGACCCCGGAGCCCGGCCGTCCGGCACGATCTCCAAGCGCTCCCCGGCGCTGGTCGCCTCGACGGCATCCGCCACTTCCGGGGAGCCCGGGAGAGGCTCGCGAGAGCCCTCTGCCTGCGCAGGCTCCATTTCTTCGTACAGCCCCAGACCCGAGAGCGGAGTTTAACTCGCGTCTGGCCAATGGCCAGGGGGCACCGGCGGAGGTCGTCCCCCTCCCCGAGCCCGCGCTCGTTCCGCCACGCCTACGGACGCAAGTGACTGCGGCATCGGCGCATGAGACCCTCGGCGTCATCGTGGGCGAAGAGATGCCCAAACTCCCCCAACCCCGCGAGCATCCCGGAGGCTGGCAACGAGGCTCAGGGCTGGAGGGGCGTGACCCCGACGGGATTCGAACCCGTGTTACCAGGTTGAAAACCTGATGTCCTAGACCGGCCTAGACGACGGGGCCGCGAACGAGCGTCGCAGCCTAGCCCCGCCGGATCCGTCGCTCAAGCGGGCCGGTAGCCTAGGCGGCCGAGGACCTCGAGGGCGAAGCGGAACTCGCGCTCGAGGGAATCGACGAGACCTTCCCCCGCAGCGGTGCCGCGCCCCGCGGAGGGGAGGACGTCCCAGGTGTAGGTCTCGATCTCGAGGTGGTCGCAGAGCCCCTCTCGCACCACCCCTTCGACCGCGGCCTCGAGCTCCGCCCGCGTCGTCCGGAGCCGCCCGATCGCGTCGAGGTGGATCGGCACGTGGACGTGCGAGCGCCAGGCGTCGGCCGCGAGCCACTCGGGGGAGGGGTTCGCGACCCCCCCCAGGTCGAGGGATCGAATCCTCCCCCCATGCGGCAGGCGCCCCACGACCTGGTGAAGATAGCGCGGCTCGTCGAAGCGCTGGAGGGCCGCGCGCCCCTCGCCGTTCTCCCCCGGATCGGGGACCTCGAGGGCGTTCGAGATCTGGACCTTCCCGATCCGCACCCCCGCGCGCCGGAAGACCTCCGCCGCGGCGGGGAGGTCCTCGAACTGGACGGCGAGGTGGCCCGTGTCGAAGCAGACCCCGAGAAACCGGCGCACCGCCTCCTCCGCGCGGGGCGCGTCGAAGAGGGTCGCCCTCCGGCGCTCCCCGTCGGGGAGCCCGAGGATCTCGCCCCGGAAGAAGGCGACGAGCTCGTCGGAGGTCTCCGAGGTCGAGAACGGCTCGGGCTCGAGGGAGAGCACGATTTCCGTGCCGGTCGAATCGCGCAGGCGCGAGAGGGCCGAGGCCGCCTCCGCGAAGGCGAGGGCGATCGCGCGGCGCTCGGCCTCGGAGTTCCCCCAGGGCTTGAAGGAGCCCGTGTGGGTGCTCACCGACCCGCGCGCCCCCGCGGGAAGGAGCCGGGCGAGGACGGCGGCCGCGGCGAGCGTGTAGGTGAGGCGGGAGCGCTCGGCCCAGGTCGGCCGGAACACCTCCTCCTTCACCCGCGGGGCGTGGAAGCCTCCGTAGGGGAATGCGTTCAGCGTGAAAACGAAGAGGCCGCGGCTCTCGAGGAAGGCGCGGAAGGCCTCGAGGCGCCCGCGGCTCGAGAAAAGCTCGTCGACCGAGGCCCGCGAGATGTAGAGGCCGAGCCCGAGGGGGGATCCCGAGGAGCCGAGCAGCCGCCGGCGCAGTGGGACGGCGTGGGCGTCGAGGGCGGCCTCGACCTCGGCGAGGGTCTCGGCCGGGTGAACGTTCGTGCAGTAGCCGAGGCGGAGCTCGGGGCCCGGTCCGCGGAGGATCACGGGGGCGAATCCTCGGGCGCGGGGAGCGCCGGGGCAACCTCTCCCTGTACGTTGGTGACCCGGCTCTCCCTCTCTAGACTTCGCGCGGCGCGGCGGACCCCCTTGCACGAACTCCTCTTCGCGGGCGGCGAAATCGTCGACGGGACCGGCGCTCCCTCCCGCCGCGCCGACGTCGCCGTCTCCGCCGACCGGATCGCCGCGATCGGCGACCTCTCGCGCGCGGAGGCGAAGCGGCGGGTCGACTGCCGCGGCCGCGTCCTCGCCCCCGGCTTCGTCGACCTCCACTCCCACCACGACCTCGTCCTCTCCCTCGCGCCCGACCTCCAGCGGAAGTACCTCGAGGGGAGGCTCCGCCAGGGGATCACGACGGAGATCGTCGGGAACTGCGGGCTCGGAGCCTTCCCCGTCACGCGCGAATCGGTCGGTCAAGTCCAGGCCCTGAACCGGTTCGTGACCCCTCCGGAGGCGGCCTACGAGTGGGGCTCGGCCGCCGAGTACCTCGACCGGCTCGAGCGACAGGGGACCGCGCTCAACGTCGGCGCCCTCCTCCCCCACGGGCCGCTTCGCGTCGCCGCGATGGGGATGACCTCCCGCGCGCCCGGGGCGAGAGAAGTCCAGGCGATGCGGCAATCGGTGCGGGAGGCGACGGAGGCCGGCGCGTTCGGGATCTCCTTCGGCCTGATCTACCCCCCCGGCCAGTTCGCCTCGACCGACGAGGTCGCCTCCCTCTGCTCCGCTCTCCCCGCCGGGGCGTTCGCCGCCTTCCACCAGAGGAGCGGCTCGGCCGAGCTGATCGTCCGCGCGGTCGAGGAGATCCTCGAGGTCGGTCGCAGGACCGGTCGGCCCGTCCACCTCTCCCACGACCACGCCCAGGGAGAACGCGCCTGGCCCCTCCTCGAGTCCCTCCTCGCGCTCGGCGACCGCGCGCGCGCGGGAGGCCTCGACTACTCGCAGGACGTGATCCCCTACACGGGAGTGAACACGACGATGCTCGCCCTCTACCCGGGCTGGGCCCTCGCGGAAGGGGTCGAGGGCTTCCTCCGGCTGGCGCGCGACGCCAAGGCGCGGGCGAGGATGAAGGAGGAGATGGCCTCGAAGGTCCCCTCCTGGCCCCCCTGGGTCGAGGGGAACTGGTGCACGAACCTCGTGCGCGACTCGGGATGGAGGGCCGTCCACGTGGCCCACGCGGCGGCCGATCCCGCCCTCGCGGGAGCGAGCGCGGCGGAGCTCGCCCGCCGCTCGGGGAAGGACCCCTTCGACGCGGTCACGGACCTCCTCCTCGAGTCGCGGGGGGACGCGACGATGCTCCTCTTCGGGATCTCGGGCGACCGGGAGAACGACGCTCCCCTGCGGACGCTCCTCTCCCACCCGACGCGCGCGATCGTCTCGGACGCGTGGGAGTGCGGCCAGGCGGCCCCGCACCCGGGCGCCTACGGGGCCTTCCCGCGCGTCCTCGCTCGCTACGTCCGGGAGACGCGGACGCTGACTCTCGAGGAGGCGATCCGGAAGGCCTCCTCCCTCCCCGCCGACCGACTCGGCCTGCGCGACCGCGGGCGCCTCGCGCCGGGGGCCTTCGCCGACCTCCTCGCGTTCGATCCGGAGACCGTGGCCGACGCCTCGACCTACGAGGCGCCCCGCGCCCACGCTCGAGGGATCGACTGGGTCCTCGTGAACGGCGTCCCCGTCGTCGAGGAGGGGCTCTTCCGGCCCTCCACTCCCGGCCGGGTGCTCCGGCGCACCTGAAGGAGCGAACTCTTGCGCAACGCCCTCCTCGGTCTCCTCCTGCTCGTCGCTTTCGCCGGCGCCCTCCTCCTCGCGAGCCGGCGGCGCGCGGCGCCGGGACCCCCGGCGGCGGGGGAGGGCACGGATCGCGGGATCCCCGTCGAGCGGCTCGACGAGGTCCTCCGCGAGGCGAACCGCGGCATCGCGCACCTCGACCGGCACGAGTTCTCGAAGTCGGTGGAGGCGTGGCGGAAGGTGGTCGCCCTCGCCCCCGAGTGGCCGACCGGCTGGGTGAACCTCGGGATCGCCTTGCTCAACACCCAGGAAAAGGAGGAGACGGAGAGGATCTTCCGCCGGGCGATCGCGCTCGACCCGAAGAACCCGTGGGCGCACTACTCCCTCTCGCGCCTCTTCGGGTGGCTCGTCCGTCCCGAGGAGGAGATCGCGGAGCTGCGGGAGGTCGTGCGGATCGACCCCGAGGACGCCGACACCCACTACGCGCTCGGGATGGCGCTCCGGCAGAAGGCCGGCGGAGCGGACGTCCCTTCCGCCGAGAGGGAGCGGCTCGAGGAGGAGGCCCGCCGGGAGCTCGAGCGGGCCGTCGCGCTCAACCCTTCCCACACCTCCGCCTGGTACGCGCTCTTCCAGGCCCGCCAGCGCTCCCCCGAGCGGGACCGCGCGATGGAGGCGCTCGAGCGCTACCAGGCCCTGCGGCAGTCGGGGACGGGGGACGAGCGAAGCGCCACCTACACGCAGATGGGGCGCTACGCCGACGTCGTCCGTCTCTTCGACCTCCCTCCGGTCGCGGAACCGCCCGTGTCGGTCGACCTCGCCGAGGCGGACCCGACGGCTCTCCCCCTCGCGCCGCAGGGGGGGACCGCGGGCCCCCTGCGCATCGACGGGACCTACCGCGACCGCGCCGACTTCCTCGAGCGCGGCGCCTCGCGATTCGGCTCCGGGTGCGTCCTCGCGGATCTCGACGGGGACGGCGACCTCGACGCCGCTCTCGCCGTCTGCGGGCGCGAGGGGGGGATTCGGCTCTACCGCAACAATGGCAAGGGGGATCTGACCGGGGTCACCGGGGAGTCCTCGGTCGGCCCCTCCTTCCCCGCGATGGGGATCTACGCGGGGGACCTCGACAACGACGGGGACCTCGACCTCTTCGCGACGGGAGCGGGCGCGCGCCGCCTCCTGCGGAACCGGGGGAACGGGACCTTCGAGGACGGGACGGAGGCCTCGGGGCTCGCGGCGGGCGGGACCTGGAGCCTCGGGGCCTCCCTCGTCGACGTCGACCAGGACGGCGACCTCGACCTCTTCGTCGCGGGTTACGCCGACCTCTCGAGCCTCGGCGGCGCGCCGGTCGACGCCGACGCGCTCCCGGCCGCGCCGGAGGCGCTCTTCGTCAACCGGGGCGACGCGACGTTCGAGGAGGAGGCGGCGAAAGTCGGCGTCGACGGAGGGGCGACCCGCACGCTCTCGGTCCTCGCCGCGGACGTGGACGGGGACGGCGACCCCGACCTTCTCGCCCTGAACGACGGGGCGCCGAACCGCCTCTACCGCAACGACCGGGTGCTCCGCTTCCGCGAGGAGACGCCCCCCCTCCTCGCGGGCGCCGGCCGCCGCGCGACGGGGGCCCTCGCCTGGGACCCCGACGGCAACGGGACGCTCGACCTCCTCCTCCTCCACGGCCTGGAGTCCCCCGTCGAGGCGCTGCGCAACCTCGGACGCGCGCGCCTCGAGCCCGACCCGGTCCTCTCGAAGGCCCTCGGCCGCGCGACCGCGATCGGAGGCGCGACGCTCGACGTCGACAACGACGGCGACGCCGACCTCCTCCTCGCGGGAACGGGCCAGGGCGGCGGCCTCCTCCTCTTCCGGAACGACGAGGGGGCGGGCTTCTTCGACGCGACCCAAGCGGCGGGCCTCAAACGGCTCGCGCCGCGCGATCGCCGGGGGCTCTCCGTCGGCGACCTCGACGGAGACGGAGGGCTCGACATCCTCGTCGCGAACGCGGGCGCCCTTCCGACGCTCCTCCGGAACGACGGGGCGGCCGTGAACCGCTGGATCGGGATCCGGCCGCGCGGCGTCCGCTCCGGCAAGGACCTCCGCTCTCCGGCGCAGGGGATCGGCGCCGCCGTCGAGGTGAAAGCGGGCCCGCTCGTCGGCGAGCGCGTCCTCGGCGGCGGCTCGGGCTACCTCGGCGCGGACTCCGACCTCGTCCACTTCGGACTCGGCAAGCGCGAGGGGGCCGACTACGTCCGGATCCTCTGGCCCGACGGCGTCGTCCAGGCGGAGCTCGACCTCCCCGGCGCACAGGTCCACCGGATCGAGGAACTCCAGAGGAAGGGATCCTCCTGCCCGGTCCTCTTCGCATGGGACGGCGAGCGCTTCGCCTGCGTGACCGACTTCCTCGGGGTCGGGGGGCTCGGGTTCCTCGTCGCCCCCGGCGTCTACGGCCCCCCCGACCGCGACGAAGTGGTCCCGATCCCCTTCGCCCTCGTGCCGCGGGAGGGGCGCTTCGAGCTCCGGATCGCCGAGCCCCTCGAGGAGGTGACCTACGCCGACGCCCTCTCCCTCCTCGCGTGGGATCACCCCTCCGACGTCGAGGTCCTACCCGACGAGCGCTTCGCCGCCTCCCCCCCGCTGCCCTCGGGGGAGCCCCTCGCGATCCGCGATCGGGTCCATCCCCTCCGCGCGCGCGGCGAGGGAGGCGAGGACCTCCTCGGAGCCGTGCTCCGCGCCGACCGGACCTATGCCGGGCCGAAGGCCCTCGAGCCTCGCTTCCTCGGCTACGCCAAACCCCACGCCCTCGAGCTCGACTTCGGCGAGCGCGCGCTCTCGCTCGCCGACGGCGGCGGCCGCGCCTTCCTCTTCGCCTGGGGGTGGGTCGAGTACCCCTACTCCCGGATCAACCTCGGCGCCTCGCAGGCGGGGCTGCGCATGGAAGCCCCCTCGATCGAGGTCCCCGACGGGAAGGGAGGGTGGCGGACGGCGCTCCCCGAGTTCGGCTATCCCGCCGGCCTGCCGCGGTGGATGGCGATCGAGGTGACCTCGATCCTCCGCGAGGGGCACGCGCGGATTCGCCTGCGCACGAACGTCGAGGTCTACTGGGACGAGATCTTCCTCGCGCGCGTCGGCGCCGCGGAAGTCCGGACGACCGCAATCGCGCCCGATTCGGCCGATCTCCGAGCCTGCGGCTACCCGCGCGAGTTCTCCCCGGACGGCAAGGCGCCGCGGCTCTACGACTACGGGATCCTCGACCGCGGCTTCCCCTTCTTCCGGAGCCTCCCGGGCCACTACACGCGCCACGGGGACGTGCGCGAGCTGCTCGCATCCTCCGACGACCGCTTCGCGATCTTCGGGCGCGGGGAGGAGATCGCGCTCCGGTTCGACCCGGCCGCGCTGCCGCCGCTCCGCGAAGGATGGACGCGGGCGTTCGCCCTCCGGGCGGAGGGGTACTGCAAGGACATGGACCCTTGCACGGGGGGCGGCGACGCCGTCGAACCCCTCCCCTTCCGCGCGATGTCGAGCTACCCCTACGGCCCCGACGAGCGTTACCCCGACGACCCGGCCCACGCCGCGTACCGCGCCGTCTGGAATACCCGGCGAGTGGGCGCTCCGCCGCGGACGACGGCGCCGGCCGGCGATCGTTGACACCCCTCTTGGGACCCGGTCACATACGAGAGCGCTGGCCGGCGTCCCCGGACGCCGGTCGAATTCGTGCCGCGCTCGATCCTCTACCCCGCCCAGCCGAACCCGCCGTCCCCGGCCGCTCTCCCCTCCCGCTGGGCGCCCGCGCCTCCGGGAGCGCGCCCCTCGGCGGAGGCGGAGTGGAGCGCGATCGCCGCCGCCTTCGACCGAGGCGGCGGGGGCGCCTGCCGGATCGACCCGGAGGGAAGGCTCGGATTCGTCACGCCGGGGTTCTCGGCGCGGCTCGGCTTCGCGCCCGACGACCTCCTCGGCTCGGACTGGCTCCGGCTCGTCGTCCCAGGACACCGAGAGGCGCTCCTCGCGGCTCGCCGGGAGATGATCCTCCGCGGCCGGGCAGAGGTCCTGCTCCGCGCGCTGCGAAAGGACGGGGACGCCTTCGACGCGGAATTCCTCCTCGTCCGCGCGCACGAGGTCGAGGACCGCTTCAGCGGCCACTTCCTGTTCCTTCACTCACTTCCTCGCCGCGGCCGGCGGGACTCCGCCTCGAACGCGCCGGCCGCCGACGGCGAGCGGCTGACGAGCCTCCCCGACCGGGCGGCCTTCCTCGAGCGCGTCCGCGCGGGGCTCGACCACGGGATCCCCTTCGCCGTCCTCCTCCTCAACCTCGACCGGTTCCGGACCGTCCACCTCGGCCTCGGGCACGCCGCCGGGGACGCCCTCCTCCGCGCGGTCGCGCGCCGACTCGAGGCCTGCTGCAGGCTCGGCGATCCCCTCGCCCACCTCGGCGGGGACGAGTTCGCCGCGCTCCTCGAGGGGGTCTCCGAGTTCGAGCGGGCCGCCGCCTTCGCCGACCGCATCCACCGGGAGATCCGACCCGCCGTCCTCCTCGAAGGGCATCGGCTCTTCCCGACCGCGTGCATCGGCATCGCCCTCGGCCCCGGCCCGGCCTCCCGGCCCGACGACCTGCTCCGGGAGGCGGCGAGCGCGCTCCGTCGCGCGAAGGCCCGGGGGGCGGGGCAGACCGCCTCCTTCGACGAGGGGCTGCGCGAGCGCGTCGCCTCCCTCGCCCGGCTCGAGACCGACCTCGGAAAAGCCCTCGAGCGGGGCGAGTTCCGCCTCGAGTACCAGCCCGTCGTCTCGCTCGCCACCGGCTCGATCTTGGGTTGCGAGGCGCTGCTCCGCTGGCTCCACCCGGACCGGGGGCTCGTCCCCCCCTCCGACTTCATCCCGCTCGCCGAGGAGACGGGCGCGATCGACGGGATCGGCGCGTGGGCCCTCCGCGAGGCCTGCGGGCAGGCGCGCGCGTGGGACGCGGACGGCCTCCCTCCCCTCTCCGTCGCGGTGAACGTCTCCCCCGTCCAAGTTCGCCGCGGCGGCCTCGCCTCCCTCGTCGCGCGGGCCCTCGCCGAGACCGGCCTCCCGGCGGAACGGCTCCGCCTCGAGTTGACCGAGAGCGCCGCCACCGACGACTCGGGGGAGACCGTCGGCGCGCTCCGCGACCTCGAGCGCATGGGGATCGCCGTCGCGATCGACGACTTCGGGACCGGCTACTCCTCCCTCGCGCGCTTGCGCCGCCTCCCCTTGGCCGGCCTCAAGATCGACCGCTCCTTCGTCCGCGGGAGCGCGAGCGACCCGCAGGACGCCGCCATCGTCCGCGCCCTCCTCCGCCTCGCCCGGCACCTCGCCCTCGAGGTCGTCGCCGAGGGGGTCGAGACGGAGGAGCAGCTCCGCTTCCTCGCCGCGCGCCGCTGCGACGCGATCCAGGGCTACTACTTCAGCCCCCCGCTCCCTCCCGAGGCATTCGCCCGCCTCCTCCGGGAGGGAAAGCGTCTCCCCTCGCACGCATCCCGCCCCCGGCGCTCCCCCGCCGCGAGGGAAGAGGGCGGTTCGTCGGCGACCTCGCGGACCGGAGCGCCGTCATGAAGTGCAGGGTGACCGAGATCGCGGCCGACACCTACCGGATCTCGACGTTTCGCCCCGACTACGGACTCCAGTTCAATCAGTTCCTGATCCGGGACGACGAGCCGTTCCTGATGCACACGGGCTTCAAGGCGATGTTCCAAGCGACGCTCGAGGGGGTGGCTTCGATCCTGGACCCCACGAAGCTGCGCTGGATCGGATTCAGCCACTTCGAGTCCGACGAGTGCGGCGCCTTGAACGAGTGGCTCGAGATCGCGCCGCGCGCGCAGGCCCTCTGCAGCTTCGTGGGCGCGACGGTGAGCGTGGCGGACTTCGCCCTCCGCGCCCCTCGCCCGCTCGCGGACGGCGAGGTCGTGCGATTGGGCAGGCACCGCCTCCGGTTCCTCTCCACCCCCCACGTTCCGCACGCCTGGGACGCGGGCCTGTTCTTCGACGAGGTCGAGCAGACGCTCCTCTGCTCGGACCTCTTCCTCCAGCCCGGCGACCCCGACCCGATCCTCGAGGCCGTCGTCGTCGAGCGCGCGAGGGAGGCGATCCAGGCAAACCTCGTCGGCCCGATGGCGAAGGACATGCCCTACACGCCGTACACGGACGGCACCTTTCAACGCCTCGCCGCCCTGAAGCCCAAGACCCTGGCGGTGATGCACGGCTCCTCGTTCCGGGGCGACGGCCGGAAGGCGATCCTCGACCTGTCCGGGGCCGTCACGGAGCTCCTCGGCAAGCCCCGCCCCGGTTCTTGACGCGGCGGTCCGGCCCCGGGCCCCGCCGCTGCGGGGCCCCCGCTCGGCGAGGCGCCGTCCGGCGAGGAGGGGGGAGGCGAGACCGGTCCCCTACTGCACGACCACGGTGACGGCGTTGGTCAGGCTGCCGACGGCCGCGCCGTTGACGGAGACCGCGGCGGCCGAGATGACCGTCCCGCTGAGCGCCGGGATCGGGGGAATCGAGAGGGTCAGGAGCGCGAAGCCTCCCCCGGTGAGCGTTCCGGCGAATCCCTGGAAGATCGTGGGGAACGCGCCCGAGATCGAGAGGCTCGTGAAGGCGTCGAAGTTCAGGGGTACGACCCGGCCGTCGGGCAGGGGGAAGCCGGGACAAGTCCCGCTCAAGGAGATCGCCGCCGCGTACGGGAGTCCCGCGTCGCTCGGCAGGGAGAGCAGGTAGCTGACGGCCGCTCCGGGGGCGGGATTGAGCGGCGTTCCGCTCAGAGCCGCATGGTGGTAGCGCCAGGTGTCGTTCAGGGACGACCAGCCGTTTCCGAACGCGCCGTAGACGAGGACGCCGCCACGCACCGGGTCCCCGACCATCCGGTGGAGGAACTGGGGGGGCGGAACGGGGCCCGGGATGGCGACCGGAGACCAGTTCGTCCCGTCGTACTCCCACGTGTCGTTCATGCCGACCGGCCACCCCGCGGAGCCGGCGAAGAGGACGACCCGTTGCGACCAGGGATCGTACGCGATGGCGCCCGAGCTTCGCGGGGACGGGGAGGCGGCCGTGACGACCTGCACCCATTGGATGCCGTCCCATTCCCACGTGTCGTTGAGCTGAGCGGCAAGGCAACCGAAGGGAAAGGGGGAACAGGTGTAGCCTCCGAAGAGCACGGTCCGCTGGCGAGCGCTGTCGTAGGTCATGGAATGCCACGCCCGCGGCGTGGGACTCGGGCCCGAGGACGGGGTGACGTCCGTCCAGGTGGTTCCGTCCCACTCCCACGTGTCGCCGTAGAAGGTGGAGCCCGAGGAGTTCGTCCCGCCGAACAGGACCGTGCGCCCCCGGAAGGAGTCGTAGACGGTGTTCGCGAGCTGGCGAGGAGAAGGACTCGGGCCGGCGGGCGTCATGTCCGTCCACGTGAGCGTCTGGGTGTCGAGCTCCCAGGTCGCGCCGTCGACGGCGGACGGGACGATCCCGCCTCCGAAGAGGACGACGCGTCCCGGGGTGGGCGACGGCGCGAGGTAGGCGTTGAACCGCGTGCCCGGATTCCCGGTGGGGAAGAGCTGCGTCCAGGTGCAGCCGTCGAAGGCCCACGTGTCGTTGAACGAGGGGGTGGCCGACTGGTTCGGAACGCCCCCGTAGGCGATCACGAGCCCGCTGACCGGTTCGAAGGCGAGACCCTCCGTCGCCCGGTACGGCGGAGAGGCGGAGGGCAGAACGTTCGTCCAGAGGCCGGTCTGGGCCGAGGTGAGGGACGCGAGGGCGACCGCCGCGCCGGCGGTGGCGCCGCGCAGATCGAGGAATCTCATGTTCGTCTCCTTGGAAGCGTCGCCTCGCAGGCATCGTCGACCCGGCATCCGTCGAGCGCAAGGCACGGGTGGATCGGTTCCGCCCCCGACCCCGTCTCGAGAGAAGGGTCCTCGTGCCCGCGGCCGCGCTCCTACTTGCCGGAGTGAATCTCCGGTAACATCCGCGGCGACGGACGGCCCGGACGGACCCGCCCGC
Organism: Planctomycetota bacterium; assembly: GCA_035695825.1. Taxonomy (GTDB): domain Bacteria; phylum Planctomycetota; class UBA1135; order UBA1135; family JAKEFM01; genus JAKEFM01. Next base: position 45,956 of record DASRRH010000024.1, on the reverse strand, counting down.
CTTCCGCCGGCGGGTCGCAGGTTCGAGCCCCGCCCGGCGCGACGAGGAATGAGATCGTAGGAGGAAACATGCCGAAGATGCGCGTGGTCCAGGTCCCCCGGCCGCACGGACCCTTCGAGCTGGTCGAGCGCCCCATCCCGGAGCCCGGCGCCGGGTCGGTTCGGATCAAGGTCGAGGCCTGCGGCATCTGCCACAGCGACTCGTACCCGAAGGAGGGACTCTTCCCGGGCGTCCGGTACCCGCGGGTCCCCGGACACGAGGTCGCCGGAGTCCTCGACGCGGTCGGGGAGGGCGTCGCCGCATGGAAGCGCGGCGATCGGGTCGGGGTCGGCTGGCACGGCGGGCACTGCGGGACCTGTGCCTCCTGCCGCCGCGGCGACTTCGTCACCTGCCAGGTCGCCCCCCAGGCGACCGGCATCACGATCGACGGCGGCTACGCCGACTTCATGGTCGTTCCCGCCGAGGCCCTGGCGCGGATCCCCGAGAAGCTCTCGGCCCTCGAGGCGGCGCCGCTGATGTGCGCCGGGATCACCACCTTCAACGCCCTCCGGCACAGCGGCGCGCGCCCCGGCGATCGCGTCGCCGTGCTCGGGGTGGGAGGGCTCGGTCACTTGGGCGTCCAGTTCGCCGCGAAGATGGGCTTCGAGACCGTCGCCATCGCGCGGGGGAAGGAGAAGGAGCCGCAGGCGAGGGAGTTTGGCGCGCGGCACTACATCGACAGCCAGAAGCAGGACGCGGGGGCGGAGCTGGCCAAGTTGGGCGGCGCCAAGGTCATCCTCGCGACCGTGACGAACGGCAAGGCGATGAGCGCGGTCCTCGGGGGGCTCGGCGTCGACGGGAGGCTGATCGTCCTCGGCGCGTCGGCCGTGCCGCTCGAGGTGCCTCCCCTCCTGCTCATCTCCGGACGCCGCTCGGTCGCGGGCTGGCCCTCCGGTTCGTCGATCGATTCGCAGGACACCCTCGCCTTCAGCGCGCTCACCGGGGTGCGGTCGATGAACGAGGTCTTCCCGCTCGAGCGGGCGGCCGAGGCCTACGATCGGATGATGGGCGGAAAGGCGCGGTTCCGGGTCGTCCTCACGACCGGGCGCTGAAGAGGGCGTCGGGGGGAGGAGTGGGGGCGGTGGGGATCGAACCCACGACCTCCGGATTAAAAATCCGTCGTCGCCCATTCGGGATTGGACGTTCTCGGTAACTCGCGGTACATTTCCCGCGCCGGGGGAGGGGCGAAAGGGGAAGGCCGCGATGAGCGACGACGGGAAGGCGAAGGCGACCGAGGAGCAGCTCCTGTTCCTCGACGCGCTGCGGGAGTCCGGGGTCGTCAACATGTTCGGAGCCGGCCCCTTCATCGAGAGGGAGTTCGGCGTCTCCCGGGAGAAGGCGCGCGGGGTCCTCGCGGAGTGGATGCGGACGTTCGCGGAGCGGCACCCGCGCTCAACCCCGGGCGCGCCGCCGGACGAAGGGGCGCGGCCGTGAAGCGTCCCCGACGCCCGCCCACCCGCCTCACCGAGAAGCTCGTCCGGAGCCTCCCCGGCCCCGAGGGCGCGGAGGACCGCCGGTTCTACTGGTCGGAAATGCCGAACTTCGGGCTCGTCGTCTACCGCGACCGGGCCGTGGACGGGGTCGAGGTCCCGGGCGCGCGCGCGTTCGTGGTCCAGAAGAACGGGCGCCGCGAGACGATCGGGCGGGCGCCCCCGTGGACCCTCGAGGAGGCCCGGAAGGAGGCCCGGCGCCGGCTCGTCGCCGCCGACCGCGGGGACCCGGTCGCGCCGACGGTCCGGGCCGCCATCGAGCGGTACGTCGTCGCCATGCGGGCGAAGGGGTGCTCCCCCCGGAGCATCGAGGACGTCCGGGTCGACGCCGCGCGGGAGCTGCCCCTCGACCGCCGGCTCGACGAGCTCACCCCGGACGAGGCCGTCTCCCTCCACCAGCGCCTCACGCGGCGGGGCCCGTACCTGGCGAACCGGGTCCTCCGGAGCCTCCGGGCGGTCTACAACCTCGCGGCCCGCCGGGTGAGCCTCCCGCCGAACCCGGTCCGCGCGGTCGTCTTCAACCGGGAGAGGCGCCGGCGCGAGCCGCTCCTCTGGTCCCCCGACCCGGGGAAGCCGGGGCGGATGACCCTGGCCGAGTGGAAGGCGAGCGTCGACGCCGTCCCGAACCGGGTCCGGGCGGACCTCTTCCTCTTCGTCCTCTTCACCGGGCTCCGCTCGACGGACGCGCGGGCGGTCCGGTGGGAGGAGGTGGACCTGGGCCGCGCGACGATGCGTCGCCCGTCCCCGAAGGGCGGGGCGGACCGGGCGTTCGCCGTGCCGCTCTCCGGCGCCGCGCTGGAGGTCCTCCGGCGCCGGCGGGCCGAGAACACGGGGGACGAGGGGTGGGCGTTCCCCGCCGTCGACAACCGCGGCCGCGTCGTCCCGATCGTGAACCCGAAGGAGCCGGACCCGCTCGCCCCGGGGAGGCTCCTCCCGTCGCCCCACCGCCTCCGGGACACGTTCGTCTCCGCCGCTTACGAGGCGGGGGTCCCGGAGCACGCGATCAAGGCCCTCGCGAACCACCGCCTCCCGGGCGGCGACGTCACCCTCGGGTACTACGAGCCGTCGGTCGAGCACCTGCGCGCGGCCGCGGAGCGGGTCGCCGCGTTCCTGCTGGAGCGGATGGCGCTGCCGGCGTAGGCGGGGGCGGCTTCGACCGGGGGCCGGCGGGCCTCCTCGCCGGCCTCTTCTCGCTTCGGGTACGATCGCGCCCCGCCCGCGCCCGTGGCGCAACAGGTAGCGCAGCGGCCTTTTAAGCCGAGGGTTCCCGGTTCGAGTCCGGGCGGGCGCACCGCCGCCGCGGTCGCAGGGAGGACGAGGAATGCCGAGCTGGCTCCTGGTGATCGTGAATGTCGCGGTCGCGGCGCTGGCGGTCGCCGGCACCGCCGCCGTCAACATCCGAATCAAGTTCGCGCCCGACGCCGAGTCCGCGAAGCGCGGGCTGAGGGATTTCGCCCTGACGGTCCTCGGCTGGGGGTCGAGCCTCCTGAACGTGGTGCTCCTCGTCTGGAACGTCGCGTCGCCGGAGCCCCTGACTCGATTCGGCGCGTTCATGATCGCCTTGCAGGTGGGCTCGGTCGTGTTCCTGCTGACGATGCTCGTGATGGCTCGGTTCCTGGACTGGGTGCTCACCGACGCGGAGGGTCAGACCGACCTTCTTCTCAAGACCGTAGAAGAGCAGCGAAAGCAGGCCGCCCTCATCGGCAGACACCTCGGGATCACGGAAAAGCTCTCGGCGGGCGCGGGCGGCGGGCCGGAGTCGCCGGGGCAGGCTCGACCGACCTCCCCATAGAGAAGCGAACGCCGGCCGCCGGTGAAGCGGTGCGCCGCTCGGTTAAGATCCCGCCCCGCCGGGCGCACCTCGGAGAGAGGAGATCGGCCGCCTTGGAGAATCCCCCGTGACGTATCCCGAAGCCGCCGCCTGGACTTCCGCGGCCGGCACCCTGCTCGCGGTCTTCGTCGCGCTGTTCAAGGAGGAGATCGTCGGGTGGTGGCGCCGCCCCATCCTCGGCGCGCGCGTGGGGCTAGAGCCACGCGACTGCCACAAGACAACGGTGCTCTACGGCGCCACTCCCCTTCCCAGCCAAGCGGAGTGCTACTACCTCCGGCTGTGGATCCGCAACGACGGGAAGGTGCGGGCCTCGAAGGTGCAGGTCTTCGTCGAGGAGGTGAGGAAGAAGCAAGCAGACAGCTCCTTCGCCGCTGTGAAGTCCTTCCTCCCGATGAGCCTCCGCTGGTCTCACGGGCTCAACCCTTCCCGGCCGGAGATCTACGCCGACGGCATCCCCCCAGGGATGGGCAAGCACTGCGACCTCGGGTGTGTGGTTGACCCGCGCCACCGAAAGTGGGTGGACCACCACCTCCCCACCGTGCCCGACGGGCAGTGCGTCTTCCATCTGGACGTGGAGTTCGAGTCGAACACGCTCAGCCACCTCCTGGAGCCGGGCACCTACCGGCTGGACATCCTCCTGGCCGCGGCGAACACGAACCACCCGACTAAGAAGACCATCGAGCTGACCGTGAACGGGGGGTGGAGCTCGGACGAGGCCCGGATGTTCAGGGAGCACCTGGGGTTGAGGGAGATCGCCTGAGCACGGCGCGGTCCCTACGACGCGACACGCCCGGGTTCGCCGCCTGACGCCCCGCCCCCCGCGCGGCCGGGAGGCGGGGCGCGAAGCGAAGACAAGTGGCCGCCCCCGCGGCCGGCCCCCGGCGCGGCGAGGCTAAGAACGTCGAGCCGGCGCGACGGACGGAGAAGAGGCCGGGGCAGACGATCCCCCGTCCCGACCGGACGGAGCAGCGGCCCTCCAAGCCGACGGGTTGAGTTCGAGCCCCCTCCGGACGCACCAAGCTCGCCTCGCGGGAGGGGCTGGCCCGACGCCCCTCACTCGGTACGATCCGCGGGCGTGTGGCGTCCGATCCTGCGCAGAGAGGACCTCCCCCCGCCCGGGACGCGCGAGTCGGAGTACCTCGACTTCAAGCGCGAGCCGTCCGACCAATCGGAGAAGGGGTGCATCGAGATCGCGCAGGACGTGGCCCAGTTCGCAAACTCCCTAGGAGGCACGATCCTCTTCGGAGCGGACGAGCAGGAGAGCACCCTCGCTGGCTACGTCGGGATCGAGGACGTCGACGGAGTCGAGGAGCGCGTCCGCAGCGTCGTGAAGGACCGAGTCGAACCGGTCCCCCGTGTAGAAACCTCCCGGTTCCCGACCACCGCGCCGCTCGCCGTCCTGGCCGTCAACGTCTCGCCACAGCTCTCGGTCGCCGGCGTCCGCGTGACGCGAGAGCGCTGGGCCTTCCCGGTACGGGCCGGCGACCAGAGGCGGTTCCTGTCCTTCTTTGAGGTCGAGCAAATGATCTCGCCGGAGCGACGCGGTCGGTTGATGCTCGAGGAGATCCCGAAGGATCGGCGGCACGACGTCCGACTCGACGCGATCTTGGAGAGCCTCGACGAGAGGTGCTGGACCCTTGATTCGCTATCAGACCATCACTTCGTGCTTGTCTCCCAACGCTCGGACGTTCAGGTTCACATCCCTCTGGCCTTCGTAGAGGCCGTCTGGCCCAACGACAGGTTCGGCCAGTGGACCATCACCTTGAACGCGAGGCTGGTCTGGCGACAAGGCCAGGGGCCGGGCGCCGGCTCGATCGACGTGTACAAGGCGCGATCCCGGACGTGAGCTTCCGTCGCGCATCCGCGAATCTCTGATCTCGGTCAGGGACTAGCCTCAGCCAACGCGCCGTCTTCTGCAGGGATCAGTAAAGACTCTTGAGGAATGACTGAATTGCGCCGTCCACATCATTCGAGAACTCCGGTACGAATACATGCGCGGCGCGATGGCCACGCTGGATCTCAATGACCTCCCGGGGACCGAAGCCGAAATAGTCGCAGTGCTTGTGGGCCCGGCCCGAGATCGGGTTCACCCTTACTCGACACACAGCCCACTCGCCGTACTGCTCCCCCGGGCGCCTTCTAAGAAGAAGATTGAAGCCGCACCCTTTCGAGTCTGCGACAAGCGCGCCGAACCTTGCATCGTGTGGTTGGAGGTTGAGAGGTGGATCAATCTTGAAGAAGGACAGCGCCCCGGTTTGGGCGTATGGAAGGCGAACTTCGAATCTGCCGTCTGGAAACTCCTCCAACGTTCCTTTTCGACCCTCAGTTTCGGCATTGAATGACTCGATGAGCTCTCGAAAGCGATCGACGACTTGAGCCTGCTGAAGACAGTCAACTTCATGTTGCTCAGCCCGCGTGCGGCGAAGTGCCTCTTCCTCTAGCTGCCGTGTGGTGGCTTCGCGGTGACGCTGGGCCGCCTGCTCCACGAGTGAGGCAACCACTGGCGCCTTCCCCGACACGCTGTCGGACGTCTGGGCGAAGGAGCGCTCAAGCGAGGCGGTGATTTCATCCCATGTGCGGTACCGGTCCTCGGGTCGTTTAGAGAGGAGGCGATGAACCACCTCCCCGAATCGGTGGGGTAAATCTGATCGGATGCTCTTGAGTGCTTTCGGGGGCTGGAGAAGATGCATGCGCCTGAAGGCATCAAGATCGGCGCCGTCGGCTGGTAGGCGATATGGGTAGTCGAGTGAGGCGACTTGAAAGATAACGATTCCGGCAGCGTACATGTCGATCTGGATGTCGTTGCGCTCGCCCTCCCAAGCCTCTGGAGCCATATAGAGGACGTGCTGCCCGCCCTTGAACGTGACCGTTCGGGTGGTTGCTCCGACAAGCTTCGCGAGGCCGAAGTCAGAGACCTTGAGCGTCTCCCCGACGAAGAGAATGTTGTCTGGCTTCAGGTCCCTGTGGAGGAGGCGGGCGTTTATCGCTCGCATTGCGCTTACCAAGTTGAGAGACCACTTTGCAACTACCTCCAGCGGAATGGGCGACTTCGCGCGTCGGGCCTCGTCTAGCCTAGCCTGCAGGGTACCGCGGTCGGCGAAGTCCATCACCACAAACGGCGGGTAACTCTCGGTATCGGTGTTTGCATGCAGAACGCGGAGGACGTGTTCGTGCTCTACCTCTTTAGCGGAGAGGACTTCGTTGAACAGGGCTTGTCGCTCGTGGGGAGTCGCGAGTACGCCGGCCTGTAGGAACTTGACCGCAACCTTGCTACCAGTCCGACTGGCCGTCGCCTGGAAAACGATGCCGAAGGCGCCGGATCCGAGCACGCGTTCGAGAACGAGCTCGCCAAGGTGCTCGGGGCCAGGCACGCTGCTACCGATCGTCGGATAGGAGTTGGACATCAGAGGTGCGGTGAACCAGCGGGCATCCCAGCCTTACTCAAGAGGTCAACGCCTTCGATGGCACCCTACTTCTTCAGGGACGCGATCTTCGTGCCGAGTTCGCGCTTGATCGAGTTGTAGGGGTGGTACCGCTGCATCACGACCGAGGTAAGGGCGGGCTCGGACCAGGCGTCCCGCAGGTCCTCCGCCGTCCACTCCCGGCTCCCCCGGAGGGCCTGAAGCCCGATGATCGTCTCGGTGAGCGCCTGCTCGTACCAGTTGTGCACGGAGTCGAGGACGATCTCGCGGAGCCCGGCGAGGCTGCCGTGCTCGGCCGAGTAGCTCTCGACCCAGTGGTCGATCATGTCGCTGAAGGCCCGGAAGTCGGCGTTGATCTTGAGGACGTGCTGCTCCTCCAGGTAGCGAGCCGCCTTGTCCTCCATCTCGCCCTGCTCGCGGGTGCCGTCCTTCACGGTGACCCAGAGGACCTTCGGGAAGAGGTCCGGTCGCGCCTCCCGCCCGGGGACGCCGTCGGCCTTCAAGAAAGTGGAGTAGACGCCGCCCACGGCGCCGCCGCCGGCCGCGCGGCTCGGTCCTGAGCCGCCCTTCCCTGGCCCGCCGTCGCCGCGGGGGCCACGACCGCCGGCGTTGGGGATCGGCTCGCCGATAAGCAGCGGCCCGTTCGACGTGGGCTTGTACCGGCTGACCTTGAACAGGTCGAGCATGGTCTTCAGCCGCTCGCGGATCGACTTCGAGTGGTCCGTCTCGGAGGCCCTGGCGGCGATCTCCTCCATGTGCGCCGCGATCTCCTTCGGCAGGTTCTCGCGGAACTCGGCGGCCCAGTCCGTCCACGGTAGTGGCTGGCTGTTCAGGAGGAGCTCGGTGCGGGCGGTGTTCGTCGTCAGTCGCGCCCCTTCACCTGGGGACGGCTCGACGTAGATCACGACCTGCCGGTATCCGAAGATGATCCCGAACTGCTGGAGCTTGGCGTGGCCGGCGCGGCCGCTGGCCATCTCGTACAGCTCGTCCCGGTGGAGGGCCGCGATGTGACCCGAGGACTCGATGAAGCCCGAGTTCTGGGTGAGGGCTGTCTCGTCCTTGAGGATCCACCAGCGTGCGGTTGCCCCCGGCAGCGAGACCGTCCCGGACGACTTCTTGTGCTTGTCGAGGTAGGCGGCCTGCCCGGTGACGGTCCGTAGCACGTTTACGTCGGTGTTCGAGCGCGGCTGCTCCCACCCCTGGCGCGCCTTGATTGTGATGCCTTCGGGGATCCTGAAGTACCTCGTGTTGAGGTACTTCGCGATCCACGCGGAAGGCGACGCCGCCTCCGGGGGCGCCTTCATCGTGTCGTGCTGGTCGGTGTTCCCGAAGAGGACGATCTTGGTCCCGTTCCGGCCGATGATCTCTGGCTTCACCGAGTCCTCGACCTCGGCCCAGTGCCCGAACGTACCGTCGGGGCGGGGGATCTGGCGCAAGCCGTACTGCCCGCTCGCGGGGTCGCGCCACAGGTGGATCATCGAGCCGCGGCCTTCCTTCCACGACAGGTAGATCAGGCCTGCGTGGTTCCTCGTCGCGGCGGCCACCTTCGCGCCGACGCCGTAGTTCCCGTCCCGCGACATGACCGACCCGGAGGACGAGAGATGGTTGATGTACTGATCCATCTCCTCGCCGGTCATGCCGCACCCCGTGTCTGTGATGCAGAGTTTGTAGACGGGGTGGTCCCCCAGGTCGTAGGAGAGCCAGTCAACGTCCCAGACGATCTCCCCAGTCTTCTCGGGGGTCTTTGGGATGGCCTCGATCGAGTTCTGGGTCAGCTCCCGCAGGAACTGAAGGGGGTGGCAGTCCTCGCCGAGGCGGTCGAGGAGGAAGCCGATGTTATCGACTCGGAGGCGGAGGGTGTTCTCCGCGGCGGTCGCGGCCATGTTTCTCTCCGTTCACCCATCGGCGGTCCGAGGACGACCTCCGGGCAAAAGGGCGCCCCGCGGCGGTCCCGACGGCAGGTGGACACGCTCCAGCGACCGGCGAAACCTCGCGGGGACCAGGTAAAAGAGCGTCGCCGTGAAGCGACTGATCGAGCGGAGGCTACCGGGGGGCCCGCGGCCGTTCAAGCTTGCCGGGTGACCAAACCATCGCCCCGTGTGCGAGGCCTCCGGGGACCGCGGAGCCTCTTCGATGGCCTAGAAGATGTCGGCTACCCCCGTGCCCGAGTCGAGAAGAACTCGAGTGGCTTCCCACAGGCGGCGGCGAGGTCCTCCAGCTCGACGAAGTCGACGCGGCCTTCCCTCACCGCCCCCGCTCCGCGCTCCTGAAGAGGGTGCTCGGGCGAACCCCGAGCGCCGACGCGAGGCGGGCGACCACGCGGACCGTGGGGTTCCGGACGCCCCGCTCGACCCCGGAGACGTAGGTCCGGTCGAGCTCCGCCTCGAACCCGAGCACCTCCTGGGAGAGCCCGCGGGCCCTCCGCGCCCGCCGGATGGCCCGCCCGAAGGCGGCGAGGAGGTCGCGCCGGGGCTCCACGGCGCGGAGAGTCGGCCGCCGCGGACGATCGGTCTACGGACTATGAGTCACATTTCCTCAAGGGACCGCGGAACCGGTGCCGAAACCTCCCGCCGTGAAGGGCCCCCAGACGGTCGTCGCGAAGCGGCCGGCAGGTCTCATCGGCGTGGCCGGCGAGCACTTCGTGGCTGCGGAGCTCGCGAGGCGCGGCTTCCTCGTGACGCTGACGCGGGGGAACGCGCCGGGCGTTGACGTGCTCGCCTACCACCCGGGGACGCGGCGCACCGTGGCGCTCCAGGTGAAGGCGACCGTGAGGGCCGGGGGGTGGATCCTCACTCCGAAAGACGAGGGGGAGCCCCGCTCGGACGCGTTCGTCTTTGTGTTCCTCCCGGGAGACGGCCCACCCGAGTACTCGATCGTCCCGAGCCCGACGGTCGCCGAGACGATCCGCGAGGGCTTTCTGGCGTACATCAGCACCCCCGGGAAGAACGGCCGCCCGCACGACCCGCAGAACCGCGTGCGCTACTTCGAGCGCCGAGAGGCGGAAGAGTGGCGCGCCCGGTGGGACGTCGTCACGGGTCTCGCCGGGGTCGACGCCGCGACGTGAGGGGTGAGGGGCGAGCGGTCGGCCGCCCCTCAACCCCGCGCCGGCGCGCGGCCGATGGAGGGGGCCGGTCGGAGGGGAGCGCGGGAGGCATCCAGCCATGGTCGAGGATAAGAGCAATTCCGGGAGAGGTCACGGCGACCGCCTGACGAAGGACGAGCTGACCAGGATGGCCGACTTCCTGTCGCAGCAGCTCGCCCCGGCGATCGCCGGCGCCGTGGACGGCCTCTTCGCCGCCCGCCGGGTCAGCGGCCTCGCCTCGAAGATGGGTCACGGCGACGCCGAGAGAGTCTGGTCGCGGCTCGGCACCAGGATGAGGAAGCTAATGCTCGCTCTGATGTGGGACACCCCGAAGCGGGCGACGGGAGACTCCGGGGGCGCGCCCCTCGAAGAGGAAGTCGGCGCCGAACGGTAGACGGTCGGGTCGGGCTACAGGAACAGCGCGTCCGCGAGCCGGACGACCGCTCCTTCGGGCGTCTCCCCTCGGATCTCCGCCTCCGCCGACGCGAGGATCGACCTCAGCGCGTCGCGCCTCTCCCGGGGGAGGGCGGAGTAGACGGTCCTCGCGACCGCGTCGGGCATCGCCTCGCCGGGGAGCCGGCGCTTCCGCGCGGCGTCGAGGACCAGACGGGCCGCTTCGGGAAGGGTCACCGCGCCGCCTCCGGCTTCTTCGTGCGCTCCAGCTCCCGGAGAAGGGCCGCGATCTCCCGGAAGCGGTCGTCGCGCGGCCCGGGCGGGAGCCGGTCGGTCTCCTCGCGGAGGCGGGCGATCCGCTCCCGGATCGCGGCGGGGTCCCTCACGGGCGCACCAGACGGCGCGCCTCCGCGAGGGCGTCGAGCGGGTGGTCGAGGAGGCGGCGGACGAGGCCGGGGCCGCCGGCCCGGCGGAGCTCGCCCGTCAGGTCGGGGTCCGAGGCGACCCGCTCCCGGGCGGCGCGCTCCCGGTCGCACCGCGCGACCGCCGCGAGGAGGGCGGCGCCGGGGCACTCGTCGTGGAGGTCGGGGTAGAGCCTCACCGCCTCCCCGCGGAGGGTGAGGACCGCGAGCTCGACCGCGGGGATCACGCCGTCCCCGGGGCGCCGTCGTCCGCGGGGTCGACCCGCCTCGCGGCGGCGGCGGCCTCGACGGAGGCGACGAGGGCTCGGAGCTCCTCGGCTTTCATGCCTGGAAGCTCAGGGAACCTCCTCTCCCGCGGCGTCGCGTCGGTCACCTCGACCCGCTCCCCGTACTCCGGCATCCAGCGGCGGGCGAGGAGCGCGAGGAGGTGGGAGTCGTACCGCGTCACGAGGTCGCGGCGGATGACGCCGCCCATGGCGTCGGTGGACACCCGCTCCTCCGTCCACCCGTCGACCGCGCGGCGGACGATCTCCGACTCCAGGCGGCCGCAGAAGACCTTGAGGCTCTCCTGCCACGCGTTGCGGAAGACCGAGTCGACCTTCCGCTCCCGGTAGAAGAACGACCGGGCGGCGCGCGGGCTCTCGACCCCGGGCGAGGCGAGCGCCGCCGCCACCTGGACGACCCCGCGCTCGGCGAGGGCGTCGAGGAACCGGCGCTTCCTGTCGTCGGGGTCGAGCGGGCAGACGTCGCGGCCGGTCACGGGCGGGGCCCGCCGGGGGCGCCTCTCCGGGTTTGGGCCCGGAGAGACGCGCTCGGTCGGGGGAAGGAGAACCCCCACTCGGGGGCCCGAAGAGATCGGTCAGAGTTCGTGCGCATCGGCGAGGGCCTTCATGTCCTCGCTCTCGCGGAGGAGGCGGGCGTACGCCTTCTCCCTCGACTCGCCCTCCTTCCGGCCCGCCTCGGCGAGCGCGTCCATCTTGTCGGCGATCCGACGCTTCCGCTCGGCGTCGTCGGTCGCCTCGTCGCGGCGCCCGTCGGCCGCCCGCTTCTCGGCGAGGGCGCGGGCCATGTCGGCGGCGGAGTAGAGGGCGTTGAGGGTCGGGTCGCGCTCGTCGGCGAGGCGGGCGAGGGCCTTCTCGAACGTCTCGCCCGGGCGGGCCTCGGAGCGGGCGAGGTCGTCCATCGCGTCCTCGTACGCCTGCGCGTCGAGGGCGGGCTCGCCGCCGTTCTTCCAGAAGCGGAGCGCGGCCGCGGGGGCGGCCTTCGCCATCTCGGCGCGGAGCTCCCCCAAGGACATGGAGGACAGCTCGGTCCAGATCGTCACGGCGCTACTCCTTCCTCTCGCAGGCGGCGAGGGGCGCCTCGTTCCTCGAGAGGATGCTGGCGTCGAGCGCTCTGACCAGGCCGTAGGGCACGGCGTTGCGCAGCGCGATCTTCCAGTGTCCCTCCGGGGACGCGGCGAACCACTCGTCGAACGCGGCGCCGGCGGCGGCGATCGCGGCGTCGAACCTCCTCGCCGCGGCCTCGCGCCGCTTCCGGCGCTCCTCCCGGGCGGCGGCGGCCGCCGCGAGGCGCTCGGCCTCCGCGCGCGCCTCCTCCTCGCGGATGAGGTCCTCGGTCGCGGGGAGGGCGGCCTCCAGGTCCTCGATCCTCACCTGGAGGTCGTGGGCCTCCGCCCTCAGCCCCGCGGCGTCGCGGCCCTCCGCGACCGCGCGCCCGAGGGCCGCGGACGCGGCGGCGTGCCTCTGCTTCGTCTGCGCGAGGTCGGCGGCGACCTCGTCGCGTCGTGCGGTGGCGGCGGTCATCGTCGTTCTCCTTCGGCTAGGCGAGCGAGTCGTGGGCCTTGCAGTACTCGGCGTAGGCGACGGCGCCGGCGGGGGTGCGCAGGAACTTGGCGACCGCGCCCGCCTGCGTCTCCCCGGGGAACGCCCCCGCGGCGCCCCCGGCGATCGCCTCCCACGCGCGGGAGAGAGCGGACGTCTCCCCGCGGGCGAGGTCCGCGACGGCCTTCGCGTACGCCTCGTGCCGCATCGCGCGGTCGGCCGCCTCGGCCGCGACGGACGCGGCGATCAGGGTCTCCACGTCGGAGCCCCTCTCGCAGAGCCCCTTCGCGAAGGCGACGGCGTCGCCGCCGCACAGCGCCTCGGCGGCGTCCTCGTAGTCGCTCTTGAGGTAGGCGGGCGGCGTCCCGCGGTAGACGACGCTCCGCGCGTCGTCGAGGACTCGGTCGGTCTCGGTCACCGGGCCCTCCCCGGGGGCAGCGCGGCCACCGCGCGCCACGCCGCCCGGAAGACGGGGTCGCGGCCGCGCAGGGCCTTGAAGGCGTTGACGACCCCCGGCGGCGCGGCAGCGGGCGCGAGCCCGCGGGCGTGGACCGCGGCGGCGCGGGGCGTGAGTCCGCGGCGGACGGCGGCAAGGAACCGCGCGACGGCGTCGGGGGTCACGCGGCGGTAGGGGCGGGTTCGTCGCACGTAGACAATCGTACCCCAGGGGTCGGACAGAACTGCGCTCGACGAAGGCACTTCCGTCGGTCGAGGGCGCCCGCCGCGGCCTCGCCTGGCGCCGCCAGGCGCGCTCAGCGGGGCGCCGGCGGGGCGGCGCGGCGTCCGGGCCGTCCCGTTCTCGATGGGGACCCTCGGCCCGCGGTCGGTGACCGACTCGGCGGGGCGGCGCGGCCGTCCCCGCGGAGTTACCGAGAGCTGACTTCCCCGGGGAGGAGCGACGGACCGTCGGTCCCCGGGCGACGGGGAGAGGGCCGGCGGACCGCGGGGCGGGGATCTACTGACTTCGCCCGGCGCGCGGGGGGCGGGTATCGAGGGCGCCGGGCTCCCCCGGTTGACCCCCTTTCCCCGGGACCGATCGGCGCGGGGGTCGGCGCACGGGGGTCACGGCTCTCCCGAATAGAGGCCGACCCCTCCGACCCTTTTGACCCCCTTGACCCCTATAGAGAATGAGATCGTCGGGACGGACGGGGGATCTGTCCCGGGCCGGCGGTAGCGCGACCCCCGCCGTCAACGGGGTCGACGGGGGTCGGCGGCCCCCGCCCCCTCTCAGAAGGCCGGGTCGGCGTCCGGCCGCCAATCAGTCCGCCGCATCTCGAACCGCTCCCTCTCTCCCGGGCGGGAGGCGACGGCGGCCACGAACAGCGCGGGGGTCTTCCCGTCCGGGCCGACCCTCACGAACGCCTTCACCTGGTCGCCGCCCTTCTCCAGGCGGCGCTCGGCGCGCTCGTACCCGAGCGACTTCATGTCGGCCGTCAGGCGGCGCCCCTTCTGGGGGTCGCGGTCCTTCTTCTCGACGCCGAGGAATCGCCACACGTCCTCGGCGGCGACGATCGCCCCGCCGTCGGACCGGAACGCCTCGGAGAGCGCGTCGCGCCACGGGTTCTCGCGCGACGCCTCCTTCTGGGCGTCGTACGCCTTCGTCTTCGGCCGGTCGCGGAATGGGTCGAACTTCAAGACGTCGCGCCTCAGGTACCAGTCGAGGACGACGCCCGATCCGCCCTCCTCCTCGACCCACCGGCGCAGAGGGTCGTACTCCTCCGCCTTCGGCATCTTCTCCCCGAGGACCTCGATGACGCAGAACCGCCGGTCGTCCTCGTCGAGGTTGACGACCCACTCCTCGTTGGACGTGACGATCAGGTGCAGGCAGTTCGACACGCCGAAGGCGTCGAGCCCCTTGTGCTCCGCCACCCGCGTCGTCTCGGTCAGGAGGGCCTTGAGAGTCATCTTCGCCTCCGTCTCGTCGCGGAGGATCGCCTCGCACACGTGCATCAGGACGGTCGTCGCGAGGTGCCCGGAGAACCGCCCCGTCAGGTGGGCCCGCTGGGAGGCCACGAAGTAGTTGTGCCCGAGGAGCAGGCCGACCAGGTCGGCGAAGGCGCTCTTCCCCGTGCCGGTGAGCCCGCTCCGGAGTACGAGCGCGGTCTTCCCCGGCTCGCCCGGGCGCTGGAGCATGGCGGCGGTCCAGTCGTGGACGTACGCGGCGACCCGCGCGTCCCCGGCGGCGACGCGGCGGAGGACGAACTCCTCCCACCGGCTCGCGTCTCCCTCCTTCCTCCCGTGGGGGAAGCCGCGCCAGAGGTTGAAGTAGCCCGGCTCCTCCCGCCCGGGGGCGAAGACGACGCCCTCGTAGTCCCGCCGGGCGGGGTGGTCGAGCCACCACCTCCCGACGGGGACGAGGTCGCTCCCGTTCTTCCCCCCGGCGCGGACCCGCTTGTTGGCGAGCTTCGCCGCGAAGTCCTCCCGCGCGATGAAGATCGTCTTCTCGGCGCGGATCTTCCCCCCGGGGACCGGCTCCTCGCGGGTGCGGAGGACGCGGAGCTTGTTGCCCACGTACGCGGTGGCGTGCTCGGCGTTGAGGCGCCGCACCCACCCGTCGGGCGAGGTCTCGGCGCGCCGCTCCTCCGCGATCCTCCTGGCCTCGGCGATCGTCCTCGCGAGCTCACGCCGGTCGCTCCCCGCCCTCGCGCGGGAGACTCCCCACCGCTCGTCGGTCAAGACCCCCTGGATCTCCACGTCGGTCAGGCGCGCCTCGGCCAGGGCGACGGCGGCCGACAGCGCCGCGCGGGAGGGGTCGTGGTCGTGGTCGCAGCCAGGCGGGCACCCTCGCTCCCCGCTCTTGCGCCGGCAAAACCGTCCCGGGTCGTCGGGGTCGCGCCCCTGCTCGATGACCTTCCTCGCGCGGTCGGGGATCGGGAGACCGTCGAGCGACTCGCGGCGCGGCGGCGAGTCGACCAACTCGACCGAGGCCTCGCGCCCCGCCGCCTCCGCGCCCCCCGCGGCGCCGCCCCCCTCGGGCGCCGGCTCGAACTGCGACAGCCCGTACTCGCGGTCGGGGTGGTGCTCGACCAGGCGGGCGAGGGCGTCGACCCGGCCCCGCGCGCGCTTCTTCTCGTCGGGGCGGTTCACGGTTCCCGGGAGGCGGGCGACCCGGGAGAGGTCGTGGCAGTGGTCGCCGCCGAGGGCGAGGGCCAGGGCGCGGTTGCGGCTCTTGACGGCGGCGACCGTCCGCCCCCACACCTCCTCGTCAGCCCCGCGCGACGCCGCCTCGCGCAGCTTCCAGAACCCCCAGTACCCGCCGCCCGAGTCCACGATCGCCGTCGGGGGCGGGGAGCAGGCACGGATCCGGGCGAGGATCGTCTCGCGCTCGGCCGGGTCGCCGCCGCGGGAGTCCACGTCTACGTGGAGGTAGACGACCGCCGTCACGTCGGCGTCCGAGGGCTTCGCGTCGAAGACGCCGGCGACGTTCACGGAGAAGTAGAAGTTGCCCGACTGCCCCCTCGCGCGGAGCCAGTCGAGGAGCGCGGCCTCCTCGCCGGGGCGAAAGGTCTTCGCGACCCATCGGCCGCCGACCTCCCGGTGGTGCACGGTCCTCGCCCTCCCCGGGTGGAGGATCCGGAGGAACTCGACCGCCGCCGCGGGGTCCGGGCTCGGGAGGGAGAGGTCGGGCTCGCTCACGGCTGCCTCCCCTCATCGGCGGCCGGAGCGGCGCCGCTGGACCCGGCCGGGCGCGGGACGGGAGCGCCGATGTAGTCGTCCACCTTCCGGGCGACCCGCGCGGCGACGAACGCCTCGACCTCGTCCTCCGGGTAGCGGACGAAGTAGTTGAGCTTCACGTAGCGGGGCCCGATCCCGCGCCCGCGCCAGTTCGCGAGGGTCTGGGCGCGGACGCCGAGCCGCGAGGCGACCTGGCGGACGGTGAGGAGGCGGCTCATCGCCCCCTCCCCTCGGGCTCGCGGCGCGACTCGGCGAACGCGCGGAGGTCCGAGACCGAGAACCGGAGGTGGCGGCCCAGCCGGATCGCCGGGGGCCCGGACCCGAGGGAGCGCCAGTGGCGGACCTGCCTCGGCGAGACGGAGAGGAAGGCGGCGGCGTCCCGGAGCGAGAGGTACTCGGGGTCGCGGGACGGCGCGGAGGCGACGTACCCCCGCCCGCAGCGGGGGGTGTCGAGGGCGGACGTACGAGGAATCATCGAAGACCTCGCGCGAGCGGAATCTCACCGCTCTTCGCGTTAGGTCTTCCCCTCGACGCGCCCCTTGATCGGCCGGGGTCTTACCGCCTCCGGTACTGCCCTTGATTTCGACCTTCCCGCGGAGTCGCTGCTCCGTTCTCGGGTTCCGACGGTCCTCGGCGCGCCGGAGCCGATCCCGGCTCGCCTAGACATAGGAATAATACCATACCCGTCAAACGCGCCGGCCGGCCGCCGCGGCCCTAGGAATCCGCAAACCGGGGCCCTCACCCTCGGTAACTCCCCGGGAACTCCCCGGCCCCGGTCGCCGGGGCGCCCCTCCCGTCGCGGGTTCGTCGCTCCCTTCCGCCGGTTCGCCGCCGCCGGCGCGCGATTAAAAATCCGTTGCTCTCCCAGCTGAGCTACGCCCCCGTGCCGGGACGCCCTCGAGGATAGCGCCGGGCGAGCCCTCCTCGAACCGCGGCGGGGCCTAGACCTCGAGGATCTCCTTGGTCTTCCGGGAGAGGACCTCCTCGACCTTCGCCTCGTGCTCCTTGATCAGCTCCTGGATCTCGTCCCGCAGGCCCTTCGCATCGTCCTCCGTGAGGGCGCGATCCTTCTCCGCGGCGTCGACGCGCTTCAAGCCCTCGCGCCGGACGTTGCGGAGCGAGACCCGCACCTGCTCGGCGATCTCCTTGCACCGGGCGGCGAGCTTCTTCCTCTGCTCCTCGGAGAGGGGGGGGAGGGCGAGCCGGAGGAGCTTGCCGTCGTTCGCAGGGGTGACCCCGAGCTCGCTCTTCAGGATCGACTTCTCGATCTCCTTCAAGGCGCTGGGGTCGTAGGGTTTGATGACGATCAGGCGCGGCTCGGGGATCGAGACACTCGCGATCTGGTGGAGCGGGGTCGGGGCGCCGTAGTAGTCGACGCGGATCCCCTCGACGAGGGCTGGGGAGGCCCGGCCCGTGCGGATCCCGCGGAGGTCTCCCGCGAGGATCTCGACGGCCTTCTCCATCCGCTCGGCGGTCTCGAGGTAGATCTCTTCGCGCGGGTTCTCCACGGTCACCTCCCCTACGGCTCGATCCGGGTTCCCACGGGCTGGCCCTTGACGACCCGGGCGATGTTCCCGTCGACCCCGAGGTCGAAGACGACGATCGGGAGTCGGTGCTCCATGCAGAGCGTGATCGCGGTCGCGTCCATCACCTTGAGGCGGCGGTTGAGGACGTCGAGGTAGGAGAGGCGATCGAAGCGCTCCGCCTTGGGGTCGACCCGAGGGTCGGCCGCGTAGACGCCGTCGACGTGGGTGGCCTTGAGGAGGGCGTCGACCTCGAGCTCCGCCCCGCGGAGCGCGGCCGTCGTGTCCGTCGTGAAGAAGGGGTTTCCCGTCCCTCCCGCGAGGATCACGATCCTCCCTTTCTCGAGGTGGCGGAGGGCCCTCCGCCGGATGTAGGGCTCGGCGACCGTCCGCATCTCGATTGCCGTCAGGACGCGCGTCTCGCGCCCGCGCCGCTCGAGGGCGTCCTGGAAGGCGAGGGCGTTCACCGCCGTCGCGAGCATCCCCATCGTGTCCGCCCCCGCGCGCCCCATCCCGCGCGCCTCGAGCTCCGCTCCCCGGAGCATGTTCCCCCCCCCGACGACGACCGCGACCTCGACGCCGAGGTCGGCGACCCCCTTCACCTCGCGCGCGATCCGCTCGATCGCCTCGACGTCGAGCCCGCGGCCGGCGGGCCCGCCGAAGGCCTCGCCGCTCAGCTTGAGGAGGATTCGGTTGAACGGCAGGGGGGCGACCCTCCGACCGTCACCCGCCGATCTCGAAGTGGGCGAAGCGACGGACGACCAGGTTCTCCCCGAGGGCCGCGATCGCCTCCTGGAGGAGTGCCCCCACCGTCCGCGACTCGTCCTTCACGAACGGCTGGTCGAGGAGGACCGTCTCCGCGAAGAACTTCTTCATCTTCCCGTCGAGGATGCGCTCCGCGACGTCGGAGGGCTTCCCCGAGACCCCGTCGCGGTGCAGGTCGCGCTCCTTCGCGACGACCTCGGGGGGGACCTCCTCGCGGCTCGCCCACCGCGGCCGCGCCGCCGCGATGTGGAGGGCGACGTCCCTCACGACCTGGCCGAACCGATCGGAGCGGGCGACGAAGTCGGTCTCGCACGCGACCTCGACGAGGACCCCCTTCTTCCCGTCGTGGTGGATGTAGCAGCCGACGCGCCCTTCCTTCGTCACGCGGCCGGCGCGGCGGGCGGCGCTCGAGATCCCCCAGCGCCGGAGGAGCTCCACGGCGCGGTCGGCGTCCCCCGCGGCCTCGACGAGCGCGCGCTTGCAGTCCATCAGCCCCGCGCCCGTCGACTCGCGCAGGGTGCGCACGAGGTCGGCGGAGATCTCCACGACGTCCCCTCGCTTCCCGGTCAGCGCCGGGGGGCGTCCCCGCCCTCGCCGGCTTCCGCGACCGTGGCCGTCTCGACCCGTCCCCCGGAGCGGGCGGCGCGCGGGCGCGGCGGCCCTTCCCCGCGCGACGGACGGACCTCCTCCCCGCCCCCCTCGGAGGCGCGCTCCTCCATCGCCCCGGTCGTCTCGTAGGCCGCCTTCCCCTCGAGGACCGCCTCGGCGAGGCGGCCGAGGACGAGGCCGACGGACTTGATCGCGTCGTCGTTGCCGGGGATCGGGATGTCGGCGAGGTCGGGGTCGCAGTCCGTGTCGAGGAGGCAGATCGAGGGGATGCCCGTGCGGCGCGCCTCCTGCGCCGCGATGTCCTCGCGGCGCGGGTCGACGATGACGATCGCGCCGGGAAGGGTCGCCATCGCGCGGATCCCCTCGAGGTTGCGGGCGATCTTCTCCTTCTCGCGCCGGAGGGCCGACATCATCTTCTTCGACTGGCGCTCGAGGGAGCCGTCCTCCTCCATCCGCTCGAGCTCCTCCAGACGCGCGAGGCGCCGGCGGATGACGGCGAAGTTCGTCAGCGTCCCGCCGATCCAGCGCTCGGCGACGTAGGGGGAGCCGCACCGCTTCGCCTGCTCCTCGACGACGGTGCGGATCGGCCGCTTCGACCCGACGAAGAGGACGGGGGACCCGGTCGAGGCGATCCGGGAGAGGAAGTGCTCCGACCGGAGCAACCCCCGCACCGTCTGGCGCAGGTCGATCAGGTGGATCAGGTGGCGCTTCCCGAGGATGAAGGGCTTCATCTTCGGGTTCCAGCGGTTCGCGCGACACCCGAAGTGGACCCCCGCTTCGATCAGGCGGTCGATCGTCAACGTTTCCGGCAAAGGGGTTCGGCGGCCGGAGCGTCTCCCGGCCGAAAAGGAGGCGCGATTCTAGCCACGCTCCCCCCTGCGTCAAGGCGAGGCGGATCGGGGGCGCGTATACTCCTCTCGACGGTGCGGCCCTCCAAGGGGGCGGCCGCAGAGGGAAGGGCACCGTGCGCTTCCCCCCGGGAGGGGAGACTCGACGAATCGGCCGTGGACCGCCCGCCCCCGACCATCCTCCTCGCCAATCACGCCGGCGACGACTGGAGCGCGCTCGAGCTCGTCCTGCGGGCGAGGGGCTTCCGGGTGGCGCGGACGGCCTCGCTCCGCGCGACCCTCTCGTCCCTCGGCAAGGAGCGACCCGACCTCCTCGTCTTCGCCCCGCTCCTCGATCCGGAGCGCGAGTCGCAGGAGGCAAAGCGGCTCGGGACGGCGCGGAGCGCCGGCGCGGAGCCGGGCGTCCCGCCGGTTCCCCTCCTCCT
Organism: Planctomycetota bacterium; assembly: GCA_035695825.1. Taxonomy (GTDB): domain Bacteria; phylum Planctomycetota; class UBA1135; order UBA1135; family JAKEFM01; genus JAKEFM01. The sequence goes on along the minus strand of DASRRH010000024.1, from coordinate 25,609 downwards.
CGTCCTCGAGCCCGACGCCCCCTTCGCCTCCCTCTCCTCCTTCGAGGCCGCCGTGGGCCCGCTCGACGGCCTCGCGCGCCGGCCCCTCACCGTGGAGCAGGCCGTCTTCGAGATCGAGCGCATCCTCCGGCACGCCGACGATCTTCGTAGGCTCCGCGACCAGTCGATCCGGGACTACGGGACGGGCCTCTTCAACCACCGCCACCTCCTCGACGAGCGGCTCCCCGAGGAGTTCCAGCGCGCGCGGCGGAGGGGCCACCCTCTCTCGCTCCTCCTGATCGACCTCGACGACTTCAAGAAGCTCAACACGGAGACCTCCTACCCCTTCGCGAACGAGGTGCTCGCGTCGTTCGCGAAGACCCTCCTCCAGGAGAAGCGCCGCGAGGACATCGCCTTCCGCTACGGCGGGGATGAGTTCATCCTCCTCCTCCCCGAGACCGACCAGACGAACGCGCTCGCCGCGGCCGAGCGGGTCCGGGCCGCGATCCGCCGCTCGGTCGACCTCGGGAGCGGCCGGATGTGGTCCGTCACGACGAGCATCGGAGGCGCCACCTACTACCCCCCCGCGAAGGAGGGGACGCGCGACGCGACGCCCCCCGTCCGCCTGATCGAGCGCGCCAACGAGGCGTTGAAGGAGGCGAAGAAGGGGAAGGACTGCGTCCGGTTCTATCGGGAGCCGGCCCGCGAGGCCTCGCCCCCCTCCGACTCCCCGACCCGGAAGGAAGGCCGGGGCGGCCGGCGCTGAGGCGAGGAGGGGAGGCGGCGGGCCCCCTCGCCGGCCGCGAGGGCGAGGGCCGCGCCCCCGAAGAGGAGTCCCGGTCCCCGCGCGGGCGCAGGGATCGGGTCGAGCGGCCTCGAGGAAGGTGCCGAAGCCGGTCCGGGCGGGGAGGCCTCGGGCAATGGGGCGACCCGGCGCAGGGAGGAGCGAAGCCTCCCCGCGCCGTCCGGGCCGAGAGCCCCCCGGAGCGGAGGATCGAGGTCGACCCTCCGGGTCCAGGCGTCGAGACTCCGCGCCGACCGAAGGAGCCCCGGTGGGGCCCCTCCGGCCCGTCCCTCGAGGAGGCCGCTCTCTCCGTAGGCCTCGAGCCTCCAGGTCACCTCCGCTCCGTCGCCGCGCCGGAGGAACTCCGAGAGCGCGAGGCCGAGTCGGAGGAGGTCGCCGCTCCGGACCCATGGGGAAAAGGCCCCTTCTCCCCCGTCTCCGCACCATGCGGCGATCCACCCCGACCCGACGCTACGGAGGGCGAGGAGGGGATCGCCCGTCGGCTCGACCCGGAGGGGGACGGCCGCGCGGGGGCGCGGGCGCGCCGGGAGGTAGGCATCGAACGGAGGGGCCGAAGAGAGGTCGACCCCTTCGAGGGAGTCGTGCCTCTCGACGAGCCTCGCGGTGAAGAGCGGAGGAGCCGGGCGCGAGGGGGGCTCGGCCGGCTCGACTCGGGGGGCCGAGGGCACCGGCCCGGAGGCGGGAGAGCGCTCCCTCCCGGGGCGGACGGACCCCGCCACCCGGCGGGCCTCGAGCGTGAAGACCTGCGGGATCTCGCGGGGATCCTCGACCGGGTAGAAGCGCCCTCCTCCCCATCGAGCGAGGAGCGCCAAGGGCTCGTCCCCGCGCTCGCCCGGACGGAAGAAACCGACCGTCGAGAGGGTGACGCCGCTCGCGCGCGCCTCGCGCACCATCCTCGGGTAGTCGGAGGTCTCCCAGTCCTCGGTCATCCCGTCCGAGAGGAGGATGGCGTGCCGGATCCCGGGCGGGGAGGCGCGCGCGATCTCGGTCGCCCGCCGGAGCGCGGGGGCGAAGCGCGTCCCCCCCTCCGCGCGCAAGGTCGCGACCGATCGGCGGATCTCCTCCTTCTCTCCGGCCTTTCCGAGGGGGAACACCTCCTCCGCCGTCACGTCGAATGCGACCACCGCGACGCGGTCCTCGGGATCGAGGGTCTCGGCGGAGGCGAGCGCCGCCTCCCTCGCGCGCTCGAGCTTCGCGCCGGCCATCGACCCGGACCGGTCGATCAGGAGGATCAAGGAGACGGTTGCGCTCTCGGTGCGCACCCTCTCGGGGGACGGCGCGGACCCTCCCGGGGCGGAGGTCGGCGCAGGCTCCGACTCGGACCCTTCGGTCGCGTCCCTCGGAGGCTCCGGCTCGACGGGCGACCAGATCTCCCCGCCGAACGCGCGGAGGGCCTCCCCGCCTAGGAGCAGGACGCCCCCTCCCTCGCGCGCGAAGCGCTCGACCTCCTCGGGTCCCGCCGCGGCCGAAGCGAGCACGAGAAGGTCCGCGCCGGGAACGAGGCTCCTCTCGAGGAGGAAGCCCGCGTCCTCGAGATGGCGGGCAACCGGCGAATCGGGGCCGACCCACGCGACCTTCACCGGCGGACCAACCCGGACCCACGCGACGAGGTCCTCGCCCGCCGGGCGCGCGACCTCGATCCCGCGCCACCCCTCTTCGTGGAGGGTGACGCGGACCCGCGCGAGGGGACCCGGCCCCGAAACCGGCTCCGCCGGGAGGGGGGAGCCGTCCACCCGGAGGGAGGCGTCCTTCCTCGGATCGGCCCCCTCGCATTCGAGAACGAAGGGGCGTCCGGCGCGCGCGCAGGAGGGGACGACGAGGGCGGCCGAGTCCTCCCTCTCGAGGACCGCGCGCTCGACCGGGCGGGCCGGACCCGCGAGAAGGGGAGCCGGCCCGGCGGGCGGGCGCGGTTCCTCCCCGAGGGAGCCGAGAGCGAGGAGGAGGAGGAGGGCCGCGAGAGCGTACGCGCCCGCGGCGAGACGCTTCATCCGCGGACCAGGACCGGCTCGAGCAGGTCGACGCGGTCGCCGACGTGGAAGTCCTCGCCGTAGTCGGCCTCGACGCGCAGCTCGCGCGCGTCCTTGAGGTCGATCTCGGGGATCCGCAGCGGCTCCCCTCCCGCGCGCAGCGGCGGGGAGGCGTAGACGACCTTGCCGTCGACGGCGATGCGGAGGAGGGCCGAGCCGGAAAAGGCGAATCCGAGGACCTCGTCGTCGATCCCCGCGAGCGCCCGGAACCGTGCGTACTTCGCCTCGAGGCCGTAGCGCAGGACGGTGCGGGAGTGGAGCCCGAGGCCGCGCGCGTAGACGCGCCCCCCGCAGCGGAGCCTCCCCCCGCCGACGCTTCGGTCCTTCTGGTAGGGAAACCGCAGCGCGTCGGCCCCTCCGAAATAGGGGGTCTCGACCGCCTCGATCGGCTCGAGCTCGGAGAGGTAGACGTAACGACCGTTGCGGAAGCGGATCGAGGCGACCCGGTCGAGCCGGAACCGGACGAGCGGGGCCCAGGAGGGGGCGATCGACAGCTCCCCCCCCTCGAGGCCGACGAGGCGGCCGGTCAGGCGGGACCCGTCCCCGAACTCGACGAGCGCGAGGAGATCCGACCTCGCGGGCGGGCTCCCCTCCGGCGCCAGGACGAGGGCGGCGCTCTCGGCGAAAGTCCTGCGGGTCTTCCCGAGCGCGCTCTCGAAGGTGAAACCGTCCCCGTCGAAGCCCGAGAGGGTCCCGTCGAGGTGGTCGAGCCCCCCGGGCGCCGGGAGATAGAGGCGGTCCGCGTCCGGCGCGGGCGCGAAGCTCTCGGCGGAGCGCCCGGCGGCGTTGCCGAGGTGGATCCACCGCCGCAGGCTCCCGACCGCCACTTCGAGGAGACCCTCCCCAGGTCCGTGAACGGAGAGGACGTCCCCCTTGCCGGAGTCGACCGTCCCGAAGAGGACGTCGCCATCCGCCAGCTCGAGGAGGGAGGAGGGCGAGGGGCCCACGACGGGGGGCTGAATCGCGGTCGCGCAGAGGACGTCCCTGCAGTCGATGCCGACCGTTCCCGACGAGGTGGCGACCTCGAGCCGCGTGCCCGAGAGCCCCGCGATATCTCCACGGTGGAGCGCCTCCTCCACCGTCCGGATCTCGAAGGCCGTCTCCACCGCCCGTGGGTGAAGGAAGGATCCGATCGGCGGAAGGAGCCCGATCAGCGGGAGGAACCCGGTCAGCGGAAGGAGGAATGCGCGCAAGTCGAGGAGTACCCCGGCTCGCCAGGGGGCCGGAGGCCGGAATCCCTAACCTCGAACCGGGCCCGCGGCAACTGCCAAACCGGCAGCGGGGCGGAGAGCCCCGAGGGCCGCTCTGCCACACTGACAGCGCACGGCCTACGATCCGGCGACCCAGGCATCGCTCCCCGCGTGAGTTGGGACCGGGGCCGGCGACGTCGGCTGCGGCACCCGTTTTGCGCCCTCGCGTGCGTCCCGGTCCGTCGGTTCGCATCGGACGCTCCCCGTCCCCTACGTCGCGCCTTCCGAGGGAGGAAACGCTCCATGGCCAAGCAACTGCTCTTCGACGCCGAGGCGAGGGAGGCGATTCGCCGGGGCGTTCAGAAACTCTCCCGAGCCGTCGTCAGCACGCTCGGCCCCCGGGGGCGAAACGCGGTCCTCGACAAGGGTTGGGGCGGACCCACGATCACGAAGGACGGGGTCACGGTCGCCGAGGAGATCTCCCTCGAGAACCCCTTCGAGAACATGGGGGCGCAGCTCGTGAAGGAGGTCGCCTCGAAGACCTCCGACCAGGCGGGGGACGGGACGACGACGGCGACGCTCCTCGCCGAGGCGATCTTCCACGAGGGGCTGCGCTTCATCACCTCCGGAGCGAACCCGGCGGACCTGAACCGAGGCCTCCACAAGGGGTGCGTGGCGGTCGTCGAGGAGCTGAAGAAGGGGGCGAAGCCCGTCGAGGGACGGGCCGACCGCGTCGAGCAGGTCGCGACGATCTCCGCGAACAACGACCCCGAAGTCGGCAAGAAGATCGCGGAGGCCTTCTCGCGCGTCGGGAAGGACGGGGTCCTCACCGTCGAGGAGGGACGCTCGACGGAGACCGAGGTGAAGATCGTCGAGGGGATGCAGTTCGACCGCGGCTTCCTCTCCCCCCACTTCGTCACGGACCCGGAAGCGATGGAGTGCGTCCTCGAGAACGCCCTCGTCCTCATCCACGAGGACAAGCTCTCGAGCGTCTCGAAGCTCCTCCCCCTCCTCGAGAAGATCCGGGAGGCGGGCCGCCCCCTCCTCGTGATCGCCGAGGAGGTCGAGGGAGAGGCGCTCGCGACCCTGGTCGTCAACCGGCTGCGCGGGATCCTCTCCTGCTGCGCGGTGAAGGCGCCCGGTTATGGCGACCGCCGCCGCTCGATGCTCGAGGACCTCGCGATCCTGACCGGGGCGAAGCGCCCCGTCTTCAAGGACCTCGGCATCGACCTCGCGACGCTCTCGATCGCCGACCTCGGCCGGGCGAAGAAGGTCCGCGTGGACGCGGACACCACGACGATCCTCGAAGGGGGGGGCTCGGCCCCGGACATCTCCGCGCGCGCGAAGCAGATCCGCCGCCAGGTCGAGGAGACGACCTCGGACTACGACCGCGAGAAGCTCCTCGAGCGGCTCGCGAAGCTGACGGGGGGGATCGCGCAGATCCTCGTCGGCGCGGCGACGGAGACCGAGGCGAAGGAGCGCAAGGCCCTCTACGAGGACGCCCACCACGCCACCCGCGCCGCCCTCGAGGAGGGGATCGTGCCGGGCGGAGGGGTCGCCCTCCTGCGGGCGGCTGCCGTGCTCGACCGCCTGAAGCTGCCCGGCGACGAGGCCTTCGCCGTCGCGATCCTTCGCGCGGCGCTCCCGCTCCCGATCCGGACGATCGCGGGGAACGCGGGGGTCGACGGCTCCCTCGTCGTCCGGCGCGTGCTCCGCGAGAAGGACCCGAACTTCGGCTACAACGCCCTCACGGGGGAGTACGGCGACCTCCTCGCGATGGGGATCGTCGACCCCGTGAAGGTCGTCCGGACGGCCCTCGAGAACGCCGTGTCGGTCTCGGGGCTCCTCCTCATGACGGACGCGATCGTCACGGAGAAGCCGAAGGAGAAGAAGAGGGGGGGGAGGCCCGCCGCGGGAGGCGGCGGCGAGGACGAGGGGATGGACGACTTCGGCGGCGAAGACTTCGACTAGTCCCGGAGGACACCGAACATGCTCCGCATCCGTCCGCTCGACGATCGCGTCGTGATCCAGGTCCTCGAGGCCGAGGAGAAGACGACCGGGGGGATCGTGATCCCCGACACGGCCAAGGAGAAGCCGCAGCGGGGCAAGGTCCGCGCGGTCGGCCCCGGCCGGCTCCTGAAGACCGGCAAGCGGGAGTCCGTCCCGGTCGGCGTCGGAGAGGAGGTCCTCTTCGGCAAGTACGCCGGCACGGACGTCCGCATCGAGGGGGAGGAGTACAAGGTCCTCCACGGCAACGAGATCCTGGCCTCGCTCGGCCGCTAGGGCCGGCGCGCTAGAAAGAAGGCTTTTGATCCCATGGCCCAGGCCAAGCAGATCCTCTACGACGAGGCCGCGCGGACGAAGGTGCGCGCGGGCGTCGAGAAGCTCACCCGCGCGGTCAAGGTGACCCTCGGCCCCTCCGGGAAGCACGTCATCCTCCAGCGCTCCTTCGGCGGGCCGACCGTCAGCAACGACGGGGCGACGATCGCCAAGGAGATCGAGCTCGAGGACCCCTTCGAGAACATGGGGGCGAAGCTCCTGAACGAGGTCGCCTCGAAGACCTCCGACGTCGCCGGGGACGGGACGACGACGGCGACCGTCCTCGCGGAGGCGATCTTCCTCGAGGGGCTCAAGGTGATCGCCCACGGGGTGAGCTCCGTCGCGCTCCGCAGCGGCATCGAGAAGGCGGTCGCCGCCGCCGTCGAGAGCCTGAAGGGGCTCTCGCGCCCGGTGAAGAAGAAGGAGGAGATCGCCCAGGTCGGGACGATCTCGGCCAACCAGGACGCCTCGATCGGCAACCTCCTCGCCGACGCCGTGGAGCGGGTCGGCAAGGACGGCGTGATCACGGTCGAGGAGGCGAAGGGGATCGAGACGAAGGTCGAGTTCGTCGAGGGGATGCAGTTCGACAAGGGGTACATCTCCCCCTACTTCATCACGAACGTCCAGGACATGGCCTGCCTCCTCGAGGACGCCTACCTCCTGATCTACGAGAAGAAGATCGCGAGCGTGCGGGAGTTCCTCCCCCTCCTCGAGCGGATCGCGGCGACCCGCCGGCCGCTCCTCGTGATCGCGGAGGACGTCGAGGGGGAGGCGCTGGCGACGCTCGTCGTGAACCGGCTGAAGGGGATCCTCTCCGTCTGCGCCGTGAAGGCCCCCGGCTTCGGCGAACGGCGGAAGGCGCTGCTCCAGGACCTCGCGGTCCTGACGAAGGGGACGGCCGTGACGGAGGACTTGGGCCTCAAGCTCGAGAGCCTCGATCTCTCCCACCTCGGCCGCGCCTCGAAGATCAAGATCGAGAAGGACACGACGACGGTCATCGGGGGCGCCGGTTCCAGGAAGGACATCGACGCCCGCGTCGCCCAGATCCGCGCCCAGATCGAACGGACGACCTCCGAGTACGACAAGGAGAAGCTCTCCGAGCGGCTCGCGAAGCTGACGGGGGGGGTCGCCGTCGTGCGCGTCGGGGCGGATACGGAGACGGCGATGAAGGAGAAGAAGGCGCGGGTCGAGGACGCGCTCCACGCCACGCGCGCCGCCGTCGAGGAGGGGATCGTCCCGGGGGGCGGGGTCGCGCTCCTGCGCTGCGTCGAGCCCGTCCAGGCCGTGAAGGCGAAGGGGGACGAGCGCTTCGGGGTCGAGATCGTCGCCCGGGCCCTCTCCGCTCCGCTCCGCCAGATCGCGGAGAACGCCGGAGAGGACGGCTCGGCGGTCGTCGAGGAGGTTCGCGAGAGGAAGACCGTCGAGGGGTTCGACGCCCTCACCCACACCTACGTCGACATGTTCAAGGCGGGGATCGTCGACCCGACGAAGGTCGTGCGCGCGGCGCTCGAGAACGCCGCCTCGATCGCGGGGCTCCTCCTCACGACGGACAGCCTCGTCACGGGAATCAAGGACAAGAAGAGGAAGGTCGAGGGGGCGGTCGCCTAGCCGCACCCGCGGCCCCGATCCGGCCCGTATCCGGCACGGTCCGGCCCGATCCGGAAGCGGGCCCGGGGAGCGGCCGCCGCGCGGGCGATGGCGGAACGGGACTACTACGAGGTCCTCGGCGTCCCGCGGAACGCGAGCGCCGAGGACATCAAGCGCGCCTACCGCAAGCTCGCCCTCGAGGTCCACCCCGACCGCAACCCCGGCGACGCCGGGGCGGAGAAGAAGTTCAAGGAGCTCGCGGAGGCCTACGACGTCCTCTCCGACCCGGGCAAGCGCGCCCAGTTCGACCGGTTCGGGCGCGAGGGGGTCGGCGCCGGGGCGGGGGGCTTCGCCCGCCGCGAGTTCACGGACGCCGAGGAGATCTTCCGGACCTTCTCGGACATCTTCGGCGGGGGCTCGATCTTCGAGGACCTCTTCGGCGGCGCTCCCCGCACCCGCAGGTCCGCCGGGCCCCGACCGCGGCGCGGCGCGAACCTCCGCCTCGCTCTCGAGCTTTCCCTCGAGGAGATCGCGCGCGGCGTGGAGAAGACGATCGCCCTCCAGCGGGAGGAGCGCTGCGAGACCTGCCGGGGCTCGGGGGCGAAGCCGGGCACGACCGCCAAGACCTGCCCCGCCTGCGGCGGGAGCGGGGCCCTCACCCAAGCCCAAGGCTTCTTCGCGATCCGGACGACCTGCGGGCGCTGCGGCGGGGAAGGCTCGGTCATCGAGCACCCCTGCGCGACCTGCCGGGGCACCGGGCGGACCCGGCGCAAGCGCGAGATCAGCGTCCGCGTCCCCGCCGGGGTCGGCGAGGGGATGCAGATCCGGCTCGAGGGGGAGGGGGAGGCGGGGTGGAACGGCGGCCCGCCGGGCGACCTCTACTGCGTCCTCCACGCGGCGCGCCATCCCGTCTTCGAGCGGCGGGACGACGATCTCTACTGCGAGGTCCCCGTCCCCTACACGCGCCTCGCCCTCGGCGGGAAGGTCGAGGTCCCGGCGCTCGAGGGGACGGCCGAGGCGTCGATCCCGCGCGGGACCCCGGACGGCCGGGTCATCCGCTTGAAGGGGCAGGGTCTCCCCTCCTACGAGACCGGCCGGCGCGGCGACCTCCTCGTCCGCCTCGTCGTCGACGTTCCGAAGAAGGTGGGCGAGCGGGAGGAGGCCCTCCTCCGCGAGCTCGAAGCCCTCGAGGGGAAGCGGGCGCCCGCGCGGGCGCGGAGCTTCTTCGCCCGGGTGAAGGACTTCCTAGGCGGATCCGAGGAGTCATGAAACGCAAGGACCACGAGCCCCACTCCGCCGAGCCGGCGACGCTCTCCCCGGAGCCGATCCTCGACGAGGGGTGGATCACCCCCGAGCCGATCGGCGAGGCTCTCGGCCGCGAGGAGGAGCTACGCGAGCTCTCGGACCGCCTCGCGCGGCTCGCCGCCGAGTTCCAGAACAGCCGCCGCCGCCTCGAGCGGGAGGGGGAGGCGAAGGTCGAGCGCGGCGTCGACGCTTTCTTGATCCGGGTCCTCTCCGTCGTCGACCACCTCGACCTCGCTCTCGGCTCCGCGGGGGAGGGCGGCAAAGCGTTCGTCGAGGGGGTGACCCTGATCCGCGCCGAGCTCCGCGAGATCCTCGCCTCCGAAGGCGTGGCCGAGATCGAGACGCGCGGAGCCCCCTTCGACCCGAAGTTCCACGAGGCGGTGGCGGTCGAGGAGCGCGCCGACCTCCCTCCGGGCTCCGTCTGCGACGAGATCCGCCGGGGCTACACGCGCCGCGGCCGCGTCCTCCGCCCGGCCCAGGTCCGCGTCTCCCGCGCCGCTTCGGACCCCTCCCCGGTCCCGCCGAAAGAGAGCCCGCCTCGGGCGAGCTGACCATGCCGACCTACGACTTCGAGTGCGAGGGCTGCCACCATCGCTTCGAGGAGATGCAGTCGATCCAATCGAAGCCGCTCCGCCGCTGCCCGAAGTGCAAGAAGAACCGCCTACGCCGCCTGATCGGCGGCGGCGCGGGCCTCATCTTCAAGGGGTCGGGCTTCTACGCGACGGACTACAAGTCGAAGTCGTCGGGGCCGTCGGAGTCGGAGGCGAAGCCCGAGGCTCCGAAGGAGAAGGCGGGCGAGGCGAAGGCCGACGCTCCCAAGGAAAAGAAGAGCGAGGCGAAGGCCGCCCCGAAGGACTCCGGCTCCGACAAGTCCTGCGGGACCTCCGGGAAGACCGGGCCGGACGTGCGCGACTGATCGGCGATCGCGGTCAGTTCGGCAACCGCAGCTCGACCGTCGCCTTCCGCCCCGGCTCCACCCGCACGCCCGGCTGCGTCGCCCGGCGTTCGTTCGGACCCGGCGGGCCCGGGATCCGCGCGCTCACGTCGTAGACCCCCGCGGCGAGCCCGCGCACCTCGTAGGCCCCGTCGGGGCCGGCCACCGAGCGCTTGGAGTCCCCCTCGCGCGGCGCGACCTCGACCAGCGCGAAGGGTACGGGGGAGCCGACCGCGTCGACGACGGTTCCCTGGATTCCGCCCCCTTTGGCGAGGGACAGGTCGATCCCCGGAACGCGCGCGTCCCTGTTCATTCCAATCCCTTCGCGGCGCCCGTCGGCGTAGCCGTCCATCGAGGCGGTCACGACGTACGAGCCCGGCGGGATCCCTTCGAGCCGGTACTTCCCCTCGGCGTCGGTCTTCACCGATTCGCGCCCATCCCCCATCCGGACGGTCGTCCGACCGCCGCCGCCGGGCCCTCCCCGCGCGAAGGCGACCGAGACCGCCATGGCTGCGCGGGGCCGGCCGCTCGGACCCGGCTCGCGCTCGCGGGCAACCGAGACCTCGACGCCGCCGAGTCCACTCCCGGTCTGCGCGTCGCGGATCGTCCCCTCGATCACGCCGCGGGGAAGCTCGACGTCGACGACCGCCTCCCCTCCCGACACCTGCACCTCTTCCTCAGCGGGGACGGCCGCGCCGGTCTTCTGCGCCGTCAGCGTGTAGCGCCCCGCCGGCACCGCCTCGATCCGGAAGTGGCCGTCCGCGCCGCTCTCGGCCGTGAGATCCGAGAGGAACGGCAGTCGCGGCTGCCCCTCGCGTGACAGGCTCACGCGCACGCCGGCGACGGGCTCGCCCACCTCGGTCACTCGGCCGCTCACGGCGCCGGTCTCCTTCTCGCGGAGGTCGACGGTCGCCGTCTCTCCCTCTGCGACCGAGACGAGGACGCCCCTCTCCTCGCCCGGCATCCCGGCGCGCACGCTGCGGACGAAGATCGCCCCCCCGCCGCCGCCGAACCGGACGGGCGCCTCCTCGGAGAGGCCGACGCGCCAGTCGCCCGGCGCGACATGCTCGAATCGGTACTCCCCGTCCGAACCCGAGCTCGCCTCCTCCTCGACCCCCGACTCGACCGCGCTCGCGAGGAAGACCCTGGCGCCCGAGTAGGGCTCGCCGTTCGCGCGGAGGACGAGCCCCTTCACGGTCCCCCCCTTGGCGAGGGCCGCATCGACCTCGGTCGGATTCGCGGCGGCGACGAACACCTCCTTCCTCACGGACGCGTGATCCTTGGCGCGCACGCGGACGAGGTAGGACCCCTCGGCGAGGCCGGGGACCTCGGCGATCCCGTCCGCACCCGTCTTCCTCGCCGCGTCCTGCGTCTCGGGGAGGCCGGGAAAGGCGACCAAGCGTGCGCCGGCGGGCCCCAGGAGCCGCACGGGCGGCATCCCGGGAGGACCCTCCTTCTCCGCGGGGGCGACGCTCACCTCCGCCCCGACGATCGGAGAGCCGTCTCCGGCTTCGACGACCTTGACGCGCAGCGCGCTCCCCGGCTGGATCGCGATCGAGCCCGCGTCGGCCGGCGCTCCCGCGACGACGGCGATCGGCCCCGCGGTCGCCGGGGCGAACCCGTCGGCGCGAACCTCGACGCGGTAGGTGCCGGGCTCGAGGCCCCCGATCTCGAAGGAGCCGTCCTCGCGCCCCGTCGCATCGGAGCCCGTGTCCATGAACCGCGCCCCCGGGAATCCCTCGCGCATGGCGCGGGCCCGGAAGGAAGCCGGGGGCTTCCCGGTCCGGCCGTCCAACACCCGGCCGACGAGCCCCGAGAGGGGATCGAGCCTGAAGTCGGTGCCGGCGCTCCCCACGGCCACTCCCTGTTTGCTCGCGTGCGCGAACCCCTCCGCCTCGACCTCGACCCGATAGGTCCCGTCGGCGAGCCCCGCGACCTCGTAGCGGCCGGAGGCGTCGGTCCGGTTCGCCTCGCGGCGGAAGATCGAGAAGGACGCGCGCGCGCCGGCGGCCCTTTCCTCCGGCATGGCGTAGACCTCGGCTCCCTCGATCGGCTTGCCGTCGTTCGCGAGGACCCGCCCCGCGATCGACCGCCCCGATTGGAGCCGGACGTCGACCCGCTCGACGTTCTCCCCCGCGCGGACCTCGACCTCGTCGGAGCGGCTCTCCCTCCAACCTTCGGCCGACGCGAGGACGCGGACCTTCCCCGCCGGGAGGCCGCCGAGCCGGTAGCGCCCCTGGTCGTCCGTCTTCTCCTCGTCCATGAAGAAGGGCGCTCGGCGCATCACCTGGGCCGGGTCGAGGTCGATCGAGACGCGCGCCCCCGCGACCGGACGGCCCGAGGGATCCGAGACCGTCCCGGCGACGAGCCCCTCGCGGGTCAGGCGGATCTCGCCGACGTCCTTCCTCTCCCCCCGCGCGAGGGTGATGGAGGGGAGGGTGGCCTCGAGGAAACCCTCCGCCTCGACGGCGGCCGAGAGCGCCTTGCCTTCGGGAGCCGCGGAGAACTCGAAGGTGCCGTCCGCGCGCGAGACCGCCCTCCGTTCCTCCTCGAGCTCCGATCGGAGGGGCTCGCCGCGCGCACGCCGGAGCATGGCGACGAAGGGGACGGCGCCCGCCCCCTCCCGCAGCGCGACGCGCGCGCCCGAGACGGGAGAGCCGTCGGCCGAGACCACGCGGCCGAGGAGAGCCGCGCCGCCCGCCTTCTCCGCGGCCGCGGGAGCCCCTCCGGTCTCCGCGGGCTTCTCGAGGGCCTCCCGTCCGCGCGAGGGAAGATCCGGAGTCTCGGGCGCCGGCGGCTCCGTCGGGAGAGCGCCCGGGGCGGCCGCCGTCTGCGCCGTGCCTTTCTGGGGAGAGGACGCCCCCCCGCCTCCCTTGAGCGAGAAGACGGCGACGAGGATTCCGAGAACGGCGACGACGACGAGCGCGGCGAGACCTCGGGACCTCATCGGGACCTCCTTCGGACCGGGCGCGTGCCCGGGATACGGCCGGGCGCGCGCCGGCGTTGGGCGCCGAGAGCCTAGGAAGGAGCGCCGCCCCCATCAACTCCGCCCGCGCTTGTTCGAATCCGGCGCGCCCTCTACAGTCACCCGGCCTTCCTCCTCGAGGAAGCTCCATGAACGGCCGATCGCCCGTCTTTCTCGCGGCGCTCCTCTCCCCCCTCCTCGCGCCGGCGGCCGCCGCTCAGAAGAGGGGCATCGGGGCGTGGCACAACGACAAGAAGCACGGCTTCGCCGTCCGTGTGATCGAGAGCATCGCGACCGCGATCCCCCTCCAGCCGAACGAGGAGTACGAGATCGCGAAGTTCTCCGGGCCCCGGCTCTCGATCGGGAAGGAGAACGCGGAGTTCACGGCCGACTTCCGGATCCTCCGAATCGAGCCGAAGGGCCCCGCGACCGGATCCATGGGCCCGGGGAGCGGGAAGGAGGGGGAGCCGGAGAGCAGGCCCGACCCCGAGAAGGCGAAGAGGGAATACCTCGAGTCGCGCAAGGCGAGGACGTTCGAGCAGTGGCTGAAGGAGCAGAGCGGGTTCATGAACGCGACGGTCGCGGACGACAAGAAGAAGGACTTCGCGCTCCCCTCGAAGCTCCCCGCGACCGAGTACGAGTTCACGGTAAAGACCCAGGGGAAGACCCTCGTCTGCGGCTACGCCGCGGTCGTCCACATGACGGGCCAGGAGATCGCCCTCGTCTGGCTCGTCCCGGAGAACCACTACGACAAGTGGATCCAGCCGTTCAAGACCGCCGCGCGCACCTTCAAGCCGATCGAGAAGGAGGCGGCCGTCGCGGAGGCGGGCGCGGGGCTCTCGGAGAGGGAGAAGAAGAAGCGGGAGCTGATCGACCGACACAAGACTCTCGCCGGCTGGACCGTCGACGAGACGGAGCACTACTTCATCGTGTCGGACGCGGACCCGAAGCACCTCCCCGAGGTGAAGAGGCGGATCGAGGCGATCCGGGGGCGGCTCGAGAAGGACTTCCCCCCCGAGAAGCCGATCGCCGCGGTCTCGACGCTCCGCGTCTGCAAGAACGGCGACGAGTACCACCAGTACGGGGGCCCGGGGGGCTCGGCGGGCTACTGGAACGACCAGGCGGAAGAGCTCGTGATCTACGTCGTCACCGAAAAGCCCTCCGACACCTGGTGCACGATGCAGCACGAGGCGTTCCACCAGTACATCTACTACCGCTGCGGGGAGCTCGCCCCGCACTCCTGGTACAACGAGGGGACGGGGGACTACTACGCGGGGGCGGACTTCAAGTACGGCAAGTTCGAGATCGACATCTTCGACTGGCGGAAGGACCCGATCCGCCAGGCAATCCGGGACGGGAAGCACGTTCCCCTCGCCGAGATCCTCAAGTTCACGAAGGACCAGTACTACGCGAAGGAGAAGGTCGGCATCTGCTACGCGGAGGGGTGGAGCTTCATCTACTTCCTCCGCGAGGGAAAGAAGAAGGGAGCGAAGAACTGGAACCCGGCGTGGGAGAAGATCCTCCCGACCTACCTCGAGAAGCTGATCGAGGCGAAGGAGAAGGGAGAGAGCGAGGCGAGGGCGAAGGCGAAGGGGGAGATCGACGAGGGGGCGAAGCGGGAGATCCAGGAACAGGCGCGCAAGACCGCGCTCGACGCGGCGTTCGAGGGGATCGACGTCGAGGCCCTCGAGAAGGCGTGGATGGAGTTCACGACGTGACCGGGGACCGACCCCGCCCGTCGTTCCTCCTCGGCCTCGCCTTCGCCCTCGGAGCCTGCCGCGCCTTCCCCGAAGGGGCCGTCGTCGTCGTCCAGACGTCGGGAGGGGAGGAGATCGGCGCCTCGACGACGTACGGCGTCGTCTTCGCCGGCCGGACGGCGTCGAAGGGAGTGGCCCGGGTCGTCGCCTTCTTCGGCGACGGGGCCGCCGTCGAGACCGGGGAGATCGAGGAGGCCGGTCTCGGGCTCTACACGGTCCCGGTCGAGATCGCCCTCCCGACCGCGGAGATCTCCGTCGCGCCCTTCGTCGCGGGCCAGGAGGTCCTCCTCGCGGGGCGGCGCGACGGCTCCCCCTGGACCGCCCCCGGCCGGCTCCTCCCCCCGGATGGAGGAGGGGAGCGGATCGAGACGGCCGCCTCGGTCCCCCCCTCGGGCGCGCTCGCCTTCCGCCGCGAGGAGGGGCGCTGGAGGTTCGCGGGGCTCGTCGGCCCCACCGAGTCCGGGCGCGTCTCGGTCCTCGGACCGGAGACGCTCTGGAGGTTCCTCTTCCGGCCCCGCCCGGTCGGGCCTCCTCCCTTCCCGCCGAAGCGCCCCGACGTGCGCTAGGCGGTCGAGGGACGGAACGCGAGGCCGAGCACCTCGATCCACATCACGATCAGGAGGAGGGAGAAGGTGAAGCAGGTGAGGAGCACGGTGCCCCGGTAGGCGCCCGCCCCGAGGACCCCTCGCGCGAGCCCGAACCAGGCGACCGCCGCGACGACGACGAGGAGCGTCAGTCCGAGCGGCGAGAAGGTCGCGAAATGGACCGCGAGGGAGAGGATCGTCAGGAGGCAGACGGAGAAGAGGAGGGAGCGCCCGAGGGTACGGTTCTCGATGTCGGCCATCCGGGACGCGAAAAGGATGAGGAGGGTCGTGCCGACGACGAGGAGCGCGCCGAAGCCGATCCGGAAGCCTCCCGCCGGAAGGAACCAGAGGAAGCGCGCGAGGACCCCCTCCACTCGCTCGTCGAAGGAGCCGCCGATCTCGGGGAGGGGGGGCGGAATCGCCGCCCTCGGGACGGGCCGGGAAGCCGCTCCCTCCATCCCCTCGGCAGGGCCCTCGGCGGCGGGCGCCGCCGTCGGGCGCGGTCGCCTCGCCGGGGTGCGGGGAAACGCCTCCCCCTTGCCGTCGGCGGGCTGCGTCGTGAGCGAGTCGAGCTTCCACACGGGGGACGCTCCGGGCGTCGGGCCGGACGACTCGATCCGGACGACGAAGGAGCGCCGGATGCGGATTTCCCCGAAGCCGACGGCGATCCGGAGATTGCCTCCCTCCTCGCCGACGACGCGCCCCTCGACCTTCTCGCCGTTGCGGAGGATCACGCGGTCTTGGGCCGCCGCGTTCGGGAGGAGGGCGCCCGCGAGGAGAAGCGCGGTGCCGGCCCAGGCTCGCGACTGGGAGATGAGGCGCAGGAACGACATGCCCTTGCTCGGCCGTCCGTTATCGGCCCGAGGGAGGGCGGGGCTGAATCGGCCCTCCCTTCAGCGCGGCCCCTCGGGAGGGGCCTTCTCCCTCTCGAGGTCCGAACGGACCCGCGCCGCCCACGGGGAGTCGGGGCGCTCGTGGAGGAGGCGGTTCCAGTACTCATCGCGGCGCTCGAGGTCCCTCGCGAGGTGATGAAAGGCGCCGGCCCCCCAGAGCGCCTCGGCGTCGCTCGGGTCCGCCGCGAGCGCCTCCTCGTAGCGGCGGAGCCCCGCGAGCATGTCTCCCGCGTCGCGCGTGGCGGCGAAACGGTTGAGGTAGGCGAGCCCCGCCTCCCGGCGCCAGGAGGCAGGCGCCGCCGCATCCTCGAGCGCGCGCTCGTATTCCGCGACCGCCTTCGAGTACTCGGTCCTCCGGAGATGCGCCCGCCCGAGCCCTCGCCTCGCATGCGGGGACCCGGGAAGGACCCGGAGGGCGGACTGGAATCGCTCCAGGGCCCGGTTCGCGAGGGAGCGGTCGGGGGAGTCGTCCCCGCGCGCGAGGTCCTGCTCGAGGAACGCCTCTCCCTCGGCGATCCACCGCTGCGCCTCCGCGCGCTCCTGGCGCCACTCGTTCCACGCGTAGACGCCGTAGGCCGTGGCGCCGATCGCCGCCCCGACGGCGGCCGCCCCGAGGAGGCGACGCTTCACGCCCTCATCCTCGCCGGGCCTCGAGGAGGAGGGAAACCCCCACCCCCGCCGCCGCGAGGAGGAAGGCGAGCGGGGCGAGAGCGGACCCGCGCGCGCCGCGTGGCGCGGGGAGGTCGGGCTCGGCCGTTCCTCCGGGGAGGGAGGACTCCTCCGGCGAGAGGAGGTTCACGCAGAGAGGGGGGCGTCCCGGACGCTCGAACACGCCCACCCGGCCCGCGCCGGAGGGAAGGTCCGGAAGCCTCTCCCCGGCGCGCGCGAAGCCGAAGCGCCCCGCCCGATCCCTCGCGCGCTCGACCGCCACGGCGAAGAAGACGGGAAACGAGGGGTGTTCCCTCCAGTTGCCGGCCGAGGGATCGAAGTAGAGGGTCCAGCCCCGCTCGTCCTCGACCGCGATCGGGCGTTGCGCCCCGTCGGCGGCGCGGGCGAGGAGGATCGGGCGCCCCCCTTCGGGCGCCCCCCGGACGGGCCCGGTCCGCACGCCGGAGAGATCGATCTCCTCGGGGAGCGGGGGGAGGAACCGGATGCCCGTCGCCTCGAAGGGCTCGCCCCGCAACGCGTCGAGGACGATCCGCCAGCGCGCGGAGCCCTCCTCCGAGCGCCCCACCTCGAGGTCAGGAGGATCCACTCCGACCTCCGGAGGACCCTCCACGATCTCGAGGTCCCCCGCCGCGGCGAGCGCGCGGAGCACGGCCCCTGGAACCTCGGGACCGACGCGCGCTCGCAGGCGCGCCGTGCCCGGAGAGGAGAGCACGGCGTCGTCGGCCGCCAGGGCGTCCGTCCCGAGGCACCGGAACCCGACGACCGGAGCCGCCTCGACGCGCGCCGAGAGGGCGCGGGCCTCGCCTGGACCGAGGGCGACCCGCCCGAGCGGGACCTCGTGAGGGCCGACCGCGACGACCTCGCGCTCGACGGTCCTCTCGGAGAAGTTGCGGAGGAGCGCCCATATGGCGATCCCTCTCCCGGCGGTCCCCTCCACCTCGAAGGCGACGAATCCGCAGTTCTCCGCGGGCGGGCCGAGGGCGAGCACCCGGACGCCGAGGGGGACGAACTCCGGGACGTGGTCGGTGACGAAGAGGGCCTCCCCCCCCTCCGGGGGCGGGGCCAGGACCGAGCGCGGATCGAGCGGCGCGTCGGTCGGCTCGAGCGCGGGAAGGACGCGGCGAGCCTCCGCGAGGTCGGTGACGAGCGGCCCCGGGTCGATCGGGGGACGCTCGAGGAGGACCGGGGTTGCGCCGGGGAGGCCCTCCAGGGCGCGGAGCGCTCCCTCGACCCCGAGCGAAAGCCGGCTTCTCCCTCCGCTCGCCCGCGCGGCCATGCTCGCGGATCGGTCGACGACGATCCGGAGCGTCCCCCCGCCGGAGCTGCGGACCGAGGGGCCCGCCATTCCGAAGACGCCGAGGAGGAGCGCCCCCGCGCGCAGCCCGGCGGAGAGGTCGAGGGGCGCGAGGGCCCCGGGGGAGCGTCCCTCCGGCCGCCGGAGCAGCCCCCGCCAGAGGTCCGCCGACGCGACCGGCCGCACGGAGAGGCGCCGGCGGAGGGCTTCGAGGAGGAGGAGGAGCGGGAGCGCGAGGAGGAGGAGGAGGAGGGCCGCCGGGGATGCGAGGGTCACCGGAGAGCCTCGAGGCGCGTCAGCGCCTCGAGGGAGGCGTCCTCGAAGTCGCGGTCGGAGCGGACGAAGACGCTCCCGAGCCGCCGGCGCAGCGCGAAGCCGCGCACCTCCTCCTCGAGACCGCGCGCGCGGGCCGCCGACCGACGGAGCGCCTCTTCGTCGACCGTCCCCTCGAGCGTCTCGCCGGTCTCCGCGTCGAGGAGGCGAACCCGCCCCGAGAGATCGGGCTCGAGCTCCTCCCGCGACTGGACCTGGACGAGGAGGCCGGGGCGTCCCGGTCGGAGGACCCGCTCGACCGCGCGGAAGACCGGGTCGCGGTCGAGGAAGTCGGAGACCACGAGGAACGCGGAGGTCGGAGCGCTCCCGAGCCCCTCGATCGCCTCGACGAGAACCTCGGCCCTCCCTCCGGCCTGCGCGGAGAGGAGCGCGAGGAGCGCCCCCGCCGAGGCGCGCCCTTCGAACCGGCGGCGCCCGACGCGCTCCGCGGCGACCGCCGCCGATACGGGGCTCCCCGCGGCGAGAGCGGCCAGGCCGAGGGCCCCCGCGACCCGTCGCGCGACGAGGTCCTTCCGGGGGACGCCGAAGGCCATCGACGCGGTCGCGTCGAGCACGATCCCGAGAGACCCCCGCGACTCGTCCCGGAACACCTTCACGAACGGCCGACCGAGTCGGCCGAGGGCGTGCCAGTCGACCGATCGGAGGTCGTCCCCGGGGGCATAGGGGCGGTGGTCGCGGAACTCGACGCCGCGGGGGGAAGCCCCGGCGCCCGCGAGCGGCCCCGCTCCCCTCTCCCACCCCGTCGCGAGGCGGAGGCGCACCCGCGCGAGCCGCCGGAAGAACTCCTCGCCGAAGACCTCCTCCATCCCCGCTCTCTCCTTTCCCCGCGATGGGGGGAGACGCCGCGGGCGGGTCACCGGGCCCCCGGCTCCGCGAGCCGGACGGGGAGGCCGTGGGGCGGGCTCACGAAGACGCCGCGGTCGTAGACCGCGCGTCCGCGGACGTAGGTCGCGAGCGGAGCGCCCCGCATCTCCTTCCCCTCGTACGGGCTCCACCCGGCGCGGGAGGCGAGTGAGGCCGCCTCCACGCGGAAGCGCGAGAGCGGGTCGACGAGGACGAAGTCGGCATCGGCACCCGGCTCGAGCGTTCCCTTCCCCGCGATCCGGAAGATCCGCGCCGGCGCCTCCGTCGCCGCGGAGAGGAGCCGCTCGAAGGGGATTCCCGCCTCATCGGAGAGAGCGAAGAGGAGCGGGAGGAGGAGGTCGAGGGAGGGAACCCCCGAGGGAGGGAAGGCCCCCGCCTTCTCCTCCCTCGGGTGCGGCGCGTGGTCGGTCGTCAGCGCCTCGATCCCGCCTCGCCGGACCGCTTCGCGCAGCCGCTCGCGGTCGGGGCGGCCGCGGATCGGAGGCTTCACGCGGAGCCAGCCCCCGCGGCGGGAGGCGTCCTCGTCCGTGAAGAGGAGGTAGTGCGGGCAGGCGCTCGCGCTCACGGGGAGCCCGCGCGCCCGCGCGTCCTCGACGAGCTCGGCCGTCCGGCCCGCGGAGACATGGAAGAGGTGGACCTCCGCCCCCGTCGCGGCGGCGCACTCGATCGCGGCGGAGGCCGCCACCGTCTCCGCGGCAGCCGGCCGCTCGCCCGCCGCGCCGGCGTCGAGGGCACGGCTCCGAAGGACGGCCGCGTCCTCCGCATGCACGACGACGGGGCGACCCGCCTCCGCCGCCGCGGCGAAGAGGGAGAGCGCCGTGCCGTAGTCCGTGACCTCTTCCCCCCCCGTTCCGCCGCCGAGGAAGACCTTGAAGGCCGGGGTCTCCGCCGCCATGCGGCGGAGGTGAACGCGGGCGGCGGGGAGAAGGTTCGCGTAGAGGCCGAAGTCGACGATCGACTTCGTCCCCGCCCTCGAGCGGCGCTCGGCGAGGAGGTCGGGATCCGTCGTGAGCGGCTCGTTGTTCTGGACCTCGAGCACCGTCCCGACCCCCCCTCGCGCCGCGGCCCGAGACCCGCTCTCCCACCCCTCCTTGCGCTCGAGCCCCGGTTCCCGGAAGTGGACGTGGGCGTCCACCAGCGCGGGGAGGACGAGGAGCCCTCGCGCGTCGAGCGCGGGAGCCGGCGCGGGCGCCCCCGGCGGGAGGATCCCCTCGACCCTCCCGTCGCGGACGAGGAGATCGGCGGATTCGAAGGCGCCCCGCCGGAAGAGGCGTCCCCCCCGGACGACGAGGCTCACCTCGGCTGCACGCGCGCGGCGATAAGGGTGACGTCGTCCTCGAGCAGGCCGCCGGAGAACTCGCGGACGCCCGCGAGGACCCGGTCCAGGAGGGCGCGCGCGCTCCCCGGGTCCGACCGGGCGAGGGACTCCACCAGGCGCTCGTCCCCGAAGAGCTCTCCGGAGGGGGAGCGGGCCTCGACGATCCCGTCCGTGAAGGCGAGGAGGAGGTCCCCCGCCCGCAGCGGGATCGGGCCCGCGGCGTCGTAGACCTCCTCGTCGAGGAGCCCGAGGGCGGCGCCGGTCTTCCCGAGGGCCTCGACGGCCCCCTCCGCCCGGCGCAGGAGTGCCGGGGGGTGCCCCGCGTTCACGTAGCGGAGCTCGCCGCGCCCGGGGTCGACGACCGCGAGGAACGCGGTGAAGAACATCCCCTCCTCGAGGTCGCGGCGCAGGTCCGCGTTGAGGCGCGTCACGACCTCCCCCGGCTCGTCGAGGAGGCGGAAGTAGGCGCGGAGGGAGGCGCGGACGGTCGCCATGACGAGGGCCGGACCGATCCCGTGCCCCGTCGCGTCCCCGACGACGAGCGCGACGCGCCCTCCCGGCAGGGGGACGAAGTCGAAGGAGTCGGCCGTCGTCTCCTCCGCGGGGAGGAAGGCCCCCTGGAGGTCGAGCCCGGGGATCTCGGGGGGGACCGTCGGCAGGAGCCTCCGCTGGATGTCCGCGGCGAGCCGGAGGGCGGCCTTCATGCGCTCCTTCTCGAGGGAGTCGGCGTGGAGCCGGGCGTTCTCGAGGGCGACGGCGATCTGGACGCCGAGCGCGTCGAAGAAGGCGAGGTCGCTCTTCGAGAACTCGCGCTCGCTCGCGCGGCTGTCGACGTAGACCGCCCCGAGCGTGCGCTCGCGGAGGCGGAGGGGCACGCACATCACGGCCCGCAGCCGCAGGTCGATCACGGTCTGGCCGAGGTCGAGCTTCTCGCCGCGCCCGCCGACCATCGACCGGATCGCCTCCCCCGTCTCGACGACCCGGCCCGCCACCGTCGTCGAGTACTGGACCGGGGCGGGGAGATCGCGCCCCTGCGCGTCCCGGGCGACGCGGATCGTCAGCCCCTTGCCGTCGCGGAGGAGGAGGATCGCCCGTTCCGCCCGGGTGAGCGCGATCGACTTGTCGACGATCGAGTCGAGGACGCGCTCGAGAGTGAGGTTCGAGGTGACGTCCGCGACGGCCTGCAGGAGGAGCGCGAGACGACGCCCGTCCCGCGAGCCCTCCCCCGTGAGGAGGAGGCTCGCCTCCATCGGGTCGGGGACGCGCGGCTTCCCCCCCTCCGCGGACCGGGGGTCCATGACGGGACGATTCTACGTCCCGCGGCCGCGGGTTCCTCGACCCGCGGCCTCCGGCGATCCGGACGAGCGAAGGGGACGGGCGACGCGGCGGCGGCCCCCCCCTCGGCTACGACTTCGTCGCGCGCTTGAGCCCCCGCGGCGGAGGGGGAGGCGCCTGCGGCCTCCCCGACGCGGGCTGGCGGCTCATCTCGAGGAACTTCGCCCCGTACTTCGTCCACCATTCCCGCCACGCGGCGAAGTCGGTCCGGAACATCTGTCCCGTCAGGTCCTGGAGGGTCCGGGCCGCGATCCGCCGGAGGTAGTCGCTCTCCTTCTCCTCGGCGAACGCGAGGACCGGCTCGACGGTCTCCGGGTCGTGGAAGTTCGAGAGGTTGACGAGCAGGGCCCGGAGGACCTTGACGGAGGATTCGTAGCGGAGCTGCCCCGCGAAAGCGGGGGCGACCCCCTTCGGCTTCATCTTCCCGAGCGCGTAGGCGACCTCGACGCGCACGCGCTCCGCCGGATCGCCGGCGAGCATCTTCCGAAGTTCCGCCGCCCCCTCCTGCGTGTCGATCTCGCCGAGGACGAACACGGCGAGCCGCCGCCCCTCCTCTTCCTTCGCCGCGAGCCCCGCCCGCAGCGCGGGCGCGGAGGGCTTCCCGATCTCGATCAGGCGGTCGACGGCCTTCCCCCGCTCGAGGGCGTCGGGGGAGGAGAGGGTCTCGACCTTCGCCTCCGCCTCGGCGAGGAGGTCCCCCGCGGGGCGGGACTCCTGCGGGAGGAGGAGGAAGAGGGAGAGGGCGGCGGTCAGCATGGCGTTCTCCTACGGCTCGGTCAGAGCCTCGACCCGGTAGTTCCCGAAGGCCTCGCGGACGAGGTCGAGCGCCTGCGAGGAGTAGCCGAGGTCGATCGACCCGTTGATCAGGAGGTCGGTGCCGGCCGAGGAGGAGCTCCCTTGGATCACGTCCCCGCCGACGAACATCGCGCCGCGCAGGCGCTTCGTCCCGCCTCCGCCCGACATGACGACCTCCCCGGTCACGAAGACGTACCCGACGTAGTCCCACGACCCCGAGATCACGAGGTTCCCCTCGACGAGGAGGATCCCGGCGCCCTGCGAGCCGCCGCCGATCGAGAGGCTTCCGTTCGAGAGCGTGATGATGAAGTTCCCCGTCTGCCAGTTCCCGAGGTTCCCCGTGTAGGTGCCCCCGTAGTTGTTGAGCGTGATGCCCGCCTGCGGGCCGAGGGCGTCGATGACGTGCTGGATGAACTCCGGGTCCGCGGGGTTGAAGGTCCCGACGCTCGGGAAGCCCCCCGCCCCGAGGACGTTGTCCATCTGCTGGTTCCCGAGCTGGCCGATGACCTGCGAGGGATCCCCGTTGATCGAGATCCCCCACAGGGGCGAGGCGGGCCCCGGGGTCCCGTCCAGGTTCCTGTCGTTGCCGTTGACGGAGAAGGCGTTCCCGCTGAAGGTCGTGTTCGCGAGCGGGTCGTCGAGGTAGACGGCCGCCGTCGGGTTGGGGAGGTCCGCGGCCGACCGCCGCAGCCACCCCGTGAGCGCGCGGGTGCTCGTCCCGATCGTCGCCAGGCTGGCGACGCGGACGACCTTCTCGTCCTTCTCGTCGACCTGCCCGTCGGCGTCGTTGTCGAGCCCGTCGCTCCCCCACGACGTGAGGCTCGCCGAGACCTCCTCGTCCCCCTCGTCGTCCAGTCCGTCCCCGTCGTTGTCGAGCCCGTCGTCGCTCCAGTCGATGCTGCCGTTGGCGGAGAGCGCGTTCGCGTTCAGGAGCACGGCGGCCTCGTCAACGGTCGCCTCCGCGAGCTGGAAGGCGCGATCCTGGTAGACCTCCGCGACGGTGCGGAGCTGCCGCCCCCGCTCGACCGTGAGGAGGGCGGCGACCGCCCCCGCCACGGCGACGACCACGAGGAGGAGGATGAGGAGCGCGCTTCCCCGACCGCCCCTCTTGCCCTTGTCCATGGTCACCCTTCTTCCTTTCTCCCTAGGGCTCGGTCACCGCCGAGACGCCGTACGTCCCGAAGGCTTCCCGCACCAGCGTCAGCGCCTGCGAGGAGTAGAGGAGGTCGACGGTCCCGTTCACCCAGAGCATCACGGTGCTCCCCTGGACCACGTCCCCCTCGACGAACATCGTCCCCCGCAGGCGCTTCGTGCCCGCTCCTCCCTTCATATCGACCCTTCCGGTGACGAAGATGTAGCCGACGTAGTCCCACGCCCCCGAGATCTCGAGGTTCCCCTCGACGAGGAGGATCCCCGCCCCCGTCGAGCCCCCTCCGATCTTCAGGTCCCCGTTCGACTTCGTGATCTGGAAGTTCCCCGCCGCGTAGTCCCCGAGGGTTCCGGTGTAGACCCCGCCGTAGCTGTTGAAGACGATCGACGCCCTCGGCGTGAGGGCCGCGATCACGTTGTCGATCAAGTCGGGGTCGGGGGGGGCGTAGCCCGTGACGCTCGGCGAGGGGCCGTACCCGAGGACGTTGTCGAGCTGCTGGGCCGAGAGCTGGGTCACCACCGACTGGGGGTCGCCGTTGATCGCGATCCCGTAGAGGGGCGCGGCCGAGCCCGGGGTCCCGTTGAGGTTCCCGTCGTTCCCGTTCACGACGAACGCGTTCCCCTGGAAGGTGACGTCCGCGTTCGGGTCGTCGAGGTAGACGGAGGCCTGCGGATCGGGGAGCGTCGCGGCGCTCCGCTGGAGCCAACCCGTGACCCGACGGGCGACCCCGCCGATCGTCGCGTCGCTCGTCACGCGGATGACCATCTCGTCCTTCTCGTCGGTCTGCCCGTCCCCGTCGTTGTCGGCCCCGTCCGTGTGCCAGGAGAAGAGCGTGGCGGTCACCTGCTCGTCCGGCTCGTCGACGGCTCCGTCCCCGTCGTTGTCCAACCCGTCGTTCCCCCAGTTGATCGCCCCGTTCTCGCCGAGCGTGCCGTAGCTCACGAGGACGGCCGCCTGGTCGACGGTCGCCTCGGCGAGCTGGAGCGTGCGCTTCGCCCGCGCCTGCTGGAGCACCCGGTTCTGCCGGGCGCGCTCGAGCGACAGCAGCCCCGCGACCCCTCCCCCGACGACGACGATCGTCAGGAGGACGAAGGTCAAGACGCTCCCCTTCTCCCCGACCACCCTTCCCCTTTTCATCGCGGCTCCCTCCCTAGGGCTCGGTCACGGCCGAGACGCTGTAATTCCCGAAGGCGTTCCTCACCAGGTTCAGCGCCTGCGAGGAGTAGAGGAGGTCGACCGTCCCGTTCACGAGCAGGTCGACCAGCCCCACGTTGCCTTGGATCAAGTCCCCATCGACGAACATCGCCCCCCTCATCCGCTTCGTCCCCCCTCCCCCCTTCATCGTCACCCTCCCCGTGACGAAGACGTAGCCCACGAAGTCCCACCCCCCCGCGATCTCGAGGTTCCCCTCGACGAGGAGGATCCCGGCCCCCGTCCCCCCCCCCCCGATCTTCAGATTGCCGTTCGACTTCGTGATGACGTAGTTCCCGGCCTCCCAGTTGCCGA
>DASRRH010000023.1:0-92587 GCA_035695825.1 Planctomycetota bacterium | reverse complement strand
CGACGCCGCCAGGTACTCCCGGCACGCGGCCTCGCCGGGGAACCAGGCCTCGAACTCACCCAGGGTCCTGGGGAAGGGCGGCCGAGCCATGGGGGCCGACCCTACGGCTAGGGGTGTTCGGAGTCAACCGGATAAGCATGACTACCCTTTTCGGGAGCAGGCTCGCACGAGGAGGTGCCTCGAGGACGCCGTGATCCTCCCTCGCTAGGTGCATTGCGGGTACCCTCGCCCTCACGGCACTACGGAGGCCGACCGGGCCGAGGCTGAGAGTCCGAGCGCGCGGCTCGCGGCGGCCGGGGAACGCGGGAGCGCGTCGCCCGGGCGGCGGAGGGAAAGGGACCCTACGGTCCGCTCCGGATGCGGTACGGGGGCGCGCAGGTCGGGAGGGCGGCGACCCCGACCGCGCGGCTCCCGACGACCGGAGAGTGCGGGGCGGCGGGGACCGGGGAACGGACGAGGAGTGCTACGATCTCCGTCCCCGAGGCGCGGCCCGGAGCCGAGCCGGGGGAGGCGCCGGAGGTCGAGACCTCTCGGGCGTGCCGACCTGGGGAGCGATCATGACCGCGAGCGACGACTGGTTCGGCGACTTCATCCGGCCGCGGCGGCTCTTCATCCTGGGGGCGGGGTTCTCGGCTGGGGCCGGGATCCCCATGACCGGCGAAATCCTCGCGGGGGCGATGAAGCGGTTCCGCGAGGAGGAGCCGGGCCCGTTCGAGCGAGTCGACGGCCAGGTCCGGGCCCGCTACAGGCTCGACAAGTCGGATCCCGACTACGCTAACCTGCCCCTCGCCGAGATCTGCACCTTCCTCCACTACAGGGAACTTCGGGAGCACGGTGGAGGGGAGCGATTCGCTGATGCCGGCTCGGGCGAGAACCTCTCCCTTCGGTACTTCCTCGCCAAGGAGGTCGCCTCCCGAACTCCACTGAGAGGCGCGATCCCCCCGATCTACCGCAGGTTCGCGGAGCAACTGCATCCCGGCGACATCATCATCTCCTTCAACTGGGACACGCTGCTCGAACTCGCCCTCGAGGCGGTCGGCAAGCCCTACTCGTACCAGGTCACCAACGATCGGATTCCCGTGCTTAAGTTCCACGGCTCGATCAACTGGCGAGTCGGGCTTCCCAAGAGGCCGGCGTCCAGATGGCGCCCCCTCGGCTTCGCCACCGGCGCGGTGCAGGAGGAGATCTACTGCAGGGAGGCCCTGGTCGATCCCCGTTCCTGGCGTCGCGCGCAACGGGTCTTCGGCGAGGTGGAGCCGTTCATCGTCCTCCCCGGCTTGGGCAAGGCCTTCGACGTCAGGCGACTCGCGCACCTCTGGTACAAGCCCGAGTACGCCTTCGCTTTCAGCCACGATATCTTCATGATCGGCCTCGGCCTGGCTCGAGACGACTTCATCGTCGACTGCTTCCTTCGTGACAACCTCCCCTACCTTGAAGGCTGTTCCAGCGTGCCGGGCCGTCGGATCGTCGTCATCAACCCCGATCTCAAGGTGGCTGAGCAGTATGACTTCCTCGCCGGAGTCCCGAACGTCGAGTTCAGGTGCGAGTGCTTCTCCGACCATCACATCGACCTCATGGCCCCCACCGACGCGCCTCCCGACCCGTGTGCTGGGGCAGGTGACCGATCGTCGCTTCCAGCCGGGCCATCGCCCTCGGCGACCGGTGAGGTCGCGCGATGAGGACCAGCGACACGGGTCACGCGGGCGAACACCTGGTCATGGCCGAACTCCTTAGGCGCGGGTACGCCGCCGCGCTGACGAGGGACGGTTCGCTCGGGATCGACATCCTCGCAGCGAGCCCGGACGGGGCGCGGACCGTGGCGATACAGGTCAAGACGAAGAAGCGGTCGCGCCGCTGGAGGCTCAGAGCGAAGGACGAGCGGCGGACGGCCGTGGTCTACGTCCTGGTCGATCTCGTCGGCGAGCGGCCCCGCTTCTACGTCGTCCCGGGCGCCGTCGTCGCGGAGAACATCGCCCGGAAACACCGCCAGTGGCTCGCCGCCCCCGGGCGCGGTGGGCGTCCGCACAAGGACAGCGAAATCCGGCAGTTCGGGTTCGAGGACCCCCCGGACGCGGCCGTCGGACCGGCCGAGCAGTTCCTCGACAGGTGGGAGAAACTCGGGCTGTGAGGTTCGCGGCCGAGACCGTCGACTCGGGCACGTAGCCCGGGCGCGAGGCGGAGAGCCCCCGGCACGGGCGTCTCGACGTCACCCACGCCGCCGGCTAGCCTCCCTGGCCATGAACGGGTCCAAGTACGGCGAGGGCGCCATCAGCGGGCCGATCGGCGGCCCCCGCATCCCGGCTGTCATCGATGAAAGCCCGAGGCGAAGGGTCTGATGCCCCCGCCCCTGGTGCACTGCCCGATCTGCCGTGGGGTGATATCCCCGGCGGACTACCAGCCCGATTTCTATCGCGTCGAGTGCAAGCGGTGCGGGCCCCACCTCGAGTCGAGGACGCTCGCGCACTCCCTCCCGGAGGACGCCTCGTTCTCGGAGGTCGAGCGCGCCGCGGTCTCGTTCGTTCTGCGCAACATGTCCCGCGACGCCGGACCCCCCAGGCTCGAGACGTATTCCTTTGAGCGGATCCGGAAGGAGGCCAAGTTGCCAAGACCTGCCGAGCAGGCCGACCGGATGGTCCTCCACGTGGGGGGGCAGGTTCCCGGCCCAGGCTGGCAATACAAGGTCGACTTCGACAACGACTGCGCCGTCATAGGGGCCCGCGACGGCGGCGGCGCGCTTTTCATCGTGGCGGCCCTGCTAAAGGATGGCCTCATCGAGGAAGCACACGCCGGCTACCTCACGGACGGCATCATGCTGTCGTTCGCGGGCTGGAAGCGGTTCGAGGAACTGCAACGGGGTCATGCGGACTCCAGACGCGCTTTCATGGCGATGGCCTTCGGCAATGCCGAGCTCAACAGCCTATTCGAGAGCCATCTGAAGCCGGCGGCGGCACAGGCGGGGTTCGACCTCTACCGGCTCGACGAGGATCCGCGCGCGGGGCTCATCGACGACCACCTCCGCGTCGCGATCAGGACGGCGCGCTTCCTCGTGGCCGACCTCACGGACAAGAACCCTGGTGCGTATTGGGAAGCCGGATTCGCGGAAGGGCTGGGGAAGCCCGTGATCTACATGTGCAGGAGGTCGGTGTTCGAGGAGGAGCGGACGCACTTCGATACGAATCACGCGCGCACGGTCCTCTGGGATCCGGCCGACTCCGAGCGGGCCGCGACCGACCTGAAGGACACGATCCGCGCAACGCTGCCGGCGGAGGCGAAGATGGAGGACGGGGCGTAACCTGCGCGGAGGGGGGACGGAGCGATCATGGTCTCTCTCGAACGTCTACAGAATCTGGTTGACCACTTCGAGGAGCGGGAGCGGCGTGCCGCCGACCGGCTCGCGTCGGATCCGGGTGGGCGGTGGCATTTCGGACTCATCGGCCTTGACCTCGCGGTCCCGGGGCATCGGATCGGAGAGGTGGCAGTGCTCCGGCCGGTGGTCGAGCCGCCCGGGGAGGTTGAGTTGGCCGGCGCGCTGCAGGACAAGGGCCTGATGAGCGCGGTGGGCCGCTACTCCCACTTCATCCGTCACGAACTGGCCGTCGATCGCACCTTCGGCCCCCCCGATTAGGGGGCGTTCACCTTCGCCTGGTGGTTCATCTCGGCCCTGCGCATCCGGACCGGCGCGGAGCTACTCGTCCCGGCGGCGTCCAGCCACGCCCGGTCGACGATCGCCGGCCCGCCGGAGGGGAGTTGCGAGATCCGGCTACTGAAGGACGTCCCCCGCGCCAGGATGCGGGGAGAGCCGGTCACGATCTCCGGGGCAGACCTGGACTGGGTCAACGAGAACCTCCCCGCGTTCGGCAACCTACTCAAGGTCCCTAGGTTTCGTCTGGCGGTCGAGTGTTTTACCACGCATGCCCACGAGGCCAGCCTCAGGATGACGACGGCATCGCTGTGGACCGGGGTCGAGGCCCTCTTCGGGATCAACGCCGAAGTCCGCTTCAGGTCCGCGGCACTGGTGGGGGCCTTCCTCGAGACCCGTGGTAGGGAGCGCGTCGCTCGGTACCGCGCGGTCAAGGCCCTCTACGACTTGAGGTCGAAGGCTGTCCACGGGGGCACCCTCGAGGACCAGGCGTTGGAGCAGCACATTCGGGACGTGCGAGGCGTGCTCTCGTCGCTGCTCCGCAAGATCATCGAGTCGAAGCACTTACCCACCGACGACGAGTGGGACGACGTGCTTCTCGGGTAGGTCCCGCCGGACCCTCCGACGGGGCGCCCAGTCGGATCAGCCTCCACAGGCGCCCTCGCCCGGTTGACGGGCCCGCGGACTCCGCCATCATCCCGGCAAGCCCAGGGCTGCGCCCGCTCGCCTCATCGGGCCCCGCAGGGGCGCAAGAAGCACCTCCTCCTTTCCCCTACTCCCCGCTTCTCCCTGGGCCTCTTCCCTCCCCCCAGGGACCGGAGCCGCGGCCGGCAGGCCAGGCCGGGAGGAGAGACTCCTCGGGACTTTCTGCCCTACTGTGCTCCGGCGGCATTCCAGGGCCGCTCTTCCCCACGTAGGGTTCGGGTGCTACCGTTCCCCCGCATCCCGTGAAGGAATCGGAGGGAGTCGCAATGAGCGCCCATCTTCGAACCCCGTGCAAGAGCGGCACCGTCCTTCCCTTCGCGCTTCTCGCGTTCACCCTCCTCGTGCCGGGAGCAAGCCTCAGCGCGCAGAGTCAGCTGTTCCTGTTCACCGGCAACGGGCCGAGCGCGCAGTGCGGTAACTCCGTCGCGGCAGTAGGCGACGTGAACGGCGACGGGGCCACCGATCTCCTCGTGGGGATGCCCGGCGCGAGCCCATTCGGTCTTGCCACCGCCGGTCAGGCGATGCTCTTCTCCGGCGCCACCGGGCTACCTATCTTCACCCTGATCGGCGTGGCCCCACTGGACCGATTCGGCGGCGCCGTCGCCGGGGCCGGCGACGTGAACGGCGACGGCGTGCCCGACCTGCTGGTGGGAGCCCCAGACGCGATGCAGGGGCCGGTGTTCTCGGTTGGCTATGCAAAGGTAGTCTCAGGCACGAGCGGAGCGGCCCTCTTCACGTTCGCCGGAACGGCCACCAGTCAGAACTTCGGCTTTGCCGTTGCGGGCGTCGGGGACCTGAACTCTGATGGTAAGGCAGACTTCGTCATCGGGGCCCCCGGGACGAATGTGGCCGGCGCGCCCTTCGCCGGCCAAGCGACAGTCTACTCGGGGGGCACCGGAGGTGTTCTCTTCGCACTGAACGGGACGCCGACGTTTGGTACGGGATCATTCTCCCAGTTCGGTAGCTCGACGGCCAGCGCGGGGGACCTGAACGGCGATGGCATCTCGGAGATCCTCGTCGGATGGCCGAATTCCGGCGGCGGCCAGGCAACCGCCTTCTCCGGGTCGACCGGAAGCGTGGTCCTGACGTTCGGTGGCGTGGCTGGTGGCGACAATTTCGGCTCTTCGCTCGCCAGTGGCGGCGACTTGAACTCGGACGGCGTGCCCGACGTCATCATCGGCGCCCCCAGACAGCTCGGGACGTCGGGCGGGGGCGTTCCCTACGTAAGGGTCTTCTCCGGAGTTTCAGGATCGCTTCTCCAGATGCTATATGGATCGTTCGAGACGGGCGGCTTTGGATCCGCTGTAGCGGGAGGAGGCGACGTAAACGGGGACGGATCGCTAGATGTGGTCGTGGGAGCGCCGCTCGCCGACCCGCTCGGGCTAGTGGATGCAGGAGCGACGTTCGTCTTCACCGGTGCCACGGGTGCGAGCCTGTATTCCTTCATCGGAACGAGCCCACCCGCACCTGCCGCTGCCGGGGACCGGTTCGGAACTTCGGTGGCAATCGCAGGAGACCTGAACGGCGACGGGAAGGCGGACGTGTTGGTGGGGGCCCCCAGGGCGATCGTGGCAGGCCTTCCCGACGTCGGGTTCGCTCAAGTGGCCTCCTTCGACAACGCCGCAGGGGTCACTCCCTTCGGAACGGGATGCGCCGGGAGCGGCGGGTTCGTGCCCGCGATCGGGACGGTAGGCGGCGTGCCGAACGTCGGTAACGCTGCGTTCGGGGCCACCGTATCGAACGCGGTGGGCGGATCCGTGGCGATCCTTATCGTCGGCACATCTTCGACTAACTGGGCGGGCAGCCCGCTACCCCTCAGCTTGAGCTTCGCCGGGCTGGGGGGCTGCTCGCTGCTCGTCTCTCCAGATGCCCTTCTCGGTGTGGGCACGACCGGGACGGGGGCGGGGGCGGGAGTGGCAACGATCGCTCTCCCCGTTCCGTCGACCGCCGCGCTGGTAGGACAACTCGCGTACCTCCAGTGGTACGTCGTCGACCCCGGGCCCTCAATACTGCCCGGAGCCCTGTCACAGGGATTACAGATCCTCGTTTTGTAGGCGCGCTGCGCCGCACTTCGGGCTCGGTCGCCGGCCGGCACGACGAGTTCGCTTCATCATCGTCACTGCGGCGGCTCCCGGCCGCTTGCGGCGGTCGAGGACTCCGCACACAATGCCCGGCAAGCCCAGGGCTGCCCCCTGCACTGCCTCATCGGGCCCCGCGGGGGGCGCAAGAAGCACCTCCTCCTTTCCCCCGTCCTTTCAGGCGGGCGCTCTCCCCACCTCCGGGACGGTGGACTTCCCGTTCCGGAAGAGCGGTCATGCGGCGGATGGCCGAGCAGCCGACCGAGCGCCAGCCTCGGGCGACCGAGGCGCAGCTCGGCTACCTCGACGAGCCGCGCGAGGGCAGGGTCACGAACGTGTTCGGCGGCGCACGCAAGCTCCAGGGTGGCGTCGGCCTGTCTGAGGAGGACGGCCTTCCGGGGAGGATGGCCCAGCGTACTTGCCTCCAAAACGGTTACCGAGCCGTAGCGCCTTCGCGGCCGCCGCTTCTCAGATCCCGACTTGCGGCGGGAGAGGGGGGAATCCGGGGTCATCTGCCGCTAGACCGTCGCTAGACCGTTCCGGCCACCAGCGCGGCGACCTTCCCCGCCGCGTCCCGACGCCGGTCGTCGTAGCGAAGCACCGTCTCAACGCGTGCGTGTCGAGAGAACGCCCGGACTGTGCGGACGTCCCCTCCCGTGAGGTCCAGGGCTGCGGTGATCGACGCGTGGCGGATTCGGTGCGGGGAGAGGCGACCCGGGAGCTGGGCGCGGACAGCGAGCCGCTCGAGGAGGTCGGCGATCCCATCCGCCGAGAGCCCTGTTCCGAAGTGGGCGTTGTCGAGGGCGCAGAAGAGCGGGAGATCGGGAGAAGGGGAGAGAGGGAGCTGCTCCAAGTACGCCTCCAGGGTGGCCGAGGTCGGAGCGGGTAGATCGAGGAACTCCCTCGAGGAACGGCCCTTCCCCAGAACCGCGAGGCGCCTTCCCGCGAGGTCGAGGTCGGCGAACCGCAATGATGCGATCTCCCCCCGGCGAAGCGCGAGGTCCCAGAGGAGACGGAGGATCGCGCGGTCGCGACGGGCCCGGAGATCGTCCCCCTCGACGGCAGCGAGGACGCGCTCGATCCCGGAGCGACCCGGCCCGCGAGTGTCGCGGTACGGCTCCGCCTTCTCGCCCGGAACCTCGAGCCGGAAGGACGCGAGGCCGACGAGCCGGGCGAGCGCTACGACGGACCGGAGCGCCGAGAGGCGTCGATTCAGGGTCGCGGGCGCGAGGCCCCGCTCGAGGAGGGAGGCCTTGTAGCGAAGGGCGAGGGCGTTCGCCGTAGCGGCGTCACGTCCGAGGAGAGAACGGAGGGCCTCTTCGCGGGAGGCGACCCGGATGAAGGAGCCGAAGTCGTCGAGGTCCTTCCCGTAGGCCTCCCGCGTCCGGGGGGAGCGCCGAGAGAGGAACGACTCGAGGAGCTCGCGGACGCTCGCCGGCGCGACATCCGGAACGGTGGAAGCGGGGACGGGGAGCGGGTTCATCGGCGGCCCTCCTTCCTTGGGCGGGGCTTCCGTTCAGACTCGAGTGTGCGGAGGGTCTTCTCGAAGGCGGCCTTGCGTTCGGGGTTCATCTCCTTGCGAGCCTGCGCAACCCCCCGCGCGAGGAGCTCGCGGACGACTTCGGAGCGGATCGTCTCGTAGATCGAGGCGAGCGCGTCGAGCGCGTGCGTGAGGGAAGCGGGAACGCGGACCACGAGCGATTCCATCGCCTCGGGGGAACGCGGCCGGAATCTGAAGAAGGACTGTGCGGCCTTCATCGAAAAGGCGATTGTAATGCGTTCGCATTATCCAAGCGCGGGTATCTCAGGTCAAGATCACCCTTCGGCATCGACCCTGCGTGCTCTCCGGGGCCGTCACCCAGCGACCCGCCAGGAGAGAAACAAGCTGGTGGATCAGATCACCATCAAGCCAAGCCTCCGAGCGAGGAAGCCTGTGGGCGTAAGTACTTTCCGTCAACGTCGTTAGGAAGTTTTACCACTTCATCTTGGATGATCTTGGATCGCGTCTGGGGTCGTTCGCACGAGGCGTTCCACGAAAGAGGGTTGCGTGAGAACGGTCGCCTCGTCCGGTCCGGACGCGAGTACGGGCCCGGCCTAGCGACCAAGGAGACCGACGATGATCAAGTTTCTTCGCACCGGCGAGGTTGCCCGGATGACGGGCATCTCCTTCGCGCGGATCCGGTGGGCTCTCGCAACGGGCCGCGTCCGGCCCGAGGTGGATGGGGCTCGCCAGTACATCTGGCGGCCGAAAGACGTCGAACAGCTCCGTCGGGTGGCTGCGGAGACCGCCTTGAAGCCCGCGCCGGGGCGTCGCGTTCTGGCGAGGGTGACGGCCGGAACGAGCCCGTCCCCCCGTCCGGGGCGAGGAGAGGGAGGGGCGCGGAGGCGACGACCGTGGGCGCTCTAGACGACGCGACCAGCCGGTCAAGTTCTCCAGGGTCTCCCCGCTTGCTCTCCCTCCCCGAGGCTGCGGCGGTGCTTCGGATCTCCCTCCGTTCGCTCCGGACGCTCGTGGCACTCGGCAAGCTTCCGACGGTCCGCCCCACCGCGCGGCGGGTCCTTGTCGCCGAATCGGACCTCGCGGCCTACATCGCCTCGCGGCGGAGCTCGTGAGGATGAGGGCGAAGGCCCCATGGGGAGTCTGAACTCGCTGCTCGACACCGCCCTCGGGTACGCGGCGCGGGGCTGGCCCGTGCTGCCCCTTGAACCGAGAGGCAAGCGCCCCCACGGAACCCTCGTCCCCCACGGCCTGCGCGACGCGATCACGGACGCCAAGACAATCCTCGGGTGGTGGGCATCCCAGCCCGATTCGAACATCGGAATCGTGACGGGAGGGGCGGCCGGCTTCGACGTTCTCGACGTGGACGGAGAAGAGGGTGCGGCGTCACTCGCCGCGCTCGAACGAGCGCACGGTCCCATTCCCTCGACGTGGGAGGCCCTCACCGGAGGAGGGGGGAGGCACCTGTTCTTCGTGCACCGGGAGGGGCTGCGGAACGCTGTCAGGTTTGCTCCGGGGCTCGACGTACGCGCGGACGGCGGCTACATCGTGGCGCCCGCTTCGGTCCATCCGTCCGGCCGCCCTTACGCCTGGGAGGTGGCGCACTATCCAGAGGACGGACCCCTCGCCCCGTGGCCGGCTTGGTTGCTCGACCTGATCGCGTCGGGGTCACCGCGGGGTGGCGCGGCGATCCCCGGGGAGAACGCCGCAGGCGCAATCGTCGAGGGAGAGCGGAACGCGACTCTCGCCTCTCTCGCGGGGACGATGCGCCGACGCCGCATGACCGAGGAGGCGATCCGGTCCGCGCTCCTCGTCGAGAACGAGTACCGGTGCCGTCCCCCTCTTGAGGCGACCGAGGTGACCCGGATCGCGGGGTCGGTCGCCGGCTATCCGCCCGAGGCATCCGTGGACGTGGTGCTCGACGCCTCGGGGTTCGCAGGCCTCAAGGCCCCGGTCTCGGGCGAGCGCCTCGAAACGATCCTCGGCAGCCTCGGCACCGTCGCGAAGGAGGCCACTCCTCTACGACGGACGGTGCTCCGCGAGCAAGCGGTGAGCCGACTTCGCGCTGCTGGCGTGGGATCACCGGTCGCGATGGTGGACGCGGCCCTCGGGAAGCAGGGGGGTGCGCCTGCCGAGGAGGGGGGGAAGCAGGGGCAGGCCCTCGAGCTGGAGTCCCCAGTGCCGTGGCCGGAGCCGGTCGATGGCGCCGCGCTTCTCGACGAGCTCGACGCAACGTTTCGGAAGTACGTCGTTCTCCCCCCTCACGCGCCCGAGGCGCTCGCCCTGTGGGTTCCCCATACCTACACATGGGAAGCTGGGGCCGACTTCTCTCCCCGCCTGAGCGTCACGGGCCCGACCAAGCGGTGCGGCAAGTCTCGCGTGCTTGAAGTGCTCGCTGGACTCGTCAACAGGCCGCTCTCGACGGAGAACCTCACGCCCCCGGCGCTGTTCCGGGCCGTTGAACGCTACAAGCCCACGCTGCTCGTGGACGAAGGGGACGCGCTCCTAAATGGTGCCGAGGGACTGCGAGGGCTCCTCAACGCGGGGCAGCGGCGCGGGGGCTCGGTCCTCCGCACGGTGGGCGAGGACTTCGAGCCGCGGGCGTTCTCGGTGTTCGGGCCGGTCGCCCTCGCGGCGATCGGAAACCTGCCGGACACGGTGAGGGATCGATCCATCGTGATCCCAATGCGGCGCAAGGCTAGGGCCGAATCGGTCGCCCGGATGAGACTCGCCGAGTTCCGGCAGGAGACTACGACGCTCCGAAAGAAGCTGGCTAGGTGGGCCCGCGACCACGAGGCAGAGTTGCTCCGGGCTCGGCCTGCCCTGCCCGAGGCCCTGGACGATCGGGCCGCGGACGGGTGGGAACCCCTCCTCGCGATCGCCGACGCCGCTGGCGACGCCTGGCCCGAGCGTGCGCGGGAAGCGGCGATCGCGCTCTCCGCCGAGCGAGGGGAGGAGGATGGCTCGATCGGCGTGCGCCTTCTCGGTGACCTCCGCAACCTGTTCGAGACGCGAGGCGCCGACCGCCTACCTTCCCAGGAGGTCGCAGAGGCCCTGGCGGCGATGGAAGAGCGTCCGTGGGCGGAATGGGGCCGAGTGCGAAGGCCGATCACCCCGCCGGCCGTCGCGCGCCTCCTCAGACCCTTCGGCATCGTGCCCAGGTCCATCCGCCTCCCGGGTGGTCGTACCCCCAAGGGGTACCATCGCGCGGACTTCGAGGACCCCTGGGGGCGCTACCTCCCGGAAGGGGGCGCTCCGACCCGCCACAGCGCCACACGCCTGGAGAACCCTGGGGTGGGGGACGAGAGCATGACCGCCCCAGCCCCCGGCCGTGGCACTTCGGAGGCTTCTCCGGAAAGCCCGGATTCCCTGGGTTGTGGCGGTGTTGCGGTTACGGCACCCGTGTCTGCGGACGGCTGCCGCGTATGTGGGTCTCGGGAGGTGTGGTGGGCCCTCTGCGGGGAGTACCGGTGTCGCCGCTGCCACCCGCCAGGTCCCGGGGCGGAGGCAGGATGAGGCGTCTGCACTCCTACCCCCAGGGAACGACCCGTCGTACCCTTGCCCCGACTCCTGGCAGTTCGCGACACGGAATGGATGGACGGTAGCCCATGCGCCTCTACCAGCCGACGTGGACCAAACGGGACCCCGCGACCGGGAAGCTGAAGCGGAAGCGCGGTCGGACATGGTGCCTCCGATTCTCGATCGGGGGTAAGCGCCGGGAGCTATCGCTCGGGGTCCGAGACCGCCGCGCCGCGGAGCTGAAGGCCGCGGAGATCGTCCGCGCCGCGGAGATGCGGAACGCGGGGGTCGTGGACCCGTTCGAGGAGCACCGGAGGCGCCCCCTCGCCCAGCACGTCGAGGAGTTCGGGACGCACCTCGGGGCGCGCGGGGTTACCTCGGGGCACAGGGTGGACCGGCTCGCCTGCCTCAGGGCCTTCCTCGCGGCAACTCGGGCCGAGACTCTCGGGGACCTCGACGCTGCCCGCGCGACCGCGTGGCTCGCCGAGTTCCGCGCGGCCGGTCTCTCGGCTCGCTCCGTAAACCGGCGGGGACAGGCCCTACGGCAGTTCGGAAGGTGGCTCCTCCGGTCCCGCCGGATCGCGTTCGACCCCTTCGAGGGGATCGCCACCCTGAACGAGCTGACGGACCGCAAGTACGTCCGCCGTGCGCTCACCCTCGAGGAGCTCTCCTCGCTGGTCGAAGCGGCCCGCCGGCGGCCCCTGGAGGAGGCGAAACAGGGTCGGACGAGGGTCGGGGTCTCCCCGAAGGAAGAGAAGCGCCTGAGGGCCCTGGGCGAGGCGCGAGCCCTGCTCTACGCCTTCGCTGCGAGTACCGGGCTCCGCCGAGGGGAGCTGTCCCGCCTCCGCTGGGTGGACCTCGACTTCGACGCGGGGCGGGTGAACATCCCGGCGGCCTCGGCGAAGTCGCGCCGGGACCAGAGCGTGCCGCTACGGGCGGACCTCCTCAGGGCTCTCCAGGAGAAGCGCAGCGCAAGTCCTTCGCAACCGGCGACGGCCCTAGTGTTCCCCCCTGCCACGATGCCGACGACGCGCACGCTCCGGCGGGACCTCCTCGTCGCGGGCGTCGCCCAGAAGGACGAGTCCGGGCGCGTGGTGGACTTCCACTCCCTCCGGGGGACCTTCGTCTCGAGACTCGTCGCAGCCGGCGTCCACCCCCGCATCGCGCAGGCCCTCGCGCGGCACTCGTCCGTAGACCTCACCATGCGGGCCTACACCGACCTCGCGTTGCTGGACCTCCGCGGGGCCGTCGAGAAGATCCCCTCCGCCCTTCCGCTCGACCCGCCTCCGCCCGAGTCCGGCGCTTACCCCGTGGCTTACCCCTCCGAGCGTCTTTTCGCGGCTTCTGGTTGCTCCTCGCTGCCGGGAGGGGGGGTCCAGACGGGAGAACCCCGCACGCTCGTAAGCAGTGCAGCGAGCGGCAGGAGCGCGCTTTCGCCGGCGGGGAGAGGTGGAGCGGGCGATGGGGATCGAACCCACGACAACCGGCTTGGGAAGCCGGCACTCTACCGCTGAGTTACGCCCGCGACCGGCGTCCACGGATACCGAATCGCCCGCGGCGCCGCAAGGGGGGGCGGCCTAGAAGAGGAGCCCCTGGCCCGTCTCCGCCCGCAGCCCGTGGATCCGCTCGAGGCGGTAGGTCTTGACGATCCCCGAGGCGTGGCAGAGCGCCTCCATGTAGGAGCCGCCTTCCTTCGCGAAGAGGAGGCGGGGCGTCACGAGGAGCGACGTGCGGCGCGTCCCCTCGACGGCGTAGTCGATCGTCACGCTCTCCCCCGAGGAGGCCGCGGCGGCGAGCGGGCGAAGGTCGTCCCCGAGGGACGGGGGCTTCGGGAGGTACCGCTCGAAGGAGATCGGCGCGTTGCGGCGGAGCACCTCGCCGAAGAGGACCCCGTCGGGATCGCCGAGGCGCTCGAGGAGCCGCCGGACGAGGTGGAAGACGTGGAGCGCGTCGGCGAGCGCGCGGTGGTGGGTGCCCGCGGGAAGGCCGAGCGCCTTCACGAGGTTCACGAGGGAGTAGGAGTCGGTCCGGACGAGGGCCTTTGCGAGGAGGCGGGTATCGAGGATCGGGTTCGGCGGGGGATCGATCCGCGCCCGCGCCATCTCCCCGGCGAGGATCGAGGCGTCGAACGGCGCGTTGTGGGCGACGAGGGGCGCCTCGCCGCAGAACCGGAAGAACTCGGCGATCGCCGCGCGCGCCTTCGGCGCGCCACGCACAGCCGCGTCGTCGATTCCGTGGACGGCGATCGCCTCGGGGGGGATCGGGGAGCCCGGGTCGACGAGGGTCGAGAACTCGGCGACCTTGTGCACGCCGCGGAACTTGAGGGCCGCGATCTCGACCAGGCGGTCGAGCGGGGCGTGCATCGCCGTCTCCGTGTCGAAGGCGACGATCTCGATCTCGCCGCAAGGGACGGAGGCGAGGGAGGTCGGATCCAGCGCGTTTCTCCTGGGTGTTTGGCGCCGCGGGCGTGCCGGAGCCCCGATCCTTCTCGAGAGCCCCGCGTCCCGTCAACGGAGGGATTCTCTCCGGCGCTCGGTCCGGGCGGGGGTGGCGGGAAGGGCTCGCCCGGGCTAGGCGTATCGGCACCCGCCGGGGGGGGGTCCCCCTCCCCGGCGAACCCCGGCAACCCCTCCCGTCCCTTCCGATCCGCGCGCGCCTCCGCGCGGATGGCCTCGGAGGGAGGGAGGGGTCGCGCGGGGGCTTGGCCGTCCACGGGACGGCAAAGGAGGCCGAGATGATCGTTCGAGCATTCGGCGTCGCGCTCCTCGCGGCATTCGCGGTCGCGACCGGGGGCGCCCTACCCCCCCCCGGGAAGACCTGCGACCTGAAGAAGGTCGAGAAGGGCTGGTGGTGCGAGAAGGACGGGAAGGTCCTCGACGCGAAGGACGTCGACGCGGAGAAGAAGATTCACAAGGGGACCGATCACGCGGTCGCGTCCGTCGAGGTCTGCGTCAAGTCCTACACGCAGTGCAGCGACTGCCCCATGCACTGGGCGACCGACGCGAAGCCCCCGGGCTGATGCAAGGACCACAAGTCCGCGGTCGCGGACTCGCGAGCCCGGGTGGGATTCAAGTGCGAGACGTGCGGCGCCTGGGCCTTGAAGAAGGAGGACGTGAAGCACAAGGCGGGCGAGGCCGCCGACAAGCAGAAGGTCGCGAAGGCCTGCGAGCTGTCGGGCGCCTCCCCGCACGGCGGGTCGTAGACGCTCGCTCTCCCGGCTCGTCGCGCGCGCCCCTGGCCGACCGGGGGCGCGCTCCGTCGAGGAGGGGTGGCAGGGTGAAGGACCTCGAGCCGTTCGAGTCGCGCGACTTCGCCGTCTTCGAGGAGGCGTACCAGAAGAACGCCGACTACGACGCCCACCGGCTGCGCGTGCGCCGCCGCCTCGGGGCGATCGCCGAGGCCGCGCGCGTCCGCCTCGGCGAGCACGGGCTCCCCCTCGAGCGACGCGACAGCCTGCATCGGCCCTTCTCCTTCAACCGCGGGCGCGTCGTGGCGCAGTGGGTCTACCTGATCCGCGACGCGAAGGTGCGCCGCGCCTTCCGCGCCGTCGCGGGGGCCGAGGTCGGCGCGGACCTCGATCCGGCCTTCCAGAACGCGCACCTCTGCGTCGCGGTCGACGAGGGGGGCGTCAAGGTCGCGCTGCGCGTCCACAAGGAGGCCTGGGTCGACGCGCAGAACTGGAAGAACCGGCTTAGCGACGCCGCCGGCCGCGACGGTTTCCGCCTGTTGCTGAACGTCGTGCCGGAGGGCTTCGGCCTCCGGATCCACGACTGGAAGAAGGTCTACCCCTGCGGTCGCGTCGGCCGCGACGACGTCGAGGAGTTCGTCCGCTACTTCGTTCCCGGCGAGCACGGCGCGCGCGTCTTCCGGACGATCCCGCGCTCGGATCCGAAGGCGACGGCGGCCGACCTTCCCGCGCGCCTCGCCGACGACCTCGTCGCGCTCGCGCCCCTCTACCAGTTCGTCGCCTGGTCGCCCGAGAACGACCGGCTGCGGCTCCGGACGGGAGGGTAGGAGGGTCGTCGGGGAGCTCCGTGGACGATCCGGGCGAAGGTGGTCGACGCGGCGTGGACCGCGAGGTCGCTCCGGAGCCTCGTGAGGCCGGGTTCCCGGACTCGCGGGCGAACGCTTCGCTGCCGCGCGCGCCCGGAGCTCCGACCCTGCACGCACCCTCGATCGACTCCGCCGCGGTTTCGCTCGCGCGTTACCGACACGTGTCCGGCTGAAGGCAGCGCTCCCCGGCCTCCGCCGGGCGCCGGGACCCTCTCAAGCCCCCCTCGGAGCCACCCCGATACCCGCGGACGGGGCCCAGAAGAGGCAACCGTCCATGACCCTGCGCGGCCGGTATCTCCGCAACATGCTTCTCGTGGCCCTGCCGCCGGCCGTGGTGATGGTCCCGCTCTTCGGCCTCGCGGTGAACTCCTCCGTCGAGAGGTCCGCATCCCTCGATCTCGAACAGGCGCTCGCTCGCGGCGCCCGGGACTTCAGCGCGGCGGTGGACGAGGCCATCGACTCCGTGCTCCGGAAGTGCGCGGATCCCGACGTCGCGGAGGCGGCTGCCCTCGCCACTGCGCAGGTTGCCGGGAAGCCCAGGGAAGCGGTCCTCGCGTCCCTCGAGGAAGGGGATCGT
The DNA here is from genome assembly GCA_035695825.1 of Planctomycetota bacterium. GTDB lineage: Bacteria > Planctomycetota > UBA1135 > UBA1135 > JAKEFM01 > JAKEFM01. The sequence goes on along the minus strand of DASRRH010000023.1, from coordinate 76,517 downwards.
ACGTGGGCTACTCCCGCCTCGCCGCTCGAGACGGAGATCCTCTCCCGGGCCCTGTCGATCCGGCTCCGGAGGGACGTCGAGAGTCGAGCGTTCGCCGAGATCTTCCTCACCGACCGCGCAGGCGCCCTGATCGCGGCGAGCGGGAGGACGTCGGACTTCCAGCAGTGCGACGAGGGGTGGTGGAAAGCCGCGTGGGCGCGCGGCCGGGGCGAGGTCTTCGTGGGGGACATCGAGTTCGACGAGAGCGCCGGTGTCTCGAGCATCCAGGTGGCCGCCCCCGTTCGGGCGGAGAACGGGAGCGTCGCCGGGGTCCTGAAGGCCGTCGTCGACGTCCGCGGGCTCCTCGAGCGGACGCGCGAGGGTCTCCGCTCCGCCGGCGCCACGTGCGCCCTCTTTTCCCGCGCCGGAGAACGCGTCGACGGGGAGGGAAGCGCCTCCCCATGGTCCTCGACCCTCGCCCGACGGATCCTCGCCGAGGGGAGCGGCACGACGACCGCGAGCGGGGACGCGGCGAAGGGCGACCGGGACTCGCTTGCCGCGTTCCTGCCGATCCGCGTCGAGGACCGGATGGGAAAGCGCACGGCCGGCGAGGAGACCTACTTCCTCGCGGCCCGCCGCCCGAGGCCGCCTCTCGCCTCCACCTGGCCGGTCCTTGGGCTCGTCGCCGGAATGGAGGCGATCCTGCTCGGACTGATGACGCTCGTCGCTTGGCGGATCTCCCGAGGACTCGAGGGGGACATCCGCAACATCGCGGACGCCGCCGACGCGGCCGCGCGGGGCGAGCAGGCTCCTCTCCCGCTTCCCAAGATCGAGGCACTCGGCACGCTCGCACGCCGGGTCGCGGATCTCCGGGACAGGACGTCCGCTTCCGAGCAACGACTCCGCACAATCGCCGGGGAGCTCGAGAAGGCGAGGTCCAGCGTCCACGCGGGCGAGCAGCGGCGCGCCGACTTCCTTCGTGCCGTCTCCCACGAGATCCGCACCCCGATCACCGCGATCCGCTCCTTCGCCGAGATCCTCATGCGGTACGCCGAGGACCCGGCGATGCGCCAGGAGTTCCTTCGGATCATCGAGACCGAGAGCGGCCGCCTGAACGACCTGCTGCAGGATCTCCTCGACTTCAACCGCCCGGAAGAGGGCCCGTCCTCCCTCCCACGGGGGCCGGTCTCGATCCGGGAGATCCTCGGGGAGGCGGTTCGAAACCTCGGGGGCGAATCTCGCGAGAGGCAGGTCGAGTTCGTGTTCCAAGTGCCGTCCGAACTCTCCGACGTTCTGGCGGATGCCACGGGGTTGCGGCGGACCTTGCGGACGCTCCTTGAATTGGCTCTGCGCGTGACGAGGCCGGGCCAGCGCATCGGAGTGCACGCCGCCGAACTCGGAGAGGAGATCGAGTGCGCGATCGCCATGGGTGGTTCGGGCGTGCCCCGTGAGGAGCGCGAGCGCATCTTTGAAGCCTTCGGGCTCGATCCGGACTCGCCTTCGGACCTTCCGAAGGGGAGTGGACTCGCCCTCCCGCTTTGCCGCAGGACGATCCAGCGGATGGGGGGTCGTCTCGCGCTCGCGGAGGTCGAGGGAGCGGCCTGCGCCTTCGTCCTCCACCTGCGTGTTCCCTCCGTGGCGGACGCGACGGCGCGAGGAGCCACGACACCCCTCCCGTGACGACGGGTCCGGCGGGTGGGCCTCGGGGCGGTGCGGCAGCCAACGGAACCGTGCCTCGAGGAGAATCCTGGCGGGTTGGACGGGCATCTCCACGCCTCCTGGGGCGGGGGCGATCGACCTCGCGGACGAGAGAATGCAGCGCTTCATGCGGGAGGAGGGCGTCGCGCGCCGCTTCCTCGCGTGGTCGAGCGACGTCGTGGGGAACGCGAGGATCGAGCTGCGCTGAACCGGGGTCGGGCACGGAACCTGTGGCCGTGGCACCTTCTCCCCTCCGCGCCGCCGACCCCCCCGTCGCCGGGACCCGAGCGCGCGGGCCGGCGGCCCTCCTCCGGGCCGACTTGACGGCGTTCCTATACTTAATCAACCCTCATTAATGGCAAACCACCCGTAAGGGTGGGACGCAAAGCCAAGGGCCCGAACTCTCCCCCGGGAGCAGTGGGCAGCCGGTTGCTGAGGGGTGGGGAAGCGATGCAGGCAACCGGACCCGCGCTCTCGCCGCTCCGACGGACGGACTCGACCGGCCCGGGCCGATCCGAATCTCCCGTCCGTGCACTCGGGCGGCGCTCCTCGCGCGGTCCCTGGCAGCCCTCCGCAGGAGGGCACCCGGCGGGGCGCCGGATCAGGGAGGGTTCGATGAGACTCAAGTCCTCGAGGGGAAACGTCCTGATCGTCCTCGTTGCGTCGGTCTTCTTGATCGCGGGCTCGCTCGCCTCCCTCCTGACGCTGGAGACGGCGCGGTCGCGACGGGTCGCCGAGGAGAGGAACCTGGACCGGGCGTTCCTCCTCGCGGAGTCCGGGGTGGATGCCGTCCACGCCCTCCTGAACGCGAGGGCCTGGAACCCGGTCGCCGGCCTCGACTGGTCGACGGACGGCCTCGACAACGACGGGGACGGCTTGGTCGACGAGGGGGACGAGACGGTCGCCGCCACGACGGAAGACTGGAGCACGGACGGCCTCGACAACGACGGGGACGGCACGACGGACGAGGCGGACGAGCAGGTCGTCCGCGTGTTCAGCGCAGCCTCCGTGGGCCCCTCCGGCCGGCGGGTGGAGGCCTTCCTGAAGCGCAACGAGGTCGACATCCCCACCCCCGGCGCGGCCATCTACCTCAACGACCCGAACGCGCAGGTCCAGTTCTCGGGCAACTCGTTCGGGGTGTCGGGGAACGACGTCACGCTCGCGGGCCTGGCCGGGCCCGCTCCCGCCGTCTACGGCATCGGCGTCAACATCACCCCCAAGACCGTCGTTTCGCAGTTGAAGAAGGGGCAGCTCAACAACATCGTCGGGATCGGGGGCATCGGGAGCGTCGGACTCCAGCTCGAGCCCGAGCCGAACTTCATCGAGAGCGTCGTCCAGACCTTCGCGTCCCGCGCGGACATCACCTTCCCGGCGGGCTACTCGGGGACCTACACGGGCTCGCTCGGCTCGCTCCCCACCGCCCCGACCTGGAGCAACGGGGACTACAAGGTCACCTACGCCGCGGGGGACCTGAAGATCTCCGGCGGGAGCCACGGGGCCGGCCTCCTCCTCGTGGACGGGAACCTCGAGATCACCGGCAACTGGGAGTACGTCGGCTACGTCTTCGTCACGGGGAGCGTCATCTTCAAGGGGGGCGGCAACAGCAACCCTGCGCGCCTGCGCGGCAGCCTGTTCGTCGGCGAGGACGTGCTGGGGGGGGACCTCGCTACCAAGCTCGCGGGGAAGATCGAGGTCGACTACTCCTCCCAGGCGCTGAGCCTGGTCCGGACCACTCTCACGAACTACGCGGTTCTCGCCTTCACCGAGCCGGCCCAGCCGAAGGAGGCGATCGGCCTGGGCGCCCTCTGCCCGGCGGGGGGCGGCGTGTCGCTCCCCTCCCCGACCGACCTCCTTCCGAACCTTCCGTAGCCTGGGCCGTAGCCTAGGCCGTAGCCGAGGCCCGGAAGCAGCGGGGCTCCCGTCGAGGGGGCCCCTACTGCGTTGCGTAGGTCGCGAGCACGTAGGCCTTCCACGCCTCCTCGAACTCGGGGTAGGACCAGCCGTAGAGCTCCTTCATCGCCTCCCGCTGCGCGTCGGGGAGGCCGCGCGAGAGGGCGTGCCCCTCCGCGTCCGTCCGCCCCTTCAGGCGGTCGAGGAAGGGTCCGAACTTCGCGCGGCCGGTCGCGATCAGGAAGTCGACCTTGCTCCAGACCACGATGTGGTCGGTCTGGTCGAGCTCGGCGAAGGAGTTCTTCCGCGTGAGGTCGGCGAGCGGGGCGGCGCGGTTGCGCAGGAGGATGCGGCGCGTCTCGACGGGCCACCCCTCGCCGGTCTGCTTGAGGGGGTTCGTCCCCTCGATGTTGCAGTAGTTGACGTAGTCGGGGTCGATCGAGCGCTGGGCCCAGTGGGCGAAGCCCTCCGTCAGCCAGACGGGGAGGTCGTAGGCGTAGTAGCGGTAGCCGTCGACGTAGTTGTGGCAGAGGTTGTGGACCAGGCAGCAGTGGATCGCGGTGTCGTTGTTGTTCAGGTTCTCGTCCTTGGCGGTGACGCTGAACAGGAGGGCGCCGCGCCGCAGGACGTTCCAGCGCTGGGGCTTCTTCGTCGTGACGCCGAAGTGCTGGACGAGGAGGTCCTCGTGGGTCGAGAGCGAGTCGGCGATGTAGAGGTCGAACTTGTCCTTCTCGCCGAGGTAGGGGCCCTCCCCCATGTAGGGTCCCCCCCCCGTCGGGTCGTAGAGCCGTTTCCCGTCCGGGAAGTCCGACTCCTTCCTGCCGACCAGGTCGAGGAAGGCGGCGTAGAACTTCTCCGCCCGGAGCGCCGTCAGGTGGACCCGCAGCCAGGGGTCGAGGCGCCGCGTCTTCTCGTCGATCCTCGGGAAGAAGGCCTTGAGCTCCTTCAATTCCGCGCGGACCTTCCTCGTCTCGCGGTCGGGCACCGGGTAGTCCCCGAGCATCGAGCCGATGCGGTGGTGGGCGGACTCGAGCCAGTAGATCCGCAGGTCCCCGAGACGCGCGGTCACCTCCTCGCTCGTCTTGTCGCCGAAGGCGAACGGGCCGTGGGAGACGAGGCCGGCGGCCTTGAGGAGGGCCGGATCGTTCTTGCAGTAGGGGCACACCCCCCCTCCCCCCGGGGCGGGGAGGAGGGAGAGGGCGAGGAGGATCCCGGCGAGCATGCGGTCAGCGGCGGGAGAGTCGGGCCTTCCAGCGGTTCACCTCCTCGATCAGGTCGAACGAGGAGGGGCGGTCGAGCGGAGCGGCGTCGTCGAGCATCCCCCGTAGCGCGTTCACCGCCTCGAGTTTCAGGCGGAGGTCGGTCGAGTCGAGGAAGGAGGTGACGAGAGGGACGGCGCCGGGGGGCCCGGCGCCCGAGAGGAGGCGCAGCGCCGCCGTCTGCTCGGCGGGGTTGTCCGACTTCAGGGCGGGCCGCAGCCTCTCGACCGCCTCGGGACCGCGGAGGCCGGCGAGCGCCTCCCGCACCGCCTTGCCGCGGGCGAGCCAGTCGCGGTCCGCGACCTTCTTCAGGGCGTCGAAGGCGGCGAAGCTCCCCCCCCGGCAGCACCCGAGCGCCGCGGCGAAGGCGACCTCCGCGTCGGGGTCGGCGAGGAGCTTCTCGAACATCGGGACGATCGAGCGGTCGCCGAAGGAGGCGCAGCGGCGCACGACCCAGACGCGCGGGACCGGGTCGCGCTCCCCGAAATGGCGGGCGAGGAGCGAGGCGTCGCCGGGGCCGGTCAGCTCCTCGAGGAGCGACTCGATGCGCGCGCGGGCATCCCCTTCGGTCTTCCGCAGCCCCTCGAGGAGCATCGGGACGACGGCCCGGCCGAGCGTTCGCAGCTTCTCCCCCATGGCCTTCACGCGCTCCTCGACCTTCGCGCGCTTCAAGTTGAAGATCGCCTCCTGCGCCGCCTCCTTGTCCTTGTACGAGAGGGCCGGCCACTCGGCGGCGGGGGAGGAGGCCGGCCGCCCGGCGGGGGCGGAGTCCTGGGACGGCGGGAGGAAGGCGAGGAGGAGGGCGATCACGATCCGGAAGAGGGGCGGCTCGCCGGGGCCGCGTACCGGAAGGCGAGACCCGGGGGGCGGATGCGGTCGAAGAAGGGGGGGTCGAGCACCTCGATTCTCGCCGTCTCGAGGAGGCGCCCGAGCTCCCGCAGCGTCTTCGGCTGCGGCTCGAAGCCGGCGGCGATCTGGTGGAGGCGGACCGAGGAGAAGCCGGGCCTGGGGTCCTCGCGTCGCTCGCTCACCCGGATCAGGGAGAAGCCGACGGGAGTCGGGATCGGGCCGCGGACCTCCCCGACCGGCGCGGAGAAGGCCTCGATCCCGAGGAGCGGGTCGAGGTCGAGGCGGGTGATCCACCCGGCGTCCCCCCCCTTCTCCGGCGCGGCGTCGGAGAGATCCTTGGCGACGAGCTCGAAGGCCTCCCCCGCCTCGAGCCGCGCCTTCGCTCGCCCGATCCGCTCTCGCGCCGCCTCCGTCCGGTCGCGGTAGGTCGCGAAGGCGATCGCGCGGGGGAGGAGGGAGCGCGCGAGGGCGGTGCTCCGCAGGAGGTCGGTCGCGTGGGTCGGATGATCGAGCGCGAGGTAGGAGGCGAGCGCCTCGATCTCGGTCCGCGAGATCGCCTCCCCCTCGACCCGGAGGACGACCTCGGGGAGGCTCGAGGGCCTCGCGCCGGAGCCGTCGCGCGAGCAGCCGGTCGCGGATAGCCCGGCGGCCAGCGCGGCCGGGAGGAACCGGTCGATGGGGCCCATCGACGGGGGAACGTAGTCGCGCCGTGGCGGCGGGTAAAGGCGGGGGGTCCCAACGCCGGCCCCCTCCCCTCCGTAGAGGCGCCGCTCCGGAAGGTTCCAACCGCCGGACGCCCCGAATAGGATGGGCGTCCGCCCGGCGCGCGAGCGGCCGCGGGAAAGGCCGCGCGAGCCGGGGGGACGACATCGAGGAGTTCTCCATGCGAAGAGCCTCTTTCCTCTGGATGGTCCGCGTCGCCGCGGCGCTCGTGCCGCTCGCCGCGCCCGCCCTCGGCTGCGCCGCTCCCCTCTCCGCGCCGCCCCTCTCCCCGACCGTCCTCCCGGAGGTCCGGTCGGCCGGCGGCGACGACGACCTCGCCCGGCTCGTCGAGCAGGCCGACGCGATGCGCGAGGCGATCGAGGGGATGCGCCGGGCCTCCGGGTCCGTCCGCCTCGCGGTGAACGGGGAGGAGATCCCCCCCGCGGCCGTCGAGCGCGCGCTCGTCTACATCTTCGGCCGCGCCTACATCGAGCGGAAGATCCGCGACTTCCTCGTCGCCGACGAGATCGAGTACCGCCGGAAGAAGGGGGAGGTCGTCGAGGACCTCCGGGTCGGCGCCTCGGAGGTGGCGAATGAAGTCGACTCGATGAACAAGCAGCTCGTGGACCAGATCCAGGGGGGCTTCGACCCGCGGGCGGTGAAGCGCCTCCAGGGGTTCGACGACGCCGCCTTCGCCGACGAGCAGGCCTCCCAGCTCCTCTTCGACAAGGTCTTCATCCCCGAGGACCCCTCGAAGTGGCCCGACACGACGACCCAGGCGCTCGCGAGCCAGGGGGGGGCCGACTTCGTCGAGAAGACGAAGAAGGGGCTGATCGAGCACCGGGAGAAGAACCCGGGCGAGCCGATGCCCCCCTTCTACCGGACGATCTTCCGCCAGTGGATCACGAAGGCCCTCAAGGAGTCCTCGAAGATCCGCACGGCGAGCGACGGGCTCCCGGCCGACGTCGTCCTCACGGTGAACGACCGCCCCCTCCCGACGGCCGACGCCTACCCCGCCGTCGCCCGGTTGGCGACGGCGATCGACCGGGAGCGGGTGCTCCGCTGGATCGCGTGGACCTCCGCGACCCGCCAGGCGCTCGTCCGGGCGGGGGCCTACCTCTCCGAGGAGGACTTCGCGAAGGAGTGGCAGGCCCACGTCGGCCCCTACGAGAAGTCGCCGCTCAACATGGAGGTCGTCGCGACGAACTTCAAAAAGTTCCCTTCGTACGACCTCTACCGGGAGCACTTCCGGCTGCGCAAGTCCTTCGAGCGGATGATCGGGAAGGAGATCACGGAGGAGGCCCTCGGCCAGCACCGCACCCGGGTCCAGGACTTCCTCGGGGAGGGGAAGGTCGACGCGCAGGTGATCCTCTGCACGGCGCTCGACTACACGGACTTCACCTGGAAGGGGCCCGACGCCTTCGACCGGGCCCGGTCGCGGGCGGAGGAGGTCGTCGCGCGGCTGAAGGAGGGGACTCCCTTCGAGGACCTGATCGACCGCTACTCCGAGTTCTTCGATCCCCCGGCCCCCCCCGCGGGGCAGCAGGCGCCGGCGGCGCCGCGGCCGAACCGCGGGCGGTTCGGCCCCCAGTCGAAGAACCAGCTGAAGCAGCTCCTCGGGGAGAGCGAGTTCGACGAGATCGTGCGCGGCTACTCGATCGCCGAGATCCTCTTCCACGACGCGCCGGTCGGGGAGGCGGTCGGCCCGATCCGGGGGCCGCTCGGCTACTACGTCGGGCGGGTGCTCGGCCGGCTCCCGGGGGGGAGGCCGGTCGACCTCGCGCAGCCGAGCCAGCACGACCTCGTCCGCGACGACTTCGTCGCGCGCCGGTTCCTCGACTGGTCGAACGACGTCGTCGCGAAGTCGAAGATCGAGATCCGCTGAGGGCGGATTGAAGGGGGAGCCCGCGGCGGAGACGGACCTCCGGCGCGCCGCCCGGCGCCTCGGGCCCTACCTCGCCCGGATGCGCTGGAGCGTCGCCGGGGTCCTCCTCCTCGGCGCGGTGACGGCGGTCACGGCGAAGGCGCCCTTCCTCCTCCTCGAGCCGGTCTTCAACGCCCTCTTCGGCGAGGGGCCGGTCGGGACGGCGGCCGGAGCCGACCGGATCCCGCTCGTCGGCCCCCTGCTGCGCGACGTCCAAGAGGGGGTGCTCCGCAGGCTCGGCGAGGGAGGAGCCGACGGCGCCGCGACGGCGGTCGCCCTCCTCGTCGCGGTGACCCTCCTCGCCGTCGCGTTCGCCCTCGCCGGTGCCCTCGCCGAGTACGGCTTCTCCGTCGTCTCGCGGAAGATCGGCCTCCGTCTCACGGTCGACCTGCGGCGCGACCTCTGCGAGCGCCTCCTGCGGATGCCGCTCCGCTTCCACGTCTCCCGGCGTCTCGGCGACCTCCTCTCCCGGACGAACAACGACATCCAGGTGAGCCTGCGGGCCTTCACGCTCCTGTTCGACGACGTCGTGCAGGAGCCGTTCATGATCCTCGCGAGCCTCGGGATCATGGGGGTGGTGAGCCCGGGGCTCACGGCCGTCTTCCTCGGGGTCCTGCCGCTGGTCGCGATCCCCGTCGTCCTGTTCGGGCGCAAGGTCCGCCGGGGGAGCCGGCGCTCCCTCGAAGCGCTCGGCGAGACGACCGACTCCCTCGCGCAGTCCCTCGCCGGCATCCGGGTCGTCAAGGCCTTCGGGATGGAGCGGAGCGAGGTGCGCGAGTTCGAGGCGGCCAACCGGAAGTTCCTCCGCCGGTCGATGTCGATGGCGCGGGCGAAGGCGGCGTCGAGCGCCGTCCTCATCCTCTTCACGGGCGCGGGGACCGCCCTCGTCGTCTTCGTGCTCGGCTGGCTCAAGCTCCGCCACGCGATCTTCGCGACCTCCGGCGAGCTCGTCGCCTTCCTCGCTCCCCTCGGGACCCTCTACGCCCACACGAAGCGCGTGACGAAGGCCTACACCGTCGTCCAGGAGTCGATGGGGGCGACCGGGCGCATTCTCGAGCTTCTCGAGCTCGAGCCCGAGAAACCCGACGCGCCCGGCGCCGGGACGGTCGACCGCGTGCAGGAGTCGATCGAGGTGCGGGACCTCCGCTTCGCCTACGAGGCGGAGGAGGTCCTCGCGGGGGTCTCCTTCCGCGTGGAGGCGGGGAAGACGATCGCGATCGTCGGCCCCTCGGGGGCGGGGAAGTCGACCCTCGTCGATCTCCTCGCCGGCTTCCACGAGCCGAACGCGGGCGCGATCCTCGTCGACGGGGCGGACCTCCGCAGGATCGCGCGCGCCTCGTGGCTCCGGCAGATCGCCGTCGTCGCGCAGGACCCCTTCGTCTTCCACACGACGATCCGCGAGAACCTCTGCTACGGGAAGCCCGACGCGAAGGAGGCGGAGATGGTCGAGGCGGCGAAGGCGGCGAACATCCACGAGTTCGTCGCCTCGCTTCCGAAGAGGTACGAAACGGTCGTCGGGGAGGCGGGGGCCCGGCTGTCGGGGGGACAGCTCCAGCGCATCACGATCGCGCGCGCGATCCTGAAGAACCCCTCGGTCCTCCTCCTCGACGAGGCGACCTCCTCGCTCGACACGGAGTCGGAGGCGACCGTGCAGGCCGCGCTCGACAACCTGCGCAAGGGGAGGACGACCTTCGTCATCGCCCACCGCCTCTCGACGGTCCGGAACGCCGATCGCATCCTCGTCCTCGACGGCGGCAAGATCGTCGAGCAGGGGACGCACGCCGAGCTGATGGCGCGCGGCGGCCTCTACCGGCGCCTCTTCGAGCGCCAATTCGCCTCCCTCGTCGCTTGAGGGGGGTAACCGATCGGGGGGACTTGCGTATAGGGGCTGCCGTCGGCGGAGTCCCCGCACGGGAGGATCCCATGAGGCCGGTGCGATCTGGAGCGGTGCCGTCCGTCGTCGCTCTCCTCGCCGCGCTCCCCTCCGCCGCGTTCCGCGGGGAGGACCCGCCGACGCCGGACCTCGTGCGGGGCGAGTTCCTCCGCGCTCTCCGCGCCCATCGGGTCGAGGAGGCGGGGCGGATCCTCTCGGAAGGCGTGTCCCTCCTCCCCGAGCCCGATCGGGCCGCCTTCGACGTCGACCGGCGGCTCCTCGAGGCGGCGAACGCCGCGCTCGCCTCCCTCGCGTCCCTCGTCTCGACCGGGCAGAAGGTCCCTCCTCCCCTCGGGAAGACGCTCCGCCTCCGGGGGGACGTCGTCGCCGCCGACGCCGAGGGGTTCACGCTGCGGGACGGGCGGAGCGAACGGCGCCTCCGCTGGACCGAGCTCGCGTGGCGCGACGTCGCGGACTTCCTCTCCGCGCGCGAGCCGAAGGGCGCGGCGAACCTGGTCGCGGCGGGGGCGCTGCGCGTCCTCGACGGGGACTTCGAGCGGGCATGGAAGGGGCTGACGCAGGCGCGCGCCTCGTTTTCCGGGGAGCCCGAGGCGGCGCTCGCCTCGGCCCTCCTCGACGCGCGGCCGGCGCTCGAGGGGGGGCATCGGGAGGCGAAGGCGCTCGAGGCGCTCGCCTCGATCCCCGCCGACGCGGAGGGGGAGGCGCTCCTCGCCGCGGCGCGCGCGGCGCTCGCCGACGCGGCGGTCCCCGCCTCCGCGGCCTACCGGCGAGGGCGCGAGGCGCTCGTTCCCCGGGTGACGCGGGCGCTCGAAGGCGCGTTCTCCCGAGAAGGGGTGAAGGAGCTCTTCAAGGGAGGGGTCGAGCCCGGGGAGGGGGGGCGGATCAAGCTCCGCTACGGGTTCGAGCGCGCCGAGGAGATCGGGGACTTCGTCCTCGAGCCCTACCCCGCGGTCGACGACGGCCCCTGGGAGGACCTCTCGGGGAAGCTCGACCCCGCGAAGGTCTCGGACTGGACGGCGCGGGAGGGGGGCCTCCTCGGCGCCGGGAAGGCCTCCCTGCGGCACGCGGCGCGGTTCGTCGGGGACGTCTCCGTGCGCTTCTCCTTCAAGGCCCTCGCGATGGCCAAGGGGACGGGGAACGAGGCGGTCCTCTACCTCTTCCTCGCCGGGATCCTCGACGACCGGAAGGGGAACTTCGTCGCCGCGCAGTGCGGGACGACGCTCGTCCGTCTGAAGAAGGGAATCATCGCGTCCCTCGCCCCTCCCGCGCAGCCCGCCCCCGTCCCCGCGTTCGGCAAGGTCCACGAGTTCCGGATCGAGTGGAAGGGGAAGAAGCTCGCGGCCTCCCTCGGGGACAAGCCCGTCCACGAAGCCCCGCTCCCCGACGCCGCCGGGGGAGGCGTCTTCCTCTGGCTCGAGGGGCCGGTCTCCGTCCGGATCGACGAGCTCGCGATCGAGGGGACGCTCGACCCGGAGTGGGTGGGAGCCGCGCAGAAGGCCTGGGTCGCGAAGCGCCTCGCGGCGGCGCTCCCCGAGCCGGCGAAGTAGGCTCTCCCCTCGGGCCCGGCGCGCCTCCCTCCGGCGGCCGGAAAGGTTGCCTTGATGATGTAGAAATCGGCGTACATTCTACGGGACCATGCAATATGGTCGAACCCTCGCCGGCTTCCTCGGCCGGCACGCTTCGCGCGGCAAGGCCCGTCTCGTCGTCGGGGCCCGCCAGACCGGGAAGTCCACCCTCTTCCGGATGCTCCGCTCCCCCGACGACCTGCTGATCGACCTCCAGGAGCGCTCCGAGCGGATCCGCCTCGCGCAAGACCCCGAGGCCCTCGTCCGGTCTCTCCTGCCGCCGGCGCGCCGCCCGCGGCGCGTGTTCATCGACGAGATCCAGCGGGTGCCGGAACTCCTCGACGAGATTCAGGGGATCCTCGACCGCCACCCGGGCCGTTTCACGTTCACCCTCACCGGCAGCTCCGCCCGGCGTCTGCGAGGGAGAGGCGTGAATCTCCTGCCGGGGAGGATCCATCGGTTCCGGCTCTCTCCGGTCTGCCTCTGGGAGCAGGCCGCTCCCGGGGCCGGCTCGGTCCTGCCCGCCCCGGGCCGGTCGGTCGGCCCGCCTTTCCCGCTCCGCCGGCTCGAGGAGACCCTCGTCCTCGGGAACCTCCCGGGCGCGTTCGTCGAGGGGGAGGGATTCAAGAAGACGCTCGAGTCGTACGCGGAGGTCTACATCGAGGAGGAGGTCATGCGGGAAGCGGCCGCGCGAAACCTCGGCGACTACGGTCGCTTCCTCGCGCTGGCGGCCGTCGAATCCGGGAAGCCGATCAACCTCACGAAGATCTCGCAGGAGTCCGGCGTCGCCCTCACCACGATCCGGGGGTTCTACGCCGTGCTGGAGGACACCCTGCTCGGGTTCACCCTCCCGCCCTTCTCCCGCTCGGGCCGGGTCCGGGTCCTCAAGACTCCCAAGTTCTACTTCTTCGACGTCGGGGTCCGGAACGCGCTCGCGAGGCTCCCCCTGGAGAGGGGGATCCTGGCGACGGAGGGACGGCCGCTCCTCGAGCACTGGGTCGCCTGCGAGCTCGCGGCGAGGATCGGCTACGTCGGGAGGACCCGCCGGCTGAGCTACTGGCGGACGGTCGACGGCGCGGAGGTCGACTTCGTCCTCGAGCTCCCTCGCGAGGCCATCCCGATCGAGGTCAAGTACACGGAGCGTCCGCGTCCGGAGGACGCCCGAGGGGCGGAGCGCTTCCTCGATCGATACCCCGGGCTCGCGCGCCGCGGCCTCGTCGTCTGCCGGTGCACGAGGCCTGAGAAGTTGACCCGCCGCGTGCGCGCCGTTCCCTGGCAGTCGCTCTGAGGCAGCCCTCCTCGAACCCATCTCCCGGCGGTGGACGGCCGGCGCACGCGGGATCGATGCGAGCCCGTCCTGCGTTCGTGTCGAAGACTGCCGCAAGTCTCTTCGGACCAGGCGAATGCAATCCGGTGGGTCACCTCGCGAGGAACAGCCCTGATTCCACCGCATCCCCGGTCTCGGGGCCTGTCCCCCCTACGGGGGTGGGGCTCCCTCGGATCACTTTGGCGGGGAACCCGCCAGCAACGCGACCGCGCTCGCGGCGACCGCGTCTCCTTGACCGATCCACCCGAGGGCCTCCGCCGTCTTCCCCTTCAGGTTCACGCGGTCGACGGGCACCCCGAGGAGACGGGAGAGGTTCGAACGGATCTCGCCGCGGCGGGCGGCGATCTTCGGGCGCTCGAGGTGGACCACCGCATCGACGTTGACGACGGCCCAGCCTGCGCTGCGGACCTTCGCCACGACCTCGGCGAGGAGGCGGGAGCTGTCGGCGCCCTTCCAGCGCGGGTCGGTATCGGGGAAGAGGGAGCCCAGGTCGTCGAGGCCCGCCGCGCCGAGGAGGGCGTCGGCGACGGCGTGGAGGAGGACGTCCCCGTCCGAATGGCCGGCGGGGCCCTTCTCGAAGGGGATCTCGACTCCGCCGAGAACGAAGCGACGCCCCGCCTCGAGGCGGTGGAGGTCGAAGCCCGTGCCGACGCGGAACTCGGTCACGGGCGGTCGGCCCCGCGGGCCGCGAGGAGGCGCTCGGCGAGGGAGAAGTCGCCGGGCGCCGTGACCTTCAGGTTCGTCTCGTCCCCCCGGACGACGAGGACGGCCATCCCCGCGCGCTCCGCCACGGCCGCGTCGTCCGTCGGGCGCTCGCCGCGGCGCGCCGCCGCCTCCATCGCCTCGACGAAGGGCGCGCGATCGAACGCCTGCGGCGTCTGGGCGAGCCAGACCGACTCCCGGGGGATCGTCTCGACGATCCGGTCCGACCCGTCGACGCGCTTCAGCGTGTCGGGGACGGGGACGGCCGCGATGGCGCCGCCCGACCTCGCGGCCCCGGCGATCACGGCGCGGACGGTCTCCGTCCGGACGAGGGGACGAGCGGCGTCGTGGACGAGGAGGATCTCGCTCGCCGCGCGGACGGCGCGAACTCCGGCGAGGACCGAATCGAAGCGCTCCTCTCCCCCCTCGACGGCGGAGCGGACCCGGTGGCGCCGGAAGTCGGGTCCCGGGAGGTCCTCCGAAGCCAGGACGAGCACGATCTCCTCGATCTCGCGGACCGCCGCGAGGGCCTCGAGCGACCACTCGACCATGGGGCGGCCGGCGAGGGTCCGCAGGGCCTTCCGCGGTCCGTCCCCGAGGCGCACTCCATGGCCCGCGGCGACGACGATCGCCGAAACGACGGCCATCCCGCCGATGGTAGCGCCCTCCCCGGAGGGGGAGCAAAGCAGCCTCTTATTGATTGGTGGAAACCCTGTGGATAACCTCTCGGCCGCCTGTGGATCAGGTAGGAGGGCCCCCCCCTTGCGAATCTTCGGAATCGACCCCGGCACCAGGGTTTCAGGCTACGGGGTCCTCGACATGACGAATCGGGGGCCGAAGTTCGTCGCGGCGGGGGCTCTCCGGGTCGATCCGCGCGGGTCGCCCGCGGGCGACGGCCTGCGCGCTCTCCACGGGGGGCTCGCTCGGCTCTTCCTGGAACACCGCCCCGACGAGGTGGCGCTCGAGACCCCGTTCGTCGGCCGGAACGCCCGCGCCGCCCTGCGCATCGGGGAGGCCCGAGGGGTGATCCTGCTCGCGGCCTCCGAGGCGGGGCTCGCCGTCCACGAGTATGCCCCCGCCGAGGTAAAGCGCTCGGTCGTGGGCCACGGAGGCGCCTCGAAACCCCAGGTCGCCAGCCTCGTCGGGGCCTGGCTCGGACTCTCCGTCGCTCCTCGCCCCGCGGACGCCGCCGACGCGCTCGGCCTCGCCCTCTGCCACGCGCAACGGTGCCAGTTCCGCCAGCGCTTGTCCGGGGCCTCCTCGGCGCCGGTGCGCCGCCGTCGGGCGGCGGGAGATCCCGGATGAGCGACGTGGTCCTCCTCGGCAAGAGAGAGATCCTCGACCACGTCCGGAGCCACCCCGACGAGATCGAGCCGGGACTGTCCATCCTCAAGGCGGAGCTCGAGGTCGCCGGCGGCGTTCCCGTCGACCTGCTCGCCGTGGATGCGACGGGACGTCCCTGCCTCGTCTTCGCGGGCCCCGAGGGGAGCGACGGGCTCCTCCTCGCCCTCCTCGACGGGATGGCGTGGGCCGCGGGCGCGCGCGCCTTCCTCGAGCGGCTGCGGGACCGGCGTCTCGACTGCGCGGCCCCCCCGCGCGCGTTCCTCGTCGTCCCGAACTTTCCCGACCGGCTCCGCCAACGCGTCGCCGCCCTGGGCGGCTTCGACCTGACCGTGGTCCGGGTCGAGCTCTGGAGGGAGGGGGGGACGCGCCGGCTCGCGTGCGTGCGCGAGGCGCGCCCCGGCGCCCCTCTCCCCGGCGCGGCGCTCGAACCGGGCCTGCGAGCGCTCTGGGACGAGGGGGTCGCCTCGCTGCGGAAGCTCGATCCCGACCTCGAGGTCACGCTCCTCGACCGGCACGCCGAGGCCCGGCACGCAGGCTCGCTCGTCGCCGTCCTCGGCGCGCGGCCGGACCGCCTGCGCGGGCTCGTCTCCGACGAAGCGGAGGAGGACGTCCGCGACCGCCGCACCTTGCACCGGTTCCTCGACGCCGCCCTCGGGCGCCTTCTGCAAGTCACCGTGGACGCGGCCGACCCCGCCTCCGGCGCGCCGTCCACGGATACGGTCCTCACCCAAGAGGAGCTCGGCGAACTGACCCGTTGACCAGGGCGGACCTGCGCGGGGAGGTCCGCGGGACTTTAGCTCCCGGAGGTGGCGCTGGAACTGGATCGGAAGGAATCTCGCCCCGGCCTCCTGTGGCGACTCTGGAAACCCGCGCCGCGCGCGGGGCGGACGGTGGCCGTCGCGAGCGGCAAGGGGGGGACGGGGAAATCGATCCTCGCCGCGGCCCTGGCCCACCGCTTCGCCGACGAGGGGCTGCGGACGGTCGTGTTCGACGCCGACTTCGGCGTCGGGAACGCCCACATCCTCCAGGGCCTGACCGCCGACCTCTCCGTCGCGCACGTCGTGGCGGGCCGTGTCGAGCTCGAGGACATCCTCCGCGCCGCGACGACGGGGGTGTCCGTGATCCCCGCCGGCTCCGGGGTCCCGGGGCTCGCCTCGCTCTCTCCCTTCGAGCTCCAGCTCGTCGTCCGAGGGCTCGGCGGAATCGAGCGGAGCGCCGACCGCATCGTGGTCGACGGGCCCGCCGGCGTCTCCGACCAGGCCCTCCTCTTCGTCGGATGCTCCGACCTGACCCTCGTCGTGACGACCCCGGACATCACGGCGATGACGGACGCCTACGCGTGGATCAAGGTCGCCACGCGCCGCGGCCGCGAGTCTCCCCTCGCCCTCGTCGTCAACCGCGCCCGCAGCGAGGGGCAGGCGAACGGCGTGGCCGGGAAGATCCTCGGGGTCGCGCGCCGCTTCCTCGGACTCGAGCTGCCGTTCCTCGGCTTCGTCCCGGAGGACCCCGCCGTCACCGAGTCGATCGCGCGACGCCGGCCCGTTCCGGTCTCCCACCCCGATTCTCCGGCGGCGGCGGCCCTCTCGCGGCTCGCCGAGGAGGTCGAGACGCTCCTCGACGCCCGCCCCGCGCCGGAGCGGACCTACGCGGAGCGCCTGGCGGACTGTCTCGCGCGGGGGCTCGCCCCGGGCCCCGCCCGATCCTAGGTCCGGTCCGATCGGAGCCGGCCTCCGCGGCTCGCTCCTGGACGAGGCGGGCGCCCGCCGCCCGCGTAACGTTTCGCCCGCCGCGCGTCGTACCGTCGAGGATGCGGCTCGACGGACGGCGGCTTCTCGGATGCCTGCTGCTCGGGGAGGCGGGTCTCCTTCTCCTCCGCTCCCCGGGGGGCGCTCCCTCGCCGGGAGCCGGCGGGACCGTCCCCGCCGGGGGGCTCCCCGTCCGCCTCGACCCGAACCGCGCCTCCGAGGCGGAGCTTCTCCTCCTCGATGGGCTCGGGCCCCGGCGAGTCCGGGCGTTGGTCGAGCTTCGCCGGGAGGGCCCGTTCCACGGGCCGGAGGACCTCCTCTCCGTGCCCGGCGTCGGACCCGTGACGCTCGAGAGGATCCGGCCGGACCTCGCGGAGTCCTTCGCGGGCGTTCGCCGCCCGTGAACCGGGCACCTACAATCGCCCGCCGCCCCGCGGCCCGGATGGACCTTCCTCCTCGCGTCTTCGAATCCCTCCTCCGCCTCGCCCTCGAGGAGGACATCGGAGGGGGGGACGTCACGACCGGACTCGCCGTCGACTCGGCGGCCGAGGGAGTCGCCACGGTCGTCGCGCGGGAAACGGGGGTGCTTGCCGGAAGCCCGCTCGCCCTGCGCGTCTTCGAGCTCCTCGACCCCTCCGTCGAGGCGTTCGATCGGATCTCCGACGGGACGCGTCTCGCCGCCGGGACCCGGATCCTCGTCCTCCGGGGTCGCGCCCGCGCGCTCCTTTCGGGAGAGCGGACCGCGCTCAACTTCCTCGGCCGTCTCTCGGGGATCGCGACGCTCACCGCGCGCTTCGTCGAGGCGGTCGGAGGGGGGCCGGTCCGGATCCTCGACACGCGCAAGACGACGCCGGGCCTCCGAGCCCTCGAGAGGTACGCGGTCGCCGTCGGGGGAGGGACGAATCACCGGGCGGGCCTCCACGACGCGGTCCTGCTGAAGTCGAACCACTACGCCCTCGCCGGCGGCGACGTCGAGGCGATCGTCGCGCGCGCCCGCTCCGGGGCGCCCTCCGGGGTTCCGGTCCTCGCGGAGGCCCGGACCCGGGAGGAGGCGCTCGCGGCCGTTCGGGGCGGGGCATCCGTCGTGCTCCTCGACAACTTCGAGCCGGGTCCGCTCCGTGAGGCGGTGGCCGCCGCGCGGGAGGAAGCGCGCCGCCGGGACCTGCGCGTCGAGTTCGAGGCGTCGGGGGGCGTCCGCCTCGACAACGTCCGGGCCTACGCGGAGGCGGGCGTCGACCGCATCTCGGTCGGCGCCCTGACGCGCTCCGCCCCCTGGCTCGACGTCGCGATGCGATGCGCGCCGGGGGAGGGGGGGAGGGCGCGGTGATCGACGGCCGGACCCAGCGCGGCGAGATGCGCCTCACGCTCCCGGCCGACCCCCTCCGGGTCCCTCACTTGCGGCGGACGGTCGTCGCGTTCTGCCGCGGCGGCGGCTGGCGTGGCCGCGCTCTCCAGGAGCTCGGCCTCGCGCTGACGGAGGTCTGCAACAACGCGCTCGAGCATGGGGGTTCGGCCGATGGGCGCCTCCGCGTTCTCCTCGACGTGGGGCCCGGGCGGATCGTGCTGCGGATCGTCGGAGGGCGAGCGGAGCGCGTCGGGGCGCTGCGGCGCGCTCTCGAGTCCTGCGGCGACCTCCCCGAGGGGGAAAGCGACCGGGGACGGGGGCTCTTCCTCGTCCGGGCGTACGTCGACCGGGTCCAGGTCCGGACGGCGGGGGAGAGGATCGTGGTCCGCCTCGTGAAGGGCCGGGCCCGCTCCCGGTGAGGGGCCCCCTCCTCCCTGGCGTCGCAAGGAGTCTCTCCCGCGCGCTCGCCCGTCCTCCGCGGGGAGCATGGGCGGCCGCCGCGGTGGGGTGGGGGGGGGTCATCTTCGCCCTCTCCGCGCGGCCGGGCGACCCGTCGGTCGAGATGTCCTTCCTCGATCGCCTTCTCCGGAACGGCGCGCACGCTCCGGTCTACGCGATCTTCTCCTCGCTCCTCCTCCTCGCGCTCGCCCCTCGGCAAGGATCCGGCCCCACGGCCCGCGCCTTCGGGCAAGCCCTCGCCGTCGCGGTCCTCTACGCGCTCTCGGACGAGTGGCACCAGCACTTCGTCCCGGGGAGGGCGGCTTCGCTGATCGACGTCGCGACCGACGGATTCGGGGCCGCGTGCGGCCTCTCGGTCCTGCGGTGGACGCTCGGCGGGGGGGAGCCCGGCGGACTCGCGCTCGCCTCCCTCGCGTTGGCGGGCGGAGTCGCGAGCGCCCTCCTGGCCACGACCGGGTTCCTCGGGATCTGAGTCCCTGTCCTCCTCGGGGGACAGCGATCGCTTTCGAGGGGACAGTCCATCCGGGAGGGGTCAGGTTGAAACCTCTTGGTTCGTAGTCGGTTGCGACGGCATCGAGACTGGAACGACGTTCGCCTTTCCCCCCTCGCCGAATCGAGACTGCGGAGGCCGAACGATGAAACCGATCCTGCTCCCCGTGGCACTGGCGATCCTCGCGGCAGATGCGCGGGCGGACCACTCGGGCAACTTCTTCGTGAAGTTCGGAAGGTTCGCCTTCGGTTTCGGGAGGCCGGCCGTCTGCGCGCCGTTCGTCCCGTGCGCGCCGGCGGGCCACTACGAGTTCCGCGACCGCAGGGTCTTCGTCCCCGGCTGCTCCGAAAACGTCTGGGTCGAGCCCGTCTTCCAGTCGCGCGTTTTCGGGTGCCGGACGTTCCGGTTCTGCGTCCGGCCCGGCTACTACAGAAGGGTCTGGCACGACGGGTACTACAGGGTGGAGCGCTTCCGGGTGCTCGTGCCCGGACCCGTCGCCTGCGGCTAGGCGGGGCCTCTCTTCTACGAGCGGGCCGGCCGGGACGATCCGACCGGCCCGCCCCGCATCTGCCGGGATCCCGGAGGGGGTTGCCGTAAGCCTCTGTGGATTTTTGCGATGCAACCTAAGTCGTCCCGGCAATCGAGCGATTCGCCCCTCGCCGGGAGGGGGTTGCAGCGCCGGGGATAGAATCCGACGTCGGCGTGGCCTCTCCCCCGCGCGACTCCTACGAAAGCCCCCTCGTCTCCCGCTATGCGAGCCGGGAGATGGTCCGCCTCTTCTCGGCTGAACGGCGCGTGCGGACCTGGAGGCGCCTCTGGATCGCCCTCGCAGAGGCGCAGCGGGAGCTCGGCCTCCCGATCGCCGAGGAGCAGGTCGCGGAGCTCCGGGCGCACGAGGCGGACATCGACTTCGAGTTCGCGGAGCGCAAGGAGAGGGAGCTCCGCCACGACGTCATGGCCCACATCGACGCCTACGGGGCGGTCTGCCCGAAGGCGAAGCCGATCCTCCACCTCGGCGCGACCTCCGCCTACGTGACGGACAACGCGGACCTCATCCTCCTGCGCGAGGCCCTGCGCCTCGTGCGGGACCGGCTGGTCCAGGGGATCGAGCCCCTCGCGGCGTTCGCCCGGCGCTGGAAGGACCTCCCGGTCCTCGGGTTCACGCACTTCCAGCCGGCCCAGTGCACGACCCTCGGCAAGCGGGCCAGCCTGTGGGTCCAGGATCTCGCGATGGACCTCGCCGAGGTGGAACGGGCCGCCTCCGACCTCCGTCTCCTCGGGGTCAAGGGAACGACGGGGACGCAGGCCTCGTTCCTCCGCCTCTTCGGAGGCGACGAGGCGAAGGTGCGGGAGCTCGACGCGCGGGTGTGCGCGAAGCTCGAGTTCGCCTCGGCCTACCTCGTGACCGGGCAGACCTACCCGCGGAAGGTCGACTTCCGCGTGCTCGCCGCCGTCTCCGGGATCGCCCCGTCGGCTTCGAAGTTCGCGACCGACATCCGCCTCCTCATGCATCGCGGGGAGGTCGACGAGCCGCTCGAGCCCTCGCAGGTCGGATCCTCCGCGATGCCCTACAAGCGCAACCCCGTCCGATCCGAGCGGATCTGCTCCCTCGCGCGCTACCTCCTCTCCCTCCTCCCGAACGCCGCCGAGACGGCGGGGAGCCAGTGGCTCGAGCGGACCCTCGACGACTCCGCGAACCGGCGGATCGTGCTCCCCGAGGCCTTCCTCGCCGCGGACGCGATCCTCCTCCTCGTCGCGGACGTCGCGGCGGGACTCGACGTCCATCCGGAGCGGATCCGGGCGGGCCTCGCCCTCGAGCTCCCCTTCCTCGCCACCGAGGACCTCCTGATGGACGCCGTCGCCGCGGGGGGAGACCGGCAGGCGCTCCACGAGCGGATCCGCCTCCACGCCCGGGAGGTCGCGGGGCGACTGCGGGACGGGGAGGCCAGGAACGACCTCCTCGAGCGGCTCCGAGGGGATCCGGCCTTCGCGAGGGTGCGCGACCGGATCGACGGAGCCACCGACCCCTCCCGGCTCGTGGGCCGGGCCCCCGCCCAGGTCGAGGAGTTCCTCCGGGACGAGGTCGACCCGATGCTCCGGCGCCTGCGGCCGTCCGTCCCGCGCGCCGAAGTCCGCGTCTAGCGCCCCTCCATGTTCGCACTCTCGAACTCGTGGTTCGGGGCGCGCCTCCGCAGGGTCGCGGAGCAGGTCGAGGAGGCGGCGTCCCTCGCGTTCGAGGGGATCTCCTTCGGCCGGGGGGACCCGGTCCCCTCCTTCGCCGGGGTCGAGGAGGCCATCCATCGGACGGGAGTGCGGGTCCCCCTCGTCGAGACGGGCTGTCTCACCGCCGATCCCTCGCGCCGGGAGGTCCTCTCGCGGCTTTCCGATCCCGACGCCGCCGCCCGGCAGCGCGCCGTGGAGGAGGTCCTCCGGCACGTCGAGCTCGGGCGGGCGGTGGCCTGTCCCGTCTTCGGGGTCCCGGCGGGGAGCATCCACCGCCCCGGTCTGCGGGAGCGCGTCGAGCGGCTCGGCGACCTCCGGGCGCTCGCGTCGGCCGGCGGGACCCGGCTCGAGGCGGTCCGGGAGATCGTCGCGGACGCCGCCCTCGGCCGCGAGGCCGCCCTCGGCCGGCTCTGCCGCTCCCTCCACGCCCTCACCTCGCGGGAGCCCGGCGCGCTCTTCTGCCTCGAGACCCCCTCGAGCCCCGACTCGGTCCTCGACCCCGCAGGGGCGGCCCACGTCTTCGAGGATCTGCGGGGACGCCGGCTCGGCTACCTCCACGACACGGCGAGCGCGCACCTCCTCGGGCGCCTCGGGGTCGCGCCCGCGGGGGCCTGGCTCGAGCGCCTCGTCGACCGGCTCGCCGTGGTCCGCCTCCACGACCTCGCGTTGGGGGAGACCGGCCGGCCGCCGGGATGCGGAGAGGTCGATTTCCGGCTCGTCGCCGGGTACGTCCGGCGGGACGTCCCCCGGGTGCTCGTCGTCGACCCGGGATTCGAGAGAACCGCCCTGCTCGAGGGCCTCCGCTACCTTCGTCGCCAGGGTTTCTGACCTCCCATGCCCGAGGCGGCCGCATCCCCCGGCCCGCGCCCGGATCCGCGCGGACTTCCCCGGCTCTTCCGCGGGAAGGGACGCGTCCTCGTCCTCACGCACCGCAACCCCGACCCCGACGCCCTCGGGGCGGCCGTCGGCCTCATGCACCTCCTCCGGGAGGCCGCGGGCGCGGAGCCGACGCTGGCGATGAACGGGGCGATCTTCCGCGCCGAGAACCGGGAGATGGTCGACCTGCTCGAGATCCCGCTCGTCGCCTTCAACGGGCTCGACCGCAGCCGCTTCGGAGCCGGGGTCATGGTCGACACCCAGCCCGGCTTCGGGCACACGGTGACCCCCCCCGACGTCCCCCTCCTCGCCGTCATCGACCACCACGTCTCCCCGGCCGGCGAGCTCCCGACCGTCCCCTTCTTCGACGTCCAGACCGGCTACGGCGCGACCTCGACGCTCGTCTACGAGTACCTGCGCGCCCTCGCCCTTGCGATCCCGACGCGGGTCGCGACGGCCCTCCTCTGCGGCGTGCGGTTCGACACGGCCGACCTCCAACGCAACGCCTCGCCGGCCGACTCCCGCGCCTACGACGAGCTGCTCCACCTCTCGGACCGCCGGCTCCTCGCGCAGATCAAGAACCCGAGCCTCCCCCCCGAGTACTTCCGGGAGCTCCGCCGGGCGATCGGCGTGGCGCGGTCCCACGGCGGGATCGTCCTCGCCTTCCTCGGCCGCCTGACCAATCCCGACATGGTGGCCGAGGTGGCCGACCTCCTCCTCCGCTACCGCGGCACCAAGTGGACCCTCGTCGGCGGGCACCACGAAGGGACCTACTACGTCTCCCTCCGCATCGACACCCCCGGCACCGACGCCTATCCGATGATCCGGCGGATCCTCGACGGCGAGGGCACCTTCGGGGGTCACGGCCGCATCGCCGGCGCCCGCATCCCCGTCCAGGACAAGAGCGCCCGCGACATCCACGCCCTCCAGCGGCGCATCCGCGCTCGGGCTCTCGCCCTCGCGGGGGAGACGGGCACTCCGATCCACCGGATCGGATGAGCGCGCCCCGGCCCGTCGCCCTCTCGGTCGCGGGCCTCGACCCGACGGCCGGCGCCGGCCTCCTCGCCGACGTCCGGGTCTTCCTCCGCCACGGGGTCCGGCCGGCCGGGGTCGCCTCGGCCTGGACCGTCCAGGACCGCAACGGCGTCCACGACTTCGGCCCGATCGGCTGGCGCGCGGTGAAGGAGGCGATCCGGGTCGTCTGCGCCGACATGAAGCCCTCCGCGGCCAAGACGGGCCTCCTCCCCGACGCGGAGACGGTCGAGGCGGTCGCCGCGGCTCTCCCGGAAGAGGTCCCCCTCGTCGTCGATCCCGTCCTCGCATCGACGGGGGGGGTCGCCTTCCTCGACGCGCGGGGTATCGCGGCGCTGCGTGCGGCGCTGCTGCCTCGAGCGACTCTCGTCACGCCGAATCTCGACGAGGCTGCCAAGCTGGCCGAACTCGACCCACGTGGGTCCTTTTCGGCCCGGGACGCCGCGCGCGCCCTGCTCGAAGCCGGGTGCCGGGCGGTGCTCGTGAAGGGAGGGCACGCCGATGGGAAGGAGGCGTGCGACCTCCTCTTCGACGCAGAAGGCGAGGAGGTCCTCACCCTGCCTCGCGCCCCAGGTCCGACCCCGCACGGGACGGGCTGCGCTCTCTCCGCCGCGATCGCGGCCCGGCTCGCCCGGGGAGAGGAGCTCCGCTCCGCAGTTCGGGGCGCGAAGGCCCTCGTCCACTCGATGATCGCGGCGGCGGATCGATCGGGACTAGGTCGGCCGCGCCTCGGATTCGACGCGGAACCGGAGTGAACCTCTACGCGCGGCCGGCTCCTTCCCGACTCCGCTCGCCGTCTTCGCGATCCGCATCATCAGGGATGCGGGTGGCTCTCCCGCGCCGCGCGAAGGCTACGCGCCCCCGGGTCGTTCCGGGTTCCACCCGCCGCGCCTCGCGAGCCGCATCACCAAGTCCGCCGGGAGGAGCCAGCGTAGGACACCGGCGGGCTGGCGGTCGGGTCGGTCGAACTCGACGCAGGCGACTCCCCCCTTCCCGAGCGGGGTCTCGGTCCGTCCGTCCCCCGAGACGATCCAAGTGATCGCCAAGCCGAGGTCGGGCGCGTGGCCGACGAGGACGGCGGTCTCAACCCCCAGCGCCGCCACGGCCCCGACCGTCTCCTCGGGGCCCGCGCCCGGCGCGAGGAAGGTCGCCTCGACGGGCGTCAACCCGACCTCGCGCGCGATCGGATCCGCCGTCTCTCGCGCCCGGCGAAGGGGGCTCGTCAAGACGCGGTCGATGCGGGCGCAGGCGGTCGGCAGGAACCGCGCGAGCGCCTCCGCCTGCGCGAAGCCCCGCCCCGTCAGCGCCCGGGAGGCGTCCTCGCCTCCCGGGCCGGTGGGCTCGGCGTCGCCGTGGCGGACGAGGAACGCGATCACGGCGAGCGCGCCTCAACCCGCGACCCCGGCGAACGGGGCCGGCGCCGCGTACAGCGTCTCGATCAGCGCGGCATACCGCTCCACGACGACGCGGCGGCGAAGTTTCAGCGTGGCCGTCATCGTCCCGGCGGCGGCGGAGAAGGGCTCACGGAGGATCGCGAACCGCGTGGGCCTCTCCCAGGGACGGAAGCCGGCGGCGCGGGAGACGAGCCGATCGATCTCCGCCCGGAAGAGGGCCCGAACGGGTTCGTCCTCGATCGGGGGCCCGCTGCCTTCGAGAGAAAGCGCCGGGAACGTGCGGCCGAGGCGCTCGAGCTTCGGCACGAGGAGGGCGGCGACGGCCTTCCGGTCCTGGCCGACGACCGCGGCCTGGTCGATGAACGGGGAGGCGCGCAGGGCGTCCTCGATCGGCTCGGGCTCCACGTTCTCGCCCCCGAGGAGGACGATCGTGTCCTTCGCCCGGCCGCGCATGGCGAGGTAGCCGTCGGCGTCGAGGAAGCCGAGGTCGCCCGTGTCGAGCCACCCCTCGCGGTCGATCGCCCGCCGGGTCGCGTCGGGATTGTCCCAGTAGCCGCGGGTGACCTGGGGCCCGCGGACGAGGATGAGGCCGACCTGGCCGAGCGGGAGGTCGCGCCCGGTCTCGTCGACGATGCGGACCTCGGTTCCCGGAACGGGCCGACCGAGGGTTCCCGGCCGCCGCGTGGCGGGACAGGCGACCGAGACGACCGGGGAGGTCTCGGTCATGCCGTAGCCGTTCAAGAGGGGAAGGCCGAGGGTGCCGAAGAACCGCTCGACGTGGGCCGGGAGGGAAGCCCCGCCGCTCACCGCGAGGCGCAGGCGGCCGGCGGCCGCCCGGCGGATGCGGGGGTAGAGGATCGCGCGGCCGAACGCGTGCCCCGCGAGCGCGGGAAGGCGCGCGGGGAAGGGGATCGATTCGTCCGCGAGCGCGGCGCTCGCGCGGAAGCAGGCGCGGAGGCAGGCGCGGCGGACGGGGGGGAGCTTCCCGACCGCCTCCTCGACGGCCCCGACGATCGTCTCCCAGACCCGGGGCACGGCGGCGAGGATCGTCGGCCGGCCCGAAGCGAGGTCGGTGCGCAGCGAGCGCGACTCGGTGAAGAGGATGGAGGCGCCCACGTGGAGCATCGCGTACTCGACCGTCCGCTCGAACATGTGCCAGAGCGGGAGGAGCGAGAGGAGGACGTCGTCCGGCCCGAGGTCGAAGAGCGGGGGGACGACCGCCAGGTTCGAGAGGACGTTGCCATGAGTGAGCATCACCCCCTTCGGGTCGGCCGTGGTGCCCGACGTGTAGACGATGGTCAGGAGGTCGTCCGGGCCGACGGACGCCTCCTCGCGCGAGAGGTCGGCGGGGGGGCGGCCGGCGAGGTCGTCGAACCGGAGGACCTCGACGCCGCGGAAGGCCGGCAGGGGGCCCCGCTCGAACAGGACGACCGTCCGCAGGTCGGGAACCTCTCCGGGCGCGTCGAGGAGGTCGCGGGCGCGGTCGGCGCGGTCGACGAAGGCGAGCTTCGCTCCCGAGTGGCGCAGCACGAACCGCACCTCGGCCGGGGGGGAGGCCCCTCCCCGCGGGACGTCGGGGAGGCCGAGGCGCGCGCAGGCGAAGTCGGCGGCGAGCCACTCCCAGCGGTTCTCCCCGAGGAGGCCGACCCGGTCCCCCTTCCGAAGGCCGAGGGCGTGGAGGCTCCCCGCGACGCGGCGGGAGGCCTCCTCGAGCTCCCGGAAGCGGACCGCGCCCTCCTCGGACGCGCTCCGGCGGAGGAGGAGCGGCCGATCCCCGAACCGCGCGGAGGCCCGCGCGAGGACCTCCCCGAGGGTCCTGGGGGCGGGATCCACGGCCGGATGATAGCCGCCCATGGGGGCTACACTCCCCGCCCGACGCCTCGTCATGGACGCCGCGCGGGAAGAATCGAAGACCGCTCCACTCCGCAGCCCCCCTCCCGGAGGGGGGGCGCCGCTCCTCCTCCTGACCGAGAAGTTCCTCCCGGCGGCGGGCGGGACGATCCGCTGGTTCGAGAACCTGGCCCGTCGCTACGAGGACGGGCCCGTCGCCGTGCTCGCGCGTCGGATGGCCGGAGACGCGGAGGTCGACGCGGCGTTGCCGTTCCGCGTGGAGCGCGTCCCCTTCCGCACGTTTCCGTTCCTCCGCCCCGAATCCCTCGTCAACTACCTCCGACTGCGCGCGCGCGCGGCGCGGATTGTCCGGGAGCGGCGGCCCGCGATCCTCGTCGCGGCCCGCGCGGTCCCCGAGGGGCTCGTCGCCCTCCTCCTCCGCCGCCGCTTCGGCGTGCCGTACGTCGTCTTCGCGCAGGGGGAGGAGATCGCCGTCCCCGTCGCGGAGCGCCGCAGGCACGGGACGCGGATCGCGAAGTTCCTCGCGATGCGCCGGGTCTACGCGGGGGCGGGCCGCGTCCTCGCGAACAGCGCCTACACCGAAGGGCTCCTCCGCGCGTTCGGCCACGAGGGGGGGAACGTCGTCGTCCACCACCCCGGCGTCGACCCCGCCCGCTTCCGGCCCGACGGCCCGGACCTCCGGCGGGAGCTCGGGGTCGAAGAGCGCCGCGTCCTCCTCACCGTCGGCGCGCTCATGGAGCGGAAGGGGCAGAGCGCGGTCGTCGGCGCGATGCCGGGGCTGCTCCGGCGAGTCCCGGACGCGGTCTACCTCGTCGCGGGGTCCGGGCCGGCGGAAGGGGCGATCCGCGAGGCCGCGCGCGCGGCGGGGGTGGAGGGCTCCGTCCGCCTCCTCGGGCGGCTGCCCGAGGAGAAGCTCCCCGACCTCTATCGCACCGCCGACGTCTTCGTCCTCGCGAACCGCCGGCCTCCGGACGGCGATCTCGAGGGGTTCGGCATCGTCTACCTCGAAGCCGCCGCGAGCGGCCTCCCGGTCGTCGCGGGCGCGCCGGGCGGGAACGCCGAGGCGTTCGTCGAGGGGCGCACGGCGCTCCGCGTGGACCCCGAGGATCCCGGACAACTCGCCGCCGTTCTCGGCGGGCTACTCGCCGACCGCGAGCGCGCGCGCCGGCTCGGCGCGGAGGGGCGCGCGTTCGTGCGCGGTTCGTTCGACTGGGCCCCTCTCGCGGCGGAGTTCAACCGGATCCTCCGCGAGGTCCGCGCCGGAGCGCAAGATGCGCCGGCGCCGTCGGGGCCCTGCCCGTGCTGCGGCTCGACCCGGTCGCCGAAGCGGTCTTCTCTCCGCGGGCGCGCGGTGCGCCGCTGCGCGGACTGCGACTTCGCGGCGCTCGCGCCGGGCCCGGGTGGCGGACGCGCGGGCGATCCGCTCCTCGCTTCCGGCGCGCCGGTCGAGTTCCTCCGTTCGAGGCTCGAATCGCTCGCGCCCGGTGCCTCCTTCCGGATCGAGGGGATTCCCAACCTCCGGGCGATCCGCTGGGGCTTCCTCTCCCCCCGTGCGCTGGACCTCGCGCCCGGGACGAAGGGGATCTATAGCCCCCGGAGCCTCCGGGAAGCCCTCCGCCGGGCAGGGTTCGTCGGGATCGAGGCGAAGACGCGAGGGTCCGAGGTGCGGCGATTCCTTCGCAGCCGGATTCCGATTCTCGACGCGCGGGACGGGCTCGAGGCGTTCTTCCGCGCCGAAGCCGGCGCGAGCGGGAGCGCGGGCGTCGAACCGCCCGCAGCGCGCTCCCTCCTCGGACGCCTCGCCGACGCGTGCGGTCTGGGCCCGGTCCTCTCCGTCCGGGCGCGCCGGCCCTGACGCGAGGGCCGTCACGTCATCCCTTCGCTCCGGGCTCCCGAACGCGGGCAGCGTACATCCGCTCGGGCTGGACGCGCGGCCCCTTCGCGGTCAGGCCTGAATCGTCGCCCCCAGTCCGCTCGTGAGAGTGAACAGCCCGTTCCCGCTCCCGGCGTCGAGCACGACCCACTGGAAGTAGAACGAGAACCCGAGGAGCGAGGGCATGTGGGGCACGCCGAAGACGTTCGTCCCCGATCCCCCGCCAGGCCCGCTTCCCGAGAGGGTCACGACCGGAGGGATCTGCAGGACGAAGGGGGACAGATTGAGGTAGACGCTGCACCCGCCTCCGACCGGAAGTCCCGGCGTGAATGCACCCAGGCCGAGGAAGAGCAGGGCCGGCGCGCCCGCGAGCCCGTTGTTCACGGCGAGGCCGAAGGACGAGTTCCCGACGGCCGCCGGCCCGCCCGTCGATGCGATCTCCGGTGCAAAGCCTCCGGTTCCGGCGCAGCCGCCGCCGTAGACCGCGATGCCGGGGGCGCGGTGATAGGCCTCCATCGTGTTGATGGCGGTGTTGCCGGTTCGCTGTGTCGGGGACCTCGGGTGGCACCCACAGGGGGACGCCCAGGTTCCCTGCCCGTCGTGGTAGCCACATACGCCGTCCCCCTTGCCCGAGTTCAACCGGTCATCGACGTCCCTCCCTTCTCGGCGTCTCTTCCCATGTGCTCGGCTGCATTGGGCTCCGACGCCTCTTCGATCCACGGCTGGCGGAAGATGGCCGTCCAGTCAAACTGCCAGACTGGGAGAACCTCGAAGGTGGCGCACCGGAACAGGAGGAGGTACTTCTTCACCAGTTCAAAGAGGTACTCGAGGCAGTCATCGAGTTCGGCGAAGGTCGGGAGACGGTCGAGATTCCGTCGGTCTCGGTGCGCGATCTTCCGGTTCACGTACCGGACGATCCCTTCCGCTTTCTGGCCGAGAATGCTCCGATCCCGGGCGATGGTGTCGGGATCGACGGAGGGGTGACCGGAGCCAGCCAACCGGTCGAACTCGCGGTTCCCCCGTTCGAGATCGTAGGACGTCGGCTCGAAATGCGAGAGGTACCTGGTCCGCGAGAGGACCGTCGGGCTGGCCTCGATCGCGAGGAGGAGGTTGACCATCGAGATGCTGTCGCGGTCCCGGTCGACCTGGCGCCTCACGCCGACGGCCATGGCGGTGGCATATACCTCCGCAAGCCAGTCGTAGAAGCTGCTCTCGATCTGAATCTTCCGGTTTCGTTCGATGATTCCGCCGACCTCGCGGTAGATGTGCCTTTTCACGGCCAAGCCTAGGAGGTCGGCGTAGATCGCCTCGAGCCACATGTCCCACTTGCTGAAGAGGAGGTTTTCGTCCATGGCGCGGATGGTACACCCTTGGGAATTGGGCTGGACGCGCGGGATCCCCCCGAGACGGGGCGTCGTGCTGGTTGCCCAACGGTGCCGCAGTAGGTCCAGCTCACGGTCTCGACGGGCTCGCCGGGTGAGGCATCGGAGGGGTGCATCTCCGATCGGGTTCCCGGCAGGCCCCCGAAGCTGCAGCCCGCGAGTTTCCTCCGGAGAGAGGATGCCGGTGATCGCGAGTTCTTCGGCGTGTCGCTAGAGAAACGTCACCGTCGCGTTGACAGACGCCGCTGGAAGGGAAGACAAGCCGGGCAGAATCACCGCCGCGAAGTAGAGTTGCATTCCGGGCTGGAAGACGCCCGGGGGTGCGATGATCTGGGCCGAGGCTCGACCCTGCGCGTCGAGCGTGCCCAGGGTGTTCCGGAGGTATGCGGAGTTGAGATTCAGGGATCCGATGAGGGTGAAGATGTCGAACACGAGCGGAACCGTCAGCCCGAACAGGGGGATGCCTGGCTGGGTTCCCGTCCCCGAGAGGCCGATGGCGTAGATTCGTCCGGCGAGGTTGGAGCAGGCGTCGAGCTGCAGCGTGATAGTTCCGCCGGCAGCGGCGCTGACTGTCGCGGGGCTCGCCGCAAGCAGGGCCGGTAGTCCGAAGATGACGTCCGACGCGAAACCGTGGTTGCATGCCGCGGTGAAGAGGTCCGCGAAGTGGGGTGTGCCGTTCCACAGGATTCCGTCGTCGTCGTCCGTTAGGAACACGCGCCGAACGGTGTCGGGGATCGTCACGTCATTCGCCGGGAGCGCTCCCAGGGCTGCCGCCTCTGCTTCAGGGATTCCGATCGCGGCTCCCAGGGAGGCCACCAGGTTGGAGCGCGCGTCCCACGCGAACCCTCCGAACGTTTCTCCCACGCAGTGCGGTTCATCCGCACAAGCGAGCGCCGGCCATTTTCGATCGGCACTACCGCACGGCACGGGGACTCCATAATTACGAATCCATGTAGCTGGGGGAACGGGTGGACAACTTGCAGAGGGGCTGGCCCGGAACTGTTCACCGATAATCGGTTGGCCGGTGGCATAGAGGGCTACGAGGTCCCCGATACCCTCGGAGAGTGCGGAACCCCCGCTCCCCGGTCCAATGCCGTTGAGAACATTGTCGAGGAAGTGTCCGTACTCGTGATAGACGACCGTCCCGTAGGCAGCATTGGCGCAGACCCCCACGGAGGCGTTCATGAACGTCAGTCCAAGATCCCCTGGAGAGGAGCTGAAGAAAGCATTGCAGGGATCCGGGATTCCATCGCCATTCAGGTCAACGGACGGGTTGTTGACGTTCGTAACGATGGGAATGTCCAAGTCCGTGGCGGCGGGGAGGATGCCTTTCAAGTAACCGTGGATCTTGTTCACGTAGAAGGCGGCGTTCGCCTGCGCGGTCGTGGACTCCTGCTGCTGCGTGTTAAACGTGAAGGGCGTCAGGTTGGGCACAAGGGTGGCCGCGAGCGAGAGATTGTTGGGGGTGCCTCCGCCGTTCTGGTCGAGGACCCTCACCCATGGCCCCTCGAGGGCGATCGTTACCGGCACCTGCGG
Source organism: Planctomycetota bacterium (assembly GCA_035695825.1). Taxonomy (GTDB): domain Bacteria; phylum Planctomycetota; class UBA1135; order UBA1135; family JAKEFM01; genus JAKEFM01. The sequence continues at coordinate 45,178 of DASRRH010000023.1, read as the reverse complement.
GGCCGTAGAGGAGAAGGTGAAGTTGCCGGAGAGATCGGTCGTCGCGAGCGCGCCTGAGACGTACGCCTTGCCGCTGTTGGTCCCGGCGGGGCCGGCGTGGTAGGGAGCGCCCACGACGACGTCTGCAAGTCCGTCGCCGTCCACGTCTCCCGCGCCAGCGACGGATGAGCCGAGCCGATCGTTAGCCACCTCGCCGCTTGAGGCGAGGAGCAGAGCCCCGGTACTCCCCGAATACACGTACGCCTTGCCGGTGTCGACTCCGCCCAGGCTGTCATGTGTGGGAGCGCCCACCACGACGTCCGCAAGTCCGTTGCCGTCCACGTCCCCTGCGCGGGAGACGGAGTAGCCGAAGTGGTCGCCAGCGGCCTCTCCGTTCGAGGCGAAGAGCAGCGCCCCGGTGTTCCCCGAATAGACGTAGGCCTTTCCGCTGCTGCCCCCGCCCGGGCCTGCGTGGAGGTCGGCGCCCACCACGACGTCCGCGTGTCCGTCGCCGTCCACGTCCCCTGCGCCGGAGACGGAGTTGCCAAAGTGGTCGCCAGCGGCCTCGCCGTTCGAGGCGAAGAGCAGCGCCCCGGTGTTTCCGGAATAGACGTAGGCCTTTCCGCTGCTGGCCCCGTCGCCGAAAGCGCCCACGACGACGTCCGCGTGTCCGTCGCCGTCCACATCCCCTGCGCGGGAGACGGAGCAGCCGAACCGGTTGTACCCGGCCTCGGCGTCCCAGGCGAAGAGCAGCGCCCCGGTGCTCCCCGAGTAGAGGTATGCCTTGCCGCGGGTGTATCCTAGTCCCGGGCCGATGTGGTCGCGAGCGCCCACGACGACGTCCGCAAGTCCGTCGCCGTCCACGTCCCCTGCGCCGGAGACGGAGATGCCGAACAAGTTGTATTGGTCCTCGCCGTCCCAGGCGAAGAGCAGCGCCCCGGTGCTCCCCGAGTAGAGGTATGCCTTGCCGCTGAAGATTCCTACCGGGCCGATGTAGTAGGGAGCGCCCACGACGACGTCCGCAAGTCCGTCGCCGTCCACATCCCCTGCGCCGGAAACGGAGTAGCCGAAGCTACCGAGGGCGTCGCCGTTCGAGGCGAAAAGCAGCGCCCCGGTGTTCCCCGAGTAGACGTAGGCCGTGCCGCTGTTGGTCCCGCCGGGGTGGTAGGGAGCGCCCACCACGAGGTCCGCGTGTCCGTCGCCGTCCACGTCCCCCGCGCCGGAGACGGATGAACCGAACTGATCGTTTGCGACCTCGCCGTTCCAGTTCCCTGCCAAGATGGACCTGACGCGCATGTCGGGAAGGTTTGCCAGGGCCACGGACGACGGCCCTTGGTAGGGCAGTGTATGGCCGCTCGGATCCGGAACGTTGACGTATCCCTCCACGTGGCCTGGGAAGTCGTTCGAGATAAGGTTTTCCCGGACCGCGAGGATCGCCCGGTCGAGGGCGTCCACGTAGACGCTCGGACGCGTGAACGGCGCCTCCACTGCGAGACTGACCCTCCAAGCAAGGTGCGCCTCGAACCGCGAGGCCTCCTCGACCGGGAATACGAGGAGCGTCGAGTCGAGCACTCGATCGCGGCCCTCCTCGAAGCCGGTGCCCGCCTTCGCCAGTACAACCGCCTCCTCCCCCGAGACCCGTGGCTCCACGGGGAGATCGATCCCCGGCATCGCATCCGAGCCTGCGAAGGCGAGGGCGCCTCCAGTGAGCTGCACTCGCACCCGACCCCCTTCGACCTCGAGGCCCCGGTAGCGTTGCGGGAAGTGCACGTACCAGTGTCTTCCCGTGGGGAACGCCTGGCCCTGACCGAGCTCACCCGGTCGGATCCCAAACATCTCTGCGTTCTCGAGGATCAGGCCCGACGCGAGGGCCAGGGCCTCCTCGGCGGTCGCGGGCCCAGGCTCCGCCAGGAGCGCTCCCGCCCCGAAGAGGGACCTCACAACGCCCGTCTTCCTGTTCCACTCCACCGCCCATCCGGCCCCGTGACGCGCTTCGAAGGCCCGGAGTGTCTGGGCAGCCTGCGCCGAGGCTGCTTCCTGTCCCAATGCCACGTCCGAGTGCGCGACCAAGGTCGCAGCGACGGTGAAGAGCCCGATCGTGAGAATCCGGTTGCGTCTCATCGTTTTCTCCTTAGAGCCACAGACCCACGACGCCGTGCGGCGACTCCAGCGCCCACGCTTCGGACCCTAGCATCGTCGGTTTCGGAAGGCCAGCGATCTCTTTGGAAACGAGGCTGGGGCGGGCGGGCGGGTAGGACAGTTTCAGTTGTGCCAGAAACGCGCTAGAGGGGTCCTGAATCTGCCGGAAGTGAAAGAATGGCTAGACCCCCGAGGGCCTTCCAGTACGTCGGGGCGGGCAGGGACTTGGGTGGAAGTCCACGGCCTGCGAGAACTTTGGGTTCGAGGGCCGGATTGCTCTCTTTGTGCATTCCATAGAGGTGAGCTCCTTTGACTTGAGGGGGAAGGCGCGCCTTGGTGGTTCACCGCCCGCGCTGCGCGAAGGAAACGCCGTCGATCGGGAGGCCCGCCAGACCCAGGACGGGAGGCAGAAGGACTCCGAACGAGTCGCGCGTAGGTTTTATGGATTCGGCTCTCCGTCGCCTCTCCGTCTGGACTGACCCCGCGGCCAGCCGCTGCGGAGCACCCTGGTTAACGCGCTTCCGGACGCGGATCGAAACGGACACCGGGTCATTCGGGTCTTGTGTGGGTAGCCCGGGGGTGATTCCCGCCTTTCCGTCGAGGCACCGCTTCGCTTCGCTCGCTTCTGGCGAGGGCCTCGGCTCCCGGGCGAGGCGGGTGGGGGCTCGAAGGTCCCTGAGGGCTGGGGGGGTCGCGCCGGGCGGTAGCGGGTCGCCGAGGGTGAGCGGGCAACAAGAATGCCGCACCCCTCTTCCCCCTCATGCGCGACATCGAGCTCTACCGCCACCTCCTCGGAGTCGAGAAGCCGTGAAGCGTCTCGAGGGTCGAGTTGAGGTTGAAGGAGAGGCGCGTCGACGTCTGGGTCGAGCATGAGGAAGGGCTGAAGTGGACCTGCCCCGGTTGCGATCGGGGGCTCCCGCTCTACGACCACGTCGAGGAGCGCTGCTTTCGTTACCCCGACAGCTGCCAGGTCCTGACCTCCCTGCACGCCCGGCCGACCCGGGTGGAAGGCTCCGAGCCCGGAGTCCCGGGGCGGTCATCCGATCACGACCGGCAGACCTCGCGACATCGACCCCGGAACCGGAAGCGGCCCCGGATCCACGACGTACCACTGGAGGTAGACGATCCTCCCGAGGAGCGCAGGGTCCGGGGGGATGGGGAGGGGGACGGAGGCTGATCCCGCCCCCACGCCCGCTCCGTTCGTGACCGCTGGCAGAAGGAATTCCGAGGAGACCAGCAGCGAACAGCCCGGGACCCCCGTCGCGCTGAGGTCCAGAGGTAGCTGTCCAAAGACGCTCGAGCTCGCCGCCGACAAGCCTATGGCGAGGAGCGAGACGGTCCCGCCGAGCGCTCCCGTGAGAGTCGCCGCGAAGGACGCGTTCCCCATGCAAGAAGCGCCTCCAGAAGTTCCGATGGTCGGAACGCCCCCGCCCGAGCCGGGGCACCCGGCGCCGAACGGCGCGCCCCCCGTCGGGGCGGACAGCGAGAATACCTTGACCTGTCGCCCCCCTCCCCCAAACCCGAACGGGCCGCCGTCGGCGCGATCTCCGACGATCAGGTCGGCCTTGCCGTCTCCGTTCAGATCACCCGCCCCTGCGACCGAGCCACCGAAGAAAGTCCCTACATCGTCGATCAAGGTCGCGATCTCGGCTCCGCTTGCGCCGGAGAAGGCCTTCACGTACCCAATCGGGACGGGGGACAACCAGGATACCCAGTGCGGCGCTCCCACGACGACATCCGGAGTCCCGTCGCCGTCGAGGTCCCCCGGTCCAGCGACCGCGCCTCCGAACAAGATGGGATCCCCGAGGCCGGGAGGAGGGGTGACCACCTCGTTGAAGGTGAACAGCGCCGCGCCGGTGGCTCCGGAGAACACCCTGGCGTATCCCTGCCCTGGAAGCTCCAAGGGAGCCCCGACGATCAAGTCGGCGTGTCCGTCCCCGTCGACGTCGCCCACGCCCGCGACCGAGTAGCCAAACTCGTCGCCGTTGCCTCCCGCGAAAGCCCAGAGCTGCGTCCCGGTCGCCCCCGAGAAGACTCGGGCCTGGCCGAAGGCTCCGTAGGATTGATTCGGCCAAAGCGGCGGGAAGTAGCGGGGACCGCCGACGATCAGGTCCGGCACGCCGTCCCCGTCCACGTCGCCCGCGCCGCTGACGGAATGGCCGAAGAGGGAGCTGCCTCCTTGACCGCCGTTCGCCTCCACGTTCCACGCTCCAGGGATGGTGAAGACCTCTGTTCCATTCGCGCCGGAGAACACCTTCACATATCCCGGTCCGGTGTAGACGGGGGTGGCGATGGGGATGTAGAACTGCGTCGCCCCGACGGCGATGTCGGGCACGCCGTCCCCCGTCACGTCCCCCACACCCGCGACCGACCGTGCGAAGACGTCGCTGAATCCGAACGGGCCGAGCGTGAAGACCTCCGCACCAGTCGCTCCGGAGTAGACCTTCGCGATGCCCATCGGCAACAAGAGACCCACGGGACTATTGACGTGGTAGGCCGGATCCCCAACGAGAACGTCCGGGACGCCATCTCCGGTCACATCTCCTATGCCTGCGACTGAGCCGCCGAAGTATCCGCTCCCGCCCGAGGGCGAACCCGTGAAAGTCAAGAGATCGGAGGCGTCGGCGCCGGAGAAAATCTTTGCGTAGCCCGATGAGGGCCCGGAGGGCGCGCCGACGAGGACGTCGGGGACCCCGTCGCCATTCACGTCTCCCGCGGTCGCGACCGAGAAGCCGAAAGCGTCGGCAATCCCGTAGGCGCCGTTCTCAAGAAAGAGCACGGCGGGGCCTGGAGGGCACTGCGCGAACAGGGCGCGGGGGATCCCGAGGAGGAGGGAGACCGTCAGGAAGGGACTGCCCAACCACGAAAGGACCGTCGTGCGAAGCGCGGTGCGAGGATTCATGGGAGGTCTCCTTGGGAAGGCGCCGCCTCCGCAGGCCACGGCGCCGGCGAAGGGACCGGCGAGGTGGGCGGGAGGCGGAAGGAAGCCAGGTGAATGTGGTGTCACGCTCCTCATGCCCGAGAATCCCGGCAAGCCGGAGCAAGTCTCCGGCCCCCGCGTGCCCGGACGCTGACCCGGGTGCGTGGAAGTTCCTCGGAGTTCCGTGTGGGTAGCCCGGGATGATTCCCGCCCTTCCGCCGAGGCCTCCTGTCGGTGGTGGCCTCGGCTCCAGGGGGAAGGAATGTCATCACAGACAAGGAGTTGCGTTCGGATGGAATGTCCCAGCTCGAACTCCCCGAGAGGCGCAGCACCGAGGTTGTGGCCCCGGCCATCCAGGGCCCTCCCCATGGAGCTGCCCACGGAAATCTTCGATGCGCTCATCCCGAACGAGTCGCGGGTAGGTTTCATGGATTCGGCTCTCCCTCGCCTCTCCGTCTGGGCTGACCCCTCGGCCGCCGCTGGGGGGCACCCTGGTTAACGCGCTTCCGGACGCGGAGCGAAACGGAAGTCCTTCCCGTCAGCGGCTGGAAGCCGGGCCCGACGAGGGCTTGGGCGCGAACCGAAATCCCCAGCCGGAGAGGGTGGAGGCTGCCGCAGGAGGTGCGGAGAGAGCGGGCGACCTGGCGGAGGGCCGAGATCCGGCGCGGACCTGCTCAATCCCTCGAACGCACCGCGACGAGGCGAAAGCCGTCGTTCTGGGTTGCGCGGTCCGCCATTCCGTCCATCCGCGAGGCGGAGCGGAAGGGCGCGGCCTCCCTGACCTGGAGGGCGCCGCCCCGCCAGGAACGCAGCAGGTGGTTCCTGGCGGGCCCCTCACACCATTCGATGACGCCGCCCGCCATCCCGAGGATGCCGAAGGGAGACTCGTCTCGAAGAAACCGGTCGACGGGCTCCGGCTGGACCTCCTCCGGGGACCCCCTGAAGGCGGGTCGCGCGCATGCGCCCTTCGAGAAGAGCGGAGAGAAGGATTCCCCCCACGGAAACTTGCGCCCGTCGGAGCCCCTGGCAGCCTTTTCCCACTCGTCCTCCGTCGGGAGCCGGAACGTCCAGGCCTCCCCTGCTCGCCGGGCGCGTTCGGTCTTCCACCGGGCGAAGGCCGCGACATCCTCGAACGTCACGGCCTGGATAGGCCACCGCGGATCGATCACGGGAAGGAACCCGCCGTCTTCGAGGAGGCGGAAGTGGACGCGCGCGATTCTGCGCCAGTCCCGCCCGAGGACCCCGAACGGGACCCTCTCTCCCCGGTTCAGCGCAGCGTCGATCCGCTGCCACTGAAGGGTCGGTTGCCCGACGGGCTCGTAGGGACCACTCTCCCCCCGGAACCAGAAGGGAACGACCCTACCGTTCGGGAAGTCGTTGATGCGGGGCACTCGGATCGTCTCGCCCCGGCCCGCCGCCGCTTCGATCTCCGCCATGACCGCCGGATCGTTCAGGAACTCGTCGTATTGCCGGGCGGTCACCTCCGCCCGGGCGATCCAGTAAGCCTCGACGAACCTCGTCTCCGCGCGCCTCGGCGCGGCGGCTTCGGGATCGCCTCCCGCGATGAAGGTTCCGGGAGGCACGTGGACGAACTCCTCGGGGGTGGTCCCTTCGGACAGGAGGTCGGCGCGCGCCTCCGCCCGGCCGCCGCGGGGGACGAGGATCGGGAGCCGCAGGTCCTCCCGTCCCTTCGCACGGAGAACGAGGACGTAGGAGCCGGGAGGGACCTGAAAGGGAGCGATCGGCAGCCGCCCGAGGAGGTTTTCCGGCGATAGGGCGAAGGGACAGGCGGTCGCGGTGGCTCGCATTCCCGGAGGCGCGCCCCCGTCGAGCTCCGCCGTCCGCTCCTCCCCGTTCGACAGCACGCGCAACTCGAGCTTTCCCTCCGGGAGCGGGCCCGCGAGGAGGTCGGCGGCCGAGCCGACTCGGACCCCGAGGTCGTCCGGCACGTCGCCCTTCCGGACCGCCCCGACACGGATCTCCGCGGCGGGACGGACGAACTCCGCTTCGTAGTTCTCTCCCCGCCTTCTCTCCCAGCCGGCCATTTCCACGGCGTACTCGTCCAGCGCAGCGTGGCCCGCCACCCGGACGAGGCGGTCGAGCCGCCGCACGCCCGCCCGCGCCGATAGGCCGTCCGGCACGACGTCCAGGACGAAGAGGGTCCCTTCGATCGGAAGCTCCGCGACCCGGAGAATGAGATCGCCTCTCCGGAGCCCGGCTCGGTCCGCCGGAGAGCCCGGCTCGACCCCGTGCACGGCGAGGGCGACGACGCCCGGGTGGAATCCCGGCGCCGAGCGCGGCAGAGCCATTCCCCGACCGGGGTCGAAGGGGACCGGAACGAGCCGCTTCTCCCCTCCCGGCCGAACCTTCGACTGGAGTTCGTACCGGAAGAGATACGTCTCTGCGCCCTCTGGCGTCCCGGAGAGCGCGACCATTCCCCTCCCCTCCAGCTCGACGGCGTGGAGCCCCCCCTGGTCGTACTCTCGCACGCGCGCTTCGCATACCTCGCGAGTCGCCTCGTCCCCGACCGCCAGGGCCTCTCTCCACTTCTCGAGCCAGAGGTCCGCAAGGACCGTCGGGATCGAAGCGTTACCGGGCTCGCGCCGCATCGCCCGGGTCAGTGCCTCGTGCGCGGCGTTGAATCTCGCGTCGAGTTCCTGACGCTCCCGATCCAGCGCCTCCTCGTCGGACCAGCGCGAGGTCTGCTCGTCGGCCGTCGTTGGGACGGCCTCGATCCGCTTTTTCGCTTCGTTCAGTCGCGTCCGTAGCGCCTCGATCGTGGCTCTGGCTCGCTGCAGGGCGAGAAGCTGTTCCCGCGCCTCGCCGATGGCGCGCTCGGCATCGGCGCTCGCCCCCGATCGCTCGATCTCCCCGAGGAGGTCCCTCGCCTCGCCGCTGTCGGGCTCGATGCCGCGCGCGAGGCCGACGACATCGCGGGCCCGGGGGAAGTCCCCGTTTGCGAGCGCCTCCCTCGCCGCCTGGAGGTGCCCCGCGAACAGGTTCCGACGCGCCTCCTCGGCAGAACGCGCGTCGAGGTGCTGCTTGAAGAGAAGCCCTCCAATCCCGACGGCTGCGAGGAGGAGAACGGCCGCGGCGGCGGTCGGCGATGGGTTTCGCCGGACGAACTTCCCCGCGCGCGTCAGCGGCCCGGCCGGGCGAGCGCGGATCGGACGCAGCGCAAGAAGCGCCTCGAGGTCGTCGCGGAACTGCCCGGCGCTCGCGTAGCGGCGGGCGGCGTCCTTCTCCATCGCCTTCAGGACGACCGTCTCGAGGTCGCGGGGGACCGAGGCGTTCCGGCGCCGGAGCGCCATCGGCTCGCGGCGGCGGACCTGCTCGAAGACCTGCTCGGAGGTCTCCCCCTCGAACGGCGGGCGCGAGGTGAGCGCGTGGTAGAGCGTCGCGCCGAGGCCGTAGACGTCCGTCGCGGGCCCGACTTCTCCTCTGCGTCCGGCGACCTGCTCGGGGGACATGTAGGCCGGCGTCCCCGCCGCGCTCCCCGTGCGCGTCACCGTCACCGCGTCCCCCCCGCGGGCGAGGCCGAAGTCGACGAGCCGCGGCTCCCCCTCCCTGTCGACGAGGATGTTCCCGGGCTTCACGTCCCGGTGGACGACCCCGGCCCGGTGAGCCTGCTCGAGGGCGTCGGCGACCTTGCTCCCGAGCTGGACGATCGCCTCGACCCAGGACGCGCGGCGGGATCCGGAGCCCGCCTCCTGCGGAGCCCCCCCGGGGCGGAGGACTGCGCCGGTCGGCTCCTGGAGGCCGGCGGAGAAGGCGCGTTCGACGATCCGGTCGAGGGGCTCGCCGTCGACGAACTCCATCGCGATGTAGGGAACGCCCTCCTCCGTCTCCCCGACCTCGTGGACGGCGACGGCGTTCGGATGGCGAAGCTGCGCGAGCGCGCGCCCCTCGCGCCGGAACCGCTCGAGCGCGTCCGCGGAGAGGGAGAGGGGAGAGGGGAGAACCTTGAGGGCGACGATCCGGTCGAGGGCGGGGTCGAAGGCCCGGAAGACGACGCCCATCCCGCCCCGGCCGAGCTCCCCCTCGATCCGGAATCGCCCGACCATCCGGCCTGCCGCGGGAAGCCCGAGCCCGGTCGCGGAGGCCGCGCCGAACAGGGCGCTCATGGCTGCGGCCGCCTTCCGGATCTCCTCCGCCAGGTCGGGGTGTTCGGCGCACGCGCGGTCGGCCGCCCCCGGACCGTCGCGCTCGAGGAGGTCGATGCATCGGGCGAGGACCCTCGCCCGCCGCTCCTCCGACGTCTCTGTCACCGAAGCCTCCTTAAGGACGCTGCCCCCCGCACGCAGGCGCGACGACGCGGCCGAGTATAGCGCCATGCTCTGCTCCGAGCGGGCGTGGTCGGCGCGGTTCGTGGCCCCTACACTCCTCCTGCGTTGGGAAGGAACGAATCCGGTTCGGATCGGGACACGGGCAGGCAGGTAGGCTTGGCCCTCGGCGCGCCTGCCCCCGCGGAGTTCACTCGCACCCGCGCCGACCTCGAGAGCTTCCGCCGGGGCGATCGGCAATCGTTCGAACGCATCTGGGACCGCTACCGTCCTGCGATCGAGATCCTCGTGGCGGGGAGGATCCGGTCGGGGCTCGAGTTCGCGCTCCGGCCGCGGTTGGATGCCGAGGCCGAAGACGTGTTCCAGGAGGTTGCAGCGACCGTCTTCGAGAAGCTCTCCAATTTCGAGTACCGGGGCGCAGGCTCCCTCCTCGCCTGGATCCGCAGGATCGTCGAGCTGGCCGTGCTGGAGCGGGCGAACTACTGGAGGGCTGGAAAGAGGCATCCGGCGGCGGAGCAGCGGCCCGCCCCGATCGGAGCGGAGACCCGGCCCGGTGGCGCCTCCGCCGTCCCCGACTCCCGCCCCGGACCCGCGACCACCTTCGAGGAGGCGGAGGGGCGCCGCAGGGTCGCCGCCGCCCTCGCGACCCTCTCCGAGCGCCACCACACGATCCTCTTCTTCCGGTTCTTCGGGGGGGCCGAGTGGGCGGAGATCGCGGCAGAGGTCGGCGCCGCGAGCCCCGACGCAGTGCGCATGGAATGCCACCTCCATGCGCTCCCGGCCCTCGCGGCGGCGCTGGCGCGGGCCTGACCCGAGCCGGAGGGTCGCGGACCGCGCCAACGGGCGGCTCGACAGAGGTATGACGGGTCCGAGGCGAGCGGATTCATGATCCGGATTCTGGTCGGGCTGACGACCGTCGAGCACCGGCTCGCGAAAGAGGCGGCGCGCAACCAGGGGATCTCGCTCGCCGAACTCCTGCGCCGGTCCCTGCGCCCGCTCCTCTGAGGCTTCCTCGCCCGCCGTCCTTGATCGGCCGGTCCGCCCCACGGGGCGGCCTGAGACCCGGCATTCCAATCCGCCCGGGTGCGCCGCCACGGAGCGGGGGTCGCCAGTCCCCCGGGGGAGGGCCCGCCTACCCCGAACGAAGGATGGAGAGGAACGCCCGCGGCGTCAGGATCCTCACACCTTCGAACTCGCGGAGGACGAGAAGTCCGCTCTCGTCGCCGGGGACGAGGTACTGCGCCCCTCCCTCGACCGCCGCTGCCAGGTACTTGTCGTCGTCGGGATCTCGCGAGGCCCGCACGGGCCGCGGTGCCGCCAGCAGGGTCTCCGCGTTGAAGAGGAGGACGGCGACGTCGAAGATCCGGTCGCCGACAGGGTAACGGTCCCGGATCCGGGGACGGTCGGGGACGGCGAGGATCTCCTCGTTGATCTCTTCAGAAGTGACGAGGTGGATCGCTCCGGCTCGGAGCGCCCGCAGGATCCTCCCCGGCGGGCCCTTCGCGGAGAGGACCCCGCTGACGAAGACGTTCGCGTCGAGGACGGCGCGTGGCCTACCGGCCACGCCGCGCCTCGCGCAGGGCGGCAGCGACGTCTTCCGCCACGCGGTCGGGCGGGACGCCCCGGTTCTCTCTCCAGATCTTCTCGATGGCGCGCCAGGGGTCGTACCCCTTGAGGGCCCGCCGCGCGATCAGCGCCTCGAGGCAGAGCGCATTGATGGAACGGCCGGAGCGGAAGGCCTCCTCGGCGAGATCGCGGTGGAGGGAGGAGGGCACGCGGATCAGGATCTTGCCCGAATAGGTTTTCATGCGGTCCCGGAGTGCTAGCATGATAGCACCCCGGCGTACTCCTCGCGGGCTCCTCCATCTCGTGCTTCCTCGAAACGCCGGGTCGCGATCGGGATTCGGTGCCCCGGCTCGACGGGAACGCCCTCTTCCCGAACTGGCAGCAACGGATGAATCAATAGGAGACCCCCCGGACGGCGCGGCTACCGCGCGGAGGGGGTGGAGGGAAGAGCCGGTCCCCGCGCCGCGAGGGCGCGGAGGATCCGCGCGGCGTGCTCCTCCGACGTCGGCAGGCGGATCAGGGTTGCCACGGCCTCGTCGGTTTGCCCGAACGAAGCCGCGGCGGCGAAGGCGAGCGGGCGGTGATGGGCGAAGGTGTGGAGGCGGGTGAGGAGCGCGTCGTTTAGGTCCTCCGCGGCGAATCCGCACTCGCGCGCGTCGAACTGCCGCGCGAAGGACCGCCGCGCCTCCTCGAGCGCTTCGCGCCGGAGCCGCTCCCGGACCTCCGCGTCCTCCGGGAGCGTCGCGTAGAGCGAGGCGAGCTTCTCGTAGACCTCCTCGACGAAGGCGAAGAGCCGGTCGTTGCGGGCGCGGTCCTCCCGGCAAACCCGCAGCGAGTCCGAAATTCCTCCCTGCGCCTCCCGGAAGTACGCCTCCGAGCCGATCGACGCGATCACGTCCGCGACCGGCTCCTCGATCCGGAGGTCGGAGCGGAGCGCGACGTGGGCGTTCTCGTGGAGGACGACGTAGGCCTGGCGGGAGGGGGAATCCTCGAGGAGCGCCCGCGTGACCGGGCAGCCTCCCTCCGCCACCGCCTCGACCGTCTCGATCCGGACCTCCCTTCCGCGCCTCCGGAAGACCTCGGCGGCCCGCTCGATGGCGGCGCGGTCGTGGCCGTGCGTGACGTAGATGTCGTTGTAGTGGCGGCCGAGGGCGAAGCGAGGGGTCGCGTAGAGGATGTGGATCCCGCCGATCGAGGGCTCGAACGTCCGGAAGTTCGAGGTCGGAGGGAGGCCGAGCCCCTCGCCGAAGGCCGCGATCTCCGCGATTCTCGCCCGGGCGCCGGGGGGTTCCTGCCAGGGCCGGGAGGCCGCCGGGTCCTGCGCCCTCGCCGCGGCGAGGAACGTCGCGAGGGGGAGCGAACCGAGGAGGGGGGCGAGCCGGAAGGTTCGAGGAGCGACGCGCGGCGCCGCGGTCATTCCGATCGAGGCCCCGACCCCTCGAAACAGGCGCGTTCGCGAACGCATGCCCGCGGGTCCACCGGGTCGCCGTCCGGGCCGACGGGACGCATCGTGCGCTGGCACCAGTAGGGGGCCGTGCGCCAGGAGCGCTGCGGGTCGGGCTCCGGACGCGAGACGGGCGTGTACATCGTCTTCGTCCGGAGGCGGAGGCAGGTCCCCTCCGCCGCGGGAGAGGGTTCCTTCGCGCGCGTCACGAGGGTCCGATCGCCGCGAGGATCGCGTCGGAGAGACAGGCGATCCCCGCCGGCAACTTGAACTCGTTCTCCGCGAGCGGGCGCGCTCCGGCGAACGCGCGGGAGGCGGCCGCGCGGACGGCCGCGGGATCCGGGGCCGTTCCCCTCAGGGCCTCCTCGACTTCCCTCGCGCGCAGCGGGACGGGCGCGACGGCGCCGAGCGCGACGCGGAGGTCGGCGATCCGGCCGTTCTCGAGGCGGACCGAGGCCGCCGCGGAGACGAGCGGCCAGTCGAAGGACTGCTTCTCGCGCACTTCGCGGTAGGCGCTGCGGAGGCCGGAGGCGGGGACGATCACCTCCGTGATCAGCTCCCCCGGGGTGAGGACGTTCTCGCGTGCGAGGTCCTTCGGGTCGTTCACGAAGAAGTCGTCGATCGCGATCTCACGCCCCCCCTTCTCGCCGACGGCGCGGACCCGCGCGCCGAGCGCGAGGAGCGCCGGGGCGAGATTGCTCGCGTGGACCGAGGGGCAGCGGTCGTAGGCGAGGATCGCGTGGTAGCGATTCCGCCCGTCGAGGGCGGGACACTCGCTCCCGCCCCGCTTGAGGCAGGGGAGGTCGCGGTTGCGGTAGTACCAGCAGCGCGTCTTCTGAGCGAGGTTCCCTCCGGCGGTCGCGAGGTTCCGGATCTGCGGGGTCGCGGCGTCGCCGGCGGCGCTCGCCAGCGCCGTCGCCAGCGCGCGGACGGCGGGGTCCTCGGCGATCCGCGCGAGCGTGACGAGCGCGCCGATCCGGATCGACCCGTCGCGCTCCTCGATCCGGTCGAGCCCCGGGACGGCGCGGAGCGAGACGAGGGTGTCCGGCGCGACCAGCCGCTCCTTCAGGTGGTCGAGGAGATCGACGCCGCCGGCCTTCGGGACCGAGCCCACCTCGCGGAGCGCCTCGCGCGCCTCCTCGAGGGAGCGGGGGAGGGCGTAGGCGAAGGCCCTCATCGTCCCCCCTCCGGCGCGGGGGGGTTCTCGCGAGCGGCGAGCGCGGCGAGCACCCGCGCGGGCGTGATCGGGAGCTCGCGGGCCCGGGCGCCGATCGCGTGGGAGACGGCGTTCCCGATCGCCGCGGCCGTCGGGATCACCGGCGGCTCCCCGAGGCCGAGGATCCCGCAGTCGTTGAGGCCCGGTCGGATCTCGAACGGGATCGCCTCGATCTCGGGCATGTCGAGCGAGCCCGCGATCTTGTAGGTCTCGAGATTCGGGTTGAGCATCACCCCGAAGCGCCGGTCCATCACGCGCTCCTCGAACAGGGCGAAGGAGAGGCCCTGGATGACGCCGCCGATCACCTGGCTCTCGAAGGTGAGCCGGTCGATCACGGTGCCGGCGTCCTGGATCGCGACGACCTTGCGGACGCGGACGACTCCCGTCGCCGCGTCGACCTCGACCTCCGCGAACTGACAGCCCGCGTTGTCGCCGCGCCATCCGCCGAAGTTGCGGCGCCGCTCCCCCGTCACCTCGATCGGGGTCGCGCCGAGGCTCGCGCAGGCTTCGCCCCAGGCGATCGACTTCGAAGGGTCGTCGCGGACGAAGATCCGTCCTCCCCGCGAATCGAGGTCCGCGGCCTTCGCTCCGAGCCGATCCGCGACCTTCTCGAAGAGCGCCCGCTTCGCGCGCCAGGCGCCCTCGCGGACGGCCGGGCCGACGCTGGGGGCCGTCGTCGAGCCGCCGCTCGCTGGGCCGACTCCGAGGCGCGTGTCGCCGAGCCGGACCGAGATGCGAGAGGGTTCGACGCCGATCTCCTCGGCGGCGATCACCGCCATCAGCGTGCGCGTCCCGGTGCCGATGTCCTGGCAGCCGTTGCGGACCTCGACCGAGCCGTCGGGGTGGATCGCGACGCCGACCTGGACCCCCTCGCCGCCCGCGTTCCCCCACGTCGAGGCGGCGCAGCCGAGGCCGCGGCGGAGGCGCCCCGCGCCATCGTTCAGCGTCGCGCGCCGCTGCCAGCCGATCTTCGCCGCGCCGATCCGCCACTGCTCCTGGCGCGCGGGGTGGCCGTCGATCTTGAGGCGCAGGTCGAGAGGGTCGATCCCGATCGCCGCGGCGAGCTCGTCGAGCATCCCCTCGAGGGCGAAGGAGCCCTGCGGGTGGCCCGGCGCGCGCATCGCGCAGCCGGGGCCCGCGTTCGTGTAGACGTCCGCCTCCCATTTCCGGGTCGCGCCGAGGTCGTAGATCATCGGGTTGGCGACGCCCGCGCCTCCGCCGATCCCGGCCGTGCCCCACGTCCGGACTTCCCAGGCGGTGACCGTCCCGTCCTTCTTGATCCCGGCCCGCATCTTCTGGATCGAGTCGGGGCGATTTCCTGCAGCGACATGCTCCCCCTTCCGGTCGAGCATGAGTTTCACGGGCGCGCCCGCCTCGCGCGCGAGCTCCGCCGCGCAGACCCCCCAGAAGCCCGCGCCGAACTTCGCTCCGAAGCCTCCCCCCACGTGCTCCGCGATCACGCGGACCTTGGAGGCGGGGATCTTGAAGTGGGCCGCCAGGTCCTCGCGGACGGAGAAGGTCCCCTGCGTCGAGGCCCATACGGTGAGCTCGTCCCCCTCCCAACGCGCGACGAAGCCGTGGGTCTCGAGCGGGGCGTGGGTCTGGACCTGCGTGCGGTAGGTCGCCTCGAGGACGGCCTCGGCTTGCGCGAACCCCTTCTCGACGTCCCCGTTCTCCTGCGGCCCGCTCTCGTCGACGTTCGCGCGCCGGGCGTGGACGCGTGGCGCCCCCTCCCGCATCGCCTCCTCGAGGGTCGCGACGAAGGGGAGGGGATCGTAGACGACGCGGATCGCCTCGAGCGCGTCCTCGGCGACGTCGGGGGAGACGGCGGCGACCGCGGCGACCTCCTCCCCGGCGAACTTGACGGTCCTCCCCTCGTAGGTCTTGACCGCGCGGACGCCGCCCATCGCGCGGGCCCGCGAGGCGTCGATCGAGGCGACCTTGGCGTGCGCGTGCGGCGAGCGCAGGACCGACGCGGAGAGCATCCCCGGGAGGCTCACGTCGAAGGTGTACTTCGCGCGTCCCGTCGTCTTGGCGGGGCCGTCGACGCGCGGGACGGCCGTCCCGACCACGTTGAACTTCGTCGAGACATCCCAGGGTCGCGGCCGGTCCGGCTCGAGCTTGAGGTCGACCTCCCTCGTCTTCCCCGCGAACCCGAAGGTCCCCTTGTCGGCCCGCCGCCGCCTCACGCCTTCCTCCCTCGCGCGGCGCGGAGCGCCGCCTCGAAGACCTTCGGGTAGGTCCCGCAGCGGCAGAGGTTCCCGGCGCAGGCCTCGCGGACCTGCTCGGGGGTCGGATTCGGATTGTGGCGAAGCAGCGCGTAGACCGAGGTCACCATCCCGGGCGTGCAGAAGCCGCACTGGAGGGCGTCGGTCTCGCAGAACGCGCGCTGCGTCGGGTCGAGACTCTCCGGGGTCCCGATCCCCTCGACGGTCAGGACGTCGCGCCCCTCGCAGTCGACCGCGAGGACCATGCAGGCGTTCACGGGCCTCCCGTCGAGGATCACGGTGCAGGCGCCGCAGGCTCCGCGGTCGCAGACCTCCTTCGGGCCCGTCTGGTCGAGGCGCTCACGGAGCGCGTCGAGGAGGGTCAGCCGGGGCTCGACCTCGAGGCGGGTCCTCCTGCCGTTCAGCGTGAACGCGACGGGGGTCGGCCCGGGGCCGAGCTTTCGGACCGTCCGCTCCGCAGGGACCGGGATTGCGCAGCCGGGGGCGGCCGCGGCGCCGGCGGCGGCGAGGCCGAAGCCCTTGAGGAGCACGCGTCGCGAGATGTCGGGCCCGAGAGGGTCCCGCGGGCGATCCTTCCGGACCATCGGGTGTAAGGTGGCCCGAGCATTTCAACCCCGGGCAGGCGGGGCGCATAGGGGCGACCCGTTACAAGGGAAAGCCCTCCCTCTAGACTCGGGCGTCTCGTGCCCGGCCTCGCGCTCCTCCTCCTCCCCCTCGCCGCCCAGGACCCTGCGAGTCGCGCCGCCCCGCCGTTCGACTGGCGGAGCGCGGGGCGCAAGGAGTTCGCGCGGATCTGGAAGTCGGATCGCCCGGAGGACCGCGCCTTCGTCCGCTCGCTCCGGGATCCGATCGACGCGCTCGAACGTGGAATCGCGAGCCTTCGGGAGGACCTCCTCAAGCGGCGCTACGCGGAGCGCTTCCTCGGTCCGGAGAAGCGAGATGCCTTCGCCGATCTCTTCGCCTCGTTCCGCCCCTACGCCTCGCCGCGACTCGCCGATCTGCGCGCGCTCGTCCCGGACGCGCGGGCGGCCGCGGCCGAGATGGTCCACGACCCCGTCTTCCGCTGCGCGGAGCCGCTCCTCGGGAAGGGGGCGGAGATCGCCTCGGTCTACCGCGCCACCCTGCGCACGCTCGACCTCCTCCCCGACTCCCGGGTCCTCTTCGAGGCGGGCGACGTCGCCGAGCTCTTCGGCCGGATGGCCCTCCTCTCTCCCGCGGTCGAGCGCGCGGCGGCCGACGCCGAGACGCTCCTCGGCTTCTCGCCGGGGGCGCGCGCTCCGAAGGAGCGGGTCGCGCAGACGATTCAGGTGGCGGTGGCCGGGAAGCTGACCTCCGAGGAGGATCTTTCGGAACTCGGCCAGGAGGCGGAGAAAAAGGCGGGCGTGCTCGAGCGGGCCCTCCTCCTCCCCGCGTGCCTCGCCGAGCGGGCGGAGGCGCTCGAGGGACTCCACCAGCGCCTCGCGGCCGCGGAGAAGCGGAGGACCGAAGCCATGCGGTGGCTCCCTCCGGAGCAGGGGAGGAAGGCGCCTCCGCCCGACCCGGAGGTCGCGAAGCTCCGCCTCCACGAGCGCTGGAAGCTCTCGATCGACCTCCTCACGGAGTGCGTGGCGAAGGACCCGACCTCGACCTGGGGGCTCTACGACCTCGCCCGGTCCTTCGACTTCCGCAAGAGCGTCGGATCGGCGATCTCCTGCTTCGAGCGCTTTCTCGCGCTCTACGATCCCGACGGGAAGCGGGACGACGGGTTCTCGCGGACCGTGAGGGAGTACGTCGACTCCCACCGGCGCCTCGGTCACTAGGCCGGGCGGGCGCGGCAGAGCGCCGAGGCGCACCATCCCCCCCGGCACCGGGGGCGGAGCAGGAGCGCCGGTCTTGCGGCTCGGAAGCGCCTCCGTTCCCCTCCCGAACCAACCCCTGCCCGAACCCCAGGGGATCCTCCCTAGAGGACGAAGTTCAAGCCGAACGCCATGAAAAGGACGAGGGGAAGCCCGGGGGGGACGCTTGCCGGAAACGTCCCTTCCAGCAGGATCTCTCCGGGCGCGGAGGGGGAGGCGGAGAGTAGGTCCGGCGAAGAGCCTGCGTCGGGCTTCGGCCAGAGGAGCTCCTCGAAGTAGCGCCTCGAGGACTCCGGTTCTTCGGTCCGGACCCACGCGCGGAGCCCCGGGGCCTCTCCGGCGCGGTACTCGAGGAGCAGCCCATCCACGTTGAACCCTCGGGTCATGGGCGCGATCCCCTTCGCCTTCGTGTTGAGCGGGGAGTAGATGTCCGCCTCGTTCTCCGCGTCGTACCGTCGGACGATGACGACCGGGGACTTCCAATCGATGGCCCGCTCGCAGCCCATGGATGCGAGGACGGAGACGAGGTTGGCGCCCTTCCGGAGCAAAGACTCCTCCAGAATCGCGCGCCGCGTGGCGACGAGGAGGATCCTCTTCGTGGGAGCGGCGATCCAGGTCTCGAGGGGGCCCTCCAACTCCGGGGGGGCGGAGTAGGCGTCGACCCCTCCGAGGGACTCCTTCTGCCACTCCCTCCAGGATTTCATCACCTCGGCGAGGTTCGGTATCTCTTTCTCCGACTCGTAGACCTCGACTCCCTCATGGTCGCCGAACCCCGGCCCCCGCACGGAGAATCTCCTGCCCGCATAGAGACCGCGGACGGGCCGCGCGATTTGCTGGACCCGGAAAGTCGGGTCTTTGAGGCCTTTGGGTGCCTCCTCTTTCTCGCCTGGGGGGCGAAGCCGTTCCGGGATTCCTTCGCTGGCGAAGTCGAGGAACATCAGACTCTCCATTCCCGAAGGGATGTAGGGAGCCAGGGCGTCGTAGGGAGTTCTCGACGGGGGGGCCGAATCCTGGGCGGCGGAGGCAGGGGCCAGGGAATTCGAGAAGGTGCAGCCGGAGGCGAGGGCGAGGGCGAGGACTGGCAGGGAAGAGGCGAGAACGGTTCCCATCGAGTTCGTGGCGGCGGCCTGATTCTCGTCGACCGCGCCGGACTCGCAATCCGCGGAGCGAGCGCGCTAGACACTCCTGCCCGAGGGACGAACGTCGCTCCACCGCCCGCTTTCCTCCCGGGGCCGTCGGGTCGATCCGGCGCGGACCTTCTACGCGCTCTCCCTCTCCGATCCGGGCGTCATCCGCGCGCCGAGGTCGACAAGACGAGGCCGGCGCAAAGTAGACTCACCCCCCCGATGGCCGTCGAGATCGACCTCTCGGGGAAGACCGCCCTCGTCACGGGCGCCTCGCGCGGGATCGGACGGGCGGTCGCCCTCCTTCTCGCCCGGGCGGGGGCCGCGGTCGGCTTGAACTACCGCGCAGACGGGCGGGCAGCGCGGGCCGTCCTGCGGCAGATCGAGAAGGAGGGGGGGAAGGCCGTCGCCCTCCACGCGGACGTCGGGGACCCGCGCGCCGTGCGGGCGATGTTCCGCGCCTTCGACCGCGCCTTCGGAGGCCGGCTCGACCTTCTCGTCAACAACGCCGGCGTCTGGCGCGCGCGCCTGGCTCCGATCGCGCGGATGACGGACGAGGACCTCGACGCGCACCTGCGGCCGAACCTATACGGCGCCTTCCACTGCGTGCGGGAGGCCGTCCCCCGGATGCGACGCGGAAGCGTCGTCGTGAACGTGACCTCGACGGCGGGCCGGCGCGGCGAGGCCTACCACTCGCACTACGCCGCCTCGAAGGAGGGGATGCACGGCCTCACGAAGTCCCTCGCCGTGGAGCTGGGCCCCCGTGGCATCCGGGTCGTCGCGGTCGCGCCCGGGTGGGTGCGGACGGACATGACCGCCTCCTCGCTGCGCGGAGCGGGGAGAAGGCGGATCGCCGCCTCGATCCCCCTCGGCCGCGTCGCCGAACCGGAGGACGTCGCCGGGGCGGTCCTCTTCCTCTGTTCCGACCTCGCCTGGCACGTCACGGGAACCATCCTCGACGTGAACGGCGGATCCGTCCTCACCGGTGGGTAGCCCCTCGGCGGGCGCCCCGGCTGGAGGGGGGAGGCGAAGCGCGGTTCAATAACGGGGCCGGCCGGGCGAATGGTCGCCTCGCCGCGGGTCCAGACCTCATCGAACGATGCACTCGCAGGAGTTTTTCGCCTTCTTCTTGCTGGCCATCGTCGTCGTCGTGATGACGGCGATCCGTGCCGCGCAGAGGACTCGCCTGGCGAAACTCCGCCACGACCTCTACGTCCGGATGCTCGAGTCCGGAAAGGTGACGAAGGAGGAGATGGCCGAGATGCTCCACGGCATCGGGGGGGACTCCCGAGGCCGCCGGACGGGGGAGGAGCGCGAGCGCGTGGGAGGGTTCTTCGGATTCCTCGTCGGGGTGGGTTGGATCGGGGTGATGGTCGGCATCGGCCTGGGGATCGCGGGGGCCGTGACCGGAGGCACCGATCAGACCGGGTTCTTCATCGCCGCGGCGATCGTGGGGACGGCCTCCCTCGGACTCGTCGGACTCCCGATCGGCCTGCGCGAGCTCGCGGGGCGCGGAACGCGCCCGCAGAAGACCCCGGGCTGACCGCCGGCGCCGCCCGTCAGGCGCCGCGGTCCTCGTCCTGGTCGATCTCGATCTGCTCGGGGACCTTCTGCTTCTGCTCGCACTCCGGCGAGCAGAAGTAGAGCGTCTCTTCGCCCCACACGAGGGGGATCGCGTTCTCCTCGGCGACCTCGCGGCCGCAGCCGTCGCAGGGGATCTTGCGGGTTATGGGGTCCACGGGGTGGGAGGGGATAACCGAAGGGAGCCGGGTGTTCAACGGGGAGGGGGGGAGGCTCGGCGAGACGACTCTCTCGGCTTCCCGTGGCTAGTAGGGAGTCCCCCCCTCCCTCAGGGGAACGATGATCTCTTGAGGGGAGGTGCCGACGACCACGGGGAGCTTCCTCTCGAGATAGCGGCCTCGCACGGTCATCCGGTACGCCCCCGGCGTGAGCGTGAGAGAGACGATGGTCCCCCTGGCCGAGGGAGCCTCCCAGAACTGCCGGCCCATTCCGTCGGTGAACTCTACGTAGGGGGAGAAGTTGGTCGACCCGTCGGGTTCGAGCAGCTTGACCCGCACGGGAGTGCCCCGGAGCAGGTCGACGCGACAGACCGTCTCCTGACCGGCTCGGATCGTGCTCCCCTCGCTCGCGGCGGCCGCGAACCCCTCGGCGCAGGCCATGACCGAGTACCGTCCCTCGGAGATCTGGTCGGACCGGTAGACGCCCGGCTCCGCCGTTTCCGGGGCCCTGGGGCCGACGATGCAAGGAGGAGGATGATCCGACGTGACGAGACGGACCTCCGCTCGAGGAACCGGGAGACCGTCGGGTCCGAGCACGTGGACCACGATCGAGCCGAGTGGCCGCAGGGCGAAGTCGACCCTGGTGGCCTCGCCCTCCGTCACAGCGACCGACCGCCGACTTCCCCGGCCCAAGGTCGAGGTTCCCTCGTCCGAGTCCCCGGCCCGATGGACGACCATGAGATGGGTCCCCGGATCGATACCCCGGATCCGGTAGCTCCCGTCCTCCCGGGTCCAGGCGGACCCTTCCCACAGCCACCCGTCTCCGTGGCGCCCCAACACTCGGATCTCGGCTCCCTGCACGGGCGATCCGTCGAGTTCCCGCTCGACCCGGCCCGTGATCTCCCCACGGGGGAGTTCCGCGTCGAATCGGTACTCGGTCGTCGCAGGCACGACCAGGGGAAAGGACGAGGTGGTCCCGTACCTCCCGAATTGAGGGTCGGCGAATCCGACCTCGACGTAGAGGGAGGCCGATCCGGGAGGGACGTTCTCAAAGTGGAATCCGCCGTCCGCGTCGGTCTTGTTCTCCGGGCACGGCGAAGGGTGCCAGGACCACGGACCCGAGCGCTGGCAAAGGTGGAGCTGGACCGCGGCGTCTTCGATCGGCTCCCGGCCACGGAGTACGCGTCCTCGCACCGTGCACGTTCCGAGCGAAGGGGATACGAGACCGACGCGCACCGTGCGGCCTTCCTCGATCATCACGTCGACGGCCGGAACCACCTCCGAAATCCCTGTGGTGTAAGCGACGACCCGGTACGGCCCCGCTCGCAAACCTCGAATGAGGAAGCAGCCCTCCCCGTCGCTCCAACTCTCCCTCCGATCCCAACACTCCCAGGCCGAAAGGGCCTGCACCTGCAGGCCGGCGAGGGGCGAGCCGTCTTCGCGGGCGACGGATCCCTCGATCGCGCCTCCGCGCGACATCGAGACGAGGACTCCTTCGACCGCGAGCCGGGGCCGGAGATCGAACGGGTCCGCCTGCGCGTCGACGAAATCCGGGTGATGGACCTTCAATCCCACTCTCTCCGGGCCGAGGCCTCGGAGTTCGAAAAGTCCCTCGACGGAGGTCGTCGTCCAGGCGTCGAAGCTGTCGACGTCGATCCTCGGCGAGTGCCTCGACTCCGGGTCGACCGGCAAGACCGTCGCGCCCGCGACGGGTGCCCCGGTTCCCCTCTCGACGACCACGCCTCGGATGGTCGCCTCGCGCGTCAGGAGAACCTCGAGCGAGGCACGGTCGGTTCCGACGCGCTCGAGCACCCTCGAGACATACCCCTCGGCGACGAACAGCAGGTCGTAGGACCCCGGAGACAGGTCCGCCCTCGCGAACGAGCCGTCCCGGGAAGCGAACCAATGGAGCCGGTGTTCGCGACTCGAGCCTAGGGGGAATCCCTCCGCGCCTCCCGTCCCTCGCTCGAAGATCCCGAATCGTGGAATCGCCCCCCCCGTGTCCGCGTCGCGCACGAACCCCCGAATCCCCGCCGCCGGAACGCACGTGGGGGACTCCCCTCCTACGGCCAGGGGTCGCGGCGCCCCGGCGCGACCCTCCGCACCGGCGGGCTCGCGGACGACCTTGCATTCGCTCGGCACGGTTGAATTGGGATTCCTCGAGACCGGACCCCCGTCAGACGGGTTCGCGTGCCCCGAGGGCACCGGGCCCGACGATCGCGACCTACCTCCCGGGACGAACCAGGCAGCGAGAGCGGCTGCCGCCACCGTCAGGGCGCAGGCGGGTATGTGCAGGCGCGGTCGCATGGGTGCGTCTCGATTCCCGCGACTCCCGCGGCGTCCTCGACGAAGGCCCGGGGGACGCGCCGGAGTCGCGGCCCCAGGATCGGCAGTTTTCTGCCCGATTCTTTGCCGGTCGCGCCATTCCCTCGCCTCCCACGACGGACCGACCGCGACCACGATTCTCTCGACGGGGAAGCCCGGGACCATCTCAACCGGATCGCTCCGACGGTCGACGGACCTCCGCCCGCGCGCGAGCGGCTTACTCGTCACCGGGGGAGGCTGCGTCCGGACCCCCGGGGACCGCGGTCGCCGGGAGGGAGGCCCCCGGGCCGCGAACCTCGCGGGGCCCGATCTGAGACTTCTTTGCTCGGACGGGCCAGGCCGCCGCGGCGAGGGGCGCGAGACCGGAGCCGAGTGGCGCGGCTTTGGCCAGCGCTCGTCGCCCGGAGCGATGCATCGCTACGAGCCTCGAGTCCGCCGCACGATCGTCGAAGTCCTGCCACTGAACTTCCCGGGCTCGCGCTGGGCGAGGCTCTCCTCGTGATTCCGCCTCGCCGCGTCCCTCCATCGGAGCGTGACCTCCCACGGAGGGGCGGGCGAGACCAAAACCGTGAGGGTCGCGACCGGTCCGGTCGACGCCTCGACGATCGCCCCGTTCCAGCGGGTCGCGCGAAAGACGACCCGACCGTCGAGGAGGAGCCAGGCCTTTCGGACGGCACGGCGCTCGCCCACGTAGAGCCTGACGACGAACTCCCGATTCCCGGCCTCGTCCACCCTCCCCGTCGGGACGGCCCGGATCCTTTGGACGACGCTCCAGCCCGGCGGCAGGGGCTCCCCCGTGAGCATCCGGGCGCTCGCCTGAAAATAGAGAATGTGATCTGACTCCGCGCCCGGGGGAGGCGCGAGCTGGCAGTGGTCGTAGACTGCCTTCGCCTCAGGGATCTCCGGGGCGTTCGTCGCGCGGCCGCCGGAGCCTGCGCGGAAGAGACGGACGATCGCGCGGACGGCTCTGCGCATCGAGGACCTTCCGGTCGGAGGCGGACCATCATGACGCTGCTCGTCCTCTTGGGAATCCCCGTCCTCGTCGGCCTCGCCCCCGCGCAGGAGACGCGCCCGGACGAGGACTTGGTCGCGGCGCAGCGGGAGAAGAACGAGAGGTTCTTCCTCTCGGACTACCTCGAGCGCCGGGAAGGGCTCGTTGAGAGGAGCGCGGGGAAGTGGATCGCGATCGTCGCCGGCGAGTCGACCTCTCCGGCCGAGACTTTCGCGGACTGTCTCCGCGCGGCCGACGCCCGGGATGCGAAGGCCCTCCACCGGTTCGTCTTCCGGATCGGGGAGGAGGGGCCGGTCGCCTACCGGGTCGGGGGTGCCACGGACCCGAACCTGGTCGGACTCCGGTTCTTCGGTTACCTCGACATCCACCCGATGGAGTTCAAGTTCGCCGATGGCCAACTGACCTGCTGGCGCGGCGAGAGGAGCAAGGTCTTTCGCATCGAGGACAACCGCATCCCGCTCCTGCTCGGGGTGCCGGGCGGAACCTCGGTCCGGCCGATCCGCGTGGGCGCCAGCACCGGCTTCACGGGGATCGCCGTCTTCGACGCGGCCTCCGCCTCGGAGCTCGGGCTCACCCGCTTCGAGATCCCCGGCGAGGTCACCCTGGATGGCTCGTTTGGCCGGTCCGTGTGTCGGCGCGCGCGCATGCGCGTCCAGATCCCCGAGCTCGAGATCGACGAGATCCTCCCCGTGGCAGTCTGGAAGAGGTGAGCGCGGCTACGTCGTGTACCGCGCGTTGATCCGGACGTACTCCTCCGTCAGGTCGCAGGTCCAGAACCGCGCGCCCGCGGGTCCCCGGCGGAGGTCGATCCGGATCCGGACCTCCTTCGCCTCGAAGACCGCTTTCTTGGCCGCCGCCGGCGCCGCGGCCGGGGCGCCCCGTTCGAAGAAGGGCACGCCGTTCGCCTCGACGCGCAGCTGCTCGAGGTCGAAGGGGACGCGCGCGCGGCCGATCGCCGCGAGGATCCGGCCCCAGTTGGGGTCCCCCCCCGCGATCGCCGTCCGGACGAGGAGGGAGGAGCCGACGGTCCGCGCGAGCGCGTCGGCCTCGGCGCTCGTCGGCGCCCCGAGCACCTCGACCTCGACGAGCTTCGTCGCCCCCTCGCCGTCGCGGAGGATCTGGAGCGCGAGTGAGCGGCAGACCTCCTCGAGCCCCTCGGCGAGAGCGGCGGGGGGGAGGGACGCGCCCGAGGCGCCCGAGGCGAGGGCGAAGACCGTGTCGTTCGTCGAGGTGTCCCCGTCGATGGAGATCCGGTTGAAGGTCGCGTCCGCCGCGCGCCGCAGCGCCGCGCGCAGCCCGGCGGCGCTCGACCGGGCGTCGGTCAGGAGGAAGACGAGCATCGTCGCGAGGTCGGGGTGGATCATCCCCGCCCCCTTCGCGAACCCCGCGACCGCGACCGCTCTTCCCTCGAGGTTCGCGCGGGCGCTCGCCGTCTTCGTGCGCGTGTCCGTCGTGAGGATGGCCTGCGCGACGTCCCCGAGGCCGGAGGGGGAGAGCGCCGCGACGAGCCCCGGCAGCGCGGAGGCGATCCTCCCGACCTCGAGCGGGACGCCGATCACGCCGGTCGAGGCGAGGAGCACCTGCTCCGGGGGAATGCCGAGCGCCGCCGCGACGAGCCGCGCGCTCTCGGCGGCGGCGGCCGCCCCGGCCGGGCCGGTCGCGGCGTTCGCGCACCCGGAGTTGACGAGGATCGCTGCCGTCCGTCCCCCGGCTCGGCCGAGGTGCTCGGCCGAGAGGACGACGGGCGCGGCGCGGACGCGGTTCTTCGTGAAGAGCGCGGCGGAGGCCGCGGGGGGATCCGAGTGAAGGAGCGCGAGGTCGAGGCCGCCCCCCTTCTTCAGGCCGCAGGCGGCCGCCGCGAACCGGAACCCCTCCGGGCGGAGGAGCTCCCCCTCGGAGAGGCTCCACTCCGCGGCGCGCGGCGGCCTAGAGGTCCGAGGAGCCGCCAGCCGCCGTCTCCTCGGGGAGGGCCCGCTCCATCGCGACCTCGTCGCAGAAGTTCCGCTTCGGGCACTTCACGCAGTCGGTCCAGGCCTTCCGCGGCAGGTCCTCGGCTCGGACGACGCGGAACCCGAAGCGCGCGAAGAAGTCGGGGACGTAGGTGAAGCAGATCACGCTTGGGATCTCGTAGGCGTCCGCCTCCGCGAGGAGGGCCCGGACGAGGGCCGTGCCGACCCCCCTCGCCTGGCGGTCCGTGCGCGCGGCGAGGGAGCGGACCTCCGCCAGGTCGTGCCCGTAGAAGGCGAGCGCCCCGCATCCGATCGCCTCCCCCCCCTCGACGGCGACGAAGAAGTCTCCGATCGTCCGCGCGACCTCCCCCTCGTCCCGCGGGAGCATCCGGCCGATGGCCGCCCACGCGTTCACGAGCCGGACGATCGCGGGGACGTCCGAGGGGGCGGCGCGGCGGACGAGGAGTCCCGTCCCGGCGGAGGGGGTGGTCGGTCCCGGGCTCAACGCTTCGCCTCCGCGAGGCGGTGCTTCGCCTCGGCGATCGCCGAGGCGACCCGCGCGGGGGCCGTCCCTCCGAGCACGTCGCGCGCGGCGAGGGAGGCCTCGACCGGGATCGCCTCGAAGATCGACTCGTCGAACGTCGGGTCGATCGCCCGGTACTCCTCGAGCGGCAGGGTCGCGAGGTCCTTGCCGAGGTCGAGGCAGCGGCGGACGACCTTGCCGACGATGCCGTGGGCGGCGCGGAAGGGGACCCCCCTCTTCACGAGCCAGTCGGCGAGGTCGGTCGCCGTCGAGAGGCCGGCCGCCGCCGCGGCGCGGCAGCGCTCGGGGTTGGCCCGGCACCCCGCGACGACCCGCGCGGCGACGCGCAGCCCCCCGAGCCAGGCGTCGCACCCCTCGAAGAGGGGGGCCTTGTCGTCCTGGAGATCCCGGTCGTAGGCGAGGGGGAGCCCCTTCAGCGTCGCGAGGAGCGTCGTGAGGGAGCCGATCAGCCTCCCCGCCTTCGCCCGGATCAGCTCGAGGGCGTCGGGGTTCTTCTTCTGCGGCATCAGGCTCGAGCCCGTGCAGACCGACTCGTCGAGCTCGACGAACCCGAACTCGGGGGAGGAGTAGAGGATCAGGTCCTCCGCGAGGCGCGAGAGGTGGACCGTGCCGATCGCCCCCGCGGAGAGGAGGTCGGCCGCGAAGTCGCGGTCGGAGACGGCGTCGATCGAGTTGCGCGTCGGGCCCGCGAAGGAGAGCCGTTTCGCGAGCTTCTCCCGGTGGACCGGGTAGGCGCAGCCGGCGAGGGCCCCCGAGCCGAGCGGGCAGAGGTCGGCCCGGCGCACGGCGTCGCGGAGCCTCGAACGGTCGCGCTCGAACATCTCGAAGTAGGCGAGGGCCCAGTGCGCGAAGAGCACGGGCTGCCCCGCCCGGAGGTGCGTGTAGCCCGGGATCGCCACCCCCGCGGTGCGCTCGGCGAAGGCGATCATCGTCTCCTCGAGCTCGAGGAGCGCGGCGTCGGCGTCGGCGGCGAAGTCCTTCGCGAAGAGGCGGAGGTCGGTCGCCATCTGTTCGTTGCGGCTCCGCCCCGTGTGGAGCTTCGCCGCGACCGCGCCGGCCGCGGAGAGGGCGTCCTCGACGAAGGTGTGGACGTCCTCCGCCGGGGCGCCCGCGGGGGGGCGGTCCTGGTCCTGGGCCGCGAGCGCGATCGTGCCGAGGCTCGCGAGCAGCCAGTCCCGCTCCTCCCGCGACAGGACCCCCGCCTCGGCGAGGGCTTCCGCCCACGCCTTCGACCCCTCGATGTCCTCCTCGAGCAGGCGCCAGTCGACCTCGAGCGAGCGCTGGAAGTGCGCGAACTCGGGGTCCATCCCCTTCGTGAACCGTCCGCCCCACATGGCCATGGCGCCCTCCCCTAGAACGGGACCGGCGCGCGCCGGGGCTTGCTGCGGACGGAAGAGGGGGGAGCCGCCCCCTTCGCCGCGATCCGCGCGGGGAGGGAGAGGAGCCGGATGAACCCCTCGGCGTGCCGCTGGTCGTAGACGGCGTCCGCGCCGAAGGTCGCGAACGCGGGGACGTAGAGGGAGTTCGGGGACCGCCGCTCGACGGCGGTCGCCGTCCCCTTGAAGAGGCGGACGCGGACGGAGCCGGTCACGCGCTCCTGCGTCTTCCCGACGAAGGCGTCGAGGGCTTCCCGCAGCGGCGTGAACCACGCCCCGTCGTAGACGACCTCGGCGTAGCGGTGCGCGAGGAGGTCCTTCGCGTGGCGCGTCTCGCGGTCGAGGACGAGCTCCTCGAGGGCCCGGTGGGCCTCGACGAGGACGGTCCCCCCCGGCGTCTCGTAGCAGCCGCGGGACTTGATCCCGACGAGGCGGTTCTCGACGAGGTCGGCCCGGCCGACGCCGTGCTCGCCGGCGCGGGCGTTCAGCTCCTCGAGGAGCGCGACCGGATCGAGCCGAACGCCGTCGAGGGAGACCGGCGTCCCCCCCTCGAACCCGACCTCGACGGTGGCGGGCTCGTCGGGCGCCTCCTTCGGCGAGCGGGTGAGGACCCAGACGTCCTCCGGCGGAGCGTTCCCCGGATCCTCGAGCGCGCCCCCCTCGTGGGAGAGGTGCCAGAGGTTCCGGTCGCGGCTGTAGATCTTCTCCGCCGAGGCCTGCACCGGGATCCGGCGCTCCGCGGCGTAGCGCAGCAGGTCCTCGCGCGAGCGCAGGTCCCAGACCCGCCAGGGCGCGATCACGTCGAGGTCCGGGGCGAGGGCGGCGTAGGCGCGCTCGAAGCGGACCTGGTCGTTCCCCTTCCCCGTGCAGCCGTGGGCGAGGGCGTCCGCGCCCCGCTCGAGGGCCGCGGCGACCTGCGCCTTCGCGAGGCAGGGGCGCGCGATCGAGGTGCCGAGGAGGTAGCGCTCCTCGTAGACCGCCCCCGCGCGGAGGGTGGGCCAGGCGAAGTCGGCGAGGAAGCTCCTCCGGAGGTCGACGACGGCGACCTCGGAGGCCCCGGAGGCGCGCGCCTTTCCCTCGATCCCCTCGAGCTCCGCGGCGCCCTGTCCGACGTCCCCCACGAAGCAGACGACGGGGAGGTGGTAGGTCTCGACGAGCCAGGCGAGCGCGACGGAGGTGTCGAGCCCGCCCGAGTAGGCAAGGCAGATCTTCTTCGGCATGGATCGGTCTCCCGGTTCCCTAGAGGGTCACTCCTCCGACGAGGAAGGCGAGGATTGCATTCTGCACGTGGAGACGGTTTTCCGCCTGCTCGAACACGACGGACGCCTCGGAGTCGAGGACGCCGGGGGAGACCTCCATCCCGCGGTGGGCGGGGAGGCAATGCATGAAGATCGCGCCCGGGGCGGCGCGGGCCATCAGGTCCTCGTTCACCTGGAAGTCGCCGAAGATCGCCGCCCGCTCCTCGGCCTCGTCCTCCTGCCCCATGCTCGCCCACGTGTCCGTGTAGACGACCGTCGCCCCCGCGATCCCCTCGAGGTCCTCCGTGATCCGGATCTCCGACCCCGACTCCCCCGCGAGGCGCATCGCCTCGTTCACGACCCGGGAGTTCGGCTCGTACCCCTCGGGGGAGACGACGGTGATCGGGACCCCGAGCTTCGCCGCCCCGTCGAGGAGGGAGTGGCAGGTGTTGTTCCCGTCCCCGACGTAGGCGATCCGGACCCCCTCGAAGGTCCCGAAGCGCTCGCGGATCGTGAAGTAGTCGGCGAGGGCCTGGCAGGGGTGGAGGAGGTCCGTGAGGCCGTTGACGACGGGGATCCTCGTCGCGGCCGCGAGCTCGAGCACCGACTTGTGCTTGTAGGTCCGGGCGACGATCCCGTGCGTCCAGCGCTCGAGGTTGCGTCCGACGTCCTTGATCGCCTCCCGCTCCCCGAGCTTGATCTTCTGGTGGTCGAGGAAGATCGAGTGCCCGCCGAGCTGGTGGACCCCGACCTCGAAGGTGACGCGGGTCCGCAGGCTCGGCTTCTCGAAGAGGAGGACGACCGTCTTCCCGCGCAGCGCCCCGTTCAGCGCGTTCGGGGCCTGCTTGATCCGCCTCGCGAGCTCGAAGATCGCGAGGATCTCCTCGGGCGCGAGGTGCGCCACGGAGAGGAGGTCCTTCTGGGAAAGGGAGCGGGCGGGAGCGAGCGTCAGCATCTTCTTCTCCTGGGTCAGGCGCGGGAGAGGGCTCCCGCGGAGGGGGTCGGGGTCGACGCGGCGATCGCCGCGGCGAGGCCCTCGACGAGCCGGTCGATCTCGGGCCGTCCCACCACGAAGGGGGGGAGGAAGCGCAGCACGGTGCCGGCCGTGCGGTTGATCAGGAACCCCGCCTCGAGAGCCCGCTCGACGACCGGCGCGGCGTCGAAGGCGAGGACGAGCCCGAGCATCAGCCCCTCGCCGCGGACCTCGAGAACGCCCGGCGTCGAGGCGGCGAGGGACTCGAGGCGGGCCCGGAAGTAGCGACCCGTCTCCGCGACGACCTCGGGGAGGCCCCCGAGGAGGCGGTCGAGGAACTCGATCGCGAGGCGGCAGGCGAGGGGGTTCCCCCCGAACGTCGTGCCGTGGTCCCCCGGGGCGAACGCCCCCGCCCAAGACTCCCGCGCGAGGAGCGCGCCGAGGGGGAGGCCGAGGCCGAGGGGCTTGGCGACCGTGACGAGGTCGGGGAGGACGCCGGACTTCTGGAAGGCGAAGGGGCGGCCCGTCCGCCCGAGCCCGCACTGGACCTCGTCGGCGATCAGGGCGGCGCCGGCGCCGTCGCCCGCGGCGCGGATCGCGCGGACGAACTCCGGGCTCGCCGCGGCGAGCCCCCCCTCTCCCTGGACGCACTCGACGATCACGGCCGCCGTGCGAGGTCCGACGGCGGAGGCGACTCCGGCGGCGTCGCCGTAGGGGAGGAAGCGGAAGCCCGGGACGAGCGGCTCGAACGGCGCGCGGTACTTCTCCGTCGAGGTCGCGGAGAGCGCGCCGAACGTCCGGCCGTGGAAGGAGCCCTCGAAGGCGAGGACCTCGACGCGCTCGCCCTCCCCTCGCTTCTTCGCCCGCGCCCGGGCGAGCTTGAGCGCGGCCTCCACGACCTCGGTCCCGCTGTTCGCGAAGAAGACCCGGTCGAGTCCGGAGAGGCGCTTCAGCCGCTCCGCGACGGGCCCCGCGAACGGATGGTGGTAGAGGTTCGAGGTGTGCAGCACCGAGTCGGCCGCCTCGCGGAGGATCGAGACGACGCGGTCGTCGCCGTGGCCGAGGGCGTTCACGCCGATCCCGGTGACGAAGTCGAGGTACGCGCGGCCGTCGTCGCCGAAGACGACGCAGCCGCGCCCCCCGGCGAGGAGGAGCGGCGCGCGCTTGTAGTTCTGGAAGAGGTGGGCCGCGTCGAGGGCCTGGGCTTCCTTCAGGTTCACGCTTTCCCCTCCACGGTCGTCCCGAGCCGCTCCCCGCCGGCGAGCCGGCGGAGGACGGAGGGCTCCTTCCACGAGGCGATCGAGACCCGCGCGCCGGCGAGGGAGGCGGCCTCCAGGGCGCTGCGGACCTTCGGAACCATCCCCCCCGCGATCGTCCCGGAATCGACGAGCGCCCCGGTCGAGGCGGCCTCGAGACGCTCGATGCGCGCCCCCCGCGCGTCGAGGACGGCGGGGACGTCCGAGAGCAGGGCGAGGAGCGGCGCGGCGAGCACGCGCGCGAGTCCCGCGGCCGCCTCGTCCGCGTTGAGGTTGAGGAACTCCCCGTCGCCTCCGAGGGCGACCGGGGCGAGCACGGGGACGAATCCCGCCTCCAGGAGCGCGGCGACCGCGCGCGGATCCCCGCCGACGACGCGCCCCACACGGCCGGGGTCGAAGCCCGCGGGCCTCCAGCGTTCGGCGCGGAGCGTGCCCCCGTCGGCCCCGCAGAGTCCGACGGCGGGAACGCCGGCGCCGGCGAGGGCCGCGACGAGGCGCTTGTTCTCGATCCCCGCGAAGGCGGCGAGCGCCTCCTCCATCACGGCGGGGGGGGTCAGCCGCAGTCCCTCGCGCCGCTCCGTGGCGATCCCGAGCCGCGCGAGGCGCGCGTCGAGGGAGGCGCCTCCACCGTGAACGAGCGCGAGACGGACGCCCTCCCGCCGCGCCGCGGCCACCTCCCGTGCGAACGCGGCGAGGGAGGCGCCGTCCTCGAGGCACTTGCCCCCCACCTTGACGACGAGGTCGACGAGCGAGCCCGCGCACGTCCCGCGCGTCATCGGAGCCCCTCCGTCTCCGCGAAGCCGAACATCCGGTTCGCGCACTGGACCGCCTGGCCGGCGGCGCCCTTGCCGAGGTTGTCGATCGCGGAGAGGAGGATCGTCCGCCGGGATCCGGCGTCGAAGGCGACGGCGACGTCGCAGAAGTTCGTCCCCTCGACCGCCCCGACGCTCGGGAACTCCCCGGGCGGAAGCAGGCGCACGAACGGGCGGCCCTCGTAGGCCCGCTCGAGCGCGCCCCTCAGGTCCCCCTCCGTCGTCCCGGGGCGCGCGCGAAAGTGGATCGTCGAGAGGATCCCGCGGTCGAAGGGGGCGAGGTGGGGGACGAAGACGACCGGAGCCCCGACGGCCTGGGCGATCTCGGGGGCGTGGCGGTGAGAGAAAACCCCGTAGGCCCGGGCGCTCACCTCGCAGAAATGGGTCGTCGGGCTCGGCGTGCGCCCCGCTCCCGAGACGCCGGAGATGCAGTCGGCGATCACGCCGGCCTCCGGTTCGAGGAGGCGCGCGGCGACGAATGGCGAGAGGGGAAGGGCGACGCTCGTCGGGTAGCAGCCCGGGTTCGCGACGAGCCGCGCGCGATCGAGCGCCTCCCCCTCGATTTCGGGGAGCCCGTAGACCGCCTCGGCGAGGAGGTCGGGCCGGCGGTGCTCGAAGCCGTAGTGGCGCGGGTAGAGGGCGGGGTCCTTCAACCGGAAGGCACCGGAGAGGTCGACGACCCGCATCCCGGTCTCGAGAAGCCTGGGGACGAGCTCCAGGCTCGCCTCGTGGGGCGTTGCGAGGAAGGCGATCCTCGCCCCGCTCGCCGCGATCGGCCCTGCCTCGGCCGGCCGGACCGGAAGGTCGCAGCGCGTCCGGAACCTCGGGTGGAGACGGTCGAAGGGAACCTCCCTCTCGCCGCGGCCCGAGCCGAACAGCCCTGCGACGTGGAACCGAGGGTGTCGGAGCAGGATCCCCACCGCCTCGGCGCCCGAGTAGCCCGAGGCGCCGAAGACGGCGGCGGAAACGAGGGGCGCGGGGGCTTGCGGCTTCATCCCTGGTCGGTCAGAGCCGGGCCGCCGCGAGGGCGGCGCGGACGAGGCGCCGCGCCGCGGCCGCGTCGCGCGCGAGCGCGAAGACCGTGTCGTCCCCCGCGATGCAGCCGACGATCCCCTCGAAGGCGGAGCGGTCGAGGGCCACGCCCAGCCCGTGCGCGTTCCCGGGAGAAGTCTTGAGCACCGCGACGTTTCCGACGGAGTCGGCGTGGACGAGGAACATCCGCCAGAGGCGCTCGAGCTCCGAGGGGACTCCCGGCGCGGGGGGGGGCGCGGACGGCGCCGGGAGGGCGTAGCCCGAGGGGGTCTTCACGACGCCGAGCGAGCGGAGGTCGCGGGAGAGGGTCGCCTGGGTGACCTCGATCCCCTCGCGCTCGAGGGTGCGGCGCAGCTCCTCCTGCGAGCGTCGCGGGCGCTCGCGCAGGAGCTCGGCGATGCGGTTGCGCCGGAGCGTGGGGGTGGAGGCGTGCAAGGCGTGCATGACTATTCGGGAAGGTGCATAAAAATACTTGAGTCGGGTCCGGCGTCAAGGGGGTCGCCCCGCCCCGTCCCCCGGACGGGACGCGCCGGGCCGCCTCCCCTCGGAGGCGCCGCCGGCCCGGCGATTGCGGGAACGCCCGGCACCGCGGGTCGACCCCCCGCCCGCGGGGAGGACCGCCCATGCTCGGCTTCCTGCTCCTCGCCTCGATCCTCTCCTCCGGCCTCTCCGACCGCGCCCCGAGCGACGTCTCCGGCTGCTGCACGGCGGGGGTCCGCCTCCGCTGGCCCGACTACGACCGCGCGGTCGTCTGGACGGAAGACCTCGGGGAGGCCGCCCGCCAGGCCGCCTCCGAGGGGAAGTTCCTGATGGTCTTCCGGCTCGTCGGCGACCTTCGCTACGGAGGGACCTGAGCGGCCGGGCACCTGATGAGAACCGTGACGTTCTCGGACCTCGACACCGCCCGTCGCATCCATGCCTCCTGCGTCCCGACCTGGGTCAACGTCGCCCCCTCCTTCCACGATTGCGACCCGGGCGGCGAGTCGAACATCTGGAGCTCCGAGCCCGAGGTCTTCGCGACGAAGAACGTCGTCACCTTCTTCGCGACCCCCGACCTCCGCGTCTTCGACTACCTCGCGGGGTACTGGCACCCGAGCCTCTTCGGGAAGGAGCTCGACTTCGTCGAGCGGGTGCGCCGGGAGGCCCTCGACGCGAAGGGGAACCTCCGGCCCGACGCCGGGGCGCGGCTGGGGCGCGCCCACGCCGAGCGGGCCCGCGAGCTCGCGAGCCTCGTCGCCTACTTCGGGAAGGAGAAGGGGTGGAGCGCGGCGCTCGGGCCCGACCCGGTCCAACCGGGGCACCGCCACACGGACGGATGCCGCTGGAGCCTCGTGAACGGTCTCGACCACCTGCGCGAGGTGCACGCCGACTTCGCTCGGGACCAGGGCGCGTGGACCCGGCTTCCCCGCCTCGCGCGCCTCCTCGAGACCTACCGGTACGGGAACGAGTTCGCCGAGGGAAATCCCGAGCCGATCGGGAAGGAGTTGCGCGCCGCGATGCGCGGCCGGTAGGCGAGGGCCGGGCGAAGGCGTTCGGGTCTCGGTCACGGATCCCGACCCGATGCTCCCGAATCGATCACGCGAGAAGGTACCGCCCGGACTTCTTCGTCCCCTCGCGCTTCACGAGTCCCGCGTCGAGGAGCGGCCTGAGAAGATCCATCGCCCCCTGCTTCGAGACGCCGAGTGCCCCCCAGATCTCGCGCGGCGCCATCCCTCCGCGGTCGCGGAGCATCTGGAGGAGTTGTTCCTGCCTCGGGCGGAGCGTGATCTTGGCCGGTCCGGCCGCGGCCGAAATGCGCTGGAGGCGCGCCCAGACCGCCTCGAGGGTCCGCTGAAGGCCTTCGGCGCGGTACTCGAGCCAGTTCGTGAGGTCGCCGCCGAGGAGCCGCACCCGATCGAGCGCGGCGTAGTACCGGGGACGGTCTTCCCAATCGTGCTCGTCGACCGAGAAGAAGTGGTGCGTGTCGAAACCGCGGCGGAAGAGTTCCCAGAGGGCCAGCATCCGGCCCGTCCGCCCGTTTCCATCGGCGAAGGGGTGGATCTCCTCGAACCGGAAGTGGAGGACGGCCGAGGTGACGACCGGCGACCAGCGTGGCGCCTCCTCGTTCCACCATTCGAGGAGTTCGTCCATGAGGCCCCGGACCTCCCCGGGCGGCGGCGGGACATGTTT
Organism: Planctomycetota bacterium; assembly: GCA_035695825.1. Taxonomy (GTDB): domain Bacteria; phylum Planctomycetota; class UBA1135; order UBA1135; family JAKEFM01; genus JAKEFM01. The sequence continues at coordinate 10,019 of DASRRH010000023.1, read as the reverse complement.
GCCCACCCGGACCCGGATCGTCCGATACTCTCCCGCGTTGCCCTGGTCCATCACCCCCTCGGCGAGGAGGGCGTGGACCCGGAGGACGTCCGCGTGCCGGATCTCTCCCTTCGAGGCGTGGCCCTCGACGAACCGGAGGCCGGCGAAGTAGTTGAGGATCTCCCTTCGCGACCTTGGCGTGACCGCCGGCAGCGGCCTGCCCTCGTCGAGGTCGCGGACCTGCTCGAGCGTCAGGGGATTCCCCTCGATCGCGGTCGATGCGTGGGCGTTCCGGATCCGGGCGTCCTTCTGGAGCATCGGGATCCAGGGGACCTCGATCGAAGCGGCCTCGATTCGCGCTCGGCACGCCGCGATCTCCTCGATGCGAGAGAGGAGAGCCGAGGAGACCACAATGCGGGGCCGGTAGGGCACGGGGGGAGTGTGGGATCAGTCAAGTATTAGTCAAGTTATCGGTCTACCTCGAGAGTCGGATCGCCGAAGACGAGCCTTCGCCGTCCAGGCCGGCAACGGCTGGCCGGGCCTCCGTCCGTCCCGCCGGGGGCGAGGGGTCAGACCCTCGCGCCCTCGTGGGTCACGACGACCTTGAGGGCGGAAGGTTCGGCCGCGCGGGCGAAGGCCTCCGGGAGCCGCGAGGCCGCGAACCGGTCCTTCACGAGGAGCTCGGGCAAGCGCGTCCCGAGCCCCGTCTTCGGATCCGCGAGGACCTCGATCGCCGGGGCGAAGTCGCCGCAGCGGGAGGAGCTGAACCGCAGCCCGCGACCGAGGAGCGGCTCGAGGATGCCGGGGCGTTCCTGCCCGACGTCCTCCACGTAGATCGTCCCGCGGGCGCGCACGGCTCCGGCCTCGCGCCTCGGGTCGGGGCGGATCGCGCGGTCGATCGTTTCGAGGGTGCGGGCGACGACCGCCGCCGGAGGAGGAGGGGGAGTCGCTCCGCCCCGGAGCGGAGTCAGCGAGAGCTCGTCGACGACGAACTCGGTCAAGTGGCGGAGTCCGAAGGTCTCGTGCCCCGTCGTCGACTTCACGTGGACCTCGCGCCGTGCGAGCGCGGCGGCGAGGGGGAGCGAGTCGGGCTTTCCGGTCGCCTCGATCACGACGTCGGCCTCCGGCTTCCGGGGATCGAGCGCGGAGGAAAGGACCGCGCGGTCGGCTCCGAGCGCGGTGGCGAGGCGGAGCTGGTCCGGGTGTTTTCCAATCGCCAGGATCTCGAAGCGCACGCCCCGGTGGGCCCGTTCGGCGGCGAGCGCGGCCACGAGGAGAAGACCGAGCTTCCGCACCCCGAGGACGGCGACCGTTTCCCCGGCGCGCGGCGCGATCGTCCGGACGCCGTGCAGCGCCGCGGCGAAGGGCTCGACGAACGTCGCCGCGAGGGGAGGGAGCGAGGGGGGGAGGGGATGGACCGCGCGGACGGGCACCAGCATCCAGGGAGCGAACCCTCCGGGCAGGTCGTGGATCCCGAGGACGAGCCTTTCCGGGCAGTGCCGTTCGAGGCCGGTCGAGCAGAACGGACAGGTCTTCGCTTCGGGGAGCCCGCGCGCGGCGTGGGAAGCGTTGATCTCGACGGCGAGGAGGGTGCCGTCCTCCTCGCGGGCGACGGCCTCGTGGCCCGCGACCTGCGGGAGCGGGAAGGGGAGGAATCGGCGCGCGAGGTCGGTCGAGCAGACGCCGCAGTGGCTCGTCCGGACGAGGCGGTAGCCCGGGCCGAGGCGGACGTGGGCCTTCCCCTCGCGGAGGATCTCCCACCCCTCCGCCGCGGAGCCTCGATAGGCGTAACGGGCGGAGCGCAGGCTCCCGTCCGCGTGAACCTCGAACGCCTCGAACTCGATCACCCTAGATCGCCCGCATCGAGGCGGCGATCCCCCGGCTCGCCGCGAGCCGCGCGGGGAGCGCGCCGCCGAGCAGTCCGATCGCGACCGCGAAGACCATCCCGTAGCCGAGGAGGTCCGGCGTGATCCGGAACTGGAAGACGACGTCGCTGAAGGAGATCCAGTTCACGGTGCTCGTCGCGCGCCCGTGGAAGGCCGCGAAGGCGATCGCGCATCCGACGGCCCCGCCGGCGAGCGCGAGGAGGAAGGTCTCGAAGAGGAAGGAGGCGAGGACGGCGCGCCGGCGGAATCCGATCGCCCGGAGGACGGCGATCTCGCGGGTGCGCTGCGCCACGGCCGCGTACATCGTGTTCGCCGCGCCGACGGTCGCTCCCACGGCGAGGAGGATCGAGACGAGCATCCCGACGAATTCGACCGGGATCCCGACCTCGCGCGTCTGGAGGGCGAAGTACTCGGGCTCCGGCACGCCCCGGAGGGAGAAGCGCTCGTCCTCGGCCAGCGTGCGCACGATCGAGGCCTGAACCTCGGGGGAGACCGCGCGCACGAGGACCGAGGTGTACAGGGTGCGGCGGAAGTCGGCCATCAGGAGGTCGGCGTCCGCCCACGCCTCCGAGTCGCTCGAGGTCCCCGCCGCTTCGAAGATCCCGACGACCCGCCAGTCGGACCGTCCGAACTTGATCGTCTCCCCGAGGCCGAGGTTCTCGAACCGCGTGGCGATGCGCCGGCTGACGGTGAGCTCGGGGAGTCCCGGCTCGAACCAGCGTCCCTCCACGAGACGGACCGCGGGCCGCAGTTCCCGGCCCCGCTCGCCGGTGCCGCGGACGAGGAGGTTCGTGCGCTTGCCGTCCCGCCGCGGGACGTTCACGAGGATCGCCGCTTCGGGGGAACAGAGGGGGCGATTCGCCGCGTTCTTCGCGATTCCGGGGAGCGTCTCGATGAGGCGCGCCGTCTCCCGGTCGATCGCGCTCCCCGTTTCGGCGACGGCCCCCTTGCGGAGGATGACGAGACGGCTCTCGTCCCCGGAGCTGCGGAGCACGCGGTTCAGCCCCGCGGGGAGGGCGAGGGCGAAAAGGAGGGCCGCCGTCGGAAGCGCGATGCCGACGGCCGTCATCGCCGCGGCCGCGGGGCGCGTCCGGAGGTGGCGGACGTTGTAGAGGAGGGGGATCGCCACGATCAGGCCCGGCGCAGCGCCTGCGCGATCGGCCGGCGCACCAGGCCCCAGGAGGGGAGGCCCCCGGCGAGGAGTCCGAGCGCGAGGGCGAAGCCGAATCCGGTCAGCCCGATCTCGGTCGGGACCCGGAACGTCGGGAACCAGATCGGCTGCGGGGTGAAGTTCCAGAAGAGGAGGACCGGCAGCGCGGTGCCGATCGCCCCCCCGAGGCCCGCGACGAGCATCGCCTCGGCGAGGAGGAGCGTCGCGACGCGGGCGGGGGGGAAGCCGAGCGCCCGGAGGACGGCGGCCTCCTGGAGCCTCTCCCGCGCCGCCATCGCCATCGCGTTCCCCGCGACGAGGAGCATCGTGAGCGCGACGAACCCGACGACCCACCGGACGATGGCCCGGACGTCCCCCATCATCTCGACGAAGGAGAGCTGGAAGGACTTCTCGGTCTCGGTCTTCGTCTCGGCGTCGGAGTTTCGAAAGCGCGCGTCGACGCGCTCGCTCACGGGGCCCACGTCGGCGGCGCCCGCGACGAGGAACCAGATCGTTCCCACGCGGCCCGGTCGTCCGAGCGACTCCTCGGCGTACTTGCGATGGAAGAGGAGCCAGGTCGAGTCGGGCCCCTCGTAGATCCCCTGGACGTTGAGCTCGGGGTCCAGCGGATAGAGCGTCCCCGTGAGGACGATCCGGTCCCCGATCTTCCAGCCGTACTCCTCCGAGAGGGCCCTCCCGACGAAGCACCCCTGGGGGTCGGCGAGGAACCCCCGCTTCTGGTCCTCGGGGAGCCTCTGCTCGGGGAAGACGTCCCACCAGGTCGACGCGTCGATCTCGAAGTTCGCGAAGAAGTTCTCGAAGCGCTTCCAGTAGCCCCCGAACCAGGTCATGGGAGTCGCCCGGAGGACGCCGGGAACCGCGCGAACCTTTTCCACGTGTCCCTCGGGAAGCGGGTTCTGGAGGGAGGCGGCGTGGTGCGCGACGAGCCGGAACTGGCTCTGCTCGGACGGGGGGGTCTCGAGGTGGTGGAGCGCCGTGCGCAGGACGACGACGAGGAAGACCGAGATCGCCACGGCGAAGGCGGTGAGCCCCGACCTCCGCTTGTTCCGGAAGAGGTTCCGGAGGACGAGCGGGAGGTACTTCACCGGGCGGCGGCGGTCGCCGCGAAGGAAGCGGGCATCTCCCCGAGGACCCCCTTGTCGAGGAAGCGCCGGGTGCGGGCGTATCCCGCCGCGCGCGGGTCGTGGGTCACGAGGAGGATCGTCTTCCCGAACTCGGCGTTCAGACGGCGGAGGAGCTCGAGGATCTCCGTCGCCGAGACCGCGTCGAGGTCCCCCGTCGGCTCGTCCGCGAGGAGGAGGGTCGGGTCCGTCACGATCGCCCGCGCGATCGCGACCCGCTGCTCCTGCCCGCCGGAGAGCTGGCGGGGGAAGTGCTTCGCCCGGTCGGTGAGACCGACGATCCCGAGGGCGGTCTCCACGTGCTCCCGCCGCTCCTTCCTCGAGAGGGGCGTCAGGAGGAGGGGGAGCGCGACGTTCTCCTCCGCCGTGAGGACCGGGATCAGGTTGTACATCTGGAAGATGAACCCGACGTGGCGCGCGCGGAACTTCGCGAGGTCCGTCTCCGACATCGAGGCGAGGTCCGATCCGGCGACCCGGACCTCGCCCGAGGTCGGCCGGTCGATCCCGGCGATGAGGTTCAGGACCGTCGACTTCCCCGACCCGGACGGGCCCATCAGGGCGAAGAAGTCTCCGGCGGAGGTCTCGAGGTCGATGCCGCGGAGGACCGGCACCTCGAGCGTGTCGCGGTGGAACGTCTTCGTGACGCGGCGGAGGGAGACGACGGGAGAGGACCCCAAGGGGAGGCTCCGGCGAGAGGGCCGGGAACGATAACGGGAGGGGCCGGGCCCCGCGAACGGGCGCGGACTTCAGCGCGGCGGGGCCACCCGCACGCGGGCGCCGTCGGGGAGATCCGAGGCTCCTCCCGTGACGACCTCTTCCCCCCCGGAGAGCCCCTCGAGGATCTCGACGCGACCTCCCTCGCGCTCGCCTCGTCGGACGGGCCTCCGGTAGGCCCGGCCCCCGTTCACGACGTGGACGAAGGCGCTTCCGTCCTTCTCGACGACCGAGGCGGCGGGGACGGAGACCCGCGTCGCGGAGGGTCGGGCGGACCCTGCCGTCGACCCGAAGAACACCTTCGCGCTCATCTCGGGCCGCACCCGCGCGTCCGGCTCGAGGAACCGGACGCGGACGGGAACCGTCGAGGTCCGGCGCACGGCGCGCGGCATGATCTTGCGGACGAGCGCGCGGTAGCGGACGTCGGGAACCGCCTCGAGGACGACCTCCGCGGGCTGTTCCTCCCGCACGCGGGCGAGGTTCGCCTCGCTCACGTCCGTGTCGACCTCGAGGTCGGTCCGGTCGGCGAGGACCGCCAGGACGCCCGAGGAGACCTGTCCGGAGATCACGCCGAAGGAGATCGTCTCCCCGACCTCCATGAGCTTCTGGATCACGACGCCGTCGAACGGGGCCTTGACCACCGTGTCGGCGAGCTCCGCCTCGGCGACCTCGAGCTTGGCCTTCGCGACGTCCTGTCGCGTGCGCGCGGCGTCGAGCTGCTGCTCGCCCGCCGCCCCCCCTTGGACGAGGCTCTCCTGCCTGCGGGCCTCCCGCTCCGCGTCGGCGAGCTCGGCCTTCGCCTGCGCGAGCCGGGCGGCGGCGTCGCGCGACTCGAGCCGCGCGAGGACGTCCCCCTTCCGCACGACCGTCCCCTCCTCGAAGCGGATCTCCTCGATCCTCCCGGCGACGCGCGAGCCGACGTTCGCCGTCTTCCGGGCGACGACGTAGCCCGTGGCGGCCAACACGACCCCCCCGGCGTCTTGGGGCACCTCGACGGAGGCCCGGGCCGTCTCGACGACGGGGAGGCCGAAGTGGAGGACCCAAGCGGCCGCGGCCCCGGCGCCGAGGAGGAGGACGAGGAGGATCGCGCCGAGGGGGAGGCGCTGGCGCGGGGCCGCCTCCTCGGTCCGGTGGATGCGGAGCCCCTCGAGGTCCGCCGCGGGCACCGGGCGCGGATGAGATTCCGGTTCGGCCTGCACGGGCGCTCCCGGCCGAACCTACCGGGCGCCGCGGGCGGGCGCCAGCCGGGAGCCCGGCGGGGCCTCCGCGTCCGTCGCGGGCCGGCGGGGAGGGGAGGGGGAGGCGCCGGGAGGGGTGTCCCTGGAAAAGCGGCTTCCCGTGTTGGGTCCACTTTGGATCTGGAGGAAGAATGCCCTTGCGATGGGCGGTGCCTTGGTGTATCGAGGCCGCCCATCCACTCCGGACAACGGCCAGGTCCAGGCGTTGTCTCCGGGATCGGCGGACCCCAAACCAGGAAGAACGAGATGCCCAGGACCAAGAAAGCGAGCGGCTCGTCCAACGGCGCTTGGCTCACCTTCAAGGAAGCCGCGAACCGGGCGGGCTTGAGCTACTTCACGTTGTACAAGATGAACTCCACCGGCAAGCTCCCGGTGAAGATGAGGAAGATCGAGGGGAAGATGCGCCTGGATCGCGCGGCGTTCGAGGATTGGTTGAAGTCCCGCTCCGCCTCCCCGGGGGGCGGCCGAGGCAGGAGGGGCGGTCGCCGGGGAGCCGGCCGCGCGGCGGTCCGCCGCGTTCGCGGCGCGCGCCGGGGCCGGCCGCCGGCGGCGGCGGTGGGCGCCCCGCGCGGGCGCCGGGCGGGCGGGTTCTCGCTCCCCGTCGGAGGGGCGACGAACCTCGACTTCTGGTTCCGGCTCCTCGGCTTCGTGCGGGGACGGGGCGCGACCGTCTCGATCCAGACGGACGGCTCGAGCGTGAGCCTCGTCTAGGCCGCCCGCTCGCGAAGGAGAAAGGCCGCGGGGGGAGATCCCCCCGCGGCCTTGGGGTTCGAGTGGTCGGGGCGACTGGATTCGAACCAGCGACCTCTTGAACCCCATTTCAGCCCGACCGTGCTCAGGGTAGCCGATTCGTGCTCAATCCGTGTCCGCCCACGTCCGCATTTGACCACCATTGCGCGCGGCGAAGGTGGTCAAATGGGTGGTCAACTCAAGGAGGCAAGCGAAATGTCCACCACGCTCAGCGGCCCGCACCTCAAGGTCTGGTATCCGGCCCTCGCGGCCAAGCTCGGCGACAAGGAGCTCGACGAGCTCGCCCGGCTCCTCGCCGCGGTGAAGAAGGATGCGATCGCAGAGGCCCTTGCAACGGCCCGCAGCCAGATGGGCTAAAAGGCGACGGGGCGGCCCGGCCGGGAATGATTGCCAGCGATATACGCGGCCTAGACTCCTGACGTGCGTGAGCGGTGCTTCCCCGAGCCGACGAACCCCCATCCGCACTACAGCCGTTACTCTGAGCAGGCCGACCCGGCCTCCTGGCTCGACCGTTCCACCCTACCGCGGGCGGTGCGCGTCAGGGCCTTTCTGAACCGATCGCTCGGCGAGCTACCAGCTGAGGCTGCGGCCGCCCTATGTCATCGACTTCGCCACGACCCGCCCTGGGGCCGGGTGTTCTTCGAGCTCGTGGTCGGCCGCTTCCTCCAGGTGCTCGGCGCCGACGTCGAATACCAGCCGGTCGGGGCTGGCGGCCGAAACGTCGACTGGCGCGCGACCTTCCCGAGTGGGGAAACGATCTTTGTGGAGGCGACGTCGCCGGTCTACAACCAGCCCGCCTACCTTGAGCGGTTGCGCCGCGAGCGCCTTATCGGGGTCATCGAGGACGCGATGCCGCCCGGATGGTGGGTGATCCCGCGCGAGCTTCCCAAGGTCGGCCTGCACGACTCGCGGCGTGAGTTCCGGCGCGTCGTCGAGTCACTTCTCGCGTCGCTCCCCAACGGAGCGGGCGTGACCTTCGAGAAACGTCTGCGCCTGGAGCGCACGACAGACGGGGGTCCAGTCGTGCTCGAGCTCTGGCCAGGAGACCCGCATGACAGCCCGATCGCGATGGCGTCCATGGGTGCGCACAACGATGACTCGGAGGTTCGCGTCGCTCAGGCCGCCCGCGACAAGCGACACCAGGCACGGGCGTTCCCCGGCGAGCGGGTTCTGCTGGCGATCGACGCGCCGTGGGGCGGACCAGACCGCGAGCAGTTCGACACGGCCCTTCTCGGGCATACCGTGATGCACCTCGGCCTAGACCATCGAGTCGCGGGCTACAGCTTCCGGCGCGACGGCGCCCTCGCGCGTCAGCGGGTCGCCGAGTACTGCGCCGTGCTCGCGTTCGCCCAGGTCGGAATGTTCGGCGGGGCGGATCCGGTCGTTTATCGGCATCCTCGCTACGAGGGCGGGTTTCCAGCGGAGCTACAGGTCCTGCGCCAGCGGTTCCTCGAGGACGATGGCATCGGCGACATCCCAGCGATGCGGACCGGGATCGTCGAGATGGTCGGCTTCCCGTCGGCTGACGACGGGGACGATTAGCCCCCGGTTAGCCCCCGGCCCAGCGCGCCGCGCTGGGTTACATGCCGAGTCAGGCACGCTTGGAAGAAGGCGGCCTGACCAAAGTCGTCGCGCGCTCCAGGACCGATCTCAATGGTGAAATCGCGGCCGTGAAAGGCGACCTTCAGCTCCGTCCCAATGCCACTGCGCTCCCAGCGCGTTGTTGTGGCCGTGGCCGTGAGCGGCCCGACGCTGTCCCAGGGCGTCACCTCCGACACTCTCAGCGAGGCGTGTGGGCCAATTTCGCCTCGGCCGGGGTCGTGAGTCGCGACGATCAGCCCAAGATCAGTGGCGATCCACAGCTCCCATTTCTCCTCCCCCTGGGGTGACGCCCTCATGATCGTTGCCTCGGCGAGGTTTACGCCGAGGGCGGCCAGGGCAGCCTCCACATACGCTTGTCGGCGCGCGCCATCGCTATCGAGCCTCTCGAGGTCCATTGGAATCCCTCCTCCCTACGTGCCGGCCAGTGTAGAGGCGGAGGCGACCCGGCCGCGGATGACCGGGCCGGGTCGGAGTCAACGCTGCCGCAGGCGATCGTCGCGGCGCAGCACCTCGAGCGCAACGAGCCGCCGGACGTCGTCCTGATCGACCTCCGCGCCGCGCGCGGCCGCCACAGCCCTCGCAACCTGGTAGGCCTCCTCGAGTAGCTGCCGGAAACGTCGGTCGATCGCCGGCCGGCGTTCGCACCTCCCGCACAGGTCGTCACCCGGATCCTCAGTGACGGCCACGACGGCCTGAACGTATGGCGATCGAGCAGAGGTGTCGTAGGCGATCCGCCGTCCGCATCTGGTGAAGACTGAGGCATCGAGAACGTACCCGGCCGGCTCGTGACTGCTCGCCTCGCGATGCCAGGTGGTCCAATCGAGCGACAGATCGCCCGCCTCTCCTTGGCCGCGCACAGTCGGCTTGAGACGGAGGTAGGCCTGTCGGACGTAGGCGCCGTGAGCTGGGGGTGACGTTAGATAGCCGATCGCCACGGTCGAGCCCTCCAACCGCCTCCGAAGAAGCGGAATGGCCGCCGCCTGGGCTTAGCAGGACGGCGACCATGAAGAAAGACCGCTAAGCCCGGTCGAGGGGCAGCGTAGCACGCGCCAGGCCGGCGGAACGGGCTCCGGGGGGAAAGAGCCCGCCCCGCCGAATGAATCAGCCGCCCGACTCGTGTGACCGCTGCCGCCCTACCAGCGGCAGCTGCGGCCGCTGGGGCAGCTCAGGACGGCGCGCGGTGCGCCCGGCGGCATCGAGGGCCAGCGGACGGCCGGGACCGCCCAGGATGGCGCGCAGGTCGGCCACGGCGCGCTCCGGATCCTCCGCGACCGCCACCGCTTGCTCGCGCGCCGTCACGACGGCCGCGGCGATGGCCTGCTCTACGGCGGCCCGCTCCCGACGATGGCCACTGTCCTTGTAAATCAGGGCGGTGATCTTCGGGCGCACGCCAGACGGCGCCAGCTCCACCGTGAAGTCATGGGCGGCTGCGCCGAGCCATTCCGGCCAGGTGCCCGAGCCAACGGCGCTGGGAACGGTCCAGACGGCGGTCAGTGGCAGCCCGTCGGCCTCGCAGGCATCGAAGTCGACCAGCCCGACAGCCTGGCCCTCAGCGTTG
>DASRRH010000022.1:0-417328 GCA_035695825.1 Planctomycetota bacterium | reverse complement strand
CGACGCCGCCAGGTACTCCCGGCACGCGGCCTCGCCGGGGAACCAGGCCTCGAACTCACCCAGGGTCCTGGGGAAGGGCGGCCGAGCCATGGGGGCCGACCCTACGGCTAGGGGTGTTCGGAGTCAACCGGATAAGCATGAGAAACCCTTATCGATGAGACCGACCCTCCGGCAGCTCGAGTACTTCGTCGCCGTCGCGGAGGCCCGGAGCTTCCGGAGGGGCGCGGAGGCGTGCGGCGTGACGCAGCCGGCGCTGAGCGCCCAGATCCAGCAGCTCGAGCGAACCCTCGGCGTCCTCCTCTTCGAGCGGGCCCCCCGGAAGGTCGTGGTCACCCCCGCCGGACAGGACCTCCTACCGAAGGCCCGGAGGGTCCTCCTCGACGCCGACGAGCTCGCGGACGCGGCCCGGGTCCGCGCGAAGCCCTTCAGCGGGACCCTGCGCCTCGGCGCGATCCCCACGGTCGCCCCCTATCTCCTCCCCTCCGTCCTGCCTCGGGTTCGAAGGCGATTCCCCGACCTGCGCCTTTCCGTGAGCGAGGAGAGGACGGCCGGGCTCGTGGAGTCCCTCGAGCGGGGGAGCCTCGATCTCCTCGTCGTCGCGCTCGAAGCGAGGCTCGAGGACGCCGAGACGCTTCCGCTCTTCCCCGACCCCTTCCACTTCGCCTCGGCTCCGGACCACGCCCTCGCCCGCGCGCGCCAGGTCCGCCTGCGCGACCTCGAGGACGAGGCGGTCCTCCTCCTAGAGGACGGCCATTGCCTCCGCGACCAGGTCCTCTCCCTCTGCGAGAAGGCGGGGGCGCGGGAGTGCGGGGACTTCCGGGCGAGCAGCCTTTCCACCCTCGTCCAGATGGTGCTCGGGGGAGTCGGCGTCACCCTCCTCCCCGAGATGGCGATCCCCGTCGAGACCCGCGGCCCCGTCCGCCTCCTCGTTCGCCCCTTCGCGCCCCCCGTCCCTTCGAGGACGATCGGCCTCGCCTGGCGTCCGAGCTCCCCGAGGAAGGAGGAGTTCCGGCCGATCGCCGAGGAGTTCCGGGCGTTCCGAGGGAAGGGGGTCGCCGTAGGCGCGACCCGACCGCGACCGTGACTCAGAACCGCATGTTCAGGTCCGCCCGGGCCCGGTACTGGAACAGGTCGCTGTCCGTCGTCGCGCCGGGTTGCGTCCGGTCCCGCGCGAGGGGGCCCTCGCCGTCCGTCGCGGGGGGGTCGAGGCCCGGATCCCGGCCGACGTCATGTTCCGGTCATGTTCTCCCGCGAGGATAGAGGGGCTATCGGACCGGCATCGGCCGGTCCCCATCTGGAGAAGATCCGATGAAACGCGTTGCATGCCTCGCCATCGCCTTCGCCTTCGCCCTCGCGATCGCCCCGACGCGCGGGGAGGTCCCGACCGGGACGCCGACCTTCTCGAACCCCCTCTCGATCGACAACACCTACTTCCCGTTCGTCCCCGGCGTCGAGAAGACCTTCACCGTCCAGAACGGGAACGCGGATCACGTCTCCGTCGAGCACTTCACGAACGAGACCCGCACCTTCCTCTGGAACGGGAACCTCGTCGAGACGCGGGTTCTCGAGGAGCAGGACATCGAGGACGGGGAGACCGTCGAGATCTCGAAGAACTACTTCGCCCAGGCCGACGACGGGACGGTCTACTACTTCGGGGAGGTCGTCGACCTGTTCGACGGGGGGGTGATCGTCAGCCACTCGGGGAGCTGGCTCGTCGGCGGGCCGACCGAGCCGACGGATCCCCCGGAGACGGCCACGGACACCGATCCCAACGTCTTCATGCCCGCCGTCCCGGAGGTCGAGGACGAATGGAAGCCGGAGGACCTCTTCCCCGTGGTCGACGAGACGGTGGAGGTCGACAAGACGGGCACCACCGTGACGGTCCCCGTGGACAGCTTCACGGATTGCATCAAGGTGGAGGAGTCCTCCCTCCTGGCTCCGGAAATCGTGCACAAGTGGTACGCGCCCGGTCTCGGCTTCATCAAGTCCAAGGAGCAGGGCGAGATTCTCGTCCTGACGCTCGTCGTCACGCCCTGAAGGAGGCTCGTCCGCAGGGTCGAGAGCGCGCGCGGGTCCCGATCCGGGACGGAGAGGGCCCCGCCCCGGCGGGTTGGACGAGCGCTCCCGGCCTCCCCCGGGGGGAACGGAGTCGCCGCGCCCGTTCCTCCCGCCCGACGTCATGTTCCGGTCATCCTCGGGGGGCAGAATGGGCGCGCTTTCGCGCCGGCTCGAGCCGGTTTCTCCCCGGAGATAGACAAATGAGACGTGCCACAGGTTTCTCGATCGCGGCGGTCGTCCCCCTCGCGGGGCCATTCCTCCTCGGCTGCACGCAGCAGCGGAGCGTGCGGACGTCCGGCGCGACGTTCGCGAGCGCGCAGGGGGCCGACCCGAAGGGCCAGGAACCGAAGCGCAAGCCGGGCGAGCTCGAGGAGAACGAGGAGGAAGCGGGCGAGGAGACGGTCCCCTTCGCTTCCCTGCCCGCGCCCGTCCGGGCCGCGGCCGAGAGGCTGCTCCAGGGCGCCGTGGACCTCACCGCGGAGAAGGAGACCGAGGGGGGAGTGACGCACTACGAGGTCGGCGGGTGGAAGGACGGCAAGGGGATCACCGTCACCCTGAGCGGGGATGGCGAGCTCGTGGAGCTCGAGACGGAAACCTCCTTCCCCCAGCTCCCGCGGGCCGTGCAGGAGCGTCTGAAGAAGGAGCACCCGACCGTGTCCTTCGGAGTCGTCGAGCTCGTGGAGCCCCGCTACTTCGAGCTCAAGTTCAAGTCCGACGGGAAGGTGCAGGAGGTGCAGATCTACCCCTCCGGGATGCTGAAGAAGGACTGAGAGGCGGATCCGGGGGGCGGCGAGCGGGGAACCGGTTGCCTCCCCGGTCCCGCGCCGCGGATGATGCTCCGGGGGCGCATGCGCCGCGCCCCCGGGTCTGCCGGAGGATGTTCCGTGCGGTTGCTGTACGTCGAAGACTCTCTCCGCCTTCAGCGGTCGGTCGGGACCGGGCTCCGACGGGCCGGCCACGCCCTCGACGTCGCCGGAGACGGCGAGGAGGGTCTCTGGTTCGCCGCGTCGAACGACTACGACGTCGTCATCCTCGACCTGATGCTCCCCCGACTCGACGGATGGACCTTCCTCCGCCGATTGCGGGAGCAGGGGCGGACGACCCACGTGCTCGTTCTCACGGCGCGGGACTCGGTCGAGGACCGCGTGCGCGGCCTGCGGGAAGGAGCCGACGACTACCTCGTGAAGCCTTTCGCCTTCGAGGAGCTCCTCGCGCGCGTCGAGGCGCTCGCCCGGAGGCGCCACGGCGTGAAGCGCCCGAGGATCCTCGTCGGGGATCTCGAGATCGACCTCGCCGCGCGGACGGCGGGGCGGGGGGGGCGCTCGATCCCGCTCACCCGGCGCGAGTACGCCCTGCTCGAGCACCTCGCGTTGCGCCCGGGAGAGGTCCTCTCGCGGTCGGACATCGAGGCTCACCTCTACGACGACCGCGCCGACCCGATGAGCAACGTCGTGGACGCCGCGGTCTGCGCCCTGCGAAGGAAGATCGACCGGCCGGGGGAGGCCTCGCTCATCCAGACTCGACGGGGCATGGGTTACGTCCTCGCCGCGCCGGCGCCATGAGGTCGATCCGCCGGCGCCTGACTCTCGGCCTCCTCGCGACGCTCCTGCCGCTCCTCGCGACCGGCGGGGCGGGGCTCTACCTCTACGTCCGCCGGGCCCTCCTCCAACAACTCGACTCGACCCTCGCGGACAAGGCGCGCGTCCTCGCGAGCCTGGTCGTCCGGTCGGAGGGGCGGGTCGAGCTCGACGTCGACGGCGAGGACCTCCCCGAGTTCGGGCGGGACGGGGATCCGGAGTTCTTCCAGATCTCCCTCCAGGACGGATCGACGATCGCGCGCTCCCGCTCGCTCGAGGGAGGCGCGCTCCCCCTCCGCGCGGGCTCCCTGGCGGCGCCCGACTTCTGGGACCTCTCGCTCCCGGAGGGGCGGGCGGGCCGCGGGGTGGGAGTCCGTTTCGTTCCCAAGACGGAGGAGGAGGACGGTTCCAACCCCCAAGCCCCCGCCCCTCGGGCGGCGTCCCTCGCCGACTCGGTCCTCCTGGTCCTGGCGCAGGACCGATCGAGCGTGGACCACCCCCTGTCGATCCTCCTCACGGCGCTCCTCGTCGTCGGCGCGCTCGCCCTCGGCGCCGCCTCGCTCGCCGTCACCCGGATCGTGGGGAGGGGACTCAGCCCCCTGGCGCAAGTCGCGAACCTCGCCGCCGGGATCGACGCCTCCTCCCTGGGCAGAAGATTCCCGGAAGCCGACGTTCCGGCGGAGCTCGCGCCCATCTGCGCGCGGCTGAACGAGCTCCTCACGAGACTCGAGCACGCGTTCGAGCGCGAGCGGCGGTTCACGGCGGACGCCGCGCACGAGCTCCGGACCCCCATTGCGGAACTGCGGGCGCTCGCCGAGGTGGCGCTGCGCTTCCCCGGGGACGGGGAGGCGACGGCCCGGTCGCTGCGGGACGCGCTCGACATCGCTCGCCAGATGGAGCGCTTGGTCGCCGCGCTCCTCGGCCTCGCCCGCTGCGACGCAGGCCGACAACTGGCGGTCCTCGAGACCGTCGACCTCGGCGGCCTCGTCCGGGAGGCGTGGCGGGATCTCGACGGGACGGCGCGCGCGCGGGATCTCTCCGTCGTCCTCGACGTCGAAGGGGCCGGCAAGGTGGAGACGGACCGCGCGCTCGCGGGAGCGATCCTCTCGAATCTTCTCTCGAACGCCGTGGAGCACGCGCCCCCCGGCGGTCGCGTCGAATGCCGCGCGAACGACGAGAACGGCACGGTCGTCCTGTCCCTCGGGAACACGCACGACTCGCTCCGCCCCTCCGACCTCCCCCACCTCTTCGAGCCCTTCTGGCGGAAGGACCCTGCCCGCGGCCGCTCCTCGCACGCGGGCCTCGGCCTGGCCGTCGTGGCCGCGTTCTCCCGGGTCCTCGGCATCCGCGTGAGCCCCGAGCTTCCCGAGCCGAACTGGTTCCGCGTCCGGATCCCCTTCCCGCGGAGCGCCCGGGGCGCGGCGAAGGGTTGACCCTCGGTCCGGTAAACGAGAAGGGGTCGCCTCGCTCGAGGATGGCCGTTGAGGCCGCAGCGCGGGTGGCTCCGCACGTCGAGGTGGAGGATCGAGGGCACCCCGGGGCTTCGGGTGTCCGCCCGCGCGGGATCCCGCCGGCGCGCCTGCGCGGCGAGGCCCTGCGTAAGAATCGCGCGGCCTCCGCGGTCCTTCCTCTCGCTCCGAGCACCGACCCGAGCGGTCGGAAGGATCCCCATGCGAACCACGAGCCTTCTCTCGATCGCCGCGGCCTTCGCCCTCGCTCCCTCCCTGCGGGCGCAGCGGATCTGGACCGTCACGGGCCTGCCCGGCGTCCTCGAGGAGAACGCGGCGACCGGCGCCCTCCTCTCCGCCTATCCCCTCCCCGCGCCCTTCGTTCCTTTCGCCGCGCCCGCCGGCGATCTCTCCGTGGACCGCGCGACCGGGACCCTCTGGATCACGGACGGCCTGACCGTGGGACAGGTCGCCCGGACGGGCGGGCCTCCCCTCGCGGCCTACCCGGTGCCCCCTCCCATGGGCCCGCTCACGGGCCTCGCCTACGACACGACGGCCGGATTCCCGAACCTCTGGATGACGGACGGCTTCCTGATCGGCAACTACGGGATCGGGCCGTTCGGCCTCTTCCCTCTTGCGCCCCCCTTCCCCGGCCCGCTCCCCGCCCTGACGGGCCTCGACTACGACTCCTCGACGGGAACCCTCTGGGTCGTCGGCGCGGCCGGCGCCAGCGCGAACGTCACCCCCTTCGGCGCCGTTCTGGGGTTCTTCCCCCCTCCCCTCGGCGCCTTCGGACCTCCCTTCTCGGGGATCGCCGTCGACACCTCTCTCCCCGGCGGCCCGCTCGTGGCGCGCGTCTGGCTCCTCGCGCTCGGCGGGATCGTGAACCTCCTCACCGGCGCCGTCGCCGAGGACTACATCTTCGTCGGGACGACGCACGAGGGGATCGGATGGGCGCCGATGCCGAACCGCTACGGCGCCGGGACCGCGGGCCCGGCGGGGTTCCTTCCCGAGATCGACTCGATCGGCGGATTCGCCACGGCCGGGAACGCGACCTTCTCGATCACGATCTCGAACGCCGTCCCGGGCCCCTCCTTCCTGATGCTCTCCGCGCTGCCCGCCGCCATCCCGCTCGCGATCTTCGGGCTCGGACCCGGGGACCTCCTCGCCGACCCGGCAGCCTTGATCGCCATGATCCCGGCGCCGGCGGTGGGGCCCGGGCCGGGGCTCGCAGGCCAGCTCTCGGTCCTCGCGATCCCGCCCGGCCCGGCCTTCGTCGGCGCGACGTTCTACGCCCAGTGGATCAACTTCGACGGGCTCGGCTTCGGGCTCTCGCGGGGCCTCTCGATCACGATCGGGGAGATCTGAGACCGCGCCTTCCTCCCCTTGGGCGGGCCCGGTCACCCGGGCCCGCTTCGTCCCCGCGGAACGCGCGCAGCTCGGTGGCTCGTGAGCATCGCGCTGCCCCGAGCCGGCCCGTGGGGGCGCCCCTGCGTCCGAACACCGGGTCTGCGGCCATGGACTCGTCTCCCGCTCCCCCCCTCGTCACCTGGTTCCTTGTGCCGCCGGATCTGTTCGTCGGACCGACCGATCCCGTCCTGGCGGCCGGACTCGATCCGCTCCTCGCGACCCCGTTCTCCTCGTCGAAGAAAGAGGACGGCCAGTAGAGGACGCGGCCCTCCCACGGGGTGGCCCTCCCCCTATCGGCGGAGGGGACCCGAGGCGCAGAACTCGAGGAGCAGGTCGGCGACGTAGCGAGCTCCGAGCGCGTTCAGGTGGCACTCGTCGGTGAACACGGTCCCCGTCTCCTCGCCGAAGATCGCTCGGCAGTCGACCGCGTCGACCCCCGCCGACCGCAGTTCCTCGATCCGCCGCGCCGCCTCTCCGAAGAGCGCGGCGCTCAGCCGGGCGTACCCCTCCACGAAGGTCTTCGGCTTCCGGTCGAGCCCGCGGAGGAGACCTACTTCTTCGTCCGTCAGCTTCTTCTCCGTGTGGGTCAGGGAGGGCTGGAGGAGGAAGAGGGTCCGGGCCCCCTCGGACCGGGCGAGCGCTTGCATGTACCTCAGGTTGCGGGCCCAGAGGTCGACCGCCTCCGGCCGGAGCCGCCCCTCCTCCCGCGCGGCGCCAGCGGCCGCCGACGCCCAATCCCTTCCCAGTCTCCGGACGAGGCCGAGGCGGCGCAGGAGGGAGCTCCGCCGGAGGAGCGAGCGCAGCGGCGACTGGGTCGTTCCCTCGACGAGCGAGGCGACCGACTCGACGTCGTCGTTGCCGTGCGGACGCCACCTCGGCGAGGTGCTGAAGTAGAAGTCGTTCCGTCCGTCGAGGACGACGACGACGTCCGGCCTCCATCCGAGGACCTTGGTGTGGAGGAGGATCAGCTCCTGGGTCGAGGTGTACCCGCTCACGGCCGCGTTCACGACCTCGAACGGTCGGTCGGGGAAGCGGGACTCCAGCCCTCGCAGGAGCTGCCCCGTGATCGTCTCCGCGTTCGAGCGGATCCCGTACCCGACCGCCGTCGAGCCGCCGAGGAGGAAGAGCCGGAACGCGCCGCGCGGCTTTCGGTCCGCGAAGGGCTTCGAACGGAAGCCGCGCTCGTCGAGCTCGATCGACTCGTTCCGGAAGCTCGGCTCGTTCTCCGCGAGGAGGTAGGGGGCGTACCGCTTCGGAGGGGAGGGAAAAGGCTCCGCGGCGCCGGAGCCCGCCTCCCCCACCCGCGAGAGGACCTCCCCGAGCGCGAAGAGGGTCGGCGCGAGAGCCAGTCCGAGGACCGCCTTGCCGGCGGGACCGAGTCGCAGCAGGGGGAAGCGCACGGGGTCCGACGCGCAGGAGGCTGGAAGAGGGAGGGCCCCCTACCGCCGCCGCCGCGGACGGTCGGAGCCCGGCAGGATTCCCGGATCCCCCTTCACGGAACGACGATCGCGATCGCGTTCGTCAGGCTCTGGACGGCCGACCCGTTGGCCGTGACCGCGGTGGCCGAGACGCTCGACCCGCTGAGGGAGGGGATCGGGGGGATCGCGAGTGCGGGGTTCGCGACCCCGTAGAGGTCGAGCGTCCCCCAAAAGCCCTGGAAGATCGTCGGGAACGACCCCGAGAGCTCGGCTCTCGTAATGGAGTCGAAGTTCAGGGGAGCGACTCGACCGTCGGGGAGCGGAAAGCCGGGACAGGTGCCGCTCAGGGAGACGAGGACGAAGTAGGGGAGCCCCGCGTCGGCCGGAATCGACAACGTGTAGTCGACCGTCGTCCCGGGGCCCGGGTTGAGCGGGCTCGCGGTCAAGGCGGCGCGCTGGTACCGCCACGTGCCGTTCAGCGCCGACCAACCGTTGCCGAACGCGCCGTAGACGAGGATGCCGCCGCGGACCGGGTCCTCGACCATCCGGTGGAGATACTGGGGGAGGGGGGAGCCTCCCACGATGCCCACCGGGTACCAGTTGGTCCCGTCGTATTCCCAGGTGTCGTTCAAGCCGATCGGCCACCCCGTCGAGCCGGCGAAGAGAACGACGCGCTGCGACCAGGGATCGTAGGCGATGGCGCCCGAGCTGCGGGGCCCCGGAGAGACCGGCGTCACCACCTGCGCCCACTGGACGCCGTCCCACTCCCAGGTGTCGCCGAGCTGCGAGCCGTTGTAGCCCCCGAAGAGGACGGTCTTCCCGCGGGCCGCATCGAACGTCATCGAATGCCATGCGCGCGGAACCGGATTCGGCCCGGCGGGCGGGGTCACGTAGGACCAGGACGTCCCGTCCCACTCCCAGGTGTCGTTGGAGAACCCGCTTCCGAAGCCGTTCGCGCCGCCGAAGAGGACGGTGCGGCTGCGCCACGAATCGAACACCAGGTTCGCCAGTTGCCGTGGACTCGGGCTCGGCCCGCCCGGGGTCACGTTGGTCCATGCGAGCGCCTGTGTGTCGAGTTCCCAGGTCGTGCCGTCGACGAGGTAGGGAGCGACCGCCCCGCCGAAGAGGACGAGCCTCCCGACGTTGGGCGACTGCGCGAGGTAGGTGTCGTACCGCGGGCCCGGATTCCCGGCGGGGAAGAGCTGGGACCAGGAACATCCGTCGAAGGCCCACGTGTCGCTGAAGACGGGCGTGGAGGCCGAGTTCGGCACGCCTCCGTAGGCGACGACGAGCCCGCTCACGGGCTCGAACGCGAGCCCCTCCGTCGCGCGGTAGGGGGGCGAGGCGAGAGCCTGGACGTTCGTCCAGATGCCGCCCTGGGTCCGGGCGAACGACGCGAGGACGAGGCCCGCCGAGGCGGCGGCGACCCCGAGGCGGAAGTCCTTCATGGCGGTCTCCTCCTGAACGGTCGGCGCCTTCGATTGTCGACCCGGCGGCCGCCCGCGGCAACGCCGGTCCCCGCAAGCCTCAGTCGCCGGAGCCGGGCGAGAGGTCGAGCCGCCGGAGCGCGATCGGGACGGCTCGAGGCTCCCCCTCCCGGACCTCGAGGATCTGGTTCTTGCCGACGCTCCCCAGACGCTGAACCAGGCCGCTCGCGGGCCACCGGATCTCGATCTCCCGGATGCGGGCGGACGGCCCTAGCCCGATCTCCTGCCGCAGGCTCGAGGCGCCGAAGCTCGACCCGGTCGTCACCGCGACGTGGAGGTCCCGCGCCCCGCCCGGACCCTCCACGGTCACCCGGATCCGGGCTCCGATCGCGCAGCGGTTGCTCCTCGCGCCGACGAGGCGCAGCGTGATCCAGTCGTTCCCGTGTCCGGGGTTCTCGAACAGCGCGCTCCGGAAGGCGTCGGCCGCGTACGCGCCCCCGATCTTGCAGAAGAGGTCCTGGTCGCCGTCGTTGTCGAGGTCGCCGAACGCGATCCCGTGGCCCTTCTGGAGGTGGCCGAAGCCGCCGGACGTCGTCACGTCCTGGAAGAACCTGCCTCCCGCGTTGCGGAACATCCGGTTGGGGAGGATGTTCCGGAAATCCGGGTTCCCGGTCCCGACGTAGAAGTCGAGCCAGCCGTCGTTGTCCAGGTCCCCGAAGTTGCACCCCATCGCGAGGAGCACCTTGTCGACCCTTGCCTCCTTGCTGACCTCCTCGAAGGTCCCGTCGCCGCGGTTGCGGTAGAGGCGGGGCTTCTCCGCGTCCCGCGTCGGGAGGCCGAGGACCTCGGCGGCGATCTGGCCGGCGTTGGCGTAGAACCCCGACACGAAAAGGTCCAGGCAGCCGTCGTTGTCGTAGTCGAAGAACCACGTCGGGAACGACCGCGCCGGCTCGCGGACCCCCGCCCGGGCGCCCACCTCCGTGAACGCCCAGCGCCCTCCCCCCCCCGGCCCGTCGTTGTGGAAGAGGAGGTTCCGGGGCTCCGTCGACTGCGCCGTGACGTAGAGGTCCTCGAGCCCGTCGTTGTCGTAGTCGCCCCACACGGTCCCCTTGAAGTAGGCCACCGCGGCCACCCCGACCTCCCCCGCCACCTCGTGGAAGGTCCCGTCCCCGTCGTTGTGGTAGAGCTCGCAGGGATGCGCGGGCTCCCCGCGCTCCGATTCGTTGGCGATGAAGAGGTCGAGCCAGCCGTCGGCGTCGTAGTCCCCCCAGGCGACCGCCTGCGTCGGATGGAACGAGAGGAGTCCCGCCGCCTCCGTCACGTCCTCGAACGTGGCGTCGCCGTTGTTGCGCAGGAGCGAGTTGGGGTGGCGCCCCTCCTCGTGGAGCCAGGCGCCGCGAGCGACGAGCACGTCGACGTCGCCGTCGTTGTCGAAGTCGGCGTGGACGAGGTTCAGTCCCGACACGATCCCCGCGAGACCGGCCTCCTCCGTCCTCTCGCGGAACGTGCCGTCGGCCTGGTTGCGGAAGAAGCGGAGCGGATCGCGCAGCCCCCAGGAGGACATCATGAGGTCGAGGTAGCCGTCGCCGTCGAGGTCCTCCATGATCGCGCCCCCCGCGAGCCCGACGACGTCGAGTCCGAGCGGCCCGGCGACGTTGGGGAAGCGCCGGATGTCGTAGTCCGAGCGGAACGCCTCCGGAGGGATCCGCCACTGCGGCGGCACCCGATCCGGGTACTCCCCGAGGGTCATGGAGGCGACGTTCAGGAGCCAACGGGACGTCAGGTCGCCGGGGTGTTCGGCGAGGATCTCCTCGCAGACGGCGACGGCCGCCCGAGAGCCGCGCTGCACGCGATGGACACCCGTTCCCTGGATCGGGAAGAGGCAGGAATCGACGCCGTGAAGGGCGACGCAGTTCTCCTGCTCCCCGAGGCGGAGGTGAGCGACTGCGAGGAGGCTCCACACCTCCCGGCCGAGGAGGGAGTTCCTCGCCGCGGCGTCCGAGCCGATCCGCGACCAGAGGACCTCGTACGCCTTCACGGCCTCGGAGGTCTCGCCGGCCCGGAGGAGCTCCTCGGCGAGGTGGAGGTCGTACGCGAGTCGGGCCCCAGGCTCGGCGGGCGGCTCCTGCGAGCGGATGGCCCTCAGCCTCTCCACGTTCAGGAACTCGTTCCTCCGGAAATCCGCCTGCGCGGCGAGCCGCTCGAGGGTCTCCGCCATGCGTCGGCTCCCCTCGCCGCGCGGTCGGCCGCCCGCTCGGTCGACCTTCGAGGAGCCGTCCGTCGCCGGCGCGGGGGAGTCCTGGCAAGGGATCGGGTCCGGACCCGACCCTCCGGAGGGGTGCGACCCAAACGCCAGGAATGCGCCGGCGAGAGCGAGGAGTGCGGAGAGGGAGAGGCGGGTGGGATGCATGGCGGGGGGTCGGCCGACGCGCAGCACTTCGCGTGCCGGCGAGGTTCTCCGCATTCGGAAACCTCGCGGGGAACATCCTACGACGAATGCGCCGATCCTCGGAGCGGCCGCTCGAGCGTCCTTGCGGCCCCTCGGCTCGCGAGTAGCATCGCTCCCCCGCTCGCCGCTGAGGCACCGGAGGGCGACATGACGCGGTCTCTCATGCGGATGCCCGGGGTGCCGGGCCTCGTCGCGATCGCGCTCGTCTTCACCGCCCGGCTCGCGCCGGCGCAGGCGCCCCGGGTCATCAAGGCGATCCCCGACAACGGCGACACGGACGTCGATCCCGCGCTGAAGGAGATCGTCGTCGAGTTCGACCAGGACATGAGCCGCGACGGGCACTCGATCTGCGGGGGCGGGGAGTCCTTCCCCGAGATCCTGTCGCCGCCGCGGTGGAAGGGGAATCGCACGGTGCGGATCCCCGTGAAGCTCAAGCCGGACCACCTGTACGAGCTCGGCATCAACTGCCCCTCGTTCCGGAACTTCCGCAGCGAGAAGGGCGAGGCCGTGGTCCCCTACCCGATCTCGTTCCAGACCCGCTCCGCGGGCAAGGCGACGCCGCGAAAGAGGTCCGCGGTCGAAGAGAACCGCCGCGCGATCGCGGCCCTGCGGCGCGCCCTGGACGAGTCGTACGCCTACCGCGACCTGCGCGGGGTCGACTGGAAGGCGGCCTTCGCAGACTTCTCCGGGAGACTGGAGAAGGCCGAGACGCCGGCCGCCTTCGGGCGAGAGACGGCGCGGCTCCTCGAGAAGGCGGGCGACCTGCACGTCACCGTGCGGGTCGGGGACATGCTGCTCGGGACGGCGCGCCGAACCGTATCGCCGAACTGCGATCGCGCCCGCCTCCCCTCGATCGTCCCGCGGTGGAAGAAGCAGAGCGAGGCCGTCTGCACCGGACGATTCGAGGACGACATCGGCTATGTCGCGGTCACCACGTGGGCGGCGGAGGACCCGAAGGGGCTCGCTCCGCTCTACGCCGCCCTCGACGAGTTCGCGGACGTCAAGGGCCTCGTCGTGGACGTCCGTCTCAACTCGGGCGGGGACGAGTCGCTCGCCCGGGACTTCGCGAGCTGTTTCGTCCCGGCGCCCGCCGTCTACTCGCGGAACGTCTACCGCGACCCCTCTTCGCCGGACGGATTCACCAAACCGCTCGACCGCACGGTGGAGCCGCGGAAGGACCGCGCGCCGTTCAAGGGGAGGATCGCCGTGCTCATGGGCATCGAGAACATGAGCAGTTGCGAGTCGTTCCTCCTGATGATGAAGCAGTCTCCGTCCTGCCGGACTTTCGGGGAGCGCTCCTACGGTTCCTCCGGCAATCCCAAACCCCACGACCTCGGAAACGGGGTGAAGGTCTTCCTGTCCTCCTGGAAGGACTTGCTGCCGGACGGCTCGCTCCTCGAGGGGGTCGGGATCGCGCCCGACGAGGAGGTGAAGGCGGGGCGGGAAGACTTCGCGAGCGGCGACCCCGTGCTGGAGGCTGGGCTCGCGTGGTTACGGAGCTAGGAGGCCCGCCGACCATCGGCGCACCGGCCCCGTCCTCGGGACGGAACGGCCCCTCGAGCCGGCCCGCTCTCAGGGCTTCTTCCCGAACTTCACGAGCCGGCAGCCGCCGTCCTTCAGCAGTCCGACGCCGGGGGCGTAGTACTTGAACGACTTCTCGTCCGGCTCGAGCGGCGTCGTCTCCTCGACCTTGAGGACGTTCTCGAACTTCCCCGCGGGGACCTCGAGCCTCTCCGTCAGGCCGACGACCTCCGCGCGGTCCATCGCGACGCCGGGCGCGATCTCCTGGTAGTGGCGCGCGCCGAGGAGGGGGGTGCCGGGCATGATCATGCCGAACCTCGCGCCCTTCTCGCCCGCGAGCCAAGCCCCTTCCTGGCCGTGGAGCTTTCCATCCTTGTAGATCTCCACCTCCTCGCCGAAGTAGTAGACGCCGTTCGTTTTCCTGCAGATCGCGAAGAAGTTCCGGGAGACCTCGACGAGCTTCCCCTGGACCGTCTCGCGCTCCTCGACGACGCGCGTCTCGACCCCGGAGACCTGCTTCGTCTCGTCGAGGACCGTGATCGTCAGGACCTCCTCGTCTTTCAGGTCCTCGAGCACGAGCTGGTAGCCGGGCTCGAGGACGAAGAAGGGGTTGGCGCCGGTCGGCCCGAGGTCCTTCTCGTCGACCGCGAACCGGTCCGTGAACGGGCGCTTCTCGCCGTCCTGCGCGAGGACGAGCGCGAGCGCCAGGGGCGCGATCCTCATGGGAGATCCTCCGGGACGAGAGACGCTACCACGCGTCCACTTCCGACGCCGGCCGTGGCGCGGCCATCCGGGGAGGACCGCCAGCGAGCGCCGGCTAGCCGTCCTTATCGTAGCCGCGATACGGCTTCTCGAGGAACCGCCCCGCCATTTCGGCGGCGGGCTTCGAGGCCCCGGGGCCCCGGGCCTTCTCGTAGGAGGCGAGCGCGTCCTTTCGCCGTCCCTGGAGGTCGGCGATGCAGCCGAGGCGCAAGTGACACCATGATCGGTGGAAGGGGCCGCCGGCGCCGCCGTCGAGGGCGCGCTCGAGCTCCTGCTTCGCCTCAACGAGCTTCCCTTGGCGGAAGAGACACCTCCCGATGCCCGTGTGGCAGAGGGGTTCCATCTCCCCCGCCCCGGAGTCGAGGAGCCCTCGCAGATCCGCGAGGACGGTCGCGAGGACCTTCGGATCGGCGGCCTTCGGGTCGTTCACCACCCGGAAACAGCGGTCCACGACCTCCTTCGGGTCGGGGGCTCCGGGGACGCGGCGGGCCGCGAGGAGGCGGAAGTCGGGATCCGCGACGAGCGCGCCGAGGGGGGCGGGAAGGGAGAGGCGGAAGCGGACGCTGGGGCCCTCGATCTTCACGGTCTCCTCCGCGCGCTTCTCCCCGCAGCGCGCGGAGAGCTTCACCCGGAGCCGCCAGGGCTTCGGCGTCCCCTCCTGCGTCAGCGTCCCCTCGACCTCCCAGCCCCCCCCCGACTTCCTCGCCTCGTGAGAGACCGTGAGGATCGGGACGCCCGGTCCCTCCCCCTGCTCCAGGACGACGCGGGCCGCCGGCCCCGCCGCGCCGAGCGCCTCGCGCAGCTCCGGCCAGTCGACGCGCGAGCCCCGGTTCCTCGCGAAGAACCCCGCGAGCGACCGGTCCATGGCCGGCCGACCGAGCGCGTCCTCGGCCATGACGAGGAGCATCATCGCCTTCTCGTAGGCGTGGACCCGGTAGGTCTCCGGATCCATGCCGCGGCCCCAGGGCCGAATCTCCGCGAGGGCCGCGGTCTTGCCTTCCGACGCGGCCTTCGCGATCGCGGTCACGGCCCTCTGTCGCTCGGCGCGCGCCGCGCCCGCGCCGCGCTCGGCCTCGAGGAATCCGAGGGTCGAGTAGGAGGCGAGCGATTCGCTCGCGAAGGTCGTGAAGCCGACCTCCCTCCCCCACCAGGTGTGGGCGACCTCGTGGGCGACGAGCGCGTCGGCCCAGGCGGCGGCGCCTCCCTCCTCGAAGGCCCCCTTGCCGAGGAGGACATAGCCCGCCTCGCCGTACCCGCTCCCTTTGCCGAACGTGGCGGGCATCTCGACGAGCGTGAACCGCCGCGCCTCCACGGACCCGAACCGCGCCCCGTAGTGGTCGAGGGCGCGGCGGGCCGTCTCGAGGAGCGGTCCCGCGCCCTTCTCGTCTTCCGGGAAGACGAGAGCGTCGAGGGCGGCCCCCCCCGCGGCTTTCCCCTCGACGCGGCGGTACGGCCCGGCGACGAGACCCGCGCTCTCGAAGGGGCGCGGCTCCTCGAAGGTCCACCGCACGCGATCCGCTGCCTCCTCGCGGCCCGCCTCGCGCCCGGCCGTGCGCGCGATCCACCCGATCGGCGTCTCCACGACGGCGCGCCACGCCGCGGCGTCGTCCGGGGCCCGCGGGTACCACGGAACCTGGCTCCGAACGTACGCGAGGTCCGGGGTCACGTCCGACCGCACGAACCCTCCCCGATCCTCGGAGAACCGCTCCTGCGGGCGGCCCTCGACGGAGAGTTCCACGGAGAGCTCGCCGACCCCCGCGCCGGCCATGTCGAGGACGACCGTGTCCCCCTTCCTCTCGAGGCCCGCCGGCTTCCCGTTCACCGAGGCGGAGCGCACCTCCATCGGCCGGACGAGGTCGAGCGCCCACGTGGCGAGCGCCTCGCGAGCGACCGCCTCGATCCGGATCCTCTCCCGGAGGGTCTCCGGCAGGACGACGACCTCGAGGTCGTACCTCCGGACGTCGACGGCTTCGTCCCCGGGCGGGCCGGCGGCCGCGGCGGCGAGGGAGAGCCAGAGGGGGGTCCTCATCCTCGAGGCGTTCGATCGTAAGGGCCGGGTCGGCGCGGTTCACGGCTCCGCACGATGGTCGCGAGAGGGCCCCCGGAGAGCGCGCGGTCAGCCAAAGAGGATCAGCGGCTTGATCATTCCGTCCTCCTTCGTCTGCATCATGCGGAAGGCCCTCTCCACCTCGTCGAACCCCATGCGGTGCGTGGTGAGGGGAGTCGGATCGACGCGGCCGGCCTGGAGGAGGCGCATCAGGCGCTTCATCCGCTCGGCTCCTCCCGGACAGAGACCCGTCCGGATCGTCTTGTCGCTCATCCCGACGCCCCACTCGACGCGGGGGATCTGGACGTACTCGCCCTTCCCGTGGTAGCCGACGTTCGAGATCGTGCCGCCGGGGCGCGTCACCTTCACGCAGGCCTCGAAGGCGGCCTGGGAGCCGAGGGCCTCGATCGCGGAATCGACGCCCTGTCCCCCCGTCCGGTCGAGGATGGCCCGGACGGGATCCTGCTGCTTGAAGTCGACCACGACGTCGGCACCGAAGTGCTTGGCCAGCTCCTTGCGCCGGGGGGCGGCCTCGACCGCGAAGATCGTCCCCGCGCCCAGCAGCCGGGCTCCGACCGTCGCCATCAGTCCGATCGGGCCCTGGGCGAAGACGGCGACGGTCCCTCCGATCGGGACGTCCGCGTGCTCGGCGGACATGAATCCCGTCGACATCATGTCCGCGCAGTAGACCGCCTTCTCGTCCGGGAGGTCGTCCGGGATCGGCGCCAGGTTCGCGCGGGCGTTGTTCACGTGGAAGTACTCGGCGAGGTTGCCGTCCTTGACGTTGGCGAACTTCCACCCCCCGAGCATCTGCGTGCACTGGGAGCTCCACCCGCGCTGGCAGTTCTCGCATTCGTAGCAGGGGGTGATCGCGTTGACGGCGACGCGGTCCCCCTCCTTGAAGCCGGTGACCGCGCCGCCGAGCTTGGCGATCACGCCGACCGCCTCGTGACCGAGGGTGATGTCGCGCCTCTCCCCGATCGCGCCCGCGACGGTGTGGGTGTCGGAGGTGCAAATGAGCGCCACCGTCGTCCGGACCACCGCGTCGTTGGGGCCCGGCTCGGGGATCGGCTTGTCCACGACCCCGACGGCGCCGATCCGCTTCATGACGAAGGCCTTCATCGTTCGTGCCATGGTTGAGTCTCCTTGCTTGCGACGGACAGGGAAACCGAGGTCGACCGCCCTCATTCAGGAGGCGTGGCGAGAAGGGGACAAGGGGTTCCGCGCACCACCCTCCTCGCGACGCTGCCGACGAAGAGACGCAGGAAACCGCGGCGGCCGCCCGTGCCGACCACGAGGAGGTCGGGGTTCACCTTGTCGGCGAGCCGGAGGATCTTCTCGGCGGGATCTCCCTGCTCGAGGTGGAGGACGTGCGCGACGCCCCGGCGCGACAGGCGCCGGCGGATCTCCTCGAACAGGCGGGCCGCCTCCTCGCGCCGGCGCCTCATCTCCTCGAAGAAGCCCGGGTGGGCGCTGAACGCATACGCCGCGCCGAGGCCGGGGTCGAGGACGTGGACGACGTGGAGGTCCGCCTCGCCCGACGCGCACAGCGCCTCGGCCGATCCGAGGGCCGCGCCCGAGACCGGGGAGAAGTCCATCGCGACGAGCACCCGTCGGATCGCGCGGCGGAAGGACACGTGCGGAACGAGCAGGACGGGGCGCGCGGAAGTCTGGAGGACGCGCTCGGCGACGCTCCCGAGGAGCATGCGGACGACGCCCCTCCGCCCGTGGGTTCCGCAGACGACGGCGGAGGCCCGGAGTGCCTTCGCCTCGCGGACGATCACGGCCTCGGGTTTCCCCCACTCGAGGCGCGCGTCGCAGCGGACGCCTCTCGCCCGGAGCGCGCGCCGAGCGGCGTCGAGCGATGCGCGCGCCGCCTTCTCGACCCCGAGGAGGATCGAGAGGTCCCGTTGGAGTCGCGCGTCAAGGACGTGGAGGAGCCGGATCCGGCCGCCCCGGCCGAGGAGCTGCGAGGCGAACAGGAGGGCCCGACCCGAGGTCGGAGAGAAGTCCGTGGCCACGAGGAGCCGCTCGAAGACGCGGCGGCCCCGGGACGCGGGGGCCCTGCGCGGCGAGGTCACGCGAGGCAAAGGAGGGCGAGGCCGGCGACCGATCCGAGGGACCGAGGCGGTCTCCCTCACTCGGGCCGCGCAGCGTTCGGGCCGGGGGCCGAGTCGGGACGGTCGGGTCTCTTCGCCGCGCCCGGGAGCGACCCGAGCGGCTCCGCCTCGCCTTCGCGATCCGTCCACGCGCGAACCGTGGGCGGGGGCGGCAGGGTGACCCTGAACCAGACCCGGAGGGGGAGACGACGAACGGCCCTCGGAGCGGAATGGGCGGGAACGCGGCGCATGACGGTTCCTTTCGCTCGGGGATTGACCTCTGTCGGACCTGGGTCTCGGGTCGCGCAAGAAACGTTCCCTACGCCGACTCCGTCCGGGCGCGGACGGCTAGAGACGTCTCGACAGGCGCGGGGCCAAGCCTGGCACGGTGATTGAACCCCCTCCCACTGCGGTTCCGTCCCCCGATCCCGAGAACGAAGCGGCCCTCCGTCCGAGGAGGCAACCCGAGGACCCTCCGGAGCATCCCATGAAGGTCAAGGAGATCATGACCCGCGACGTTGCGACCTGCCTGCCTCAGGACTCCCTGGCGGACGCCGCCCGGGTGCTCTGGGAACGCGACTGCGGGATCCTGCCCGTCGTCGAGCCCGAGACGCGGAGGGTCGTCGGCATGCTGACCGACCGCGACGTCGCCATGGCGGCCTACACCCAGGGCCGTCGTCTCGCCGAGATCCCGATCGCCGTCGCCATGTCGAAAAATCTCCGGACCTGCGGAGGGGAGCAGGAGGTCGACGGGATCCATGCCGCCATGCGGGAGTACCAGATTCGCCGGCTCCCCGTCGTCGACGCCGCCGGTCGACTCGCGGGGATCGTGTCGATCAACGACATCGCGTTGAGGGCCGAGGCCACGCCTGGACCGGTGGGTCGCGCGATGAAGAACGACGTGGCCGAGACCCTGGCGGCGGTCTGCCGCCACCGCCCCCTCGTCGTGGTCTGATGGATCCCCGGCGGCGAGGCCCTGCGGGGTTGGAGGCTGCGGCGTCCCCTTGTCCGCACTGGAGACCGGTGGCCGGGCGCCACGCGCGGGAGGTCGCAGGGTACTGCGTGGCGGGACCGGAAGAGCTCTACGTCCCCGCGATCGACGAGATCCAGAAAGCCTGTATCGCCTGGCGCCCCGCGGACTGCCCGCGTTTCTGCGGGGCCCGCGAGTCCAGCCGCACGGAGTCGGTGCCGGCCCCGGTGTAGCCGTGGCGACCCTTCGAGGCCTGCGGGCGCGCGGAGATTCCGGTCTCGCAGAAAAAATCTTCGCCCTTCCCCGTTCGCCCCGCCGAGTCCGAGCGCCCGACGGACTCCGTCGCAGCGGAGGATCGGGAACGGTCAGGGGAACCGGCCCATCCTCGACGGCCACGGCCGTCCGATAGAATCCCCGGCCGCCGTTCCGCCGGAGCTCGCCCGCGCTTTCGAGGACCTCCACGCCGCGGAGACGATCGGCCCCCCTCCGCGGGGATCTCCGGGCGCCTCTCGTGCGGAGGAGCCGACCCGCGAGAGCCTGAAAGTGGCGCAGAAAATGGAGTCGTCCATGCTCAAATTCCGCGAGATCCTCGTCCCCACCGACCTCTCCAAGGAGTCGACGGCGGCCTTCGCCATCGCGCGCGACCTCGCGGAGGCCTCCGGCGCCAAGCTCGTCCTCGTGACGGTGGCCGACGACTCCGCCCGCCTCCGCGTCGCCCCTCTCGACTCCCCCGCGGAGATGTTGAACATGGACTTCAACGTCGTCGCCTCCGACCTGCTCCGACTGGCCGAGGAGAGGCTGCAGAGCTTGGCCCCCCAACTCGCTCCGGGGGGCGTCGAGACGCTCGTCGTCGAGGGCTACTCCCCCGCTCGCGAGATCGTGAAGGTGGCGAAGGAGAGGAAGAGCGACCTCATCGTGATCGCGACCCACGGACGGACGGGGCTCGCGCACACGCTGATCGGGAGCACGACGGAGAAGGTCGTCCGAGGAGCGCCCTGCCCGGTGCTCGCCGTCCCTTGCCGCAGTTGAGTCCACCGGTCCGCGCGCGCTTCATGCTGCTCGAGGGGGCCGATCCGGAGGTCGCGCACCCCTCCGTACGCTGAACACGCGCCCCGGCGCCGACCCCGGCTCAGCGTCCCGAGGCGAGCGTCTTCAGCGCGTCCTCCATCTCCATCGGGTGGCCGATCCAGCGGATCTTCCCCGCCCGATCGACGAGGAACGCGCAGGGGATGCCGCCTTGGCCGGACGCCTCCATCCACGCCTTCCCCATCACCCGCTTGCCGTCGTAGGCGACGCGGTACTCCATCTTGTCCTTCTGCTGCTTCACGAAGGTCTCGAGGACCTCGAGGCGCCGGTCCGGCTCCCCCTCCCTGCCCGGCCGCTCGCTCGCGGCGATCCCGAGGAAGGTCACCTTCGGATACTGCTTCTGGAGCTTCGTCAGGTGCGGGATGCTCTCGCGGCAGGGCGGGCACCACGTAGCCCAGAACTCGACCACGTAGGCCTTCCCTTTTTCGAAGGCCGTCACGGGCTCCCCCTTCACCCACTTGTCGACCTCGATCGCCGGGGCCGGATCCCCGACCTTGAGGGTGACCTGGGGCTTCGCTTTCTCCTTGCCTCCGGGATCCTGGGGAGCGGCCGGGAGCGTCGAGATCGCGGTGGCGAAGCAGGCGAGCGTGAAGGCGCGCGTGATCATGGGGTTCTCCGGATCGTGACGGCGGGAGCGGGAGGCGGATAAGGGCGCGATTCTACGGGCGCGAGGGAGGGGGCGTTACGGGGAATCTCGACGCGCGCCCGTCGTCTCGCCGATCTCCGTCGACAACATGATCGGATGGGGCGCTCGCGGATCGGCACCCCTCCTTCGGCTGCCCCCCGGCGGGCTTGCAGCCCGCGGGGAGCCGAACCTCCGGTTCGCGGTCCAACGCTTCTCGGCTCGCTGCATACTCGTCCATCGGAAGGCATGCGCGCCGAGACTTCATCGTCCGACGTCGAGGATCTGCTCTCGCAAGCGCCCTGGATGCGGCGGCTCGCCCGCCGTCTCGTGCGCGACGCGGCGCAGGCCGACGACCTCGTCCAGGAGACCTATCTCGCCGCGCTGCGGAGCGCCCCGACCGAGGAAGAGCGGCGCAAGCCGTGGCTCGTCCGCGTGCTCCGCAACTTCGCGGCGCAGACCTGGCGCGGCGATGCCCACCGCGCGAGGCGCGAGGAGGTGGCGGCGAAGTGCGGCGCCTCGCCCTCCGCTTCGGAGACGGCGGAGCGGCTCGAGGCGCAGCGCCTCCTCCTCGAGGCCCTCCGAGCGCTCGAGGAGCCCTACCGAACGACGGTGACCCTCCGCTACCTCGACGGACTCTCGGCGGCGCGGATCGCAAGGAGACAGGGGATCCCGGCCGGAACGGTGCGCTGGCGGCTGAAACGCGGGCTCGACGAGCTCCGCGCGCGCCTCGACCGCCGCTCCGGCGGGCGCGGCGCCTGGTGCGTCGCCTTCCTCCCGCTGGTTCGCCGCCCGCCCGTTTTCGAGGCGGTGACCGCGAGCGCTCTTGCGGCGAAGGGAGTCCTCCTCATGAACACGGCGACGAAGATCGGCGCGATCGCGGCGACCCTGGCGGCTTCGGCGGGCGTTTGGTGGGCGGTCGAGCGAGGGGACCCCGCGAGGAACGTGACCGTCGCGCGGCGGGAGAAGCCACGCGTCGAGGCGGCCGTAGATTCGGCGCGGGGCTCCGGCCCTGCGGCTCCCGAGGCGGCCGGGCCGCGAGCGCCGCTTCCCCCGCCCGTCGATCCCGGGCGAGCTTCGCCCGCGGCCGAGCCCCCGGCGTCGGCCGGCCTCGTGGCGCGTTTCGTCGATCGATGGGCGCAGCCGATCGCGGGCGTTCAGGTCCTCTTCCCCGATTTGCCCGGCGCGCCGACCGCAACCTCCGATCGGGAGGGCCGAACCTCGGTTCAGGTGGATCCCCCACCCGAGTCCCGGCCCGCGCGCTTCGAGGCGTCGTGCCGAGACTACGCGACGCGGTTCGACGAAGTCTTTCTGGACCGGGGCCGCACGAAGTACCTCGGCGACGTCGTGCTCGCGCCGGGTGGAGCGGTCGCGGGCCTCGTGATCGGTCCCGAAGGGGAGCCGGTTCAGGGAGCGGAGGTTCTCGTGACCGGTCCCGACATCCGTGCGGGCGCCGAGTCGGCCCGACGGCACGGGCCGGCCTACCGGAGGAACGTCGTGAGGGGTCGGACGGCGGAGAACGGCACCTTCCGGGTGGACGGAGCGCCCGTCGCGCTCGTGCGCGTTTGGGCGGGGACCGAAGACCTGCGCTACGAATTCACCGATCCGATCGAGACCCAGGCCGGCTCCGTGCGCGACGGGATCGTGCTGCGGCTCGAGAGGCTCGGGCCGAAGGACGTCCTCGCGGGCTGCGTCCGCGGCCCCGACGGCTCCCCGGTTCCTGGCGCGAAGGTCACGTACCGCTACTTCGACAGGTCGATGGAGATCGGCGGGGAGCTCGAGCTTCTCGCGGACCCGGCGGGTCGATTCCGCCTCAGGCCCGAGGCGTTGGTCCCCTACCAGTTGGAGGCGCACGACCCGCAGGGGAGGTGGCCCGACGTCTCCGCGAAGGAGGTTGCGCCCGGCACGATCGACCTCGTCCTGCAGTTCGTCGAGCCTCGCGGGATGGACCTCCTCGTGCGGGAGAAGGGCGGGGGGCCGATCGAATCGTTCCACGCGAGCGTCTTCGGCGCGGACGGCGATCGTTCCCTCCATTCCTCGAGCGGGGGCGTCCATCCGGGGGGAAAGGTTCGGGTTCCGATCCCGTCGCAGCCCTTCGAAGTGCAGGTCCGCGCGCGCGGCCATGCCCGGGAGCGCCTGGGCCCCTGGACGCCAGAGCTCGCCCCCGCTTCCTTGCTCTGCGAGCTCGAGCGGGTTCCCAGCATCCGCGGCCGCGTGACGGCGGGCGGGAATCCCGTCGCCGGCGTCCGGCTTTCCTTGGTCGAGATGGCGGGCGTGGACGAACGCGTCGACATCAACGGGTTCGCTTCCCGGTTCCACGCCGGGAATTCCGACTCGACGCGGACCGACGCGGACGGGCGGTTCGAGATGTGGGCGGGCCGAGCGGGGCGGTTCGCCATCTTTTGCGAGGGAGAGGGTTGGGCCCTCGCCGAGCTCTCCCCGCTCGAGCTCGATCCCAAAAAGCCCGTCGACGGCCTGGAGGTGTCTCTCGTCCGGGGAGGGGTGATCGAGGGGCGAGTGCTCGTGGCCGAGGGCTGCGACCCGTCGGGCGTGATCGTCGCGATCAACCGCGGCGATTCGAGGGCAAGGACCTTGCGCGTGGGACCGGACGGGCTCTTCCGCTTCGAACGCCTGACCCCCGGCCGCTGGCACGTGTTCCGGTCGGCCGTCGAGTCCCCGCCACTCGGCCAGGTCGCGTCGAACACGGTCCGTCCGGGCATCCGGACGGACATCCCCTGGAACTGTCTCGCCGAGGACGGGCGCGCGACCCGCTTCGACCTCGACCTGACGAGCGCGCGACCCTCGATCCTGCTCGGCCAGGTCTCCGTCAACGGGCGCCCCGCGTCGGGCTGGACGGCGACCGCTTTGTTGGAAAACCCGTCGAGATCTCTGGCGATCTACGAGGGATCCGTCGACCCGGACGGCCGGCTCCGGATCGAGTTCCCCGAGCCCGGCCGATTTGGCGTGGTCCTGCGGGCGCCGGGGGAAGGGTGGCGGGGACTCGCCTTCGAGGTGCCCGTGGATCTCCTCCCCGGCGAGAACGACTGGCCGCTCGACCTCGCGGTGGGCGCCGTGAAGGGTTGGTGCGGCTCGAAGGCCTCGGGGCGAATTCATCTGCGGTATGAAGCCGGTGAACGTGGTTCCGTCTGGTGCGCCGGCTTGATCTCGACCGACGAACGCGGGGCGTTCGCGGTCCCGTTCGTCCTGGCCGGCCGGGGCAAGATCGCGCGAATCCGCGACGAGGAGGGCGAGGACGCGGGAGCGGCGGCCGAACGCGAGGTGGAGGTTCCGGCGGGGGGCTCGGTCGAGATCCAGGTGCCCTGAGGAACTGCATTCCTTAAGGTGTTGATTCCGGCCCCAACCGACCGGAATTCAACGGGTTTTGCGGATCGAGCCCCGTCGGAGCCCGCCGACCCCCGAACAGGACGAGGGACGGGAGCCTCGGAACGACCATCCACACGGAAGGAGGGCAGATTCAGGCGATAGGATGCCGGCCCCGGCGCCTGAGCGATGCTCCCCCCTCCTCCGAAACAGGAAAGTCCCGAGGGATCGCGGCGAAGGGCAATCTCGAAGGACGGCGCGCCAGGGAACCGGACGAGCGCCGCCCGCGGGGTCGAGGGGAAGCTCTCCGAGCGGACGCAACTCCCCGCCGTCTTCATCTCCCACGGCTCCCCGATGGTGCTCCTCGACGACGACGCGTACACGCGAGCGATCCGGCGCCTGGGCGAGGCGATTCCGTCCCCCGCGGCGGTCCTCGTCGTCTCGGCCCACTGGCAGCGCCCCCTCCCCATCCGGGTGACCGGCCATCCGAGGCCGCCGCTGATCTACGACTTCGGCGGCTTCCCCGACGAGCTCTACGAGGTCTCGTATCCTTGCCCGGGTTCGCCCGAGCTCGCCGCGGAGATCGTCTCGCTCCTCGAGCGGGGCGGCTTCCCCGCCGGGACCGACGCGTCCCGAGGCCTGGACCACGGGGCCTGGGTGCCGCTTCGCTTCGCCTACCCGACCGCGGAGGTGGCGGTCGTGGAGGTCTCGTTGCCCGCGGGCGAGTCCCCCGCCGATCTGCTGCGCGTGGGGCAGGCCCTCGCCCCCCTCCGCGAGCGCGGCGCCCTCCTCGTCGGCAGCGGCGGGATCGTCCACAACCTCCGCCGCGTCGCGTTCGATCGGAAGGACGCCGAAGTCGATCCCTGGGCCCGCGCCTTCGACGACTGGGTGCGCGATCGCCTGCGCGCGGGCGACCTCGAGTCGCTCATCTCCTACCGGGAGCTCGCCCCGCACGCCGACCTCGCCGTGCCGACGACGGAGCACTTCGACCCGCTGTTCGTCGTGCTCGGGAGCGGTCACGAGGGAGAGCGCGTCATCGACCTCTACGAGGGGTTCC
The DNA here is from genome assembly GCA_035695825.1 of Planctomycetota bacterium. Taxonomy (GTDB): domain Bacteria; phylum Planctomycetota; class UBA1135; order UBA1135; family JAKEFM01; genus JAKEFM01. The sequence continues at coordinate 392,056 of DASRRH010000022.1, read as the reverse complement.
AGTACGGAAACCTCTCGATGCGGAGCTTCCTGCGGACCGGGTAGGAAGAGCGGTGCGGGAGCGCCGTCCCTCTCCGATTCCCGGAGGAGGCGACCCCCCTATAGAGGCAGGAGATCATGGCCCGCAAGAGCTCGAAGCCGAGGATCGAGGTCCGGGAAGGCCAGGCCGACGTCACGCTCCGCCGGGAGGAGTTCCTCCGCCGATTCCGGGAGCGCTTCTACGATCCGGCCTTCGAGAAGGTCCCCGACGCCCTCGAGGCCGTCGCCGAAGTCGCCTGGAAGGCCTACGACGCGTACCGGAAGAGCCCGCGGACCCGGAGGGCGGGGAAGGGGTTCGCCGAGCCCGGGTTCGACCTGCCCGTCGAGTGGCTCGAGACGCGCCGGAGGATCCACGAGGCGGACCGGAGGCGGAAGCGCCCCTCCACTCCCTCCCGGGTCCTTCTCGTCTGCGGCTCGCCGCGCAACGACCAGACCTGCCCCGGCGAGATGTCGAAGACCTTTCGGCTGGTCACGGCCGCGCGAGAGGCGGTCGAGGAGCGGAAGGGCTTCGAGGTCGACCTCCTCGACCTGAGCCTCCTCACCGCGGAGTACGGGCGCGTCATCCACCCCTGCAAGGCGTGCGTCTCGACGGCCATGCCGCTTTGCAACTGGCCCTGCTCCTGCTACCCGAATCACGCGATCGGCCAGACGCAGGACTGGATGAACGAGATCTACCCCCGCTGGGTCGCCGCGCACGGCGTGATGATCGTGACGCCCGTCCACTGGTACCAATCGCCGAGCGTCCTGAAGCTCATGATCGACCGCCTCGTCTGCGCCGACGGAGGCAATCCCGACCCGACGTCGACGGGCGGGAAGGATCCGGCGAGGGCGAAGGCGCTCGAGCTCGCGGGATGGCACTACCCGAAGCACCTCGCCGGGCGCGCCTTCTCGGTCGTCGTCCACGGCGACGCCGCCGGCGTCGACGGCCTCCGGCGGAGCCTGACGGACTGGCTCACGGACATGGAGCTCGTCCCGGCCGGGCTCGCCTCCGCGGTCGGCGCCTACGTCGGCTACTACCGGCCGTACGCCACGAGCCACGAGGACCTCGACGAGGACACCGGCCTGTTCGAGGAGGTCCGCAACGCCGCGCTCAGCCTCTGCGAGATGATCCGCCAGATCCGGTCGGGGGCCTATCGGCCACCCGACCGCGACCTCCGGGACCCGCGGCAGAAGTAGCGCCGGCGCGCGCTACAAGTTCGTGAGGGTCGTGACCTCGAGGTTCGTCAGCCGCAGCGGCGGGCCCGCGATCCCCTGCCAGTAGATCGAGACGCCCATCAGCGCGGGGACCGGCGGGACGCCGAACTCGATCGACGCTCGACCCTGCGCGTCGAGGTCGCCGTAGGCGATCACGACGGTCGCGAGCGGGTCGAGCCGAAGGGTCCCGTACGGGGGCCAGGGGAGGAGCCCGGGCGCGACGGCAACGCCGAGAGCCCAGGGCCCGAAGGGCGGGCCCCACAGGTCGAGCGAGAGGTTCTTCCCGAGCCGGGGGATCCCCCGCCACGCGACCTGGCGCCGGAGGTTCGAGAGGACGCAGGCGTAGCGCACCTCCGCGAGGACCACGTCGACCTCGGCGTCCCCGTCGAGGTCCCCGACCGCGAGGCGCTCGACGGCGGAGGCGCCGGCGGGGAACTGCCCGGTCGCGTCGGAGAACGCCCCGGTCCCGCCGTTCAGGTAGAGGCGGCTCGCCCCCCCGGAGATCCCGAGCAGGAGGTCGAGGTCCCCGTCGAGGTCGACGTCCGCGAACGCCGCCGCGCGCGTCGCGTAGACGCCCGCCGGGAGCTGTCCCGTCGCGTCCGAGTAGACCCCGGCGCCGAGGTTCCGGTAGAGGCGGCTCGGCTCGCCGGAGTTCGCGACGAAGACGTCGAGATCCCCGTCGCCGTCGGCGTCGCCGAGCGCGACGTCGCGGGTGTCGTAGGAGCCGACCGGGAGCTGACCGGTCGCGTCCACGAAGACGCCCGAGCCGCCGTTCACGTAGAGCCGGCTCTGCCCCGAGTTCCCGAGGAGGGCGTCGAGGTCTCCGTCGCCGTCGAGGTCCGCGAGACCGAGCGCGAGGGTGCCGTAGGCTCCCGGCGGCAGCCCCGTCGTGGCGTCGACGAAGACGCCCGTCCCGTCGTTCAGGTAGAGGAGGCTCTGGTCCCCGTAGTTTCCGAATAGGAGATCGAGGTCCCCGTCCCCGTCGACGTCCCCGAGGGCGAGGGCGCGCGTCTCGTACGCGCCGGCCGGGAGCCGGACCGTCGCGTCGAGGAACTGCCCCGTCCCGTCGTTCCGCCAGAGCCGGCTCTGGCCTCCCTCGTTCCCGACGAGGAGGTCGAGGTCCCCATCCCCGTCGACGTCCCCGAGCGCGACCGCCCGCGTGGGGTAGGCTCCGGCCGGGAGGAGGAACGTCGCGTCGGAGAGGACGCCCGCCCCGTCGTTCCCGTAGAGCTCGGTCTGGCCCGCGTACTTCCCGACGACGAGGTCGAGGTCCCCGTCGCCGTCGACGTCCCCGAGCGCGACGGCGGAGGTCCCGAACCCGCCCGCCGGGACCGGGGCGGTCGCGTCGACGAACAGGCCCGCGCCGTCGTTCAGGTAGAGCCGAGCGGGCTCCCCGTAGTTCCCGATCCAGGCGTCGAGGTCCCCGTCGCCGTCGACGTCCCCGAGCGCGACCGCGAACGTCCCGAAGGAAGCCCCGGGGAACGCGCCGGGGGCGAAAACCCCGGTCCCGTCGTTGCGGTAGAGGAGGCTCGGCTGCGCCAGGGTCGCCAGTCCCGCGTTCCCGAGGAGCGCGTCGAGGTCGCCGTCCCCGTCGACGTCCCCGAGCGCGACGCCGAGCGTCGTGAAGGAGCCGACCGGGAGCTGCGCCGCCGCGTCGAGGAAGACGCCGGTCCCGTCGTTCAGCCAAAGCGCGCTTTGCCCCGCGTTCCCGAGCAACACGTCGAGGTCGCCGTCCCCGTCGACGTCCCCGAGCGCGACGACGTTGGCGCTCGAGGCGACCGCCGGGAGGTGCGCGGTCCAGTCGGAGAAGCCCCCGCTCCCGTCGTTCAGCCAGAGCCGGCTCTGGCCGGAGTTCCCGAGGAGCGCGTCGAGGTCCCCGTCGCCGTCGACGTCCCCGAGCGCGACCGCGAGCGTCGTCGAGGAACCCGCCGGGACCTGCGCCGTCGCGTCGACGAAGGAGGCGGTCCCGCCATTCAAGTAGAGGCGGCTTTGACCGGAGCTCCCGAGCAGGGCATCGAGGTCCCCGTCCCCGTCGACGTCCCCGAGCGCGACGGCGCTCGTGTTCGAGGGGACGGCGGGGAGAAGGCCCGGGACCTCCGAGTAGGTCCCCGTCCCTCCGTTCAGGAGGAGGCGCGCCGGCGCCCCGTAGACCCCGAGGAACGCGTCGAGGTCCCCGTCCCCGTCGAGGTCCCCGAGGGCGACCGCGCTGCCCGAAACCCCGGCAAGACCGGCGCTCGCGTCGGAGAAGACGCCGACGCCGTCGTTCCGATAGAGGCGGACGGGTCCAGAGGTCGCCACCCAGACGTCGAGGTCCGAGTCTCCGTCGACGTCCCCGAACGCGACCTCCGTCGTGAGGTCGCGCGCCGGCGGGACCATGCGCCGCAGCTCGCCGAAGAGAGGGGTCTGCGCGGTGGCGCGAGAGGGCCCGCACAGGAGCAGGAACGCGGGAACGGCGAGGGCGCGCAGAAGCCTCATCTCCCCTGTCTCCGCATCGGGGGGAAGTGTCATCGTACGCGTCCGGAGAGACCCGACAAGCCCCCCGGGGAGAGGGACCTCACCGTCGGGCTTCGCGCCGCACGAGGGGGGCCCGGAACGCGGTCGGCCCCGCCGTCGCCAGGTCCGGGGCACTCGGCCGCTCGACGAGGCGGGGCTTCCCGACGACGCCCGCCAGGCGGCGGACGGCGGGCGCGATCCTCGTCTTCGTCACCGAGGTCTCGAGGAGGGCATAGGCGAGCTCGGGACCCCGAGCGTCCCACACGCCCGCCACCCTCCCGTCGACGAGGAGCACGTTCGTCGTGTTCCCGTGCGGGTCGACCACGCAGGTCCTCCACGGCCCGTCGAGGAAGCGCGAGCGGTCCGCGTGGGCCATCAGAAAGGGGTCCCAGTGCGGCAGCAGAACGAGCGACTTCCATCGCTTCGGGGCGCGCTCGATCGCCTCGAGGGCCTTCGCGCCGACGAAAAGGGGCTCGCCGGGGCCCGGCATCTTGAGGAACCCGCCCGCCTCGAGCGCCCGCGCGGCGGCGCTGCTGTGCACCCCCGCCCACCAGGCGAAGTCGGACGCCGAGGAGGGACCATGCGCGTCGAGGTACCAGGGCGCGAGGTTGGCGAGCGCCGCGCCCTTGTCCAGGATCAGGGGGATCCGGCCGAGCCACTCCTTGGTCGCCACGTACTCGAACCTCTGGCTGAGGGGCCCTCCGCGCGCTCCGAGCCGGAGGATCCTCCCCTCGTGGCTCATCGCGCGGAGCGCGAGGCTCCACGCCGACGGAGCCGGCGGGGCGGGGCCGCTCCCCTTCCCGAGGGCCGCGCGTATCTCCGTCCCCGTGAGACGCCTCCCGGCGATCGCGGCCTCGGCGTCGGCGGCGAGGGCCTGGTAGGTCTTCCGGTCGACGCCGGCTCGCTCGAGCGTCGAGAGGACGACGTCCGCGCCGGCGAGCGCGAGGCCGTCTCCGGCGCGCGCGGCGGGGAGGAGGTAGATCGAGCCACGCATCGCGGGGACGCGCACGAGCGCCTTCGACTCGATCGCCTCGTCGAGCATCCCCGGGACGAACCCGCGGACGCGCGCCGCGAGAGAGAGGAGGCAGCTCGGCACCGCGCCCGAGATTCCCGCGCATCGTTCGACCGCCTCCGAGACCGACCCGACGGGCTGGAGCAGGCACTGGGCCCGGAGGCTCCGCCAGAGGAGACCCCGCTCCGTCGTCCCGAGGGCGGTCACGTCCCGAACCCGAACTCGACGCGGTCCCCCGGCGCGAGCTCCCGCGGCTCCTTCCCCTTCTCGAAGACGCGCGCCCCCGCCCTCCCCTTGAGGAGGACCGAGGTCCCCTCGACGCGGAGCATCGCCCCCTCGCGCAGGCCGACGACGGGCGGATCGTTCTCCTCGTGGAACTCCCGGATCCGCTGCTCGCGCGTCTCGCCCGCGTGCGTCGAGCGGGGGTCGGGATCGAGGTAGTGCGGGTTCACCTGGAACGGGACGAGGCCGAGCGCCTCGGGCGACGGCGGCCAGAGGATCGGCATGTCGTTCGTCGTCCGGATCGTCGGGCAGGCGACGTTCGTCCCGGCGCTCGAGCCGACGTAGGGCATCCCCGCCTCGGCCCGCGCGCGGATCGTCCCGAGGAGGTCCCTCTCGTAGAGGGCGGCGAGGAGGCGGAAGGTGTTCCCGCCGCCGACGAAGACCGCCTCGGCCTTCTCGACGGCCGCTCGCGCGGCCTCCTTCGCGACGAACTCGTGGACGGAGGCGAGCTCGAGGCCGATCGCGCGGAATCGCTCCCGCGCCTTCGCGGCGTAGGCCTCCCGGTTCTTCAACGCGTAGGGGACGAAGAGGACGGTCCGCGCGCTCCCCCGCAGGAGGTCGGCGATCTCCTCGGCGCAGTGGTCGAGGTAGCCCCCCCCGTGGAGGGTCGAGCTGCTGACGAGGAGGAGGCGCTTCACGCCCGTTCCCCTCCCGAGCCCGCCCGCGCCGCGCGGAAGAGGATCCACCCGGCAAAGGCGAGGACTCCGAACGCGAGCAGGCTCTCGATCGCCGTCGCGGGGGGAGCCTCGTACCTCCCGAGACCCATCGCAAAGGCATATCCCGCGACGAGGACGCCCGCGAGCCCCTCCCCCGCCACGTAGCCCGACGCGCAGAGGATGCCGGTCTGCGCCGCGCCCGTGGCGCCGCCGCGTTCCGCGATCCGCCGGACGAGCCCTCCCGCGAACACGGCCGCCATCGTAGAGAGCGGGAGGTAGATCCCGAGGGCGAAAGGGAGGGCGGGAGCCCGGCGAGCGCGCCGACCAGAGCGAGGGCTCCGCCCATGCCGAGCAGGTCCCACGGGAGCGTCTCGCCGAGCACGGCCTCCACCACGGTCTTCATGAGGCGCGCTTGCGGGGCGGGCATCCCTCCTTCGCCGAACCCCTCCGGCCCATGCCCGATCGCGACGAGGACCGCGGCGACCGGCCACCGATTAGCCGGGGGACTTCGGATCTTCGAAGAGTGTCCCCTGCGACGCCCCAGGACGGCGGAACGCCGCCGTCGAGAGGTCGGGGCCTCCAGCTGAGAGGCCAACCCTGCGCCTGGCCTTCTCGAAGAGGGACGCCACGAGGTCGGCGAACGGCCCCTCGCCCCGCATCCGTGAGCCGAAGCGCGGATCGTTGAGACGGCCGTCGCGGATCTCGCGGACGCGGTTCAGGACCCGCTCCTTCCTCGTCGGACGGTGCGCGGCGAGCCACGCTTCGAAGACCCCCGCGACGGCACCGGGGAGCCGGAGCATCGTGTAGCCCGCGAAGCGCGCGCCCGCGCGAGCGGCGGCTTCCAGGATCGCCGGGATCTCGTGGTCGGTGAGGCCGGGGATGACGGGAGCGACCATCACGCCGACCGGCACGCCGGCCTTCGCCGCCGCCTCGACCGCCTCGAGTCGAGCGGCAGGCGTCGCCGCGCGCGGCTCGAGGTCGCGGGCGAGGGCCCGGTCGAGGGTCGTCACGGAGAGGAAGACCGCCGACGCCCGGTGGCGCGCGAGCTCTGCGAGCAGGTCGAGGTCGCGCGTGACGAGCGCGCTCTTCGTCACGATCGCGACGGGATTCCGGTACTCGACGAGGACCTCGAGGCAACGGCGCGTGATCCCGAGTCGGCGCTCGACCGGCTGGTAGGGGTCGGTCACCCCGGACATCGCCAGGACCTGCGGCTTCCAGCGGGACGAGGCGAGCTCCTTTCGAAGGAGCTCCGCCGCGTCCTCCTTGACGAAGATCCGCGTCTCGAAGTCGAGCCCGGCCGAGAGGCCGAAGTACTCGTGCGTCGGGCGCGCGTAGCAGTAGGCGCAGCCGTGCTCGCAGCCGCGGTAGGGGTTGACGCTCGCCTCGAAGCCGACGTCGGGGCTGTCGTTCCGCGCGACGATCGAGCGGGAATCGTCCCGGAAGAAGAGAGTCTTCGGGACGGAAGCCCCTTCCTCCTCCGGCCCGATCTGCGGGTCGGTGTCCTCGGCGTAGGCGAGCCGGACGAACCGGCTCGCCGGGTTCGTGGCGGCGCCGCGGCCGCGGACGCCCGCGGGGATCGGGTCCATGGGGGGTACCAGGCGTTCGACCGCCGGGTTTAGTTCGCCCTCGCCGCGGCGCAACCCCTGGGCCGTGTCCTAACTGGATGGCCCGGCCGGTCGCGGAATGGTCTTCCTCCAGAGCCAGCAGACGACGAGGAGCCCGACGGCGAGATGCCCAAGAGCCAACTTCCACCGAAGCGGACCTCCGGAGAAGGGGATGAGCCCGATCAGGGTGGCGAAGAGAACCCCGAGCAGGGCTCCACGGAGGACGGGGCTTGGCTTCCTCATCGCTCGTCCTTGCGGTGCTCCCCCACGATGGCCGCGCTCGCGGCCGCTGGCAACCGCTCCCGGGTCTCGACCCGCGCGCGCCTTCCCCCTTAACCTGTGCGGCTCGGCCTCCCCGGCCCAGCGCCGCCCGGGGAGCCCGATCCACGCGATGGACGACTCCCCCACCGTCGACCACGATCCCGCCGAGTCGCGCGACTGGCTCGAGTCCCTCGACGACCTCCACCACCTCCACGGCCCGGAAGCGGTCCGCCGCGTGCTGCGCGACGTCCAGATCCACGCGCAGAGGAGCGGCGTCGTCCTCCCGGTCACGTCGGAGACCCCCTACGTCAACACGATCCCGCGCGAGCGCCAGCCCCCCTACCCGGGCGACCGCGCCCTCGAGCAGCGGATCAAGAGCCTCGTGCGGTGGAACGCGATGGCGATGGTCGTCCGCGCGAACCGGATCGAGCCCGGGATCGGCGGGCACATCTCGACCTACGCCTCGGCCGCGACCCTCTACGAGGTCGGATTCAACCACTTCTTCCGCGGCCGCGACCACGAGTGCGGCGGGGACTTCGTCTACTTCCAGGGGCACGCCTCGCCGGGGATCTACGCGAGGGCCTTCCTCGAAGGGAGGCTGACGGAGGGGCAGCTCGAGCGCTTCCGGCGCGAGCTGGCCGAGGGAGGCGGGCTCCCCTCCTATCCCCACCCCTGGTTGATGCCCGAGTTCTGGGAGTTCCCGACCGTCTCGATGGGGCTTGGGTCCCTGATGGCGATCTACCGCGCGCGGTTCATGCGCTACCTCGAGGACCGGGGGCTGCGCCCCGCGCGCGGGGCGAAGGTGTGGGCCTTCGTCGGCGACGGGGAGTGCGACGAGCCCGAGGCGCTCGGCGCGATCACCCTCGCCCCGCGGGAGCGGCTCGACAACCTGATCTTCGTCGTCAACTGCAACCTCCAGCGGCTCGACGGCCCCGTCCGCGGGAACGGGAAGATCATCCAGGAGCTGGAAGCCGCCTTCCGGGGCGCCGGCTGGAACGTGATCAAGGTCATCTGGGGGAACGACTGGGACCCCCTCTTCGAGAAGGACGCCGACGGGCTCCTCGTGCGCCGGCTCGGGGAGATCGTCGACGGGGAGTCGCAGCGCTGCACGGTCGAGGGGGGAGCCGTGCTCCGCCAGGTCGTCTTCGGAGGCGACCCTCGCCTCGAGGCGATGGTCTCCCACCTGACCGACGACCAGCTCTGGAAGCTCCGCCTCGGCGGGCACGACCCGGAGAAGGTCCACGCGGCGTACAAGGCCGCCGTCGAGCACGCCGGGGAGCCGACGGTGATCCTCGCGCAGACGATCAAGGGGTACGGGCTCGGGGAAGCGGGCGAGGGGAAGAACGTGACGCACCAGCAGAAGAAGATGAACGAGCAGGAGCTGCTCCGCTTCCGGGACCGCTTCGGGATCCCGATCTCGACGCGGGCGGTCGGAAGCGCCCCCTTCTACCGGCCCTCGCCCGACAGCGCCGAGATCCGCTACCTCCTCGAGCGCCGGTCCGCCCTCGGCGGGTTCGTCCCGCGGAGAACGGTCGTGCCGACGGGGCTCCGCGCCCCCTCGGAGCACCTCTTCGAGGAGTTCGCGAAGGGGTCGGGGGACGGGGAGGCCTCGACGACGATGGCCCTCGTGCGGCTCCTCGCGAAGATCCTGAAGGACGAGCGGGTCGGGCCGCGGATCGTGCCGATCGTCCCCGACGAGGCGCGGACCTTCGGGATGGAGGCGCTCTTCCGGCAGTTCGGAATCTATTCCTCCGTCGGCCAGCTCTACCCCCCCGTCGACCGGAAGAGCCTCCTCTATTACCGCGAGGCGAAGGACGGCCAGATCCTCGAGGAGGGGATCACGGAGGCGGGCTCGATGGCCTCCTTCCTCGCCGCCGGCACGGCCCACGCGGGGCACGGGATCGCGACCGTCCCGATCTTCTTCTTCTACTCGATGTTCGGCCTGCAGCGGATCGGCGACCTCGTCTGGGCCGCGGGGGACAGCCGCTGCCGCGGAATCCTGGTCGGCGCGACGGCGGGGCGAACCACCCTCGCGGGAGAAGGGCTCCAGCACCAGGACGGCAACAGCCACCTGCTCGCCTTCCCCGTCCCGAACCTCCTCGCCTACGACCCGGCCTACGCCTACGAGATCGCGGCGATCGTCCAGGACGCGCTCCGCCGGATCCTCGAGAAGGAGGAGGACGTCCTCTTCTACCTCACGGTCGGGAACGAGACCTACCGCCAGCCGCCGATGCCCCCGGGCGCGAAGGAGGGGATCCTCCGCGGGATCTACCGGCTGCGGGCTGCCGAGAGCGCGGGCGTGCACCTCCTCGGGAGCGGGGCGATCCTGAACGAGGCGGTCCGCGCGCAGGCGCTGCTCGAGAGCAAGTTCGGCGTCGCCTCCGACGTCTGGTCCGTGACGAGTTACAAGGCCCTCCACCGGGATGCGCTCGAGACCGAGCGCTGGAACCGCCTCCACCCGGCGGAGGCTCCCCGGGTCCCCTACCTCCGGCAGGCGCTCGGCGGCGCGAAGGGGGTGTTCGTCGCCGCCACGGACTACGTCAAGGCGCTCCCGGAGACGATCGCGCGCTGGATCCCCGGGCGCCTGGTCTCCCTCGGCACGGACGGATTCGGCCGGAGCGATGGCCGCGCGCGGCTTCGCCGGTTCTTCGAGGTCGACGCTGCCTCGATCGCGCTCGCCGCCCTCCATGCCCTCGCGCAGGAGGGGGCTCTCCCCTCCGCGGAGGTCGTCCGCGCGATCCGCGAGCTCGAGGTCGACGCCGACCGCCCGGATCCGGCCCGGGCGTAGCGGCAGCCCGGGCGCGCGGGGGAGGAACGAGAGCGCCCGCCCCGAGGACCGGGGCGGGCGCGGGGTGGTATCCCGGCGGACCGCTGTCCGCCGGAGCACGAGCGTCAGTCGGCCGGAGGAAGGCCGAGGAAGGTCCCGAGCGGGGGGAGCCCCTCGGCGGGTCGCCCCCCCTCGCCCACGGCGGGGACCTCGAGGAGGGCGTCGCAGGCCTGTCCTCCATTCAGGCACTCGAGCACCGTGTGGTCTCCCGGGTGGCCGTTCGGCACGAAGATCTGGGGATGGTCGAAGGGCGCCATCTCGTTGCGGACCCGCTCGTCCGTGAGGGAGAGGAGGAACTCCACGAGGGGATCCTCGTCGAGCTCGCCGATGTCGATCTGGGCGATGTTCCGGTCGAGGTTCGCCAGGTTGAAGTCGCCGAAGTCTCCCTGGCGGTCGTAGAACTCGATCACCTGCCCGAGCGTCGCCTGGCCGCCGTTGTGGAAGTAGGGCCCCGTCAGCTCGGCGTTGCGGAGTCCCGGGATCTTGAAGGCCCCGTCGACGGCGACCCGGTCCGCGAGCGGACAGGGGAGCTCCCCGGCCCCGCCGCAGCCAGGGAGGTCCGGAGCGAAGGGGAGGCCCATCAGGGCCTGGCGGGCGAAGGAGAGGGGAAGGCCGTTCTCCAGGCCGCCCCGGCCGAGGTCTTCGGGGGTGGCGCGGACCCCGATGTTCGAGAAGCCGTTGTCGAGGAAGGCGGTCGCCGACCCGACGGAGAGGAGGCCTCCGAGGAGATCCGGCATCTCCTCGAGCTCGATCAGCTCGACCTCCTCCCCCTCGGCGAGGGCCGTGAACGCCGCGTCCGTGAACTCGGGGCCGCCGTGGCAGCTCACGCAGTTCCCGATCCCCACCTCCGCCGTGAAGACCGGGTCCGTCGACTCGGGCGTCCGGAGGAACGCGAGGAGGCCGAGGAGCTGCTCCTCCTTCAGGGCTCCGTCGTCCCCTTCCATGAACGCGTCGAAGGGACTCTGGTCGGAGACGAGGGTCGACTCGTACATCTGGACGGCGAGACCGAAGAAGAGGGGAAAGTTCACCTCCATCTGGGTGGTGCCGTTCGTCAGCTGGTTCGAGTTCCAGTACTTCGACCTGAAAGCCTTCTTGATGAGGTCCGGGTAGCTCTTGGAGAGCCCCGGCTCCGGAGCCTGGGAGTAGGTTCCGAGGACGCTATCGTCCTCGTGCACGACCTGCAGGCCGAGCGGGGTGAGGCTGAAGAGCTTCCGCGCGATGTCGGGGAAGGGCCGGTCGAAGAAGGACATCTCGAGGTCGCTGCGCGGGGGGCCCACCGCCTGCGAGGCGAGGCTCGAATTGGGGATCTCGACTTGGGTGGCGACCAGGGAACCCCCCTCCTTGACGAGGACGATCGCCGCGGGATCGAGGGGACCGATCACGCTCGCCCCGTTGAAGACGTTGTGGGCCCGGCCGTCCCAGAAGTTCGCGAAGTTGAACACGGCGTTGACGATCGTCGGCGTGTTGCGGGGCTCCACCCGCCGCACGTTCGACCCTCCGACCTGGAAGACGGGGTCGGCGAAGGGGGCTCCGACGTCCCCCGGCACGCCCGGCGTGATCCCGGCGAAGGCGGCCCCGAAGACCCCCTGGGAGGAGGCGACGTCGTCCGTGTCGAAGAGGACCTCGCGAAGGAGGAAGTTCTCCTCCTCGGGGTCCTTGAGCGCGTGGAACGGGAAGTCCTCCGCGGCGAGCTCGAAGTTGGGCCCCCCGGTCTCGCCCGATCCGCACGGGTCGAACACGGTCTGCAGCAGCGGGTCGACGTTCCGGAGGCCCGGGCTCAGCTGGTTCTTCGAGCGGCGGTCGGCCCCGGCGTGAAAATGACAGGAGCCGCACGCCTGGCCGTCGCTCCCGACCTGCATGTCCCAGAAGAACGCCTTCCCGAGAGCGATCGCCGCCTTCCGGGCTCCCTCCCCGGGCTTCAGGAACTGGGAGAGGTTCGGAGGCTCGGGAACGGGGATCGACCCGAGCGGGCCGAGTCCGGCGGCGAGAGCGGCCTCTCGCACGGCTTCCGGATCCGGACCTCCCCGCCCCTGCGGAACCAAGGCCGCCAAGGGTGCCGACAGAAGGGCACAGGCGACGGATCCTCGAACGAGCGTGGATCGCTTCATGGAGACCATCTTCTCCTGCGGGCCGGACGCCGCCAGGGGCGGACTTTCCCGGGACGGGAGTGCCGGCGCTTGTTTCTCGGCAGACAGGTCTACCTCGGACGCGATGAAAGGACCGTGAGCCGGAGATTAGAACTCGATGAGAAGGATCGGATCCTCCCTCCGGAGAGTCCCGGGCGGCCCCGGCGGGATCGGGGGCCGCAAGGAAGCCGCATTTTCCTCAGGGGCGCGGCGGGATCGGCAGGACGAGGCCGAAGATGCTCCCTCCCCCCGGCGGGCACTCGAGCTCGACGCGCCCCCCGTGGGCCTGCGCGATCGCCCGGACGATCGCGAGACCGAGCCCCGTCCCCTCGTCGGGGCCGGCCGGGGGGCGGGGGATCCGGTGCAGGCGGTGGAAGATCCGTTCCCGCTCCTCGGTCGGAACGCCCGGGCCCGTGTCACGGACCGCGAGGCGGACGTGCCCATCCTGGCGCTCAAGCGAGACCTCGACCTCGCCCCCCTCGGGAGTGCAGCGGATCGCGTTGTCGAGCAGGTTCAGGAACGCTTCGACGAGGAGAGGGCGGCTCCCCTGGATCGAGATCGCGGAGGTCGGGCCGCGTCCGAGCCGAACTCCCCGGTCGCGGGCGAGGGGCGTCGTCTGCTCGAGCAGCTCGGAGACCATGTCCTCCAGATCGACCCGGTCGCCGAGGAGGGCCGCAGCCTCGGACTGGGAGTCGACCCGGGCGAGCAGGAGGAGGCGGCCGCAGAGCCGACTCATCCGCTCGATCTCCTCCTCGACCCTCTCGAGCTGGCTCCGGGTCGCCTCGGGGACGTGTCCTCGGAGGATCAGGTCGAGCTCCCCCCGGATCCGCGTGAGGGGGGTGCGGAGCTGGTGGGCGGCGTCGGAGGAGAACTCCTCCATCCGGTGGAGCGAGCCCTCGAGCCGATCGAGCATCTCGTTGAGGACCCTCGCGAGCTGGTCCAGCTCGTCCCCGCTCCCCGCGAGGGGAAGCCGCTCGCGGAGGTTCGTGCTGGTGATCCTCGACGCCTTCCGGGTGATCGCGGCGACCGGTCGGAGAGAGCGCGCGGTCACGAACCAGAGGAGGAAGAAGACGGCGGCGAGGGCGGAGGCCGCCCAGAGGAGGGTCTCGATCAGGGTCTTCCGCGCCGCCGCCTCGAGCGGCTCGAGGGTGAGCCCCGTCTGGATCACGAGGGTCGCCGCCGCGCCGCCGGCGATCGCGACGGGGAGGCGTTCGCTCCGGACCCGCAGGTGCCCCCGGCCGGGCCAGGCGAGTTCGCGCTCGGTCCGGTAGAGGACCGCGTTCCCGTCCGTCCCCTCCAGCCGAGGGCCGGCCACGGGGAGGACCGCGTCCCCGAGGTTCGCGCTCCTCGCCAGGACCCGCCCCTCCGCGTCGCTCACCTGGTAGACGTAGGCGTAGGGCGAGGAGCGGTAGTTCGTCTCGATCTCGACCCAGAGGAACTCCTCGAGCGTGGGGTGCGGGGCGCGGCTCTCGAGGACCGTGATCACCTCGTCGCACTTCGTCCCGAGCGTCCTCTCGACCTCCGCGAGGAGGTTGGCCCGCGTGCGCAGGTGGAAGACGAGGGCGAGGACGACCGCGGTGACGAGGGCGAGCGACCAGGAGACGAGGGTCAGCCTCCGCCGGATCGAGATCCTCTTCCTCACGGGGCCTCCGCGGAGAGGAGGTACCCCACCCCCCGGACCGTGTGGATCAGCCTCGTCCCCGACCCGTCCTCGATCTTCGCCCGGAGGTATCGGATGTAGACGTCGATCACGTTGCTGAAGGAGTCGAAGTTCTGGTCCCAGACATGCTCGGCGATCATCGTCCTCGTCACGACCGTCCCCTGGTGGCGGAGGAGGAACTCGAGGAGGGCCATCTCCTTCGGCGTCAGGTCGATCCGCCGCCCGCCGCGCGTCGCCCTCCACGCCCGCAGGTCGAGCTCGAGGTCGCCGGCACGGAGGACCGGTCCTCCCGGGTCCGACCGGCGGCGGAGCAGGGCGCGGATCCTCGCCGTCAGCTCGGCGAGGCGGAAGGGCTTGACGAGGTAGTCGTCGGCCCCCGCGTCCAGCCCGCGCACGCGGTCCTCGACGCCGTCCTTCGCCGACAGGATCAGGACCGGGACCCCGCACCCTTGTCTTCGGATCTCCCGCAGGACCTCGAAGCCGCTCAACAGGGGGAGCATGAGGTCGAGGACGATCACGTCGTAGGGCTCGTGGAGGGCGAGATGGAACGCGTCGCGCCCGTCGCGGGAAAGGTCGACGGCGAAGCCCTCCTCCACGAGCGCCCGGCGGAGGAAGCTCGACACCCTTCCGTCGTCTTCGACGAGGAGGAGCCGCACGCCCTTCACCCGGCGCCCGTCGCCGCGGCCTCGGATCGGCGGCGCCAGGGGAATCGCCCTCGGGAGGCGCCCTCGAGACCTCGGCGAGCCCACCGGCCTCCCCACCGGGCCGGGGGCGACTGGAATCGCGTTTCCACTTTTCCCGCACCCATGACCACACCCTCGCGACGAGGACCGTCCTCCGAGGGAACAAGAAGAGTATTCGTAGGCTCGAGACCTTGTCCAGCGCCCCGATCCCGGGATCCCGAGGGCCGCCGTCGGCGTCCCCTTCCGAAGGGAGGACGGGCCGGAGGGCGCGCGCCCGGCCGGGGAGGGCCCCTCGCGGACTCGATGCCCGCGAACGGGGGAGGGGGTTCACCCGACCGATGCCGTCGAGGGAGGCTCGGACGCGACGGCCGCTGTACTCGAGAGAGCGACGCGGCGGCCGTTCCCAGCCCCGACTTGGCGGGTGAACGAATCGTGGGCTAACCTATTGTCGTTCCTACTGGTCGGATGTGCGGGAGACCGGAGGAAACGGTCTGCCGAGCGTCCACGGCGGCTCTCCGTGCGCCCGCCTCGCCGGGCGAAAGGTCCCCCGACCGCGTGGACACCGACCCGAATCCGTCCAGGAGACGCCCGGATCGCCACCATCGCCGTACGCAAACCGAGGGGCACCTGCGCCGGAGACGCGCGCCGGTCCCCGATCCCCCAAGGAACCGCCGCGGGTCTTTCCGCGGCGGTTCTTTTCTTGGATCCGCGTTCCCGGCGCGGTCCTCTCCCTCGTCGGGCAGCGCCCTCCAGGACCCGCGATCCTTGATCGGATCCCCTCGGTAGTTAGCATCCCCCCCTCTCATTTGCGCCCGGGCCGAGCGGGAGGGGGGGACCCTCCGGCCTCCGATCCGCCGGCTCCCGATCCGGGAGGATCCCTTGGCACAGCCGGAACGCACCTTCGGAGCCGGACCCGCCTCCGGACACAAGCCGTACGTCCCGGAGCACGTGGAGATGCGGGAGTTCACGGTCGGGACCGTGCTCCTCGGCCTCGTGATGACCGTCGTGCTCGGGGCCGCGAACGCCTACCTCGGGTTGAAGGCCGGCCAGACGATCGCGGCGACCTACCCCGCGGCGGTGATCAGCATGGCGGTGCTCCGCCTGCGGCGCGGCACGATCCTCCAGGAGAACCTGGCGCGGACTGCGGGTTCGATCGGGGAGTCGGTGGCGGCGGGCGCCGTATTCACCCTCCCCGCCTTCCTCATCGCGGGCGCCTGGCCGTCGTTCGATCCGGCGGACGCCTACTGGAAGTCGACGGTCCTCATGATCGTCGGCTCGATCCTCGGCGTGCTCTTCGTCTCGCTCGTGCGCAAGGCGATGGTCGAGGACCCCTCCCTCCCCTTCCCCGAGTCGGTCGCCGCCGGCGAGATCCACAAGGCCGGCCAGCGCGGCGCGAGCGCGGCGAAGTACCTCTTCTACAACATGATCGTGGGCGGGGCGGTCCTGCTCGGAAGCACCTTCCAGCTCTTCGCGCTCTCGCGAAACTTCTTCATCCGGATCGGGGACCTCGGCAAGAGCCTCGTGCGTCTCGGCGCGAGCAGGACGGCGAACGCCGTGGGCGCCGGGGGCGTGACGAAGTTCTCCGTTCCCGACGTGAGCGCCGCCTACATCGGCGTCGGCTACATCATCGGGCCCGCCGTGGCGGCGATGAACTTCGCCGGCGCGCTCCTGGCGTGGGGCTTCCTCGTCCCCCTCCTGATCTACTTCCTCGGGCCGCGGCTCGCGGACTTCCTCCCCGCGAACGCGCCGCCCGAGGGGTGGGACGGCACCGCGACCGCCGTGTGGCGCTTCATCGTGCGCCCGATCGCGGTGGGGGGGATGCTCGTCGGGGCGGGGACGACCCTCTTCCGCATGCGGAGGAGCCTCGCCGCGGGGCTCTCCCGCGCCTTCAAGGACCTCCGCGCGCGAGGGGAGGCCGCGCGCGTCGGGCGGACCGAGAGGTACATGTCGTCGAAGACGGTCTTCGCGCTGATCGGCCTCGTCTTCGTCGGCATGGCCGCGCTCTACGTGAGCTTCGCCGGGGTGACGGCCGGCCTCACGGCGGCGATCGTCATGCTGATCGCGGGCTTCTTCTTCTGCACGGTGTCGGGCTACCTGGTCGGGATGATCGGGTCGTCGAACAACCCGATCTCGGGCCTCACGCTCTCGACGCTGATCGTCGCCGCCCTCCTGATGGTCGCCCTCGGCGTCTCCGGGACGAGCGGCGTCGTCGCCGTCCTCGGCGTCGCCGCGGTCGTGTGCGTCGCCGCGGCGGTCGCGGGGGAGCTCCTCCAGGACTTCAAGGTGGGCTGGATCCTCGGAGGCACGCCGCGGACGATCCAGCTCGTCGAGCTGGTCGCGGTCGTCGTCGCGGCGCTCGTGATGTACTTCCCGCTGCTGCTCCTCCACAACAACAACATCAAGCAGGGCGGCACCGGCTTCGGCGACCCGAAGCTCTCCGCTCCCCAGGCGAGCCTCATGGCCTTCATCGCCCAGGGGATCGTCGGCGGGGACATGGCCTGGCCGCTCGTGATCGTCGGCATCGCGATGGGCTTCGCGATGGTGCTCCTGCGGGTGCGCAGCCCCATGCTCGTCTCGGTCGGCATGTACCTCCCCTTCGGGACGACCGCGGCGATCTTCGTGGGCGGCGTCATCCGCTGGCTGGCGGACGCGCTCGCGAAGAGGCGCCGGCTGAACGAGGCGCAGGTCACCCGCTTCACGAACGTCGGGATCCTGATCGCCTCGGGGCTGATTGCGGGGGAGGCCTTGATGGGCCTCGTCACCGCGGGGCTCGCGGGCTTCGACTTCGACTTCGGCAAATACGTCGTCTTCGCCGACCCCTCCTACCTGGCGGGCGTGGCGGTGATTGGGCTGCTCGCCTTCATCCTGATCCGGGTCCCGCTGGCCAACGCCGGCGACCCGAACGAGCCCGCCCCCCCCTCGGCGATGATGTGAGCCTCCCGCTCGAGGGCTTCCGGCCCGCCGTCGCGCCGGAGGAGAGCCCCCCCGAGCTGACGCTGCGGGCGCTCGCGCTCGGCGCCGTCCTCGGCGTCCTCTTCGGCGCGGCCTCGACCTACCTCGCGCTCCGCGTCGGCCTCACGACCTCGGCCTCGGTCCCGATCGCCGTCCTCGCAATCTGGGCGATCCGGAGGCGCCGCGGCGAGCGCGCGATCCTCGAGCACAACATCGTCCAGACGACGGGCTCGGCCGGTGAATCGGTCGCCGCGGCGGTCGTCTTCAGCGTCCCGGCGCTGATCTTCCTCGGCCACCCCCTCGAGGTCGGCCTGACGACCCTGATCGCGCTGACGGGCGGGATCCTCGGCGTCCTGATGATGGTCCCGCTCCGCCGCTACCTGATCGTCAAGGAGCACGGGGTGCTCCGCTACCCCGAGGGGAAGGCCTGCGCCGAGATCCTCCGGGCCGGCGAGAAGGGGGGCACGTCGGCGGGCAAGGTCTTCGTCGGCCTCGGCGTCGGAGCCGCCTTCAAGGCGTTCCAGGCCCTCCTCGGCGGCGCCAAGGCGACGGTCGCCTGGCCCGTCTCGTTCTTCAAGGGCGCCGCGGTCGCCTCCGACGTCGCTCCCGAGCTCGTCGGCGTCGGCTACATCATCGGCTACCGAACCTCGCTCCTCATGGTCGCGGGGAGCCTGCTCGCCTCCTTCGTCCTCGTGCCGATCATCGCGCTCTTCGGCTCGGGCGCCTCCTCCCCCCTCGCCCCCGCCTCCGGGCTGATCCGCGACATGTCGCCCGGCGAGATCTGGACGAGCTACGTCAAGCACATCGGCGCGGGCGCGGTCGCGACGGGGGGGATCTTCGCTCTCGCCCGCGCTCTCCCCTCGATCGTCTCCTCGGTCCGGGCCTCCGCGAGGGGGATCCTGGGAAGCGGCTCCGGCGCGGCCTCGACCCTGCGCACGGACCGGGACGCGCCGGTCCCCGTCCTCCTGGGGGGGGCGCTCCTCCTCGTCGCGTTCATCGTGGCGGCGCCGGCCTTCCACATGAACCTGCTCGGGGCCTTGCTCATCCTCGTCCTCGGGTTCCTCTTCTCCGTCGTTTCGTCGCGGATCACGGGCGAGGTCGGCTCCTCCTCCTGCCCCCTCTCCGGCATGACGATCGGCGTGCTGATGGCGACCTGCGCGATCTTCCTCCTCGTCGGGTGGGAGGGCTCGGCCTATAGCCGCCTCGCGCTCATGGTGGGCGCGGTCGTCTGCATCGCGATCAGCAACGCGGGCACCTGCTCGCAGGACCTGAAGACCGGGTTCCTCGTCGGCGCGACGCCGGTGAAGCAGCAGGCGGCGCTCGGGATCGGCGTCCTCACCTCGGTCCTCGCCGTGGGCTGGACCGCTTACCTCTTGAACCTCGCCGAGACGAGGGAGTCGGCGGTCGAGGCTCCCTTCGCCGTGCCCCGAGCCGCCCGGGACCGCGCCGAGGCCGTGCGCGGCCTCACGGACGGGCGCTCGTACCTCTTCGTGCGCCTCTCGCGCGAGGATCTCCCGGGAGCCCAAGCCGAGGGCACCTACCTCGTCGACCCGGAGAGCGGGCAGGCGCGGTGGCTCCGCGAGGACGGGATCGGCGCGGGGCGCCTGCAGGCACCGCAGGCGAAGCTCATGTCGGTCGTCATCGACGGCCTCCTCACGCGCCGCCTCCCCTGGGACCTGATCCTGATCGGAGTCGCGATCGCCGCGTTCGTCGAGCTCCTCGGCTTCCGCTCCCTCACGTTCTCGGTCGGCGTCTACCTGCCGCTCAGCTCGACGATGCCGGTCTTCCTCGGGGGCCTCGTCCGCAGGATCGCCGACGCGACGTACCGCCGCGCGCCCGACGCGGAGGACGAGCCGCAGGGCACGCTCTACGGCTCGGGCCTGATCGCGGGGGCTTCGATCCTCGGCATCGCCGCCGCGATGCTCGGCTTCCTCCCCGGCTTCGACCGCGACAGCGGCTTCCATCCCACCGTCGCCGTCCTGCGACACCTGCCTCTTGGCCTGCCGGAAAGCGACCTCTTCGGTCTCCTCGTGCTCGCCTCGCTCGGATTCCTCCTCTGGCGGGGCGCGGCGGACCCGGAGAAGCGCTGATCCGGGACCGGCGTCCGACTCCTCCCTCTCGCCGGCGCGAACGCCCTCCGCGGAGGTCCTTCCAGCAAATCCCGTTTTCGGCGAAGCCGCTGTGCGCCATTGACAAGACGGCGGGTCCGCGATAGTCAGGTAACCTCTTGCGTGGTGGGGGGGCCCGGGAGCCGTCTCCGGAACTTTCCGGAGGGATCGCGGTTTCAGGGGACTCGAGCGATCGTTCCGGTCACTGTCCCTGGAAGGGAATCCAAGAGTCTCATGAGGGTCCAGGAGGGTCTCTCCCGACCTGGAGGATCGTCGCAATTCCCCTCGACGTCGGGCGCCGACGGCCGGCGCGCCGGGACGGAGAGAGCAACGGCTGCAGGACTCATGCCGCGGCGGCGCTTCTGGCGGACGCGTCCTCTCCCGCGGATGCGCAGCCGCGGCAGGCACGCATGATCGTGCGCCGTCGCACGTTCGACCGCCGGACCCTCGCCGGTCTCGCCGGGATCGGGATCCTCCTCGCGGGGATCGGGCTCCTCGCCCGGGAGTCGCGGCAGACGATCGACCGCTCCTCCCGCGCGGTGCTCGCCGAGAACGTCTCGAGTCTCAAGGCCGCGGCGGAGCTCGAGCTCGTCCTCCTCGACCAGAAGGGCATCGTCGCCAACTTCCTCCTCGCCCCGGACCCGAGGTGGATCCGCCTCCTCGAGGAGAAGCGGGCCGACTTCGAGTGCTGGTTCGCCGCCGCCCGAGACGTGGCCTTCACGCAGCCGGAGCGGCGGATCGTCCACCGCATCGCCACCCTCTACGACGAGTACACTCGCCTGCGGGACTGGGTCGTCGTCCTCGCGGAGGAGAACCGGACCGCGGAGGCGGCCCTCGTCCACGCGAACGAGATCTGGCCGCGCGTCGAGGAGATCCACGCGGCCTGCGAGGAGCTGCTCGCCCTGAACGAGCGCCTCATCGCGGACGCCCAGGCCACGAACGCGCGGAAGCTCGCGCGCCTCGAGGCCGGGATCTGGGTCGGGATCGGGGCCGCCGCCCTCCTCGGAGGGCTCCTCGCCGCGCTCCACCACCGGCGAGCGACTCGACGCATCGTCGAGGCCGAGAAGTTCGCGGCGCTCGGCCAGATGGCTGGATTCGTCGCCCACGAGATCCGGAACCCCCTCACCGCAATTCGACTCCGGGTCGACACCCTGCGCGGCGACGGCCTCTCCCCCTCGAGCCTCGAGGACGTGGAGGTGATCAACCAGGAGATCGGTCGCCTCGACCGCGTCGTCGGGAAGTTCCTCGACCTCGCCCGCCGTCCCTCCCGCCCCCGAGACCTCGTGCCCGTCCACGCCATAGCGGCCGGGGCGATCGACGCGCTCCTCCCCACGCTGGCGGCGAAGAGGATCCAGGTCGTCACCCGATTCGACGACCGGATCCCCCCCGTCCCGGTCGACCGGGAGGAACTGAAGCAGGTCTTCCTGAACCTCTTCCTCAACTCGGCCGAGGCGATGCCGGACGGAGGGACCCTCACGGTCGAGACGGGCTGGCAGGGCCATCCCGGGGAGCCCGGAGAGGTCGTCGTCCGCGTCCGGGACACGGGGCCGGGCGTTCCCCGGAGGCTCCGCAAGCGGCTCTTCGACCCCTTCTTCACGACGAAGCCGACGGGGACCGGGCTCGGCCTTCCGATCGCCCTGAAGATCGTCCAGGAGCACCAGGGGTCGATCGAGTTCGAGAGCAGCGCCGGAGCGGGCGCGGTCGTCGCCGTGCGGCTCCCCGCACTCGCTGGAGCGGGATCCCCGTCGTGAGCCGGATCCTCGTCGTCGACGACCAGCCGAACCTCCTCACCTCCATCCGGAAGACCCTCGCCGGCGACGGCCACGAGGTGAGGACCGCGCGGAGCGGCCCCGAGGCTCTCGAGCTCGTCCGCGCCGAGGTGCCCGACCTCGTCCTGATGGACGTGAAGCTCGGGGAGGGGTGCGGTCTCGAGGCGCTGAAGGAGGTGAAGTCGATCGCCTCCTCCGTCCCCGTGATCCTGATGACGGCCTACGGGACGACGGAGACGGCGATCGAGGCAATGAAGCGCGGGGCGTTCGACTTCGTCCCGAAGCCCTTCACGGCCGCGGAACTGAAGGCCCACGTCGAGAGCGCGCTCGCCGCGGGCGCCCGCGCGGAGAGCGCGGCGAGCGAACCCCTCTGCTCTTCCCCGGGGGAGGGGATCCGCATGGTGGGGGCGTCCGCGAAGATGTACGAGGTCTGCAAGCGGATCGGCCAGGTCGCCCCGTCGAACGTCACCGTGCTCATCCGGGGCGAGAGCGGGACGGGCAAGGAGCTCGTCGCCCGCGCGATCCACGAACACAGCCTGCGAGCGGCCAGGCCCTTCGTGGCGGTCAACTGCTCCGCGATCCCGGAGACCCTCCTCGAGAGCGAGCTCTTCGGCCACGAGAGGGGGGCCTTCACCGGCGCCGCGGGAAGGAGGCTCGGGAAGTTCGAGCAGGCCCAGGGGGGCACGATCTTCCTCGACGAGGTCGGGGACATGACCCCCGCGACCCAGTCGAAGGTGCTCCGCCTCCTCCAGGACCAGACCTTCGAGCGGGTCGGGGGGAGCGAGGCGGTCCGGACCGACGTCCGGATCCTCGCGGCGACGAACCGCCCCGTCGAGGCGTATCTCGTCGAGGGGCGCTTCCGCGAGGATCTCTACTACCGGCTCCGGGTCGTCACGATCGCGCTCCCGCCGCTTCGGGAGCGGAAGGAGGACATCCCGGCCCTCGCCGAGCACTTCCTGCGCCGCTGCCGCGAGGAACTCCGCTCGGACCGGCTCCGGATCTCGCGGATGGCGATCGAGTGGCTCGCCACCCACGACTGGCCCGGCAACGTGCGGGAGCTCGAGCACTGCGTGATGAAGGCGGCGGTCCTCTGCAAGGGGACGGTCATCCTCCCCGAGCACCTCCAGCTCGACGCGACCCTCGTCCCGCGCAACGCTCGGACGATCGAGAGGAACGGCGAGGCGCTCCGCGCGCTCGCCCGGCTCCACCTCGATGCTTCGGCGGGATCGGCCTTCCAGCGCCTGATGGAGCAGGTCGAGCGCGAGCTCCTCGTCGAGGCCTTCAAGGAGACGGGGGGGAACCTCTCCCGGGCC
The DNA here is from genome assembly GCA_035695825.1 of Planctomycetota bacterium. Classification (GTDB taxonomy): domain Bacteria; phylum Planctomycetota; class UBA1135; order UBA1135; family JAKEFM01; genus JAKEFM01. Next base: position 369,078 of record DASRRH010000022.1, on the reverse strand, counting down.
GCGGATCTCCTCGGCATCAGCCGCCCGACGCTCCGCGAGAAGGCCGTCAAGTACGGACTGCGGGGGGTCCCGTCCGCCGTCGGGCGGAACCGCTGAATCGCGTTCGCGGCGCACGTCCCCCGTCCCTCTGGAAGAATCGGCCCGGCCCCGCCGGAGCGCGCCGGCGGAAAGCTATTTTCCAAGATTGAACGAAACAATCCCACGGGGGCTCCCGCGCAGGTAATGGACAAGACCCGAATGCCACTTCTTAGCTGAACCGGCCGCGCGGCTTACGATTCCTGTGATCCGGCCCGGCGTCCGGCACGGCAAGTGATTGGAGCGGGAGCAGGTGGCTGACCGGCCTTCCTCCAAGGGGACCCAGGACGCGACCGGAGTGCTGGCGGCGCTGCGGAGCGTGGTGCGGGGCCACCTCGACGCGAACCCCGGCTCCGCCCACGAGCGGCTCATCGAACAGGTCGAGTTCCAGATCGTCCTCGAAGCCCTCCTCCTCACGCAGGGGAACCTCGGCCGGGCCGCGGGCCTGCTCGGCCTCAGCCGCCCCGCGGTTCGGGAGAAGGTCCGGAAGTACCGGATCGAACGCGTCGTCCAGGTCAGCCCGGCCGACGGGTGAAATCAGGGCTCCGCGGGGAATCGGGCCCCGGCGAGAGTGTCGCGAATCGATCTTCTCGCTCCCGCTTCCCGGTCGATCGTCCGCGGCGCGAACGGTGGGTCCGAACCCTCCAGGCTTCTCCAGGTCGAAGACCCGCGCACCCGCCCGGGCCGATCCGAGACCTCTTCGCCGCCGGCAAGACAGTCTCCGAGGCGGCAGCTTTCTTTTCGGGGAACGCGAGGCCCCTGCATCTGTCGGCGTCCCAGCGCTCCCTGTCGGAGGGCCCGACTCCCCGCGCCGACGCCCCTGCCAGAGCGACGGAACGCCTAGAACCGCAGGAGATGCGGTTGCCCTCCCGAGGTCCGCGTGGGAGTAGGTATCTCGCCGGTGCACGTCACGTTCGTGGTGGATCACACGGCCCGACCGGCAACGATCAGTCGTCGCTCCCGACGGTTGAGGAAGCACAGGCGTACCGGAAGCAAGCTCTGCATCACCGCCGGTGACCACCGGCACGAGCTCCGCCGGTTCGAGAATGCCGCACGTAGAGGACGTCGAAGCGTTCGCATCACCGGCCCGTTTCTCGTCCCGGCGCACATCCTCCCTCGGAAAGACTCTTTCCGTATCGAAAGCGTGTTTACCGATCGGGGCGACGCCCTGGGTGCGCCCCCATCCACAAGGAGACGCATATAGGACCACGCGCCCCATGAGGTTAAGTCGGCCTCGTCGCCTCTCCGTCGGCCGGAATCAGAATTGCAGTTCCGCTCCAGGGCTCGGCGAACCGATCCCCCGGCGGTTTCCCACGTGAGGCTTCGCCTCCCCAGCGAGGCCCCCTCGGGTCTCGGCCGAGCAGTGTCCAGGGGAGAACGACTCCCGTCGGTACCGTTCCCCGGAACGTGCCGCCAGGGAGGGCGGCGCCCGTGGCCAGGGTGCCGATCCTCACGATCCCGAGTGGCCGATCGAATCCCAAGGAGACTCCATGGCAGTGCGCAACACCCTCCCCCTGTTGGCCCTGGTCGCCTGTACGGCGACCGTGGCCGGTACGCTCCTCCTCAACAACTCCGCAGGTGCTCCGCCTGTGGCGGTGACGCCGGCGCCTACGTCGATGGTGCCCGTCGGGCCCGCCTTCGCGATGCCGACACCGGCCCCTCCCAGGAGGGTGTACGCGACGCCGACGATCGCGTGCTGCGCCTCCACCGAAACCACCATCACGCTCACGGTGTGCGCGGGAGTGACCAGCGGGAACATCATCGGCGGAGCGCCCGCCGGGTTCTCGGTGCAGTGGATGCCGCTTCCGGACGTGGACGGTGACGGCGACAAGGACGCCGATGACTGCGCCGCCTTCGTCTGGCCGGTCTATACGGACGGCCCTCCCGAGACCTTCTGCAAGGGCTCGTTCTCGGGTTCCCCGGCTTGCAGCGCGTACAACCTCGCCGCCGGAGCGTGCACCCCGTGCCCGGGAAGCGACCCCCCGTCAGCCGACGGCACGGTCAGAATCGGCGCTCTGTTCGACGACGAATGCGGCGTCGGAGTGAACATCTGCGGTGGGGAAGAACTGGGATGCGGCACCACGTACGTGTTCCGTGGGTTCGTCCACGCCACATCCGGGGTGCAGCGCAGCGCCTATACGGGGAATGTTTGCTGCTCGACGGCGGCCTGCCCGGGGGGCTGCATGCTCTCGCAGGGCTTCTGGCGTAATAAGATTTGCAACAACGTGGGCATGTGCACTACCGCCCCCACGCTGCCCGCGCTGCCCGCCTGTGCCTGCTCCGGCGACAATAGCGCCGGGACCGGCCTCTGCCTGTTCGACGCCGACTGCAGCGGCAACGGCGCCGACTGCTACGGCGCGGCTGCTATCTGCACCGTGCTGAACACCTCTTTCGCGGGTCCGCCAAGCACCACCAACACGCTCGGCAAGCTGGCCCACCAGGTGATCTCAGTGGAGCTGAGCTTCCTCGCGAGCGGTTGCGGGGGAAGTGTTCCGGGCCCGGGCGATGGTGGGATCGGTGATGCGCTGGCCGCTGCGCATGCCAGGCTTGCTGCCTGCGATGTGACTACTGTGCCTACGGCAGCGACTCTGACGTCGACCCTCTCGACCTTCATCGAGGACAACCACATCACCACCGAGCCCGGCTGTCCGTAGGAACCAACGACACGCAGGCTGGGCACGGCCAGCCTCCGTATCCGTGTAGTTCGACCGCCCCTTCCGGCCAAGACCGGAAGGGGCGGTGCCATTCGCAGAGACTGGCTGTACCGTGTGGCGGGCTCCGAATGGCCCAGAGCACGCGGCGCGGCGCAGAATCCCGTCCGGTCGAAGCTGGTCTCGGGGACGAGCGATGCGTAGAGTGACTCAGTAGCGGCTATCGACCAGCGAGGCAGGCGCGCACCTGCGAGTCAACTCCCCCCCGTCCTGATGGAAGAGCCGGCCCCGCAGAGACTTCGCATGGACCGACCGTCGTCTGCGCGAAGCCGCGTTGAGTGCGCTCGCATCTCACGGCGCGAGTGCCGGTGGATCGTCGCGTGAGATCGCGCCAGTGGGTGGTGCTTGGGGCAGGAGGGCTGCTCCTGGCCGGAGGCGCCGGGCTCGCCGGGTGGCTCCTCCACGACGCCGGCTCCTCGAAGGCCGCGCCTGCGAGCCCCGGCGATCGTGGAGCCGAGCATGCAACGCCCGATCCGCCGATGTCTCCAGCGGAGGCGGCGCGCGATGTCGCGTCGCTCAACCAGGGCGAGATTCCGCCTGCATCGAAGCGCGTGGAATTGGTCGCGCGCCGCGAGCTGCGTGTGCGCGTCGTCGACTCGGGCCGCCGCCCGCTCGCGAACATTCCCGTTGCGCTGGCCCTCGTCGGCGAGATCGAGCAGCACGGCGGGCTCGTCGTGCGCTCGGCGGCGCCGGACGGGATCGCGCGCTTCTCCCGGAATCAGGAGACGAGGCACGGTGAGAAGTCGGACGCTCACTGGTGCGTCTACCTGATGTTCCCAGGAGCCGGAGGTCGGTTCGCGCGTGTCGACCCCACGGATCCGCCAGCCGACCCGATCGAGCTCGTCGCGCCCGAGCTCGGGCGCCTGGTCGTGAAGGTCGACGACGCCCGAGGCCGTCCGGTCCAGCCTGAGGGAGGTCTCGAGCTCTTCGCGTGGGCCGCCGGCGAGCAGCCTATCGGGGACATGCGCTCGTCGACGTTCCCGTTCAAGCTCCCGATCACGACCCCCGGCGAGGTCGTCATCGACCCGATCGCCATCGGCCTGCGAGCGAGCGTGAAGGCGTGGCTGAAGGAGTACGCGCTCGCATCCGTGGAAGGCGATGGACCACGGCTCGCGGGCGAGACGGCGACGCTCGGGATCAGGATCCCGCGCTACGGTCCGGTCGTGATCGGCCGCCTTGTCGCGGCGGATGGCGCGCCGATCGCGGGGATGCGGCTCTCCGGGGTCGTGGTCAGCGATCCCGAGGCGGGCGCGCACGGGGTCGGCGAGGATTTCACCACCGACTCGGCCGGGCTCTTCCGCTTCGACGCGAGCGGGTGCGACGTCGAGGATCCCAGTCGATCGCGCTCGCTCGAGATTCTCGGCGCGAGCCAGGGCTTCGGCGTCGGCGGACGAGCGCGCGTCGCGTTGCCCGTGCCGTTCGTCGAGGGCGAGTACGATGTCGGCCGCGTCACCTACGAGGCGGCGCCCCTCGTGGTGAACGGGCGCGTCGTGGATTCGGATGGCCGACCTGTCGCCCAGGCGCGGGTCTCCGTCCGTCGTTCGGCCGGCGCTTCGAACGACGGCCTGCGCGGGGCCGGGCCGGGCGACATCGTGTTCGATCTGAACGACGAGCGCGGCACGTTCGACGTGCACGGCTTCGAGGCGGGGGCGTTCGTCATGTCCGCCGTCGACCCGCAGGGGCGCGAGAGCGATCCCGTGCGCTTCACGTCAGGCGCGCGCGATGTGGGCCTCGTCATCCGCGACTGCGGGGCGCTCGAAGGCTCGCTCGTGAAGGACGCGATCTTCGACATGAGCCAGCTCGGGCTGTTCCTGAGACGCGCCGACCGCGGCTCCGTGGAAGATGGGGATCTCCTTGCGCGCATCTCTCCGGCGTCCAACGGCTCGTTCCGGTGGAACCGCGTACCCGCCGGCAGGGTCGACGTCGCCGTCGCGCTCGGGCGGTCGAGCAAGCGCCCGGACATCGTGCTCGTCGTCCCGGGCGTCGAAGTCGAGGCGGGCGGGACGAATCGCGACCCGCGGCTCGCCGGGATCGACCTCCGCTCGCGCGTCACGACGTTCCACATCGAGGCCGTCGATCCGGACGGCAAGCCGGTGCCGCGAGGAACCGTCACGCTGCTCTCCGCCGATGCCGGCCGCGAGCCGGTGCTCACGGTGCCGCTGCGCGCAGGCATCGCGGAGCTGCCCTCGCCGAGGGACCAGGTGGACGTCGACGTGCGCGCCACAGGGTTTCTGCGGGAACGCCGCCTCGGGTTGACGTCGGGGGCGCGCGTCGAGCTTCGGCGGGCCATCCCGGTGGTGCTCGAGTTCGACTCGCCGATCGAGCCCGGACGCGCCACGGCCGGCATCGCCATCGGCGTCGTTCTCTCCGCGGAGGATGGCCCAGGTGTCGGCGGTTCGGACCCGCAGCGCGTCGAGCTCGACGAGAACGGCCGCGCGAGCTTCCTGAGCTCCGAATCGGGGTGGTTCCAAGTGGGCCTCGAGCTGAGCGCGACCCTCGGACCGCGGGCAGGGGTCTCGGCCGGCACGGACGATGACGTCAAGGCCTCCGAGCGCTGGGAAGCGGCGAAGCGGCGGCTCGCCACGGCGTTCGGCCGGCCGACGATCGAGATCCCCGAGGCCGCCGGTGAGCAGCGCGTATCGGTCCCGCTCGCGCCGGCGGCGCGCACGATCTTGAGCGACATGCTGCGCGAGTTCGGCAAGCCGGTGAGGTGATGTGAGCCGTCCCCGTCGGTAGCGATGACCCTCGGCTCCCCGAGTCTGAGCCCCTGACAGGCTTCGGTTCGCCCGCCGACCGCGGCGCAACACGGAACCCTCTCTTCGAAACGAGAGGCCAGGGTACATCCGCCCTACCGCTTGCCCCCGGGTCAGGACCGATTCCTCGTCGACCTCGAGAGGGAGGGTTTAGCGTGAAGACGGGCCGCAGGCTCTACGTCCCCGGCGAGCGAGCACCGCTCTCCAGCCAGTTCGAGATCGTCCTCCGAGGCCGGCAGACCGGAGTCGAGCGGACCGTCGTCGAGGTGGAGCCCCTCCCTCCGACGCCGAGGAGCCGCGACCGATTCCGCGTCGCGGACCGGACGAGGAACCGCGCCGGGCGCGAGCGCTGACGGGGCCGGGGTGGAGGAGGCGCCTCGCGGGAGGCGCGCTTCCCGTGGTTCGCGCGGCCGGAGCGGTCGGCTCACCTCCCCGAGGGTCCTCATCGCGGTTGCCGTCGCCTCGCTCGGGGGGGGGAGCGAATGCCCGACGCCCGGAGACTCCAAGGACGCCCTCGACGCGATCGTCCGGATCGAGGAGCACGACATGGAGTGGGACGTGGACGAGCACCGGTCGACGCGGGAGGAGCCGCGGCGCGTGGCGGCCCCGGTGGACGTGCACCTCCGGGCTAACGCCTGCCTAGGACCGCTCGCCGTTCCCGCCTCGAGCGTGAGTCCCGTGCCCACGCGGATCAAGCTGGGATTCAGCGATCCGCTCGTTCCGGGCGAACTCGCCTCCGGCGCCTCGGTCGAGTTCGGGGAGATCGAGGACTACCTTTTCCTCCTCACCGTGGGCGCCGGGTGCAACTCGACTCCCGGGCCGGCTCCCACGATCTGGGCCGAAGACCCCCCGCGCGTCGGGGTCCCCTTCACTTGGAAGGGCGCGGGACTCCTGCCCGGAACGGGAGTCATCCTCGTGATCAGCCCGTTCCCGATTCCGGGCGGGCTCGACCTCGTCGCTCTGGGTGTGCCGATCCCCCCCGGCACCTGCTTTCTAAACGTCACCCCATTCCTGGTCCTGGCGGGGGGACTTGTTGGCCCGTCGGGCTTCCGGTCGACGACCCTTTCGATCCCCCCGGATCCCACCCTCGCTGGCGGAACGGTGAGCATCCAGGAGTTCCAGATCGCCATCGCCCCGGCTCTCTCGATCCTGGCGACGCCGAGCCTCCCCGTGACGATCCTCCCGTAGGCAGGTCCTGCCTGCGCGCCGCGGCGACGCCCGAGGAGCCCGCGTGAAAAGGACGCCGCGGACCGCGCCGCGATCGTGGCGAGCCTCGAGGATCGGCTCCGCGAAGGGGCGAGCGCGCTGGTCGGCAATCGCCGCTACCGCCGCTTTCTGCGTGGCGTTCCCAAGGGATCGCTCGCCGTCGATCGTCGCGAGGTGGACAAGGACGCCCGCTACGACGGCAAGTTCGCTCTCCGCACGAACACGGAGCTCCCCGCTGCCGAGGTGGCCCTCCAGCACGAGCGGCTCATGCGGGTGGAGCGATTCTTCCGAGCGGCAACGTCGCTGCTCGACAGCCGTTCCATCTCCCACCAGACGGACGCAGCGATCCGCGGACACGTCTTCACGAGCTTCCTCGCCCTGGTCCTCGTCCACGAGCTCGAGTCGAGGCTTGGGACCCGGGGGGAGAAGCTCGAGTGGAACGACGTCCTTCGCGACCTCGGGGCCCTCGCCGAGGTCGAGGTCCGCGACGGCGGCGAGGTCCACGTGCTGCGCAAGCCGCTGGGGGGGGTGGGGGGAAAGGTCTTGCAGGCCGCGGGCGTCGGGACCCCGCCCTCGGTCAGGCTCGAGGCCGGAGTGCCAAGGGGGTAGTGCGCCCTCGCAACTCCTTGCGCCTCAACATCTCCTCCTGGAGGACTGTCCAACTTCGGCAGGCCTCCCCCAACCCGGAGATCAATAAACCGGCCGTTCGTCCGTGTGGAGGAGGACGATGGCGGCCGCGGCCAAGGATGACCCTTCCGCAACGCGGTGCGTCCGGAGAGGACGCGGATCGGCTGGTCCGCGGCGTCGAGCGCGCCGTCGCGTTCGAACCCCCGACGGCGGGGGATCGAGACGACCTTGTGCAGGAGACTCTACTCCGGCTGTGGAAGCGACTCGCCGTACGTCGGGAGACCGACCCGCCCTCCGAACTCATCCGGACCGTCGTCCGCCGGATCCGGATCGACTGGTGGCGCAGGCGCCGAGAGATCGAGGGGGTGTCCGGAGATGAGATTCCGGGCCGCGAGCCCTCTCCTCTCGACGACGCGGAGTGGAACGAGCTGCGCGGACTCGTCCGATCGGCGATCGACGGCCTGCCCGAGCCGCAGCGCGAGGTGGTGCGGCTCGTCTTCTACGAAAAACGGACCTTCAAGGAGGTCGCTTGCCTCCAAGGCGTCCCGCTCAACACGGCCCTCGGACGGATGCACCTGGCGATGAGGCGGCTGCGCCGCACGTTGGAGCGGCACCATGACGGGATGCCCGGACGCTGACCCCGGTCTGTCCGAGCGGCCCCTCTCCCCCCTCGAGCGGGAAGTCCTCCTCGCGGCCAGCGGGGAACTGCCCTGGTGGCGCCGGCGGTCGCTTCCCCGTCGACTCCTCCGCGATCCCGAGGCTCGGCGGCTCGCGGAAACGCTCTGCATCGTCGAGGCGACCATGGAGTCCCCTCGAGCGCACTCCGGTCGCCGGCGCCTCGCGCGACCCGTGGCCGCGGCGCTTGCCGCCGGCCTCCTCCTCGCGTTGGTCGCCTTGAGACTCGCATGGGTCCCGGGCCGAGGTGCGGCCGAGGCGTCACCGATCGGCCTGCGCCCGGGCTCCGGGCCCCCGACGGAGTCGCTCGACCGCTCCAGCTTCCGCGTGCTCCTGGCCGGGATGAGCGACGAGGCCCCGACCGCCGCGATCTTCCGAGTCCCGCTCGACCTCTCGCCCTCCCCTACGTCCGACGCTCCCCCGCTCCCGCCATGGTCGCGCGCGATGGCGAGCGGCCTGGTCCTCTCCGAAACTCCGGGAGGGCTTCGATGATCGGAACGGGCCTCCTCCTCCTCCTCGCGCCGTCGATCCTCCAGGGGCCCGAGAGCCGGGGAGCGCTCCCCGCGCGACTCGGGGCCGCGCTGGACGACGTCCGGCGACGGGATCCGACCGCTTGGGAGGCACTGCGCCGAGCCCTGGAACTCGACCCCGAGACTGGCCGGCGAAACCTCACCCAGCACGCCCAGTATCTCGAGGACCTCGCCGCGGCTCGGGAGGCCCACCCGGACCAGTACGAGCGCATGCTCGCCCAGGAAGGGAAGGAGAAGGAGGTCCGAGAGATCGTGCAGCGCCTCCAGCTCCTCGGTCCGGACTCGCCGGAGCGCCTCGAGGTCGTCGAGGCCCTGCGGAGCAGACTCGGCGAATGGTTCGAGGTCCGTCAGGAGCTCCGCGCGTTCCACGTCCAGGAGTTCGAGGCTCGGTTCGGAGCGGAGCGGGATCGCGTGGAGGCGACGGCCCGAGATCCCGAGGCCGCCCGTCGCGCGTGGTTCGAACGCGTCGCCGAGGGGGGGTCGGCCGCCATCGAAGTCCGGCTCGGTCGACTTCGGGAGGGGGACCCGGTCGAGGCGCTCGCGCCGGCGCTCGTGAGCGTCCTCCTCCAGGTCAACCCCGAGGCGGGCCAGCAACTCGCCGCGAAGGCCGACCGGGACCCGCCCGCCTTCCTGGAGGCGCTCCGCCGGATCACGGCCGAGAACCCGCTCCTCCTCGAGGCGGCCCGCCGCCAGGCCGGCGAGGAAGTGGAACGGCAGGCGACCCTCCGAGAGGCGTTGCGCCGCGCGCACGCGCTGCTCCTCCCGATCGTCCGAGCCCACGGCACCGAGGTCCCCGGGGAGGACCGAACGGCGGTCCGGGACGCACTCCAGGCTCTCGTCGACGCCGAGCTCGCCGTCGCGCGTTCGAATCTCGCCAAGGTCGGGCGGGAGGTCTCTCGACAGCGCTCGTTGCTCGAGGATCGCCGGGAGAGGAAGGCGGTCGTCGTCGAGATCCAGCTCTCCCGCCTGATCGGTCAAGGGGACCGATTCGAGTGGTGATTCCGAACGTTACCGAGATGCCGAGGACCCTCCCCAAAAAGGAAGCCAAACCCATGCGCCTCATCCGGTTCGTCTTCGGGGTCGCAGGCTGGACCCTGCCGACCTGCCTGGTCTCCTCCCAGCCCTGTCCGCAGGGAAACGTCCTCCTCTCCGTGTCACCGGACACTCCGGTCGCCCCAGGCTCCCCCGTCGCGGTGACCGTGTCCGGGACTCCGGGCGCGGAGGTCGTCCTCCTCCAGGGACCCATCCTCGGCCCGACGACGCTCCCCGGCCCCGCGGGTCCCCTGACGATCTGCCTTGAGCCCCCCTTCGGCCCTCTCCCCCTCGGCCCCCTTCCGCCGTCCGGCACGATGACGGTCCCGGTGCCGACCCCCCCCGGGGCGCCGCCAGGCTTCCAGCTCCACTTCCAGGCTCTCACGGTCGCCCCGACGCCGCCCGTCCCGACGGTCGACACGAGCAACCCGGACACCGTCACGTTCGGGTCCCCCCCTGCCTGCCCGCTTGGAGCGGCCCAGCTCATGGTCCTCCCCGACGGGGTCGTCCCAGCGGGGGGCACGATCGTGTTCGCGGTCGCGGCGCCGCCGGGATCCCTCGTCCTGCTCGCAGGCGGGCCCAGCGCGGGAGCGACGCCTCTCCCCCTCCCGGGGCTCGTCCTGTGCCTGGGGATGCCCTTCGGCATCCAGTTCTTCGGATTCGTCCCCCCCGCCGGCCCGCTCGTCGCGATCCAGGCGCTCCCCCCCGGCGTTCCGCCCGGTCCGCCCGGGCTCACGATCCACTTCCAGGCGCTCGCGATCTTCGCTTCCCCGGGTGGCCTCGGGATCGAGACGAGCAACACGGACACGTTGAGCTTCTAGCCCCACGCGCCGCACCCGTCCGCACCCCCTCGGCCGCGATCGGCCGAGGCGCCGTTTGCCGCCACCCGTCCCGGCATGGGGTATGTTTCTCCGGGATCAGGCGGATGGGGAGTCTGCGGGAATCGAAACTCGGGGAAGAAGGGGCAGTTCCCATTCCCGCGGTCGGGCCTGGCTGGGGCGAGCCAGGCCCTCAGGCGGAGCCGGGGTTCTCCCACGTGGCTCCGGCCCGTGCCTCGGACCTCGGACCTCGAGCCACATCCGGAGCGGTCGTCTTCCGGACGGCCATTCGCTCGCCGTTCGCACGGCATCCTTGGCGGTCTTCCGGGAGGAAGAAAGGGGAAGCATGAAACCGATCTCGTCGCTTCGTCGGAGCCGCGCCGAATTCGTCGGCCTATGCGTGGCCTCCGCTCTCGGCGCGCTCGCGTCCCTGGTCGCCGCCCGCTCCCCCCAGGGAGCGGGGGCGACCTGGCTCTTCGGAGGCGCGATGTCCGGGCCGCGCACCGGTGCGTCCGCGACGCCTCTCCCGAACGGAGAGGTCCTCCTCGCTGGAGGATCGGACGGCTCCGGCCCCCTCGCGAGCGCCGAGCGGCTCGCCGTCTCAAACGGCTTCGCCCCCGTCCCCTCGATGGGGACGGGACGGAGCGGGCACGCGGCCGTCGCCCTGGGGGACGGCCGCGTTCTCGTTCTGGGAGGTCTCGGATCGGGGGGCGCCGCGCTCGACGCCGCGGAACTCTACGACCCCGCGACGGGCGACTGGACGGCGATTCCAGGTGGGATGGGGGAGCCTCGGGCGGGGGCGAGCGCGACGCTCCTCGCCGACGGGCGCGTCCTGGTGGGAGGGGGGGAGAGCCTCGGCGTCGCCAGCGCCACGCTCGAGATCTACGACCCGGCGACGAACGCCTTCGCCCTCTCCTCGACGCTTCTTTCCTCGGAACGCAAGGACCACGCCGCCGTCCTCCTCGGCGACGGGAGGGTCCTCTTCGTCGGGGGCACGGACGGCGCGTCGGTCTTCGCCTCGACGGAGTTCTACGACCCCTCCACCGACGCCGTGTCCCCCGGACCTCCTCTTTCGACCCCTCGCGCGGGCCACTCGGCGACCCGTCTCCTCGACGGCCGCGTCCTCGTCGCGGGGGGGAGCGACGGAATCTCCGACCTCGCGTCCGTCGAGGTCTACCATCCCGCCGCGGGCGCGTTCGGGAGCGCGGGGGGAAACCTGGCCGCCCCGCGCAGCGGCCACCTCGCCTTTCTCCTCCCCCACAACAATGCCGTCCTGATCGTGGGCGGGACTTCCGGGGGCGCCGACCTCGCCTCGGCCGAACTCTTCCTCCCTTGGTCCGGGGCCCTCGCCCCGACCCTCTCGCTTGCGTCGGCCCGAAGCGGCGGGGCCGGCTGCGCGCTCGCGGACGACGGCCTCCTCCTCGTCGCGGGCGGAAGCGGGCTCGACACGGCCGAGCTCTACCCCTTCGCGACGATCCGCACCGACGCCGACGACTACGCCCCGGGGGACATCGTCACGATCACGGGCGCCGGGTGGCAGCCCGGCGAGGTCGTGACCCTTGTCCTCCAGGAGGTCCCGACGACGCACCCGTGGCGGGTGCTCTCCGCCACGGCGGACTCCACCGGGAACCTCTTCCACAACGGTTGGGCGCCGGAGGAGCACGACCTCGGCGTCCGCTTCTTCCTCACGGCCTACGGCTTCGCCTCGCAGGCGCAGATCACGTTCACGGATGCCAACAAGCTCGGGTTCGTGACCGTCGGCGCCCCCTCGCCCGATCCGGTCGCCGCGGGGAACGCCGCGACGTTCACGGTCACCGTGCTTCGCGGAGACGGCCCGGGCTCCTTCAACGCGAATCTCACCGTGACGACGGGCCTGCCGGCCGGCGCCAGCGCCTCCTTCTCCCCGAATCCCGTCTCGTTCACGCCCCAGGAGGATTCGAAGACCTCCTCCCTCACGATCTCGACGACCGCGGGCTCGACCGCGTCCGGCGACTACCCCTTCACGGTGAAGGCGAGCCGGACCGACAACTCGAACGACTCCGCGTCGGGAAGCGGCACGCTCGCGGTCGCGGGGGGGAAGGAGGGCACGTCTCTCTCGGTCCCGAGCGCGGTCGCCACCTATGGAGGGAACGTCTCTCTCTCCGCGACCCTGACGAAGACGAGCGACGGGAGCGGGATCGCGACCAAAGCGATTGCGTTCACCCTGAACGGCACATCGGTCGGGTCGGCTTCGACCGACGCCAGCGGGGTCGCGACCCTCTCGGCGTCCCTGTGCTCGATCGGCGCGGGGAACTACGCGGGGGGCGTCGGTGCGACCTTCGCCGAGGATAGCAGCTGCCTCGGAAGCAGCGGTTCCTCGAGCCTCGCCGTCCATGCCCGTCCCGTCGACATCGCCGCGGTCGGCAAGAACCGGCTCTACGGCGACGCGAACCCCGCCCTGACGGCGGTCGTCAGCGGGCTCGCCGCCGCGTGCGGCGATGCTCTGGCCGACGTCGGCTCGCTCGCGATCTCCGCGGACGCCTGCAGCGGGGTCGGGTCCTACGCGATCACCTTCGCTGCGAACGGCGCGAAGGCCGGGAACTACTCGGTCTCCTTCACCGGAGCGAACCTCTCGGTCGATCCGCGACCCGTCACGATCGCAGCCGACCCCCTGAGCAAGACCTACGGGGAGGCGAATCCCGCTCTGACGGCTCAGGTGAGCGGCCTCGCCGCCGCGTGCGGCGACGTCCTCGTGGACGTCGGTTCGCTCGCGATCTCCGCCGACGCCTGCAGCGGGGTCGGGTCCTACGCGATCACGTTCGACGCGAACGGCGCGAAGGCCGGGAACTACGCGGTCTCCTTCACCGGAGCGAACCTCTCAATCGATCCGCGACCCGTCACGATCGCGGCCGACGCGCTGAGCAAGACCTACGGGGATCCGAACCCCGAGCTCACCGCCCAGGTGAATGGCCTCGCCGCCGCGTGTGGCGATGCGCTGGCCGACGTGGGCTCGCTCGCGATCTCCGCCGACGCCTGCAGCGGGGTCGGGTCCTACGCGATCACGTTCGACGCGAACGGGGCGAAGGTCGGGAACTACGCAGTGTCCTTCACAGGCGCGAACCTGACGGTGGATGCGCGTCCGGTCTCGATCGTCGCCGACGCCCAGGCCAAGACCTACGGCGACGCGAATCCTGTCCTCACCGCCCAGGTGACCGGGCTCGCCTCCGGCTGCGGCGACACGCTCGCCTCGGTCGGCGCGCTCGCAGTCTCCGCCGACGACTGCAGCGGGGTCGGCGCCTACGGAATCACCTTCGCGGCGAGCGGTGCGAAGGCCGGCAACTACGCGGTGTCCTTCACGGGCGCGAACCTGACGGTCGACCCGCGTCCGGTCTCGATCGTCGCGGATGCGCTGGGCAAGACCTACGGCGACGCGAACCCCGCCCTCACCGCCCAGGTGAGCGGGCTCGCCGCCGCATGCGCCGACGACCTCGCCTCGGTCGGCTCGCTCGGGACCGCCGCGGATGCCTGCAGCGGGGTCGGTGCCTACGCGATCACCTTCGATGCGAGCGGCCTGAAGGCCGGGAACTACTCGGTCTCCTTCACCGGCGCGGACCTGACCGTGGACCCGCGACCGGTCTCGATCGTCGCCGACGCGCTCGGCAAGACCTACGGGGACGCGAATCCTGCCCTCACCGCCCAGGCGAGCGGGCTCGCCGCCGGCTGCGGCGACACGCTCGCCTCGGTCGGCTCGCTCGCGGTCGCCGCGAACGACTGCAGCGGGGTCGGCGCCTACGCGATCACCTTCGATGCGAGCGGTCCGAAGGCCGGGAACTACTCGGTGTCCTTCACCGGTGCGGACCTGACCGTGGATCCGCGACCGGTCTCGATCGTCGCCGATGCGCTGGGCAAGACCTACGGCGACGGGAACCCCGCCCTCACCGCCCAGGTGAGCGGCCTCGCCTCCGGCTGCGGCGACACGCTCGCCTCGGTCGGATCGCTCGCGGTCTCCGCCGACGACTGCAGCGGGGTCGGTGCCTACGCGATCACCTTCGATGCGACCGGCCCGAAGGTTGGGAACTACTCGGTGTCCTTCACGGGCGCGAACCTGACGGTCGATGCGCGTCCCGTCTCGATCGTCGCTGACGCCCTGAGCAAGACCTACGGCGACGCGAATCCTGTCCTCACCGCCCAGGTGAGCGGGCTCGCCTCCGCGTGCGGGGATGTGTTGGCCGACCTGGGCTCCCTCGCGGTCTCCGCCGACGACTGCAGCGGAGTTGGCGCCTACGCGATCACCTTCGATGCGAACGGCCTGAAGGCAGGGAACTACTCGGTGTCCTTCACGGGTGCGGACCTGACGGTCGACCCGCGGCCCGTCTCGATCGTCGCTGACGCCCTGAGCAAGACCTACGGCGACGGGAATCCTGTCCTCACCGCCCAGGTGAGCGGGCTCGCCTCCGCCTGCGGAGACGTGTTGGCCGATGTGGGCGCGGTCACCGTCGCCGCCGACGACTGCAGCGGCGTCGGCGCTTACGCGATCACCTTCGACGCGAACGGCGCGAAGGCTGGGAATTACTCGGTGTCCTTCACCGGCGCGGACCTGACGGTCGATGCGCGTCCGGTCTCGATCGTCGCCGACGCGCTGGGCAAGACCTACGGCGATGCGAATCCCGCCCTCACCGCCCAGGTGAGCGGACTCGCCTCCGCCTGCGGCGACAACCTCGCCTCGGTCGGATCGCTCGCGATCTCCGCCGACGCCTGCAGCGGGGTCGGCTCCTACGCGATCACCTTCGACGCGGACGGGCCCAAGGCGGGGAACTACTCGGCTTCCTTCACCGGGGCGAACCTCGCGGTGACCCCCCGGCCGATCACGATCACGGTCGACGACAAGACGAAAGTCCTGAACGCGCCGCTCCCGTCGCTCACGGCCGCGGTGACGAGCGGGAGCCTCGTCTGCGGGGACGCGTTCGTGCTGTCGACGACGGCCACGCAGACGAGCGGGGTCGGTCCGTACCCGATCACCGCAGCGATCTCCCCCTCCGCGAGCGCGGGGAACTACCTCCTCGGCGGCGGACCGGGTTCGCTCCTCGTGCAGTACGCCCCGCCGGGAGGGGCCTGCGGCGGCGGGCACGTGATCCTCCAACCGATCAACGCGAACGGGACGAGCGTCTTCAAGAAGGGAAGCACGGTCCCCGCGAAGTTCCGCGTGTACGACGCGAACTGCGTCTCGGTCGGGCCCTCGCCCGTCGTGACGAGCTTCACCTACTCCTCCTACGTCGGGACCCCCTCCGCCGCGGTGAACGAGGAGCCGGTCAGCGAGTCGACGAACAACCTGGGGTGGTGGTGGGACTCCTCGGATCAGCAGTGGCACTTCAACATCAACACGAAGAGCTTCGCCCCCGACCGGACCTACCTGTTCAACGTCACCTTGAACGACGGCAGCGTCCTCACGTTCCAGTTCGGACTGAAGAAGTAGCACGGGATCGGGCCGACCCCGGGCAGGCTCTCGCGCGGGGCCGGGAAGGGATCGATCACGGGCGGGGGTCGACCGACCCCCGCCCGCGTTCGGGAGGAGCCCCGCCACCCGCGGTCCCTCCCCCCGCGCCGGTCGCGTGCCAGTCCTGGAGCGCCGCCACCTCGAGCGGCCGCTTGCGCATCGCCTCGATCGCGCCGACGAGGGCCGAGGCGCCCGCCAGCGTCGTGACGCAGGGGACGCCGCGCAGGACCGCCTCCGAGCGGATCGCCGCGTCGTCGGAGCGCTCTACCTTCCCGAGCGGGGTGTTGAGGAGGAGGTCGACCCCCCGGTTCTTGATGAGGTCGACGACGTGGGGGCGCCCCTCGTGGATCTTGTTCACCCGCTCGGATTCGATCCCGTGGGTGCGGAGGAACCGCCAGGTCCCGTCCGTGGCGACGAGGGCGAAGCCGAGGTCGACGAGGCGCTTCGCGACGAAGAGGATGCCGCGCTTGTCCTCGTCCTTGACGGAGATGAAGACCCTGCCCCGGAGCGGCAGGCGGTGCCCCGCGCCGAGCATTGCCTTCGCGAAGGCGCGCCCGAAGTCCTCGTCGATCCCCATCACCTCCCCCGTCGAGCGCATCTCGGGGCCGAGGGTCATGTCGATCCCGGGGAATCGGTTGAAGGGGAAGACCGGGGCCTTGACGGAGACGTGGCGCGGGGCGACCTCCTCCGTAAAGCCGAGGTCCTTCAGCTTCCGGCCGACCATCACCTTCGCCGCGAGCTTCGCGAGCGGGACGCCGGTCGCCTTCGAGACGAAGGGGACCGTGCGCGAGGCGCGGGGGTTCACCTCGAGGACGTAGAGGCGGTCCCCCTTGACCGCGTACTGGACGTTCATCAGGCCGACGACCTTGAGCTCCCGGGCGAGGCGCACGGTCCAGTCGCGGATCTCGTCGAGGAGGGTCGTCCCGAGGGAGAAGGGGGGGATCGCGCAGCAGGAGTCCCCCGAGTGGATCCCCGCCTCCTCGATGTGCTCCATGATCCCGCCGATGACGACCGTCTCCCCGTCCGCGATCGCGTCGACGTCGACCTCGATCGCGTCCTCGAGGAAGCGGTCGACGAGGACGGGGCGGTCCTCGGAAGCCGCCACGGCCCCCCGGAGGTAGCGGTCGAGGTCCCCCTCGTCGTAGACGATCTCCATCGCCCGCCCCCCGAGGACGAAGGAGGGGCGCACGAGCACCGGGTAGCCGATCCGCTTCGCGATCCGGCGGGCGGCGGACGGCGAGGCGGCCATCCCCCCGTCGGCCTGGCGGAGCCCGAGCTTCTTGACGAGGCGGTTGAAGAGGGCCCGGTCCTCCGCGCGCTCGATCGACGCGACGGACGTCCCGATGATCGGCGCGCCGGCGTCCGCGAGCCCCCGCGCGAGGTTGAGGGGGGTCTGGCCGCCGAACTGGACGATCACGCCGTCGGGCTTCAGGCGCTCGAGGATGTTGCGGACGTCCTCGTGGGTCAGGGGCTCGAAGAAGAGGAGGTCCGAGGTGTCGAAGTCGGTCGAGACCGTCTCGGGGTTGCTGTTCACCATGATCGTCTCGAACCCGAGCTCCTTCAGCGCGAAGGCGGCGTGGACGCAGCAGTAGTCGAACTCGATCCCCTGGCCGATGCGGTTCGGGCCCCCGCCGAGGATGACGACCTTCTTCTTGCTCGAGACGCGCGCCTCGTCCTCCTCCTCGCAGGTCGAGTAGTAGTAGGGGGTGTAGGCCTCGAACTCCGCCGCGCAGGTGTCGACGAGCTTGTAGATCGCGCGGACGCCGAGGGAGGTCCGGCGCGCGCGGACGGCCTGCTCGTCGGTCCTCCACGCCCTCGCCAGGGCGCGGTCGGAGAAGCCCGCGCGCTTCGCCTCCTCGAGCGCCTCCTTCGAGACCCGCTCGAGCGGGCCCGCCTCGAGGAGGCGGGCCTCGCGCGCGACGAGCTCGCGGAGGTGGGCGAGGAACCACGGGTCGATCCTCGTCAGCTCGTGGACCTCCTCGATCGGCAGGCCCCGGCGGAAGGCCTCGTGGAGCCAGAGCACCCGGTCCTTCGTCGGGACGCGGAGCCCCCGCCGCAGGGCCTCCTCGTCCGCCTCCGCCGTCCCGCCGTCCGCGCCGAATCCGGAGAGCCCCGTCTCGAGCCCGCGCAGCGCCTTCTGGAACGCCTCCCCGAACGTGCGCCCGATCGCCATCACCTCGCCGACCGACTTCATCTGGGTGGTCAGGGTCGGGTCCGCCTTCGGGAACTTCTCGAAGGCGAAGCGCGGGACCTTGACGACGACGTAGTCGATCGTCGGCTCGAAGCAGGCGGGCGTCTCCTTCGTGATGTCGTTGGGGATCTCGTCGAGGGAGTAGCCGACGGCGAGCTTCGCCGCGATCTTCGCGATCGGGAAACCCGTCGCCTTGCTCGCGAGCGCCGAGGAGCGCGAGACCCGGGGGTTCATCTCGATCGCGACCAGACGGCCCGTCCCGGGGTGGACCGCGAACTGGATGTTGCTCCCGCCCGTCTCGACGCCGACCGCGCGGATGACCGCGGCCGCGGCGTCCCGCATCCGCTGGTACTCGCGGTCGGTCAGGGTCTGGGCGGGCGCGACCGTGATCGAGTCCCCCGTGTGGATCCCCATCGGGTCGAGGTTCTCGATCGAGCAGACGACGACCACGTTGTCGAGGCAATCGCGCATCACCTCGAGCTCGAACTCCTTCCAGCCGAGGACCGCCTCCTCGACGAGGACCTGCCCGATCATCGAGTAGTCGATCCCCCGCTGGACGATCGTCTCGAACTCCTCGACGTTGTAGGCGACCCCCCCGCCCGTCCCGCCGAGCGTGAAGGCGGGGCGGATCACGCAGGGAAGCCCCACCTCCGCGAGGACCCTCCGCGCCTCTTCGAGCGAGGTTGCGAGCCCCGACCGCGGGGTGTCGAGCCCGATCTGGCGCATCGTCGCCCGGAAGAGGTCGCGGTCCTCCCCCCGGCGGATCGCGTCGACCTTCGCGCCGATCATCTCGACCTCGAACCTCTCGAGGACGCCCGACGCGTGCAGCTCGACGGCGGTGTTGAGCGCGGTCTGCCCGCCGAGCGTCGGGAGGATCGCGTCGGGCCGCTCCCGCTCGATCACCTTCGCGACCGTCTCCGCGGTGATCGGCTCGACGTAGGTCCGGTCGGCGAGCTCCGGGTCGGTCATGATCGTCGCCGGGTTGGAGTTCACGAGGACGATCCGGTACCCCTCCTCGCGCAGCGCCTTGCAGGCCTGCGTCCCGGAGTAGTCGAACTCGCAGCCCTGCCCGATGACGATCGGGCCGGACCCCACGATGAGGATCGACTCGAGGTCGTCGCGTCGGGGCACGAGGAGAGCCCGAAGCCTCGTCGCGAAGGGGGCCGGCCCCGGGCCGGGCGTATTCGACCATCCCGTGCCGCGCGGCGCAACGCGCCGCGGGCGCGGGCGCGTCCGCCCCGCGCCCCTTGGCGCTCCGGGCACCCTTTCCGTAAAACGGTGTCCGACGATGAGACCGCCGCCTCTCCTCTTCGCCGCGCTCCTCCTCGCCGCAGGGACGGCCGACGAGAGGCCTGCGCCCGACCGTCCCTCGGGGAAGGCGCCCCACCCCCGGCAGGTCCTCCTCGACGAGGTCCACCGGGGGATCGTCCTCGGCATGCACAGCAAGGAGCGGGGCTTCGACTACGGCCCCGCCCTCGCCGAGATCGCCGACCTCGGCGCGAACTGGGTCTCGCTCTCCTTCGTCGGGCTTCTCGACTCGGTCGAGGCGACGACGATCGACCGCTCCTCCCCGCGCACCCCGAGCGACGGGGACCTCGTCGCGACGATCCGGAAGGCGAAGGCGAAGAACCTCCGCGTCCTCGTCTTCCCGATCGTGCTCCTCCGCAGCCCGGGCCCCGACGACTGGCGGGGGGTCCTGAAGCCCCGCGACCTCGCGGAGTGGTTCCGGAGCCTTCGCGAGTTCGTCCTCCACTACGCCCGGATCGCGCGCGACGAGGGGGCGGAGGCGCTCTCGATCGGCTCGGAGTACTGCCTGCAGGAGAAGGAGACGGAGTCCTGGCGCCGGATCATCCGGGCGACCCGCGAGGTCTACCCGGGCCTCCTCACCTACAGCGCGAACTGGGACCACTACGACGTCCCCCAGTTCTGGGACGAGCTCGACTTCGTCGGCATGTCCTCCTACCACCGCCTCTCCGACTCGAAGGACCCCTCCGTCTCCGAGATGGCGAAGAAGTGGGAGGGGGTCCGGGACGAGGTCGTGAACCGGTTCGCGAAGAAGATCGGCAAGAAGGTCGCGTTCACGGAGGTCGGCTACCCGAGCCTCGACGACGGCAACGAGTACCCCTGGAACTACCTGATGAAGAACGCGATCGACCTCGAGGAGCAGGCCGACTGCTACCGCGCGTTCGCGGCCGTCTGGCCGAGGCAGGAGTGGCTTGCGGGGGCGTACTTCTACGAGTGGTGGGGCGAGGGAGGGCCGGAGGACCGCTCCTACACGCCGCGGGGGAAGCCAGCGGAGAAGGTGCTCCGCGACTACTTCAAGAGGCTCGCGGAGCCGGACGACCGGCCGGCGCGGTAGCGCCCGCTCCCCCCGTCCCCTTCGCGGTTGAAAGGGGGGGGCTCATCCCCTAGCGTTCCCCCCTTCCGCCGCGGGCGACGTCCGCGGCCATCCACCCCGAGTGAAAGGACTTCTCGAAATGAGCTGCAAGAGCCCCGTTCTCGTCACCGCCGTCCTAGGCGCCTCGGCCCTCGTCTTCGGGGCCGGCTACGCCGCCTCCGCCCTGCAGGACTATGGGAAGAAGGCCCCGCAGGGGGACGAGGTGAAGATGGAGATGCCGAAGCCCGGCCCCGAGCACATGAGGCTCGCCAAGAGCGTCGGCACCTGGGACGCCGATGTCGAGTCGATGATGGAGAGCCCGCCGTCGAAGTCGAAGGGGACCGAGACCGTGAAGGCCCTCCCCGGCGGACTCTGGGTGATCTCCGACTTCCAGGGAGACTTCGGCGGGATGCCCTTCTACGGCCACGGGATCACCGGCTACGACACGATGAAGGGGAAGCACGTCGGCGCCTGGATCGACAACTTCGGAACCCACCTCGCCATGATGGAGGGGACCTTCGACGAGAAGACGAAGACGGGGACCTTCTTCATGGAGGGGCCCGACATGATGGGGAAGATGGTGAAGCACCGGATGGTCGAGAAGTGGGTCGACGACGACAACCGCACGTTCGAGATGTTCATGCCCGGCCCCGACGGCAAGGAAGGCATGGGGATGCGGATCACCTACAAGCGCCGGAAGTAGTCGGCGCCGAACGCCGCTCGAAGGCGGGGGAGACGAACGTCTCCCCCGCCTCGTCTTCCGGACCGATCGCCGGGAGAGGGTGGTGCCCGGGACAGGACTTGAACCTGCATGCCCTTGCGGGCACCAGCCCCTCAAGCTGGCGCGTCTGCCAATTCCGCCACCCGGGCCCCGGCGCGTCGTCGGGAGGCCGGCGCCGCGGGCGCGCCGGCGAGGAGCGGGGATGCTAGCGGGGCCCCCCGCTCATTGCCATCGCACCCGCAACCGCCCTTCGGCCTCGATCCGCCGCGGGTCGGTCGAGACGAGGAGGGAGACCGAAGGGGCGGCGTCGAGCCAGCGGATCCGGTCGAGGAGGCCGGAGAGGAGCTTCGGTTCCTCCCTCGAGCGCGCCTGCGCGGTGAGCCGCTCCATCTCCGCGTCGACCGCGCGCTCGACCTCCTCCTCGACCTCCTTCGGGAGCGTCTTCCCCGCGTACTGGGGGTAGCGCTCCCTCGCGATCCGGCTCTTCGCCTTCGGCCGCTCCGAGGCGTAGTCGGGGGTCGAGAGCCCCTCGACCCAGCCCGGCGCGAGCTCGCGGAGGTTCTCCGCCCAGAGGGGCCCGTTCGCGTAGACGAAGAGGTTGGGCGAGGCTCCGAGGTCGCGGGTCCCCGCCTCGAATTCGGGATCGTCGAGGAGCTTCCGGCCCGGGCTGGCCGCCACCCAGACCTCGAGGATCTCCTGCAGGAACTTGTAGCTGTTCCCGACGAAGAGGAGGTCCCCCGCCGTGAGGACGGCGATCTCCCCCGTGCCCGGCACCTGCGGGGAGTGGAACTCCCAGGCCTGGTGTCCCCCGGTGACGGGGATCGTGAAGGTCTTCTCGACCGCGAAGCGCGTGCGCTGGACGAGGAAGAAGTCGAGGATCTCGCGGACCTTCTCGCGATTCCTCATCCAGAAGACGGAGGTCCAGCAGGGGCCCGGCCACCCGTCGTTCGGGGGGTCCCCCCCCTGCTCGACGGGGCCGGCGCGGCGCGGGTAGTCGTTGCGCCGGAGCATCCCCCCGACGCGGTCCCGGACGACCCCGGCGAGCTCGTCGAGGAACGCGAGGGCGTCGGGGTACCTCCCCGTCCCCTTGAACCGGTCGTGGAGGAGGCGCTGCGCGTCGCGCCCGAGGGCGTTGAAGGCCGCGCGCGCGAGGTCCCCCACGTCGCCGCGCGCGAACCCGAGGAGGAAGACCTTCCGCGGGGCGAGCGCGGCGAGCCCCGTCACGTCCCGGGCGAACTCGGCGGCCGGCCACCCGTAGAGCTTCTTCGTGACGGGCCCGAGGAGGTCGGCGTTGAGGTCCAGGCGCAGCCGGAGGTCGAGCCCGTCGCGGAACCGCGCGACGCCGGAGGCCTCCCGCACGGAGGCCGCCGAGAAGACGCTCGCGGCGAGCCGCTCCCCGAACGATCCCGTCGCGGAAGGCCACTGGAACGGGCGGCCCAGGGCCTGGGAGAGGCCGAGGACGTCGAGGTCGAACTCGACCTCGTCGGCCCCCGGTTCCCCGGACCGGCGGACCTCGATCCCGTCGTGGAACTTCGCGGAGAGCCCGAGGGAGTCCCTCCCCCGCTGGACGACGAACTCGCGGGCCGCCCGCACGAGGGCGGGGTCGGTCGAGGCGACGAGGAGGTCGCGGTCGCGCGCGACGTGGAGGTCGCGCCCCCCGGCGACGCCTCCGAACACGAGGGTGTCCCCGGGCCCGCGGCGCACTTCGAGGTCGGGCGCGAACCGCGCGCGGAGCCACCCGTACCGCACCGCCCCGAGGGCGAGCTTCACCCGCCAGGAGACCCGCGCGTAGAGGGCGGCCGAGGCCTGCGCGAGGTCGGGCCCGTGGAACGTGCCGGCGACGGCGACCTCCCGCCCGAGGAGGTCGCGCAGGAGGTCGAACGCCGGGGCGCGGCGGAGCGCCCCCTCGAGCTCGTCCAGCCGTCCGCGCAGCGCGTGCTTCCGGTCGAGCGCGACGAAGTCCTCCGACTCGAGGAAGGCCCGCCACGCCGGGCTCGCCTCGAGGTCCCCGAAGCCGCGGGGCCGGGGGAATCCCTCGAAGTCGCGCGCGAGGTCGGCCTTCCGGACGAAGAAGTCGACCGTCGCCGGGACGACGAACTCGATGCGGCCGAAGGACCCCTCGAGGGGGTTGAACAGGAAGGTCGAGAACGCGAAGTAGGCCGTGAACCCGAGGACGCCGAGGACGAGGAGGAGGATCCGGAGCCCACGGCGGCGCGGTCGTTCCGCGGTCGGGCGTGGGGAGGCGGCGCGGGCGGCGGGCGTGGCGGAGGTCGAGGGGCGCGGCATTCTACGCGGGTTCCTTGGACGGCCCCGAGGGGCGGTCCTTCCCCGCCGGGAGAGAGCGAGGGGCTCCGCTATAATCCGCGCCGGTGCGCATCGCCTCTCGCGCGGCCCACCTCTCCCCCTCCGCGACGCTCGAGATCGACGCGCTCGCGAAGTCGCTCGCCGCGCGCGGCGAGGACCTCGTCCCCTTCGGCGTCGGCGAGCCCGATTTCGACACTCCCCTCCCGATCGCGGACGCGGCGGTCGCCGCGATCCGGGCCGGGAAGACCCGCTACACCCCCGCCTCCGGCATCCCCGAACTCCGCGCGGCGATCGCGGAGGACTTCCGCCGCCGCCACGGCGTCGAGTACGCCCCCGACCAGATCGTGGTCGCGAACGGGGCGAAGCACGCGATCCACGACGCGTTCCAGGTCCTGATCGACGCGGGGGACGAGGTGCTGATCCCCGCCCCCTACTGGGTCTCCTACCTCGAGATGGTGCGGATCTCGGGGGGGCTCCCCGTCGTCGTCCCCTCGGACGGCTCCTGCCGCCTCGACCCCGCGGCGCTGGAGAGGGCGACCACGCCGGCGACCCGCGGGATCGTCCTCAACACGCCGAACAACCCGAGCGGGGCCGTCTACACCCGCGCCGAGCTCGCGGGGGTTCTCGAGCTCGCCCGTGCGAAGGACCTCTGGATCCTCTCCGACGAGGTCTACGAGCGGATCACGCGGCCGGGAATCCGACATGTCTCCCCCGCCTCCCTCGGGGGCGACGCGCGCGAGCGCGTCGTGATCGTCTCCTCGGTCTCGAAGACCTACGCGATGACCGGCTGGCGGATCGGCTATCTCGCCGCGCCCCCCGAGGTCGCGAAGGCGGCCGCCGTCCTCCAGAGCCAGACGACGAGCAACCCGAACACGCCCGCCCAGTGGGCCTCCCTCGCCGCGCTCCGGGGGGAGGCGAGGCTCTCCCAGGGGATGGTCGACGAGTACGAGCGGCGCCGGCGCCGGCTCGAGGAGGCGATCGCGACGACGCTCCGCCTGGAGTGCCCCCCGCTCCAGGGGACCTTCTTCGCGTTCCCCCGCGTCGACCCCCTCTTCGGCCGCTCGATCGGGGAGGAGACCATCGGGAATTCGGCGGACCTGAGCGCCCTCCTCCTCCGCCGCACGAAGGTCGTCACCGTCCCCGGGTCCGCCTTCGGGGCCGAGGGGCACCTCCGCCTCTCCTACGCGACCTCGCTCGAGCGGATCGACGAGGGGATGCGCCGGATGCGCGAGCTCTTCGCCGCTCTCCGCTGAGGGGAGCGGCGCCGGACCCCCCTCCTTCCTCTTTGCGAGACGTTCACGGGATCCTCACGGAGGCGCGGCCTTCCGACCGTAGGCTTTCGTCGTGAAACGACCTCGAATCCTCGTCGTCGACGACGAGCCCGACGTCCTCGAGTTGCTCCGCCACCACCTCGCGAGGGACCGCTACGAGGTCGCGACGGCGGCGGACGGCGAGACCGCCCTGAAGGAGGCCCGCCGGAAGGTGCCCGACCTCGTCGTCCTCGACCTCATGCTCCCCGGCATCGACGGGCTCGAGGTCTGCCGCCGCCTGCGGTCCGATCCCGCGACCTCCTCGATCCCGATCGTGATGCTGACGGCGAAGGCGGAGGAGACCGACGCCGTGGTCGGCCTCGCCCACGGCGCGGACGACTACGTCCGCAAGCCCTTCGGCGTGAAGGAGCTCGTCGCCCGGATCGCGGCGCGGCTGCGCCACGCCGGGGCGCAGGCGGCCGAGGAGGGGAAGAAGGTGCTGCGGTGGGGGGACCTCGTCGTCGACTCGATCAAGCACGAGGTGACGCTCCGCGACGAGCCGATCCGCCTCACGATGACGGAGTTCAAGCTCCTGCGCCACCTCGTCCGGAACGCCGGACGCGCGTACACCAGGAACGAGCTCCTCGACGCCGTGATCGGGCAGGATGCCATCGTCGTCGACCGCAACGTCGACGTGCACGTCGCCTCGCTCCGCAAGAAGCTCGGCCCCTACGGGCGCCACCTCCTCACGCTGCGCGGCCTCGGGTACAAGTTCCGCGAGGGCCCGGAAACGCCGGACTAGTGCTTGATCGCGGGGACCCTTCGGGGGCGCGTCTTCTCCGCCGTCGCGGGGGTGCTCGTCGTCGTCCTGGCGGGGGCGGAGCTCTACGGGGAGGGACGGATCCGTGCCTTCCATCGCTCCGAGCTCGAGCGGCGGCTCGACGCGGCCTTCGCGCTCCTCGCGGATCGCGCGCGGGCGGCGCTCGCGGGAGGGGGAGCGCGGGAGGGCTTCCGCTCCTCCGTGCGCTCCCTCGGAGAGACCTCGGGCCTCCGCCTCACGCTCATCGACGACGACGGGACCGTCCTCGCGGACAGCGAGGCGGACCTCCCTCTCGCTAATCACGGCGACCGCGCCGAGGTCGTGCAGGCGCGGAAGACGGGCCGGGGGACGGCCCAGCGCCGGAGCGCCACGACCCGCCAGGACACGCTCTACGTCGCGCGCCGGATCGAGGAGGGGGGCCGGACGCTCGGCTTCCTCCGGGCCGCGGCGGAGCTCGATCGCGTCGAGGCGGAGATCGCCTCTCTGCGGCGGACCCTCCTCCTCGGGGGTGGAGTCGCCCTCGCGCTCGGGCTCGCGGCTTCCTGGGAGATCGCCCGGCGCCTCTCCCGCCCCCTGGAGGCGATGGAACGCTCGGCGGCGGCCATCGCCGGAGGGAGCCTCGAGGGCCGCGTGCGCGCGGCGGGACCGCGGGAGGTGCGCCGTCTCGGGGAATCCCTGAACCGGATGGCCGAGGAGCTGCGGGCGCGGATCGACGCGGCGCAGCGCGCCCGCCTCGAGCTCGAAGCGGTCCTCGCCGGCATGTCGGAGGGGGTCGTGGCAGTGGACGCGGGAGAGCGGGTCCTCCTGATGAACGGGGCGGCCGGCGGGCTCCTCGGGCTCGGCGCCCCGCTCCCCTCGGGGACCCCGCTCTGGGAGGCCCTCCGCTTCCCGGAGCTCGAGACGGCCGTGCGCCGGGTCCTCGCGGGCGGCCGAGGGTGGAGCGGCGACGCGCCCGCGCCGGGGGGGCGGGGCCGGATCCTCGAGCTGTCGGTCGCCCCCGTCGCCCCCGACGGGGGCGCGGTGTCCCTCCTCCGGGACGTGACCGAGGTGCGGCGTCTCGAAGCGATGCGCAGGGACTTCGTCGCGAACGTGTCCCACGAGCTGCGCACGCCCCTCTCGGCCGTCCGCGGAGCGCTCGAGACGCTCGCCGACCCGGGCGAGGACGCGCGGACCCGCGCGCAGTTCCTCGAGATGGCGCAGCGCAACGCCGAGCGGCTCGGGGCCCTCGTCTCCGACCTCCTCGATCTCTCGGCCATCGAGGCGGAGGGGGACCGGATCTCCCTCGAACCGGTGGCCGTCGACCGCGCCCTCCGCGCGGCGGCGGCGACGCTCGCGGAGTCCGCGAGGGCGAAGGGGGTCTCCCTCGAGGTCGAGGCGGGACCGGAGCGCCCGCTGACCGTTCTCGGGAACGCGCGACGCCTCGAGCAGGCGTTCGCGAACCTGCTCGAGAACGCGATCAAGTACACGCCCGCTCGCGGCAGCGTCACGGCCCGAGGACGGAACCGGGAGCGCGAAGTGGCCGTCGAGATCGAGGACACCGGCATCGGGATCCCGGCGGCGTCCCTCCCGCGGATCTTCGAGCGTTTCTACCGGGTGGACGCGGGGCGCTCGCGGGAGACGGGCGGGACGGGGCTCGGCCTCGCGATCGTCAAGCACATCGTCCAGGCCCACCGCGGTCGCGTCGAGGTGAGGAGCGAGGAGGGAAAGGGGTCGACCTTCTCGGTCTTCCTGCCGAAGGGAAGCGCCGGCGAGCCGCCCCCGCGATCGGACGGGCCGGAGCCGCTCCTGCACGAGATCCCCATCCCCCCTTAACGAACCCTTAACCGCCGTGGCGGAGACTTCCTCGCGCGGGGCCGTCGAGGCGGATGGGGACCGATGCGACGCGGGAGATCCTGATGACGCCGTCCGAGCAGCCCGGAACCTCGGCGTCTTCCCACGCGGTCGCCCCCCGACCGAAGTTCTGGGTTCCTCCGAGCGGAACGCGCGGATCGACCGTCGCGCCTCGCCCCAAGGTCGAGACGCGCGCCCTCGATCTCTGGTACGGGGAGAAGCAGGCCCTCTTCGCGGTCGACCTCGTCATGCCGGAGCGCTCCGTCATGGCCCTCATCGGTCCGTCGGGGTGCGGAAAGTCGACCTTCCTGCGGACGATCAACCGGATGAACGACGTGATCGACGGGGTGCGCATCGCGGGGCGCGTCACCCTGGACGAGGCCGACATCTACGGACCCGGGGTCGAGGTCGAGACCCTGCGGCGGCGCGTCGGGATGGTCTTCCAGAAGTCGCACCCGTTCCCGAAGTCCGTCTTCGAGAACGCGGCCTACGGGCCGCGCATCCAGGGGATCCGCGACCGGGCCGCCCTCGAGGAGATCGTGGAGAGGAGCCTGCGTCGCGCGGCCCTCTGGGAGGAGGTGAAGGACCGTATCCACGAGAGCGCCCTCGGCCTCTCGGGGGGTCAGCAGCAGCGGCTTTGCATCGCGCGCGCCCTGGCGACCAACCCGGAGGTGATCCTGATGGACGAGCCCGCCTCCGCCCTCGATCCCCTCTCGACGGGGAAGATCGAAGACCTGATCCACGACCTCAAGGAGCGGTACACGATCGTCATCGTCACCCACAACATGCAGCAGGCGGCCCGCGTGTCGGACCGCACCGCGTTCTTCCTGAACGGCCTCCTCGTCGAGGAGGGGGCGACGGAGAAGATCTTCACGCGCCCCGACCGCAAGGAGACGGAGGACTACATCACGGGGCGGTTCGGCTAGGCGGCCCGGCCCTGCCCGGAGGTTTGCCGGAACTTGACCGGACGCTTGTTCCCGGCTGACGCACGGAGAGGAAGATCTTTGCGGCGCGGGGAGGCTCCCGACCCTGCGCTCCGGGCGTTCCGGGCTCGAGGGGGGCGGAGCCGGCCGCGCCGGCCTCGCGGCCGGGCACGCGACCCGAGAAAAGGAGTTTCGAGATGAAGCGGACCGACGGGACGTTCTTCGCGGTTGTCCTCGCGCCCCTCTCGCTGGGGGGAGCCGCATTCGCGGCCGGGGACGACGGGATCCTGCAGGCGCCCTACGCCAAGGTCGGAGGGGTGGAGCCCTCGGGCACGCTGAGCAGCGTGGGGTCCGACACGATGAACAACCTGATGACCCTGTGGGCCGAGGGGTTCCGGAAGGTCGTCCCCGGCGTCAAGGTCCAGGTGGAGGGGAAGGGCTCGAGCACCGCGCCCCCGGCCCTGAACGAGGGCGTGGCCCAGCTCGGGCCGATGTCCCGCGACATGAAGAACGAGGAGATCGACGCGTTCGAGAAGAAGTACGGCTACAAGCCGACGCGGCTCCGCGTGGCGCTCGACGCGCTCGCGGTGTTCGTCCACAAGGACAATCCGATCCGCGGCCTCTCCCTCGTCGAGGCCGACGCGATCTTCAGCAAGACCCGCAAGCAGGGGCATCCCGAGGACATCGCCACCTGGGGGCAGCTCGGCCTCACGGGGGAGTGGGCGAAGGCCCCGATCAGCCTGTTCGGCCGCAACTCGGCCTCGGGCACCTACGGGTTCTTCAAGGAGCACGCGCTGAAGAAGGGGGACTTCAAGGACACCGTGAAGGAGCAGCCGGGATCCTCCTCCGTCGTGCAGGGGGTGTCCGAGGAGCGGTTCGCGATCGGCTACTCGGGCATCGGCTATCGGACGCCCAACGTGCGGGCGCTGCCCCTCTCGGCGAAGCCGGGCGGGAAGACGGTCGAGGGAACGCTCGAGAACGTGCTCGCGGAGACCTACCCGCTCGGGCGCTACCTGAACCTCTACGTCAACCGGGCGCCGGGCAAGCCCCTCGATCCGGCCGTCCGCGAGCTCTGCCGGTTCATCTTCTCGCGCGAGGGGCAGGAGGTCGTCGTCAAGGACGGGTTCCTCCCGCTCCCGCCCGACGTCTCGGCCAAGGAGATGAAGCTCCTCGAGTAGCCGCGATCCAACCCGCACCCCTCCGACCGGAGAGGAGCGGCGGTCCGGGGCCCGGCCGCGAGGTCGGGCCCTGGGCTATCCCGACGCGCCCGTTCGAAGTCTCCGATGTGTCCTGACCTGGCCGCCCCTTCGCCCGAGGTCTCCCCGCCGCCGCAGGCTCCCTTCGGCGACTCGCCCGAGGCGCGGGCGCGCTCCCGGCGCCTGCGCCTCTACGACGGGATCGTGCGCCGCCTCATCACGGGAGGCGGGATCCTCATCGTCGCCGCCGTCCTCGGGATCTTCGTCTTCGTCTTCGCGGAGGCGGCGCCGCTCTTCTTCCCCGCGCGCGCGGCCGTTCGCAGCGAAACCCCGATCCCCGCGGACGGCGGAAGGGTCCTCGCCTTGGGGGAGGACGAGTACCGGGAGGCGGGGTGGGCGCTCTCCAGCCTCGGAAGGATCCGCCTGCTCGACCTGCGCGCGAGCCGGGTCGAGGCAGAGGTCCCGCTCGAGGGCCTCGGCACGGCCCGCGTGACCTGCGGGACGCGCGCGTCCGACGCCGAGGTCCTCGCCGCCGGCACTTCGGATGGGCGCGCCCTCCTCGCCGGGATCGAGACCGAGCCGCTCTACGAGGGGGGGGTGCGCGTTCGCAACAGGATCGAGGTGGCGTGGCAGGCGGCGCTCCCCCTGCGCGAGGACGGGGAGCCCCTGTCCCTCGTCGCCGTCACGTTCCGCGACGGGCGTTTCACGGTCGCGGCCGCGGCGCGAGGGTTCCTCGCCGTCGCCTCCCGCAAGGTCGAGGGGGACCGGGTCCGGCGATTCGACCTCTCCGGGACCCTCGGCGGACGCGAGCCGACGGCGCTCGCCCTCCACGGCGAGGCCGAGACGCTGTGCGTCGGAACTTCGGCCGGCCGGATCCTCCGGTACGCGCTCGACGCGGAGGGGGGGGCGCTGGTCGAGAACCTCGACGCCGGCGGCCCCGTCGCCGCGCTGGCGTACGCACTCGGCTCGCAGACCCTGCTCGTCGGCGACACGGAGGGTCGCGTGTCGGGGTGGCAGGGGATCCGCTCGGGAGGCGCTTCCCAGACGCTGACGCGCGTCCGGGACTTCCCCCGAACGGCGGGGGCCGTCGCCGCGTTCGCCCCCTCGCGCCGGGACAAGTCCTTCCTGGTGGTCGACGACCGCGGCCTCGTCCGGCTCGACCATACGACGACGGAGCGGACCCTCGCCCGCTGGCCCGCCGGGACCGGAGGCGGGGCGGCCGCGGCGATGTCCCCGAGGCGCGACGGCGCGGCGGTCGTGGACGCCGAGGGGAACCTCCGTCGCCTCGACGTCTCCATCCGGCATCCGGAGGTCACGCCCCGCGCGCTCTTCGGCCGGCTCCTCTACGAGGGGTACGACCGTCCCGAGCTCGTCTGGCAGTCGACGGGCGGGACGGACGACGCCGAGCCGAAGCTGTCCCTCGTCCCGCTCGTGTTCGGGTCGCTGAAGGGGGTCTTCTACGCGATGCTCTTCTCGGCCCCCCTGGCGCTCCTCGCCGCGCTCTACACGAGCCAGTTCGCCCCCTCCCGCCTGCGGGGGATCGTGAAGCCGGCCGTCGAGATCATGGCGGCGCTGCCGTCGGTCGTGATCGGGTTCCTCGCGGGGCTGTGGCTCTCTCCCCTCGTCGAGCGGAACCTGACGGCCGTGGCGGCGCTCTTCGTCCTCGCGCCCCTGTCGGTGCTCCTCGCCGTCGCCGCGTTCCGCGCCTTGCCGGGCCCGATGCGGGCGCGGGCGAGGGCCGGACGCGAGCTCCTCTTCCTCCTCCCCTTCCTCGGCGCGGGCGCCCTCGCGGCCGCCTGGGGGGGAAGCGGGATCGAGGACGCCCTCTTCGGCGGGAGCCTCCGCGCCTGGCTCCTCGAGCACGCGGGCGTCCACTACGACACCCGCAACTGCCTGGTCGTCGGATTCGCCCTCGGCTTCGCCGTGATCCCGATCCTCTACACGGTGGCGGAGGACGCCTTCTCGAACGTGCCGAAGTTCCTCCTCGCCGCGAGCGAGGCCCTGGGCGCGAGCCGCTGGCAGACCGCGTGGCGCCTCGTCGTCCCCGCCGCGAGTCCGGGGATCTTCGCCGCGGTGATGCTGGGGTTCGGACGGGCGGTCGGGGAGACGATGATCGTCGTCATGGCCTCGGGGAACACCCCGATCCTCGACTTCTCGATCTTCAGCGGGATGCGGACGATCTCCGCCTGCATCGCGACGGAGATGCCGGAGGCGCCCGCCGGGAGCTCGCTCTACCGGGTCCTCTTCCTCGCGGGGGCGCTCCTCTTCCTCTTCGCCTTCGCATGCAACACGGCGGCCGAGCTCGTGGGGCGGAGGCTCCGGAGGCGGTACGCCGGATGGTGACTCTTTTCCGGCGGAAACGGGGCCTTCCCTCCGGGCGTCGCGGGGACTCCTTCATCCTCGGCACCGGAGGAGCGCTCCTCTTCCTCCTCGCGAGCGTCCTCGGCGTCGTCCTCCTCCTCGCGTCGCGGGGGCTCGCGTTCTTCTGGCCCGGCGACCTCGTCCTCCTCGAGACCCGCGAGGGGAGGAGGCTCCTCGGCGAGGAGTGGAGGAGGGAGAGGATCCCGCCCGGCGCGGAAGAGACGGCCGCGGGGAGACCGATCCGCACCCGCACGCTCTACCGGACGGGGAACCGCCGGGAGGCGGGGGAGGACTTCGTCTGGGTCGACGACGACGCGGTGGTCGCGCGCGAGAGGCCCGCGGACGCCCTCCTCCTCGAGCGACTCGAGTGGGGTCCGGCCGTCGGGATCCTCGAAGAGGTCCGAAACCCCCGCCCGCAGGTCGCGGCGCGCGGGGGAGCGGAGGGCTTCGCCGCGCTCGAGCGCCTCCGGGAGGAAGCCCTCTCCGAGCGCAGGGGGAGGATCGCCCCCCCGCTCGACGAAGCCGTCCGGACGGTCGTCGTCTCGCTCGCCGACGGCCGGCGGCTCGAGATCCCGCTCGCGGGAGTCGTCCGGGCCGTCCGACCGAACGCGCTCGGCCTCCTCGGGAGGACGCGCGTCTACCTCTCGCGCCTGTGGGAGTTCGTCAGCGCGGAACCCCGCGAGTCGAACACGGAGGGGGGGATCTGGCCGGCGATCCTCGGGACGCTCCTCCTCGTCGTCGTGATGACGGTCGCCGTCGTGCCCCTCGGCGTCGTCGCGGCGCTCTACCTCCGGGAGTACGCGAGGCAGGGTCCCCTCGTCCGCATCGTGCGGCTCGCGGTGGCGAACCTGGCGGGGGTGCCGAGCATCGTCTTCGGGATGTTCGGGCTCGCCTTCTTCGTCTACCGCGTGGGAGGAGCGATCGACCGGACCTTCTTCGCGGACCGGCTCCCCTCCCCCACCTTCGGCACGGGGGGGCTCCTCTGGGCCTCCCTGACGCTCGCCCTGCTCACGGTGCCGGTCGTGATCGTCGCGACGGAGGAGGCGCTCGCCGCGGTCCCCCGCGCCCAACGCGAGGCCTCGCTCGCCCTCGGCGCCACGCGCTGGCAGACCCTCCGCCGGGTCGTGCTCCCCGCCGCGCTCCCCGGGATCCTGACCGGCCTCATCCTCGCCGTCTCCCGCGGCACGGGAGAGGTCGCGCCGCTCATGATCACGGGGGTCGTCAAGCTCGCGCCCGACCCGCTCGTCGACGGGACGGCCCCGTTCCTCCACCTCGAGCGCAAGTTCATGCACCTCGGCTTCCACGTCTACGACGTCGGCTTCCAGTCCCCCAACGTCGAGGCCGCGAAGCCGATGGTCTACGCCACCGCGCTCCTCCTCCTCGTGCTCGTCGTCGTCCTCAACCTCGCCGCGATCGTGTTCCGCAACCGCGTCCGCCGCCGCCTCCAGTCCGGAGCCTTCTAGCCATGCCGAAGCAGATCGAAGAGGACCTTCAGGACCTCGCGAGGCGGATCCTCCACATCGGAGGCCTCGTCGAAGGGGCGGTGGAGCGCTCGCTCGTCTCGCTCCTCGACCGCGACGCGAAGCTCGCGCGGGAGGTGATCGAGGGGGACACGGTCGTCGACGACCTCGAGATCGAAGTCGAGGAGAAGTGCCTCGACATGCTCGCCCTCCAGCAGCCCGTCGCGCGGGACCTCCGTTTCATCGCCGGGGTGATGAAGATCAACTCGGACCTCGAGCGGATGGCCGACCTCGCCGTGAACATCGCCGAGAGGGCCGAGGTCCTCGCCACGGTCCCCCCCCTGCCGTTCCGGCCCGACGTGACGCGCATGGCGGCGGTCGTGAAGCAGATGACCCGCGAGGCCCTCGACGCGCTCGTCCGCCGCGACGAGACGCTCGCCCTCCGCGTCTGGGAGCGGGACGACGAGGCCGACCGGCTCTACCGCGAGCTCGTCGGGGAGGCGATCGAGTTCATGCGCCGCAACCCCGAGCGCCTGGGCGACGTCCTCCACCTCCTCGGCGCCCTGCGGAACCTCGAGCGGATCGCCGACCACGCGACGAACGTCGCGGAGGACGTGATCTTCATGGTGGAGGGGAGGGTGGTCCGCCACCGGGTGCTCGAGTTCAAATCCCGGCGCCAGGCCGCCGGACGCGGAGGGGAGAAGGAGAGCTGAGGCTCCCCGACCCCCTCGCCTTCACGGACGATTCTCGCGCCGGCGCCCTCGGGAGGGACTCAGCGGTCGGGGCAGGCGCACCCGACGAACCGGGCGATCGCCTCCGCCCACTCCCCCCGGTGGAGGAGGAAGAGTTCGTTGTGCCCGGCGTCGTCGAACTCGACCCAGGTCTTCTCGCCCTTCGCGGCCTCGAAGAGCGCGCGCGTCTGGCGCCACGGGACGATCTCGTCCCGCCGGGAAGCGAGGAAGAGCTTCGGCGCCGCGATCGAGCCGATCTTGCCGAGGTTGTCGAACTTCCGAGGGACGATCCACCGGATCGGAGGGAACGGCAGCACCTGCGTCGCCATCTCCCGCACCGAGGCGAAGGGGGACTGGAGGACGAGCCCCGCGCAGGGACGCTTCGTCGCGAGATCGATCGCGACGGCGCAGCCGAGCGACTCGCCGAGGAGCACCAGACGGTCCGCCGGGACCCCGGCCTTCCCGGTCAGGTGCCGATGGGCGGTCTCGGCGTCGACGTAGAGCCCCCGCTCGCTCGGCCTCCCCGTGCTCCGGCCGTACCCGCGATAGCCGAGGAGGAAGGCGTCGACGCCGATCCCGCCCAGCGTCTCGAGCGCGTCGAGCCGGTGCGTCAGGTTCCCCGCGTTCCCGTGGAAGAAGAGCAGGGTCGCCCGGGGGGAGGGGACCCGGAGGTGCCAGCAGACGAGCGCCTCCCCGTCCGGAGTCGAGAGGGGGACCTCCTCGACCGGGAAACGCGATCCCCTCGCCGCCCCCCACTCGCCGGGGCCGCTCGGGAAGAAGATGAAGGCATCGAGGAACAAGGTCGCCGCCGCGAGGAGGCCGAGGCAGGGGATCGCCAGGGCGAGTCCGATCGATCGGAGGAGCCGGGGCCACCTCGCAGGACGGCTCGTCATTCTCGCGCGGGAACTCCCCCGCCCCTTCTATCCGGCGGACGTGGGCGATCCCTCCCCCATCCCGCCATTGGGACTTCTTGAAGTGGCCAGGGCTCCCCGTGGAGGCCCTGGATGGGCCGGGATTGCCCGGAGGGACTCCGAGAGAGCGCGGAGTTCCCGCGAAGGCCTCGTCACGTGCCGAGCTTCCCGCGGGGGCATCGTGGAATGCGGGAATCCACTTGGAAACCTCAGCGCACCCGGAAGTACCCCGCGGATCCCACAGGAAGAGGATCCCGAACTGCCAATCTGGCAGCGGTCAATCTTTATCGACCCTATCGATCGTATCCACGGCCCCCCCCGCCGCTTCGCGCTGTCCCATCGAGACCCCCTTCTTCACGTTCTCGACAAGCCGCGGCAGCGCCTCCTTCGCCTTGATCGTCCCGAGCGATTCGATCGCGGCGATCCGGATCGGTTCGGAGGGATCGTGGAGCATCTCGAAGGCCTCGAGGATCCCCTCGCCCGGAGAGGAGCCCGCACGCAGCGAGCCCGACGGCGCCGGCCCGTCCCGCGGATCGACAGCGAGGGCCGCCCCAGGCGGCCCTCGCGGGAAAGACGAACCTCGGTCAGGACCTTAAGGCTGGATCGTGATGTCCCCCTTCGAGGAGGAGAGCAGCACCCCTCCCCCCCCGAGGATCGCCCACTGCACGCAGACCGGGCCCGAGCAGGGAGCGAGCGCCGCTGGGATGGGGATGGGGAGCGCCGCGCCGCCCGCGGCGCTGGTGACCACGGTCCCGAGAAGGACGTCGGGCGAGCAACAGAAGATGCAGGGCGAACCGGGGAAGATCGCCCCGAGCGGGAGGGGGGGATCGAGCCTCGCGAGCCCCAGGAAGAGGAGGGCGATCGCGCCCGGGGGAGCCCCCGTCAGCGAGATCCCGAAGGCCGCGTTCCCCGGCCTCGGCATCCCTCCGACCGAGCCGATCCTCGGGCTCGGAATCCCGGGACAGGAGGGATTGCACTTCTCGTTCGTCAAGAGGACGTTGTCGACCATCCAGCCGCAGTAGGTGTTCGAGGCTCCGTCCACGGTCTCGAAGCGGAACCGGATCTTCCCGCTGCCGCCGATGAAGGTCGCGTCGAGCGTGGCGTCGGCCGGTCCGATCGAGCAGGTGACCGGCGCGGCGCACCCCTGGAGCCCCACGACCTGCGCCAGGACCGTCCACGCGGTCCCGGCGGGATCGGGGCACGGAGGCTCGCCGCAAGGCGCGGATCGCACCTCCACGAATCCCTTGTCGAACGAGTTGAAGTTCCCGGGCCCGGGCTCCGTCGAACGGATCTCGTCGAAGGAGAGGACGATCGAGGACACCTCGGTGGGTCGCAAGGGCACGCCGCCGATTCCGACCGAGGCGATGGCGCCTCGGTTCGCGAGGCCGGCGGGGACGTTGTAGTTGTAGGCCGGAGGACCCGTGTTGTACGCGGCGACGGGCGCGGTCATCGGAAGCGCGAACCCCGCCCCGGCGGCGCAGCAGTCGATCTCCGCGTGCCAGAGCGTCGCGCCGCACACGCCGGGGGGAGCGAACCCGACCACGGGCACGCAGGGGGGGACGGCCCCGACCGGAGGCGAGAGGGGGTTGAAGACGGCGACGACCTGGGAATCGAAGGCCCCCATCGGGAAGACTCCCGTGGCCGGGTTCGGGCCCCAGGTGGTCTCGGCGAGCATAACGACCTGGGCGCCGCTGCTCCCGCCGGCGGCCACGAGGAAGATTCCCGCGAAGACCTTCCGGAAGGCTGATCTCATCTCGGACCTCCTTTTCGAGGACACCGACGGGAAGCGGAGGACGCCGCGAAGGGAGGACGCGGGTGCGTTCCGAGCGGCCCCTGTGGCCGTCGCTCGGCCAGTCCGTCGGTCCGTCGGAGACTGCGACGCGATCGGAGAGGGAAAGGTTCCCCCCCGCGACACGCCCCCTTCCGTCCTCGGCGCCGGGGGGGAGGGGCGGGGGCGGTGCCGCAAGCCCGCGGAC
The DNA here is from genome assembly GCA_035695825.1 of Planctomycetota bacterium. GTDB lineage: Bacteria > Planctomycetota > UBA1135 > UBA1135 > JAKEFM01 > JAKEFM01. Next base: position 332,127 of record DASRRH010000022.1, on the reverse strand, counting down.
GAGGCCGGAGGACCGCGGCGCCGTGGCGTTGCGTCCTCCCGTGCGGTCCGTTAGGCAGGTCGGGCCGTGGCGGAGGCTCGCGCGTTCATCCGGTGGATCCCCGCGGCGGCGGGCCTCGCGGCGTTCGGCGCCTACGCCGCGGGAGCGGCGCGGGAGGTCACCGGAGAGGACGCGGGCCACCTCGCGACGGCGGCGTTCGAGCTGGGGATCCCGCACCCCCCCGGCTACCCGCTCTGGTGCCTGCTCGCTCACGCCGCGACGTGGCTTCCGATCGGCTCCCCCTGCTTCCGCGTGGCGCTCTTCTCGAGCCTCTGCGGCGCGCTCGCGGCCTCCCTCGTCGCTTCCACGGTGCTCCGACTGGGGGGAGGCGGGCTCGCCGCGGCGGCGGCGGCGCTCGCGCTCGCCTCGAGTCGAACGATCGGGTCGCAGGCGGTCGTCGCGGAGGTCTACACGATGAACGCGGTGCTGCTCGCCGCGGCGATCCTCCTTTTCCTCCGGTGGCGGGAGCGCCCCTCCCCGGGACGGCTCGCGGCGCTCGCCTTCGTCGGCGGGCTCGCCCTCGTGCACCACCCGACCATGCAGGTCCTGGTCCCGCTCGGGTTCGTCCCGGCGGTCCTGCTCTCCCGCCCGTTCCCGCTCCGCCGGGGCCGCGCCCTCGCCGTCGCGCTCGGGGCGGGCGTCGCGGGGCTCCTTCCCCTCCTCTACCTCCCGATCCGGTCCGCCGCGAACCCGTACCTCGACTGGGGGAACCCCGAGACGCTGGAGAACTTCTGGAGGGTCCTGCGCCGTCGCCAGTACGGGGCGGAGTCCCCCGATCTCGCCTCCCTCTTCGACGCGGACTCCCTGGTCGAGCGCTTCTCCCGGTACGCGCGCAACTGGGGGGGGGAGTGGCCCGTCCCCGGCGCGGCCGCCGCCGGCGCCGTGTTCGTCCTGGCGATGGCGGCGTGGGGGCTCGTCCGGCTCTGGAAGAGGGACCGGAAGACCGCCTCGCTCCTCGCCCTCCTCTCCCTCCTCGGCGGCCCGCTCGTCGTCTTCCTCCTCGGCCTCGACGTCGCGGGCACCGATCCGGGGAACCTGAGCGTCTACGCGCACGCCGCGCTCGTGCCGCTCGCCGCGCTCTTCGGAGTCGGGGTTGGAGGCCTGCCGCCGATCGCTCGGACCTTAGGCGTCCTCGTCCCCCTAGCCTCCGGAGCGGTCCACGCCCGCGCCCTCGCCAAGACCGACGATCCGTGGGTCGCCGACTGGGCGCGGAACGTTCTCGCCGGCGCCGAGGAGAAGGCGGCGATCTTCGCCTACGACGACGACGAGATCTTTCCCCTCGGCTACGTCCAACGCGTGGAGGGGGCTCGCCCCGACGTCCTCCTCCTCGGGAACGTCGCGAACGGCGCGCACCGGGAGCTCCTCTCGCGGATGGACGCCGCCACGGCGGAGCGCTGCCGTCGCGCGCCCCGCCCCGCCCAGCGCCGGATCCAAGAGACCTTCCTCCTCGGCCGGCTCCCGGGGCGACCCGTCTGCTTCACGGAGCCGCGCGAGTTCGACGACCTCCCGGGGACGCGCGTCGTCTCCCGCGGCCTCCTCTGGCGGCTCGTCCGAGCCGGAGAGGCCGAGCCGCCCCCGGCCCCCTGGTCCCGGTACCGCTGGCGATTCGCGGACGACGCCCGCCCCCCCGACGCCGCGGCGGCAGGGGTCCTCTCGAGCCTCGCGCTCGCGCGCGGCTGCGACGCCCTCGAACGCGGGAAAAGGGATCAGGCGCTCGCGGCGTTCGCTCGGATCCCCGAGGGGGGGAGGCGAACACTCTCGTTCTGGATGAACGCGGGGAGCGCCCTCGGCAGGGCGGGGGCCTACGCCGAGGCGGCAGGCTTCTTCGACCGGGTTCTCCGGGCCGACCCGCGAAGCCGCGACGCCGGGGTCAACCTCGGTCTCGCGCATCTCGCGTCGGGGAGGCCCGGGGAGGCGATCGTCCCCCTGCGTGGGGCCCTCGCCGCCGATCCCCACGACCTGGAGGCCGGGCTCGCGCTCGTCGAGGCGCAACGGCTCTCGGGCGACGAGCCGGGCGCTCTCGAGACGGCGAGAGGGCTCGTCGCGCGCGCGCCCGGAGATCCGCGCCCGCTCCTCCTCGCCGCGGAGATCCTGTACCGCACGCAGGGAGACGCGGCGGGCGCCCGCTCCCTCCTCGACCGCGCGGCCGCCCTGGGGCCGCTTCCCCCCGCCGCCGCGCGCCTGCGAGAATCGCTCGATCGCCGATGAACCGCCGGCTCGTCGCGGCCGCGCTCGCGCTCCTCGGAGCCTGCCACCGCAGCGCCCCTCTTCCCCCGCGGAACGCGATCCTCGCGACGTTCGATACGACCCGCGCGGATCGCCTGGCGCCCTGGGGCGGGAAACCCGACGTCGCGCCGCGGCTCGAGCGCCTCGCGCGCGAGGGCGCCGTCTTCGAGACGGCCTTCTCCCCGGTCCCCGAGACGCTCCCCTCCCACACGACCCTTCTCACGGGACTGCTGCCGCCCGCCCACGGCGTGCGCGTGAACGGGACGCCGCTCCCCGGGAAGGTCCGCACGATCGCGCAGGTCCTGTCCGAGGCGGGGTTCGCGACGGCGGCGGTGGTGGGGGCGGGCGTGCTCGATCCGGGATTCGGCCTCCGGCGCGGCTTCGACCTCTACGACCGGGAATTCCTCCAGGCGGAGCGCCCCGACGCCGCGGAGCGGCGCGCGGAGGAGGTGAACGCCGTCGCGCTCGAGTGGCTCCGCCGGCAGGACCCGGGGCGGCGCTTCTTCCTCTGGGTCCACTACTACGACCCGCACGACCCCTACGATCCCCCCTCTCCCTTCGCCGAGCGCTTCCGCGGACGGCCGTACGAGGGGGAGATCGCGTACGCCGACGCGTGCCTCGGTCGCCTCCTCGACGCCGCGCGGGAGGCCGGGAGACTCGACGGCACCCTCGTCTGCGCCGCGGCCGACCATGGCGAAGGGCTCGGAGAGCACGGCGAGCTCTACCACTCGGTCTTCCTCTACGATTCGACCGTCCGCGTCCCCCTCCTCTTCTGGGACCCGGGCCGCATTCCGGCGGCGAGGATCCGCGGCGTCGTTTCCCTCCTCGACGTCGCGCCGACGCTGCTCGATCTCCTCGGGCTCCCCGTTCCCTCGGCGATGGCGGGACGGAGCCTCGCTCCTTCCTTCGCGACCGGCGCGATCGACGCGGCGGGCCCCTGCTACATGGAGGCCAACCACGGCGCGGGAACCTACGGCTGGGCCCCGCTGCGCGCGCTCCGGACGGCCGATTGGAAATTCGTCCGCGCGCCGCGGCCCGAGCTCTACCGGCTGCGCGACGATCCGGGCGAGGCGCGAAACCTCCTCGCCGAGGAGCCGGAGCGGGTCGCGGGGATGGACCGCACGCTTCGGGCGGTCGAGGAGCGGGCGGGGTCCTTGGGGGAGACGAGCCCGCCCGAGCCGGAGGCGGGGCGGCTCCTCGCCGCGCTCGGCTACGCGGGTTCCGCTTTCCCGGAGGGACCTCCGTCGGACCGGGACCCGAAGGACCGCGTCTGGGAGGTCGCGCACTTCTATCGCGCGCGGGACCTCGCCGAGAAGAAGCGGTACCGCGAGGCCCTGGAGGAGCTCGAACCGGTGCTCGAGAAGGACCCGGCGAACCCGGAGGCGGCGTTCCTCGCCGGTGAGCTCTCCTGGAACGCGGGGGACCTTTCGGCGGCCGAGGCCCGGCTCGCGCGATGTCTCGAGCTCAAGCCCGACTACCCGAACGCGCGCACCCTGCACGGGATCGTCGCCGCGCAGCGCGGCGACGTCGCGGCGGCCGAGGACCGATTCCGCGAGGCGCTCCGGCGAGCTCCGACCTTCTCGCGCGCGAAGCTCAACTACGCGGTCCTCCTCCTGAACCTGGGCCGTTCGAAGGAGGCGGAACCCCTGCTCCGCGACTACGTGCGCCAGAGGCCGAACGCGTTCGACGGGTGGGAGCTGCTCGGCCGGCTCCTCGCGGTCGACCCCTCGCGCCGAGAGGAGGCGGTCTCCACGCTCGAGCGGGCCCTCGCGGTCCGGCCGGGCGACGCCGAGATCGCCGGGCTTCTCCGGCGGTTGAAAGACGAGTCCCGATAACGCGGACGAGGGGACCCCGCGCGCGCGGGCCTTTCGCGTTCGCCCATCCCCGGCAGGCTGCTGGGGGTCCTCCTTCGCGGTCGCCGAATTGCGTAGAAGCCTGCAACGAACCCGACTCCCACTCGGAAGCCGAGCCGGGGCGCGTGGTCGCGTTTCGAATCCGCTACGCGCTGCTCCCTCCCGGGCCCTTCCCGGTACCGCTGGCGAGCCCCGTCGAGGGAGAGTCGCGTGGTGAGCCCTTGCCTCCGACTGGCCGCATCCGGCGGCACCCTCCTTGCGAGCCATGGGGGTGGCGACCGAACGAATCGGCGCTTGAGGGAGGGCTCATCCATGCGCCATCGAGGGCTTCTCTCCGGGCTCGGATTCCTTTCCCTCGCTCTCCCCTCCCAGGTCCACGCGCAGCCGCAGCGCTTCGGTGACCTGCACCGGATGCTGCCTTGGGACCAGGACTGGACGCAGGCCGTGGCTCTCGGCGACGTGGACGGGGACGGGGACCCCGACGCCCTGTTCGGGAACTCCCTCGGGCAGCCGGACCGCCTTTACCTCAACGACGGCTCGGGGACCTTCACCGACGCGGGCTCCCAGCTTCCGGCGATCAACTACGGCACCGGGGACGCCGCCTTCGGGGACGTGGACGCGGACGGAGACCTGGACGCCATTCTCGTGGGGAGCTGGACGGCCCGGCTCTACCTCAACAACGGCGCAGGACTTTTCACGGACGCGACCGGCCAACTCCCGGCCGCTCCCGGCAACGCCAACGCCCTCGCCCTGGGCGATGTCGATGGAGACGGGGACCTCGACGCCCTGATCGGGGGCTGGGGGCAGGGCGACCGCCTCTTTCTGAACAATGGCTCGGGAGTCTTCACCAACGCGACGGTCCTCCTCCCGGCAATCTTCGACTACACGCGCGCACTCGCCCTCGGCGACGTCGATGGGGACGGAGACCTCGACGCCCTCACCGGAAACGCCGGACAGGAGACCCGCCTCGCTCTGAACAACGGGTCGGGGGTCTTCACCGATGCCACCGCGCAGCTCCCCGCGATCCTCGACGACACCTACGCCCTCGTCCTCGGAGACGTGGACGGGGACGGAGATCTCGACGCCCTGACCGGGAACTCCTGGCAGGTCGACCGCCTCCTTCTCAACAGCGGGTCCGGAGTCTTCACCGACGCGACCGGCCAGCTCCCGGCGATCTACGACGACACGCGCGCCCTCGCCCTCGGCGACGTGGACGGCGACGGGGACCTCGACGCCCTGATCGGGAACGACGGGCAACAGAACCGGCTCTATCTCAACAACGGCTCGGGAGTCTTCGCCGACGCGACGGGCCAGCTCCCCGCGACTGTCGACAATTCTTGGGCCCTCGCCTTCGAGGATGTCGACGCGGACGGGGACCTCGACGCCGTGATCGGAACCTATCAGCAGAACCGTCTCTGCCTGAACGACGGCACGGGAGTCTTCACCGACGCGACCGCGCCGGTCCCGCCGATCCTCGACGACACCGACGCCCTCGCTCTCGGGGACGTCGACGGGGACGGCGACGTCGACGCCGTGATCGGAACCTATCAGCAGAACCGTCTCTACCTGAACGGCGGCTCAGGGGTCTTCACCGACGCGACCGGCCAACTTCCGGCAATTCCCAGCAATATCCTCTCCCTGGGTCTCGGGGACGTGGACGGAGACGGGGACCTCGACGCCTTCCTCGGGAACTACCTTCAGTCCGCCCGCCTCTACTCGAACAACGGGTCCGGAGGCTTCACAAACGCGACCGCCCAACTCCCGGCGACGGCCTTCGAGACGTGGGCCCTCGCCCTGGGGGACGTCGACGGGGACGGGGACCTCGATGCCCTCCTGGGGGAGGCGAATCCCGCTGGTCTGCTGAACCGTCTCTTCCTGAACAACGGCTCGGGTAGCTTCACCGACGCCACCGTCCAGCTCCCGGCGATCCTCGGCAGCACGTTCGCGCTCGCCCTCGGAGACGTGGACGGGGACGGGGACCTCGATGCTCTCGTCGGAAGCTTCGCCCAGCAGGAACGCCTCTACGTCAACAACGGGTCGGGAGTCTTCGCGGACGCGACGGCGCAGCTCCCCGCGATCGTGAACCTCCCACTAGCCTTGGCCCTGGGGGACGTGGACGGCGACGGGGACCTCGACGCGCTCGTCGGGAACCCCACGCTGCAGGACCGCCTCTACCTGAATAACGGGTCGGGGACCTTTTCCGACGCCACCACGCAGCTCCCCGCGATTGTCGGCGGCACCCAGGACCTCGCGCTGGGGGACGTCGACGGGGACGGGGACCTAGACGCCCTGCTCGGGGCGTCGCCGCAGAATCGTCTCCTCTCGAACGGCGGATTGGGGGTCTTCGCGGACGCAACCGTGCAGCTCCCGGCGACGCCCGGCAGCTCACTTTCCGTCGCCCTCGGGGACCTGGACGGGGACGGGGAACTCGACGCCTTCCTCGGGAACTACGCTCAGCAGAGTCGCGTTCTCACGAACCTGGGCCGGCAACTCGCCTGGCGCGGGATCCCCCGCGTCGGAAAGCCCCTCGCCCTCGACCTCTACGGGCCGCCCCTCGGAACCTGGATGCTCGCCTTTTCCCTCGGGAGCGCGAGCATCCCCGTTCCACCGTTCGGCGTACTACGTCTCGATCCTCTTTCGAGTCTCTCCGTCGCCGGGTCGGGCCCCCTCGATTCGCAGGGCCGCGGCTCCTTCACCCTTCCGGTCCCGTCGATCCCCGCCCTCGTCGGGATCCCCGTCTACTGGCAGACCCTCGTCGCCCCGCCGGCGCTCCTCACGAACTCCGAGGTGACAACCCTCACGAATCTGTGACGAGGAAGGCTTTGTCGGGATCGCGAGCCTTCTGAGCACCGGGCTCCTTGACGCGCAGCGCTTTCTGTCCCGATCTGTCTCGAGTAGATGCTGGAGAGGGCGAGCCCTCAGGTGATCGCGTCGAGCATCGCGTTGACGACGCTCTCCCGGAGGTAGGGGTCACCCGGGTGGGCGTAGACGAAGAGAGAGGAGCACCGCCCCCACTCCGAGGCCGACCCACACGATCGGGACGAAGCGCCTCGGCATCCGGGAGGCGCGGTTCCCGACCTGCGTCACGCCGCGACGGCGGCAGGCGGTCCGAGTCCGCATTCGGCGCGCACGGGAGCTCCGATCCAGGCAGGAGCCATTCGCGAGGGCTCTTCTCCCTCGCCGTCGCGATTCACCGGCGGGGTCGGGCGGTCTCTTTCGTCGAGGGCCTCTCCGATGCGGCCGCGGACGGGACCGGCCCCGACTCGCGGCGGAAGACGAGCCCGCGCGCCTCGAGCTCCTCAAGGAGGCGCTTCGCGGGGACGGCGGTCTCCTGCCGGAGCACCCCGGTTTCCTTGATCTCTCCGAACGCGGAGAGGCGCGCCACCGCCGCCGCGGCGAACGCCGTCGTCCGCGCCATCGCGGTGATCCCGACCTTCGGCTCCCCGCGGTCGATCAGCTCGAAGAGCCGGCGGACCCGCTGCCCCTTCTCCTTCCCGGTCGCCCAGACGCGCAGGAGCACGGCATCCTCCCCCTCGCCCGGGAGCGCGCGCTCGAGCAGGCGCTCGAAGACCGCACGAGGCTCGACCTCGGCGTCCCCGACGCGGACCTTCTCGCGCGAGGCGAGGCCGAGGTCGAGGAGGGCGCGCACGAGGGCCGCGTGCCCCGGATACCGGATCGTCTTGTCGTCCATCTCCTGCACGCGCCCCTGCATCGTCTCGGGGAGCGTCGAGAGGCCGCCCGAGGTGAGGAACGCCTCGAGCTTCCCGAAGGGGGCCGGGAACTCGATCTCCTCGATCTCCGTCAGGGGGGGACGCTCCTCGAGGCGCCCGCTCCGGATCGCCTTCACGGGCTCGACGTACTCGTTGACGAGGCCGGCCGCCGAGAAGACGAGCCGGTAGCGGAGCGGCCCCTCCGGCTTCACCGGGATCCCGCCGCAGCGGATGCGGATCTCCTCGATCGGAGCGAGCCCCGCGGCCGCCTCGGCCGCGAGAACGGTCCCGAGCCCCGGGACGAGCCCGCAGTCGGGGATCACCCGGATCCGGGCCTTCTTCGCCGCGTCGGAGAAGGCGTGCTGCTGGCGCACGACCGCGTCGTTTCCCCCGAGGTCGCAGAGGTGGGTCCCCGCCTCGACCGCCGCGCGGGTCAGGTCCTCGTTGAACGGGTAGGGGACCGCCGAGAGCGCGCAGTCGACGTTCCGGAGGAGCGAGATGACGGCGCCGCGATCGGTGACGTCGAGCTGGATCATCTCGAGGCGCGCCCGCCCCCCGCGAGGGGCTCCCGGGACCGCCTTCGCCTTCTCCGCGAGGGCGAGGGCGTCGCGCGCGCGGGCGAACCCCTGGTCGGCGACGAGGACCATCTCGACGCCCGGGGACCGCGCGAGGTCGTAGGCGGCCGCCGCGCCCATTCGCCCCCCTCCGATGACGAGGAACTTCACCGAGCGCCTCCTCTCGCGCCGGCCCCTCCCCCCCGCGACGGCCTCACGCCCGCGAGGAGAGGGCGCCGCGGCGCTCCTCGACCGCGGCGAGGAGCGAGTCGTACGACCGGGCGAAGGCCTCGACCCCCTCGTCCTGGAGGCGCTCGCAGACGGCGTCGAGGTCGACGCCGCAGGCCGCGATCCGATCGAGGAGGGCGTGGGCTTCGTCGAGCCCCTTCTCGAGGACGCTCTCCGCCGACCCGTGGTCGAGGAAGGCTTCGAGCGTCGGGAGCGGGACCGTGTTGACCGTGTCGGGCCCGACGAGCTCGTCGACGTACTTCGTGTCGGGGTAGCGCGGGTTCTTCGTCCCCGTGCTCCCCCAGAGGACGCGCTGCACGGCCGCCCCCCTCGCGGCGAGGACGCCGAACGCCTCCCCCGCGAAGAAGGCGCGGAAGGCGCGGTAGATCGCCTTCGCGTTCGCGACGGCGGCCCGACCCTGCAGCGCCGGATCGGAGAGCGCGGCGTCCACGGCCGTGTCGATCCGGCTCACGAAGACGCTCGCGACCGAGGCGATCCCGCGCAGGTCCCGGCCGCGCCGGACGCGCTCGGCGAGCCCCTCGACGTAGGCCTTCGCGACCCCCTCGTGGTGGCGGCGGGAGAAGAGGAGGGTCGCGTTCACGTTCACCCCCTCCGCGATCGAGCGACGGATCGCCTCCCACCCCACCCGCGTCCCGGGGATCTTGATCATCGCGTTCGGCCGGCGGAGCAGCGCGAAGAGCCGCGTCGCCTCCGCGAAGGTCCCCTCGGCGTCGCGGGCGAGGGAGGGGCGGACCTCGAGGCTCACGAAGCCGTCGCGCCCCCCCGACGCGTCGAAGACGGGGCGCAGCGCATCGGCGGCCCGCGCGACGTCCTCGATCATCAGGCGCTCCGCGATCGCGGGGGAGGCGAGCCCCTGGCGGGCGAGCGAGGCGATCGTCGCGTCGTAGGCCGAGGAGGTCCGGACGGCCTTCTCGAAGATCGTCGGGTTCGTCGTGACCCCGGAAATCCCCTCCTCCTCCACCCTCCGGGCGAGCTCGCCGCGCTCGAGGAAGCCGCGGTCGATGGTGTCGAGCCAGAGGCTCTGGCCGATCGAGCGGAGGCGCTGCGCGCGCGCGTTCATGCCTTTCGAGCCTAGCGGCCCCGCCCGCTCGATGCCATCGCCCTAGCGATCGATTCCGCCGAGGAACTCCGCCCAGGCGGCCCACGGCGCGCGGACCGGGGCGGGCATCGGGGAGTCCTCGCCCCGGACCGCCTTCCAGAGGATCTCGTTCCACTCGAGCTCGGGCACCGCGTCCTCGACGGCGAGGTTCATGCGCTCGATCCTCTCCTGGCCGAACGCCCCCGCCACGTTCTTCTCCTCCCGCGAGACGGAGGGGACGAGCGCCTCGTACGGGGAGAAGTCGGGCTCGCCCGTGAATGCGTTCCACATCGGCGTCGCCCCCGCGTCGTACTGGGACATCGGGGCGAGGCCGAGGACGAGCTCGATCGTCCGGAGGACCGCGCTCGTCGCGTAGAGGGTCGAGTCGGTGAAGGCGCGCTTCGCCCAGGGGGAGGCGAGAAGGCAGACCATCCGGTGCGCGTCGACGTGGTCGGGTCCGTTCTGCGCGTCGTCCTCGAGGACGAAGACCGCCGTCTCCCTCCAGAACCGCGACCGCGAGACCGCCTCGAGGATCCGCCCCAGGGCGAGGTCGTTGTCCGCGACCATCGCCCGCGGCGTCGGGCTCCCCTTCTTCGTCCCCGCCGTGTGGTCGTTCGGGAGCCGGACGATCTGCAGGCGCGGCATCTCCCCGGTCTTCTCGAATTCCGCGAGCTCCTCGAGGTAGGCGTCTGCGCGCTTCTGGTCGGGGACGTCGAGGTCCCAGCCGCGGAACCCCGGGCAGACCCGCCCTTCGAGCGCCTTCACGCTCCCCCGGACCCGGCCGTCGGGCCCGGGCTCGGTGACGAACTCGCCGTAGGAGCGGTAGGAGACCCCCGCCCGCGCGGCTTGGTCCCAGAGGTATCCCGCGCGCGGCGCGACGAGCGGGTGGAGCGAGCCCTCGAACTCGTAGCGGAGCCCGCCCGGCCCGTAGCTCGTCGGCCAGGACTTCTCCGTGTAGTCGGTCGCGTAGGCTCCCATCGACCACTGGTGGCCGTCCGCGCTCACCTCGGCGTCGGCGTAGGCGTTGTCGAGGAGGACCCACCTCCGCGCGATCGCGTGGTGGTTCGGGGCGACGTCGGGGCCGAAGAGGACGAGCCGCGGGTCCCCCTCCCCCCTCTCGATCCCGCCGAAGAGCTGGTCGTAGGTGCGGTTCTCCTTGATGACGTAGAGGACGTGGCGGATCGGGGTCGGGTCGCCGGGTCGCGCCGGGATCGGGCTTCCCCGCTCACGGTGGGCGACGCGCAGGCGCTCGTCTCGGTAGGGGGTGTTCGCGAGGGTCCGGCGCGTCAGCGCCCGAAGCTCGCTCTCCCTCGGCCTCGGGAAGACGGAGAGGGTGCCGCGCATCAGCGAGCCGACCCACAGGTCGGGATCCCCCGGCTTGCGAAGCGGCGAGGTCAGCCCCGAGGGGTTCGGGGAGGAGCCGAGCCCCTTGCCCGAGGCGACGAGGAAGCGGCGCGAGCGGGCGAGCGGGGCGACGGCGGTCGGGTACCAGCCGGTCGGGACGAACCCCTCGATCTCCGTCTCGCCGGGCTCCCCGACGTCGAGGAGCGCGAGGTCGTTGTTGTCGGCGTTCGCGACGGCGAGGAGCGGCTTCTCCCCCGCCAGGGAGGCGAGGGCGTTGGGGGTCGTCCCCTCGGGAGAGCCGGGCGTGAGAGAGGTCTTCACCCGCTCGAGGACGCGCAGCGCCCGCGGGTCCACGACGGCGACGGTGTCGTCGTTCGCGCAGGCGACGAAGAGCCGGCCGTCCGGGGCCTCGACCATCCCGTTCGGGTGGGCGCCCACCTCGACCGTCCCGAGCGGGGCGAGGGCGGCGCGCTCGAGGACCAGGACCTTCGCGTCGGCCCAAAGGCTGACGAAGAGGCGCGTCCCGTCGCGGGAGACGAGGCAGGTGTACGGGAGACGCCCGACGTCGACCGAGCGGAGCACCTTCCCTTCCTCGAGGGCGACTTCGAGGAGACGTCCGGCGGCCAGGAGGACGGTGTAGGCGAGCGCGCGACCGTCGCGCTCGAGGACGTCGAGTCCGCCGGCGAACCCCTCCTCCTTCGCGCCGGCGAGCGCGATCTCTCCCTCCGTCGCGAGGAGTCCCTCCGCGCGGTCCACCCGGAAGAGGCGGAGCACGTTGTCTCCCCCGCCCGAGAGCGCGAAGCGCGTGCCGTCCGCGAAGAAGGCTCCGCCGAGCCAGGCGCGCTTCACCTTCGCGCGGTCGGCGAGCGTCCACCGCTCGAGGTCGACGAGGACGACCCCCTGCTCCCGCGCGCCCGAGAGGACGACGGCCGCGAACCGCTCCTGCGGGTCGACCGCGATCGACATCGGGAACTCGCCGACCTCGAGGTGGCGCCCGTGCGGGGAGAGCGCCCAGCCGTTCGGGAGGTGGGTGACCCCCTCGCCGGCGGGCCCCGGTCTCCGGTCACTCGGGAGCGCGCCGGGATTGCGCGCGCCGCAGGCGGCGAGGAAGAAAGCGAGGAGGACGAAGAGATCTCGACGGGCGCCGGGCACTCGGAACCCTCCGGGACGCGGGGAGGGAAGATACCCGCGGGGGAGGGACGAGAGCGCCCGCGCCCCCGTGGGGCGGGGCCCCTGCGCGTCGGGCTCAAGGAAGGCCCCTTCCCCACGGCCTCTCCCCGGCCTGCGGCCCGTCCCACCTGCGTACGAGCTCCCATGCCCGGAGGACGAGGAGGTCCGGGTCGAAGGGCTTGTCGAGCACGGCGTCCGCGCCGAGGGAGAGGGCCCTCTCGCTCGTCGCGGCGTCGCCGAACGCCGTGATGAGGATGAACGGCGGGCAATCGACGAGGAGTCCGCGGGAGGCGAGGACATCGATTCCGCTCGCGCCCGGCATCCGGAGATCCGAGATCACGAGGTCGATCGGCTCCAACTCCTCCTCCCCGTCCCGGGCGGCGAGCAGGCGGAGGAGCCCGAGCCCGGTCGCGCACTCGAGGACGTCGAATCCCGCTTCCCGGAGCCGGAGGGCGAGGAACGCGCGAAACTCCTCGTCGTCCTCCGCGAGGGCGACGCAAGCCCGCACGAGGTCCGTGCGCCGCGCGTCGGACAAGTGGGCTGCGGCCGCCGCGGCCGGCGCGGGACCGCCCGGGCGCCCGTCGCGCGCGGAGCGGAGAGGTTCGTTCGCTCGTGCGGATTCGGCCGAGGGGGGGAGGGTCACGTCGCGCGTTCCTTTCTTCAGGGCAGCCGCATCCGCGGCGCCGGTCGGGGCACGGGGCGTCAACGTCCGTGCCGGAAGAAGTCCGCCGACCCGCCCGGAAAGGACCCCCCGCGCCTCCCCGCGAGCGTGGCGTCTCGCCCCAGTGGGTCGCTCCGCCACGGACCGGCCCCTTCCCTCGACCAACGGCATCGCCCGTGCGACTCGCTGCCCGCTCTCGGCCGGAGGCGGCACGCCCCTTGTTCGTCCCTCCCGCACCCACTTCCAGGAGTCGCCCATGATCCTCCTCGCTCCGCTCCTCGTGAGCAGTCTCCTCGCCGGCCACCCCCGCGCCCCAGCGGGAGGGGTCCCCCGGGCCGGCCAGGCTCCCACGCAGGCCCTCGTCCGATTCGTCAACCTCTGCCCGGACGTCGCCTCCCTCCGCGCGACGGTGAATGGCACGGAGGTGGCGAAGGACCTCGGATTCGAAGCCGCCTCGCACGGCGAGCGCGTGCCGGCCGGGAACGCGAAGATCGAGTTCTGGAGCGGCGAGAAGGAGATCCTCTCGACGGAGATGACCCTCTCCGCCGGCCGGCCGCACGGGATCGCCCTGCTCGGGTCGGCGGCATCCCCGAAGGCGGATGCGTTCAAGGCGACCTGGGAAAAGGACCGGGCGCACCTCCTCGTCCTCAACGCGAGCCCCGACGTCGGCGCGGCGCAGCTCTTCGTGGACGGCCGCGCCGCCGGGACGGGCGCGCTCGCCTTCGGGGCGCGCGAGGAGGCGGTCGAGACCGCGGGCAAGCACCTGCTCGAGATGAAGGCCGGCAACCGCACGGTCGTTTCCAAGGAGGAGACCCTCCTCTCCGACCGCTTCTACGGCCTTCTCCTCGCCGGCCTCTCGAGCGGTTCTCCGAAGATCGACCTCGCCGTGATCCGCTTCGAGAAGTCGAAGTCGTAACCCCTCCACGCGGCGGAGCCGATCGCGCCGGCCCTCCCGGCTCTCCGGCGGGAGGGCCGGCGTCTTCCCCGCCGAGCCGGCCCCCCTACGCGGGGGCCTCGATCCCGTAGCGCGCGATCTTCCGGTAGAGGGTCTTGCGGTCGAACCCGAGGACCCGCGCGGCGGTCGTCTTGTTCCCTCGGACGGCCCGGAGGACGTTCCCGATGTAGCGCCTCTCGAGCTCCTCCATCGGCACGAGCTCGGTCGGGTCCTCGCTCCCGACGAGGACGCGCTCGGGCCGGTAGCTCCGGATCTTCTCGGGGAGATCCTCGGCGGTGAGGAGGTCGCCCCGGGCCAGGGTCACCGCGCGCTCCATCGCGTTGCGGAGCTCCCGCACGTTCCCGGGCCACGCGTAGTCGAGGAGCATGCGCGCGGCGGCGTCCGAGAGCCGGGGCGGGGGCCTCTCCGAGCGCGCGGCCAAGCCCTCGACGAAGTGCTGGGCGAGGAGGAGGACGTCGGAGCCGCGCTCGCGCAGCGGCGGGATCCGCACGCGGACGACGTTGATCCGGAAGTAGAGGTCCTCGCGGAAGCGCCCCTCCTCGACCGGGGCCTCGAGCTCCCGGTGGGTCGCGGAGACGAGCCGCACGTCGAAGGGGATCTCGCGGTCGGAGCCGAGCGGCCGGGCGCGGCGCTCCTCGAGCGCGCGGAGCACCTTCGCCTGGAAAGAGGGGGAGCCGTCGCCGATCTCGTCGAGGAAGAGCGTCCCGCCGTCCGCCTGGAAGAAGATCCCCTTGCGGTCCCGACGCGCGTCCGTGAACGCCCCGCGCGCGTGCCCGAAGAGCTCGCTCTCGACGAGGGGGTCGGGGAGGGCCCCGCAGTTGACCGCCGCGAAGGGCCCTCTCGAGCGCCGGCTCCGCGCGTGGACGGCCCGGGCGACGACCTCCTTCCCCGTCCCGCTCTCCCCGACGAGGAGGAGGGAGGCCTCCGAATCCGCGGCCCGCTCGAGGACCGAGAAGAGGTCGAGCATGGGCGGACTCTTTCCCAGGAGGTCCTCGAAGCGCCCGGCCCGCTGCACGGCCTCGTGGAGGACGCGGACCTCGCGCCGCAGCGCGCGGTGCTCGAGCGCCCGGGCGATCGCGATCGCGAGGACCTCCATCTCGACGGGCTTGCTCACGAAGTCGAACGCGCCCGCGCGGATCGCCGCGACCGCGCTCTCGAGGCTCCCGAAGGCCGTCAGCACGATCACCGGGACGTCGGGGTCATTCGCGGCGATCCGCTCGCAGAGCGCGATCCCGCTCATCCCGGGCATCCGGAGGTCCGTCAGCACGACGTCGAAGGCCTCCTCCGGGAAAGCGCGGAAGGCCTCCTCCGAGCGGGCGAAGGCCCGGACCTCGAGTCCTCGACGGCCGAGCTCCTCCGCGAGCATGGCGCGCATGGCCGCGTCGTCCTCGGCGAGGAGGACTTTCCCCTGCCTCATGCGACCGTCTCCGGGACGAAGACCTCGAAGAGGCTCCCCTTCCCCACCTCGCTCCTCACCTCGATCCAACCGCCGTGATCCCGCACGATCCCGTGGACGATCGAGAGCCCGAGCCCCGCCCCTCGACCGACCTCCTTCGTCGTGAAGAAGGGGTCGAAGATCCGTTCGAGGTTCTCGGGCGGGATCCCGCTCCCGCCGTCGCGCACGGCGAGGCGGACATACTCCCCCTCCGGCCGGCGGACGCGAGGAGGCGGGCGCCGGCGGACCTTGCGGACGGAGACCTCGACGGCGCCTCCGGCCGGGGTCGCCTGGAGCGCGTTGACGAGGAGGTTCGTCAGGACCTGCTCGACCTGGGCGGCGTCGACCTCGGCGCAGACGGACGCCGTCCCGTCGGGGGGGACGACGACGGCCCGTCCCGGGTAGCCGAGCGTCGCGACGAGATCGACCGTCCGGCGGGCGAGGTCCTGGAGGTCGCTCGGGCGCCGCTTCGGCGTCCGGGACCGTGCGAAGTCGAGGAGCTGCAGGAGGATTCCGCCCATGCGCCCCGCCTGCCCCCGGATGATCTCCGCGCTCCGCTTCACCTCCTCCTCGGGGAGGCGACCCGACGCGATCCGCCCGGCGTAGCCGGACACGACGTTGAGGGGGGTTCCGAGCTCGTGCGCGACCCCCGAGGCGAGCTGGCCCACGGTCTTCAGGCGGTCGGCGTGCCGCAGCTGCTCGAGGGCGGCGATCCGCTGGTCCGTCTCCGCGCGCACCGTTCGCTCCGCCTCGGCGAGGCGCGCGCACATCTGGTTGATCGCGTCGGCGAGGTCGGTCAGCTCGTACCGACCCGGGAGCGCGACGGGATCCCCGAGGTCCCCCGACCCGACGCGCTTCGTCTTCTCGATCAGGCGGCGCAGGGGGCGCCCGAGGAAAACGACGCCGAAGAGGGCGACGCTCCCCGCGCCGCCGACGAGGAGGGCGCCGCTGATCGCCAGGAAGCGCCGCTGCGTCGAGCGACGCAGATCCTCGAGGCGGGAGAACTCCTCGCGCAGCTCGAGAGCGGCGTCCGCGGCCGCGACCTCGGGGAGGGGGACGTACGTGTAGAGGCAGTCGGACCCCTCCGGTCCCTTCGCCTCGACCGACGTCTCCGATCCGTCCGCCGCGAGCCGCTCGACGGGGACCGAAGGAGCGAACCGGGCATCGGTCCCCTCCCGCAGCCGCACGAGGCGGACGCGGATCGCGTGGTCGGGGTTGTTCGCGTCCTGCACCAGCCGGAGCGCCTCCGCCTCCCCCCCCTCCTGCCAGGCGTCGGCCACGGGACCCCGCAGGGCCCTGCCGAGCTGCCGCGCCTTCCCCCGCATGTCCTCCCGCAACAGATCCCCCTCCCTCCGCACGAAGAGGGTCGCGTCCACGACGAGGAGGACGACGACCCCGAGGAGGATCCACGAGACGAGGCGCGCCGTGAGCCTCATGGGGGGCTCCGGGGAGCGGCCCCCGCTCGGTCCTTCGGACGCCGGTCAGCCACGGCACGCAACCTGTCCCCCGCGGATCGCGCTCTTCGTGCGGGAGGTCCCGGGCGCGTCCGGATTCCTACGATCGATCCGATCCGTCCGGGCGCTCGCGCTCGAGCCGACCTGCCGCTTTCACGAGCCCGACAGGAATCGCGTACGGGCGGAGCCCCCCGCCGTTGGAGGAGCCCCTCCCGCCCCCGGCTTCCGACCCCTCCCTGGCGAGGAGCGGGAGCGGCGCGCGCCTCACTCCGCCGTCGCGAAGGTCACGTCGAGGGGGACGAGGGGGACTCCCTCGCGGCTCTGGAATCCTCGATGGCTCGCGCCGTTCAGACCGAACCGGTACCTCCTCCCCGGTCTCAGCTTCACGGGGAGCGTGAAGATCTTCCCCGAATCGTCGAAGCCCGCCGCGCGCGAGCGATCGATCTCCGGGAACTCCTCCCCCCCGCCCGTGACCGCGTAGCCGCCGGTCTGCATCGGCCGGTCGAACTCGACGACGATCGAGCCGAGATCGGCGGGGATCCCGGAGGCGCCGCCCGCCGGCGTCGTGCGGACCACCTTCGGCGCGTCGGCCGCGACCTTCTCGGAGCGCTCCGCGAGCGCCTCGAAGAAGGCGACGAGGCGCGGCGCGAAGGCGTCCAGGTCGGGGTAGGCCTTGCGGTCGCGCTCGTACTCCGCGAGGAGCGCCGCGAGGTCGCCGACCCAGGCGAAGCCTCTCTTCCCGTCCTCGTCGACCTCCTTCGCCGCCGCCCCTTTTCCCTCGTGCGCGGTCAAGTACCGCACGACGCTCGCCCGGACGAGCGACTCGTAGAGCACGGCGCGCCAGGTGCCGTAGGCTTGCGGCCTCATGACGGCGGACACGGTGGGGAAGATCCTCTCTCCCGACCGCTCGAGTGCCTCGGCGTGGAGGTCGACCAAGGGGTTCGCGTACGAGTGGGAGAACTCGTGGACGACGGTCGGGAGCACCTCCTCCCCGAAGAGGGGGACCCCCTCTCCGTCCCACTTCCAGCATCCGATCGAGGGGAGGACCTCCTCGCGCCCGTCGGGGAGGCGCACGCCGACGCCGTAGTTGCAACCGCCGAAGAGGAGGCCGGGGATCACGCGGAACGTCGCGCCCGGCTTCGCACCGAAGAAGGCGTCGAACCAGCCGACGTCGAGCCGCGCGGCGAGGAGCGCGCGCAGGCGCTCCTCCGTCTTCCGGTAGAGGCCCGCGTGCGCGGCGAAGAACTCCGGGAAGCCGCTCTCCCGCGAGAACGCGCGGAGGAGCCCCACGAACGCGCGCGCCTCCTCGGCGCTCCAACGCGCGTCGAGCCGCGCGGGGGGAGCGTCGAAGGGGACCCTCTCCGCGAAGGACTCCGCGTCGACGAGATGCACGGCGAGGCTCGGCACGGCGTCGAAGGAGACGCCGCGCTCCTTGCGGAGGTCGGCCGCGCGCTCGACCGCCGGGTGTCCCGCGAAACGGCCGAAGCGCTCCTTCACCTCGCGCGCGTAGGGCGAGTCGGAGCTCTCCTGGTTGAACTCGGAGTGCCCCGCGAGGCGGAACACGATCGAGACGAGCTCGATGCGCGCGTCGACGCGGACCTCGGGGGCGGCGGCCGGCTTCGTCTGAAAGGCGGCGAGGAGGAGGAGCGTGGATCGCATCGATTCCCGGGAGAGGTCGCGCGCGCCCGAGACCGTTCCGGCGCGGGAGGAGGGGGATCATCGGCCCCTCTCGACGCGACGGCAATCGGAGAACCCGCTCCGGTTCCGCGCTGATTTCCACCCCGAATCCGGACGGATCCGTGGATGGGGAGTGGACCGGGGGGCGGCACGCGGATTCCGCTGCAACTTCCGTGGAGGGCTGGACCTCGTGGACCCGATCCACACGGAATGCGCGCCGTCCCCGATGGCGCCGCGGATCCGGCAAACGCAAGCGCGCTATCATCGGACCCGCGGTGAAGACGGAATGCCGGCTCCTCGACCTCGGCCTCCTCGGCTACGCGGAGGCGCTCTCGATCCAGAGCGACCTGGTCGAGCGGCGCGCGCGCGCCGAGGCCCCCGACACGCTCCTCCTCGTCGAGCATCCACCCGTCGTCACGCTCGGTCGCCGATCCACTCGCGAGAGCCTCGGCGACCCGGGCTGCCCCGTCTTCGAGGTCGCGCGCGGAGGCCAGGCGACCTACCACGGGCCGGGGCAGCTCGTCGGCTACCCGGTCCTGCGGCTCGACGCGCGCCGCATCGGACTCCACGGCTACCTCCGGGCCCTCGAGGAGACGTTGGTCCGCGCGGTCGGCGACTTCGGGATCGAGGGGACGCGGAGGGAGGGGCTGACGGGCGTCTGGGTCGGCCCCCGAAAGATCGCCTCGATCGGCGTCGCCGTCCGCCGCTGGGTCTCCTACCACGGCTTCGCGCTCAACGTGAAGACCGACGCGGCCGCCTTCGCGCGGATCCGTCCCTGCGGCCTCGACCCCTCCGTCATGACCTCGATGACGGCCGAGGCCGGCCGCGAGGTCTGCATGGCCGACGTGAAGGCGCGGGTCGCCGCGCGCTTCGCCGAGGTGTTCGCGGTCCGATTCCTCCCCGCGGAGGCGCCCGCCTCCCCCGCTCTCCCCTAATCGCCCTTCCCGTCTTGCGACCGGGGGTTACGATCCTCGACGGCCTTGCGCACGGACGCGGAACGGACGATCGCCCACCTCTACCGGCGGGCCGGGTTCGGCCTCTCCCCCGCCGAGCTCCGCGCGGCCGCCGCGCGCGGCTTCCGCGCCTGCGTCGAGGACCTCCTCCACCCCGAGAAGGACGACGACCCCCTCGCCGCGGCCCTCGAGCGGCTCGAGGGGGAGGTCTTCGACCTGACGAACCTCGAGGACGCCCAGGCCTGGTGGATCTACCGCATCCTCCACACGGCCCGTCCGCTCGAGGAGAAGATGACCCTCTTCTGGCACGGGCACTTCGCGACCGGGGCGGGGAAGGTCGAGGACGTCGGGTTGATGGTGCGCCAGAACGAGCTCTTCCGCGCGCACGCCCTCGGCCGATTCGCCGACCTCCTCGCCGCGGTCGCCCGCGACCCGGCGATGCTCCTCTTCCTCGACGGGGCGCGCTCGACGAAGGGGAAGCCGAACGAGAACTTCCCGCGCGAGCTCCTCGAGCTCTTCACCCTCGGCCGCGGCGGCTACGCGGAGACCGACATCCGGGAGCTCGCCCGGCTCTTCACGGGGTGGAAGGTCCGCGAGGGGGAGGCGGCTTTCGAACCGAAGGACCACGACGGCAGTCCGA
Organism: Planctomycetota bacterium; assembly: GCA_035695825.1. GTDB lineage: Bacteria > Planctomycetota > UBA1135 > UBA1135 > JAKEFM01 > JAKEFM01. The sequence goes on along the minus strand of DASRRH010000022.1, from coordinate 312,129 downwards.
AGACCCTCTTCGGCGAGACGAGGCCCTGGAAGCCCGAGGAGGTGGTCGAGCGCCTCGCCGAGGACCCCGCGACGGCCCGGCGCCTCGCGGGGAAGATCGTCCGCTTCTTCGTCGCGGACGAGGGGCTCCCGGAGCTCGAGACCGAGGTCGCGCGGAAGTTCCTCGACGCGGACGGGGATATGCGCGAGACCCTCCGCGCCGTCTTCCTCTCGCCGCACTTCGTCTCCGCGCGGGCGCTCCGCGCCAAGATCAAGGGCCCTGTCGAGTTCGTCGTCGGGGCGATCCGCGAGCTCGGCGTCGCGGTCCCGGTCCGGCGCCTCCCGGGCCCGACCGCGCGGATGGGGCAGGCGCTCTTCAACCCCCCGACGGTGAAGGGGTGGGACGGAGGCCTCGCCTGGGTCAACACGGCGACGCTCTTCGAGCGCGCGAACTTCGCGAACACGCTCGTCACCTACCGCGCGCGCAAGACCGACGGCCGCCCCTTCGAGCCCGAGGCGTGGGTCGGCCGCGACGCGGACGCTGCGAAGGTCGTCTCGACCTTCCTCGACGCGCTCCTCGACGGGGAAGCGCCCCCCGGCACGCGCGCGGCGCTCGAGGGCTACCTCCAGATGAAGGGGGAGAAGGGGATCCTCGGACCCTTCCGCCCGACGAAGGCCGGGCTCGACGGCAAGGTCCGCGGCCTCGTCCGGCTGATCCTCTCGAGCCCGGAGTACCAGCTCGCATGAGGCGAGGGGTCGACCGGCGGGAGTTCCTCCGGGGCGCTTTCGCCGCCGTCGGCGTCGGCGCCGCCGCCCCGTCCCTCTTCGCGCGGGCGCTTCGCTCGCAGGAGAGCCGCGTCGCGACCGACCCCGGGGGCCGGATCCTCGTCGTCGTCCAGCTCTCGGGAGGGAACGACGGCCTGAACACCCTCGTCCCCTACGCCGACGACCTCTACCACAAGGCGCGCCCGACGCTCCGCGTCGACCCGAAGGACGTGCTCCGGCTCGACGACCGGGCCGGCCTCCACCCCTCCCTCGCGCCGCTCCGCGCGCGATACGACAAGGGGGAGGTCGCCGTCGTGCAGGGGGTCGGCTACCCCAACCCCGACCGCTCCCACTTCCGCTCGATGGAGATCTGGCACACCGCGCGCGTCGAGGGGCCGCTCCCGCGCGCGGGGTGGCTCGGGCGGTTCGCCGACGCCGCCTCCGGGCCCCCCACCCTCCTCGTCCATTTCGGCTCGCCCCTCCCCTACGCCCTCGAGCGGGAGGCGGGAACGGCGCTCGCCTTCGACGGGCCCGACGCGTTCTCGATGGCGGGCGACCGCCGCTTCCCGCAGGACCGCGACGAGCAACTCGCCGCCTTCCGCAAGATCTGCGACTGCGGCGGCGGACCCGCCTCCTACGCCGAGGTGGTCCGGGCCACGGCGGCCTCGGCGCTGGCGAGCGCGGAGGAGGTGAAGGAGTGCGTCGCCAAGGGGAGCAACAAGGCGAACTACCCCGCCGGCCAGCGCCTCCCCCTCGTCGCGCGGATGATCGGCGGGGGGATGCGGACGCGCATCTACTACGCGACGGTCTACGGCTTCGACACCCACGCGAACCAGAAGGGGCTCCACGGAAACCTCCTCGGCCAGTTCGCCTCCTCGGTCGACGCGTTCTTCCAGGACCTGGAGGCGATCGGGCGGGCGAAGGACGTCGTCCTCCTCGCCTTCTCCGAGTTCGGCCGCCGCGTCGCGGAGAACGGGAGCGGCGGGACGGACCACGGCACCGCGGGACCGGTCTTCCTCGTGGGCCCGCGCGTGAAGGGAGGCCTGATCGGGGAGCCGCCGAACCTCGCCGACCTCGTCGACGGCGACCCGAAGTTCGGGATCGACTTCCGCTCGGTCTACGCCTCGGTGCTCCGGGACGGGCTCGGCGCCGATCCGGTCGCGGCCCTGGGCGGGGAGTTCGCGCCCGTTCCGCTCTTCGCGCCGGCCTAGCGTCCTCCGACCGCGGTCAGCTCGTCGGCGAGCGCGCCGGCGTCGAAGATCTTGCGCATCGCCTCGACGATCCCGGCCGAGTGGACGGCGACCGCCCGGGCCATGACGTCGTCGTAGACGTAGCGGTTCGGGAGGCTCTGGATGTTCCCGTCGAAGATGAGCCCGACGACCTCGGCGTCCCGGTTGATCACGGGGCTCCCCGAGTTCCCCCCGATGATGTCGGCCGTGCAGACGAAGTTGAGGGGCGTCGCCTGATCCAGGCGGCCGCGGCGCTCGACCCACCGGGCCGGCAGGTCGAACGGCGGCTTGCCGTCGAAGGCCGCGTGCCGCTCGTAGAGCCCGGCGAAGGTCGTCTTGTACGGGACGAGCGTCGTGTCCTCCCCGTATCCCTTCACGACCCCGTAGGCGAGCCGGAGCGTGAAGGTGGCGTCGGGCCACATCGACTTCCCGTAGGCGGTGAACCGCGCCTTCGAGATCGTCTCGGCGTTCAGCGTCTCGACGCTCTCGAGCTCGTCCTCGGTCTTCTTGCGGAGCCCCCGGAGGACCGGATCGACGGCGCGGGCGAGGGCGATCATCGGGTCCTTCGACTCCGCGATCGCCTTCGTCCCCCCTTCGGCGAGGCGCTTTCGCTCCGCGACGGCGGCCTTGATGCCGTCCTCCTCGTCCGCGCCGAGCTTCGTCCCGCGCAGCGCCGCGGCGGCCGCCATGGAGGGGCTCTTCCCGCCGAGCGCGGCCTTGACGAAGGGGTCGTCGGGTCCGAGCTCGGCGAGACCCTGTCGGAACCCCTCGGCCAATCGCGCCTCCTCGAGGTCGAGGTAGACGGGTTTCGGGGAGAAGATCCGGCGCTTGAGCGAGTCGAGGGCCGTGTCGCGGTACTCCGGCAACCGGTCCTCGTTCTTCTTCTCGAGCTCGGCCGTCATCCGGACGAGGGTCATCGCCACTTCCCCGAGGAAGCAGTCGCCGCGGGAGAAGCGGGTGCGCGTCGCCGTGGGGACGATGCTCCTCCGCGCGGCGGCGATCGCGGCGATCGCCTTCGAGAGCGCGACCCCCTCCTTCGTGTCCGACCCGAGCGTCGAGAGGAGCCGCTCCTCCTCCGCTTTCTTCCGGGCCATCGCCTGCGGGTTCTCGAGGCCCCCGAGGTAGCCGGTGTTCGCCTTGATCGAATTCTCGACGGAGAAGAGGTCGTCCTTCGCCCGGCGCTCCGGCTCGGCCCCGCGCGCGGCGTAGGCCTGCAGGGCCGCGCGCATCGCCTTCAGGTACCGCAGCGTCTGCGGGAGGCGGACGTCGCGGTCGTACTCGACCTGCGCGAACGTGAGGAGCCGGCCCGTCGAGCCGGGATTCCCCGACACGAAGATCAGGTCCCCGTCCTTGGGGCCCGCGGCGCTCCAGCGGAAGAAGGACTTCGGCCGGTAGGGCTTCCCCTCCTCGTACACGCGGAAGAAGGAGCAGTCGAGGTCGTAGCGCGGGTAGGTGAAGTTGTCGGGGTCTCCGCCGTAGAACGCGACCTGCTGCTCGGGGGCGAAGACGAGGCGGACGTCGGAGTGGACCTTGTACCGGTAAACGTGGAAGAGGCCCCCCTGGTAGAGGTTGACCACGGTGCACTCGAGCCCGGTCTTCTCCTTCTCCTCCTTCTCGATCCGCGCCATCTCGGCCTTGCGCTGCTCGTTCGCTTCCTTCGGGCTCGCCCCCGCCTTCACCGCGCCCTGGACCCGCGCCGTCACGTCCTCGGTCGACTCGAGGACGCGCAGCTCCAGGTCCGGGCACTTGAGCTCCGCGTCCCTCGTCGGCGCGTAGAAGCCCTCCTTGACGAGGTCCTTCTCCTTCGTCGAGAGCTTCTGGATCGAGTCCAGGCCGACGTGGTGGTTCGTCATCACGAGCCCGTCGCCCGAGACGAACGATCCCGACCCGCCCGGGAAGCGCACGCAGGCGAGGCGGACCCGGTCGAACCACTCCTTTCCGGGCTTGAACCCGTGGTCCTTCTGCAGCCTCTCGAGCGGCGGGTTGTCGAAGGTCCACATCCCGTCGTCGACGGGGGCGACCGGAGAAACCGAAAGGAGGAGGGGGAGGAGGAGGCTCATGGCGTGTTCCTTCGCAGGCGCGACCGATCCTACTGCGCCCGCATCGACGCGGCGTGCTCGAAGAACTTCGCGAAGGCGGTCATCCCGCCGCTCGCCTGGCGCCAGTCGTAGTTCTCGTTCGGGGCGTGGTAGCCGTGCTCGGGGAGGGAGAGGCCGAGGAAGACGATCGGGCAGCGGAGCACCTTCTCCATCGTGAGGACGGCCCCGATCGAGCCCCCCTCCCGGACGAAGACGGGGGGCCGGCCGAACGCGAAGGCCATCGCTTCCTTCACCGCCTCCGCCCACGGCCCCGTCGTCACGCCCCGGTAGGGCGCGAGCGACCCGGCGGGCACGACCTCGACGTCCTTGTTCACGCGCTTGACGAAGCGCTCGATCTGGCGGAGGACCTTCTTCGGGTCCTGCTTCGGGACGAGGCGCACGGAGCACTTCACCTCGCCGCGCGGGGGGACGATCGTCTTGATCTGGGGTCCGGTGTACCCCCCCGTCACGCCGTGGATCTCGAAGGTCGGCATCGCCCAGATCCGCTTCATCACCTCGAGCGGGTCGTTCACCCGGAGGCTCTTCAGCTTGTGGTCCTTCCGGAACGCGGGGACGGAGAACCCGCTCTTCCGGAACCCGTCGAGCTCCTCCCGCGTCGGCGGGACGACGTCGGAGTAGAAGCCCGGGATCTTCACGCGCCCGGTCTTCGGGTCGAAGCAGGCGCAGACGACCCCCATCAGCTCGGCGAGGGGGTTCCGCGCCGCTCCCCCCGTCGTCCCCGAGTGCTGGTCCGTCGCCCCCGTCTCGAGCCGGAGGAGGAACCCCTGCAGGCCCCGCAGTCCCGCGGGGCAGGCGGGGCGCGCGCGCGAGATCCAGATCGTGTCCGAGACGCAGACCACGTCCGTGCGCAGCGCCCCGGCCTGCGACCGGATCGCCGCCTCGAACGAGGGGCTCCCGATCTCCTCCTCGAGCTCCCAGATCAGGGAGACGTTCACCTTCGCGCCGTGGTCGAGGGCGTAGCGGGCGCCGAAGAGGGCCGTTAGCGCCGGGCCCTTGTCGTCCGTCGTCCCGCGGGCGTACCAGCGCTCGCCGTCCCGGGTGAAGGCGAAGGGCTGCGTCTTCCAGTCGGAGGGCTCGCCGCCGGGCTGGACGTCGAGGTGGTTGTAGAGGGTGACCGTCGGGGCGTTCGGGTCGACGACCCGGAAGGCGTGGACGATCGGGTGGCCCTTCGTCGGCAGGACCCGCGCCTCGAAGCCGAAGTCGATCAGAGTGTTGGCGCCGAGCTCCGCCATCCGGTGGACGTCGTCCTTGTGGGCCGGGTCGTTGCTGACGCTCGGGACCTCGACGAACCGCTGGAGGAGGCTCTCGAAGCGCTCGCGCGAGGCGGCGGCGTGGGCGTCGAGGGCGGGGCGTTCGAAGGCGCTGTTCGAGGACAAGGATTCCCTCCCTGGCGGGACTGGACGGGCTCGCGCGCCGGCACTTTCCCGACACCTCGGGCCCAGCCGAGCCGGCGGCGAGGGGGGAAGGCTAGTCGGGCGGGACGCCCGCGCGCCAGGGGTTTCCGAACGCCGGTCCGAGCCGCCTCCCCTATGCCCGCCCGTCTCCCCCGGCGCCCACTGCCCCGGCGACCGCGGATTAGGATGGGGCCCGTGGGCCGGGCTGTTCGCAGAGGCGTCCGCGGCGGCCTCGTCGGGCTCGGCGCGGTCGTCGTGCTCTGGATGGTCCTCGGACCAGTGGCGGACCGAGGGAGCCCCCCCGTCCCCTCGGCGCCGGAAGCCCGAGCCGAGGAGCCGGCCGTCGATGTCCCTCCGGCGCCGACCGCGCCCGACTCTTCTCCGCGACACGACGTGATCGGGGAAGCGCCACCCCCCGAGGCGTCGAACCCCGTTCCCGCTCCGGCGCAGGCGGGATCCCTGACGCCCGAGGAGCGGCCTTTCTCCGTCTCCGTCGTCGTGCTCAACGCCGAAGGAGAACGGGTTCCCGACGCGCTCGTCGAGGTCTGGGACGAGGCCGTAAGTTTGACGCGACGATCGTCCTCGGTCCTGGAGTCGCGCACGACCGATCCCTCGGGCCGGTGCACGCTCACCGCCACTTCCAGGAGAAACGCGCTCTTCGCCTCGAAGAGCGGCGTCGGAACCTCGGGGGACTGGCTGCTCGGCGGTCTCGCCGAGGAGCGGAATGAAGTCGTCATGGTTCTCCACCCGCAGTCGAAGGTGCGCGGCCTCGTTCTGCGAGCCGACGGGACTCCTGCACGGGGCGCGATGGTCTCCTTCTGGCTCAGCGCGACGAACCGCAGGGGGAATCCACGCCCCCCCCCGGACCAGGTCACAGACGCCGAGGGGAGGTTCGAGGTCGAGCTCGAGTCGGCGGACATCTTCTATGGCCTGGAGGCCAAGGATGAGGAGAAACGGAGCGGCGAGTGGTCCGTCCTGGCAAGGCCGGGCGAGACAAAGGAAGTGACCCTCCGCTTTCCCGGGGCCCTCGCAATCACCGGTGTTCTCCTCGATCCCGACGGCCGTCCCGTGGCCGGAGGATGGGTGGGAGGCTGGGAACGGCGTCGAGTCGGCGAGTACGCGCACCCGGTCATGCCACACGGCAAGACCGAACCGGACGGGTCTTTTCGCCTCGAGACGCCCCGACTCGGCGAGTACACGGTCGCCGGTCTTGCCGACGGCTTCGCGGAGACGGAGCCCGCCACGGCCCGGCTCACCGAGGGATCCCCCACAGCGTCCGTGTCTCTCTCCCTGTTCCCGGCGTCGTTCATCCACGGACGCGTGCGTCGCAAGACGGGCGAGCCCGTGGCGGGCGTATTCGTGCGGGCGTGGCCGCACCGCTTGGAGGGGGACCGGGCCACGTTCCGAGTCTTTTTCCCCGGATGGTTTAAGACGGACCACCCCTCTGGAAGGACGGCGGCCGACGGGACCTTCCGACTCGAACCAGCGGATCCCCGGCTCGAGTACACCGTCTCGTCCCTTCCTGATGGGAATCCGTGGGGAGGGAGGATCCGGCGCCGCGGCGTCGTTCCTGGAGGAAGCCCCCTCGAGATCGTGGTGACCGAAGAGGAGCGCCGGGGGGCGGCGCTCGCGGGGATCGTCGAATCGGAGACGACCGGCCGCCCCCTCGAGCGGTTCGAGCTGACGCTAAGCCACCAGGAGGCGGGCGAGGCCTCGTGGATCTCGTACGGACAACCGGGGCCGATCGAGGACCCCGACGGGCGATTCCGCATCGAGGGACTGGTCGTCGGCGACCGCTACCGAATCGAAGTCCAGGCGGACGGGCACGCCCGCGTTCTCGTCGAGCCTTGGACGATGGAGCCGACGGGGAAGGAACTGCGCGTCCGCTTGCCCGGACCCGCGCGACTCGAAGTCCACGTCCTCGACGCCGCGCGCCGGCCCGTCTCCTTCGCCGAGGTTTCCTTGCGCCGGAGGAGCGAGGTGCCGGTCCCGCGGTTCTGGGACCCGCTCCGGGCCGACGAAGCCGGGATCGCCAGCGTCGAGGGGATCGACCCCGGGAGATACGAATTCCGGGCGACGAAGGGCGCCGCCAAGTCCGTCCCGGTCGAGGCGGAGGTCCGCGGCGGCTCGACGACCGTCGTCGAAGTGATCCTCCCGGGATGAACGGAAGTACGGGAAGGATCGCGCTTACCGCGATCGCGGTCGCGCCCTCCGGCCGAGACGAGGATCTTCGCGAGTCAGGCTCGCGCCCGCGAGGAATGCGGCGTGCGGACGTACGAAGGGGCTGACACCCCCGGCCGTAGTGCCAATCCTCCCTACACATGCAGCGTCGGGAGAATGGGAACGTGAAGCTCGTCGTGAGGATCCCGGACGCGCTCTTCCGAGAGGTCGAGAGGGTCCGCCGCAGGACGCGCCGTCCGCGAAGCGCGGTGGTCGCGGAAGCGATCCGGTGCTGGCTGGCGCGCTCGCTCCACGCGGAACGGGTTCGCCGCGACGAGGAGGGCTACCGACGCTACCCCGAAACGGCAGAGGAGATCCGCGCGGTGGAACTCATGGCGTCCGACCTCCGCGCGGAGATCCCCTGGGAGGAATGAGGAGCGAGGAGATTCTGGTGGGCGGCGCTTCCGGGAGGAGTGGGGGTGCTTCCGGGTCTTGCATGGCCAGCCCGGAGCGGTTCCCGCCCCTCCCCCGGGGCCCCGTCACCGGAAGGGCGCCGGCTGCAGGGCGAACGAAGGTCACAAATAACATGAACTTGCGTGCGCCCTGGCCATCCCGGATCCCGGTCCTTGAGGAGCCGGCCCGGCCGCCTCATCTCCAGGAGGGTCGACCCCTTGTCCTCGGGCTCCCCGAGGGATTCCCGGATGACTCGGGAGAGGGATCGACCGACATCGAATGATCCGAGTGGACTTCGACGTAGATCGAAGTCCACTCGGCGGACTCCGCGAGACCAGGCGGTCCTGAGCCCCTCGAAGCTGCCCGAGACCGACGACCCTCTCCGGTACTCCCTCGGCCTCGAATAGCCGACGGAACGGGGGCTCCCCCGTCCGCCCTCTCGGTGGAGTAGAGGTCTCCCGTGCCAGGGGCACCGTCTCTCCCGCGCGTCGGTAGGACCGGTGACGAGGCCGACCTCCCGCTCCCCCATGGCTTCGTCCTCCTCCCCGCTCGCCTCCCGGCCCCCACCCTCCCGGCGACCGCGGATTAGGATGGGGGCCCGTGGGCCGGGCTGTTCGCAGAAGTGTCCGCGGCGGCCTCGCCGGGCTCGGCGCGGTCGTCGTGATCTGGATGGTCCTCCGGCCTCTGGCTGACCGGGGGAGCCTCCCCATTCCCTCGGCCCCTGAAGCCCGAACCGAGGAGCCGGCCGCCGATTCCCCTCCGGCGCCGACCGGGCCGGAGTCTTCTCCGCGACGCGACGCGATCGGGGAGGCGTCGCCCTCCAAGGCGCCGGACCCAGTTCCCGTTCCTGTTCTGACCCAAGCGGGATCCCTCCCGCCCGAGGAGCAATCCTTCTTCGTCTCCGTCGTCGTGCTCGACGCCGAGGGAGAACGGGTTCCCGACGCGCTCGTCGAGGTCTGGAACGAGGCCGAGGGAGGGAGGCGGCGATCCCGGTCGGTGGTGGAGTCGCGCACGACCGATTCCTCGGGCCGGTGCGCGGTCACGGCCTCCTCCCGGAGGAACGCCCTCCTCGCCTCGAAGAGCGGCGTCGGGACCTCGGGGGACTGGCCGCTCGGCGGTCTCGCCGAGGAGCGCGCTGAAGTCGCCTTGGTTCTCCACCCGAAGGCGGAGGTGCGGGGGCTCGTTCTGCGAGCCGACGGGACTCCAGCACCGGGCGCGACGGTCTCCTTCTCACTCTTCGGGACGAGCCGCCGGGGGAATCCCCTTCTCCCCCCGGACCAGCTCACGGACGCCGAGGGGAGGTTCGAGGTCGAGCTCGAGTCGTCCGTCGTTGCCTATCGCCTCGAAGCCAGGGATGGGGAGAAAGAACGCGGCGAGTGGCCCGTTCTGGCAAGGGCGGGCGAGACGAAGGAAGTCACGTTCCGCTTCCCCGGTGCATTTGCGATCAGCGGGGTTCTCCTCGATCCCGACGGCGGTCCCGTGGCCGGAGGTGGGGTGCAGGTCTGGGAGGCCCGCGAGTTCGCGCACCCGGCTCTGCCTCTCGGCAAGACCAAGCCGGACGGGTCCTTTCGTTTCGAGATGACAAGGCTCGGCGAGTTCTTGGTCGCCGGCTTCGCCGACCATTTCGCGGACGGCGAGCCCGTCTCGGTCCGACTCACCGAGGAAGCTCCGACCCAGTCCATCTCGCTCACGGTGGCTCCGGGCTCGTTCATTCACGGACGCGTGCGTCGCGAGACCGGCGAGCCCGTCGCGGGGGTATCCGTGCGGGCGTGGCCGGACCGCTCGAAGGGGATCCGACCCACCCTCCGGGGCGACCTCTACGGGGAGTTCAGGACCGACCACCTCCATGGCTGGACGTCGGCAGACGGGACCTTCCGGCTCGCACCCGCCGATCCTCGAGTCGAATACTCCGTCGCGTGCTCTCCCGATGGAGCCGGGCCGGAATGGCGGATTCGACGCCGCGGCGTCGTACCCGCGGGAAGCCCCGTCGAAATGGTGGTAACCGAGGAGCAGATGCGGGGGGCGGCGCTGTCGGGCAGTGTCGAGTCCGAGCTGACCGGTCTCCCTCTCGGACGATTCGCACTGACGCTCTCCCACGAGGTGGAGGCCGGGAACATGTGGGGTTCCGATGTAACGCCCCGAGTCTTCGAAGACCCCCAGGGACGCTACCGCATCGAGGGACTAGTCGTGGGGGACCGGTACGCGATCGAGGTCGGGGCCGAGGGCCACGGGAACGTCTTCGTCGAACCCTGGACGATGGAGGCTCTCGGGAAGGAGATTCGCGTTCGCCTGCCCGGACCGGCGTTCCTCGAGGTCCACGTCGTCGATCGGGCGGGCAAACCCGTGCCGTTCGCGGAGATCTCGCTCTCACGCTGGTGGAGGAGCCCCGGTTGGCGCTACCGGGATCCGCTGCAGGCCGACGAGGCGGGGATCGCCACGGCTCGTGGGATCGACCCCGGGCCGTACCGGTTGTGGGCGTCGAAGGGCGCCGCCCATTCCGACCCCGTCGTGGCGGAGGTCCGCGGCGGCTCGACGACCGTCGTGGAGATCGCCCTACCGAGATGAACCGGAGGACGAGGAGCATCGCGCTCGCCGCGATCGGCGGCGCGGTCGCCTTGGCGATCGCCGTCGTGCTCCTCCCTTCGCGCCGAACTCTGATCGCTCCATTCGAAGGGCCTGCGGACGCGGGAGCCCCGAATCTGGTCGCTCGGGACCAACCGCAGTCGCCGGAGGAGGAGGTCCTCCCCGCCGGTCCGCGCGAACCCGCGGATCCCCCGACGGAGAGCGCCTCGCGATCCTCCCTGGGGGTCGATCGCGTCCCCCTCGACGTCGAGGTCGTGGACTGGGACATGCGGGAGGTCGCAGGGGCAAAGGTGAACCTCCTTGTCGAGGCTAACCGCGACGACGGGGTCGTGGACGTTCCGGCTTCGGCTCCGAACGCCTGGGAGACCGACACGCACGGCCGGTCCGCCGTCTCGCTCCCGGAGAGGGCGGAGGGCACGGTCTACCTCTTCGCCGAACGCTCGGGCGTGGGGACGTCGGGAAAGGCACCTCCCATCCGCGATCGGGACACCGGAAGAATCCGCCTGGTCCTCTATCCCCAGGCGCACCTATCGGGTCGCGTCCTCCGGGGAGCCGGCAGGCCCGCGCCCGACGCCACCGTCGAGTTCACCCACGACAGTGAACTCAGTCTCCGGCAGGCCGGCCCCGGGCGCGCGCCGCGCGGGATAAAGACTGACTCGACGGGACGGTTCGAGATCGACCTCGACGCCGGCCACCGTTACCGGGTCAGGGCGTCGTGCCGCGAAGCGGAGAGCGACTGGACCTACGTCTACTCGGACGCAGGCTCGAGCCAGGAGCTGGCTCTCTGGCTCCAGGGCGCGCTCACCGTGAAAGGGCGACTCCTCGACCCGTCCGGCTCGACGGTTCCGGGCGAACCCGTGATGGCGTGGGAGCAGGACCCGGCTCAACCGCTAACCCCTGGGATCGGGACGCCCGCGGCGTTCTCGCGCGTCTCGACGGACGAGGAGGGCCTTTTCACGATCCCCGTCCCGCGCCCTGGAACCTACGCCGTCGTCGGGTTCGGCGCTCGCTTCGCGAGCAGTCTGCCGGGACTCGCCGAGGTGGACGAGGGGAACGCGCACCCCAACCTGACCCTCTCGCTCCTCCCCTCCGCCTCCATCGCAGGTCGCGTTCGAAGAGAAGGCGGCGCACCCCTCGCGAACGCGGCGATAAAGGCTGTGTCCGTGCGCACGACGGGGCCCTACGTCCGCATCTCGGAACAAACCGGGTCCGGCTTCCCTCACGCGACCGTCGAGGTTCGAACCGGCGGAGACGGTTCGTTCAGCATCGCCCGCCTGCACCCGCTCTCCACGTACACCCTCCTCGTCCCGTGGGGCTCAGAGGAGTCCCCCCTGCGAACCGTCGCGCGCTCCGTCCCCGCGGGGACCGAAGGCCTCGAGATCGTCGTCCCAGAGGGGACCGAGCCCGAGGGCTCGATCGACGTCGTGCTGGAGCCGGCGCCACCGGGGGAGGGACGGTGGCGCCCCTACGTGCGGCTCTGGTACGAGACGGGGCTCGGCGACTGGAAGAAGGCAAGGGATGCGTGGCTCCCTCCCGCGGCGAACCGCCTCCGCCTCGGGGGCATCTTCCCAGGCGACCGCTACCTCCTCTCGGTCTGGGAAGACGATCGCGGAACGACGGTCGTTGGCCCCTGGACGGCGAAGCCGGGGAAGGACGAGATGGTCGTCCACCTTGAGCCCCCCTCGACGATCGAGGTCGAGGTGACGGACCGAGACGGGCGGCCCCTCCCCTTCGCCTGCGCGTACTGCGAGCGAGTCACGGAGTGCGAGTGGCTGAAGGGCGGGCGGCGGATCCTCACCCCCGCGAGCGGGGTCGTCCGCTTCGAGCAACTCGCTTCGGGCCCCTATCAACTCGCGGCGGCTCGGGGCACCTCGAGAAGCGGATGGACGCAGCTCGAGGTCGCCGGAGGAGAGACGCGAACCCTGACCCTCCGTCTCGACCGATAGGCGATGTCCGGCGCGAGGAAAGGCGCGACTCCGCGAGGAACCCGCCTTCGTCGCGGGGCCCTGTTCTTCGCCGCCTTGCTCGTCGCCTTCGCGGTCGGCGAGCTCGCCACGCGATGGCGGATCGAGGGGGGCTTGCTCCCCGCTCTCGCTTCCGTGGCCGGGGGCCGCGGACCGTGGGCGGGGTCGGCCGACGCGCCGCTCGTTCCCGACCCGGACCTGGGCTACGTCCTCAACCTCTCCCAGCCGGGCATCAACGCCTTCGGCTTCCGCGGCCCCGCGACCGCGCCGGGCCCGCATCCGGGAGTCGAGCGCGTCCTGGTCCTCGGGGATTCGGTCGCGTACGACTCGGAGGGGTTCCCCGACCTCCTCCGCGATCGGCTCGCGCGGCGAGCACCCCGCGCGTTCGAAGTCCTGAACGCGGCGGTCCCCGGCTACACGACGCACCAGGAGCGGCTCTACTTCGAGCGCCGGCTCGCGCCCCTCGAGCCCGACCTCGTCCTGCTCCAGTACTGCCTGAACGACAACCACCGGTTCCTCCACGCGGTCGCGGCCGACGGGCGGCGGCTCCTGTCGCCCGAGGCGCGGCGGGTCCTCCTCGCGGACGGGACGGGCTGGTTCGCCGCGCTCGTTCACCGCAGCTATCTCCTGGTCGAGGCGCGGCGCCGCCTGCTCCGCCGCCGCCTCGAGAGCTCCGCGCGCAGGCCGTGGGAGGCGCGGGAGGACTTGGCGCCTGCGTGGCGCGACGAGAGTTGGCCGGAATTCGCCGCCGAGCTATCCGCGCTCCGCGACGCCGTCGCGGGTCGCCGCGGGAAGCTCGTCGTCGCAGCCTTCCCGATCGAGGATCAGCTCGACGCCGACCGCCTGGCGAACGATCGGGACGAGACCCTGAAGCCTCAGCGGGAGCTCGCGCGAGCGTGTGGGGAGGCGGGGGTTCCCCTGATCGATCTCTTCGAGGGATTCCGAGCCGCGGCCGCCCGCGGCGAGAAGCCGTTCCTCGACGGGATGCACCTCAGCCCGACCGGGCACGCGCGGGCGGCGGAAGTCCTCGAGGCGCGGCCCCGCTCTGAACCCCGCCTACTTTCCCGCCGGGAGCACGACCTCGACGAGCTCGCTCAGGAGCCCGTGCTCGCCGACCGAGGAGACGGCGAACCGGTCGACCTTCGAGTAGTAGTAGACGTCCGCCGGGAGATCGCGGAGGTCGACCTTCGCTTCGCGGGCGTCGGCGTTCACGGTCGCGACGGGAAACCAGGGGTGGTCGTTCAGGCCGTTGCTCGTGTGGCGGCGCCAGACGCGGTAGCCGACCGGCTTGTCGAGGCACGAGGGCGCGGGGGGGAGGTCGGGAGGCTTCCAGGTCACGTGGACCTCGTGCTCGCCGGCGCGCTCGACCTTCACCTCGCGGGGCGGGCGCGGGGAATCGGCAGAGCCATAGGGCGTCACGAGCCGGATCGTGAAGCGGTCCTTCTGGCCGCGGAACCAGGCCTCGTTGAACTCGGTGATCTCGAGCCAGAAGGGGGAGGGGCGAGCGTCCTTCGTGATGCGGACGAGCATCAGGCCCCGATTGCCGACGACGTTGACGTTGCCGAAAGGATTGGGCTTCCGGTGGAAGCCGTTCAGCGTCCGGACTTCCTTCACGGGGCGGTTCGGCAACCGGAGGCGCCCATTCGCGTCGGTCTGGCCGGCGATCACGGGGTCCTTGGAGAGGGGCTTGCCGAAGTTCCCGTCCTCGAGGACCGGGAACCACTTCACACCCGCCTCCTCCCCTCCCTTCTCCTTCGGATCGACCTCGACTCCCCGCTGGAAGATTTCGACCCTCGCGCCGGGGAGCGGGCGCCCGTTCACGTCGAGGACCTCGAGGAAGCTTTCCGCCGGGATCGCGAAGTAGAAATCGCCGTAATGGCCGCGCGGCTTGTCCCAGGACTGGTTCAGGTAGCCCGCGCAGACCTCCGACCAGAGGCTCGGCCCGTGCCAGTGCATCATCGTGAGCGGGCGCCGCATCAGGTGGGTGACCGGGTCGCCGTTGTCGGGCATCCGGTGGTCCGGGCTCCCCTCGCAGTCGAGGTTGTAGAGGTCCGTCAGGCCGAGCTGGTGGCCGAGCTCGTGCGGGAGCGACCACTCGGTCTGCGTCCGCCACTCCCGGGTCGGCGGCTTCCAGGTCCCCTTCCGGTCGTCGTCGTCGATCCAGATCCACTGACCCTGGTTGTAGCGGAGCCCGTCCTCCTCGAAGAGCCGTTCCGCGGCCTTCTCCGGATCGTCCGCGTAGACGATCCGGTCGAGGCGGACGCGGGCCTGGATCCCCTCCGGGGCGGAGGGGTAGACGCTCGCCTCAAAGAGGGCGTTCATGATGTCGAGGTGCCAGCGGTAGAAGTCCTCGAAGGAGAAGGTCCCGTAGGCGCTCCGGCAGCGGTGCCAGGCCTCGACGCGGCGGGGATGGACGACGTAGGTGAGGCCCCATCCCCAGAGGGGATCCGTCGCCTCGTCGTTGATCGCCGCGATCTCCGGACCGTTCGCGAGGACGCGGAAGGTGGCCCGGTGAAGGCCGTCCTGCCACTTCCAGCGGTACGGGACTGCCGCCTCCTCCATCTCGGGGAGAGAGGATTCCCACCTCCCTCCTCCGACCTTCCTCCCGTCGATCTCCCACTCGTACCGGAACGGCGGCGCGGCCGCGAACCCGACGTTCTTCACGTGCGCCGTGATCGTGACCTCCTCGCCGGGGCGGTACCGGAGCTTGACGCCCCGGACGACCCTCTCGGGGTCGTGGTACCGCGCCTCGCCGACGTTGCCGAACGTCTTCACCAGGCGGTAGTCCTCGAAGGCGTCCCGTAACGTCTTGACCTGCCGCTCGCGGACGTCACCGAACGCCTTCCCCCCGAGGCTCGGCCGCCCGAAGACGTCGTAGTCGACGACGCCGTGGAGGCCGGCGAGCTTCGGGGTCAGCTCAAGGAACGTGACGGAGAGGTCGGGGAGGTCGAGGTGCGCGTCGTAGGCGTCGTCCCGCTCGATCTTGAACTCCTTCACCTCGCGGCGGGGGAAGACCGCCGGGGGCTTGCCGACGTCCTCGAGCCGCTCCCACACGGTCAGATGGGTTCCCTCGTCGCGAAGGAAGCACCTCTCGATCACGCGGCCGTCGGCGAGCACGAGCCGGTCCGCCGCCGCGGGAGGGGCGAGGGCGAGGAAGGCCGCCAACGGGACGACCGGTCGGAGAAGGGCCCTCACGCCCGGTCCGCCTGCGCCTTTCCGAGACTGAAGAGCGACTTCAGCGCCTGGTCGACCTTCCACTCCGTCTCGACGGCGCGTTTTTCCGGGAGGAGGAGGAGCCGGCCCTGCGAGGGGTTGGGGCTGCCGGGGACGAAGACGAGGAGCCGCGTCTCCCCGTCCTCCGCGTGGGAGCCCGTGACGAGGCCGACCTCCCGCGCCCCCGTCGCGTCGTCGTGGACGAGGACGACGCGCTGGAAGAGGGCGTGACTCCCCTCGCCGTAGCCGAGGACCTGCTTGATCGTCCGGTAGATCCCGCCGAGAGCGGGGAGGCGTCCGAGGAAATGGTCGACCCTCGACCAGAGCCACTGGCCGAGGAAGCTCGTCATCGCCAGCCCGAGGAGGTAGAGGAGGAGGACGACGGAGAAGAGCCCCGCCCCGGGGAAGTAGATCGCGCGCGGGAGGAGCGGCCGCAGCGACCGTTCGGCGACGACGACGAGGAGGAGCGTGCCGCCGACGGGGAGGGCTGCGACGAGCCCGGCGAGCAAGCAGCGGGAGACGTGGCGGCGAAGGTCGGTCATCGACTCACCTCCGCGGAGGCTACCCCCCGCCTCCCCCGCGGGGCTACGAGGGGACGGGAGGGAGATCGTCCGAGGGGCGCGCGGGGGCGAGTTGGGCAGGGGTCGAGGGCTCCGGCGTCCAGCGGACGAGGAGGGCCTCGAGGTCCTTCGCGCGCACCGGCTTCGTGAGGTAGTCGTCCATCCCCGCCGCGAGGCAGCGCTCCCGGTCCCCCTTCATCGCTCGCGCGGTCATGGCCACGATCGGGGTCCGCCGACCGGCGCCCTCGCAGGTCCGGATCGCCGCGGTCGCCTCGAACCCGTCCATTCCGGGCATCTGGACGTCCATCAGGACCAAGTCGTAGGGCGTCCGCGCGACGGCCGCGACGGCCGCGCGGCCCTCCGCGGCGAGCTCGGCCTCCGCGCCGAGCCTGCGGAGGAGCGCGAGGGCGACCTTCTGGTTCACCGGGTCGTCCTCGACGAGGAGGACGCGCACCCCCCGGCGCCCGGGGCGCTCGTCCGGGAAGGTCTCTTCGCCCGCCCGGTCCGGGACGGCCTCGCGACCGGAGCAGGCCTCCGCGAGCGCCCGCAGCAGGGCTCCCCGGCGGACCGGCCTCGCGAGGCGGAGGGTCTCCGCCTCCGCAGGACCCGTGCCCGCGGCCGCAGCCCGACGGCGAACCATCCGGATCCACTGCGTCCCCTTCGAGGCCGAAAGGAGCGAGTCGCCCGGACCAAGGAGCCCCTCGCCGACGAGGCCGACGTCGATCGCCCGCCCCTGTCGCTCCGCCTCCTCGAGGTTCCGGCGCGCGTCGGCCGTGCCGACGGCCACCCCCGGGGCGCAGCCGAAGGACCGAAGGAGCGCGACGAGGGCCCCTCGAGCGGAGGCGTTGTCCTCGACGACGAGGACCGAACGGCCTCGAACGGCCTCGAGCTCCCTCTCGGGGGGCGCCTCCGGCGCCCGCTCGAGCGCGAGGGTCACGGCGAAGGTCGAGCCCTGACCCGGAGCGCTCCCGACCTCGATTCGCCCCCCCATCTGCTCGACGAGGCGCTTCGCGATCGCGAGGCCGAGGCCCGTGCCCCCGTGGCGTCGCGTGTTCGACCCGTCGACCTGCGTGAAAGGCTGGAAGAGACGGTCGAGTCGATCGGCGGGGATTCCGATTCCGGTGTCGCGCACCTCGAGACGCACGTCCGGCCTCTCCCCTCCCGCCACCTCCGCCCGGAGGGAGACCTCCCCGCGCTCGGTGAACTTGACGGCGTTCCCCGCGAGGTTGAGGAGGACCTGGCGGAGGCGCGCGGGGTCGCCGCGCAGGCGACAGGGTCCGGGGGGGGACGACGCGACGAGGAGATCGAGCCCCTTCCCCTCCGCGCGCGGGGCGAGCAGCTCCCCGACCTCCTCGAGCAGCTCGAGCGGATCGAAGTCCACCGTCTCGAGGTCGAGCTTCCCCGCCTCGATCTTCGAGAAGTCGAGGATGTCGTTGAGGATCCGGAGGAGCCCCTCCGCGGAGCCGCGCAGGGTCGCGAGGTACTCCCGCTGGGTGGGATCGAGCCGCGTCCCCTCGAGCAGCTCGACGAACCCGAGGACGCCGTTCAACGGCGTCCGGATCTCGTGGCTCATGTTCGCGAGGAATTCGCTCTTCAGGCGCGCGTGCGCGAGGGCCTCGTCCCGGGCTCCCGACAGGGCGGCCTCGGCCCGGCGGCGCTCGCTGACGTCCTGGACGAGGGCGACGTAGTACTCGGGTCGACCGTGCGCGCCGAGGAGGGAGGTCGAAGAGACGCGCGCCCAGACCACGGAGCCGTCCTTGCGGACGTAGCGCTTCTCGAAGTCGACGGACCGGCGCTTCCCCTCCCCGAGCTCCCGGAGGAGTCGCGCCGTCTCCGCCCGGTCCTCGGGGTGAGTCCATTCGGCGACGGAGCGCCCCGCGAGCTCCGCTTCGGGGGCGCCGACGAGTCGGCCGTAGGCGGCGTTCGCCCGGATCACCTGGCCCCCCGGCGAGACGAGGACCGCGCCGAGCGAGACCCGCTCGAAGATCGAGCGGAACCGCGCCTCGCTCTCGGCGAGCGCGCGCTGCGCGCGCTTCCCCTCGCGCACGTCCCGCGCGACGCACACGACCCCCGCCGGGGCGACGGAACCGCCCCCGAGGGGGGAGGCGGAGAACGAGACGGGGATGCGCGCGCCGTCGAGCGCGAGGAGGTTCACCTCGACGTCCCGCACCTCGAGCCGACTTCCCGCGCCCGCGAGCCCCCCGGTCCCCCAGGGCGAGCCCTCGAGGAGGACCTCGATCGAGCGCCCGACGAGGTCCTCGCGGCGGTAGGCGAGGAGCCGTTCGACCGCGGCGTTGACCGTCCGCATGCGTCCCGCCTCGTCGAGGACGATCAGCGGATCGGCCATCGATTCGAGGATCCGATCGAGATCGGCCTTCGTGACGGTCGTCCGCTCGAGGCTCTCGGCCATCCGGTTGACCGACCCGGCGAGCCGCCCCAGCTCGTCCCGCCTGCGGGCCGGAACCCGCGCGGCGAAGTTCCCCTCCGCGACGGCCTGGGTCGCCTGGACGAGGTCGTGGATCGGACGCGTCAGGCCTTTCGACACGAAGAACGCGAGGAGGACGCCGAGGACGAGGCAGACGACCCCGATCAGGAGGCGCCCGCGGACCACCTCTTGGAGGAGGGCGGTGGCGGGCTCGAGGGAGAAGGAGGCGAGGAGGGAGCCGACCCGGGTCCCGTCGGGCATGCGCACCGGCCCCCCCACCCGCAGACTCTCCCCGTCGACCTCCGCGATCCAAGCGCCGCTCGAGAGCGTCCGCCGATCGAACGGCTGCGACGGCCGGGAGTCGCGCAAGGCGTTCTCGAGACTGTTGTCCGCCAGGGCGACCCCGGTCGAATCCGTCACGACGACCCGCTGCAGGGCGCGGTTCACCCCCGCGTGCCGGAGGGCGGAGCGGACCCCCGAGACGTCGAGCGTGTAGAGCGGGTCGGCGACCTGCTCGGCGAGGAGGGAGGCGACCGCCCGACACTCCCCCTCGTAGGTGTCCCGGACCCAGAGGCGCGTGTGGAGGAGCGAGGTGAGGGAGATCGCCCCGACGACGAGGAGGACGAAGAGGAACGCGAACGCGACGAGGCGGGCCCGGATCCCGAACATCTCAGGGAGGGGGGAGCTCTTCCTCGAGGAAGGCCTCGAACGCCTGAAGGCTCGCGAGCGACGCCTCCGGGATCGCGTCGAAGCGCGCCGTCTTCTCGAACGCGTCGAGGGCCTTCCGCCCCGGCTCGCTCTCTTCCATCCCGAGGAGCGTGGAGCGGACCTCCTCGAGGAGGCCCGCGGGAAGGTCCCCGCGGGCGCTCACGATCTGGCGGGGGAAGGCCGGTCCCTCACAGAGGACGACGAGGTTCCCGATCTCCCCCTTCGCGCGCCGGGGGAGGCTCTCCGAATCGGTCGCGCCCGCATCGACCTTCCCTCGCAGGACCCAGACGACGGTGTTCTCGTCCGACGCGCTAAAAAGGTAGCCGACCTCCTCGGGGCCCAGAGGGGGGGCTCCTTCCTTCCGGAGGATCGGCCGCAGGCCCCTCTCCCGGAGGAGGGCCTTCGGGAAGAAGTAGCCGGTCGAGGAGAAGGGCTCCTCGAAGGCGATCGTCCGGCCCCGGAGGTCCTCCGGGACGCGGAGCCCCGCGTCCTTCCGCGCGAAGAGGACGGGCCGGTACTCGGCGATCCCCCGCTTCCACCGCCGCAGGATGAACCGGGCACCCGCAAGGCGGCGCACGAGGAGGGAGGGGAAGGGGCTGTCGAAGAGGAGGTCGGCCTTCCCCTCGCGCATCCAGGCGGCCATCTCGCAGAGGTCCTTCGCGACGACGATCCGGACGGCGGCGACGTCCGCGGGGGCCAGGCGCGCGGCGAGGTAGTTGCGAATCGGGAGGAAGCGCTCGATCCCCTCCCCCGGGCTCGTGCCGACGGTCCCGATCCGAAGCTCCCGCGGCGCCGGACGGGACCGCGGCCCCTGGTCCTCGACCCTCGCGGCAGGCCCCTGCGCCCCGGCCACGGCGGAGAAGCAGCCCAGGGAGAGACAGAGACCGACGAACGGAGCCCTTCCTCTCACGCTTCCCTCCGCGACGGGACGTCGCGCACTCTATCGACCGGGGCGGCCGCGAGCCGTGAGCGCCGGGGGACGCTCCCCTTGCGCCCGCCCCTCCCTCCCTGCTATGAACGCCGCTCGGACGGGGATGGGGGCGGAGGGAATCGATCGGGCCATGGACCTGCGGCAGCGTGTGGCCCTCGTCACCGGAGGCGGACGGGGGATCGGGAGGGCGATCGCGCTTGCGCTCGGACGCGCGGGCGCGCGCGTCGCCGTCGCCGCGCGCACCCGCACCGAGGTCGAGGCCGTCGCTCGGGAGGTCGCCGCGGGCGGCTCGGAGGCGCTCCCGCTCGCGTGCGACGCCACCGTACGGCCGGAGGTCGCGCAGGCGGTGGAGGAGGTTCGCCGGCGGTTCGGCTTCCTCGACGTCCTCGTGAACAACGCGGGGACCGCCGAGAGCGCCCCCCTCGCGAAGACGGACGAGGCGATGTGGGACCGAATCCTCGCGACGAACCTGACGAGCGCGTACCTCTTCACCCGCGCGAGCCTCCCCGGGATGCTCGAGCGCGGCTTCGGGCGGGTGGTGAACGTCGCCTCGACCGCCGGGAAGGTCGGGGGGGCTTACCTCTCCGCCTACTGCGCGAGCAAGCACGGCGTCGTCGGCTTCACGCGGGCGCTCGCGCTCGAGACGGCGGGGCGCGGGGTGACGGTGAACGCCGTCTGCCCGGGGTACGTCCGGACCGCGCTCTCCGAGCGCGCCGTCCGCAACGTCGCGGCGAAGACGGGGATGTCCGAGGCGCAGGCGCGCTCCCGGCTCGAGGCCGCGAACCCCCAGAACCGCTTCGTCGAGCCCGAGGAGGTCGCCGCCCTCGTGCTCTACCTCTGCTGCGAGGGGGCGCGAGGCGTGAGCGGACAGGCGATCAACCTCGACGGCGGAGGGACGACCGCTTGACGGGCCCCGGTCCTCCCCTGCCGGCCCCGATCAATCCCCCTTCCCTGGGGCCGCACCCTGGCTTCAGCCACGGGATCGCCTCCCCTCCGGGACGCCTCGTCTTCGTCGCCGGCCAGATCGGGGCCGATTCGGAGGGACGGCTCGTCGCGGGCGACTTCGCCGCGCAGTTCGACCGTGCCCTCGAGCGCGTCCTCGCCGTCGTGCGGGAGGCGGGGGGGCAGGCCGAACACCTCGCGCGGCTCACGATCTACGTGAAGGACCGCGCGGAGTACGCGGCGGCCCGCGAGGCGGCGGGGCGCGCCTGGCGCGCGCGGCTCGGCCGGCACTACCCGGCGGTCACCCTGGTCGAGGTGAAGGATCTCCTCGAGCCGGGGGCGCGCCTCGAGATGGAGGGGACCGCCGTCGTCCCGCAGGCCCCGTGACCGCGCCCGCCCCCCGCTCCTTCGCTTTCACGGAGGAGGACGGCGTCGGCACGATCCGCCTCTCCCGTCCCGAGAGGCTGAACGCCCTCACCTTCGAGGTCTACGCCGAGCTGCGCGACTTCCTCGCGGCGCTGAACGCGCGGGAGTCCGTGCGGGCGCTCGTGCTCACGGGGGAGGGGCGCGGCTTCTGCTCGGGGGGGGACGTGAAGGAGGTCATCGGCGAGCTCGCCGCGCTCCACCGCGCGCGGGACGGGGAGGCGCTCCTCGCCTTCACGCGGATGACCTGCGACGTCGTGCGGAACCTCCGCCGTCTGCGCAAGCCGGTCGTCGCCGCGGTGAACGGGGTCGCCTGCGGGGCGGGAGCCGTGATCGCCCTCGCGTGCGACCTCCGCATCGCCGTCCCCGAGGCCCGCTTCGCCTTCCTCTTCCCGAAGGTCGGCCTCTCGGGCGCGGACATGGGAGCGTCCTGGCTCCTCCCGCGCGTCGTCGGGCTCGGCCGCGCGACGGAGCTCCTCCTCCTCGGCGAGTTCGTCTCCGCCGACGAGGCGCATCGGATCGGCCTCGTCCACCGCCTCGAGACGCCCGCGCGGCTCGGAGAGGAGGCGCGCGCCCTCGCCCGCGCGCTCGCGGGAGGCCCCGCCGAGGCGCTCGCGACGACGAAGGAGATGCTCGACCGCGAGGCCTCCCTCCCCTTCGAGGAGGCGCTCGAGGCGGAAGCGCGGGCCCAGGCGAACCTCCTGCTCCACCCCGACTTCCTCGAGGCCTACCAGGCCGCGGTCGAGAAGCGCGCGCCGAGGTTCCGGCGGTGAGCGCCTTTCTCGACGGGGAGTTGCGGGATCTCCGCGCGCGCGCGCGCGCCTTCGCGGCCGCGGAGATCGAACCGCTCGTCGCGCGCGAGGACGGCGGGGACGAGGCCGCCCGCGACTGCTTCCGCCGGATCGCCGCGTCGGGGCTGCTGCGCCAGGCCGTCCCCGAGGCGTACGGCGGGTCGCGCCCGGAGGTCTCCTTCCGCGCCCTCTGCGTCGTGCGCGAGGAGCTCGCCGCCGCCTTCGGCCTGGCGGACGTCCTCTTCGCCATGCAGGGGCTCGGGTCCTACGCGGTGACCCTCGCCGGGGACGAGGCGCTGCGGCGCCGCTTCCTCCCCGCGGTCGCGTCGGGCCAGGGGATCGCGGGGATCGCGATCACGGAGCCGGAGGCGGGAAGCGACGCCGCCTCGGTCGCCTGCGCGGCGCGCCGCGTCGGAGGGGAGTACGTCCTCGACGGGACGAAGACCCTCGTCACGAACGCGGGGATCGCCGACTTCTACACGCTCCTCGCCCGGACGGGCCCCGCTCCGGGCGCGCGAGGGCTCTCGACCTTCCTCGTCGAGAAGGACGCCCCCGGCTTCCGGGTCTCCCGGCGTTTCGAGATCCTCGCCCCCCACCCGATCGGCGAGCTCGAGATGCGCGACTGCCGCGTCCCCGCCTCCCAGCGGATCGGGGAGGAGGGGGAGGGGTTCAAGATCCTGATGCGGGTCCTCGACGCCTTCCGGGCGACGGTCGGGGCCGCCGCCGTCGGGATCGCGCGCCGGGCGCTCGCGGAGGCCCTCGCCCGCGCGAAGGGGCGGGTCCAGTTCGGGCGGCCGATCGCGGAGCTCCAGGCGGTCCAGTTCCCCCTCGCGGAGTCGGCCGCCGAGCTCGACGCCGCCCGGCTCCTCGTCCACCGGGCGGCGGCCCTCCTTGACGAGGGAGCCTCCCGCGTGACAAGAGAGTCCGCAGCGGCGAAACTATTTGCGACCGAGGCCGCCCAGCGGATCGTGGACCGTGCCGTCCAGATCCACGGGGGTCTCGGGGTGGTGCGGGGCGTCGTCGTCGAACGGCTGTACCGAGAGGTCCGGGCGCTCCGCATCTACGAGGGAACGACGGAAATCCTAAAAGGGGTCCTCGCCGGAAGGCTTCTCGAGGAGGGGCTCGGCGAGGGCTGAAGACGCGTGGCGAAGTTCCTCCACCACCTGTTCGTCTGCGAGAACGAGCGGCCGGCGGGTCACCCGAAGGGGTGCTGCTCCGCGAAGGGCTCCCCGGCCGTCCGCCAGAGGATGAAGGACGAGATCGACGCGCGGGGATGGCGCAAGATCGTGCGCGCGAACGCCTCGGGCTGCCTCGACCAGTGCGAGCGGGGGGTGACCGTCGTCGTCTACCCGCAGAACGTCTGGTACGGGGGGGTGAAGCTCGAGGACGTGCCGGAGATCCTCGACGCCCTCGCCCGGGACGCGGTCGTCGAGCGGCTGCGGATGCCCGACGAGAGGATCACGGGACGTCCGGCGCCCCGGGGGGGGCTCCTCGCCTGCGTCTCCCCCCCGTCGCCCCCCCGTCCCGCCGAGACGAGGAGGAACCCGTGAGCCCGACCGTGGCCACCCCGAAGGAGCTCCCCGCGCAGCCCGAGGAGTACCGCGCCCTGCTCAAGCAGATGATCGAGTCGCAGGCCTACCGCGAGATCTCGGCCGCGAACCTCCTCGGACACTCCCTCAAGTTCGTCGAGGACCTCGCGCTCAAGCGCGAGATCGTCCACGACCTCGAGGAGGAGATCGAGCACTACCAGGCGACGGTGAGCCTCTACCGGGACGCAGGCTTCGGGGACGTCGCGGGGGCGATCCGCGACCGCCTCGGCCGCGTCCCCTACCCCGCCTCCTGGCTCGAGCTCTCGGTCGCCCAGTTCCTCTACGATCGGGCCGGGAAGTTCCACCTCCGGGAGTACCGGAAGTGCTCCTACCTCCCCTACGCGAAGGCGGTCACGCGCATCCTCGAGGAGGAGGAGCAGCACGAGGACTTCGGGGCGCAGTTCCTGCGGCGCTTCTGCGACGAGCCCTCCCGCCGGGCGCAGGCCCAAGCCCTGTTCGACCGGTGGCTCGGGATCGCCCTCCTCTCGTTCGGGCGGCCGGGGACGGCGGGGAACGCCGTGGCGATCCGTGCGGGACTGAAGGGCCGCGACTCGGGAGAGGTGATGAACGAGTTTCTCGAGGACCTCAAGCCGACGATGCGCGCGTGCGGGCTCGCGTTCCCGCCGCCGGAGACGCTCGGGGTGGAGCTCCCCCCCGACGTGGCGTGGCGCCTTTGAAGGCCGCGAGGAGGGCGCCGGAAAGGAAGGGATCCGTGCCTGGCAAGGAGACGAAGGGAAAGAGCGTGGCCGCGGCGTCGGAGAACTGCGACGCCGTCTTCGCGGTCTTCTACGAGTGGCTCACCGCCCGGCCGGGGGAAGAGAGGGAGGCGATCCTGCGCGACGGCCTCCCGCTGCGGCGGATCGTCGAGGAGATCGCGACGAGGAAGGAGGTGACGCCGCGCCTCGTGGCCCGAGGGAAGAGCGGCCCCTCGCCGTCGGCCTACGCCTACGCCGTGTCGGCGTGCCTGCGCCGGCGCGACTACTTCCTCTTCCGGGACCCGGCCGCGAAGGCGTCCCTCGAGGAGGCGGGCTCGGACGCCTCGGCCTGCCGGAGGGAGCCGGTGATCGACGCGGTGGTGCTCCTGAACCCCGTTTCAAAGGACGCCCGCGCCCGGGGCTTCCCGTACGCGAGCCTCCTCCTCGACACCGCAGGGGTGCCCCCCCCGGCCTCCGCGCGGACGGGGGGAGCCCGGGTCCCGACGCTCGGGAGGGCGGAAGAGCCCGGCGAATCGGAGGAGGAGGACGCCCTGGACGAGGACGCACCCACCGCCTCCCTCACCCCCTCCGCGCTGCGGGCCCGGCCGGGCTCGGAGCGCGCCCCCGTGCGCCAACTCCCCGCGGCGTTCCAGACGGCCGCTCCCGGTTGGCAGGGCCGGTCGACGCGCGCGCTCGAAGCCCCGGAGACCCGGACCCCCTTCTTCCGGGGCGAGCCGGAGCGCTCCCCCGCACGGCCCTGGGAGCCGCACGAGCGCAGGAGCGGGTTCGAGAGCGCGCGCGGCGGGGCCCACGGCTTCACCGGCTCGGAGGGGCGCGAGAGGGGGCGGCGTTCCTCCCCCTCCCCGGCCCCCGTCCCCCCGCCCCCCCCGCTCCCCGCGAGGACCCCCGAGGAGTTGATCGCGGACTACCTCGCCTCGAGCGTGGGCCCGCCGCTCGTGAACATCGCGCAGACCCCCGACGGCCGCCCCCGCTACGCCGGCTGGGCCGCCGACTTCGGCCGCGAGGTCGCCCCGGGCAAGCGGAGCCTCGACCTCCGCTCGGAGCGCGACCTCGTCGCGCTCCTCTTCCTCGAGGCCGCGGCGTCCCTCTCCGGAGGGTACCGCTCGGCGGTCGACCTCCTCTCGGGGCTGTTCGAGGCGAACCTCGTGACGATGTCCTTCTGGCGCGACGAGGGAACGCTCCTCAAGGTGGGCGCGCCGAAGCGCATCCCCGTCCCCCAGCCCCTCCAGATCGCCCTGCACGTCATGGCGCGCAACGAGGGGGAGATCCGCGAGGCCCTCCGCTTCGAGGAGATCCTCGCGGGGCGGAAGCCGGCCCTCGACGTCGAGCGGGTCTACCGCACCCTCATGTCCGAGAAGATGGAGCTGCCGCGGTACTGGAGGGGGCCGTTCAAGCGCAACCGCCGGCACCGGAAGCTCCTTCCCTCCCGGCTCGGGCGGGTCCTCGTCGTGCGGATCCCGACGCTCCTCCGCGAGCTCCACCTCCAGAGGGTCGTCGAGGTCGATCCGGCCGAGTGCTGCGCGGCCGACAAGCCCGTCCGCCGCGCGCTCTACGCGGCGGGGATCCGGGTGCGCAAGCCCGTGAACCGGATGCTCTCGCTGCGGGAGAACTCCCGCGCGATCCACGAGCGCTTCGGGGAGCTCTTCGAGATGCCCCTCCTCCTCTACGGCCGCACCTGGCGGCGGCAGTAGTCGGGAGGGACCGGGCGGGCGGAGGGACGGCCGGGGGATGAAGGCCCGCCACGCCGCCCTGGCGCTCTTCCTCGGCGCGGGAGCCGCCGCGGTCGTCCTCTGGCAGCGGGAGCGCCTCGAGCAGGGTCGCCGCGTCCGGGCGCTCGAGGCGCAGGTCCGCGACCTCGGGGAGAGGCTCGAGCGCGTGAAGGCCTCCTCGATCGTCGCCGAGGCCCGCGTCCTCTCCTCCCGGCCCAACCCGGGCGGGAAAGGGGAGCGCTGGACGATCCGCTTCACCGAGTTCGACCGCGAGGGGCGCCCCGTCTCGTCCGTCCCCGAGTTCGATGTGGACGGGGAGGAGGTCTACTTCGACGCGCTCTCCCTCGAGTTCGAGGGGAGGTTCGTCGAGCAGGGGGACGGACTGCGGGGAAAATCGCTCCTCCTCTTCCGCCGCTCCTTCGGGGACCGGCAGCAGCCCGCGGAGGGACCTCTCCTCTGGTCGAGGTCGGGCGACGAGATCCCGCCCGTCTACCGCCCCTCGACGCTCGCGACGACCCCCGAGGCGCTCGCGTTCGAGCGGGACCTCTGGAGGCGTTTCTGGACGCTCGCCGCCGACCCCGAGGCCGCGAAGCGCGCCGGCGTCCGCGCCGCGGACGTGAAGGCCGCCGGGATCCGCCCGCACGTCGGACAGGTCTACCGCCTCACGCTCCGCCACGGGGGGGGGCTCGCGATCGAGCCCCTCTTCGCCCCCTCCGCCCTCGAGCGGAAGTAGCGCCCCGCTCCCCGTCGGCGGCCGACCCGGCGAGAATGCGCGCATGGACGAACTCCTGCGCTGGCGCGGCGAGTTCCCGATCCTCGAGAAGTCGGTCTACCTGATCAGCCACTCCCTCGGCGCGATGCCGCGCGGGGCGCTCGAAGGGCTCCGGGAGTTCGGCGAGATGTGGGCGAGCCGCGGCGTCCGCGCCTGGGAGGAGGGGTGGTGGGAGAGCCCGCGCATCGCCGGAGACCGCCTCGCGCGGATCCTCGGCGCGCCGGCGGGCTCCGTCGCGATGCAGCCGAACGTCTCGACCGCGCAGGCAATCGTCGCCTCCTGCTTCGAACCGTCGGGGCCGAGGCGGCGGTTCGTGCTCTGCGCGGAGGACTTCCCCTCCGTCCTCTACGTCTGGGAACGGCAGCGCCGCCTCGGCGCGGAGGTCGTCCTCGTCCCCTCGCGCGACGGGCTCTCGGTCCCCGCCGAGGGGATCCTCGAGGCGATCGACGAGCGCACGGCCCTCGTCGCCGTGAGCCAGGTCTTCTACAAGACGGCCGAGGTCCTCGACCTCGCGCCGGTCGTCGAGCGGGCGCACGCGGTCGGTGCGCTCGTCCTCGTCGACGCCTACCAGGGGGTCGGGACGGTCCCCCTCGACGTGGGAAGGCTCGGGGTCGACTTCGTCGTCGGAGGCTCCGTGAAGTGGCTCTGCGGCGGGCCGGGGGCGGCCTACCTTTACGTCCGGCCCGACCTCCTGGCGCGGCTCGAGCCGAGGGTCACGGGATGGGCGGCCCACGCGCGCCCCTTCGCCTTCGAGCCGCCGCCGGTCGCCTACGCCGCCGACGCGCGGCGGATGCTCACGGGGACGCCGGCGGTTCCCGCCCTGTACGCGGCGAAGGCCGGCCACGAGATGATCGCTGCGATCGGCGTCGACAAGATCCGCGCGAAGTCGGCGCGCCAGTCGAAGCGGCTCGTCGAGAGGGCGGAGGAACGCGGATTCCGGGTCGTCTCCCCGCGCGAGCCCGCCCGGCGCGGCGGCTCGGTCACGATCGACCTCCCCCACGGGGACGCCCTCGTCGCCGCGCTCGCCGCGCGCGAGATCCTCGTCGACCACCGCCCCGGCGCCGGGGTGCGGGTCTCGCCCCACTTCTACACGAAGGACGAGGAGCTCGAGGCCTTCGTGCGCGAGGCCGCCGCCATCCTCGAGACGAAGGCGTGGGTCCCGTTCGAGGGGCGGGGTGCCTCCCACTGAGGCGATGGGGAGCGTCGAGAGCAGCGTCCTCGTCGAGGCGTTCGTCCCGACCGTCTTCCGCTTCCTCTGGCCCGACCGCGTCGGGGCGTGGTACGCCCCGGCCAACGGGACGCGCTTCGAGCTCCTCTCCCCCGGAGGGATGGGGCCCGGGGCGAGGATCCTCGTCCGTGGAGAGTCGCGCTTCGGGCCCCGCGCCTACGAGGCCGAGGTCGTCGAGTGGGAGCCCCCCCACGCCTTCGCGTGGCGGGTCCTTCGGGGGGCGCCGCGCGCGGAGGTGGCCCTCCGCTGCGAGCCGGAGGGAGCCCGCACGCGCGTGACGATGCGCAACCGCTACCGCGTCCGCCCCCCGCTCCTCGGGGCGCTCCTCGACCGGTGGTTCGTCCGACCCCGGATCGAGGCCGTCGACCGCGAGTCGGTCGAGAACCTGAAGGCCCTCGCCGAGGGACGGCGAGGGTGCTCGTAAAGGAGATCGCATGGGCTACTTCGGCGCCGCGGGCGGGGCGGATCTCTCCTACGCCTCCTACCTCCGGATCCCCGAGCTCCTCTCGCAGCAGCGCTGCATCTCGGATCCCCCGGAGCACGACGAGGTGCAGTTCATCGTCGTCCACCAGGTCTTCGAGCTCTGGTTCAAGTTGATCCTCCACGAGCTCGACGCCGTCTCCGCCCGCCTCGCCGGGGCGGGGGACGAGGACGTGCGGGAGGCGACGCGCCTCCTCGGCCGCGTCGCGGCGATCGAGGAGGTGCTCCAGCGCTCCCTCCACGTCCTCGAGACGATGCGACCGATCGACTTCCTGCGGTTCCGCGACCGGCTGAAGCCCGCCTCGGGCTTCCAGTCCGCGCAGTTCCGCGAGGTCGAGTTCCTCGCGGGGGTCCGGGACGAGAGCCTCCTACTCCTCTTCCGGGGCGACGCGACCGCCGAGGCGCGCCTGCGCCGCCGGCTCGAGGAGCCCTCCCTCGGGGAGCGCTTCTTCGAAGCCCTCCGCCGTCGCGGCTTCGACGCCCCGGCCGGAGAGGGCGCACGCGCGGCGCGGATCGCGGCGCTGCGGCGGATCTACGAGGAGCCCGCGCGCTGGCCCCTCGAGTACGCCCTCGCCGAATCGCTCGCCGAGTTCGACGAGCAGCTGACGCTCTGGCGCCAACACCACGTCGCGATGGTCGAGCGCGTGATCGGGGGGAAGGTCGGCACGGGAGCGGCGGTCACCGGCGCGCGGGAGGGGGTCCGCTACCTCCGGACGACCCTCGAGCGAAAGGGGATCCCCGAGCTCTGGGAGGTCCGCACGTCGATCGGCGGGGGTCCCTGAGGAGACCCCGGAGAGGGCCCTCAAGCACCTCGGCCGGGAATGCCGAAAGCGGGCCGTCATGCAGGCTCGGTACCTATTGGGGAAGCGAGGGGCGGCCGTGGCGGCGTCGACCCTCCCGCTCCCGCTCGCCGCCGGCCTCTTCGGAGGAGCCCTCGCCTCCGTCTGCACGTTCTTCGGGTGGGTCGCCCATTTCCCCCACGCGACCACCGGCCAGCTGATCCTGCGCGTGCCGGCGACTCTGATCCTCGGGACCCCCCTCTATGCCGCCGCGGGCTTCCTGTTCTCCCGGTGGCTCGTCAAGCCGCCCCCGATCGTCGGCGAGATCCGGGGGTTCGGGCGGGCGCCGATCCTCCTCGCGTTCGGCATCGTCTGCGGAGGGCTCCGCTGGGCCGTGACGGCCTGCGGCTCGCTCTTCCACGTCCTCCAGGGGGATCCCGCGCCGATCGGGATCTTCAACCTCTTCCTCCTCCTTCCCCAAGTCGTCTTCTCGGCGCTCCTCGCGACGGCGGCCTTCGCCTACCCCGCCTTCCGCCTCGAGCGCTCCGTCACGCCTACGGACCGCCGCATCCAGACCGTCCTCCTCGCCGGTTGGGGACTCGGCGCCTGGCTCGTCGCCTTCCTCGCCACCCTCGTCTTCGAGTCGGGGGCGGGCACGCTCGTCTCCTCGCACGTGACGCCGTAAGGGTGGCGCGCGCGAGGCGCGGGCTATAATCCCGCGCCTCGGATGGAGTCGACGCCAGGGTCCGAGGCGGTGCCGGAGTTCCCGGAGCGCTTCAACCTCGCGCACTACCTCCTCGACGCGAGGATCGAGGAGGGGAGAGGGGGGAGAGGCGCGCTCCGCTGCGGCGGGGAGACCTACGCCTACGCCGACGTCCGGGCGCTCTCCAACCGCGCGGGGAACGCGTTCCGCGAGCTCGGCGTGGAGCCCGAGGACCGCGTCCTGCTCGTCCTGCCCGACCTTCCCGAGTTCGCGGCGGCGTGGTTCGGGACGCTGAAGGTCGGGGCCGTCTTCGCGATGGTGAACCCCCTCGTCCCCGCCGAGGACTTCGCGTACTACCTCGACTACTCCCGCGCGAAGGTCGCCGCCGTCCACGCCTCCGCGTGGGGGGAGTTCTCCCGCGCGCTGCCGGGGGCCCGCCACCTGCGCGCCGCCCTCGTCGTCGGGGAGGGCGCCGCCGCGTGCCGCGCCCCCGCCGGAGCCCGCGCCCGCGCGATCCCTTGGGACCACGCGACGGCCCGCGCCGGCGAGACCCTCGAGAACGAGCCGACGACCCGCGACGATCTCGCCGGCTGGCTCTTCACGTCGGGGAGCACGGGCCGGCCGAAGGCGGCGGTCCACCACCACCGCGACTTCGCGTTCAACGCGGAGACGTACGGGAAGGGGGTCCTCGGGATGCGCGAGACCGACGTCACGCTCGCGGTCCCGAAGCTCTTCTTCGGCTACGCGACGGGGACGAACCTCCTGTTCCCCTTCGCCGTCGGGGCGTGCGCCTGCCTCTTCCCGGAGCGGAGCACGCCGGAGGCGGTCTTCGAGCAGATCGACCGCCACCGCCCGACCGTCCTCACCTCCGTCCCGACGATGATCAACGCGATGGTCTCCCACCCCGAGGCCCGCCGGCACGACCTCTCGTGCCTCCGCGTCTGCATCTCGGCGGGCGAGGCGCTCCCCCCCGAGCTCTACCGGCGATGGAGGGAGACCTTCGGCGTCGAGATCCTCGACGGGATCGGCTCGGCCGAGATGTTCCACATCTACGTCTCGAACCGGTTCGGCGAGGTACGGCCGGGCACGCTCGGCAAGGTCGTCCCCGGCTACGAGGCGCGGCTCGTCGGCCCCGAGGGGGAGGACGTCCCCGAAGGGGAGCTCGGGACGCTCTGGATCCGCGGGGGCTCGACCGCCCTGTGCTACTGGAACGACCGGGACAAGTCGCGCGCGACCTTCCGCGGCGACTGGGCCGTGACGGGAGACTTCTTCCGCCGCGACGCGGAGGGTTTCTACACCTACGCGGGCCGGGCGGACGACCTCCTCAAGGTGGGGGGCGTGTTCGTCGCCCCCGTCGAGGTCGAGGACTGCCTCCTCCGTCACCCCGCCGTCGCGGAGTGCGCGGTCGTCGGTTGGCGCGACGAGGCCGGCCTCGTGAAGCCCAAGGCCTTCGTCGTCGCGCGCGCGGGGCACGCGCCGGGCGAGCCCCTCGAGCGCGACCTCCAGGAGTTCGTGAAGGGGCGGCTCGCGCCCCACAAGTACCCACGGCGGGTCGAGTTCGTCGACTCCCTCCCCCGGAACGACCGCGGGAAGGTCGACCGGAAGAAGCTCCGGGCGTGAAGGGCGCCGAGCCTCCCCCGGCCACGACGGCGCCGCAAACGGCGCCGCGCCTGCGATGAAGCGATGGATCGAGAACCTGGGCGACCTCACCTGGTGCGAGGCGGGGGAGGCCTTCTCGAAGTCCCCCGTCGTCCTCCTCCCGCTCGGCGCGATCGAGCCGCACGGGCCGCACCTCCCCCTCGACAGCGACGTCGTGATCGCGACGGAGGTCGCGCGGAGGACGGCGATGAAGCTCAAGACGAAGGGGGTCCCCGCCCTCATCCTGCCCCCGCTCTCTTACGCGACGACCGACTTCGCGGAGGGCTTCCCCGGCCGCGTCTCGATCTCCCCCGAGACGACCACCTCCCTCGTCCGCGACGTCGCCTGCTCCGTGATCGGCCAGGGCCTGAAGAAGTTCGCTCTCGCGAACGCCCACCTCGAGCCCGCCCACCTCGAGGCGCTCCACCGCGCGGTCTCCGAGATCGAGGCGAGGACGGGGGTCCGTCCCGTCTTCGTCGACACGACGCGCGCGAAGTGGGCGAAGACTCTGACCGAGGAGTACCGCCGCGGGGAGTGCCACGCGGGGGCCTACGAGACCTCCCTCGTGATGGCGGTCGAGCCCGACAGCGTCCGCGAGACCCTGCGCAAGGACCTCCCCCCTCTCCACGTCGACCTCGCCGCGAAGATCCGGCAGGGGGTGAAGACCTTCGCCGCGGCGGGATCGGAGAAGGCCTACTTCGGCGACCCGGCGAGCGCGACGCCCGGCGACGGGCACGAGACCTACGAGATCCTCTCGGAGATGATCGTCGCGGCCGTCCTCGAGGCCTGGCCGGCGCCGGCGCCCCGGACGAACGGGACGCGGGCGGCCGAGCCCGCGGCGCGCCCCGCCTCCGGCAACGCGAGCGGCGGAACCCACCCCTAGCGAGCCGCATGGCCTTCCGCACGACGGTCAAGGTCCGCTTCGGCGACGTCGACCGCGCGGGGATCGCCTACTACCCGCGGATCTTCGACTTCTTCCATGTCGCCTTCGAGGAGTTCTGGGACCGCTACATCGGGATCTCCTACGCGAAGGTCGTGACGGAGGAGCACCTCGGCTTCCCCCTGATCGACGCCCACGCGGAGTTCCGGGCGCCGCTGCGCTACGGCGACGAGCTGACCGTGAGCGTCTTCCTCAAGCGCGTCGGGGGGACCTCGGCGACCTGGGGCTACCGCATCGACTCGCCCCGCGGAGAGCGCTGCTGCGACGCCGAGCTGACCACGGTCTGCGTCGACATGCGGACCTGGGCGAAGCGCCCGGTCCCCGACGCCTACCGGAAGAAGTTCGAGGCGTGCCGCGCGGAGTGAGCGCGCGCCGCGCGCGCCGTCTCGTCTCGACGGGCACTCCTTGGGAGCCGCTCGTCGGCTATTCGCGCGCGGTCCGCGTCGGCCCGTTCGTCTTCGTCTCGGGGACGACCGCGACGGACGAGAAGGGGGAGATCGTCGCGCCCGGCGACGCCTACGCGCAGGCGGTCCAGTCCCTTCGCAACGTCGAGCGCGCGCTCGCCTGCGCGGGCGCTCGACTCGAGGACGTCGTCCGGACGCGGATGTACGTGACCGACATTTCGCGTTGGCAGGAGGTCGGCCGCGCGCACGGGGAGTTCTTCGCGGAGATCCGCCCGGCGACGGCGATGGTCCAGGTTTCGGCGCTCGTCGACCGGAAGATGCTCGTCGAGATCGAGGCGGACGCGGTCGTCCCCGCGCGCCGGAAGGCCCGGACACGCCCCCTTCCGCCCCCGAGACGTCGTCGCGCTTGACCGCCGGCGAGACCGGGAGGATCGTTGCAGCTCCTGGGCCTCGATCCCGCAGGCCCCTCTTCGGAGGCAACGATGGCGCTCCCCGCGATGCTCGCGTGCCTCCTCCTCCAGACCACCTGGGTCGTCGACGACAACGGCGGCCCCGGCGTCAACTTCATCGACCTCCCCCCCGCCGTCGCGGCGGCGGCCGACGGAGACATCCTCCTCGTCCAGCCGGGCACCTACTCCCACTTCACCCTGACGGGCAAGGGGCTCCGCATCTTCGGATCGGGGGTCTCCGTCACGATCGTCGCGAATCCGAATCCGTCCTCCTCCTATTCCCAGACCACGCTGGCTGCCATCCCGCCATCGTCCATCGCGCACATCGAAGGCATGTTGTTCAGATACCCCTTCGGACCCACCACCTTCAGCCCGGCTCGCGTCGTCGTCTCCGGCCCGACGACCCGCGCCACCTTCGCGGACGTGGAGATCGCGGGGCCTCTTGGCCTGGGAGCTCCCTCACCCGGGTTTCCGGCCCTCCGCGTCGACGCGGCCGAAGCGAAGGTCGTGAGGTGCACCGTGCAGGGGGGAGCCGGCGTCTCCTATTTCACTCCCGCACTCGGGTCCGCCGGCAACAGGGGGCTCGAAGCCATGAACGGCGCTCGCGTCCACGTCGCCTCCTCCGTCATCACGGGAGGGGAGGGATCAGGGGGGTGCCTCCTGATGAGCTCGGGCATCGGTGGACTGGGCGGGCAGGCGGTCTCCGCCCTCTCTTCGAGCGAGGTTTGGATCGCGGACTCCACCGTGATCGGCGGGAACTCCGGTTGCTGCGGATTCTCCACCTCCCAGTGCAACGCCGGGGGGGCAGGGATCTCCGCCAACGGCGCCTTCGTGCGCGTCTCGGGCGACGCGACCTCCCTCGTGCGGGGCGGGGACGCGGGGAACGCGTGCCTGTTCTTCCCGAACCCTCCCGGGCCGGGCATCGAGGCCGTCGGTTCCCTGGTCGAGGTTCACTCCGTCCCCGTCATCGGCGGCTGTCTCTGCGGCACCTCGTGCACTCCGGGTCCGGCCGTCGTCGGCACGGGGGTCACCTTGAACGCACCTGCACTTCCCGTCCTCGAGGTCTCGGGGACGCTGACGACCACGGGGACCGCGACGATCACGCTCTCGAACGGTCTCCCGAACGCCGCCTTCGTCATCGCCTTCGCGGCGACGCCCGGACACATCCCCGGTGGATCCTTCTTCCTTGGCGAGATCCTTCTGGATTCCGTGAACTGGTACCTCCTCGCGATCGGATCCCTCTCGCCGGGTGGAGACGTCACCCTCACCCTCCCGCTCACCGGGATCCCGCCGGGATTCGTCTACCTCCCGGTCTACCTGCAGGGCTTGGTCTTCGACCCCCAGGGCCTGTGGCGGATGTCGGACGCGACGGTCGCCGCGATTCGGCCTTGAGTGGGTCGGTCGAGAGAAGGTCGCATCGCAGTCCCTGCCGGACCGGAGAGTGGTTCGGACCGGAGGTAGCCTCTCCTTTCCCAGCGACCGACCGCCCGGGCCGGCTACCGGAGGGAGTCTTGACGCTTCCCGCGATGCTCGCTTGCCTCCTCCTCCAGCAGACCTGGGTCGTCGACGACAACGGCGGCCCGGGGGTCAGTTTCACCGACACTCCCCCTGCGGTCGCCGCGGCCGCCGACGGGGACGTGGTCGTCGTGAAGCCCGGGCAGTACAGCCCCTTCACGGTCTCCGGAAAGGGACTCCGAATCCTCGGCGAAGACCGGCTCACGACGATCGTCCGGTCGTTCACGGCGACCGTCAGCACGATTGCCGATGCGCCGGCAGGCTCCCCCGTCGTGCTCGAGTGCCGGAGCTTCGGATTCCCGGGCCTCGGGCTCGACCTTCCGCAGCAGCTCCGGATCCTCGGCAGCACGACGGTCGCAGTCGTCGAACAGGTCACCATCGACGGAGAGGTCTTCGGTCCCTTGGCCTCGCCGCCCTTCGGCCCCGGCCTCCTCGCGGACGGGGCGGAGGTCCACCTTCGCCATCGCAGCATCTCCGGCCCCCCCGGCACCCTCGCGGGGCCGGGGTTACCACAAGATCTTCCTGGAAAGCCTGCACTGAGCGTGGTCAACGGAGGGAAGGTCGAAGTGGCCTCGAGCGGCCTCGTCGGCGGCTCGGGGGCAGGGCAGATCGCGTTCGGGGACGTGGCGGGCGTCGGGGGTCCGGGGATCTCCATCTCGTCGAGCCCGGGGACGCTCTCCGTGCTCCGGGTGGTCGGCTCCGCCGTTCACGGTGGGCTGGGCGGAACCGGCGCGTGCATCAGCCCCTGCCTCGGAACCCCCGTCGGGGCCCCTGGGGGTCCCGGCATCCTCGCCGCGTCCTCGTGAGTCCGCATCTCGGGAGGGGCCGGGTCGTCGATCGAGGGAGGCAACGGGGGTTCGGGCGCCTGCGCGGTCACCATCTACCCGACGGGCGGCCCGGGAATCGAGTCGACCGGCGGTTCCCTGGTGACCGTCCACTCGGTTCCCGTCCTCGGCGGCGCCGGAGTGTCTCCGGAGGTGCCGGTCCTCGGCGCGGGTGTCACGCTCGGCGCGCCGCCGCTCCCCGTGCTCGACCTTTCCGGGGATCCCACGATCGGGACTGGAAGCGTCACGATCGCGCTCACGAACGGTCCGCTCTCCGCCCCCTTCGTCGCGGCGATCGATCTGGTCACCGGGTACTACGCGTTCCCGGGACCGTTCGTCGGCCCGTTCCTGCTCGGCCCCCCGCCACCACCCCCGTTCCTGTTCGGCGTGTTGTCGGCGAGCGGGACGTTCTCCCTTCCGATCTCGCTCGCGGGCCTCCCTCCGACGCTCGCACACGTGCCGTTCCACCTGCAGGCGGTGGCCTTCGACGTCTCCCGCGGCGCCTGGCGGCTATCCAACGGAGAGACCGTGATCCTCCGGCCCTGAGAGGAGCGACCACCGATACGGCCTCTCCCATGCTCCACCGCACCGGAAAGGGGCGGCGGATCGTCGGATGCGGGGCCTCCAACTCGATCGTTTCGAATCCGGACCCCCTTCCACTCCCGGATCATCCGGGAATCCCGTGGGTGACCCGAACGGATGGGTCTCGCCTCTCGAGGACCGCAACCCGATCGGGCGCCAAGGACGAATCGTTTCTGCCTCGGGGCAGTCTCGCTCGATCAGGACTGCCCTCGGGGCAGTTCCGCTCGATGAGAACTGCCATGAGGCAGTTCCCCTCCATTGAAACTGCCTTCGAGGCGGTTACGGTCGAGCGACATCTCTCCGCCGGCCCCTTCCCCCCACGAGCCTCCGACGTCCCCCTGCGGCGACCCTCTACTCGCCGGTCTACCTGCAAGGCGCCGCGTTTGACCCCGGCGGCTTCTGGCGCCTGTCGACCTCGAACGTCGCCACGATCCGGCCCGGACCGCGCGATCGGGGTTGCCTCTGAAACCCGCCGCCGCGCGCACCCGAAGGTGCGGGGCCCCCTCTCCGATCAGCCCGCGACGCCGTGACGCGCGCGAAGGACGTCCCGGGCTCGTGAGCGAGCGCGCGAACTCGAGCTCGTGGACCGCGAGCGGCTTCGAGCGGCCGAGCGGGGCGTCGTCTCCCGGGACGGCAGGGATCGAACGGACGGCGAACGCGAGCGTGGCGAGAATCGGACACCTCCGGGAGGTGGGGCTCAGAACTTGTACGCGACGTAGAACTGCACGCGGTTGTCGTCCCCGTCGTCGAAACCGCGGTACTCGGTCGTCCAGTTGAAGTAGTCGAGCCCGATCTCGATCGGGTCGAACGAGAAGCGGTTCGCGAGGTACCAGATCTTGTTCGCCGCGCGACCCCCCGCCGGGTTCAGGTCCGCGTTGTCGGGATCGTCCCGCGAGTAGCCGGCGTGCACCGCGTAATGGCCGGTCGCCTTCACGCCGACCTCGGCCCAGCCTCCCTTCGAGTGGATCTCCTCCCCCGTGAGGGTGTTGATCCCCTGGAAGATCCCGCCGCGCACGTCGTCGACGTTCTTCCCCGCCCAGGCCTCGGTCTTCAGCCAGGCGCGGTCCTCGTAGAGCGGCACCGTCAGGTCGGCGCCGTAGGCGAAGCTGTCGAACTTGTTCCGGCCCGCGAACTCCGTGTCGGGCTCCTCCCACGCGCGGTGGCCCCACACGCCGAATTCGAGGTTCTGCTTCGCGGCGCAGGGGTGACGGTAGGCGAGCCGAGCCTGGAGCGTCGGAAGGTTCGAGGTCTCCCCGTCGCGGAACCCCGCGCCGAAGGTCCCGGGCGCGTCGAGGTCCTGGTTGTCGTCCGCGCCCGTGAGGCCGACCTCCCCCTGGGCGATGAGGCCCTCCTCGCCCGGCTTCGGAATCGACTCGAGACGAAACTGGGGGCGCCGGTCGCCGAGGTTCCCCGCGCCCCACATCACGAGGTCGGCGTTCACGATCGGCCAGATCGGCGAGATCACGTCCATCGTCTGGCCCGCGAGGAAGGAGAGGTTGCCCCATCCGAGCCGGAGGTAGGCGTGGCGCATCCGCAGCGCCTCCCGCGACTCGCTCTGGCCCTGGAGGCCGTTGTTGTAGAAGTCGACCTCGACCTTCCCCGTCACCTTCGCGTCCCAAAGGCTCGAGATGGTCGGCCCGTCGAGGTCGAAGCCGAACCGGGTGAGCCGCGGGTGGATCGTCAGGTCGCCGCGGTTGTTCGGCGCCCCGAACGCCGCCGGGGCGGAGGGATCCTCCGAGAAGATGAACGCGGTCGTCTGCGTGTTGTTGGGCCTCGAGTCGTCGAAGATCAGGTCGCCCCGGACGAAGCCGTAAAACCGCAGCGTCGACCCGGCGAGGCCGATCTCTCTCGGGGCCGTCGCCGCCCCTTGCGGGGCGGCGCCGGGCGCGCCGAGGCGGCGCTCGAGCTCCTCGATCCGGCGCTGCTGCTCGGCGAGCCGCTCCTGGATCGGCCTCGGGATCTCCGGGGCGTCCTGGGCGAGCGCCCGAGCCGTCGGGGAGACGCCGAGGGCGGCGGCGGCGAGGAGGATCGCCGGCAGGGGAAGGGCGCGGCTGCGGGCGCAGGGAAGCGAGGGCGTCGGCATCGGTTCTCCAGGTCGCGGGACGCGCGGCCGGCGCGCGGGCGGGCCGGAGAAGGCTCGCGGATCGCGATCCCCCCCCGGGATGGGCTCGGGCGTGCAGGGCCGAGGCTAGATTCGAATGGCGGATCGAAGAAATCGGATTGTCCGATCCACCCGAGGCGGGTGGATCGGGCGAGGGCTCCCCGATCACCCCGCCTTGGCGGTCTCGGAGGCGCGAGCCGAGGGAGGCGCCTCCGGTCCGATCGAGGCATCGCCGGGAGGGCCCGCCGCGAGGCGCGCGAGCGCCGCGAGAAGTCGCGGGCATCGCCGAAGGAGTCCCGCCACCCCCTTCGCACGGCCCGGCCGGGACGAAAGGTGGAGGAGGAGGCTCGCGAGGAGCCGCTTCCGGCGGACCTCGCGCCGGAGCGCGGTCTCGTATTCCCCGGCGACGGACGCGGCGCCGGCGCCTCCGCGGAGGGCCACGGCCGCCTCGGCGGCGAAGACCCCCGTTCGCAGGGCCACGGTGACGCCGCACCCGACGATCGGATCGACGCCTCCGCAGGCGTCCCCGACGAGGAACGCCCTCCCGAACGCCGCCCGTCGCGGACGCGGCAGGCCGAGCAGGCGCCCCTCGGGCGGGTCGACCGCCGCACGGAGCCGCGCGGCGGCGAGGGGATGGCGCCCGAGGGCCCAACGGGCGAGCTCGTCCGATCCCCGGACTCCCTCCGGAGCCCGGCTGAAGAGAAACGCCGCGTTGATCCGGCGGCCCGGCAACGGGGTGAGGTAGACCTCGACCCCTTCGCCGAGGTGGACCTCGACCTCGTCCAGACGTCCGGCCTCCTCGTACCGCGCGCGCAACCCGAACCGCCCCGGGCGACCTCCGTTCGAAGGGATCGACGGAAACGTCGAGCGGTTGCCGCCGGAGGCGACCGCGAGGGCCCTCGCGCGGACGGTCCCCCCCCCGTCCGCGAAGACCTCGAAGTCCTCTCCTGCAGGGCGTGGCTCCCCGCGCGCGCGAAACCGTGAGACGGACGCCTCTCCCGCCAGGGCCCGGTCCAACGCGGAGAGCAGATCGGGCCGGGGGATCGCGGCCGCGGCGGCGGGAAGCGGGACGTCGAGGAGGGGCCGGCCGCGGAGGAAGAAGCGGAGCGATCGGAACGTCCGCCCCCGCGCGACCTGCTCGCGGAGCCCGAGCGCTTCGAGGACCGCGAGTCCCTCCGGCATGATCCCCTCGCCGCAGGGACGGTCGGCGCCGTCGGCGCGCGGGTCGAAGAGCGCGACCCGCAGACCTCTCCGCGCCGCCGCGAGAGCGCACGCGCACCCCCCCGGCCCCGCGCCGATCACGGCCAAG
Source organism: Planctomycetota bacterium (assembly GCA_035695825.1). Lineage (GTDB taxonomy): Bacteria > Planctomycetota > UBA1135 > UBA1135 > JAKEFM01 > JAKEFM01. The sequence continues at coordinate 271,773 of DASRRH010000022.1, read as the reverse complement.
TCGAACTCGACCGGCCCTGCCGTCACCACGCGAGCGGGGTCTCCGACGTTTCCGTCCAGCCGGCCGGGTCCGTCGCCCAGCCAGGGAGGAGCCCCGGCTCCGGCGGACCGAAGGAGAGGGTCATCCACCGCATCCCGGACCCCACACTCGTCCCCACTTCGACACCGCTCGGCATGCCGCGGAGCGCCCCGAGAGCGTCGCGGACGGCCCGCGGCATTCCGCGGAACCCGGCGAGCATCGGGGGGAAGGGTTCGTTCCCCTCGAGATCCTTCAGGATCGCCCAATCGTCCTCCCCCTTGCGGATGCGCGTTTCCCGCCCCGGGCGGAGGACGGAGACCTCCCCCGGCTCGACGGCGCGGCGGATCCGTCTCCCCAGATCTTCCCGGGACGCTGGGCCTCCGCCGGGGGATCGGAGGAAGGGGCGCGACTCGGATCGGAGGAGAGGGCCCCCGGGCCGGCTCTCGGCCCCGGCAAGAACTCCCTCCATCGCGCTCGCCGGAGCGAGCCGGAGCGCGTCGCGGACGGACACGCCGAGAACCGCTCCCTCCGACCCTACGATCCAGATGGGCGGAGCGGCGCGCTCCCAGAGGAGGCGATCGCCGCACGACCAGAGCCGCGTCGTCCACACCCGTTCCTCGGGGTCCCCGGTAAGCGTGCCCGTCCACTCCCGGACTTCCACCCGGCGGACCGTCGAGGGCCTCTCCGGCGCCGGAACCCTCCGAAAGGCGAGGTCGAACCAGACGCGCACCTCGTCCGCCGTCTTGATGAGGAGCACCCGCGGGGGCTTGATCCCGTGCTCGCTCATCGGGAACCGGACCTCCCCGACCGCGCGGAAGCCTTCGGGCCGCGGCTCGATCCGCGCGGAAATCGTCCGCGCGCGCTCGACGCCGCGGATCGTGAACCTCCCCCGCAGCTGCACGCCTCCCCTCTCCCCTTCGAGCCTCCCCTCTGCGCGGTCGAGCGCGAACGTAATCCGCGGGTGCGTCCCCGACTCGAGGAGCTCCCTCATGTCGGAATCGCGCCCCTTGCTCCCGCTGTCGAGCGATTCCGTCTCGATCCAGACCGTCCCTCCGGAGCTCTCGCCGAGGCGCTGGAGGTCGACCCGGGCCTCCCCCCCGAACCTTCCCGCGCGCGCCGTGAAGTCGTGGAGGGTCGAGGAGCCGTCGAAGCCGATCGAGCTCGCCTTCGGGTCGATCGCGTAGCGGTCGAGCCCGAGGCGGACCTCGCCGGAGAGGAGAGGGAGGAGGAGGGCGAGCGCGTTCACCGCAGCGCCGGGGAGGCCGGGCGACGGAGCCTGGGCACCAGCCTTCCCTTCGAGCCCATGGCCTCGAGGTAGCCGGGAACGCGCGCGAGCGCCGCCTCCTCCTCCCGGATCCGGCGGGCGAGCAAGGGCGCGGAGAGGGCGTTGAGGACGAGGAGAGAGATCCACGCTCCCCCGGCGGCCGGGATCGAGAGGAACTCGAGGACGATCGCGAGGTAGTTCGGATGACGGATCCAACGGTAGGGGCCTCCCGCGACGACGCCGAGGGCGGGGTCGACGACCGCCCGCACGTTCCAAGACCTCCCGAGGGAGCGGATCGCGGAGTAGCGGAGCGCCTGGGCGGCGAGGAAGACGGCGAGCGCGGCGAAGAAGACCGAGTCCGGCGCGCCCCTTCCGCGGATTCCGACCTCGACGGCCGGGAGGACGAGGAGGCCGACGTGCACCGCCGCGATCCAACGGAAGTGCGCGGGGCTCTCGGCCGTCCGCGCGGAGGGGCCGGCCGAGGCGACGTGGCGCCTCGACAGGAGGAGCTCTCCGATCCTCTGCAGCGCCACGAGGCCGAGGAGGGCCGCGTAGGCCGCGGGGAACCCTTCGGGGAGGACGCTCACCTCCCGTTCTCCCACGAGAGGAGCGCCATCTCGGCCGAGAGGCCCGGGCCGAACGCGACGAGGAGCCCCTCCTTCCCCGGATCGGGCCGCGCGCCGGCCTCGAAGGCGAGGTCGAGCACGGCGAGGATCGAGGCGGAGGAGAGGTTGCCGTAGCGGCGCAGCGCCTCGCGCGAGAAACGGAGCGCGCCGTTCTCGAGCGCGAAGACCTCGCCGTACACCTCGAGCACGCGCCGTCCGCCCGGGTGGAGGAGGTGGAGCCCGACGTCCCCGGCGGTCCGGCCGTGGCGCGCCAGGAACGCCTCGACCGCGGGACGGAGCTCCCGGCGCAGGATCTCGGGGAGCTCCCGCTGGAGGAGGATCCGCAGGCCGTGGGTCCCGACGTCGAACCCCATCGCCGCGCGGGTGGCGGGGAAGAGGTGAGAGCCGGTCGCGACGATCCGCGGGCCGCGCCCCTCCGGCAGGACGACCGCCGCGGCCGCCCCGTCGCCGAAGAGCGCTCCGGCGACGAGGTTCGTCCGCGAGCGATCCTCGCGCACGAGGGTCCCGGAGCAGAGCTCGACGGCGACGAGGAGGACGCGCTCGCCGCCCCGCGCGAACCGGGTCGCGAGCCCGAGACCGAGCCCGCCCCCCGCGCAACCGCTCTCCGTGATGGGGACCCGGCAGGCGTCGGGGCGAAGGCCGAGCCGGGGCGCGAGGTCGACGTCGAGGGCGGGGATCGAGATGCCCGTGCAGGAGACGTCGAGGACGACGTCGACCTCCCCCGGGTCGAGGGCCGCCCGCTCGAGCGCGGTCCGCCCCGCGCGGTGGCAAAGCTCGAGCGCGACCTCGGCGTAGCGGGCGTTCCGGAGGGTGAAGTCCCCGGGCGACAGGAGTTGCTCGGCCGGGAAGGGGAAGTACCGCCGCTCGACCCCCGATCGCGCGACGAGGGCCCGGACGAACTCGGGGTCCTCGGCGGGGAAGAGCCGGACCAAGCACTCCGTCGTCTCCTCCGCCCCGAGGGCGTACTCGGGAACGGCGGTGGCGACCGAGGCGATGCGGGGGCGCGGCCGACTCGGAGAGGTCATTCGGGGGTCCCGGCTCGGGAGGGAGGATTCGATGGGGACTCCGGACGGACGCGGGGGCGGTCCCTCAAGTAGTCGAGACGGGAAGGGCCTGCAACCCTTGTTCCGCGTTCTCGCCTTGCCGGTTCCGAGGACGCGGTCTAGCCTCCGGTCTCGCGACGGCCGGTGCCGGTTCCTCTGGGCGCGCGATGGTCGCCACCCTGCTCGTCGGATTCTGTCTCCCCCGGACGGGCTGGGTCGTCGACGACGACCGGGGGCCGGGCGTGGACTTCTGGGACATCTCCCTCGCCGGCATCGCGCCGAGCTTCTTCCACTTTTTTTCCGTCGAACCCCAGAGGATTCCCCTCGACCCAAGCGGGGCCTTCCGGGGGGTCCCGAACGCGACCGTCGCGACGATCCGGCCCTGAGCGAGCAAGCGCGATTCGGAACCCAGGGATGGGTCTACCCCTCCTGGCGCGGCGTCTTCTACCCGGCGGGGCTCGACCCCAAACGGGAACTCTCCCACTACGCGACGAAGTTCGACGCCGTCGAGGTCGACTCCTCCTTCTACGCGATCCCGCCGCGGCGAAACCTCGAGCGGTGGCGGGAGGTCACGCCGCCGGGCTTCGTCCTCGCGCTCAAGTTCCCGCAGTCGATCACGCACGAGAAGGGGCTCGCCGGCGCCGAGGCGGAGACCGAGGCCTTCGTCGAGAGGGCGCGGCTCCTCGGCGACCGCCTCGGGCCGCTGCTCCTCCAGTTCCGGCCGGGGTTCAAGGCGGAGAAGGCGGACGACCTCGCCCGGTTTCTCGAGCGCCTTCCACGCGACCTCGCGGTCGCGGCGGAGTTCCGGCACCGCTCCTGGTACCGCGAGGAGACCTACTCCCTGCTCCGCGAGAGGGGGGTCGCGCTGACCCTCACCGACCACGCCTCCGCCCCCCCCGTCGACGTCGCGACCGCGCCCTTCGTCTACGTCCGGCTCCTCGGGAGCCACGACGCTCCCTGGGAGGATTTCTCCGAGGTGCGCGTCGACCGGGGGGACGACCTCCGGGGGTGGGCCGAGCGCCTGCGGACGCAGCTCGCCGCCGGGCGCAAGCTCTTCGTCTTCGCGAACAACCACTACCAGGGTCACTCCCCCGCGACGGCCCGCGCGCTTCGCGGGCTCCTCGGGATCGCCGAGCCGAACCTCCCCTTCGTCGAACCTCGGAGGGAAGAGGGGGGGCACGGTCCCTCGCTCTTCGGCGAGGCTTAGGGAGGCGGTTTCCCCGTCGCTCCTGGGAACGCGAGCCGGGCGAGTTCCGCCCGCGTCCGTTCGACGAACGCTCGCAGGTCCTCCCGCGTGACCGGGCGCTCGAGGTCCTTCGGAGCCTCTCGGACCACGACGCCGGACAGGACGAAGGCCAGATTCGCGGCCGTCGCGGCCGCGTCCTTCCGTTGCGCGTCCGGGAGCGAACGGACCAGCCGGAATCCCTCGCGTTCGAGGAAGAGGAGGTCGACCAGGTCGCGGACCTCTGAGCGGGAGAGCAGAGCGCAGATCTTGTTCACGAAGAGATCGTCGAGGGAATCGATCACGATCGCGCCGCGCCGGGGCTTCTCGGGAGCGACTTGGTACTCGACGTCGCGGACGAGATCGACGGGGAGGGTCTCCGTCCCGTCGCTCACGACGAAGCGCCGGAACCGGGGCGATGCGGCCTTCTCCTCGATCGTGAGACCGGCGCTCCGGCAGAGATCCGGAAACGCTCGGACCGCGGACTCGAAGGCCCCCTCGTCCGTGGTGAAGAGATCGAGATCGCGGGTGCGACGGTGCCGGAGGTGAAACCCCCCGAGGGCAGCCCCACCCGTGAGGAAGAAGCCGCGCACCGAAGCGAAGAAGAGATCGAGGACTCTCCGCTGGAGCGGCGACAGGAGGTCGCTAGCGGAGGAGGCCAAGCCGCCTCCACTCCCCGACGAGGCACTCCCAGAACGCGCGCTGCCTGCCGAGGTGCCGCGCCATCCTCGGCAGGTCGCGCGCGACCTCCTCGACCCCCAGAAACGTCCAGACCTCGTCGTAGGCCGCCTCGCGGAGGATCTTCCCCGCGAGCCGCAAGCGTTCCTCCTCGGGCGCCTCCCGGAGACGGCGGCGCAAATCGGCCACGGAGAGGTCCTCGTCCCAGAGGAAGTAGGGGACGAGGTCCTCGCGGCTGAGATCGGCGGTGAGCTCCTTCACGCGGGGTTCATTATGCCCGCCCCCCCCCATCGCTCCGGCGACGGGGGTCGCGGCGCCCGCCGTTCCGGTATCCTCTTCCGCCGGGAGGAATCCCATGCGATACGCGGAGACGCCCCTTCTCGAACGCCTCGACCGCGACGAGGTCGTCGTCGGCGACGGCGCGATGGGGAGCCTCCTCTACGAGCGGGGGGTCCCGTTCGCCGAGTGCTTCGAGGCGCTCTGCCTCCGCAAGCCCGACATCGTCCGCCAGATCCACGCCGACTACCTCGCCGCCGGCGCGCGCCTCCTCGAGACGAATTCGTTCCGGGCGAACGGCCCGGCGCTCGCGCGCCACGGGCTCGAGAAGCAGGCGCGCGAGATCTCGCGGGCGGCCGCGTCCCTCGCGAAGGAGGTCGCGAAGGGGGAGGCCTACGTCGCCGGAGCCGTCGGCCCGATCGGACGCGTCCAGCCGGGAAAGGAGGAGGCGGTCCTCTCCCCGGAGGAGCGCGAGGCGATCTACGCGGAGACGATCGCGGGGCTCGTCGAGGGGGGGGTCGACCTCGTCCTGATCGAGACGATGCTCAACCTCGAGGACGCCGGGGCCGCCTACCGCGCCGCCCGGAAGGTCTCGAAGCTTCCCGTCGTCGTCCAGTTCGCCTACGTCCGCCACGCCGTCACCTACGAAGGGCTCGACCTCTCCGCCGCGGCGCGCGCGATGGCGGAGGCGGGCGCGGACGTGCTCGGCGGCAATTGCGGCCGCGGCCCGAGCGGGGCGCCCGAGTTCGTGAAGCGCTACGCCGAGGAGGGGGTCCGGCGGATCTCCGCCTTCCCGAACGCGGGCTTTCCCGACTACGTCGAGGGGCGCTACCTCTACGCGAGCGACCCCGACTACTTCGCCCGCCGGATGGTCGAGTGCGTCGACCTCGGGGCGCGGCTCGTCGGCGGCTGCTGCGGGACGGGACCCGAGGACGTCCGCGCCCTCGCCCGTCTCCTCCAGTGGCGCAAGGCGCGCGGGATCGCCCCCGCTCCGCGACCTCCCCTCGCCCCGAGGCCCCCGGCCTCGGCGCCCGCGCGCCGGGCCGCGGCGTCGCCCGGCGCGGCGGCCCCGGCACTGCCGAGGACGCACTTCCTCGACGAGCTCCCGCGGCGCAAGGCCGTCACCGTCGAGCTCGATCCGCCGAAGGGGATCGACTACGGCAAGGTCGTCGAGGGGGCGATCGCCTGCCGCGAGGCGGGCGCCGACGCGATCTCGATCGCGGAGAACCCGCTCGCGATCGTGCGGATGAGCAACCTCGTCCTCGGGCACATCGTCCAGCGCGACGCGGGGATCGAGGCGATCGTCCACTTCTGCGGGCGCGACCGAAATCTCCTCGGCACCCGCTCGGCCCTGATGGGAGCCGCCGCGCTCGGCATCCGGACGATCTTCTGCATCACGGGGGACCCCGCCTCGATCGGAGACTGCTCCCAGGCGACGAGCGTCTATGACCTGAACTCCTTCACGCTGGTCGCCCTGATCGCGGCGATGAACCGCGGCGAGAGCCCCGGGGCTCCGCCGGGGGGCTTCCGCGTCGGCGGGGCAGTCAACCCGAACAAGCGCAACCTCGCGATCGAGGTCAAGCGGCTGAAGAAGAAGGTCGAGATGGGGGCGACGTTCGCCCAGTCCCAGGCCGTGTACGACCCCGCGCTCGCGCGGGAGACGCATCGCCTCGCCCGCGAGATGGGGATCGCGATCCCGATCCTCTACGGGATCATGCCCTTCGCGAACCTCCGGAACGCCGAGTTCATCGCGAACGAGATTCCGGGGATCGCCGTCCCCCCCGCGGTGATCGAGAGGATGCGCGGCGCCAAGGACCCCGCCGCCGAGGGGCTCGCGATCGCGCGGGAGGTGATCGACCGCACGATCGACTTCGCCGACGGCTACTACCTCCTCCCTCCCTTCAACCGCGCCCCCCTCGCCGTCGAGCTCATCCGTCACGTCCGCGCCTGGGAGCGGGAACGCGTCGGCGCGCAGGCGCGGGGCTGACGCCGGAGCCTACTGCAGGACCGGCAGCGCCCAGGCGCTCTTCACCGAGAGCGCGGCGGCGACCTTTCCGGCGACCTCGCGGAACGCGGAGGCGACCGGCGAGTCGGGCTTCCCGATCGTGATCGGGACCCCCTCGTCCCCGCCCGCGCGGACGGCGGGCTCGAGCGGGATCCGGCCGAGGACGGGGATCCCGAACTTCTTCGCGAGCCCCTCCGCGCCCCCCTCGCCGAAGATCTTCGTCTCGTGCCGGCAGCTCGGGCACACGAAGACGCTCATGTTCTCGACGACGCCGAGGACGTCGACGTGGACCTGCCGGAACATCCCGATCGCCTTGCGGACGTCGACGACGGAGACCTCCTGCGGCGTCGTGACGACGACCGCTCCCGCGAGGGGGACCAGCTGGGCGAGGGAGAGCTGCGCGTCCCCCGTGCCGGGCGGGAGGTCGACGACGAGGTAGTCGAGCTCTCCCCACTCGACGTCCCCGAGGAACTGCTGGATCGCCTTGTGGAGCATCGGGCCGCGCCAGACGATCGGCTGGTCGGGGTCCATCAAGTAGCCGATCGACATCGAGAGGAACCCGTGCTTGCGGACCGGACCCAACCGGCCGTCGCGGACCTCGGGTTTGTGGTCGGCGGGGATCCCGAGCATCGTCGGGACGTTCGGGCCGTAGAGGTCGCAGTCGAGGATCCCGACCTGCGCGCCGCTCTGCGCGAGCGCCGCGGTCAGGTTCACCGCGACCGTCGATTTCCCGACGCCCCCCTTCCCGCTCGAGACGGCGATCACGTTCTTGACGCCCGGGGCCATCCCCCGCGGCGGCCCGCCGCCGACCGCCTTCACGTTCGAGGTCATCTCGACGTTGACCTTCCGGACGCCCGGGAGCGGGCCGACGGCGCGCTCGACCGAGTCGGTGATCTCCTTCTTGAGCGGGCAGGCGGGGGTCGTCAGCTCGACGGTCACCTTGACGATCCCGTCGCAGACCGCGACGTGCTTCACCATGTTGAGCGAGACGATGTCGCGGTGGAGCTCGGGCTCCATCACCTGCCGGAGCGCCTGCCGGACCGCCTCCTCGGTGACGGCGATCCCGTCGGCGGGACGCTCGCCGGGCGGGGAAGGCTCGCTCGACTTGCCGCGGGAGAAGAGACCCATGGGGAAGGAGGCCGCGCGCCGGCGGGGCGCGCGGGACTATTAAGATAGACGTCGCGGACCGGCAAGACGTGGGTTTTCTCGGACGTCTCTTCGGGGGAGGACGGCCTGCGGGCGCTCCCCTCGATCTCCCCTGCCCCGCCGCAGAGCCCGCCGAGGCCGCGGAGTCGATCGAGCGCGGCGCATGGGCGGTCCTCGACGTGCGTTTCGAAGGGGAGTTCGCGCGGCGGCGGATCCCCGGCGCGAGGCTCCTCCCCCTCCCGGAGCTCCCCGCCCGCGTCGGCGAGCTCCCGCGCGACGGAGCCCTCCTCGTCGTCTGCGGCTCGGGGGAGCGATCCCTGGAGGCCTGCAGGCTCCTCCGGGCGAGCGGTTTCGAGGGGTTGCGATGGCTCCGCGGCGGGCTCGCCGCGTACCCGGGGCCCTTCGAGGAGGTGGGGCCGTGACCGACCTTCTCGGGGAGGCGCCGGCGGCCGTCGTCCTGCTCTCGGGCGGCATGGACTCCGCGACGGCGGCGGCGATCGCGAAGGCGGAGGGGTTCGCTCTCCTCGCCCTCACCGTCCGCTACGGCCAGCGCCACGCCGTCGAGGTCGAGGCCGCCCGGTCCGTCGCGCGCTCCCTCGGGGCGCGGGAGCACGTCGTCCTCGACCTCCGCCTCGACGCCTTCGGCGGCTCGGTTCTGACCTCCGGCGGCCCCGTCCCGAAGGACCGCCGCCCCGGGGAGATCGGCCGCGGCATCCCCTCGACCTACGTCCCTGCCCGGAACGCGATCCTCCTCTCCCTGGCCGCGGCCTACGCGGAGAGCCGCGGCGCTCGGCAGGTCTTCTTCGGCGCGAACGTCCTCGACTGGAGCGGCTACCCCGATTGCCGACCCGAGTTCCTCGAGGGGATGGAGCGGGCGCTCGCGCTCGGGACCCGGGCGGGAGCCGAGGGGAAGGCGATCCGCCTCCGATCTCCGCTCCTCCGGATGAGCAAGGCGCAGATCGTGCGCCGGGGGACGGAGCTCGGGATCGACTACGCGGTCACCCACTCCTGCTACGACCCCGCCCCCGACGCCGCGGCCTGCGGCCGGTGCGACGCCTGCGTCCTGCGCCGCAGGGGCTTCGAGGAGGCGGGGGTCCCCGACCCCACCCGCTACCGTAGGGACTGAACTGACAGGCCTCGGATCCTCCGGTATCCTCCGTGTCGGCCCGCCTCGTGCGGGCCGACGGGAGAACCCCATGAAGTACCTGCACTCGGGCCTCCTTCGAGGAGGAGTCGCGCTCGGCTTGGTCGTCCTCGGCACGGGGGCCGTCGAGCGGCTCGACCTCCGCCTCATGGCCCGGCGGACGGACGGCGCCGTCGCCGGCCGGATCGTCTCGACCTGGACCACGTCGAACCCCTCCCCGGGGACCCTGGGGCGGGTCTTCACGCACATGCGGATCGTCGGGGAAGACCTCTACACCGGGAAGCCGGTCGACTGGGTCGTCTCCTACTTCGGCGGCGAGCACGAGGGGGACGTCCAGTGGCACGCCGACATGCCCACCGCCGCCGACGTGCGGGTCGGGAGCCGAGTCCTCGCCTTCACGAAGTGGCACCCGACGATGGGAGGGGTCGGGATGCGCAGCCTCTACGCGCTCTTCGCCGGGATCTTCCGCCTCGAGGAGGGGCCCCGCGGCGAGGTCGTGATCGGCCGGGGCGAGGGGTTCGCCGTCGAGAAAAACGTCCCGCTCGGAGAGTTCCGGGCGCAACTGGCGCAGGCGCGGGCCGCGCGCGGGAGGTAGGAGGAGCCATGCGCGCCCCCCGACTCCTCTCCCCCGCCCTCGCCCTCGCCGCCGCCGCGCTCCTCGCGACGCCCCGCGCGGTCGAGGGGTTCGCGATCCTGATGCCCGCCTTCTCCCTGAACACGGACACCCGCGACGTGCGCGTCTTCAACGACTGGCCAACCGCGTCGAACGCGAACCAGACGCCCGACCCGAACTTCCCGAACGCGCTCGGGGCGCCCCTCGCCCTCTGGAAGGGGGCGGCCGAGTGGGCCTCGGTCCTGCACAACGGCGGCGGCGCCGGGGACCCGACGCAGGGATTCCCGGACGGGATCGGCTCGGGGCAGGCGAACTTCGACTTCGTCTACCTCGGCGAGGCCCCGACCCCTCCTCCGCACGACCCGACGAGCGGCGCGCCCACGAACGAGAACGACCGGATCGCCCACCTCGCCGCGACCGCGCTCGGGGGAGGCGTCCTCGCGATCACGATCAACCCGGGCGCGAACGGGTGGCACCTCGAGTTCATGCCCGACTCCGTCTGGTTCGACGGGCCCGGAACCATGCCCGCCGGCGACCCTCGCTTCGACATCCAGGGGATCGCGGTCCACGAGCTCGGCCACGCGCTCGGGCTCGCGCACACCACGGTCGGCACGGCGACGATGTTCCCGGCGGCGGGCCCCGGCCCGGCGAGCGTCGCCTTTCGCTCGATCGAGCTCGACGACCGCCAGGGGGTCCAGTTCATCTACGGCGTCGCCTCCACGACCAAGCCGAGGATCCTAGGCTTCCAGGGGATCGTCGCCACGCAGCAGCCGCTCACGATCCTCGGCCAGAACTTCGGGACGGGGACGACCCTGAACGAGGTCTGGTTCCGCGACGACGCCGCGGACAACGTGCCGCGCAAGGTCACGGGCCTCGCCTCCACCCTCGGAGGAACCCAGATCACGGTCGTCCCACCCTGCGACGTCGCGAACGGGGACGTCTTCGTCAAGAAGGGGACGACGGGGACGACGGGGAACCTGCTCTCGAACGGGGTGCCCGTCGCCTTCCAGAGCGGCGGGAACGGCGCCCCGTGCCTCCAGTGCATCGCGACGATCTCCCCCTCCCCCGTGCCGATCCTCGCGGCCGCCCCGCCGGAGATCCTCATCACCGCGCCGGCGAACACCCCTCCCGGGACCCCTCCCTTGATGACGTGCGTCCCGACCCAGCCCCAGTGCCCCGGGACCGCCCAGTTCTCGACGGTGACGCAGGTCGACGTCGGTCCCTTCTCGCTCGGACCCTCGCAGTTCACGATCGAGAACGACAACCAGATCCGGTTCACGCTCCCGCTCTTCCCGAGCCTCGGCGCGTTCAACGTCACGCTCACGAACGCGGGGGGGATCACCTGCCCCGCAACGCTCAGCGTGACCGCCGTGACGAGCCCGGTCCTCGTGACGGGCCCCCCCGTGCAGACGGCGGGGAGCACGTTCACCGCGACGCTCGGCTCGCCCCTCGGGACGAATCACGTCCTCGTGTTCAGCACCTCGAACGTCCCCTCCGCGCTCCCGGGGGTCGTCTCCCTCGGGATCGGGAACGGGTTCACGAACCTGAGCTTCCTCCCGACGCCGTCCCCGAACGCGGCGGGGGTCTCCCAGCTCCAGTTCCCCATCCCCTCGAGCCCGGGCGGCGTCACCGTCTTCTTCCAGATGGCGGCGGTGAACATCTCGAACCCCTTCGCCGTGCTCCCGATCCCCGTCAGCAACGTCACCTCGGTGACGGTCCTGTGAGCGCCCCGGCGCGGCCGTCCCCGACCCCGACGGCCGCGCCGGAAGAGCCCGGGACGCCCCCCATCCCCCCGACCATCGGCGAGAAGCTCGCCGCCCTGCGCCGGCTCCTCGAGGTGGTCGAGCGCCTGCGCTCCCCTTCGGGCTGTCCGTGGGACCGAAGCCAGACGGTCGAGTCGATGGCCCCCTTCGTGATCGAGGAGGCCTACGAAGTCGCCGACGCGATCGGGGCCGGTCTCCCGGAGAAGGTCTGCGACGAGGTCGGCGACCTCCTCATGGTCCTCGTCTCCCTCGCCTGGATCGCCGAGGAGGGGAAGCGATTCTCGCTCTCCGAGAGCGCGCTCCGCGTCGCGGACAAGCTCGTCCGCCGCCACCCCCACGTCTTCGGGGAACGGAAGGTCTCGGGAGTCGGGGAGGTCCTCCGGAACTGGGAGACGATCAAGGGCGAGGAGAAGAAGGAAGGCGAGGACCGCTCCGCGATCGCGGGGGTCCCCCGCGCCCTCCCGGCGCTGCTCCGCGCCTTCCGCGTGGTCGAGAAGGCCGCGCGCGTCGGCTTCGACTGGGAACGGATGGAGGAGGCGAGCGCCAAGGTCGAGGAGGAATGGGCCGAGCTCCGCGAGGCGCTCGGGTCGGGCGAAGCGGGGCGGATCGAGGCCGAGATGGGGGACCTCCTCCTCGCGATCGCCGTCTGCGCGCGGAAGACGCAGGTGAACCCCGAGGTCGCCCTCCGCCGAGCGCTCGAGCGTTTCGAGGCTCGGTTCCGCCTCGTCGAGGCGCGGCTCGGGAAGCCCTTCGGGGAGGCGGGGGCGGGGGAAATCGAGGGCCTCTGGGCCGCGGCGAAGCGCGAGACGCGCGCCTGAACCGCCCGCCGCGGATCCCGCGCTACGATTCCCCTCCCCCTCCCTGGACCCCCGTGAACCGCTCGCTCTCCCCCCTCTCCCTCCTCCTCGCCTCCTCCGCGACCGCCCAGACCTTCACGGACGTCGCCCCCGCCCTCGGCTGGCCGAACAGCAACGATTCGACCCGCGGCCTCGCCTGGGCGGACTACGACGGGGACGGGGACTTCGACGTCTACCTCCAGAACCAGGGCTCGACGAGCCGGCTCCTCCGGAACGACGGGGCCGCCTTCGCCGACGTCACCGCCTCGATGGCGGTCTCCCACGCCTCGAGCGGATGGTCGGCCGCGTGGGGGGACTTCGACCGCGACGGCAAGCCCGACCTCTACCTCGGCAACTTCGCGGGGAACAACCTCTTCAAGAACAACTTCCCCGCCGCGTTCACCGACGTCGCCGCGACCTCGGGCTCCGCGGACAGCACCTTCGCCCAGGGAATCACCTGGATCGACCACGACCGCGACGGGGACCTCGATCTCTACGTCACGAAGGAGCTCGACCCGTTCCGGTTCTTCCGGAACAACGGGAACGGGACCTTCACCGATCTCACGGTCGCGACCGGCCTCGGCGACCCGCAGTCCCACGGCTACGGGCTCACCTGGGGGGACTTCGACCTCGACGGCGACTTCGATTGCTTCGTCTCGAACTGCGGTCCCGCGACGATCAACCGCCTCTTCCGGAACAACCAGATCGGGACGGGCTCCCCCTTCTACACGGAGATCGCCGCGGCGGCCGGCGTCGACTACCAGCCGAACACCTACGGTGCGGACTGGGCCGACTTCGACGAGGACGGCGACCTCGACCTCTTCGTCGCGGGCGCGCAGATGGAGCCGAACCACCTCTACCGGAACGACGGCGTCCTCCCGATGGTCGACGTCGCCCTCGCGGCGGGGGTCTTCGGGCCCCCGACGAACGGCCACGGCTGCGACGTTGGGGACTTCGACAACGACGGCTGGCTCGACGTCTACGTCCAGGACTTCGCCGGGGTGAACCGCCTCTACCGCAACCTCGGCGGCCTCGCCTTCGCCGAGGTTCCGGGGGCGGCGGGCGCGAGCCTCGGCGCGAGTCCGGGCTTCGACTGCGCCTTCGTCGACTACGACGACGACGGGGACCTCGACATCCACGCGACGAGCGGCTTCCGCGACCGCCTCTACCAGAACTCCGGGAACGGCAACCACTGGCTCCAGGTCGTGGCGAAGGGGACCGTCGACAACCGCTCCGCGATCGGGGTCACGGTCGAGATCGTCCTCGGGACGCAGCACCGCCGCCGCCTGCTCAACGCCTCGGCGGGAGCGTTCAGCCAGAACCTCCTCCCCGCGCACTTCGGCCTGGGGTCCGCCACCCTCGTCGACCAGGTGATCGTCCACTGGCTCGACGGGACGACGGATTCCCTCGCCGCCGTCGCCGCCGACGAGCGGATCACGGTCCTCCAGTCCTCGGGGGCCGCCGCGGCCGTCGCCGTCGGGACCGGCTGCGCGAACTCCCTCGGCGCCACCCCCGCGCTCTCCGCCGTCGGACTCCCCGTCCTCGGGAACGCCGGCTTCGGCTTCCTCGTCTCGAACGCTCCCCCCGCCGTGCCGGTCGCGCTCTTCCTCGGGCCCCTCTCTTCCGCCGGTCCCCTCCCGCTGCCGAACGGCTGCGCGGTCCACCTCGACCTCGCGGCGGTCGGGCTCCTCGCTTCGGGCGCGACGAACGCGTCGGGGGCGTTCGTCGTCCCGGTCGCGGTCCCGGGTGCCTACGCCTTCGTCGGCCTCGAGATCGGCTTCCAGGCGCTCGTCCTCGATTCCAACGGGCCCCCGCTTCCCGGCAGCCCGCCGCTCCCTCTCACCCTGACGAACGGGCTCCGCCTCCGGCTCGGCTACTGACCCGCGAGGCGCCGCTCGAGCGCGTCGACCTGGGCGAGCATCTCGGCGGGCATCCGCGCGCCGAACTTCGCGAAGAAGGCGCGGATGTCGGCGATCTCGGCCTTCCACTCGGCGCGGTCGACGCGCAGCAGCTCGCGCATCGCCTCGGACGGCATCGAGAGCCCCTCGGCGTCGATCCCCGCCTCGCTCGGGACCCAGCCGATCGGGGTGCGGACGGCCTCCCCTTTCCCGCGGCAGCGCTCGATCACCCAGCGCAGCACCCGGAGGTTTTCGCCGAAGCCCGGCCAGAGGAAGGAACCGTCCGCGCCACGGCGGAACCAGTTCACGTGGAAGATCCCCGGCGGGTTCGCGAGCCCCCTCCCCATCGCGAGCCAGTGGCCGAAGTAGTCGGCCATGTTGTAGCCGCAGAAGGGGAGCATCGCCATCGGGTCGCGACGCACGACGCCGACGGCGCCGCTCTGCGCCGCCGTCGTCTCGGAGCCCGTCCCCGCGCCGGCGAAGACGCCGTGGCTCCAGTCGAAGGACTGGAAGACGAGAGGGAAGGTGGTCGCTCGCCGCCCGCCGAAGAGGAACGCCGAGATCGGCACCCCCTGCGGGTCCTCCCACCGGGGCGAGATCGAGGGGCACTGCGAGGCGGGTGCCGTGAACCGCGAATTGGGGTGCGCGGCCTTCTCCGGGGAGCCTCTCTTCCAGGGCCTCCCCTGCCAGTCGGTCAGCCGCTCGGGCACCTCCCCGTCGAGCCCCTCCCACCAGGGGCAGCCGTCCTCGGTCATCGCGACGTTCGTGAAGACCGAGTTCCTCGAGAGCGCGGCGAGCGCGTTCGGGTTCGTCTTCTTGCTGGTGCCCGGCGCGACGCCGAAGAACCCTGCCTCGGGGTTCACCGCCCAGAGACGGCCGTCGGGTCCGGGGCGCATCCAGGCGATGTCGTCGCCGACCGTCCAGACCTTCCACCCCTTCTGCGAGGGGGGCGGGACGAGCATCGCGAGGTTCGTCTTCCCGCACGCGCTCGGGAAGGCCGCGGCGACGTAGGCGGTCTCCCCCTCGGGCGACTCGACGCCGACGATCAGCATGTGCTCGGCCATCCACCCCTCGTCGCGCCCCTGGACGCTCGCGATCCGGAGCGCGAAGCACTTCTTCCCGAGGAGCGCGTTCCCGCCGTAGCCCGACCCGACGCTCCAGATCTCCCGGGCCTTCGGGAAGTGGAGGACGAACCGCCTCTCCGGGGAGAGGTCGCCGAGGGAGTGGAGCCCCTTCACGAAGTCCTCGGATTCGCCGAGCTGCTCGAGGGCCGCCTTCCCCATGCGCGTCATGATCCGCATGCTCGCGACGACGTAGGGGCTGTCCGTGATCTCGATCCCGACCTTCGAGTGGGGGGAGCCGAGCGGCCCCATCACGTAGGGGACGACGTACATCGTCCGCCCCTTCATCGCCCCCCCGAAGAGGGGCCAGACGCGCTCGCGGGCCTCGGCCGGGGACATCCAGTTGTTGTTCGGGCCCGCCTCCTCCTTCCCGTCCGAGCAGATGAAGGTCAGGTGCTCGGTCCGCGCGACGTCGCTCGGGTGGCTGCGGTGGAGGTAGCAATTCGGGAACTTCGCCTCGTTCAGCCGGTGGAGCGTCTTCTCGCCGAGCATCCCCTCGACCAAGCGGCGGTTCTCCTCTCCCGACCCGTCGCACCAGACGATTCGATCCGGTCGGGCGTGGCTGGCCATCTCGTCGACCCAGGAAGAGAGCGCGCGGTTGTTCATCGCTGCGATCCGGATCCCCGTTAAGGTGGAGGGCTCGGCGCGGGAGGCGGGACGGGCACGGCCCGCCCCGGCATTCGTCTGGAGGCGTTGCCTCCCAGCGCGCTCATGGAGCACGGCGCGGCCGGGGCTCGACGGGCGGAAGATTGAAGTCTACCCGGGCGTTCCTCCGAACGCTCGCGGGGGGGACCCGCTGGGTTCGAGGCTCCCCCGGCCGTTCGGAGAGGCATGCCCGTGCTACCCTTTGGCTCGCATGGTCGACACCCGGCGGCGAACGATCCTCGGGTCCGTGGGTGGGGCGATCGCCTTCTGGGTCTCGGGGATGGCCGTCGGCGCGCTCGTGGAGAACGTCCACTTCCTCCAGACGCCGTCCCTCGCGGGAGCCCTGCTCCTCACGCTGTTGCCGATCCTCGGACCGGCCCTCTTCTTCCGGGTCTCCCTCGGCAGGACACGGACGACGGGGCGCGTCGCGGCCGCCTCGATCGCCATGCTCCTCGCGGTCTGGGCAAGCGGTCCCTGGATCTCTCTCGCCCGCGGGATCCTTCGTGGAGGAGTCTCCGCCCTGCATCCATCTCCCGGCGTGCTCGAACTCGTGGCGCTGTTCCCGATGTCGAGCATCGTGATCTCGACCTACGAGGGGACCCTCGGGGCTCTGGCGGTCGTCACGCTCCTCGCCGCCGGGGTGTGCCTCGCGGCCGGAATCGTGGCCGCGCGGGATCGATGGAAGGGTCCCGTGGGGACGGCCCCCGACCGGCGCCCCTGAGGGGGGCCGGGTTCCGCGGAGTCCCACCCGCTCGCAGGGTCAAGCCCTCCGCTCGGATCCTTTTCGAGGCTGTGTCGGCCGCGCGAATCGGTTCCGGGATGCGGAAGCCGCGAAGCGTCCCCCGGACGAGACGGAGTGCGGAAGGGAGTCCGACCCGGTGGCCCGGCGAGACGAAGAGGGGTCGGACGCCGATCCGGCTCCGCAGAGCCCAACCGACGGTCCGGCGCCGGAACCTCAGGGGGACGGCCGCTCCCGCGCGTCGCGGAAGGGCGGAGTGCTCGCCCACGAGGAGCGACTTCGCGACGCCGACCGTCGGGACGTCGAGGAGGAGGCCGAGGTGGCACGCGAGGCCAAATCCGCGCGGGTGCGCGATCCCCTGCCCGTCGGCGAGCACGAGGTCGGGCTTGCGCGAGAGCCTTCGGAATGCACCGAGGAGAGCGGGGGCCTCCCGGAAGGAGAGGAGGCCGGGGATGTAGGGGAAGGCGAGCCGCCGCCGAGCGGTCCTCTCCTCCACCACCTCGCCGAGCCTGGCGTCCCAGAGGACGACGGCGGCGTAGACGGACTCGGAGTCGAAGGAGGCGTCGGCGGCGGCGATCCAACGAGGTGCGCGCGGTCCGCCTCTCCGGACGAGGCGCCGACGGAACCGCTCCTGGAGCCGCATCGCCTCGCGCGGGGAGAGGTCCCAGCGGTGCAGCCGCCGGACTTTCAATGCGCGGCCGCGAGGAGGAGCGTCGCGTTCGGCGGGGCGGCGATCCGCCGCGGCGGCTCGAACCCGGACTCGCGCAGCCACCGACGCATCTCGCCGAACGAGAAGACGTCCCCCTCCTCGGTCCGGGCGAGCATCACGAGCCCGAAGAGGAGCGAGGCGGCCGGGCCCCGTCGGTCCTCGTCGGCGAGGAACTCTGCGATCAGGATCCGGCCGCCGGGCGCGAGGGCGCGGCGAGCCGCCCGGAGGAGCCGCCGGGTCCGGGCCGCTCCTTCCGAGTGGCAGATGTGGCCGAGGACGACGAGGTCGTAGCGGCCCCTCCCGAAGTCCGCCCGCCGCAGGTCCCCCGGTAGGAACCGGAACCGCCGCGCGACCCCTTCGGCTCGCGCGAAGCGACGCGTCCGGCGGAGCACGCCGGGGAGGTCGAAGGCGTCCACGCGGACGAACGGGGAGGCCTGCGCGGCGGCGATGCCCCAGATCCCGGAGCCCGCGGCGAGGTCGAGGACCCGGAAGGGACGCCGAAGCCGGCGCAAGCCGAGCGCCACCGCCGCGCGCCGCGCCGGCTCGCGGTTCATCTCGTGGAGCATGGGGACGAGGTCGCGGAAGAAGGCGGCGGCCTTCGCAGGATCGTCGAGGTCGCCGCGAGCGCCGCCGCGGCGGACCCGGCCGGCGAGATCGCCGAACGCGGCCATCGTTCGGCCCGCGGAGAGGAAGAGCGAGCGAGCGAAGGCGCCGTCGCGGAAGTCGAAGAGAGGCCCCCACTCCCGGGAGATCCGGTAACGCGGGCCGGAGCGTTCGAGAAACCCGAGGCCCACGAGCGCGTCGGCAAGGAGCCGGACGCCCCGTCTCGAGGCGCGAGAGGAGCGCGCGAGGGAGGGGAGGCTCGCGGGACCGCGGCGGAGCCGGTCGAAGAGACGCAGGTCCGCCGCCGCCGCGAGCGCGCCGAGCGGCTGGTAGCCCGCCGCGATCTCGCGCAGGCGCTCGACGATCCGAGCGGGGAGGGTCACGAAGGGACGGCCCTCCCGGCGAGGAGGGAGCGGAATTCCTCTTCGGTGAGGACCGGAACGCCGAGCCGCCTCGCCTTCTCGGCCTTGGAGCCCGCGTCCGCGCCGGCCACGACGTAGGAGGTCTTCGAGGAGACCGAGTCGGAGACGCGGGCGCCCTCCGCCTCGACGAGGGAGGCGGCCTCCTCGCGGGGCATCGAGAGCGCCCCCGTGAAGACGAAGGACTTCCCCGCGAAGCGCCCCCCTCGCGGCGCGGCGCCGGGCTTCGGGCGCACCCCGGCCGCCCGGAGCCCGTCGAGGAAGCGGCGCTCGTGCGGGTCGCGGAAGAAGGCGTGGATGCTCTTCGCCACCTCCGGCCCGATCCCGTGGACGGACTCGAGATCCTCGACGCTCGCCTGCTCGATCGCCTCGAGCGTGCCGAAGCGCTCCGCGAGGAGCTTCGCCGTCGCTTCCCCCACCTCGGGGATGCCGAGCCCGAAGAGGAAGCGCGCGAGGGGAACGGACCGCGCGCGCTCGATCTGCTCGAGGAGGTTGTCGGCCGACTTCTCCCCCCACCGCTCGAGGACCGCGAGGTCCTCTCGGCGCAGGCGGAAGACGTCGGCCGGCTCGCGGAGGAGCCCCCCCTTCATCAATTGGTCGACGACCTTCTCGCCGAGCCGGTCGATGTCGAACGCGCGGCGCGACGCGAGGTGGAGGACGCGGCCTCGGATCTTCTCCGGACAGGAGGGGTTCGGGCAGAGGTGGACCTTCCCCTCGACGACGACGGGCGCGTCGCACGCGGGGCAGCGCTCCGGCATCGCGAAGGGTCGCTCGAAACCCGTGCGCCTCTCCGGGATCGAGGCGACGACGGAGGGGATCACGTCCCCGGCGCGCTCGATCACGACCCAGTCTCCCTCCCGCACGTCCCTCGCGGCGACGGTGTCGGCGTTGTGGAGGGTGGCGTTGCGCACGACGACCCCGGCGAGCGGGACGGGCTCGAGGGAGGCGACGGGGGTGAGCTTCCCCGTCCGCCCCACCTGGACGGAGATCCTCTTCACGCGCGTCTCCGCCCGCCGCGCGCGGAACTTGAAGGCGAGGGCCCAGCGCGGCGCGCGGGCCGTGAAGCCGAGCTCCTGCTGCAGGCGCGCGTCGTTCACCTTGGCGACGATCCCGTCCATCTCGTGCTCGGCGCGGTCGCGCTGCGCCTCGAGCTCGTCGTGGTAGCCGATCACATCCTCGATCGAGGGACAGAGGCGGAGCTGCGGCGAAGGGCGGAAGCCCCACCCCCGAAGGCGTTCCATGGCGTGCACGTGGGAGGGGAACTCGACCCCCTCGCACCGTCCGAGCCCCCAGGCGATGAAGTCGAGGCCCCGCGCGGCGACGATCCGGGGGTCGAGACGCTTGAGCGTCCCCGCCGTCGCGTTCCGGGGGTTTGCGAAGGGAGCCTCCCCCTCCTCGACGAGCCGGCGGTTGAGCGCCCCGAAGGCTCGCAGGCTCATCAGCACCTCGCCTC
This sequence comes from Planctomycetota bacterium, assembly GCA_035695825.1. Lineage (GTDB taxonomy): Bacteria > Planctomycetota > UBA1135 > UBA1135 > JAKEFM01 > JAKEFM01. The sequence goes on along the minus strand of DASRRH010000022.1, from coordinate 251,552 downwards.
GCACCTCGAGGCGGGCCGGCGGGCGCGCCTCGCCGAGGAGGCGGAGCGGGATCGCGCGGATCGCCCGGAGGTTGCCCGTCACGTCCTCCCCGGTCCGCCCGTCCCCCCGGGTGAGGCCGAGGACGAGCCGCCCCTCCTCGTAGACGAGGGCGGCCGAGACCCCGTCGTACTTCGGCTCGCCCGCGTACTCGATGGGCGCCTCCCTCCCGAGGAACCGCCGGATCCGCTCGTCGAAGTCCCGCGCCTCCTCGGCCGAAAAGAGGCTCTCGATGGAGAGCATCGGGACGGAGTGGGGAACGGCGGCGAAGCGGGACCCCTCCGGGAGCGGGGCGCCCACGCGCTGCGTCGGGGAATCGGGAGTGAGGAGCTCGGGGTGGGCCTCCTCGAGGCGCCTCAGCTCGCGGAAGCGGCGGTCGTACTCCTCGTCGGAGATCTCGGGCCGACCTAGGTTGTAATAGAGGTGGTCGTGACGGCGGATCTCCTCGCGCAGGCGCTCGACCCGGGCGCGGACCTCCTCGGCGGGCATGACGCGCCCGATTCTAGGGGCGCGCGCGGGAGGAGGACCGGACCTCGACACCGGCTCCCGTCCGGCGAAGATACCCCCCCGTCCCCGCAACGCCGGATGCGTCGGCGCCCTCCGCGAGTCCTCCTCCTCTTCCCCGCGCTCCTCCTCCTCGGCGCGTCTCCCCCCCTCCGCGCGGGAGGAGAGGGACCGGGTCGGCCGGACGGCCGCCGGTACGAGTCGGGCGTCCCCCTCGGCGGCATCGGCGCGGGGAAGCTCGAGATCTTCGACGACGGCTCGCTCGGAAGGGCGACCTTCAACCACAACGGGGACGATCCGCTCCCCCTCGAGGGGAGCCTCTTCGCGATCCGGGTCGAGAGGGGGGGGCCCGCCGTCGTGCGGGCGCTGCGGAGCACCCCCGTCCTCGGCTTCGAGCCGGTGCCGGGGATCGGCTACGAAGGGCTCTTCCCGCGCGCGCGCCTCGACTACGAGGGGCTGCCCGTCGAGGCGCGGCTCGAGGCGTTCTCCCCGCTCATCCCGGGGGATGCGGCGAGCTCCGGGACCCCCGCCGCGATCTTCCTCTTCCGGATCCGCAATCCCGCCGACGCCCCCGCGAGGGTCTCTCTCCTCGCCGCCGTCGAGAACCTCCTCGGGTGCGGGGGCCCGCGGCGCAAGAGGCTTCGCGACCGCACGGGAAATTTCGTCGACGGGGTCGCGCGACAGGGGTTCGCGGGCGTGCGCCTCGTCACCGACCGGACCGTCGGGGACGACCGGCGCAACCATCTCGGCGAGTACGCGCTCCTCGTCCAGGGTCCCGAGGGAGGCGCGGTCTCGATCCGGGCGTACGACGCCGCGGGGAGCGGGGCCGACCTCCGAGAGGACTTCGCGGCCGACGGACGGATCGACGGGGAGACGAGCCTGCGCGGCCTCGAGGGGAAGGTGCATCCCGGCGGCGCGGTGTGCGCGTCCTTCGAGGTCCCTCCACGGACCGTCCGCGAGTGCGCTTTCGCCTTCGCGTGGCACCTCCCCCACTTCGTGACGGCGGACGGGCGGGACCACCCTCCGGCCTACACCCTCCTCTACGCCTCCGCCGCCGACGTCGCCGCCGCCGCGCTCCGCCGGCGCGGGGAGTGGCTCGCCGCCACGCGCGAGTGGCAGGACCTCCTCCTCGACTCGACCCTCCCGGCCTGGCTCGTCCGCAAGCTCTGCAACGACGCCTGCACTCTCTTCGCGAATACGGTCTGGACCGCCGACGGCGCTTTCGCGACGCTCGAGAGTCCGGAGGACGGGGGGGGCGCGCTCGGGGCCATGGAGGAGCGCCTCTGCGCGCACGCCCTCTCGTTCTCCTTCTTCCCCGCGCTCGAGCGCGCGGAACTCCGGCTCTTCGCGGGAGGACAGCGCCCCGACGGGGAGATCCCCCGGTCCTGCGGAAACATCCACGACGGCTTCGGGGCCGCCGGGGGCGACGAAGGGGTCGCGCCCCGGCCCGACCGGACGTGCGCCTTCGTCCTCCAGGTTGAGAAGGCGTACCGCTGGACGGGCGACCGCTCTTTCCTCGAGGAGATGCTCCCTCACGTGCGGCGGGCCCTCGAGTGGCTCGCGACCCGCGACCGGGACGGGGACGGGATCCCCGAGGGGGGCTCCGGAGCGGGGCGGCCTCCGGGCACGAGCGCCTACGAGGCGAGCGTCTACCTCGCCACGCTCCGCGCCGGGGAGTGGATCGGGCGCACGGTCGGGGACTCCGCCCTCGAGAAGTCGTGCGCGAGCCGGTTCGAGGAGGCGCGCCGGTCGATGGTCGGCGAGCTCTGGAACGGGCGATGGTTCTCGAAGGCCTTCGACCCGGCGACGGGCGAGCGGTCCGACGCCTGCTCCGTGGACCAGCTCGCCGGGGAGTGGTTCGCGAGCCTCCTCGACTGGGATCCCCTCGTCCCCGAGCCCCTCCTCGACCGCGCCGTCGACTCCATGCTCCGGCTGAACGGCCGCGTCTCCCCGCACCTGCCGCCGACGGATGTCGAGCCCGACGGGGGGTGGGGGGAGAGCCCGGACGCCCGTCTCGCGCACGCGGAGACCTATCTCGCCTCGCTGGCGATCGCGCGCGGGCGGGCGAACGAGGGAATCGAGATCCTCCACGCGATCGACCGGACCGTCCGCGGGACGGCCTCGGGCCCCTGGGACGTGCCGCTCGAGTTCGACGCGCGGTCCGGGCGGCCCAAGCGCGGCCGGTCTCACATGGCGAGCCCGGCCTCCTGGTTCGCCCTCTACGCCCTCGCCGGCTTCGCCCTCGACCTTCCCGACGGCGCGATTCGGCTTCGGCCGAACCTCCCGGACGGCCGCACGACGGCGCGGATACCCCTATTCGCACCGAATTTCGTGGCCCGGCTCGAGACGGAAGCGCCCGGGGCGTCGGCGGGTCGCCGCATGCGGTTCGAGATCCTCCGGCGATTCCCCGGCGAGCCCCTGCGGGTCGAACGCATCGAGACCGACCTACCCCCCTTCGCGGGAGGGGCCGAGCCGAGCGTACGGGTCCTCCTCGACGGCCATCCCGAGGAGGCCGCCCAGCGACGCTCGGGCTCCCGCCTCGTCCTCCGGCTCGCGCGCCCCGCGATCCTCGAGCCGGGAACGATCCTCGAGGTGCATGTCGCGCCCCCGGCTGGGACGATCGAGATCGACGCGGCCTCGGGCGCCCTCCGTCACGTGGGGACTCCCCTGCTCGTCGATCGGATCGAGAGGGGAGAACGGACGCTGCGATTCTCCCTGCGCAACCCCTCCACGGTGGATCACACCGTCCGGCTCCGGATTCGCGGGTGGAGCGGGGAGACGGCGTCCCTCCGGCCGCTGCTGGGGGTCGCGACCCGCGAAGACCTCGAGGGGGGGGTGCCCGTCACCCTCCCCGGCCGTCTCTTCTCCGGCGCGGAGGTCGCGCGGCTCCGCCGGATGGCCGGGCGGATCGAGGAGGCGCCCTCCGCGGCCGGGGGGGAGCTCGGCCCCGAAGGGAGGGCTCTCCTCTCCGCGGTCCCCTCCTGGAAGGATGCCCTCGCTGCGGCGGACGCGACCGGCCGGCTCGATTTCCTGCTCGAGCCGGCGGCGGCGCCGAGCGCGGAGCCCGCGGCGGGCGACCGCGCGGCGGGATCTTCCGCGCCCCTCGAGCCGGACGGTCGGGCGTCGCTCCGCGCGGAGGTCCGGGGCCCGGTCGACCGCGCCATCCCCCGGGCGCGCGCCGCGCTCGCCGGCGCATCGGAGGGGAGCTCGGACCGGACGCTGCTCGAGGCCCTGAACGACGTCGGGGTCGAGCTCCTGCCCGCCCACTCGATCGAACCGGGGCAGACGCTCCCCCTCGAGATCGTGCTCCGGAACGATTCCGAGCGCAGGGCCAGCGGCTGGTTCTCCCTCGCCGCGCCACCCGGCTTCCGAATGGACCCACCCGGGAGCGTCGAGGTCGAGGACCTCCAGCCCGGGGAGGCGCTCCTCCTCCCCTTCGTTCTTGGGGCGCCGGAGGAGGCCTCCCCGCTCCACCGGTACGCTCTTGAGTGGCGCGCGCGCCTGCGCGTCGGGGATGTCGAGACGTTGCGGTCGGGCCATTTCGCTGTCGGCCGGGCGTTTCTCACCCGGTGGCGCGCGGTCGGCCCCTTCGAGAACCCCGAGGACGCGGGGCTCTCCCTCCCCCTCAAGCCCGAGGCCGAACTCGACCTCTCCTCGAGGTACCGCGGCCGCGGAGGGGAGGTCGGCTGGAAGCCCGCACGGGCGCGGGAGGGATTCGTCGACCTCGAGGACACCTTGGGTCGCACGAACCGCGCGGTCGCCTACGCCGTGTGCTGGGTCCTCTCTCCCTCCGCTCGGAACGCCCTGCTCGAGTTCGGCAGCGGCGACGGAGCGAAGGTCTGGTTCGACGACGACCTCGTCTTCGAGAAGCACGACCACGGCGAGGCGGCGCCCAGTCAGGAGCGGATCCCCGTCCGCCTGAAGGAAGGGTGGACTCGCCTCCTCGTGAAGGCCGAGCAGGCGGAGGGAGACTGGGGGTTCTACTTCGAGCTTGCCGGACCCGAGGGAGAGGGCCTCGACGACCTCGGCTTCCGGGACGAGCCCCCCTCCGGCGGCTGATCCCTCCCCTCGGCTCATCCCCTCCGGACGGGACCGACGCTCGGGCTCGTGAAGGGGTGAGGGAGGAGATCGGCGAGCCTCCACTCGCGCGTCTCCCCGCTCGCGCACGACGCGATCAGGGTCACCTCGGGGGCGAACTCCTGCAGCACCTGGCGGCAGGCGCCGCAAGGGGGGAAGAGGCGCTCCGCGTACACGTAGATGGCCATCCGCCGGAAGCGCCGCGCCCCCTCCCCCACGGCCTTGAAGACGGCCGCGCGCTCCGCGCAGATCGTCAGCCCGAAGGAGGCGTTCTCGACGTTGCACCCGACGAAGAAGCGCCCGTCGGTCGCGAGGAGCGTCGCCCCGACCTTCGCGCCCGAATAGGGAGCGTAGGCGACCGCGGCGGCCTGCTCGGCGACGGCGAGAAGGTTGCGATCGTCCATGGATCCCCTCCGCCGCCGGTCTCCCCGGGGGCGGGAGGGGCGACGGCGTCGCGGAGGGTAGCGAACCGCGGAGGCGGGTCAACGCGCCGGGACCCGCGCTCCGCCCCCGATCGGGTCAGAAGGGCGCCTCGGCTTCCTCCTCCTCCCCGTCCTGGACGGAGGGCGGGTCGGCCGGCTGCGGTTGGCCGCCGGCCCCCCGCGCGGCATCCTCCGGAGAGGGCGCCGCCTCCGCGGCCTCGTATCCCGCGAACGGGACCCGGGAGCGGACCTGACGGACGCCGGTGGCCGGATTCACGAACTCCTCCGAGAACACGCTCAGCCGGGCGATCCGACCGACGAGGGACTGCGGCTCGACCTCGACCACCCCCTCGACGGGCTGACCGAGCCTCCCGAGGACGAACTTGACCCTCCGGATCCCCCGGTCGCTCCAGGTGAGGTTGTCCCAGGCTGCGGTGCGACCGGCGTACGGCCCCTCCTCGACGATCCATCGTAGGGACCACCGCGCGGAACCGTCCCGCGATCGCCGCTCCCGCACCTCCGCCAGCCGGCAGAGATACGTTCCGTTGGGGACGGCCACGAAGTCCTGGACGTCTTCCACTTGACTGAAGTCGTACTGCATGACGTGCGCTCCCGGAGGGAACGACGCCGCCCGTGACGAGGGTGGGGGAATTCCCGCGGCCCCTTCCCGAATTCGCCCCCCGGGGGTAACCTTCTGCGGCACCGATTCCCGCCGGAACCCGGCTGGATCCGGGCGCGTCCGAACCGAACCGCGGTCCCCCCGAACCGTGCGCCCCCCCCTCCTCCCCACGGAGAAAAACGGATGAGAGTGCCCCTTCGCGTCCTCCTCCTGGGCGGCTCCCTCGCCGCGCCGGGACTCGCGCAGACGACGTTCACGCAGGTGAACCCGTTCACGAACCTCCCCGGGACGGCGCCCGCCATCGGTTACACGGAGCGCCTGTTCTTCGGCGACCTCGACGGCGACGGCGATCTCGACTGCGTCCTCGCCGACGGCGGAGACCTCGGCAACCAGCCGAACCGCGTCTGGATCAACATGGGGGGCCTGCAGGCGGGCACGCTCGGCGCGTTCCAGGACCAGAGCGCCACGCGCTGGACGGGGATCGCCGACGACAGCCGGGACGTTCAGCTCGTCGACATCGACCTCGACGGCGACCTCGACGCCTACGTCTCGAACACCTCGACGCAGACCCCCCAGTCGAACCGTTGGGTGGTCAACATGGGAGGGGCGCAGGGGGGGACGGCCGGGTTCTTCCAGGACCAGACGGCGACCCGCTGGGTCGGCCTCGCGCAGGGGCCGGGACCGGGTCACCCCTACCAGTCCTCCATCCCGGCCTCCCTCCTGACCGGGCTCTCCCCGGCGGGGGGGTTCAAGGACTGGTCGTGCGAGTGCGGGTTCGGGGACGCCGACAACGACGGGGACATGGACCTCCTCCACGCGACCTACGGGAACCTGTTCAACGGGAACGCCCCGACCCGGATCTTCCTGAACGACGGGAACGGCTTCTTCTCCGAGTTCAACCCCTCGGGCTTCCAGCTCTCCGGCGACTCGATCGTGAACGGGAACCCGGGCCTCTGGTGCGAGGGGACGCAGTTGAACGGCACGACGGACACGACGGGGACGAACTGCGACATCGCGACCCACCAGCTCGCCGCGATGTTCGCGGATCTCGACAACGACCTCGACCTCGACATCTTCCTCGGCTCGCGGAACAGCCAGCCGCGGGCCTACTTCAACCGGCTGCAGGAGACGGGGACCCTGATCTGGCGCGACATGACCGCGTTCGTCTACACGACGAACGCGTCGAACCTCGGCAACTACGAGCAGAACCTCGCCGACCTCGACAACGACAACGACCTCGACGCCTACCTCCTGAACTACGGATCTCCCTCGAACAGCTTCGACGACCGGATCGCGTACAACAACGGCGCGGGCCAGCTCGTGAGCTTCACGACGATGGCCAACTCGTTCTTCGACGACAACGAGCCCGACTTCGGCGACTTCGACGGCGACGGGGACGTCGACATCGCCGTCGCCGCGTTCGGCGGATCGGACCGCATCTACTTCAACAACTTCATCCCCTCCGGACTGACGGGAAGCTTCACCCTCCAGAACAACGGAGGTCCGGTCCTCCCGCTCGTCCCGGGCACGACGCTCGACGTCGACATCGCCGACTGGGACAACGACGGCGACTACGACGCGGCATGGGCCGTCGACGCCGGCGGCGCCGAGGTGTTCATGCGGAACAACCTGAACACGGTCGAGGCGATCCCGCCCCGCGTCAAGCGCCTCGAGCAGGCGCCGAACCGGAGCATCGGGAGCGCGGCGACGACCGTCCGCGTCCAGGTCTACGACAACTCCCCCCTCTACCAGACCGGGAGGAACGCGACGAAGGTCAAGGTGACCGTCAACGGCTGCCCGATGCCGGACGCGACGATGCGCTACTCGGGCGGGCAAATCTTCCGGGGAGCGATCCCCGGCGCGTACGTCGGCACGGTCGACTACTCCGTCACCTCGACGGACGAACACGGGAACACGGGCTCCTCGACCACGCTCGCCGGCGCGGCGGACGTCAAGTCCTACGTCGCGACGGGGAGCACGGGCGCCACGCCCTACGGCGTCGGCACGGCCGGGACCGCCGGCCTCGTCCCCGCGCTCGACGTGAACGGGCCGGCGGCGGAGGGGAACGGCGCCTTCGCCTTCTGCGTGTCGAACGGCAAGCCCGGCGGGGCGGGGGTCCTCTTCCTCGCCGGCACCTCGATCCCGACGACGGACGTCCTCGGCATCAACGTGAACCTCGACCTCGCCGGCCTCGTCTCGCTCGGAGGGATGGCGATCGACGCGAACGGCTTCGGACGGAAGGATCTCCCGATCCCGGCCTCGGGAGCGGCGGGCGCGGTCCTCTTCTTCCAGTACTTCGGGATCGACGCGGCCGCGGCGAACTTCCTCGGCATCTCCTCCTCGAACGGGCTCGAGGTCGTCGCGGCGCCCCCCCTGCCGTAGGAGCCCGGTTCGCCCCGGCGAACCTCGATCGCCCCCGCCCCGCGGCGGGGGCTTTCGTTTCCTCGCGCGCTTGACAAGGGCAGGCCTCCTTTGCATGAAGGCGAGCCCCGGGCGCCGCCCGAGGACGCCCTCGCGCGTCGCCACGACCGACGCGAGGGCCTCCCGGGGCTCTGGAGCGGACATGGGAAAGACGATCCGCTGCGATACCTGCAACCGGTCCTACCGGTCTCTCAAGGCCGTGGAGGCGCTCCGCGACAACGACGGCGTCTGCCTCGAGTGCGACAACCCGATCGACGTGGAGGACTGGGACGAGGTCGTCGACTCCTGGGCGGAGGAGAAGGTCCCCGCGAAGAAGAAGACCTCGAAGGGGGTCGTGGGGGAGGAGGGGAAGGAGAAAGCGGCGGTGGGGGAGGAGGGGGAAGGCGAGGACGACGAGGACGAGGAGGAGGACGAGGAGGAGGACGATCTCGAGGGCGAGGAGGAGGAGGAGGAACTCGACTTGGATGAGGAGGACGAGGAGGGGGAGGACGACGACGAAGATGAGTTCGACTTCGGCGACGAGGAGGATCGCTGAGGTCGCCGTCCGTGCCAATTCGGCAGGGCGGAGTCGGCGCCTCGTTCCTCCCCTGCCGGATTGACAGCGCGCGAAACGGAGGAGGGGCCGGAGAGGATCGATCGGGCCGTAAGTGCGAGCCGGTCAGAGCCTAACGAAGACCGGCCTGGGATGGACCTCCCACCGGCGCTCGGCATAGCGTTTGGTCTCGCGCACGCGGGGAGGGCGTATCCTGCGGCCGCGAGGTCGGAGGAAGCGTCCACCCGGTCGACGATGCCTCACCTTCGGAGCGCGTTCTTCTCGATCCTGGTCGCGGACGACCAGCCGACCGTGCGTGAGGGGATGGCCGAGTTCCTCGAGCGCCAGGGGTACCGAGTCTTTCGCGCGGAGGGGGGCGTCGTCGCGCTCGAGATCGCGACGCGGGAGCGGCTCGACTGCTCGATCCTCGACGTCCACATGCCCGACCTCTCGGGGATCGACGTCGTGCGGAGGCTCCCCGTCTCCCCGCGGGGGATCCCGAGCATCCTCGTGTCGGGAGAGCCCTCCCCCGAACTCGAGCGGGAGGCGCTGTCCGCGGGGGCGTTCACCTTCCTGCGAAAGCCCGTCTCGCCCGAGGCGCTGCGCACGTGCGTCGCCCGGGCGCTCGCGGGCCTCGAGCCCCTGCGCTAGCGGGGCGGGGACCTGCCCGGGCACCGGAGATCGGAATCGACGAAGGAGCGGGAGCGATGGCCAAGACGAAGACCGCGACGACGGTGAGCATCAAGCCCCTCGGTGACCACGTGCTCGTGCGTCGCCTCGAGGCGGAGGACAAGACGAAGGGGGGGATCGTCCTCCCCGACACCGCGAAGGAGAAGCCGAAGGAGGGGGTCGTCATCGCCGTCGGACAGGGGCGAACCCTCGAGACCGGCGAGCGCGTCCCCCCGAGCGTGAAGCCCGAGAACCGCGTCCTCTTCTCCTCCTACGCCGGGACCGAGGTGAAGTGGGAGGGGGAGGAATACCTCCTCATCCGCGAAGAGGACATCCTGGGCGTCGTCGAGGGCTAGGACCCGCCCCGTTTCCCCGAGGAGGTCACCCCCATGACCGTCAAGCGCATCGCGTACGATCAGGAGGCCCGCGAGCACATCCGGATGGGCGTGCGAAAGCTCGCCCATGCCGTGAAGGTCACCCTCGGCCCGCGGGGCCGCAACGTCATCCTCGAGAAGTCCTTCGGGTCCCCCACCGTCACGAAGGACGGGGTCACGGTCGCCAAGGAGATCGAGCTCGAGGACCCCTACGAGAACCTCGGCGCCCAGATGGTCAAGGAGGTCGCCTCGAAGACCTCCGACGTCGCGGGCGACGGGACGACCACGGCGACCGTTCTCGCGGAGGCGATCTTCGAGGAGGGGCTGAAGAACGTCACCGCCGGCGCGAACCCGATCGCGCTCAAGCGCGGGATCGAGAGGGCCGTCGAGGCGATCGTCGGCGAGCTCAAGTCGATGAGCAAGCCGGTCAAGGGGAAGCAGGAGATCTCCCAGGTCGCCGCGATCGCGGCGAACAACGACCCGGAGATCGGCACGAAGCTCGCCGAGGCCTTCGATCGCGTCGGCAAGGACGGCGTGATCACCGTCGAGGAAGGGAAGAGCCTCCAGACGACGGTCGAGTGGGTCGAGGGGATGCAGTTCGACAAGGGCTACCTCTCCCCGCACTTCATCACGAACCTCGAGAAGATGGAGGTCGTCCTCGAGAAGCCCTACATCCTGATCCACGAGAAGAAGATCTCCGCCGTCAAGGACCTGATCCCGATCCTCGAGAAGGTCGCCCAGACGGGACGGCCGCTCCTCGTCATCGCCGAGGAGGTCGAGGGGGAGGCCCTTGCGACCCTCGTCGTGAACCATCTCCGCAAGACCATCCGCGCGTGCGCGGTCAAGGCCCCCGCCTTCGGCGACCGCCGGAAGAGCATGCTCGAGGACATCGCGATCCTGGCGGGCGGGCGCGCGCTCTTCGAGGACCTCGGGGTCCAGCTCGAGAACGCGAGCCTCGAGGACCTCGGGCAGGCGGAGAAGGTCGTCGTCGACAAGGAGAACACGACGATCGTCCAGGGGAAGGGCAAGCCCGACGCGATCAAGGGCCGGATCTCCCAGATCAAGGCGGAGCTCGACAAGACGACCTCCGACTACGACCGCGAGAAGCTGCAGGAGCGCCTCGCGAAGCTCGCGGGCGGGGTCGCCGAAGTGAACGTCGGCGCGGCGACCGAGGCCGAGATGAAGGAGAAGAAGGCGCGCGTCGAGGACGCGCTCCACGCGACCCGCGCCGCGCTCGAGGAGGGGATCCTCCCCGGCGGCGGCGTCGCGCTCCTGCGCTGCCAGAAGACGATCGAGGCCCTCAAGATCTCGGGGGACGAGGCGGTCGGGGCCGGCATCATCCGGCGCGCCCTCGAGGCGCCCCTCCGGCAGATCGCGGAGAACGCGGGCGTCGACGGGGCGATCGCCGTCGAGCGCGTGCGGGGAGCCAAGAACCCGAGCGAGGGATACAACGCGGCCGCGAACCGCTACGAGGACCTGGTCGCCGCCGGGATCATCGATCCGACGAAGGTCGTCCGGACGGCCCTCCAGAACGCGGCTTCGGTCGCGACGCTCCTCCTCACGACGGACGCGATCGTCTCCGAGGTGAAGGAAGAGAAGGCCGGCGGCCCCCCCATCCCGGAGTTCTGAACCTCCTCCGCGGCGGAGAATCGTCCCGCCGCTTTCCCCTTCCGGCCCGGGGGTCCCAGGCTCCGGGGTCGGCGTTCGTCGGGCCCGGGGGCGCCTTACGCCCGCCGGGCGCGGCGCTCGAGGGGCCCGATCGCGACCAGCGTCAGCGCCTCGGGACGCACGTGCCGGCGCGCTGCCGAAGCGACCTCCCCCGTCGAGGTGCGCTCGATCCGCTCGACGTAGCGCCGGAGGAAGTCCTCGCCGAGGCCGAACCGCTCCCGCTGGAGGAGGTGGAGCGCCCGACCCGCGTTGCGCTCGAGGCCGAAGACATAGGAGCCGAGGAGGTAGTCCTTCGCCGTCCGGAGCTCGGAGGCGGAGGGGGGCTCGCGGAGCACGCGACGGAACTCGCGGCGGATCCCTTCCACCGCCGCACGGAAGCTCTCCCCGGCGGTCCCCACCGTCGCCACGAAGAGGCCCGGCTCCTTCCCCGCGGTCGAAGTGAGGTCGGCGTGGACGGCGTACGCGAGCCCGAGCTCCTCGCGTAGCCGGCGGGAGAGCCGGTCCGTGAAGCCCGCGCCTCCCCCGAGGACCTGGTCCAGGAGGAGGAGGGCGTAGAAGTCCGGGTCGTCGCGGGTCACGCCGAGGTGGCCGAGCACCGCCTGGACTTGGGCGCGGGCTTCCGGGATCAGGATCTCCCGGCCCCGCCGCTGGATCGAGGGCCGCCGGGGGCGCGGGAGAGGGCTCGGGTCGGCCGTCCAGGCCCCGAGCGTCCGCCGGGCCCGGTCGAGGACCTCCCCCGCCTCGACTTCCCCCGACACGGCGACGATCGTCCGTTGCGGGGCAAACCAGCGGCGGTGGAACTCGACGAGGTCCGAGCGAGCGATCCGCGCCACGCTCGCCGGCGTCCCCTTCGTCGGGCGCCGCAGGGGATGCCGACCGTACACCGCCTCGCGGAGCCGTTGGTGCGCCCGCGCCCGAGGATCGTCCTCCTCCCCCCGGAGTTCGGCGAGGAGGAGATCCCTCCGTCGGCGAAAGGCGGGCTCCGGATACGTCGGCCGGGCGAGGAGGTCGGCAAGGAGGTCGAGGCCGAGGGGGAGGTGCTCCGCGGGCACCGAGAGGCTCGTTCCCCCGAGCCCGGCCTCGAGGAATCCGCCGACGGACTCGACCGTCTCGGTGATCTCGCGGCCGGAGCGCCCCCGGGTCCCCTCCTCGAGGAGCGCGCCAGCGAGGTGGGCGAGCCCCGAGGGCCTCCCGGTCTCGCAGGCGAGCCCCGCCTCGACGAAGGCTCCGACCGTCGCCGTGGGCGCGGCGGCGTTGCGCGAGACGAGGAGCACGAGCCCGTTCGCAAGGACGAACCTCCGGTCGGCGAGTCGCACGACGGGAAGGAACCCGCGCCGGGGGAGGAGACGCCGGGGCACGACGGGCCCGCGCCGCTGGACCTCCCGTCCTCTTCCTTCGGGCGGCAGGGGAGGGCCGGCCCCTCCGCGCGCGGGGAGCGGCCGCCGCGCCCGGCGCGCGACCCCGACGACCCGGTTGCCCGGCTGGAAGTAGCGCGCGGCCACCTTCCGCACCGTTCCGCGGTCGAGGCGCAGGACGTCGGGGACGTAGCGGTGGATCGCGCGCCAGGCCGTCTGCGACGCGTACCGTCCGAGCTCCTCCGCGAGGTCGCCGGCCGATTCCCACTGGAACCGGCACGCGGCGAGGAGCGCCCGCTTCGCCCTCGCGATCTCCTTGCGATCGGGGCCCTCCCGCGCGATCCGCGCGACCTCCGCGAGGAGCGCGCGCTCCGCGCGCGGGGGAGGGACGCCCGGCCGCACCTCGAGGGAGACCCAGAAGACTCCGGGGTCGGCCCGCGTGTCGTTCTCCGCGCCGACCGCCGTCGCGACCCGCTGGCCGAGCACGAGCCGGCGGTAGAAGCGGGAGGAGCGTCCGGCGGCGAGGATCGCCCCGAGGGCGTCGAGCGCGACATCGTCGCTCTCGCCGACCCGGCAGGTGCGGTAGGCGACGAGGAGCCGGGCGACCGCGTCGGGACGCTCGAGGACCAGGCGCCTCTCCCCCCTCGCAGGGGGCTCCGACGGAGTCGGCGAGGCGGGGGGCTGCTCCGACGCGGGGACCCGGATCCCCCCGAACGCGCGCCGCACGCGCGCGAGCGCGCCCCGCGGATCGAGATCGCCGACGAGGACGACGGTCGCGTTGTCGGGGCGATAGCGCGACCGGTAGAAGGCGGCGACCGCCTCGCGGCTCACCCGCCGCAAGTCCCCCTCCCAGCCGATCACCGGCTGTCGGTACGGGTGCGCGAGGAAGACGACCGCGGCGGTCTCGTGGTAGAGGTCGCGCCAGGGGTCGTCGAGGGACATGCGCATCTCCTCGAGGACGACCCGCCGCTCGGCCTCGAACTCCCGCCCGTCGAACCGGCACCCGCGCATCCGGTCCGCCTCGATCTCGAGCGCGGCCCCCCACCGGTCGGACGCGAACTGAAAGACGTAGGCGGTCGCGTCGTGGTCGGTGAAGGCGTTGTCGTAGCCGCCGAGGCGTGCCGTGATCGCGTCGATCACTCCCTTGCCGAACCGGCGCGTCCCCTTGAAGGTCAGATGTTCGAGGAAGTGGGCGATCCCGGTCTCCCCGGGCCTCTCGTCGCGCGAGCCGACCCGGTACCAAACCATGCAGGCGACGACGGGATGCCCCTTCCTCCGGCAGAGGAGCACCTGGAGGCCGTTCTTCAGGCGCGCCTCGCGGACCGGCGCCGGGAGGGTCCGGGCCCTCTCCTTCACCGTCCGTCCCCGCGGCCGGTCCCGACGCGCGGAGGTCGGCGAGGTTTCTCTCCGGCTCCGCCTCTCGACTCCCCGACCCCTCCCCGATCCCCTGCCTCAGGCGGACGGAGCAGCCCCGCGATCTCTCCGGGCGTGAGGGGGCGCGAGGCCCCCGGACGGAGCCCCCGGATCGACACGGGCCCGATGCGCGTCCTCGTCAGATCGAGAACGGGGAAGCCGACGTGGGCGAACGCGCGTCGCAGTTCGCGATTCATCCCTTCGCGGACGGTGGCCAGGCAGAGGCTCCACTCGCGGGTCCGCCGTCGGAGGGACACCCGGATGGGACCCGTCCTCCCCTCGGCGAGCCGGACGCCCCGGGCGAGAGCGGCGAGGGCCTCCCCCGTGACCCGGCCGCGGACGCGCATCCAATAGGTCCGGGGGACGCCGTGGCGGGGGTGGAGGACGCGCGCCGCGAAGTCGCCGTCGTTCGTGAGGAAGAGGAGGCCGCGCGAGTCGAGGTCGAGGCGGCCGACGCAGAAGAGCCGGACCCCGGCAGGCGCACGGACGAGGTCGATCGCGCGCGGCCGTTGTTCCCCGGGGGCGTTCGTACAGAGGACTCCGGGGGGCTTGTTGAGGACGAGGTGCACGCGGGGACGCTCCGGAAGGAGCCTCCCGGAAACCTCGAGGCGGGCGTCGGCCGGAACCCTCGTCCCGACCGCCGTGACGACCCGTCCGTCCACGGAGACGAGACCTTTCCGGACCAGCTCGTCGGCGTGGCGGCGGGAGGCCGCTCCCCGCTCGGCGAGGAGGCGGTTCAGGCGGACGAGCGGGGCGTTCACAGCGCCCCTCCTTCCGTGGGGGTGGCCCTCGCCCACGCCCCGGGTCCGTCGGCGGCCTCGAAGCGGGTCTCCCCGCACGCGGCCGGGAGGAGCCACGCCTCACCGCGGGACCAGGGCGAACCGCCGCCCCTCCATCGAAGGCGGCCCTCCCCGCGCAGAGGCACGACCACGGTCGGCGCGCGCGGCGAACCCGCGACGATCCCGGTTCCCTCCGCGCATTCGAGCAGGAACCGAGGCATCGACGCGAAGGTTCCCCGGGCGGGATCGGGCCTCGACTCGGGGCGGACCGACCGAAGGCCCTTCTCGACGTGGAGGCTCCTCGGCCGGCCGTCCTTTCCGACCCTCCCCCAGTCCGAGAGGCGGTAGGTCAGGTCCGAGTTCGTCTGGACCTCGAGGACGACGACGTCCCCGAGCGCGTGGACCGTCCCTGCGGGGACCGGGAGGATGTCTCCTCGGGACACCTCGACCCGCCGGAGGCAAGGCTCGGGATCGCCGCTCTGGAGCGCCCGCTCGAGTTCGGCCCGCCCGACTTCGGGCCGCAAGCCCGCGTAGACCCGCGCGCGATTCCCGAGTCGGAGGAACACCCACGCCTCGTCCTTGGCGAGATCGCTCTCCCCTTCCCGGATCGCGGCCTCCTGGTCCGGGTGGACCTGGAGCGAGAGGAGACCCGCGGCGTCGAGGAACTTGACGAGGAGGGGGAACGGCCGCGAGGAGTCCTCCGCCCCGAGGATCGAGGAGCCGTACTCCTCGATCAGGGAGCGAAGCGTCCTACCTTCGAATGGGCCCTCCCGCACGCGGGAGCGCGCGCCCTCCCGGTCCGCGAGGATCCAGGCCTCGCCGATGCTTGGGCGAGCCGGGGGGGCGAGCCCGGCGACCTCGGCGAGGCCTCCCCCGCCCCAGATCCGCTCGAAGAAGAGGGGGGCAAAGACGAGCGGCGGGAGGGGAGGGGCTGCCATCGAGGAACTCGAGGAACGCAAACCTCGCCGGACCGCCGGACTACGTCAACCCCTCTCGAAGTCTCCCTTCGCGGGCGCGGAGAGGTCGACGACGCGCGAGAGCGCTCGCGTCTTCCCGACCCCTTCGGCGGCTCTCCCCCCCGTCGCCGCTGCGAGCGCGGCCAAGTAGGGGAAAGACCGGGGCCCAGGTCCCGTGGAACACTTTCCTGGGTGGCCGCGCCGCTCCTGCGATTCCTGCGGACCGGATCGGGCCTTGGCGGCACGGGGGGCGGGTTGCTACCCTTTGACCTCGTGGGTGCGAGAGGGACCAGCCGGGGTCGGCTGCGGTTCCCCGGTGGGACTTCTTCTTGGTTCAAGAGACGATCTAGGAGAGAAGCATGCGCGCATACGGATTCCTCGCTTTCCCCATCCTCCTCCTCGCGGCCGGGGCGGCCCGGGGCCAGGGGGCTTTCAACGCGCAGTTGAGCGGGGCGAATGAGATCCCCTCCGTCGCCTCGGCGGCGACCGGAGTCGGGACGTTCGTCCTCAACGCGAACGACACCCTCACCTACTACGTGACGGCGAGCGGGTTCACGAGCCTCGTCACGGACGCCCACATCCACCCCGGACTCTCGACGCAGAGCGGCGGCGTGCTCTTCCCGCTCACGTTCACCCTCACGGCCGGCGGCGTCATCGCCACCGGGACGACCCCGGTCCTCACCGTGGCCCAGAAGACCGACCTCCTCGCCGGCGCCCTCTACGTGAACGTCCACACGATCAACAACGGCGGCGGGGAGATCCGCGGTCAGATACGCGCGCCCGCCTGGGCCGACCTCAACGGGGCGAACGAGTGCCTCCCGGTGACGCCCGCGGGCTCCGGCTCCTTCGGCGCGGTCGTCAACGCGAACAACTCGATCACCTGGGCCATCAGGGTCGTGGGGATCACGGGGACCCCCACGGACGCCCACCTCCACGTGAACCCGGGGCCCTGCCTCGGCGGGGGGATCGCCCTCGGCCTCATCGCCCCCGCCGGACCGCCGGCGGGGCCGTGGACCTCGACCGGGACGACGGCGGTTCTCACGGCGGGGCAGATCACGAGCCTCTACACGGCGGGCTTCTACTGCAACGTCCACACGACGAGCTTTCCCGGCGGGGCCCTGCGGGGGGACACCCGCGGCGGGGCTCTCCCCGCCTCGACCCCGGGCGGGTGCGCCGGGACGGGCGGCGTCACCCCTTCCCTCGGCTGGATGGGCGGACCGGCGCGGCTCACCCTCCCCGGCCCCTTCGGCGCCCACGTCTCGGGCGCCCTCGCCGGCAGCCCCTCCTTCCTGATCATCGGCTTCACGAACGGTGCGCCCTTCCCGCTCGACCTGCAGACGATCCTCGGCGGGACGGGACCGTGCACCATCCTCAGCGATTTCCCGTTCCTCCTGCCGGGATCGATCGCCGGGGCCGGCATCGCCGCCGGACAAGGGGAGCACGTCTTCCCGTCGCTCGCGGGCGCGACGGCCGGAGGGACGCTCTATCTCCAGGAGATCGTGATCGACCCCGCGAGCCCCCTCTTCACGCCGATCGTCCTCTCGAACGGGCTCACGCTCGTGGTCCAGCCCTAGCGGCCGTCTTTTCTCTCCCTTTCTCCGAGCCCGGGCGGGCCCGCCCTCCCGGGCTCGCGTTCCCGGGGAGAAAAAAAAAACGGGGCCGGGTTGATGCCCCGGCCCCCCCCCATCCGGCTCCGCGGAGGCACGATCCCCGCGCCCCCGCGGTCCCCCTATCCCTTTACTTCACTTCCCGTCGGGCCCGCGGTCGGATCTCGGCGGCGTGTCGGTCGAGTTCCCCTGTCCGGAACCCGTGTCGGACGTCGCGCCGCCTTCGTTCGATGTCCCCTTCCCGGCCTCCTCTTCCTTCTTCGGAGGCTCCGCCTGAGGCGCGGGCTCCTTCGCCTGCGGGGCGGGCTCCTCGACGGGCAGGGGCTTCTCTTCCTCGAGGAGGAGGGACTCGAGCGCCGCGTTCACCTCCGCGTCCTTCGGGTTCAACTCGGCGGCGGCGAGGAGGACGGTCCGCGTCCGCTCCCGGTCCCCGCGCGCGTAGTGGCAGACGCTCAGGTCCTTCAGGAGGCCGACGCGCGCCGCGTCCGGCAGGTCGTCCGTGATCGCCCGGTCGAACTCGTTCGCGGCGAGGGTCCACTTCCTCGCGTCCATCCACTTGCGCCCGCGCGCCCCGTGGACGAGGGTCCCCCGCGTGATCCGGTCCGAGAGGGAGGAGAGCTTCGTCACCTCGATCCAGGGCATCCCCCGGAACGTGTCCCGCACGATCGCCGTCGCCTGGAAGCGCTGGTAGGTCGCGGCGGCGAGGATCGTCCGCGCCATCTCCGAGCGGCGCTCGACGAAGAGGAGCGGGAAGTCGCTCTCGTACTCGGAGGCGACCCACAGGCGCTGCTCGTCGCCCCAGGCGGAGAAGTTCACGTAGTTCTCCGGGGCGAAGCGGGTGAAGAACGGGTTCCAGAACTGCCCCCGCTCGTGCATCTGGAGCATCAGGGTCACCCGCACCCCGCGGTACGCCTCGGGGTTCTCGCGGAGTTCCGCGAGCGTGCAGGGGTGCGGCGCCGTCGGGTCCTTCGCGAGACCGAGCTCCCGCGCGAAGGAGGCGAGGAGGCCCTCCCCCTCCGCCGCGGCGGAGAGGGGAGCGGCGGCGCCGAGGAGTCCGAGGACCGTGAACGTCAGCCGTCGCGTTCGAAGGGTCGCCACTGGGGCCTCTCTTGGTTGCGTGAGGGACCCCCTCTTCGGCGCGCGAGGGGGGGCGCCTTTACCCGTTTGGATGGGCCAGAAGCTCTCGTCCTGAAAGGAACGCCCTTTTCATGGTCCCCGCGCCGTCGATCCACAGGAAGTCCGCGCGGGCCCCGACCCGCAGTTCCCCGACCCTCCCCTCCGCGCGCGCCTCGCGCGCCGGGTTTCCCGCGGCGAGGCGAAGCCCCTCCTCGAGGGTGAGGCGCCGCGCAGCGAGGAGCCGCTGGAGCGCTCCGAGGAGCGGGAGGCCCCCCCCGGAGAGGAGGCCCCGGCCCGCATAGGCGACGCCGTCCCGCACCGCGTGGCGGCGCCCTCCGGCGGTGAAGGTCTTCGCCCGCGTCCCGGTCCCGCGGAGCCCGTCGGAGACGAGGCAGACCCCCTCGATCCCCTTCGCGTGGAGGAGGAGGTCGACCCCCTCCGGTCCGACGTGCGCGAGGTCCCCGATCAGTTCGCAGGTCAGGGACGGGTCGAGGAGCGCCCTCCCGGCGAGCCCCGCCTCCCGATGATGGAAGGGGCGCATCGCGTTGAAGACGTGCGTGACGCCGCGCGCGCCCGCGGTCACCGCCGCGCCCGCCTGCTCGGAGGTCGCGTCGGAGTGGCCGAGCGAGACGCGGACCCCCGCCCGCACGAACGCCCGGAGCACCTCCGCCGCGCCGGGCAGTTCGGGCGCCAGGGTGACGGTCCGGAGGAGCTCCCCTCCCGCCTCGATCAGGCGCGACGCGTCGCGCACGTTGGGGGGACGGAGGGTCTTCGGATCGAGGGCGCCGGCGCGCGTCCGGTTCACGAAGGGTCCCTCGAGATGGACGCCGAGGAGAGCCGCCTCCTCCGGGCCGGGGCGGCGCGCGCGGAGCCGCTCGAGCCGCCGCACGAGGGTCTCGATCGGAGCCGGGTAGAGCGTCGCGAGGAAGGCGGTCGTCCCGTGGCGCGCGAGCGTCCGGGCCATCGTGCCGACCTCCTCGGGATCGTCGCTCGAGGCGTCGGCGCCCCCGGCTCCGTGGACGTGCAGGTCGACCAGGCCCGGGACGACGAAGTGGCCCCTCGCGTCGAGCACGCTCCGCGCCTCCGGGGGAGTCCCCTCCCCCCGACCCGCGATCCGTTCCCCGCGCGAGGCGATCCACCCCCGCACGAAGGAACCGTCCCGGTAGATCCGGTCGCCGAGGACGACGAGGTCGAGGGAAGGAGGCTTCACGGGGCGCGGAAGAGAGCGATCGAGGAGGACCCGCAGGCGCGAAGATCCGTCCTCCCGACGAGGGCGAGCTCCTCGGGCGCGAGCCGGTCGCGCGGGAAATGGAAGGCGCCGACGCCCCCGGACGCAAGGGCCCGCTCGCGGAGGATCGCGAGGAGGCCCAGGGTGCGGGCGCGTCCCGCCCCGGCCAGGACCCGGTACGGAGGATCGACGAAGACGAGGTCGAAGGAAGGGGACGCGACGTCGCCGACGAAGGCGAAGGCGTCCCCGCGGACGATCCGGGCGCGCTCCCCGAGGCGGAGCTTCGCGACGTTCGCTCGCAGGGCGGCGAGGGCCCGGGGGTCCGACTCGACGAAACAGCAGGACGCGGCTCCCCGGGAGAGCGCCTCGAGGCCGAGGCTTCCGGACCCTGCGAAGAGGTCGAGCACGCGCGCGTCCCCGAGTTCCCCGAGGCGGTCGAAGAGCGCCGTCCGGACCCGGTCGAGCATCGGACGCGTCGTCCGCCCCTCCGGGGAGAGGAGGCGCGCCCCCCGGTGATCGCCGGCGATGATGCGCATGGCGTCCGCGCAGTCTTCTGCCCCTTCGGCGCGCGCGGCGCAAGTCGCGCCCCGTCCGCGTTGACCCCCCCCGCCCGTCCGACCTAGACTCCCTGAGGCGACCCGGGATGAACCTTCACGTCAACGTCGACCACGTGGCGACGGTGCGGCAGGCCCGCCGGGGGCGCGAGCCCGACCCCGTCGCCGCCGCCCTCGAGTGCGAGCTCGGCGGAGCGGACGGGATCACCTGCCACCTCCGCGAGGACCGCCGCCACGTCCAGGAGCGCGACGTCCGCCTTCTCCGGGAGCTCGTCCAGGGGGTCTTCAACCTCGAGCTCGCCTTCGCCCCGGAGGTCGTCGCGCTCGCCCTCGAGGTCCGCCCCGAGGAGGTGTGCGTCGTCCCCGAGCGACGCGAAGAGGTGACGACGGAAGGGGGGCTCGACGTCCTCGCCGGCAAGGCGCGGCTCCTCGAGGGGATCCCGCGCTTCAAGGAGAAGGGGATCCTCGTCAGCCTCTTCGTCGAGCCCGACGCGCGGCAGATCGAGGCGGCGGCCGCCGTGCGGGCCGACTTCGTCGAGCTCCACACCGGCGCCTACGCGAACGCGGCCCGGAAGGAGGGGGGGCGCGAGCTGAAGCGCCTGCGCGAGGCCGCCCGCCACGCCCACGGGTTGGGCCTCCGGGTGAACGCGGGCCACGGCCTGGACTACCGGAACGTCTCCGCCGTGGCCGACCTCCCCCACGTCGAGGAGCTCAACATCGGCCACGCGATCGTCTCGCGGGCGGTCTTCGTCGGCCTGCGGGAGGCGGTCCGGCAAATGAAGGCGCTTCTGGCGCCGACCCCGGAGGCCCCTTGATCCGCCGCCTCCTCGTCCCCGTCGACGGCTCCCCCGCCTCGGTCCGCGCGGCCGCCCTCGCCGCGGACCTCGCGCGGGCGATCGGCGGCGAGGCGACCCTCCTCCACGTCTACGACCGGGGCGGGATCACGGCCCTCGGCCTCGAGGCGCTCTCCGCCGAGGAGGCGGAGGAGGAGAAGCTGCGGCTCGCCGGCGACGTGTTCGAGGGCGCCCTCGCCCCCTTCCGCGAACGCGGCCTCGCGGCCGATCGGAGGGTCGTCCTCGGCCTCGCCGCCGAGGAGATCTGCGGCGTCGCGCGCTCCGGAAGCTACGACCTGATCGTCATCGGGAGCCGCGGCGCCTCGGGCCGCCACTTCTTCACGGGGAGCGTCTCCGAGCGCGTCCTCCAGTACGCCCCCTGCCCCGTGACCGTCGTGCGGTAGACCCCGCGCCCCTGGACCGCGGGGAGAGATCGGGGAGAATCGCCTCTCCTCTCCGGAGGACCTCGTGCGCGGGAAGATCCTCGTCTTCGGTCCAGGAGCCGCCCTCTTCGGGCTCCTCCTCGTGGGAGGGCCGGCGCGCCCCGGCGCGAGCGACGAAGCGACGGCGCGGGCGCTCGGAATCCCGCTCGAGGACGTCCGCGACCTCCGGGCCTCGAAGAACCTCGCGAACGCCGACCTTCTCGCGATGCCCCCGGAGGTCCTCGATCGCACGCGGCGCAAGATGCGCGGGCCGCGTCCCGACAGCCCGGACGAATGGGCGAGGTGGCGGCTGTCTTTCTGGAAGGACGAGAACGGGGAGATCCCCCCGAACGCGCTCCTCGCCGCGCGCGCCCAGATCGAGGCGCTCGCCTCCCTCGAGACGGCGGGGGGCCTCTCCTCGGGAGGCTGGACCGCGCTCGGCCCGGGGAACATCGGCGGACGCGTCCGCAGCGTCCTCCCCCATCCGACCGACCCGGACACGCTCTGGGCCGGGAGCGTCTCGGGCGGCATCTGGAAGACGATCGACGGCGGGGCCTCCTGGAGCGTCATCGACGACTTCATGGGGAACCTCGCGGTGACGAGCCTGCTCCTGGTCCCTTCGAATCCCTCGATCCTCTACGCGGCGACGGGGGAGGGCTTCTTCAACGGGGACGCGATCCAAGGCGCCGGGATCTTCAGGAGCACCGACGGCGGCGTCACTTGGACGCAGCTTCCCGCGACGGCGAACCCGAGTTTCTCCTGGGTGAGCCGCCTCGCCCTCTCGCCGGACGAGTCCTCGCTCCTCGCCGCGACCGGGTCCGGGATCTGGCGGAGCACGGACGCCGGGCAGTCCTGGTCCTCCGCCTACACCGGTGCGAACCGCCGCTCCCTCGACGTCGACTTCCACCCGACGATCCCCAGCCTCGCCGTCGCCCACTTCATCGACTACGACTCCGGCAACTCGACCTGGTTCACGAGCGGCCTCCGCTCGACGGACGGGGGCGCCTCCTGGACGGAGTCGACGGGGCTGCACGTGAACTCCTTCTACGCGCGCGTCGAGCTCGCCTACCACCGCGGCTGGACGGGCGCCGGGAACGGCTGCGTCTACGCGCTCCAGGCGGAGGGGGGCGGCACGCTCAAGCGCAGCCTCGACGGCGGGGCGACCTACTCCGTCGTCTCGACGGTGAGCCAGGGGAGCGCGGGCTGGTACTACGACGCGCTCTGGATCGACCCGACCGACCTCGACGCCAGCACGGCGGACGACGTCGTGATCTTCGGCGGCCTGGACCTCTACCGCAGCACGAACGGCGGGGCCTCCTTCGCGAAGATCAGCCAGTGGTACTCCTGGCCGACGAGCGCCCACGCCGACCACCACGCGATCGTCGAGGCCCCCGGGTTCGACGGGACGAGCAACCGCACCGTCTACTTCGGGAACGACGGGGGGGTCTGGAAGACGGACGACGTCTACGCCGTCGCCACGCTGTCCGGATGGGTGAACCTCAACAACGAGCTCGCGATCACGCAGGGGTACGGGGGCTCCCGGAGCCCCGTCTCCGGTGCGGTGATCCTCGGGACGCAGGACAACGGGACACTCCGCTACACGCCCGCGGGCGGCGGGAACGCCTGGACGACGACCTTCGGCGGGGACGGGGGCTTCTGCGCGAGCGACCCGTCCGACCCGGCCTTCCACTACGGCGAGTACGTCCGCGCCCAGCTCCACCGCAGCTCGAACGGGGGCTCGAGCGCCGAGTACGTCGACGGCAAGCACTGGAACGGCTCCGCCTACGTCTGGAAGCCCCCCCCCTACCTGATTCCCGACGCGCAGAGCGGCGCGGCGAACTTCATCGCGCCGTTCGTCCTGGACCCGAACGACCCGGATCGGCTCCTCGTGGGGGGCGCTTCGCTCTGGCGGACGAACGACGCGAAGGCCGCGACGACCCCGACGACCGGACCCGCCTACGCCTCGATCAAGCCCCCCATCTCGGGGGGCTCGCGCATCTCGGCCGTCGCGGTCGCGCCAGGGGACTCGGACGTGATCTGGGTCGGCCACAACAACGGCGAGGTCTACTCGACGTCGAACGGGACGGCGGCCTCCCCGACCTGGACCCAGCGCGACACGGCCTCCCCCCCGCTGCCGGACCGGAAGGTCACGCGGATCACGATCGATCCCGCGAACTCCTCGCGTGCGCTCGTCACCTTCGCCGGCTTCGCGAGCGACAATCTCTGGCAGACGACGAACGGGGGGACGACGTGGACGGCGGCGGCGAACATGCCGGCCGTGCCGCTCCGGGACGTCGAGATCAACCCGGCCCACCCGGACTGGCTCTACGTCGGGAGCGAGCTCGGGGTCCTGATCAGCGAGGACGGGGGCACGGCCTGGTCGGTCTCCCTCGACGGCCCGAGCCTCGTCTCCGTCGACGAGCTCTTCTGGTCCTCGGGTTACCTCTACGCCGTCACCCACGGCCGCGGCGTCTTCCGCCAGACGCCGTTCCCGGCTTCCGTCGCGACGGTCGGCACGGGCTGCCAGGAGGGGCTCCCCGCTCCGCTCCCCGTCCCTCCGGCGCTCGCGGCGGGAACCCCCTTCCTCGGCCAGGACTGGACCCTCACGATCTCGGGAGCGCCGGGACCGGGGACCGCCTTTCTCCTCGCGAGCGCTCCCCCGCCGTTCCCGACCCCGATCACGCCGAGTTGCTCCGCCTACGTCGACGTCCTCACGGCGTTCGGGCTGGCAACCTTCCCGATCTCCGCCGGGGGAACGGGAGCCCTCACGATCCCACTCCCCGACCTCCCCGCGGCGGGGGGCGTGGCGCTCTCGCTCCAGGCCGCCGTCCCGGGCCAGGGGGGCGGATTCGCCTTCACGAACGGCCTCGTCGCGACCTTCGGGTATTAACTGCCGAGGGGCCGCGGGGGCTGCCAGTCCGACAGCCGCGGCAGGCCCCTTCGATGCACCCCTGCTTCAAATGACTTGAAGCCAGGGGGTTGTGCCGAGGCACGGCCGTTGGTGCCGAAAAGCTCAGCCATGAACCTCGAGAAACTGACGATCAAGGCTCGCGAGGCCCTCCAGGGAGCCCAGCAGTCCGCCGAGTCGAGCGGCCACCAGGCCCTCGAACCCGAGCACCTGCTGTTCGGCCTCCTCTCGCAGGACGACGGCATCGTCGTCCCGCTCCTGAAGAAGATCGGCGCCGACCCCCAGGCGCTCCGCGCGAAGGCCGCCCTCCTCCTCGAGAAGTTCCCCCGCGTCGAGGGGGCGACCGGGGTCTACCTGGCCCCGGGGACGAAGGAGGTCTTCGACGACGCCTTCGCGCGCGCCGCGAAGGCGCGGGACGAGTACGTCTCGACGGAGCACCTCCTCCTCTCGCTGGCGGCCCGGCGGAAGTCCCCCGCCGGCGACGCGCTCCGCGCCGTGGGCGCGGGCGAGGAGGCCGTCCTCTCGGCGCTGAAGGAGGTCCGCGGCACCCAGCGCGTGACCGACCCGAACCCCGAGGACAAGTACCGGGCGCTCGAACGCTTCGCCCGGGACCTCACGGAGGCCGCCCGGCGCGGGAAGGTGGACCCGGTCGTCGGCCGCGACGAGGAGATCCGCCGCGTGATGCAGGTCCTCTCGCGTCGTACGAAGAACAACCCGGTCCTGATCGGCGAGCCCGGAGTCGGGAAGACGGCGATCGTCGAGGGGCTCGCCCGTCGGATCGTCGAGGGGGATGTCCCCGAGGGACTGAAGGGGAAGCGGGTGATGGCCCTCGACATGGGCGCGCTCGTGGCGGGCTCGAAGTACCGGGGCGAGTTCGAGGACCGCCTGAAGGCCGTCCTCCGCGAGGTGACGGAGTCCGAAGGAGGGATCGTCCTCTTCATCGACGAGATGCACACCCTCGTCGGGGCCGGGGGAGCCGAGGGGGCCGTCGACGCGGCGAACCTCCTCAAGCCCGCCCTCGCGCGCGGGGAGCTGCGCTGCATCGGCGCGACGACCCTCGACGAGTACCGCAAGCACGTCGAGAAGGACGCCGCCCTCGAGCGGCGTTTCCAGCCGGTCTTCGTCGGGGAGCCCTCCGTCGAGGACACGATCGCGATCCTGCGGGGGCTCAAGGAGCGCTACGAGGTCCACCACGGCGTCCGCATCCAGGACTCCGCCCTCGTCGCCGCCGCGACCCTCTCCGCCCGGTACATCGCCGACCGGTTCCTCCCGGACAAGGCGATCGACCTCGTCGACGAGGCGGCCTCCCGGCTCCGGATCGAGATCGACTCCCTTCCGGCGGAGCTCGACGCCGTCGAGCGCCGGCTCCGCCAGCTCGAGATCGAGCGGCAGGGGCTGCGACGCGAGAAAGACGAAGACTCGAAGGCGCGCCTCGGGAAGCTCGAGAAGGAGCTCGCCGACCTGACCGAGGAGCGAGGGCGGCTCCGCGCCCACTGGCAGGCCGAGAAGGAGGCGATCCAGGCGATCCGCGAGGGGAAGAAACGGATCGACGCCCTCCGGAGCGAGGCCGAGCGACTCGAGCGCAAGGGGGATCTCGACGGGGTCGCCCGGATCCGGTACGGCGAGATCCCCACCGTCGAGAAGGAGGTGCGAGCGGCGAACGAGCGCCTCCGTTCGATCCAGAAGGAGGTGCGGATGCTCAAGGAGGAGGTCGAGGAGGAGGAGGTCGCCGAGGTCGTCTCGAAGTGGACCGGGGTCCCCGTCTCCCGCCTCCTCGAAGGGGAGAAGGCGAAGCTCCTGCGGATGGAGGACCGCCTGAAGGAGAGGGTCGTCGGCCAGGACGAGGCCGTCGAGGCGGTGAGCAACGCCGTCCGCCGCTCCCGGTCCGGGCTCTCCGACCCGAACCGGCCGATCGGCTCGTTCCTGTTCGTCGGACCGACCGGCGTCGGGAAGACGGAGCTCGCGCGCGCGCTCGCCGATTTCCTCTTCGACGACGAGAAGGCGATGGTCCGGATCGACATGTCCGAGTACCAGGAGAAGCACACCGTCTCCCGGCTGATCGGCGCGCCCCCGGGCTACGTCGGCTACGAGGAGGGGGGACAGCTCACGGAGGCGGTCCGTCGACGCCCCTACGCGGTCGTCCTCTTCGACGAGATCGAGAAGGCCCACCCGGATGTCTTCAACGCGCTCCTCCAGGTCCTCGACGACGGGCGCCTGACGGACGGCCAGGGGCGGACCGTCGACTTCCGGAACGCGCTCCTCATCCTGACGAGCAACCTCGGCTCGGCGGAGATGCGCGAGAGCCCCTCGCCCACGGACGCCGAGGCGGCCCGGCGCTACCTCGAGGTCGTGAAGGGCTTCTTCCGCCCGGAGTTCTTGAACCGGATCGACGAGATCGTCGTCTTCCACCCCCTCTCGACGACCGACCTGCGGCGCATCGTCGAGATCCAGGTGGGCCGACTCGCGAAGCTCCTCGAGGCGAAGCGGATCCGGCTCGAGACGACCGAGGCGGCGCGGGACCGGCTCGCGAAGGAGGGGTTCGACCCGGTCTTCGGGGCGCGGCCCCTCAAGCGCGTCCTCCAGAACCGCATCGCCAACGAGATCGCGACGCGCCTCCTCGAGGGGAAGGTCCGCGAGGGGCAGACGGTGCGCGTCGACGCGGTCCCGGACGGGTTCACCTTCGCCGCCCGCGAGCCCACCGCGGCGGGGAAGGGGAAGGACCGGCGCGGCTAGTGCGGGGCCCCGAGGTAGCCCATCCCGCGGAGACGCCGGAGCTCCGCGGCCTCGAGCTCGCTCGGGCTCGCCGGCGAGGCGGAGGGAGGCGCGTTCCGGGACCGGTACTGCTCGAGCGCCTTGCGGAGCGCCAGGACCTCCTCCCGGCGATCGGCGGCGAGGTTGCGCCGCTCGCCCGGATCGGCCCCGAGGTCGTAGAGCTCCACGGGCGCGGTCGACCAGCGCGCGTCCTTGAGCTCCCCGAGCAGGAGCTTCATCCCTCCCCCGTCGATCGCCGCGAGCTCGTCCATCTCCGCGACGCGAACGCGCCGGCGGGGAAGGGATCCTCCCAGGGAGAGCCCGGGGAGATGCGCCGGGATGGGCGCGCGCGCGAGATCGAGGACCGTCGGGACGATGTCGAGCAGGGAGACGGGCTCCTCGCGGATGCCGGTCGGGCGAACCCCCCCTCTCCCGGGGAAGCGGACGATCAGCGGGACGCGGAGGAGCTCCCCGTAGAGGGAGTGGCCGTGGCCGATGCGTTCGTGCTCGAAGAGCTCCTCGCCGTGGTCCGCGGTGACGATCACGGCGAAGTCCCTTCCGGCCAGCGCCTCTTCGAGCCCTTCGAGGAGGTTGCCGAGGAGGGAGTCCGCGCGGGCGACGAGGGCGTCGTAGCGGCGCGAGATGTGCTTCCTCTGCTCGAGATCGAGGTCGAGGCGCCCCCGGTTGTAGGGGTCGATGATCCCCTCGTAGTCGACGGGCCGGTCGGCGAGCCAGGCGACGCCGACGTTCTCCGGATCCGCGAGGCCCGGCTCGGGGGGGTAGGGAGCGTGGACGAGATAGGTGTGGAGGAAAAGGAAGAGGGGGCGGTCGGCGCCCTGCGTCCGGACGCGCTCGGGGACGCCGCTCCAGTCCGGCGCCTTCGTCGGCCCGCTCCAGTCGTAGAGGTCGAAGCCCCGGTCGAAGCCGAACGCCGGCCCGAGGAACGCCCCCTCCACGAACCCCTGGGTCCCGTAGCCGGCCTCCCGGAGGTACGCGGCGAGCGTCCGCGCTTCCTGTGGGATCGCCCCCGGGAACCGCACGGCTCCGTGCTGGTGGACGGCGAGACCCGTGACCATCGAGGAGGTCGCCGGGAGGGTCCAGGACGAGGTCGAGATCGCGTCCCGGAAGACGAGGGCGCGGGAGGCGGCCCAGGCGTCGAGGCGAGGAGTCGTCGCGCGGCGATGGCCGTAGCAACCGAGCCGGTCGGCCCGCAGCGTGTCCATGTCGATCAGGACGATGTGGGGTCGCTCGGGGGGACGTCCGGCGGATCCGGCGAAGCGGAGGTCGGCGAAGGCCCCGTAGTCGAACCATCGCTCCCCGCTTGGCCCCGGCTCCGTCACGAGGCGCAGGGCCACGGACCGGTCGCGGAAGCGGCGCAGATCGACGCTCGCTTCCTCGAAGCGCCGCCCCACTTCACCGGCGGCGACGAGCCTACTCCAGAGCCGCTGCGTCTGCTCTCCCTCGACGGCGTCCACGGCGAACAAGACCCCGTCGCTCCCTCCCCGTGCCGGTTCGACCCGATCGCCCGAGAGCCGGTACGCGCGGGCGGCGACCCCGTAGGCGATCTTCAGCTCGTCGGCCCGCATCCGGTCGATCTCGATCCGCAGCGTCCCTGGAGCGGGGAGGACGATGCACCGGCGGCTCACGGCTCCGATCGCGAGTTGTCGGACGAGCGCGGCGGCGTCCCGGCGCTCGCCCCGATCGACCGGGGAACGCTCCCCCCCCCCAGCCGCTCCCGGATCGAGGTCGCCGATCTCCCGCGCCGCGTCGACCTCGCACTCGAGACGGACGCCTCGAGGGGCCGCCTCGGAGAGGGCGTAGAGGCAGCCTCGCGCCTCGTCCCACCAGAGGGCCTCGCCCGGGAACGGCTCGAGCGCCGGCGTCCAGGCGGGGATCGGGCCCGATTCGCGGACGGGCAGGGGCGCCGCGGCGTCCTTCGCGAGGTGCGCCGCCGGGGTGTACTGCCACAGGAGGGATTTCGAGCCCTGGGGAAGTCCGGAGCGATGCGGGTCCTTCGGCAGGCCGGCGTAGACCCAGTCCCCCGGGTCGATCTCCGCCGTCCTCATGGCGACGCTCCCGCGGAACCGGGCGGCGATCTCGGGGGGCAGATCGGTCTCGGGGAGCGACTCGACTTGTAGCGCGGGGAGCAGGTCGAAGAGGGTCGCGCCGGGTTCCGCGACCCTTTCCTTCGTCCCGGGGCGGCATCCGGCCAGGAGCCCGAGGACCGCGGCGCACGGGGCGAGGAGGAGCGCGTGGGGCCCCGGCGCGCCCGCGGTGCGCCCCAGGGCGAAGGCTCCGCGGACCCTCGCGGACGATCGCGCCGTAGGCATGCCTCTCGGACGGGCCGCTTCCCCCCCGGAAGGGGGGGCGGCGAGCCTGCCGAGGCTCCTTGATCGGACGGACCGGCGGGCTCCGATAAGGGCCCGGGCCCGGGATCCGCGCCTCGGGATCGACCGAGGCGTTCGGGCACAATGGGCGCCTCCGCTTGCGCGTCCTCCTCGTCACCTCGTTCTTCCCGCCGGACCGGGGCGGCGTGCCCGTGCACGCCGCCGCCCTCGTCCGCGAGCTCCGCGCGCTCGGACACGAGGTCGAGGTCTTCCGCCGCGTCGGCGATCCGGGGGAAGAGTACGCCTCGCGGAGCGAAGTCGAGGGGGACGTCCGGATCCACTCGATCCGGTACCGCTGGCGAGACCTCGACTCCTTCGAGCGCGCGATCCGGCTGCCGCGGATCGAGGAGGCCTTCGCCGCGGTGCTCGACGTCGTGGAGCCCGACGTCGTCCACGCCCTGCACCTGACGGGCCTAGGGATCGGCCTTCCGCGGGTCGCGCGCGAGCGGGGGGTCCCCTTCGTCCTCACGCTGATGGACTTCTGGCTGGGCTGCCCGCGCAGCCAGCGGATCGACCCCTCCCTCCTTCTTTGCCCGACCATCGACCGCCGCCGCTGTCTCCCCTGCCTCCGCGCGCTCTACGGCGGTCTGATCCCGGACGGTCCCGCGGGGATGGACCTCCTCGGCCGCTACGACGCGGCGGTGCGGGGCGCGCTCCTCGAGTGCGCCGCTCTCGTCGCGCCGAGCCGGTTCGTCCGGGAGGCGTACGCCGCGGAGGGGATCCCCCGCGAACGGATCTCGGTGATCCCGCTCGGGATCGACCCGGCTGAGGCCCGGAGCCCCTCCCGCGAGCCGTCCGACCGGTTCCGGATCGCCTACCTGGGCACGGTCCTGCTCACGAAGGGGGCGCACGTCCTCCTCGAGGCCGCGCGGCGACTGCCTCGGGAGCGCATCCGCGTCTCGATCCACGGCGAGGAGGCGCCCTGGCACGAGGTGCAGGACTACGCGGATCGGTTGCGGGCCAGCCTCGGACCGGATGAGCCGGTCGCCTTCACGGGCGCCTACGATCCCGGAGACGTCCCCCGGCTCCTCGCCGATGCGGACTGCCTGGTCGTGCCGAGCATCTGGTTCGAGACCTATTCGATCACGATCCGCGAGGGATGGCGCGCCGGTCTGCCGGTCGTCGCCTCCCGGCTCGGCGCGATGGAGGAGGCGATCGAGGACGGGCGCACGGGGCTCCTCTTCCGCCCGGGCGACTCCGAAGACCTTGCGGCGAAACTGCGTTCGCTGATGGACGACCCGGGCCTGCGGGGCCGGCTCGCCTCGGCGCCGAAGTCGATCCCGACCGCCGCGGAGACCGCCGAGCGGCTCCATTCGCTCTACGCCTCCCTCGGATGAGGAGACGGCCCTCGTCCGGGGTCTCGAGGGCCGGTCCGGAGGTCCTCCCCACCTCGATCGGACCGCCGCTGCGCCGGCGGGGAGCGCTCTGGACGATCGACACGACCCGCCTGCCGGTGTTCCACGGCCTCTCCGTGCTCGCGCGCTCGCTCGCGGAGCTCACCCTCGAGCGCGGCCGGGCGGGAGGTTCGGAGGACCTCGACATCGAACGGCCCCTGCGGGCCTCCGAGAACCCCGAACTCCGCGCCCTGGGGATCGAACGCGTGCGGCTCCTCGCCGAGCCGGTCGCGGTCGCCGCGCTTCCGCGCGACCCCGAGGGATTCGAGGATCGGCTCCGTGCCGTCTTCGGGGCGCTCCAGATCGAGCCCTGGCGCCGCGCCCTCCTCCCCGCGGGGCGCCGCGCGCCCTCGCGTGCCCTCGTCTTCGACTTCCCGCTCGGGGCCACGCGGGGGCGCGCGGAGGCGCGGTACGTCCTCGAGCGCGTCGGGATCGGGGAGGGGAGATTCCTCCTCCGCCTCGCGATCGGGGAGCCGCGCCACCGCCGGACCGACGTCCCCTCCGCTCCCCCCCTGCGGATCGAAGGCCTCGGCGGCCGGCGGTTCCTCGCCGGGTCGACGCGGATCGCCCAGACCCTGCGCGACCTCCTCCAGCGCGCCGCGGAGCGCGGCCGCCGCTCCCTGCTCGAGTCGTGGCGACCCGACTCCTTCCTCTTCCAGAGGCTCGCCAAGGTGGGGTTCGGAGGGCTGCGGGCCCTCTCCCTCACCTGGTCGGAGCGTCTCTCCGACGACCTGGTCGAGATCGAGCCGGCCCGACTCGAGGGGGCGCTCAAGAAGGTCTTCCTCGTCCTCGAGGACGGAGGCTTGCGGGAACGCCTCGGGGCGGGGGACGCGGTCCTCGTGCGCGACGGGGACTTCCGGCTCTACCTCGACCTCTCCCAGCACGGACGCACCCTCAACCTCGCTCTCGACCAGCCCCGCCACCGCCCGCACGTCGAGGACTTCCTCGCGCGGATGCCCCGGCTCGCGGCGCTCGTCCGCGCCCGTGCGCGCGCGCGTCCCCTCGCCCGCGTCCGCGTCTTCCTCGTCCACCACATCACCTCGGAGATCCTCGCGACGGTCGCGGCCCTGCGGGCCCTCGGATGCGCCGAGCTCGTCGTCCTCTTCGTCCGCTACGCGGGGGAGATCCCGAACGACTACCTCGAGGCGCTGATGGACCTCGACCCCGCGACCTTCTCCGCCTTCGCCCTCCACAACGTGAAGGACCCGGAGAACGCCGAAGGGACGTTCGTTCTCTCGAGGCAATTCAGCCCCCTCGGCGACCTCGAGCGCCTGGACGCGGAGTTTCACGCCCGGCGCCCCGGCTATTTCGACGCGATGGTCCGTCTCGCGGGCGCCCTCTTCGCCCGGATGCTCGCCCGCAACCCCCGGGTCCCCCTTCTCCTGATCGAGGACGGCGGCTACCTCGCCCCCCTCCTCGCGGAGGAGGCGGCGCGCGGCGCGAGCCTCGGGCGGTTCCTCGTCGGGCGCGGCCTCGCTCCGATCCCCGCGCGGGAGGGCCGCCGCCCGCTCGCGCGCGTCCTTGACGGCCGTCTCCTCGGAACCGTCGAGCACACGCGCAACGGCCACGACCGGCTCGCCGCCGCGCAGGCCCGCCACGGGGGTCTCGCCCGACCCGCTTTCTCGATCGCGGTCTCCCGGACGAAGGTCGAGGAGGAATCCGAGGAGGTCGCGGCGTCGATCCTGAACGCCGTCGAGACCGTCCTCCAGGCGAGCGGGAGGGTGCTGAGCCTGAGGCGTCCCCTCGTCCTCGGCTCGCGCGGGGCGATCGGCTCGCGGCTCGTCCGCCGGTTGCGCGGCCGCGTCGCGGCCTCTCCGCAACGGCCGATCCTCGGGATCGATCGACGCGCGGGGGAGGGTCCGAGCCCGGAGGGAGGGGACCTCCTCGTCGAGGCCCGGCGCTGGAGCGAGCTCCCCCCCGACGCCCGCCGACGCGTCGACCTCCTCCTCGGCGTGACGGGGACCTCCGTCCTCGGAGCCCGCGAGATGGAGGAGCTCCTCCGGGCGGGGACCGCGGAGTCGCTCGTCTTCGCGAGCGGGTCGACGAAGACGGTCGAGTTCCACGACGCCGCCGTCTGGGCCGAGCGCCGCCTCGCGGCGCCGGGCGAGCCGGGGCGCGCCGAGGAGATCGTCGACCCCCAGACGGGGAGGGTCTACGGGACGCGCTACGCCTTCCCCGTCGGCGCGGGGCGCGCCCGGCGGGAGAAGCGCTTCGAGTTCCTGGCGAACCTGACGCCCGTGAACTTCCTCTTCTACGGGGTTCCGACGGAGGGGATGGACGCGGTCCTCGCGCAGCTCCTCGCGACCTCCCTCGGCCTCGCGCGGGCGGCGCGCTCGAGGGGAGGCCTCCGGAAGCGGCTCTACGCCGTGGACCGCGACATCGACGGAGAGGGGCGGGCGCTCCGCGCCCGGGGCGACTGACGCGTTGCCTCTCCCCCGCGCGGTCTCGCTCGTCGTCCCCACGCTCGACGCCGGAGAGATCCTCGGGGAGCTCCTCGCCTCTCTCGACCGACAGGACGCGGGGGTCGACCTCGAGAGGATCGCCGTCGATTCCGGCTCGACGGACGGGACGGTCGAGCGCCTGCGCGCGCACGGGTTCGCCGTCGAGGGGATCCCGCGGCGGGAGTTCGACCACGGCGCGACCCGCGACCGGGCGATCCGAAGGGCCCGCGGCGAGGTCGTCGTCCTCCTCACGCAGGACGCCGTCCCCGCGGACCCCTCGTGGCTGCGGCGCCTGCTCGAGCCCTACGAGGACCCGCGGGTCGCCGGCGTCTACTGCCGCCAGGTCCCGCGCCCCGACTGCAATCCGATCCTCGCCGCGCGGCTGCGCAACTGGACGGCGGGGAAGACGGAGCCGGTCGTCCAGGAGGTCGCGGGACCCGGCGAGCTCGAAGCGCTCCCCCCCCTCGAGCGGCTCGCGCGCTGCGCGTTCGACAACGTAGCCTCCTCCGTCCGCCGGTCCGTCTGGGAGAGGATCCCGTTCGGACGGCGCTCCTTCGGCGAGGACCTCGCCTGGGGCAAGCGCGCCCTCCTCGCCGGGTGGCGGATCGTGTTCCAGCCGCGGAGCGCCGTCGTCCACAGCCACAACCGGTCCCCGCTCGCGGAGGCTCGCCGGCTCTACTGCGACCACCAGAACCTGAACGACCTCTTCGGGATCGCGCTGATCCCAACGTGCCGTGGAGCGTGGCGCGCGGCCCGCGAACAGCGAGAGAAGCACCTACGCCTCCTCGCCGAGCTCTCGTGCGAGGAGCGACGGCGCTGGACGCGCTGGGCGAAGCGCTACGCCCTCGGGGAGGCGTTCGGGATCCATCTCGGCGCGCGCAGCGCCGAGTGGCGCCGGCGCGGGGCGTGGTGGTTCCGCCCCCTCGACCGCCTCATCCGCCGCGGGATCTGAGGCTCCCGAGGAGTCGTTCCACCCGCTCGAGCTGCAACTCCGCCACGGTCCGGGGCGAAGCCCTGCCGCCGACCCATCGGCGGGCTTCTTCCCCCGCCCCCTGCGCCGCTCCGGGATCCGCCAGAAACGCGAGCGCCGCTTCCGCGATGGCGTCGGCCCCCTCCGCCCGCCGCAGACAGCGATCCGGCGCGTCCGCGAGGCCCCGCGCGCCCAGGGCGTTCGCGACGACGGGGAGACCGTGCGCCATCGCCTCGAGGACCTTGATCCGCACCCCGGCGCCGGAAAAGAGCGGGGCGAGGACGCAGCGCGCGCGTCCGAGGAAGGCCCCGAGATCGGGCGCGTACCCTTCGAAGCGGACCCCCTCGACTCGCCCGAGCGCGGCGACTTCGGGGGGCGCTCCCTCCCCCGCGACGAGGAGCTCGCACGTCGGCCGTCGCGCGCGCAGCCGGGGGAGGAGCTCGAGCACGAGAAACCGCGTCGCCTCCCGATTCGGGCGATGGGCAAAGTTCCCGAAGAAGGCGACGGCCTCGCCCGCCGCGTCGGGTCGGCACGCCCTCGCGGGGAGAAGGACGGCCGGGGGTCGCACCTCGACCGCCGGGGCGCCGGGGCGGAGTTGCTCACGCAGCAGGTCCGCGTCCTCCGGCGTCAGCGTCTGGAGCAGCGTCGCGCGCGGGTAGAAGCGCCGCACGTAGGCTCGCCGCAACCTTCCGTCGATCGAGGGAAAGGGAGAGGTCCCCGCCGACTCCGCGCCCGCCTCGTGGTCGGTCAGGATCGCGGGCCGGCCGGCGCAGAGGGGGAGGTACTGCGCGGTGAGGCCGTACTCGAGGAGGACCGCGTCGGGCCTCTCCTGCTCGAGATGGGCGACGAGCGCGCGCGCGAGCGCGGGCGAATGGAACTTGGCCGGAAGGAGCGGGAGGCCGCGCACCCCGACCCGCCACGCGAGCCGGAGGCGGTTGCCGAACAACCCCGTCCTCGAGAAGTCCGCGTTGCGCCGGTGCGGCACGAGGAGGAGCCTCCGCGCGAGCCCGCGGACGGAGCCCTCGTGCGCGTGATCCTCGCGGAGGGCGAGGGAGAGGAGCGTCACGTCCGCGAGCGGGGCGAGCCCCTCGAGGAGGGCCGCGAGGAGCGCTCCCCCCCCGTGAGTGGCCCCTCGGCGAGGGAGGAACGGCGTGACGACGAGGAGGCGCCGCGGCACGGGGCGCGGAAGCATAGCCGCGCGCTCCGCTATGCTCCGGCCGCGCTTGAGGATCCTCTTCGTCTCCCCCTACCTCCCCTTCCCCCCCGACCACGGAGGACGGATCCGCTCGCACGCCCTCCTCGGCTTCCTCGCCGCCGAACACGAGGTCCACCTGCTTGCGCTCGCGGGAGGGGGAGACGAGCCGTCGCGCGCGGCCGAGCTCGCCCGCCTCGTCCGGTCCGTCGAGGTGCTCCCCGCCGCGCCCCCACGGTCGAGGGGGAGGAAGCTCGTGCGGTGGCTCGCTGGCCTCTCCGACCTCGCCGAACGATCGTGGGGGCCGGAGGCGAAGGCCCGCGTGCACGAGGCTTTGCGCTCCCCCTTCGACGTCGTCTTCGCCGACTCGACCTGGACCCTTCCTCCCCTCCTCGAGGGAGCGGGTCCGCGGTTGCTCCTCCACCTGCAGAACCTGGAGTCTTGCGTCCTCGGGCGCGGCGGGGGGGACGGGAACTCCCCGTCGGCACGCGTGTCCCGCGCCCTCGAGGCGCGGTTCCTCGGGGCCCTCGAGGGCCGCGCCGCCGCACGCGCCCGGCTCACCGTCGTCGTCTCGGAGGAAGATCGCGCGCGCCTCTTGGACCTCGCCCCCTCCGCCCGC
The DNA here is from genome assembly GCA_035695825.1 of Planctomycetota bacterium. Classification (GTDB taxonomy): domain Bacteria; phylum Planctomycetota; class UBA1135; order UBA1135; family JAKEFM01; genus JAKEFM01. Next base: position 215,304 of record DASRRH010000022.1, on the reverse strand, counting down.
GTGGAGGTCGTCCCGAACAGCGTCGACCTCGACCGGCTCCCGCTCTTGCCGCCGCCGGACCTCTCCCGGCCGATGGTCCTCTTCGTCGGTTCGCTCGACTACCCGCCGAATCGGGAAGCGGCACGCCGCCTCCTCCGCGAACACCTTCCGGCGCTTCGCGCGTCCCTTCCGAACCTCCGGTGCCGGATCGTCGGGCGGGACGCGACCGGCGAGATCGCCGCCCTGGCGCGCGCGGCGGGGGCCGAGGCGGCGGGGTACGTCCCCGATCTCCTCCCGCACTACCGCGAGGCGACGGCTCTCTACGCCCCGATCGCGAGCGGCGGCGGCAGCCGCCTGAAGGTCCTGGAGGCCTTCGCCCTCGGCCGGCCGGTCCTGACGACCGCGGTGGGCGCCGAAGGCCTCTCGGCCCGGCCCGGCGAGCACTTCCTCCGCGTCGAGAACCCGCCCGAAGGCGTCGAAGCGCTCCGCAAGGTCGTGGCGAACGGCCTCGGTCCCGTCGTCGCCGCGGCCCGCCGACATGTCGAGGAGCGGTTCACGCACGCCATCGTCGGGAGGGAGGTCCGCCGGACGATCCGCGAATCCTTCGACGTCTCCCCCCGCGCGTAGCGGGGGGACCACCGACCGGAGAATCGCGCGCCCGGGCCAGGAGGCGCGGCGGGCGGACCTCCCCGCCGACCGATCGCCGGGTCCCGAGGCGATCCCGCGCGCCTCACGGCCCCGACTCGAGCTTCCGGATCCGGTCGAAGAGCGCCTGGGCCTCGAGCGCGTAGCCCGCTTCGTTCGGGTGCACCCGGTCCGGGCTGAAGTAGAGGCGTTTGTCGTCCGTCCGGAGCTTCTCAACGCCGTAGATGCCCGTGAAGTCGATGAGGGGCCAGCCTTTCTCCACGGCCACACGCCGGAGGAGGTGGTTGATCGACTCGATCTGGTAGTCGAGGTAGGTCATCAGGATCGGCCGGAAGCCGGCCTCCTTCGCGAGGGCGCCGAGTCGCTCGAGATTCGGCCGGACGATCCCCTCCACTTCCGCGTGCGTGAACCAGCGCCAATACAGCCTGCGCGCCCCGAGGTAGGCGGCGCGGGGAAGCTCGAGCGGGAGTTCCCGCTGAACGGTCGCAAAGCCGGCCTCGGGGTGACGCATCAGCCACGCGAGGGGCCGGGTCGACGGATCGGTGCCGAAGCGGGCCCGCGCCCGGGTCTGAATCTCCTCGACGGCCTTCGGGTTTCTTCCCTTGATCGCGTCCACCCACTCCGCCGCCACCATCCACTCGTGGCCGAGGGGGGAATGAGGCCAGCCTTCCAGGTCGTGCCAGGTCGTTCCGAACTCCTGGAACCAGGTCGAGAGGCGCGTCCCGTCGTCGCGAAGCAGGTGGGCGAGGGCGGACCCTCCGAGCCCATGAAAGAGCGCCACCCACGGGGAAGTCCCGACGAGCGTCGGGAGCACCTCCCGCAGCTCGGCGTCCGCCCGTGCGAAGTCGCGCTCGAGCAGAGGGATCCAGGCCCGGTGCGTTCGCACATAGGCCTCGATCCAGGGGCAGCGCCATGGAGAGGCGAGGATCTGGTCGAAGAGCGCGCGGGCTTCCTCCTTGCGCCCCTCCAAGAGGGCCACGTACCCGCGCGAGAACGCGGCGACCGCGACGGCCTGGACATCCGTCGAGGAGGTCTGGAGAGGCTCGAGAGGGACGTTCCCGCGCAGCATCCTGAGTTCCCAGAGGTAGAACTCGAGGGGGAGCATGAGGTCCTTCCGGAGGGAGTGGAATTCCGGCAGTTGCCGGAACCTCTCGAACGCCCGCTCCGCCAAGAGCGGCTCCTCGAGGCTCCAGTAGTAGACGACCCACCGGAAAAGAGGCTCGGCCCCCGCCGCGGCAGCCTCCTCGAACGCCCGCGCTTGGTTCTCCGCCGAGACTTCGAGAGGGTCGGGATACCGATCGGAACGCTCCCGTGTGAGCAACGTCCTCGGCTGCTTCCCGAGCACGACCCGTGCAGCGCCCTCGAGCAGCCGGTACGTCCGCAGGTGATTCAGGACGGTTCGCGCGCGATCCGCGGCGGTAGGAGAGCGGAGCCCTCCCTTTACCTCGAGGAGGATGTCGGCGCGGGCGCCGTCGTTATGCCCGCCGGAGAAGACCACCCACGCGGGGCGGGCTTTCGCTACCACAGCTTCGAGTCGGTCGAGCACCTGGCGGGTCGTGAACCCCGCCGTTCCGAGATTTACGACCTCGCGCGGGTCGCCCGACTCTGCGAAGAGCGCCCGCAGCTGGTCGGGGTAGGAGCGCCCGTTCGGAGCGCCGATTCCTTCCGTGCAGGAGTCCCCGACACAGAGGATCGACCCCCGCCCTCCCTGGACGACGCTATCGCCGCTGAAATGGGCGAGCCCCCAGGCGAGAACCGCGAGCATCCCCTCGAGCAGAGCCAGCCCGAGGGCGACGACGATCCCAATGACCGCGATCTTCTTCCCGAGCCGGTCCACGACCGCGCCAAGAATAGCATGCGGCCCCGTGGGACTCGGATCGTTCCGAGGTCAGCCGCGCAGCTTCCGCCCGATCGCGATGAAGAACCCTCCTTCCCTGTTCCCGGTGCGCACGAGGCGCGCCTGCGCCCGAGCGCGGTCGAATCGCGTCCCACGCAGGTGAGTGCGGAACAGCCGGTACGACTCGTCGAACGGGTCGCTTGGGCGAAAGGGCGGGATGCCGGAGACGAATTCGACGCCCGCGGCGTCGAACCACCGCAGGACGTCCCCCATGGTGTGTTCGGACTCGTGGGGGTGGTGGTACTGATCCATCCACCACGCCCGGCTCTTTGCGGCGCCGAGCTTCCCGCCCCGCAGGTAGGGGTCGAGCCAGGCGAGCCGGCGTCCGGTCGCGCGGAACACGACCCGGCGCAGGTCGGTCATGAGGCGTCCGAGGCGGTTGTAAAGCCCGATCACGACGAACCCGCCTGGCATGGCGAGCCCGAGGAGCGACCGGAACCCCCCCTCGGGATCGGAGGTGTGGTGGAGGACGCCGTTGCACAGCACGACGTGGAACGAGCCGGGGCGGAGAGCGGGCCGGAACAAGTTCATCTGGAGGAACGCGACGCGGCGGAGCCCCTGCGAGGCCGCGAATCCCGACCCGAGCCTCAGCGAATGGAGACAGAGGTCGCTGCCGATCACCGTCCGATTCGCGAGGCTGAGGAAGTTCGCGAGCTGGCCCGTGCCGCATCCGAGGTCGAGCACTCGAGCCCCACTCGGGATCTGCTCGTCCAGGAGACGGGCGTAGAGGCCCTCGCGGGCCTTCGCCATCAGCGTCGCGACGGAATCGATGGAATCGTAGTTGGGAAACGGGTTCTCCTCGTAGAAAGCCTTCACGATCTCGGTGACGTCCCGCGCGTCCGGGCTCCGATCCGTCGGAACAAAGAGGACCGGGATCCCATCCACCACGGGAAAGGAGCGCGAGCATCGGGGGCAGGAGAACGGCGCAGGCCCGACCTCGAGCGCGCCGCCGCAGCCCGGACAGGTGATCAGGTCGAGGGCCCAGGCGGGGAGGCGGGCCAGGTCCATGGCCGGAATCCGGAGAAGCGTCGTCCTCGGGGCGCTCCGCTCGGTCGGGCTCCTCGGGCCCGGCTCAGAACAGCGCGTACAGGAGGTACCCGCCGGGAGACTGAGCCAGGATCACCAGGGCGGAAACCACCAGAAGGACGAGGAGGAGGGGCGCGAGCCAGTAGGCTCGCTTCGCCCGGAGATAGCTCCAGACCTCGCCGACCGTGGATTTCCGGCGGAGATGGCCGAGACGGGGGTCGCGCGGCTCCAGGGTCATTCCAGTCCTCGGAACGAGTCGGAGTATACCTTACGTGTACTGACGTTCCATGTGTCGGATGCCGTCCGGCGCCGGGCTCCGCGCCATCCAGCCGGTTGCCGGATCCCCCCGGAACGCGGCCGCGAAAAGCTCCCTCCTCGACCGACGGCGGAGGAACCCGACCGGAGTCATCGCGGCGAAGTAGAAGAGCAGGAGCCCGAGCGTCGTCACGACCCAGGCGAACCGGGCGGCGATCGGGTCGAGGGCGCGTTTCACCGGGCGAAGCGCGCGAGGCGCGAACGCGGCGCCGACGAGGAAGAGGACGGCCAGCCCCGCCAGGGTGCCCGCGGCGAGGGGCTGGCGGCGCAGGACCCAGGCGAGGACCAGGGGGGGCGCACTGATCGCGAGCCCGAAGATGCGCAGGTCCCCGGTTCGTTCCTCGCAAGGCTTCATCCGCCCTCCTCGAAACGCCTCCGCCAATCGGGATCCTCGAGCAGCGTTCGCTGCTTCCCCTTCTCGAGGAGGAAGGGCCCGAGGACCAGGGCGTCCATCTCCGTCCGCATGAAGCAGCGGTAGGCCTCGAGCGGCGTGCAGACGGTCGGCTCGCCCGGCAGGTTCAGGGAAGACTGGAGGAGCACCGCACACCCCGTGCGTGTCCGGAAGGACTGCAGGAGGTCGTGGAACGGCGGGTTCTCCTCCCTTCGCACGACTTGGGCGAGGGCCGATCCGTCCAGATGCGTCACCGCCGGCACGCCCGGTCCGTCATCGAGCGTTCCCCGAGCACCGTCGTGGCCGCCGACCCCCGCGCCCCTCCGACGCAAGGCTCGAACGGTCGAGGCCACCTGGGCGCAGAAAGACCCGGACCGCACCTCGAAGTACTCGGCAGCCTCCTCGAAGGGGACTCCCGCGGCGCAGAGCCGGAAGGGCTCGCGGTACTTCACCTCGCGGTTCATCCGTTCTCGGAGATCCGCGCGCCGCGCGTCGGCGAGAACGGTGCGGTTCCCGCGCGGAAGAGGGCCGAACTCCATGCGGCCCTGAAACCATCCGACGATCCTTCCCTCCGCGAGGAGGCGGGCGGCCTCCCGGGGGACGTCCTCCCACGAGAGCCTCTCGGACTGCGCGCCGACCCGGTCGAGGACGGCGCCGATCTCCTCCTCCGTGAACCCCGGGCCGAGGAACCCCTCGCGCGCCTCCGCGCTCCCCCCCCCGGGGTTGCGGTCCCGCTCGAGGTATCCGTGCCACGCGTGGAGGGCGGCCCCGAGCGCGGCTCCGCCATCGTCCGGGGCGGGGGGGATCCAGAGGCGCGCGAACGGTCCCTCCCGGGCGAGCCGGCCGTCGGCGGCCGCGCGCACGGCGGTCTCTCCGGAGAGCACGAGGTTCTCCTCGCCGGTCAGACCGTGGAGATGACGGGCGATCCGGAGCAGCGCCTCTCCGACGACGTCTTGAACGGAGCGCGCGAGATCCCTCTCCCGCCGCCCGACGGGCAAGCCCGGCTCACGGGGAGGACCGAAGAGCGCCTCGAACCGCGCGTCCGTCAGGCGTCCATTCGGGGGCAGGTTGAAGCACGTCAGGTCCACGCGAAACGACCCGTCCTCGCGCAGGTCGAGGAGCCGATCGCGGATCCGGTCGACGTAGGTCGGTTCGCCGAGGGCCGCGATCTCAAGGAGCCGGGGGTCGGCGGCGCGGGGCGCGAACCCGCACGCCTCGCTGAAGGCCCCGAGCAAGAGCCCCAGGGAGTGGGGATACCGCATCTCGCGGAGCAACTCGATTCGCCGGCCCTCCCCGCGTCCCAGGCTCGTCGTCGCCCACTCTCCCCCGTCGTCGCAGACGAGGATCGCCGCCTTGGGGAACGGGCTCCCGTAGAAGGCGTTCGCCGCGTGCGACTCGTGACCTTCGCAGTAGAGGATGGGTCCTCCGTACCCGCCGAGGGCGTTGGAGACGATGCTCGGGACGCGCAACGTCTCCTGCATCCAGGCGCCGGCCGCCCGGAGGAAGGGTCGGAACGCGCGGGGCGCACAGGCGAGGTGAACCTCGAGATCGCGCATGAAGCGAGAGACGGGTTTGCCGTGGAGGACGACGACATCCACGCCCTCCGCGTCGATCCCCGCCTCCCGGAGACAGAAAGCGACGGCGCCGGAGGGGAATCTCGAATCGCGTGGCCGCCTCGAGAATCGTTCCTCGGCCGCCGCGGCGAGGGTCGTGCCGTCCCGGAGGAGAGCGGCGGCCGCGACGCCGTGAAAGGCGGAGATCCCGAGGAGGTGCATCGATCCCAATCCTAGCCCGTCCCTCGCCCCGCGCAGTCCCTTCCGGGACCCCGGTCCCCGTCGACGGGCGCGGCCTGAGCGTTTCCCCTCCCCTCGAAAGGGCGACTCGGCCGCTCGTTGAGTCGATCCTTCCTCCTCTTCGCCTGCACGGTCACCGCGAGCGCGTCGAGGCGGAAAGACCGCCCGGCGCGCGGCCGCCAGGCCCGGCGAGCTGCGCGAAGGCCGTCGCGCCGGCGAGCAGGATCCGCCGGAGCATCGCACCGCGCGAGGAAGGCACCGCCTTCGCCTTTCGTCGGAGTCCGGCGCGAGGGCACGACCTCACGCCCGGGCGGACCAGGGCGTGGACGGATCCGGCGGCTCCCCCTCCCCCTACGGCGCGGCCGGGGTCCCCCGAGGGCATCCACTTCGCGTCCACCGCGAGCCGAGGTCCGCGAGCCAGACGAGCGGTACGACGGCCATCCCCGCGACGAACGGGAAGACGGCGGCGTTGTACCGGGCGAGGAAGAACTCCACGAAGGCCGTGGCGAGGAGGTAGCCGACCGGGATCCACCCGAGGGCGAGGAGAGGGCGGAGCCTCCGACTCCGCAGGCTCATGACGAATCCGACGATCGACAGCCCTGCCAGAACCGGGTAGGTCCACGCGGACGCACCGTGCATCGCGCGCCGCCACTCGAAACTCGAGCGGGTCCACCCGAGCAGGGGGGGCGTTTCCAGCTCTAGGTTGACGTCCGCAAGGAAGCCCCAGTGCCATAGGTCCGGGCAAGGGTCCGCGAAGTACTGCGCCAGGGCCTGTCGTGCGGAGAATCCGACGAAGGCGAACGGGTCCTTCCGAATCCCTTCCATCGCCACCCGGCGAAAGAGCTGCTCGGTCTCGTCGTAGCTCCGAACTTTGAGCACCTCCCGCGCGAGTTCCCAGTGCACCCGACCCCGCGGATCGGCTCCGCCGAGGAGGGAGAGCAACTCCCTCGTCGCGGCCCCCTCCTCGTCGAGCTGTCGCTGACTCGTCACGACCCGATTGAGGAGGTGGAAGCCCACCGAGCCCGCGAGCCGCCACTGGCCGGCCCGCGCGCCGTGCCAGGCGACGAACAGCCCAGGGAGGGCCAGGGCCGCCGCCAGGAAGACGGCCGCGAGCCTCCCGCGCCGCGGAGGAGCCCGGAGAAAGAAGAGGAGAAGGGCCGACGGCACGGAGGCCGCGAGAGGAACCACCCTCGTGATCCCCGCCCATCCGGCGAACAGCCCCGCGACTGCCGCCCGAGCCGGCGAGCCCGACGCGCAGGATCGGGCCGAGAAATGGAGGGCTCCCGCCATCCCGAAGAGGGCCAGGGGCTCGGACAGGAGCAGGTTGGGCGCAGCCCAGGACGGGGTCGCCACTCCCGCGACGATTCCGGCCGCGTAGACCGCGTTCTCCGGGAGGACGGACCGGAGGAAGCGGACAACCCAGAGGACGACGGCGATGGCCATGACGTGCTGGACGAACGTGACGCGACCTCCGAGACCCCCGACGGGGAGGAGATCGAGGATGGCGAGGAAGGTCGGATACCCCGGGGGGAAGTAGCTCGGGAACCCCTGGAAGAGCTGCGCTCGAGCATGCTGGAGGTAGCCGAGCGAGTCGGAGCCGAGGCCGATCCTCTGCGAGGCCCACACGGAGAAGTGGAGGATCGCGAGGAGGAAGACCAGCCACCGCGTCCCCCCGGACCCGGTCCGACTGGGTCCGAGGCGCCAAGCGGCCGCCAAGAAGAGGACGAGGGCTCCCCCGAGAACCCAGGCCCTCGGAGGCCGGAGCGGGATCTCGACCACCGCGACGCCTCCCTTCTCTTCCGCCGTGTAGAGATCTTCCTCCGCGACGGGCTCGCCCCCCCTCTCGAGCCGGATTCGGCCCGACGCGTTCGTGCGAAGGAATGCCGCAACGAGGGAACGACCTCGGCATGTGAGGACGCCGGGGTTGGAGTCGCCCACGTGTACGAGGAGGGAGAGGATGGAATCCCCGTACACCTGCCACGCCCCGTCCCTCCCCACCTCGTCCCACCGCAGCCTGCGCCCGTCCACGGCCAGTTGCCAAAGCGAGACGTTGGCGCCACGCGCATCGGGGTGCGCGGTGCTCCGTGGGAGGCACCGGATGGAGAGGGTGGACTCGGCGCCCTCCGGTCCCGTCAGGTGCGGTCCCAGGGTTCGGTGGACCGACCAGGCGAGGAAGATCGCCGAGCCGTACGTCAGCGACCGGGCGAAGCTCGGCGGCTTCACGGCGTCTCGCAGTCGCCGCGTCGATGCCGCGCTAGCGGCCCGCGACGCCCGCGTCTCCCTCGAGCGCGCGCACCTCGCGCGCCACCTCCTCGTTCGAGGGCTCGAGCCGCAAGGCCTCGCGCGCATCGGCGAGCGCCTCTCGAGGACGGCCGGCGAGCCGCAGCGCCCGCGCCCTCCAGAGGAGGGGCCTCGCGTCCCCGGGGCGACGCTCGACCAAGCGCTCGAGCGCGGCGAGCGCGCCCGCGGCGTCCCCCTCGCGGATACGCCCCTGGGCAACGACCTCGAAGTAGTCCGTCGGGAGGTTCGCCTCCCCCCCCGCCAGGGCGCGCGCCCGCTCCGCGTCCGCCCGCGCGTCCTTCGGGCGGCCCCGCTCGAGGTGCATCTTCGCGCGATTGAGCCAGCCCTCGAGGAACGTCGGCGCCTCGCGCACGAGCGCGTCGATTTCCCGCTCGGCCTCCTCCCAGCGGCCCAGGGAGCCGAGCGACCAGGCGAGGAGCGTCCGGAAATAGGGCTCACCCGGCCGCCGGGCGAGCCCGGAGCGGGCGATCTCGAGCGCCTTCTCGGAGCGGCCCGCCGCCCGCTCCCCCCACCCGCGCTCGAGGTCCTCGTAGAGGGTCTCGTCGACCCCGGCGAGAGAAGGGAGAACCCGAGACGCCTCCGGATCGCGTTCGATCTGTTCGCGCAGGCGCGCCGCCTCCTCCTTCCGGCCTTCGATGTGCATCAGGCGCAGGAGACACCCGAGCAGGGTCAGCCGGTTCCTCCCGCTTCGCTCCTCGGCGATCCCCCGCAGGAGCGGCGCCGCCTTCTCGTACGGGAACGAGGCGCGGGAGTACCGTTCGATTCCGCCGGGTCCCTCGAGCGGCCGGCGCGTCCGGAAGGTGGCGGTGTACCCGTCCTCGGTCATGTGGACGCCCTCCCAGAGGTCGGGCCGGCTGCCGAAGACGAGCGGGAGGAAGTAGGTTGACCAGTGCTGGTAGTCCTGCAGGACGACGAGGGACTTCCCGGGGACGAGGGCTCGCCCGAAGGAGGCGAGGATGTTGTTCGTGAGCTCCCAGTCCTTCGCCGCGTCGACGAACAGGATCTCGATCGGCCCGCCGTTCCATCGGTAAGTGTGGAGGTCCACCGTGTGGGCCTCGACGAGGTCGGCGTACGGCCGCGTGAACCGCTCGAAGAGGAAGCGGAAGTCGGCGTGGTCCGGGAGGTCCGCCGGATAGTGCCGCTCCATGTAGTCCCGCCGCCAAACGAAGTTGTCGAACGCCCGGATCCGCTCGCGCCGGCCCTTGCGACGCAGACCTTCGGCGAGCGCGCAGGTGCTGCTTCCGAGCCACGGCCCGAGGTCCACGACGGCCCCCCACCCTTCGAAGACGGACTGCGTGAGCCAGACGAGGAAGCGAAGCTCCTCCGGGACGAGCATCGGGGGAGGCATCCCCTCGCTCGGCGGAAGGGCCGCCGACATCCAGGGCGTGGCGGGCGGGGTGAGTTTCCTCACGGGCGGTGGAGGATACTCGATCCGGCGCCGGCTCCTTCGCGCGTGGACGGAACCCGCCGCGTCCGGGTAGATTCGCCGTCCGCGCGGGAGGGGTCGGGCCCCGCATCCGCACGACGAACGCCGGTCGCTCGCATGTGGTCCCCCTTCCGCAAGCCGAATCCCGCCTCCGGGTCGGGGAAGCCCCCCCCGCCTCCGGGCCCCGAGACGACCCGCGTCGCGGGCCCCGGCGAGAAGCCCCGCGTCTTCAGCCGCGGAGGGGAGTTTCGCCCCGTCTGGGAGATCCGGAGGCGCGAAGCGCTCCAGGGCGTCCCGCTGCTCCATCTGACCGAGGAGCTCGTCGCCCGGCTCCGGTCGGGCGAGAAGTACGACGAGGACGACGACTGGATCCTCGGGGACCTCCTCCAGCAGGAGCTCGAGGCCGCGTTCGATTACCACAACAACCGCTACGGTCCTCGCCGGTACTACGATCTCCTTCGGCCGGTCCTCGCCGTCCTGCCGCGCTCGCGGTTCGCCGGCGCCACGGTGGTCGACCTCGGGTGCGGCTCCGTGAACCCCTTCGCCTTCACCTTCCTCCTCCTCTCGATCGGCGCGGAGCGCGCCTACGGAGTCGACATCGACCCGATCCAGGACTGGCCGCGGGCCGCGAAGGCACTCGCGACCTGCGCGGCCTGGATGTTGGTCGCCTCGCGCCGGCTCCTCGATCCCGACCGCGTCCCGCCCGAGGAGGTCCTCCGCAACCTCCGGGGCTTCGACCTGTCGAAACTCGGCGCCGGGGACCCCGCCGGCATCGACCGGAGCCGCCTCGTCTTTCTCCAGGACTCGGTCTACGACATGAGCCTTCGCGACGGGGAGGCCGACGTCGTGTTCTCGAACTCCTTCCTCGAACACCTCGACCGGATCGAGGACCTCCTCGAGTCCTTCCGGAGGGTCACGAAGCCCGGAGGGTACGGCCACCACTTGGTCGACTTCTCCGACCACCGCATCTACCCCGGCCTCGTCGCGAGCCCCTTCGAGTTCCTGAAGCTCGACACGAGGGACGAGATCGTCTTCGGCAGCAACCGGCTCCGGTGCGGCCAGCTCTGCGCCCTCTTCGAGAAGCACGGATTCGACGTCGAGCGGGTCGAGACGGCGCGGCACGCGTCGCTCTCCCCCGCGGACCAGGCGCAGCTCGTGGAGCCGTTCCGGTCGATGGACCGCGAGGACCTCGAGCGGATCTGCGCGCGGATCCTCGTCCGGCGCCGCTGAGCCTCAGCGCCGGCGCTCGAGGAGCGCCCCGATCCGGCGGTGGAGGACCCCCTCCGTCACGCGAATGTTGTAGTCGGCCTCGACGCGCCGCCGCCCCGCCTCGCCCAGGCTCGCGCAGAGGGAAGGGTCGCGCAGCAGCCGCTCGATCGCCTCGGCGAGGCGCTCGGGGTCCCGCTGCGGCACCGTGAGCCCCTGGACGCCGTCCCGGACGACCTCGGGGATCGAGCCCGCGTCCGTCGCGACGACGGGGAGGCCCGTCGCCATCGCTTCGAGGAGGGCGGTCGGGATCCCGTCCTTGTCTCCCGAGGAGACCTCGACGTAGGGGGCGACGAAGACGCGGGATCGGGCGAGGATCGCGGCGACCTCGGGCTGGCGCTTCGCGCCGTGGAAGACGACTCGGTCGCCGAGGCCGAGCTCCTTCACGCGCGCCTCGACCGCCTCCCCGTAGGCCCGGCTCGAGGGGTTGTAGGGGTCGAAGGCCCCGACGATGTTCAAACGAGCCGGGACGCCGCGCTCGACGAGCCGGTGCATCGCCTCCGCGAGGACCTCGAGCCCCTTCTTCGGCTCGATCCGGTTCACCGCGACGAGCTCCGGAACGCCGTTCTCCCGGGCGAATCGCGCGGGATCGGCGTAGGGGAACCGGCCGAGGTCGACGCCGTTCGGTTTGACGAGGATCTTTTCATCGAAGCGCCCTCCCCCGAGGGCGGAGACCTCGTCGCGGATGCGGCGGCTCGTCGCGACGACGAGGTCGGCGAGCTCGAGCTGGAGGCGGACGCACTTGAGCGGGTAGTCGTTCAGCATGTGGTCCGCGTAGGCGGTGATCCCCCGCGGGATGCCGAGGAGGTAGGCCGCCTGCATGGCCATGAACGACTGGTCGTAGAAGAAATAGGAGTGGAGGTAGTCCGCACCCGCGAGCTCGAGGTAGCGGGCGAACGTGAACCCCCCGAGCACGACCCAGTGCGCGAGGACCTCGTCCCGGGTCCAGCCCGTCTCGGCGGCGACCTTCTCGAGGAAGGTCTCGACGCGCTCGGGGCGCGTCCGCCGGAAGTGCGCGAGGTCCCGCTGGTGGATGAACCAGTCCGCCTGGAGGACGACGCGGTTGCGCCACAGGGGGCGGAAGGCCGGGTGGAGCTCGCGCCGGGGGTTGAGCTGCCAGCAGAAGACGTTCACGCGGAGGCCCGCCCGCCGCAGCTCCTGCATCTCCTCGTAGACGAAGGTGTGGTAGTGGATCGGGAAGCTCCAGCAGGAGGCGACGACGGCTCGCCTTCTCCCGATGACGCGGGCGCCGGCCCGCCGGAGGGAGAGAAGGAGGCGGTTGCGCCGGTCGAGGTAGTGGCGGAGGTGCTTCTTGCCGCGGCGCGAGGCCCCGGCGAGCCGCAGGCGGTTCCAGACGAGGTCGCCCGTGCGCCACTCCCGCGTGCGCTTGAGCGCCTCGACCTCCTCGCGGTGACGACGCTCCTCTTCCCCGCGTCGCCTCTCCGCCTCCGCCCGCCGCCGCTGCTCCTCCTCCGTCCGCCGCCGCGCTTCCTCGGCGCGCCGCTCCTCCTCCTCCGTCCGCCGCCGCGCTTCCTCGGCGCGCCGCTGCTCCTCCTCCCGGCGGGACTCCCGCTCCTCCGCGAGGGAGCGCTCGACGACCGCGCGCTCCTTCGTCGCCTCCTCCTTCCCCCGTCTCGCTTGAGCCACCTCCCCGTCGAGGGAGACGATCCGCGCCTCGAGGTCGGCGATCTCCCGCTCGAGGAGCGGACGCTCCGCGACGAGGGCGTGGCGCTCCTCCTCGAGGGAGCTCTTCTCCGACTCGAGCGCGGCCAGGCGCTGGAGCACCTGCCCGATCTCCGTCTCCAGGACCTCGTGCCGCCGCCCCGCGTCGTCTCCCGTCCTCGCCGACGCGCCGATCTCCTCCGCGAGGCGATCCTTCTCGCGGCGGAGGTAGGCGACCGTCCCCCGCAGGAACCCGGCCTCGTCCTGGGCGACCTCCGCGACGCTGTGGAGGACGCGGAGGTAGGGGACCTGCCACCGGACGGAGAGAAGCGCGTCGGCCTCCGGGCCGATCGACGCCTGGAGGTATCCCGCCTGCTTGCGCTCCGAGGCGTGGTGTTCGAGCTCTCCGAGGAGCTCTCGGACCCTCGGGGAGCGCGCCGCCTCCTCCTCGAGGTCGACGTCCCGGAGGAACGCGTCGAGGAAGAGGGCGAAGCCGTCGGCCTCCTCATTGTGCCCGACCCGGCGGACGAGGTTCTCAACGACCCCTTCGATCACCCTCTCGACGCCGCCGGGGCGTCCCTCTCCGGTCGCGAGGAGCCGGCGAAGGGCCGAGGCCAAGACCCGGTTCACCTCGAGGACGTACCTCCAGCGCTCCGCCTCGCGGAACCACACCGTGTTCGTCGCGTGGAGGCGGTACGCGAGCAGGTTCTCCGGGAGATGGAGGAGGGCGTCGCCCGCCGCCGCTTCGAGGAAGAGGGCCCAGTCGAGGCAGTACTTGAGCCGCCGGATCCTGTCCGCCTGGGACCGGAGGTAGTCGGTCCGGCAGAAGATGTTCGAGCTGGTCGCGAGGAAGTTGTGCTGGAGGAGGGGGCCGAGGAGTCCCCCGGACTCCGCGGCGTCCTGCCGCGCTGCGGCGTACCAGGAGACCCACCCCGCGATCTCCTCTCCGTCGAGGAGGGGGACGGTCGTCTCCGGAGAAAGGGCCCCCCCCCTCGCGTCGACGAGGAAGACCCCGGTCGCCGCAAGCACGGCGGAAGGGTGACCTTCGAGGGCGCGGCGGCACCGCTCGAGCCGCTCGGGGTGGAAGAGGTCGTCGGAGTTGAGGAGGGCGACGTAGGGGGTCCGGACTTCGGAGAGGGCCGCGGCGACGTTCTCTCCCAGCCCGAGATTGCGGTCGCGCACGACGACCTCGATCCGCGGGTCGTTCAGGCGACGCGCGCGTTCCACCGTCGCGTCCGGCGATGCGTCGTCGACGACGAGGAGCCGAAAGCGAGGGTAGGTCTGCGCGAGGACGGAGCGGAGCGCCTCCTCGACGTACGCCTCGTGCCGGTAGGAGGGGACGAGCACGGTCACGTCGGGCGACCCGGCCGGGGCGGGGACGGACTCGGGGACGCGGAACGGGGGCTGACGGACGGCGACCCGGTCGAGACCGAGGTGGCCCCTCCACACCCCGACCGTGCTCTCGAGGCCGAGGCGCGCCGTTTCCCTTCGGTCCTCGTGCAACAGGCGGTCGCGCGCCCCCTCCTCGGCGTAGACCGTCCGAAGCGCTGCGCGCGCGCTCGGGTCGCGGAAGACCCCGACTCCCCAGAAGGCGATCCAACGCAGGCTGAAGCGCCCCCGCGCCTTCGCGGCGAACCCATCCTCCGAGACCACCTCGTGGAGCCACGTCCGCACCGAAGGAGCGTCGGGGATCCGCTGCAGAAGGAGGAGGAGAGCCAGCGTCGAGGTCTCGACGCGCGTCCGGGGGTGATCCGTCGGGGGAAGGCAGAGACGGGTTCCCGCGCCGCCGGCCCCGGACCCCGTCCGGAGCGCCTCCTCCGCGCGCTCCCGATGGAGCTCCCGACACTCCGCGAGGAACCGATCGTATGCGTCGAGGGAGAGCCCCGCGCTCGGGGGCGAGACGTCGAAGCGCTCGCGGTCCTTCCCCAGCGCGAGACGCACGAAGCCGATCTCGTCCAGGGACAGGTCGGCGAGCGGACGCCTCCCCTCCGGGTCCTCGACCCCCAGGCGCAGGCGGGCTCCGACCTCCTCTCCGAGGTCGGCGAGCCCGACCACGTCGAACCAATTCGAGGGGCCGACGAGGAGCGAGAATTCGAGGGGGATCGAGCGTTCCCTGGAGAACTTCGCATAGGTCCTCAGGAGCCCGAAGTCGACGGCCCGGTCGAGGCGCAGGAGCAACCGCAGGCGCGCCACGCCCTCGAGCGCCGCGCCGGCCTCGGAGAGGTCCCCGAGCGAGCCCGCACGCAGGAGGACCTCGGGTCCCGCCCGCCCGGCGCGCGCCAGGGCAAGGAGCCGACGCACGCCCGCCGACCGCAGCGGCGCATCTCCCGCGATCTCGAGCCTGCGGAGGCTGGGAAGCCAGGTCTCGACCTCCTCGAAGAAGCGATCGGGGGGCTCGAACCCGCCGTCTTCCTCGACCTCCACGACGAGAACCTGGGGGAGGGCGTCGGGCGAACCGAGGGCAACGGGGGCGACGGCGTCGTAGTCGCGGATCGGCGGAGCCTGAGGGAACAGGCCCGCTTCGAGCTTGCGGACGCATCGTCCGCATACCTCCCGTCGGAACGCGCCCCCCGCCAGGTCCGCGCGGATCGCGCGTAGCTCCCTGCCCGACCAAGCGGACGCGAGCGACCGCACGCCCGCGTCGCCCAGTGAGACGCCGGCGTACTCGCAGGGGCGAAGGTCCCCGTCGGGGCGCACGACGAGGACGCCGAAAGGGGCGTTGCACAGGGGCCGCCTCCCGGTCGGCGCCGGACTGCTCCGCCACTCGTCGAGGCGCTCCCGCTCGAGCGAGGACTCCGGGCCACCAAGGATCCGGACGAGGGTCATGGGCGCAGCCTCGCGCGCCCCGTCAATTCGGGCGATCCGAGGAGGGGAAGGATCGGGCCATGCCGCTCATGGGGTTGCGTTCGGCGCCGGCGCCGATACTCCCCGCGGGGGTGCGTCCCCGGAGCCGGGAGACCAACCGGGCGTCCCGGCGCACGCGGGGCCCTCCCCATCGGTCGATCCGGCCCCCCCGCTGAAGACCCGCGCCGCATCGGTGCTCGGCCCGCCCTCGGAGCCGATCGCGCCGCCATGCTATCGCGCGCCCTCCCTCCGCACACCCGCCCGGGCCGGAGGAGGGCCCGAGGGTCCGCGGAGCCCCGGAGCGCCGGCCCCGCCACCCCCACCCGGAAGCCCCCCCCGCGCCCCGAGAAGGAGCCGTCGCAGCGACCAGCGGAGGAGCGTGACCGCAGAACCGAGCGCCCACCCGAGGGTCCGCGCGTAGAGCCGGAAGAGAGGGGCGAAGGGGACGCTCAAGCGAGGAGCTCGTCGTAGAGCCTCGCGGCCGCCGGGCCCCCTTCCTCCGTCGCCAGCCGGTGGCGCAACCCGGGAGAGACGCGAGCCAGCGCCTCCTCCTCGATCCGGGTCGCGCAGAGGATCCGGCTGAACGGACGAGAGACCCGAACGAGGAAGTTCTCCTCGCGCGCCCGTTCGAGGAGCCCCCCCGCCGTGGCAAGCGGACGGGCCTCGAGGAGGGAAGGGATCCCCTGGAGGCCCCCGAGCAGGGGCGCGGCCAGGGCGCCCGCGAAGAGATCCCCCGCGTGCAGGAGATCGAAGTCGCGGTCCGCCAGGGCGAACCGGACGAGGTCGCGCGCCGCGGCGTCGGCAAGGTAGCGCCGGAACCTCGCGGGGATCCGGCCGTGGAGGTCCACGAGCCACTCCTCCGGTTCCCGTACGGGGACCGGGATCCGGAGGAGCTCCACCGCGCAGGCCGTCGAGTCCCCGGAGCCCGTTCGATCCTGCGTCGTGAGGAGGAGGACCCGAGGACGCTCGCGCCTGGCGCGATGCCCCCGCACCGACCGCCGGTGGAGCGCGACGTGGTTCGCGACGGCGAGGGCCTCCCGATCCGAGCGGCGGGCCGCGGCGCGCTGCGCGGGCCGCCGGGTCCAGGCGAGGGGGAGACGGGCGAGCGCGGCGAAGAGGGCCCGCAGCTCGAGGCGCAGACCCGTCCGACGGGCGCGCTTGAGGAGATTCCACGGCAGGTAGGCGGCATGCGCGAGGAGGAGACCCGGATCCGTGACGTGCTTCCAGAAGAAGAGGTGACGGTTGCGCCGGTCGATCCGCTCGACCGCCGCGAGGCCGAGCGCTTCGGCCGAGGTCCCCCGATGCGCGTGGTGAACGACGCTCCGCGGCTCGAGGAGGATCCGCCAGCCCCGCCGCCAGGCCGAGTAGGAGAGGCTCACGTCCTCCACGTAGAGGGGCTCGAAGAGGCGGTCGAACCCCCCGAGCTCGAGGAACTTCCTCCGGTCGAAGGCGCTCGAGCCCCCCCCGGCCCAAGCGGCCGGGACGAGCGGGGGCTCCTCCGCGAGGATCGGGGTCTGGAGCCACTCGAGCTCTCCACGGCGAACGAACGCCCGGGTCTTCCCCGTCTCGACCGGCGCCGCGTCCGGCTCCCGAAGCCGGATCCGGGCGGTCACGGCGAAGAGGTCGGCCTCCCCGAAGCGCTCGAGCAGCCGCGCGAGGAAGTCGCGCTCCACGACGAGATCGTTGTTCAGGAGGACGAGGATGTCCCGCGTGGCGACCTCGACGCCGGCTTCGATCCCCCGGACGAAAAAGCGGTTCTCCGGCAACCCGACGAGCCGGACGCGGGGGAAGCGCTCCCGGACGAAGGCCGGCGATCCGTCCGTGCTCCCGTTGTCGACGACGACGACCTCGTGGTTCCCGGGGGCCGCATCGACGGCCTCCAGGAGCGAAGGGAGGAGTTCGGCGAGGTACCTCAGGCGGTTCCAGTTGAGGACGACGACGGATGCTTCCCGGCGCGGGGGGGGGGCCTCGTCGGGACGGCGCCTCCGGCGCGCGCGCGCGACCCAGGGGGTGGCGAGGAGATCGAGGAGGAGCGTGGCGCCTGCCACGCCGAGGCCGATCGCTCCCACGACGGGGACGAGGAGCGCCGCGGCGCACCCCTGGACGAGGCGAGCGGGAGCGTTCATCCCTTGCCGTAGCACTCCTCGAAACGGTCGAACGACGCGGCGAGGGGAGGCGGGGGCGCCGGGCGCAGGCCGGCAAGCGGGGAGGGCTCCTGGAGGCAGCGCCGGAGCACCTCGGCGAGCGCGTCGGGATTCCCCCGTTCGAAGAGAAACCCGTCGCGGCCCGGCTCGACGATCTCCGCGATTCCGCCCACGTCCGAGCCGGCCACGGGAACCCCCGCGGCGAAGGCCTCCAGGATCACGAAGGGAGTGTTCTCGTGCCAGAGCGAGGGGACGACGAGGAGATCCGTCTCCGCGAGCACGTCGCTCGCCCCTTCGCTCCCGTAGGCGCCCGGGAAGCGGACTCTCGGGTCTCCATCCGCCCGGGCCCGGAGCGCCCGGATGGAAGGGGCGAACGCCGGCTCCTCGACGTTTCCGCGGATGGCGACGTCGAGCGGGCCGAGGACCCGGCGGACGGCTTCGACGAGGACTTGCGCCCCCTTCCAGGGGGAGAGGACCCCCGCGAACGAGACGCGCAGCGGGCGGCGAGGACGCGCGACGGACGCCGGGCGAATCCGGCCGGCCTCGATCCCGTAGGGGACGATCCGGATCCCCTCCGCGGGGAAGCCGTTGCGCACGAAGACGTCGCGCAGGAACCGCGAGGGGGCGATCACGGCGTGGGCGCCCTCGAGCGCGCGGGCGAGGTGGCTCGGACGAGCAAGCAGCGCGGCCGCCGTTCCCTCGGCCGTCGGGGGGAGTCGGGGGGGAGGGATCCCCTGTCCGGCGAGGCGGCGCGCCTGCTCCGGCAAGGCGGAGCCCGCCCAGGCCTCGCCGAGGTCGGGGCGCGCGCAGGGAACGCACCCCGCGCCCCCCTCGGGCGGCCCGTCGCAGAGGGCCCCGTCGGACCGGAGGAGGGTGAACCGCGGGCAGAGGTACCAGAAGTCCATCAGGTGCGCGACCGTCCGGGCCCCGGCCGCTGCCGCGATCGCGATCCAGGAGGCGCTCAGCCGCCGCAGGTGGAAGAAGTGCACCGCGTCGGGTCGCTCCCGCGCGAGGATTCCGCGGAAGGGATCGTCGAGGAAGGGATTGGCGTAGTCCGCGGCCGCCTCGTTCGGCGCGAGCGCCCCCGCGTACCGAACCCGCACGACCCGGAAACCCTCCCACGCCTCTTCGTAGACGAGAACCGGAGGCTCCCTCTCCGCGAACCAGGGGAGGAGCGACAGCACGGTGACCTCGTGGCCCCGGCGGCGTCCCTCCCGCGCCGCCGCGAGCGCGTACTGCTCGGTCCCCGAGCGGGCCTCCGGGAAGAACTGGTGGAGGACGTAGAGGAGCCTCATCCCGCCGCCCGGACGCCCTCCGGTCCGGGTCCGGATCCGTCGGGAGAGATGGAGACGAGGAGGTCGAGGAGCCGCCGCGCCGACTCCCGGACGTCCTGCGTGCGGACGGCCCGGTCGCGCCCGCGCGCGGCGACCGCGCGCGCCCGCGCCGGATCCCGCCAGACCCGCTCCAGGGTCGCGGCCAGCCCCTCGGGATCCTCCGGCGGCGCGAGGAACCCCGTCTCCCCCTCGACCACGAGCTCCGGGATGCCGGAGATCGGCGTCGTCACCACGGGGACGCCGCAGAGCATCGCCTCGAGGACGAAGGTCGGGATGCCGTCGCGGTCCCCGTTCCGGGCGACGACGCACGGGAGAACGGCGATCCGCGCCCGCTGGAGCAGGGCGCGGACGCGGTCGCTCGGGAGCGCTCCGAGGAACTCGACCCGCTCCTCCAGGCCCCCCTCGCGGACGAGCGTCTCGAGCGCAGCCCGCTCGGGGCCGTCCCCCGCCACCGCCCACCGCGCCGGGATTCCGCGGTCGCGCAGACGCGCGAGGGCGGGCACGAGGTGTCGCAGGCCCTTCTTCTCGACCAGACGGCACGCGGTGAACAGGACGTCACCCTCCGGATGCGGGCCGACCGGGCCCCAACCGGCCGGATCCATCCCCCAGGGGACGACGTGGATCCGGGCGTCCTCCCCGACCCCGAGGAGCGAGGCGAGGCGCTCTCGGGACGCCCGCGTCGTCACCCGGAAGAACCGGGCGAGCCGGTGCTTCTCCTCGAGGAGCTTGAACCGGTAGGGAAAGTCGAAGTCCTCGAAGGCGGAGACGCTGAAGGGGAGACCGAGGAGGATCGCCGCCCCCATCGCCACGTTCGCCGGGTAGGTCGATCCGTAGACGTGGATCCTTCCTCCTCCCCGCCGTTCGAGGAGGTCGGCGAGGCCGAAGGCGTTTCCCGGATGGTCGGCCTCCTCGAGCGGGCCGCGCCCGAGGAGGTCGCCCGCGCGTCCCCCCGGCCGCCGCGCGTAGAGGGCGAGGAGGTCCGCCGTCCTCGCGGGCGAGCGAAGCATGCGCCGCGCGACGCGGAGATGCCGCCGCACGACCCCGTCCCGCGGCGCGAAGCGCACCCGCGGCAGGAGCGCCCCCGCCTCCGGATGAACGGTCGTGGCCTCTCCTCGCCGCAGGGTCACGACGTCCTCGGCGGGGGAACGCTCGAGGATGGCGAGGACCTCGCGGTAGAGGAAGGTGTGCGAAAGGTCGGGGAGAACGGGGAGGACGAAGGTTGATCCCCCCCTCCTCTCCCGTCGCGAGGGCCGGATCCCGGCGGGACTCGGGGGTGAAAAGGCGGCGACGAGGAGGCGCGCGACGATCCGCGCCGCCGCGTCGAGGACGTGGAAGGCGACGCTGCGCAGCGCCTCTCGGACGAGGAAGGCCGGGCGCAGCCGCGCGGGAGGCGACCCCTCGGCGAGGAGGAAGACCTCGGCGCCGGGGAGAGATCCGAAGAAGAGGATCCGTGCGACCGGCGCGGGCGCGTGCGGAGCGCCCCGCAGCGGGACGACGATCCGCTCGAACCCTCGCGCGGCGAGTTCCCTCCGCAGGCGTAAGACCGCGAGACCGGGGGCCCTCGCCGGACGCCGGAGGATCTCGACCGCCGCCGGCGTCGCGGGGACTTCGATCCCCTCCCGGGCGAGCAGAACGAGACGGTCGGCCGGCCCCAGGCCGGAGGCGAGGACGCCCAGGGCGCGCCCCGTCTCCTCGAGCGTCGCCGGGCAGAGGAGGAGGAGGTTCAACGCCCCCCCCTTCCTGCCGCGCGGCGCCCCGCGCTCCGGGCAGCCTCTCCTCGTCTCAAATTCCGCTCGATCCGCCGCTCCCTTCCGCAGGCGGTCCCGCGCGGAGGCGGTCGAGGACCCGAGCCGCGTAGCGCAGCCCCTCGGGCGTCCGCGGGCCGTACCAGGAGAGGAGCTCCCCGTCGACGAGGACGGCGCGGCCGCTCGGGAGGGAGCAGAGAGCGCGGACCTCGGCCGCGTGGAGCGCGGTGAATGGGTAGGGCTCCGAGGTGAGGAGGACGGCCGAAGGGGCCGCCTCCCGCAGCCGCTCGGGCGGGATCCGCGGATAGCGCTGCGGATCCGATGCGAAGAGGTTCTCCCCCCCGGCCGTCTCGAGGAGGTCGTGGATGTAGGTGTCTCGGTTGACGGCCATGAAAGGCGCCCGCCAGACGAGACAGGCGAGGCGCACGCGCGCCTTCCCCGCGCAGGCCGAGGCGACCTCTTCGCGGGCGCGCTCGATCTCTCGCGCGAGGTCCTCCGCGCGCTCTCCGCAGCCGAGCCGCCGCCCCATCTCGCGCACGGTCGCCGCCGCGCCCGAGGCGCTGCGGGGGAAGGTCTCGAGCAGCGGGACCCGATGCTCGCGCAGGATCTCGACGTCGGCCAGGCGGTTCTCCTCCTCGTTCACGACGACGAGGTCGGGGCGCAGCGCGAGGATGCGCCCGAGGTCGGGGGTCTTCGTCCCTCCCACCTTCGGCAGCGCGGCGACTCCCTCCTCCGGCCGCGTGCACCAATCGGTCACGCCGACGACGCGGTCGCCGGCGCCGATCGCGAAGAGCGTCTCCGTCAACGAGGGGCAGAGGGAGACGACTCGAGCCGGGACCACGCCTCACCCCTCGAGCTCGGCGGGCTCGAGGGGCCTCCAGGCGAACCCTTCCCCCTCGCGCAGGATCCGCCCCCAGGGATCCCGCACGTCGTGGTAGAGGAGGCCGATCCACGCCTCGTCGGCCGCCCGCGCGATCCACTCTTCCCGGATCCGGAACGAGTCGGCCGGGTAGAGGTCGAGGGCCATGATCCAGGCGGGCCGGAGGTGCCCGCTCGTCGGGAGGATGTCGTCCCAGAAGATCGCCTTCCTCCCCTCCCCCTCGATCGTGACGACGGAGGAGCCCTCCGAGTGCCCGCCGAGGACGTGCATCGTGACCCCCGGGGCCACCTCACGCCGCCCCTCGACGGGACGGAGCAGCCCTGCGCGCTCGAGAGGCTCGAGGAGCTCGGCGCGGTAGGAGGCGGAGCGCGCGTGGCGTCCCCGCGCCGCCGGGACTTCCCGCGCCGCGCAGAAATGGGGCGCGTCCGGAAACGCCGGCGCGGGAGCGCCCCCCGCTCCCTCGACGAGGGCCCCTCCCATGTGGTCCCAGTGGAGGTGGGTGAGAACGACCGCGTCGACCTCCGCGGGCCCGACGCCGCACGCCTCGAGCGTGTCGAGGATCGTCCGGGGCCTCTCGATCCCCCAGATCCGCGCGCGCCTCTCGTCCCAGCAGGGGCCGATCCCGGGGTCGATCAGGACCGTCCGCCCCCCGCCGCGCACGAGGAACGGCCGGAGAGCGAGGGTCATCTTGTTGTCGGGGCCGGCGGAGGCGACCCTCGACCAGAGCGCCTTCGGCACGACTCCGAACATCGCTCCGGCGTCGAGCCGGAAGGTCCCGTCCGCGAGGGGCCGGATCCGGTACGGCCCGACCGCGAGGGAGGGGGGGGCGGTCACGCCCCTTCCCGGAGAACGCTCCGCGCGACGATCATCCGCTGGATCTCGCTCGTCCCCTCCCCGATCGTGCAGAGCTTCGCGTCCCTCCAGTAGCGCTCGACCGGGACCTCCCGCGAATAGCCGGTCCCTCCCAGGACCTGGACGGCCTGATAGGTGACGCGCATCGCCACCTCCGAGGCGAAGAGCTTCGCCATCGAGGCCTCCCGCGCGAAGGGGAGTCCCCGGTCCTTCCTCCGCGCCGCGTCGTAGCAAAGGAGTCGCGCCGCGCGGATCTCCGTCGCCATGTCGGCGAGCTTGAACTGCACCGCCTGGTGCTCGGCGAGCGGGCGGCCGAAGGCCTCGCGCGTCTTGGCGTGCTCGAGGGCCTTCTCGAACGCCCCCTGCGCGATCCCGACCCCGAGCGCGCCGATCGAGATCCGCCCCCCCTCGAGCGTCCTCATGAAGGCGGAGAACCCCGCCCCCTCCTCGGAGAGGCGGTTCTCGGCGGGAACGCGACAGCCGTCGAGGACGAGGGAGCCCCAGTCCGAGCCGCGCATCCCGAGCTTCTCCTCCCCCTTCTCGACGTGGAAGCCGGGGAAGGCGCGCTCGATCACGAAGGCCGAGATCCCCTTCGGCCCCCTCGTCCGGTCCGTGACCGCCGTGACGACGAACGTGCCGGCGAAGTTCGCGTTCGTGATGAAGCACTTGCGGCCGTTGAGGACGTAGTGCTCCCCGTCCCGGAGGGCGACCGTCTTCGTGCCGCCCGCGTCGGACCCCGCCCCCGGTTCCGTGAGCCCGTAGGCCCCGAGCACGCGACCGCTCGCGAGGTCGGGCACGTAGCGGCGCTTCAGCGCCTCGCTCCCGAACCCGAAGATCGGGTAGGTCCCGAGCGAGGTGTGCGCGGCGAGCGTCAGCGCCGTCGAGGCGCAGACGCGCGCGAGCTCCTCGATCGCGAGGCAGTAGCCGAGCGTGTCGAGGCCCGCCCCTTCCCACTCGGCCGGGATGGGGATGCCCGCGAGCCCGAGAGCGGCCATCTTCCGCCAGTTCTCGATCGGGAAGCGACAGGTCCGGTCGATCTCGGCGGCGATCGGTCCGCACTCCTTCTCCGCGAAGGAGCGGACCGTCTCCCGGATCATCCGCTGCTCCTCCGTGAGGTCGAAGTCGACGGAGGTCGGAGGTAGAGCGTCGGCCATGGCGCTCGCTCGGGGTCGGGCCTCCCCCGAAGTCAGTCCTCCTCGGCGGCGATGTCGTCGCGCCGGCGGCGGCCGGAGCGCGTCCCCTCCCCGCGGGCCCCCGGCCCCCGCCCCTCCCTCCCTTCCTCCCCCCCGCCGTTGCGGAGGAAGTCCCTCGTCCGCCCCGAACCGATCCACGCGACGAGAGCCGAGCGGGAGAACTTCCACTCGCGCCCGACCTTCCGCCCCGGGAGGTTCTCCAGCCGGAGCGTCTTCAAGAAGGTCCGCAGACTCACGCCGAGGAAGGCGGCCGCCTCGTCGAGGTTCAGGATCTCCTTCTCGTTCGGGGCGAGACCCGTCCGGATATCGACGGCGAAGGAGCGCGGGCCGCGCGACCGGGGTCCGCGGGGGGCTCGCTTCTTCGCGGGGGCGGGGGGGATGACGCTCGCGAGGGTCTCGGTCACGGGGGGCTCGGCCCTTCCTTCATCGGCTCCCAAACATACGGCAGGCGCCGCCCGCCGTCTCGCCCCCGCGCTACCGGCGCCTCGTCTTGCTCCCGCGTCTCCGCGGGGCGGAGGCGGACTTGCCGCCCCTCCTGGCACGCGGCGCCGAGGGCTTGGGCGCCCCGGCCGCGGCGGCCGCCGCGGGAATCCTTCCCCGCCGACGGCGTCCGACCTCCGCGCGGAGGAACTCCACGATCTCGCCCGTCGTCGTCCCCGGCCCGAAGAGCTTCGCGAACCCCTTCTTCTCGAGCGCCTCCGCGTCCTCCTTCGGGATGATCCCGCCGCCCGTGAGGAGGACGTGTCCCATCCCCCGTTCGACCAGGAGCTGGCGGATCCGGGGAAAGTGGGTCATGTGCGCGCCCGAGAGGATCGAGAGGCCGACGACGTCGACGTCCTCCTGCACCGCCGCCTCGACGATCATCTCGGGCGTCTGGTGCAGTCCCGAGTAGATCACCTCCATCCCCGCGTCCCGGAGCGTCGCGGCGACGACCTTCGCGCCCCGGTCGTGCCCGTCGAGGCCGGGCTTCGCGACGAGGACGCGGATCGGGCGGTCGGAAGAGGCGGCCACGGGCGGCTCTCGGCGGAGGAACCGTACCGGAAGCGCCGCGGGGTTCAACACCTCCGGGGGAGCCCTCCCCGCGAGGGGGGGGCCGTCCTCCTACGGGCAGATCGTGACCTCGACGCCGGGGGAGGCCGAGAGCCCCTGGGGCGCGCCGGGGTCGAGGGCGATCCACTGGGCGTAGGCCGTCCCGTTCGCGAGCATCGGATCGTTGGGGATCGGAATCGTGACCGAGACCGTTCCCGCTCCCGGCCCGGTGCCGGACACCGGGAGGAGGAGCACGAGGGGGGGCGGGACGGGATTCACGAGGAGCGTGATTCCGAAGACCGGGAGATTCGCCGGCGAGCCCGCGATCGCGAGCCCCGCGATCGTCCCGCCGAGCAGGTCGCGCCCCTCGAGCCGGAACGTCGGGTTGTCGACGTGCGCGTACCCGCCGTTCCAGTCGATCGCCGGCGCGAACCCGCCGCTGCCGCCCGTCCCCGCCCCGTAGCGCCGCGGGACGCCGCACGTGAGACGCAGGATCTTGAGTCCCCCCGTCGCCGGAATGTCGGCCGCGTAGACGACCCCCGAGGGCTGGAAGGGGTCCACGCCCCAGGCGCTGATCGAATTGTAATGCCCGATCTCGACCGGGGCGTTCGGATCGGTCAGGTCGAGGGCCCTGTAGCTCCCGTAGTAGTGGGCGAGGTGGAGCACCTTGTCGTCGACGAGGTGGATCTCGTGGATGGTGACGAAGGGAGTGAAATCACTCCCGAGGGGGAGCGGAGCGGCCGGATTCGAGACGTCGTAGACCTGGAGCCACCCTCCCCCGTTCTCGTCGGCCGTGACGACGATCGTGTCGGTGCTGTTCGCCGCGGCGTTGTGCGTCGAGGCGAGCGGCGTCGTCGTCTCGCTGATCGTCGGGAAGGACGGGAGGGCGGAGACGTCGAGAATCCGGAGCTGCCCGGCGGAGTTGCACGAGAGGTAGGCGAGGCCGTGCTGGACGAACGACTCGTGGACGTAGGTCGCCGCGTAGGTCGCGAGGAGGGCAGGATTCACCGGATCGGCGAGGTCGAAGATCGGCATGCCCAGACTCGTGCCGTTGCAGTAGAGGCGCCCCGCTCCGGCGTCGACCGTCACGGTGTGGGTGTTCCCCCAGAAGGGGAGCGTGACGGTCCCGACGAGCGCGGGAGCGTCGGGGTTCGCGAGGTCGAGGATCTGAGCGCCGCCGCCCCCCTCCGTCACGACGTAGGCGTAGTGCTGGTAGGTCGAGATCTCCCGCCACATGCTGGTCGGTCCGGGGAAGAACCCCTTCTCGACGGGGTTCAGCGGGTCGGTCGTCTCGACGATCCATGCCCCCTCCCAGGTCCCGACGAGGGCGAACTCCCGTCCGCTCGAGGGATCCCGGTAGCCGGTGACGCCCGAGTACCCCGCGGTGCCCGGACGCGTCGTCTGGCTCACGAGCTGGACGTTCACCGCGGCCTGGGCGGCGAGGGAGGGCGCCGCGAGGAGGGCACCGGCCAGAGCGGAAGCGAGGACGTGTCGCATCTCGACCTCCTTCCCTCCTCGCGGAGGACGCTCCGGGCGCGACCTGCCGCCGCCCACGAGCGGGAGGCCGCGGTCGGTACAGCCGGGGTGCCGGCGAGGGGGGCGCGCGGGCAGGATCTCCTCGCCCCCCGGGGGCGTCCACCCCCCTCCCTCGACGCGCGGACGGCTCTACGGGCCCCTCGACGGGGGGCCGGCGCCTAGAAGACCTTCGGCTCCCGGTACTCCCCGAACTCCTCGCGGAGGACGTCGCAGATCTCCCCGAGCGTCGCGTAGGCGTGCGCCGCCTCGAGGAAGCGCGGCATCAGGTTCTCGCCGGCGCGGCAGGCTCCGCGGACGCCGTTGAGGGCGGCGCGGGCCTTGCCCTTGTTCCGGGTCGCGCGAAGGCGCTTCACGCGCTTGACCTGCTCCAGCTCGACCTCGGGACCGACCCGGAGGAGGGGGATGTCGACCTCCTCCTCCTCGACGAAACGGTTCACCCCGACGATCGTCTTGCGCCCTTCCTCGACCGCCTTTTGGTAGCGCGCCGCCGCGAGGTGGATCTCCCGCTGGAAGTAGCCTTCCTCCGTCGCCTTCGTCACCCCGCCGCGCTCCTCGATCTCGCGGAAGGCCCTCTCGGCCCCGCGCTCCATCCGGTGGGTGAGCGCCTCGACGGCGTAGGAGCCCGCGAGGGGATCGATCGTGTGCGGGACCTCCGTCTCGTACGCGAGGATCTGCTGAGTGCGGAGCGCGATCTTGACGGCCTTCTCCGTCGGCAGCGCGTAGGTCTCGTCCATCGAGTTCGTGTGGAGGGACTGCGTCCCGCCGAGGACCGCGGCGAGGGCCTCGTAGGCCGTCCGGACGATGTTGTTCTCCGGCTGCTGGGCCATGAGGGAGACGCCCGCCGTCTGGGTGTGGAAGCGCAGGCGCAGCGACTCGGGGCGGGTCGCGCCGAACTCCTCCTTCAGGCGCCGGGCCCAGAGGCGGCGGGCGGCGCGGTACTTCGCGATCTCCTCGAAGAGGTCGATGTGGGCGTTGAAGAAGAAGGAGAGGCGCGGGGCGAAGGCGTTCACGTCGAGGCCGCGGGCGACGCCGCGCCGGACGTACTCGAACCCGTTCGCGAGGGTGAAGGCGAGCTCCTGGAGGGCGGTCGAGCCCGCCTCGCGGATGTGGTAGCCGCTGATCGAGATGGGGTTGAACTTCGGCGCCTGCAGCACGGCGAACTCGAAGGTGTCGACGATGAGTTTCAGGGCCGGCTCGATCGGGACGAGCCAGGCGTGCTGCGCCTGGAACTCCTTGAGGCAGTCGTTCTGGATCGTGCCGCGGACCTTCGCGATCGGGACCCCCTGCTTCTCCGCGCAGGCGAGGTAGAAGGCCCACACGACCGGCGCGGGGCCGTTGATCGTCATCGAGGTCGAGATCCGCTCGAGGGGGATGTCCTCGAAGAGGGTCTCCATGTCGGCGAGGGAGGAGATCGCCACCCCGCACAGGCCGACCTCCCCCCGCGCGCGCGCGTGGTCGGGGTCGTAGCCCATCAAGGTCGGGAAGTCGAAGGCGACGGAGAGACCCGTCTGGCCGTGCTCGAGGAGGAAGCGGTAGCGGCGGTTCGTGTCGGCGGCCGTCCCGAAGCCCGAGAACTGGCGCATCGTCCAGAGGCGGCCCCGGTACATGTTCGGGTAGGGGCCCCGCGTGAAGGGGAACTCCCCGGGGAAGCCGAGGTCGCGCAGGTAGTCGGGAGGGGGGGAATTCGTCGGGTCGTAGAGGAGATCGATCGAATCCCCCGAGAGGGTCGTGAACTCCTTCGCGTCGGGGCGCGGCGGCGCCCCCTTCGCGCGGTGCTCCCAGCTCGCCCGCAGCCCCCGCAACCGGTCGTTCTCATCGGCCATCGGATGCCTCGCTCGCGTCCGCCTCCGGGAGGCTCGACCGCAGTCGTCCGAGGAACTCTCCCACGACCGCGTAGGGACCCCGGCCTCCGCCGTCGAGCGCCCGCGCGATCGCCCGCCCGTACCCCTTCTCTTCGAAGATCATAGCCCGCATTCCCTCCTCCGCGACCCGCCGGAGGTGCTCGGCGCGCTTGCGCCGCCGCGCGGCCTCGAGGCCGCCCCCCTCCTGGAGGAACGCGCGGTGGCGCTCGATCTCCGCGAAGAGCGCCCCGGTCCCCTCCCCGGTCGTCGCGGCCGTCTTCAAGACGGGGGGCCTCCACTCCCCCCGCCTCCCCGCCAGCTCGAGCGCCGCCTCGACGTCGACGGCGAGCCGGTCCGCCCCCGGGAGGTCGGACTTGTTCACGACGAGGAGGTCGGCGATCTCCATCAGCCCCGCCTTCATCGCCTGGACGCCGTCTCCTGCCCCCGGGTGGAGGACGACGAGGACGGTGTCCGTGGCCGAGACGACGTCGTGCTCGGCCTGCCCCACCCCGACCGTCTCGACGAGGATCTCCCCGCAGCCGAATGCGTCGAGCACGTCGCACGCCTCGACCGCCGCCTTCGCGAGCCCGCCGAGCGAGCCGCGCGTCGCCATCGACCGGACGAAGACCCCCTCGTCCTCGAGGGCCGCCTTCATCCGGAGGCGGTCGCCGAGGAGCGCTCCGCCCGTGAAGGGGCTCGTCGGATCGACGGCGACGACCCCGACCCTCCGGCCCCGACGCCTTCCCTCCTCGATCAGGCGGTCGACGAGGGTGCTCTTCCCCGAGCCGGGCGGGCCGGTGACGCCGGTCCGGAGCCCCCCCCCGACCCTGGCGAAGACGCGGTCGTAGAGCGGGGAGAAGGAGGGGTCCCCCTCCTCCGCGAGCGTGATCAGGCGCGCGCAAGCCCGCCGGTCCCCCGCGAAGAAGGCGCGGAGGAGCACGGCGTCCGCGGGGGTCAGCCCTGCTTCCCGATCGGCACTTCGTCCCACCTCTCGGCCGCGCATGCGTCGACGAGACGCCAGTCTACCCGCGCGGCGAGATCGTCGGCGTTCCCGATGAAGGGGATGTCGCGCCCCTTCTTGCCGATCACCCGGAGGATCGAGACGAAGGCGGCGCCCCGGATGCGGGGGCTCTCGTGGTCGCGCCGCGCGATCTCGGCGAGGCGGCGGAGCGTCCGCCGGTCCCCGGTCGACTGGTAGAGGATCCCGAGACAGGTGGAGGCGAAGCGCCGGACGTCCGCGTCGGCGTCGTGGTCGCAGAGCTCCTCGCACCGCTCCCGGTACTGGTCCATCTTCCAGTCGGAGACGAGGACCTGCAGCGCGGCCCGCCGCACCGCCGGATCGGGGTCCTCGAGGAAGGGCTCGACCCGCGCCCAGGCCATGACGTACCCCTCCCGCCCGAGGCGCAGGATCGCCCGGACGACGTCCTGCCGGGGGACGAGGCGCGCGGCGAGGTCGGCGGCGAGCTGAGCGAGGGCCTGTTGGCGGGCTTGGTCGTCGGACGCCCCCCCTCGGCCACGACCCCGGCTCTCTCGTGAATCGCCGCCCTGCCAGCGCTCGGAGGGGCGCCCCGATCCCATGTCCCAAGACCCATCCCTGCCGACTCCCGTCACCATGGATGCACCCGTCCTGTATCCGTGCCCAACCCGGGCCGACCGAGCGGCCGGGATCGCCAGCGAATCCCCCCCCTCCAGGGCATGCGCGGCCCCCCGCGCCCCCTGGAGGGAAGTCGGCTCCGGCGCCGACTTCGACTCTGGCCCCCCTTGTTTAACCTGGTGGGTGAGGGATGTGCAACGGTCCGCCCCCCCCCGGGGGGGCCATCTCTCCGGGGGGGTGGTCGTCCCGGTCCCCCCTACTGGAGCAGCGCCCGCGCGATCACGATCCGCTGGATGTCCGTGACCCCCTCGTAGATCTCCGTGATCCGCGCGTCCCGGAGGTAGCGCTCGACGGGGAACTCGGTCGTGTACCCCGCCCCCCCGTGGATCTGGACCGCCTCGTCGGCCGCGCGGTTGCAGGCCCGCGAGGCGAACGACTTCGCCATCGCCGCCTCCCGCGTGCATCGGGCGCCACGGTCGCGGAGCCAGGCGGCCCGGTGGACGAGGAGGCGCGCCGCGTCGAGCTCGGTCCCCATGTCGGCGACCTTGAACTGGATCGCCTGGAAGTTCGCGATCGGCTGTCCGAATTGGACCCGCTCCTTCGCATACTTGATCGAGGCCTCGAGGCAGGCGCGACCGATCCCGACCGCCTGCGCGCCGATCCCGATCCGGCCGCCGTCGAGGGTGTCCATCGCGATCTTGAACCCCTCGTGGAGCGTGCCGAGGAGGTTCGCCTCGGGCACCTCGCAGTCCTCGAAGAGGAGCTCGACCGTCGAGGAGCCGCGGATCCCGGTCTTGCTCTCCTTCTTCCCGGCGCGGAAGCCCCGGAAGGAGGGCTCGACGAGGAAGGCCGAGATCCCCTTGCCGCGGGGCGCGGCGGGGTCGGTCTTCGCGTAGACGACGACCAGCCCCGCCCGGTCCCCGCTCGTGATCCAGATCTTCGTCCCGTTGAGGACGAAGCGGTCCCCGCGCCTCTCCGCGCGCGTGCGCATCGCCCCCGCGTCGGAACCCGCGTTCGGCTCGGTGAGGGCGTAGGCTCCGAGGATCTCCCCGGAGGCGACGCGCGGGAGGTAGCGGCGCTTCTGCTCCTCGTTGCCGAAGCGGACGATCGGGGAGCCGAGGAGGGAGTTGTGGACGGAGAGGGTCACGCCGGTCGAGGCGCAGGCGCGGTTGATCTCCTCGAGCACGACCGCAAGGGCGAGGTTGCCCAGGTTCATCCCCCCGTGCTCCTCCGGGATCAGCATCCCGAGGAACCCGAGCTCGGCGAACCGCCGCATCGGCGCCTCCGGGAAGCGTTCCTCCCGGTCGAACGCGGCGGCGAAGGGCGCGACCTCGCGCTCGGCGACCTCCCGCGCCGTCTGGCGGATCGCCTCGAGGTCCTCCCCGTACGAGAAGTCCATCCCCTCACCCATCCTTCTTCAGGTAGTCGTAGAAGCCGCGTCCCGTCTTCATCCCGAGCTTCCCGGCCGCGACCATCCGGCGCAGCAGCGGGCAGGGGCGGTATTTCGGGTCCCCGAGGTCGCGCTGGAGGACCTCGAGGATGCCGAGGCAGACGTCGAGCCCGATCAGGTCGGCGAGGGCGAGCGGCCCCATCGGGTGGTTCATCCCGAGGCGCATCACGGCGTCGATGCCGTCCCGGTCGGCGACCCCTTCCATCAGGGCGTAGACCGCCTCGTTGATCATCGGCATGAGCACGCGGTTCGAGACGAAGCCCGGGAAGTCGCGGACCTCGACGGGGGTCTTGCCGAGGGCCTTCGCGAGGTCGAGGACCGTTCGGACGGTCTCCTCCGAGGTCTGCTCCCCCCGGATCACCTCGACGAGCTTCATGACCGGAACGGGGTTGAAGAAGTGCATCCCGACCACCTTCGCCGGCCGGCCGGTCGCGGCGGCGAGGGAGGTGATCGAGATCGAGGAGGTGTTCGAGGCGAGGATCGCCTCCTTGGGGAGGATCCGGTCGAGGGAGCGGAAGATCTCGCGCTTGACGGCGGCGTCCTCCGTCGCGGCCTCGACGGCGAGGCCGGCGTCCCGGGCTTCCGCGAGCGCCGTCGCCGGGGCGATGCGTCCGACGACCTTCTCCGCTTCGGCCGCCGGCAACGCCCCCTTCTTCACGAGGCGCGCGAGGGAGCGGCGGATCGCGTCCATCCCGCGCGCGAGGAGGTCCTCCTTCAGGTCCGCGAGGACGACGGCGTGGCCGTGGGAGGCGAAGGTCTGGGCGATCCCGCTCCCCATCGTCCCGGCGCCGACGATGGCGACCTTTCCGATCGGCATGGGCTCCCCGGGCGGGCTAGGCCCGCTCGACGGCCATCGCGACCGCGTTGCCGCCGCCCAGGCAGAGCGCGGCGAGGCCGTGACTCGCCCCGCGGTCGGCCATCGCATGGAGGAGCGTCGTCAGGATCCGGGCCCCCGAGGCGCCGATCGGATGGCCGAGCGCGATCGCCCCCCCGTTCACGTTCAGCCGCTCGGGGTCGATCGCGAGCTCCCGCCGGAGCGCCACCATCTGGGCGGCGAAGGCCTCGTTGATCTCGACGAGCTCGAACCGGTCGAGCGCGAGCCCCGTCCGCGCGCAGAGGCTCCGGATCGCGACCGTCGGGGCCATCATGACCCACTCGGGGGCGAGCCCCCCCGTCGCGTAGCCGAGGACCCGGGCGAGGGGCCTCGCGCCGAGGGCGCGGGCCTTCTCCTCGGACATGAGGACGAGGGCGGCCGCCCCGTCGTTGATCGTCGAGGCGTTCCCCGCCGTCACGGTCCCCCCCTCCTTGAAGGCAGGCTTGAGCCGGGCGAGAACCTCGAGGCTCGCGTCCGGCCGCGGCCCCTCGTCCGCGGCCACGGTCGCTTCCCCTTTCTTCCCCCGGACCGTGACCGGAACGACCTCCGCCGCGAACTTCCCCCCCCGTTCCGCGGCGACGGCGCGTCGGTGGCTCTCGACCGCGAAGGCGTCCTGGTCCCCGCGGGACACGCCGTATTTCTCGGCGACGAGCTCCCCCGTGGACCCCATGTGGATGTCGTTGTAGGGGTCCCAGAGCCCGTCGAAGATCATCGAGTCGACGAGCTTCGCGTCTCCAAGGCGCATGCCGGTCCGCGCGCCGGGAAGGAGGTAGGGGGCGTTCGACATCGACTCCATGCCGGCCGCGACGACGACGTCCGCGTCCCCGCCGCGGATCGCCTGCGCGGCGAGGATCGCGGCCTTCAGACTCGAACCGCAGACCTTGTTCACCGTGAAGGCGCCCACCGCGTCGGGGATGCCGGCCTTGCGGAGCACCTGCCGGGCCGGAGCCTGGCCGAGCCCCGCCTGGAGGACGCACCCGACGATCACCTCCTCGATCGCCTCGGGGCCGATCCCGGACCGGCGCACCGCCTCTCGGACGGCGATCGCGCCGAGCTCGGGCGCCGGGAGGGAGGAGAGAGCCCCGAGGAACTTCCCGACCGGCGTGCGGCAGGCGCTCGTGATGAAGACGTTTCGCATGGTCCGGCGGCCCCCCGGGGAGGAGAAGGAAAGATTCTAGAACGCTCCCTCCCGCAGGTCGAAGCCCGGGTCAGGTGATGTTCGTGTGCCGCCTCCGCATCTGGCGCTCGGTCTGGCCGAGCTCCGCGGCGAGTCGCACCGCGGCGGCGTCGAGGAGGAGGAGGAGGGCGTGCTCGAAAACCGTCCCGAGCGGCGCGGCGCCGTGGCGTTCCCCGACGGGGATCTCGACGACGTGATCCGTCCGCAGGTCCTTCGGGGCGCGCCCGGCCTCCGTGATGAACGCCAGCCGGGCGCCGGCCCCCCGAGCGGCCCGCCCGACGGCGAGGGAGGTCGCCGTCTCGCCGGAGCCCGAGCAGACGACGCAGAGGTCGCCCGGGCTGGCCGGAGGGGTCGCCGCCTCGCCGATGAACCAGGCGCGGAGGCCGAGGTGGCGCCACCGCACGACGGCGAGCCGGGCGAGGAACCCCGTTCGGCCGGCCCCGTAGAAGAGGACCTGCTTCGCCCGCCGGACCTCGTCGAGAAAGGCGTCGAACCCCCGCCGGTCGACGGCCGAGGCCGAATCGACGGCCGCCGCGGCGATCCGTCGGACGAGGTCGGGGAAGTCGGTCATCCGGTCCCGCCGTCGCGAAGGGGACGGATTATAGGTTCGCGCATCCCCCCGCCCTCCGGCGCAGCGTTGCGCCCGGAGAGGGGTTGGGGTAAGGGAGTCCCATGTCCGCCGACCGGGGGGCCGGACACCGGGAAGCCTTGAACGACCGGAATCTCGTCGACGGGATGCTCCGGGGCGACCCCGACGCGGCCCGGGAGTTCCTCGATCGGTACCGGGGGCTCTTCTTCCACACGATCTCCTCCTTCGAGGCGAACCGCTCTCGGCGCGACGATTGCTTCCAGAACCTCACCCTCCACTCCCTCGAGCTTCTGCGGCGAGGCCGCTACGACCCGGCCAAAGGGCCCTTCGCTCCCTGGCTCCACCGGGTCCTCTGGTGCCGGGCGATCGACGTCATCCGCAAGAAAGAGGCCAAGCGACAGATCCATCTCGTTACGACCGGGGAGCGCCCCCCCGAACGAGCGAGCGACGACCCCGACCCCTCGGATCACCTCGCCCGGGAGGAGGTGGCCTCGATCCTCAATCGCGTGCTCGCGGGGTTCACTCCTCTGGACCGGGAGGTGCTCCGCCTCCGGTTCGTCGAAGAGGCTACGCACGAAGGGGTTGCGGCGGCCCTCGACATCACGATCGACCAGGCGAAGTACAGGCTCAAGAAGGCGGTGGCGGCCGTGCGGCGAGAGGTGCTCGCCCGCATCGGGGAACCCCTCGCGTGAACCCTTACACGCCTGTCAGGCTGCCCCCCTTCCCCACCCCGCCGGAGATCTGCGGATGTTGGATTGGCTCGGAGGGGGCCGCGATGAAGGCCGGGCCGACGGGCGGAGCACGGCGCTCCGCCCGAGACCGAGCGGCGGACCTCGGAGCAGCGAGCATCCCGTGAAGGACTGCAACCGGAACTGGCGGGAGCTGGCGCTCGTCTTCGACCTCCTCGAGGGGGACGAGAAGCGCCGGTTCGATGTGCACATCGCTTCCTGCGGAGAGTGCTTCTCCATCGTCGAGAGGCTGAAGAAGCTCGAGGGGACCCTCCGCGGCCTAAAGGGAGCCCTGCACGGCGCCCACCCCTCTCCCGAGGACATCTACGACTATGCCGCGGGACCCGGCGCCGAGGCGTTCGAGGAAGGGGAGCGCGTGGCAGCTCTCGAAGCGCACCTCCGCCGATGCCCCGCCTGCGTCCGGGAGGTCGACAGGATCCGCACGCTCGACCGCACCGCCTCCCCGATCCGGGAGGTCCTCCGGGGCGATGCGGCCTCCGACGACGCGCCCCCTGCTCCCGTCCCTTCGATCGCCGAGCTGATGCGCACGGTCGAGAGACGGGTCGCCGAGACGCCCTCCGACGGCACCGTCCTGCGCACGCCTCTGCGCCCGAGATGGCCCCGGCGTCCCAAGGCCCTCCTGCCGGCTCTCGCCGCCGCCGCCTCGATCGCGCTCGCGGTCGTCCTCCTCCTCGAGGCCCGCGGCACCCGCGGGGATCACTGGATCGTCGCGTCTCCGAACACCCATGCGCGCCGGATCACGTCCGAGGGGACCCTCCCCCTGCGGGCGGGAGAATCCATCCCGGGCGACGTCCGGATCGAGAATCCGGGCCCCGAAGACCTCATCCTCCTCGACGCCTCGGAGGGGCGACTCCCTCGCCTGTCGGTCGTCGGGCCGGGCAGCCGGGCGACGCCGCGGTCCGCGCGTCCGGGCGATCCCCTCCCCGATGGCGGGACCCTGGTCGCGGTGCTCACCTCCCCGCCGCTGCGCACGGTCCGCGGCATGCCCGAACGCTCCGCCCTCATCGCGCCGCGCCTCACGGTGCGGGAACGCAAGCCCTCCTTCCTCTTCTCCCCGGGCGCGGAGCGCGGGCGCTACCGCGTCGTCTGTCTTCGCCGGCACCTCACCACGGGGGAGAGGACCCCCCTCCTGACGACGCCCGAGGGCGAGGGTCCCTTGATCCCCTATCCTGCCGACGCGCCCGCTCTCGACTACGACTCCGACCACGCCTTCGAGTGGAGGCTCGAGAAGCTCGAGGGAGGGGCCGTCGAGGCGGTCGGGCCGGTCGACTTCTACCTCGACCCCGACCCCGAACCGAAGCTGCGGGCCGCGGAGGCCCTGCGCGAGCGGACGCGCTCCTCCCCCGCGGCCGGCCACTTCCTCGCCGCGAACCACTACCTGCGCGCCGAGCTCTACGTCGACGCGATGCGCGAACTCCTCGCCTCCGACCCCTCCCTCACGGACCCGGGGGTGCGCGAGCTCTTCGAGAGCATCGCCCGGAGCCTCGAGGTCGACGTCCAGGCGGCCCGCACGCTCCTCGCCCCGCCGCCGCGCTGATGCGTCTCGGGGCGCGGCCTCCCGGCCTCCTCCGCCTCGCCCGCGCCCGGTCCGGGTTCGCTCTCGTCGGGCTCGCGCTCTTCCTCCCCGGCGCGACCGGCGCCCCGAGCCAGGCGCCGGGGCGCCCTCCCCGCCAGGAGATCGACGGCTTCCACCTCCTCCTTGACCGCTACCTCGACGGCCGGCTCTCCGGGGACGAGGCTGCGGCCTCGACGCTCCGTGAGCTCGAGGCGGCGGCCGGCCGGTTCGCGCGCGAATACGGGCTCGAGGGCCCCTCGGTCCGCGTGCGGCTTTACCGGGACTTCTCCGACGAGGCGCTCCGGGAGGATCGTCGGGGGAAGGAGCGGATCGCGCGGGCGAACGAGGCCCTCGCGCGGGCCGACGCGGCGGCCGCGGAAGCAGCAGCCGCCGAGGCGGCCGAGATCCTCCGGCGGATCGACAACCCTGATCGCCTCGCCGTCGCGGAGGACTTGCGGGCGAAGCTCGCCTGTGGTCGGGGCGACTTCCCTGCGGCGGCGGCGCACCTCCGGGAAGCGATCCTGGCGCTGCGCCGCATCCGCTCGCGCTCTGGAGAGGCGCTGGCGCTCGCGGACCTCGGCCGGGCGCGCGCATACGCCGGCGACGCGGGGTGGCGCTCGTCCTTCGACGAGGGGATCTCCGCAGCGCGGTCGGCCCGCGACCCGGAGACGGAGGCGGAGATTCTGGCGCGCCGGGGGACGCTCGCCCTTGCCGAGGGAGAGAAGGAGGAGGCGCTCCGGGTGTTCCGCGAGGCCCTCGCCCGCGCCGCGGAAGCGGGTTCGCCCACCGGAAAGGCACGTGCGCTCCTCGGCGTGGCGGAGGTGCACCTCGCCAAACACGACCTCGGGTTCGCCCTGTCCGCCCTCGCCGAGGCCGAGATTTCCGCCGCCGGAGACCCCGATCTCGCCCCGACGATCGCGGAACGGCGGGCCCGCGCCGCCCTCCTCACCGAGGACGTCGCGGGCGCGGTGCGCTTCGCGGCGCGCGCACTCGAGCTCGTCGGGTCGGACCCGATCCGGCGCCCGTACGCCCTCGTCGTCGCCGGGATGGCCGCCTTCCGGGCCGGAAACCCGGAGACGGCGCGCGCTCGCTTCGAGGAGGCCGTGGAGCGCGCCGCGGACCGGTTCCCGTTCGTGGAGGCGCGGGCGCGCCACGACCTCGCCTTCCTTGCCGCGGAGGCGGGGGAGCCGCTCCGGGCGGCCGGCGAGTTCGACCGCGCGCGGGAGGCGGCCCTCCGGGCCGGCGACGCGGAGACCCTCGCCAACGCCCTCGCGAGACAGGCCGCCGCCCTCCTTGCTGCGGGGGAGCGAGACCGCGCGATCGAGACGGGGCTCCGGGCGCGCGCGGCCTTCGAGCCCCTCCTCGCGACCCCCGCCACCGATCGCGGACGAGACCTCCTCTTCGAGGGGGGAGGCGCCCGCGTCGCCGCGGAGGCGACCATCCGTGGACTCGTCGCGCGGGGCGCCCCGCGCGACCTCGACCGCGCGTTCGAGTTCGCGGAGTGGGCGCGCGCACGCTCCCTCCTCGGCGACCTCCGCGAGATCGGAATTGACCCCGCCTCCGAGCTCCCCCCGGACCTCCGCGCGCGTAGGGAGGCGCGCTGGCGGCGCTACCGGCTTCTCTGTACGGCGGTCGAGGGGGCCGCCGACGCGGCGAGCGCCGAGCGGCTTCGGGGCGAAATCGACCGGGTCCGGGAGGAACTGGCCGAGATCGCCCGCCAGGCCCGAGAAGGCGGCAGCGGGGCGTCCGTCGTGCTCGAGCCCGCCTCGTTCGCCCGCGCGGCGGGGTTCGTCCGGTCCTCCGGAGCCGCGATCCTCCTCTACTTCGTCGGGGAGCAGGAATCGTTCCTCTTCTCGCTCGGGCCCGCCGGACTATCGGTCCGCCGCCTGCCCGCGCGCGGTCCCCTCGAGGCCCGGGCGGAGGCCTTCCTCTCCATGGCCGAGCGCTCGGGCCTCGTGCCCCAGGCCCGGCACTGCTTCCCGGGCCTCGCGAAGGCGCTCGGCGAGACGCTCCTCCCCGCCGACGCCCGCGCGCTCCTCTCCGGAGGCCGGGCCGTGATCGTCCCGGACGGGGCGCTCGAGGAGATCCCCTTCGACGCGTTCGCGCCCGCGGGCGCGCGGACCGGGGAACCTTCCGGGGGCCCGATCCTCTCCTACGCCCCCTCGTGCGCCGTCCTCCTCGAGATGGATCGGCGCGCACGGGCCCGCGGGGGGCTTGACGGGGGAGCGGTGCTCCTCGCCTCCGGGGCGAGCGGAGCGCCGGATCTCGCGTTCGCCGACGCCGAGGTCGCCGCGGTCGCCGGTTCGTTCGACCGCTCGCAAGTGGTACGGCTCGAGGGCGCCTCGTGCCGGAAGGACTCGCTCCTCGAGCGCATCGGGGACGTCCGCGTCCTGCACCTCGCCTTGCACGGCCAGAAGCGACGACAGGCCGTGGGGCTGCGCTTCTCCGCCGGGGAAGGAGAGGAGGCGGTCCTCTGGCCCCACGAGGTTTACGGACTCAATCTCTCGCCCGACCTCGTCGTCCTCTCCGGCTGCTCGACCGGCCGCGGGGAGCGCCGCCGTGGCGCGGGCGTGCTCGGGCTCGCCCACGCGTTCGTGCTCGCCGGGGCGTCGCGCCTCGTCGTCTCCCTCTGGCCGGTCGACGACGAGGCGGCGGCCCGGACGATGGAGGCGTTCTACGCGGAGATGCGCGCGGGGAGGGGACCCGCGGAGGCCCTCGCGATCGCCCGCCACCGGGTCGCAGCCTCCTCCTCCCACCGCGAGCCCTTCGACTGGGCTCCCTTCGTCCTGATCGGGCCGCCGTAGTATCGCGTCTAAAGTTCTCGACGCCGGGCCTCCGATAAGGCGGCCGCGCTCCCCGATCCCCGGGGTTGCGAAGGAGGCCCGCGATGATCGGTACTCCGTTCCTGCTCCTCGCCGCGGCGGCGCCGGCCGAAGTGCGCTTCGCCCTCGAGGCGTCCCCGACCGAGGTGTTTTTCGCGCACCCGAGCCCCGCGGCCGCCATCCTCGCCATCCGCCCTCCGACAGGGGGCGGCCCGTTCTATCTGGCGCTCGAGCCGGGAGGGTCCGCCCTCCTCGCCGTCCCCGAGGGAATCGAGACGGACGGCTTCGCGTTCGACTACGCGACGGCCGAGGGGATCGCGGTGTGCTGCGCGCCGCTCTTCGCCGAAGGCGGTCGAACGCGGACCTCCCTCGTCCTCGTCGAGCCCGACTCCGCGACGTTCGCGCTGGTCGCTGCGGAGTCCGAGACCCCGGGCGATTCCACCGGCGGATCGAGCTGGAATCTCACCATCGGACCTCCGCCGCGCAACCCCAAGGCGGCCGGAACAGGGGACGGGCTCCTCTGCCCGAACGGCGGGTTCGGAGCCGAGCCGGCCTTCCAGCCCGTCGCCGGGTACCACTCACCCTTCTGAAGCAGGCGGCGGTCCGCCCGCCGGTCCCGTCCCTCTCGCGCGCGGGCGCCGCTTCCGCCGCCGACGCGCGGGTCCTCCCGCCCGTGGAACTCCGCTCGTCGCCGCGCCCTCGGCCGTCGGGCCGGGGGGGCGGGGTCGGGAGGAGAGGTCGGGACGTGGCGGAGGGGAGACGGCCGCCGAGGGGGCCCGACGCGGCTCCTCGCGGGGAGGCGCGCGACGGGGAGGGAACCTCGAGGGAACGGGTTCCGGCTCCCGCGCGCCGGCAGAGGCCGGAACCATGGGCGGGGGCTCCGCGTAGGCGAGGCGAGCGGGCTTCTCCGGACCGTTCGACTCGAAACAGAGCGTGCAGGTCGACGGAGCACCGGCCCGGGCTTCCGAGCAGGTGAAGGTGCAGTCGAGCGTCGAGGCGTGCTCCGGACAAGGGATCCGCTGCCGCTGGAGGTCCCCCGCGCAGACGATGCTCCAGCAGGGGCGGCGGACGAACACGACCATGGCGGCGCGTGGATTCTAGATGCCCGCACCGCCCTCCCGACTATTCTCGGTTCCCCGAAGTCCCGCGGGTGGGCCCGATCTCGAGAAACCCCTTCGCGCGCGCCCTCGCCCTATGCGGGGGGGGATGCGCCCTCGCCGCGGCCTACGGAGTCCTCGGGGAGAGTTCCTCCTGGGACACGGGCGCCTATCTCCGGGCCCTTGGGCGAGCGCTCGGCGGTTCCTTCGGCTTCACGGCGTTCCTCGCAGCCGGGATCCTCGTCGCGGCGCGCGCGGCCGGCCTCCACGACGGCATTCGTCTCACCCGCTGGCCGTTCCTGTTCCTCGCGGCCGCCTTCGCGCTCGGGCTCGCCGTTGGTTTCCCCGCGAACGTCGGCCGCGTCCGCGAACGCTACCGCGAGCGGTTTGCGCCCCCGGGCACGGGGGAGACGGAGGACACCCTCCCCGACCACTACCGCTTCCTCGAGGCTCTCGCCCCGCGCGTCCGGCCCGAGGACCGCATCCTCGCGGTGACCGACCGCTATCCCTATCCCGACCTCGCGTACTGGTTCCTCCCGCCGCGGGCCGGCGGACGCGTCGTCGAGCGGGTGAATCCGAAGGTCGAACGGATCGGGAACTACCT
Organism: Planctomycetota bacterium; assembly: GCA_035695825.1. Lineage (GTDB taxonomy): Bacteria > Planctomycetota > UBA1135 > UBA1135 > JAKEFM01 > JAKEFM01. The sequence goes on along the minus strand of DASRRH010000022.1, from coordinate 174,694 downwards.
GCGAGGTGCAGGTTCGGATTGGGAGCCGGCCGCGGCTCTCGAGCGGGTGCGCGCCGAGCTCCGCGGCAAACGGGTCCTCTACGACGACGCGGAGACCGACGCCCTCCTCCGGGAGTCCGACCTCCTGATCGCGCTCGACACCGCGCTCGACCTCCGTCCCCGGGCGGCTCGCGCCGGCCTCACCGAGAGCCTGCTCGAGTGGAGCCCGCGGAAGTACGCGGTCCGGCGCCCGGCGGGAGGAAGGTGACCCTGGCCGCCGGCCTGTTCGGCGTCCTCGCGGCCGCCGTCTCGCTCTCCCTCTGCGGGGAGATCGCTCTCCGGTTCCTCCCCCCCTTCGATCCTCCCCTCCGGCGCTTCGCGCGGCTCTCGCTCGCGTTCCTCCTCGGGTGCGGCCTCGTGGGGACATGGAGGATCGTCCTCGACCTTCTCGGCGTGCGGATCGGCCTGCTCACGACCTTCGCGCCTGCGATCCCCGCCGCCTGGCTCGCGTTGCGACGGGGCAAGCGGTGGGACTCGCCCCCGCACGAGCCCTCCTCGGCCCTTTCCCGGTCGCTCGCCCTCGCCACGGCGTTCTTCTGCGCGCTCGCCTTCGCGGAGACCGTGGCGCGGCCGCTCTTCGATGGCGACCAGGTCACGAACTGGGGGATCAAGGCCCGCGTCCTCCACGAGTCGGGGCGATTCGATCTCGGGGCCGTCCCCTGGCTCGAGATCCGCGCCCCGGGCGACCACCCGCCGCTCGCCCCGATGCTCCTCGCTCTCGTCCACGACTTCGCGGGGGGCGTCGACAACGACACCACGAAGCTCTTCTACGCCCTCTTCCTCCCCGCCTGCCTCGGGCTCCTCGACGGTGCCCTCGGCCCCCTCGCTTCACCCCTCGCCCGCCGGGCGGGCGCCCTCGCTTTCGCGGCGACGCCGGTCGTCCTCGACAACGCGTCAAACGGCCTGGTCGACCTCCCGCTCCTCGCTTTCGAAGGAGGGGGGCTCCTCCTCCTCGCGTGCGGAGCCGCCCCAGTCGGGATCGCGCTCACGGCCTTCGGGGTCCTCCTCAAGGCGGAGGGGATTGTCCTCGCGTTCGTGAACCTCGCCGTCGCGCTCGCCTTCGCCCGCGGGAGGGCGCGGCGCGGGGTTCTCGCCGGCGCCCTCGCGTGCGGAGGCGCCTTCCTCCTCTCGGAGACCCTGCGCCGCGCCTATGGCTATGAGCGGCTCTCCCTCAACCTCTTCGGGCCGCACGCATGGGCCCGGGCGAGCGCGATCGCGCGAGCGTTCGCAGGGGAGTTCTTCCGGATCAAGGGGTCGTCCGGGTGGGGGCTCTACCTCCTCCTCGTGCCCGCGGGCGCGCTCGCTCTGGGACCAGCGCTCCGAAGAGGATCCGCCGGCTTCCTCTTCGCCGGCTTCGTCGGAGCGCTCCTCGCCCAGGGCGCGATCTACTTCGTCTACCCCGGCGACCTGAGGTGGCAGCTGCCCCTCCACCTGACGCGGGCCGTCCTGCACGGGGCCCTTGCCGCCGCCGGCCTCGTCGCGCTCGCCTTCGACGCGTGCGCGCGGACCGCCGTCACCGAGGGCGGATCGCCGCTTCGCAGTCGCTGAACGCGGCAGCGTCGGTCTTCACGACTCCGGATCCGGCCGCGGGGGAAAGATCCTCCGAGCAGAGGAGGAAGGACGTCCCCAGCCCCTCGAAAGGGCTGGCGACCCGGTCGAGGGCGATCCCCGCGGCGAAGCCGGCCGGGAGGGTGCGCAGCGCGTTCCGCGAACCGCGCACGGCGCAGCGGACGAGGCCGAGGTAGGCGTCCGTGGATCCCTGCACGGCCGCCTGCGCCCCGGGAGGACCGGAGAAGACGGTCCTCTCGACGAGCGCCGGGGCCGCGAGGTAGATCCCCGTCGAGAAGCCCCGGAGGAGGCAGCCTTCGAGGACCAGGAAGGATCCGCGCTGGACCTGGATCCCGTAGCCCGCGTTCCCGCTCGACGCCTCGAAGCGGCAGTCCCGGAAGCAGAGCTCGCTCCGATCCGCGACGGCGCCCACCATCGCCGGCCCGAACGTGCACCGCTCCGCGACGAGCGAGGAGCGGAGGGCATGGAGGGCGGGCCCGGCGGGGGAGACCGCGAGCCCCTCGATCCGGACCTCGTCCGCCCCCTCGAGTCGGACCGGGACCGCGAGAACGATCCCCTCCTCCGCCGCCGAGAGCCTCACCCCCCCCCGTCGGATCGTGAGGGTCACCCCCGGGCCCCCCCCGTACTCCCCCCGTCGGAGGAGAATCCGGGTTCCAGGCTCGGCCCGGTCCACCGCCTCCTGCAGCAAGAGGAGGCTCTCCACCTCGACCGGCTCTCCCCCCCCGTCCTCCCGGAGGGCGAACGCGCCGCAGGCGACGGCGCGCATCGCCCGCGCACGCTCGAGCGCGAAGGCCTCTCCGAGCACGGCCTCCGCTGCGCCGAGCGAGGCGACGTCCCCGGGAGGGCGGCCGTGGAGACAGCGGAGCGCGACCTCTGCCCTCTCCCGGCGCTCCTCGGACAGCGCCGGGTCGCGCATCCCGTCGACGACGGTGCGGAGCAGCCAGGCGTCGCGGACCGGCCGGCGCGGGAGGCTCCGGACGAGATCCGCGGCGACCTCCGCGCCGGACCGCCCCGAACCGAAGAGCCGTCCCGCGGCGGCCCGATCGAAGGCGTACGGCTCGCGCGACGCCTCCGCGTACGGGGGCTCGCCGACGCTCGAGGCCGGCCCGAATCGGGGAGACTTTGCCACCCTCCGGAGGAAAGGGTCGGGATCCCGTTCTCCGAGGAAGACCCGGTCCTCCGCGCCGAGGGAATCCGAGAGGAGGGCGAGAAGGCGGCGCTCGGGATCGAGCAGTCCGGACCGGTCCGCTTCTGCGCGTCCGAATCGCTCCGCGAGCGCCTCCGCCCCGACCTCTCCCCCGGGCTCTCCCGGGGAGCCGATCTCCCGGAGGATCTCACCGGCCCTCTCGGCGACCTCCGGATCCTCGCTCGAAGCGGCCCGGCGGAGCGCATCGCGGGCGGCGGCGCCCATCGCGCGGAGCGCGCGCTCCGCCTCCTCCCTCCGCGCGTGGTCGGGGCTGCCGAGGGAGGCCGTCGCTCGATCGGCGAAGGGCCCGGCTCCTCCCCGCTCGAAGACCGCGAGGGAGGCGATGCCGCTCGGAAGCGACTCCCGACCCCGAGCGTCGCGGCGCACGACGCGGAAGGCGGCGAAGAGACGCTCGCCCGCCGGCTCTTCGTAGGACGTTCCTTCGACCTCCGCCACGGCCTCGAATCCCCCTCGGTGCTCCCGCTCGACGCGGAAGAGGCCCGCCCCCGCTTCGGGGTGCGTCCAGCGCAGCCGCACGCGGCCCCCCTCGAAGGAGACCTCGAGGTTGCCGGGAGGCTCGACGAACGCGCGTCCGTAGTCCGGGAGGAACTCGAAGGCGAGTCGGGCCCCGATCCCCTTCGCCTCCTCCCGGAGGATCTCGAGGACGCGCACGCGCGCGCGGCGGCCGTCGCGCGTCCGGACGAGGACCGTCCCCCCCACCCCGACGAAGGCCGCGCTCTCGGAGATCCATTGCCTCTCGGCCGGGGCCCGTCCCTCGGCGGAGAGGGGGAGGATCGCTCCTCCCGGCGCGGGCGAGAAGTGCATCCCCCCCGGGGTGACGGCGAGGACGGAGAGATCGTGGCGCGGCCCGTCGACCGAGCCGCGCGCGAGGTCGATGCGGGGCGCCGAGCCGCTCACGAGGAACTCCCCGCGCAGCCCCCCTTCCGCGCGGACGGCGTAGATCCGCGCGCGATCCGAGAGGGCTTCCCCGGCGAGGCGACGGGAGATCTCGTAGCGGAAAAATCCCCCCTCCCGCGCGTCCGCGTCGAGAAGGGGAGGAAGCGCTTCCCGCGCGAGGATCGCGCGCGCCCCGGTGTCCTCGTCGACGCGCTCGACGCGGCAGCGCGAGCCCTCCTCCCAGCTCACCTCGATTCCCCGCGGGACCGTCCGCGCCCGCGCGCCCGCCGGCCCCGGCGAAAAACGGGTCGGGCCGTCCGCGAGCACCCACTCGAGGCGCACGCCGTTCGCCCCCCTCGTCCCGGCCTCCTCCCCCGACCTCTCCCCGGGCTGGGGCAGCCTCCAGTCGACGGCGAGGAGGCGGAGCTTCCCGCCCACCCCCTCCGAGGTTCGGAAGAGGACGACGCTCCCTGGCTCCAGGGGAACGGGGGGCGAATCCGCCTCCGGCCGCGGGGCGACCTCGAGGACCTCCTCGAGGGGCGTGTCCTCGGAGACGGAGCCCGCGCGCCCCGCCCCGGATCGCCACAGGAGCCCCGTCTCGGCGCCGGCGAAGTGGAGGTCCGCCCGGGCGTGCGCGAACGCCTCCCGGTTCGACACGAGGCCCGTGTCGAGGTCGAGGTGCTCCCCGACGTGGAGAACCTCCTCGAAGGTCCGGACCCCTCCCGCGTCGGAGGCGATCCGAATCGCGAGGAGGAGCGCGGGCGCGATCACGGATCCATCGTAGCCCGGCGCCGGCCGCAGGCGGGGCGTCGAAAAAGGACCCGACCCTCCCTAGAATCCCTCCCGTCCGCGGGGACGTAGCTCAACTGGAAGAGCGCCGCGTTCGCAATGCGGAGGTTGAGGGTTCGACTCCCTTCGTCTCCACCAGATCGACCCCCCAGACAGAGGGCCGCGCGTCCGCGCGGCCCTCTCCATTCTCGGACGGGGTACCGAGAGCTACTGCGGGGCGTTCTCCTTCTGGCACGCCTTCTCGCAGGCCTTCTCGCACGCCTTCTCGCAGGTGGACGTGCATTCCTTCTCCCCCGTCATCGTCATGTTCTGGACGGCGCCCGAAGACGATCGCGCGCTCCTGCAGGCGAACGTGAAGGGGAGCGCGGCGGCCGCGACGAGCGCGATCCAAGCGAACGAACGAACCCTCATCGTGTGTCTCCTGTGTCTGCCGAACGTTTCCGGAAGAGGAACGCGGGCCCCTTTCTACGAGGTCGACTTCTCGGAGATATGGAGGAGGTCCTTCTCCTTCGCGACGAGGGCCTGCGACGTCGCCTTGATCTCCGACTCGAGCGCCTCGACCCTCCGCCGCAGCGCGGGGGTGGGGCTCGCGGCGAGCTGGTCCCGATGGCGTTCGACCGCCTGCTTCTTCGCTTCGACCGCGTCGATCCCGTCGAGGAGGCGGCGATACTCCCGGACGAACTCCTCGAGGGAGCGAGCGAAGGTGGAGGCGGCGGCTACCTTCATGAACCCGTAGAGGCGCGAGGCGGAGGGGGGGCCCGCGACCGAGCCGATCTTCTTCCCCTTACCGTCGAAGACGACGATCCGCGGGGCGGAGTCGCCGGCGAGCTCGGGGGAGTCCGCGATCGGCGTCCCCTCGCGGACTTTGACGAGCCCGAAGAGCTTCGCCGAGATCGCGACGCGCTCGTCGGCGAAGTGGGACTGCGCGTAGGTGTGCCCGCCCGAGTCCCGGACCTCCGTCTTCGCCTCGACATAGACGACGACGGGACGGCCCTTCTTCAGCCCGGCCCGGGCGAGGAAGTCCTCCCCGTCCGCGCCCCCGAAGTCCCCCTCCGTCCCGGGTTCCGTCGACGATCCCGCGAAGCTCGGGAGCGAGGACGTGCTCGCCGCCGACCAGCTCATGTCGGCGAGCCGCCCCGAGGAGACGGTGCTGCGCATGGCGCCGGACCCGCCGGCGCCGCAGCCGCCGCCCCCTCAGCCGAGCGCGAGGGCCCTCGCGACGGGGACGGCGACGAAGAAGAGCGAAGTGACGATTGCGATTCGCGACGTTTTCATCGGCCTCTTCCTTGGGGGGGGAAGGGGGCTCCGGCCCCGAAAAGCAGGGTGCCGTTGTAACCGGGACGCGAGGTTTCGGAAAGAGGGGGTTCCGTCCTTCCCCCGAGGGCTTCCTCCAGGGGCGCGAAGCCGCTCCTCGGACCGAGCCGCGCCCCGGTTCTCCGGCGTCCGGTCGGACCGTTTCCCGGTCCCCCAACTTGCGTCCCGCCCCCGGCCGGACGAGAATCCGCCTGGGCGGCCCGGGGGACCGGAGTCACCGGCCCCTTCGGGGTGGCGCGTCCGTCGACGCGCCGCCGGTTCCTGCGGAAGAATGAGGTGGGAAGGCCGCTCCCCAGGTCTTCCATCGAAGGAGACGGATCATGAGGCTGCGCATTCTGGGAGTCGTCCTCGGTCTCGTCGCCGCGAGGGGTCTCGCGATCTCCCTTCCCGACGCGAAACCGTGCGACATGAAGTCCGTCGCGGCCGCGCCCTACTGCGACAAGTGCGGCGCCTTCGTCGACGCGTCGACCGTCGACGCGGAGAAGAAGACCCACAAGGGGACCGACCACGCGGTCCGAAACGTCGACGCCTGCAGCAAGACCGAGGTGAGGTGCACGGCCTCGGGATGCTCGATGGCCTGGACCAAAGGTGCGACGACGCCGGCTTGCTGCAAGGAGCACACGACCAAGGACGAGGTCGTCCGGGCCCGCGTCGGCGTGCGCTGCGGCGAGTGCAAGGCGTGGGCGGAGAAGGCCTCCGACCTCAAGCACGCGAAGGCGGACTGCAAGGGGACGGCCTCGAAGTCCTGCGAGAAGTCGGGAACGGCGCCCCACGTCGCTCCCGCCTAGCGCGGGCGGATCAGGCGAGACGGCCGGGGACGGCGCCCCGGCCCTCCCCGTTCACCCCCGCGGGGATGCGAGGAGCGAGAGGAGGGCGAAGGGCGTCGCGACGAGCGGGTCGTCCTCCTTGCCCAGGTCGCTTCCGTTCGCGAAGGATCCGTCCGGGCGCTGCCCCTCGCGTAGCGCGGCAAGGGTGCCCTCCTGCCAGGCTTCCGGCGCGTCCGAAGGACCGATCCTCGCGAAGGCCTCTGCGCTCGCTGCGAGATAGTAGAAGCGCATCGCCTCACCCCAGCGCTCGGGGGACGACTCCGGGATCCCCGGGACGCGGTCCGTCCGGTGATTCCTCCTCAGCCAACCCGCCGCGCCCCGGAGCCGCGGCTCGTGCGCATTCGCTCCGACCGCCAGGAGGGAGAGGACCCCGTCCGCCGTCGGCGAGCCGTACGGCCGGAAACCCTCCCCTCCGCACCCCGCCTTGTTCGCGGCGAGGACGACCGGAGAGAACAGGAACCCGTCCCCCCCCGGCTGGCAGCGCTCGAGGAACAGGCGCGCCCGCGCGAACGCCGGATGGTCCGCCGGGAGTCCCGCCGCCGCGAGGGCCTGGAGCACGAACCGAGTCATCGAAAGATCGACGTGCCCCGGCTCCGGGGATCGCCGGAGCGGCCCCCCCATCCCCCATCCGCCGTGCGCGGGATGGTCGGGGGACCACCCCCGGTCCTCGGCGAACTGCTGGCGGAGCAAGCACGCGACCATCGGCGCGATCGCCTCCTTCCACCCGGCAGGCTTCGCGTCCGCGAAGCAGAGCACCGCGAGGGCCGTCGCGTAGTTCGGGTAGTCCTCGTAGAGCCGTTCCCCCCGGCCGAGCGCCCCCTCTCCGTCGACGCGCTCCCGGATGAAAGCCCACGCCCTCTGGACCCGCTCCTCCGGAGGCGCGACGACCTCCTCGGGGACTTCGAGGAGCGCGCGGAGGACGAAAGGGGTCAGCGACTCGCCCGACCGGAGCAGACCGTAGGTCTCGCTGTGCCAGCCTCCGTCCGCCCCTTGCCTCGACCAGAGCCACTCCGCCGCCCGCTCGATCGCGCGATCCCGGGGGGGATGCGCCGGACTCGGAGAGGCCCCCTCGCGCCCCCCGACGGCGGCGGGCGCGAGGGCGGCGAGACCAGCGAAGAAGAGCGCCCGGACCGGGACGGCGCGCATCGGTTCAGCGAGCGGAGGAGGCGATCTTCGGGGTCGAGGCCTCGACCAGGGTCAGGACGGCCGCCGACGTGCAGAAGACCCGTCCGGTGATGCAGTGCGACCCGGCCCACGAGCCGTCGGCGTTCTGGAGCTTGGCGAGGTCCCCTCGGATCTGGCCGTTCCACTGCGTCGAGCCCTGCCCGTCGGGACCCGCGAGGGAGGTGCTCGCCATCATGTAGGAGACGAATTCCTCCCCCCCCATCGAGCCGAACCCGCGAAGCACCTCGCCCCTGCCGAGCTCCCTCGCCGCCGTGGCGACGGCGGGGGCGTGCTCGGCCGCGGCGGGGGCCGTGAAGGCCATCTCCCCCGACTCGGTCACCCGCGGCTTCGCCGAGAGCGAGTAGGCGACCGCGCTCCGCGCGTAGAGGTCGACCCCCGCGCCGGCGCTTGCGTCGATCCGTCCGTCTTCCCGGTTCTGGAGGCCGAGCATGTAGTCCTCGGCGCGGGCGAGGGCGTCGCGGTCGACCTTGGCCCCCTTCACCTCCGCGATCTGGAGGGCCTTGCAGGCGAAGGTCGATCCGAGCACCGGCGCCCAGCCTCCCTGGTTGAAGCTCCCATCCGCCGCCTGGCACGACTGCGTCTTCTTGACGCATCTGTCGAGGGCGGCGCGGACCTGCGACTGCGCGGCCAGATCGGGCATGTTCCCGTCGACCTCGCCCAGCAGCTGGCAAGCGAGAAAGGTGTCGACGAAGGGCCCGACCTTGCGCTGCGGCTGCGTGTCGTGTCGCGTCGTCACGTAGGCGTCCCCGTCCCCCGACGACTCGACGTTTCGCCGGACGAAATCGACGGCCCGGGCGAGGGCGTCGCGGTAGGGACCGCTCTTCGGCGTGTTCCCCGAGCGGAAGAGGGCGAGGGCGGCCATCGCCGTGTTCGCGACGTCGGGCTCGCTCCCGTCGTTCTGGCCGAGGCCGCCGTCCTTCCCCTGCCTCTCGACGAGCCAGTCGAGGGCCTTCTTCACCTCGGGGACGACGGGGGCTGCCTTCGCCGGCTCCGGCGGCGGCGGGGCCGGCTTCAGGGTCGTCGGCTCGGCGGCGACCCCGCTCGAGTCCGCGACTCGATCCCGGTCCGGCGAGGGGGCCGGAGCGACCCGGTCGGCGGGGCGGTCCCGCATCGCGAGACCGACGGTCACGGCGGTCGCGGCGACGGCGTAGACGAAGAGAACTCGGGTCCAAAGGCTTCGCATGACGACTCCTTCGCCGCGCGGAGGCGGCGGATGTTCCGGAGCCCTTGGACGAGAGAACGACGGATCGGTTCACGGCCGGGATCCTCCGACCCCCCTCCGGGGGGGGGGTCAGCGCTCCCCCGTCGGACCGAATCGCCCCCGGCGGAGGAACTCGACGACTCGCCCCGCGAGCTCGCGCGGAGCGAAGCTGAAGCCGTGCAGGCCGGGGACTACCGCGAAGTCCGCCTCTCCGGGCAGATGGGTCTCCTCCCGGCGGACCTTCTCGTCCCAGGCCGCGGCGATCACGCCGATCTCGACCCCCTCCGGCACGCCGAGGCGGCGGACGAAACTCCCGGGATCGTCCGAGAGCTCCGCCAGCGGCGCGGCGATCCAGGAGAAGAGGGGCGCCGCGCGCCGAGCGAGTCGCGAACCCGCGTTCGGAGGGCTGATCATCACCACCCGTCCCATCTTCCGCGGGATGCCGAGGGTCAGGGCGTGCCGGGCGACGATCGCCCCGAGGCTGTGCCCGACGAGGTGGATCCTCGAGACGGAGGGGTCCCCGTCCAGAGCGACGAGCTTCTCCTGCAGCCTGCGGCCATGCTCCTCGACGCTGCCCCGAAGGCTTCGGTAGGGCCAGGCGACGGTCCGGAAGCCCTCTTCCTCGAGTCGGCGGCCGAGGCCGGCAAGCGATGCCGGCGTCCGCCCCATGCCCGGGAGGAGGAGGACGGTCTCCGCGACCAGGGGCGGGTTCTTCTTCGGGCTCACGGCGCAGCCGAGGAGGAGGAAGGGAAGGAGCCTCCGGATGGGTCGGACGTTCGGCAAGTCGAGGGGGGATTCGCGCCTCGCTTCCTTCAATTCGGTCCGCGAACCCCCTCCCGGACCGCTGCGACCGGCCCCCTCCGCGCCGCGCGGTCGAGCGCGACCGTCGCGAGAAGGACGACGCCGACGACGAAGGGGTGCCAGAGGGCGTTCACGCGGAGGAGGATCAGCGCGTTCTGCAGGACGGCGATCGTGGCCGCGCCGAGCGCGGCCCCGAAGGCCGACCCTGCCCCCCCCGCGAGCGCGCACCCGCCGACGACCGCCGCGGCGATCGCGTTGAGCTCGAGGAGCTGTCCCGTCTTCGGGTCCCCCTGACCGAGCCGCGCGGTCGTGAGGAGGGCCGTGACGGCGACGAGGAGCGCGCAGATCCCGTAGGCCGCGGCCAGGACCCCTCCGACCGGGACCCCGGCGAGCCGCGCCGCCTCGGCGTTCCCTCCGACGGCGTAGAACCGGCGACCGAGCACGCTCCGCCGCAGGAGCGTCTCGGCCCCGATCAGGACCGCCGCGGCGATCCAGACGGGGACCGGGAGTCCGAGGAAGGTCTCATCCCAGAGCGCCCGGAACCCGCCCCGGCCCTCGACCGTGATCGGCGTCGCGTGGGAGAGGACTTCGGCGAGGGAACGCGCGGCGCAGAAGGTCGCGAGCGTCACGACGAAGGGGGGGACGCGGAGGCGACCCACGAGCGCCCCGTGACCGAGGCCGATCGCGAGCGCAGCCCCCAGAGCGAAGAGTCCGCAGACCGCGGAGGGGACCGCGGAGGCCCCCGTCCTCCCGCCCGCCATCGCGAGCCCGGTGAGGACGGAGACGAGGGCCAGGACCGAACCGATCGACAGATCGATCCCTCCCGTCAGGATGACGAAGGCCTGCCCCATGGCGGGGATCGCGAGGACCGCCGCCTGCCGCGAGAGCGGGACGAGGTTCGAGGAGGCGAGGAAGTTCGGAGCCCGGAGCCCCGTCCCCGCGACGAGGAGGGCGAGGACGGCGAGGACGACCGCCTCGCGCCGGACCTTCACGAGGAGCGGATGCCGAGGCTCCGCAGTTTCTCGCGATAGGCGGGGAGGCTCTCGCGCGTGATCACCTCGATCCCCGTGTCGAGCACGCCGTCCGGGGCGATCTCGGCGAGGGCCGCCGCCCGACCCTTCGTCCGGATCGCGTGGAAGAGCCGCACCGACTGGTAGCCGAACTCGTAGGGCTTCTGGCCGACGCATGCGTCGATCACCCCCTCCTCGAGGAGGGAGAGGGTCTGCGGCTCGGCGTCGAATCCGACGACCCGGATCTTCCCGACGAGGCCGGCCCCCTTGAGCGCGCGCCCCGCGGCCGGGGCGTCGTAGGACCAGATCGTGAAGAGGCCGGCGAGGTCGGGCCGCGCGCGAAGTGCCGCTTCCACGTTGTTCTGGGCCTTCCCGGCGTCCGTCTCGTCCGGATAGACCTCGACCAGTTCGACGCGGCATCCCGCGATCCCGGCGCGGAAACCCTCGATCCGTTCGCGCGCGTTCGCCGCCGTGAGGTAGCCGACGAACCCCGCCACCTTCCCCCCCTTCTCGCCGAGGAGGCGGACCATCTCGCGACCGGCCCTCTCCCCCGCGCGACGATTGTTCGTGCCGATGTAGGCGGTCCGACCCGAGGCGGGAGAGTCGCTGTCCATCGTCAGGACCTCGACGCCCTTCTCCTTCGCGCGGCGCAGGACGGGGACGAGGGAGTCGGGGTCGAGCGGGGAGACGACGATCGCTTCGACGCCGCGCGCGAGGAGGGACTCGACGAGGTCGATCTGCTTCTCGACCGGCCCGTTCGGCGCCTCCCACGTGGCCTCGATCCCGAACTCCGCGGAGGCCCGCTCGAGGCCCTTGAACGCCGGCTCCCAGAAGGGGGAGGTCGCGTTGATGACGAACGCGAGGCGGGGCTTCCCCGACTCGGCCTTCCGGCAGGAGGGGAGAACGGCGACGGCGAGGGCCAAGAGCGAGAGCGCGCGGCGCATGCGGGGCGAATCGTAGCGAGCTCGGGGTCCGGTCCCGAAGTGGCCCGGGACCAGGAGGGTAGGCGCGCGGATCCGATTCCCCTCCCGTCACCGCGGACCGGCAACTCCCCGGAACTCGGCGCGCCGGACGGCGCCCGGCTGCCGTGTGGCGCCGCGCCCCGCTATCCTCGCGCGCCCGCTTCCGACCTCCGGATTGATCCGCCTCCTCCCGGCGCTCTTCCTCCTTGCCCCCGTGGTGCAGGTCGGAAGCGAGCCGGCGCAGGAACCTCCCGCGACGCTCCCGACCTTCGTCGGTCCCCTCGAGTTCCCCGACCTGGACGGCCTTCTCGCTTATCCAGGGGACCGGTCGGGGACGTTCGGCCCGACGGGGAAACGGCTTTTCACGGAGCGCCTCCTCCCGCAGCCGGGGCTCCGCGGCGAGTTCTCCTATCTCCACCGGACGCCGGAACTGCGCGACCTCGTGCGGCTCGCCTTCCGCGACGGAGAAGGAAAGGAGATCGAGCCGGAGGGATTCGCCCCCGTCTGGCACCCGAGCCACACGGAGGCGACCTTCTCGGTCGGGGGCCTCGAGGCGAAGGAGGCGAAGTGGATCGCCGGCGACGACGTCGCGGCGCTGTGGGTCAAACTCCGCAATCCGACGAACGAGGCGAAGTCGATCCGCGTCGAGGTGTCGAGCGGCTTCGCGACGGAGGCGGGCGCGGCGCGCGGGCGCTTCACCCCCCTCGACCTCTCGGCGGCCGCGAACTTCCATCCCTTCCCCGGACGCGACGTCTTCACCGCGAACCGGAAGCCACCGGACTGGATCTGGGTCGAGGCGGAGCGGCCGCGGGAATGCGTCGGCTCGAGCGGACGAGACCTGAAGCGGTCCGCGTCGGGGGAGGAGGTGCTCGGGAGCAACTTCGGGGGAGGGGCCGACCATCGCGCCCTCTTCGTCGTGCGGACGCCGGCCCTTCGGAAGGCGCGGATCGTCTTTCGCTACGCGAGCCTGACCCCCTCCCCCTTGCCGTGGGAGGTCCGTCTCGACGGCCGGTCGCTCGGCCGGATCGTCTGCGAGGAGACCGGCGGTTGGGGCGACGAGCCGCGCGAGTTTCGGACCGCCCTCCGGGAGGCGGGCGACCTGGCGGCCGGAGACCACGCGGTCGAGCTCCGCTCGACCCGGGCCGGCAACAACGTCAACTTCGACGGGTTTTTCCTCCACGCCGAGGGCGCCTCGATCCCCGCGGCGCTGGACGGGGGACGGTTTCCCTCGCCCCGCGCCTTCGAGGAGATCCGGTACGAGCCGGGCCGGGTCGAGGTCGGAGGCGTCCCCTTCGTTCTTCTCGATCCCGATCGCAACGGCGGGCGCGGGGCCGTCGGACTGCTCGGCGGATCGCCCGGCGACCCGTGCAACTCCTGGCCGCGCGAGGCGGTGATCCCGTTGCCCCCCGCGCGGGGCGCGCGGGTCCACCTCCTCGGGCTCGTCGGCTGGGTTCCCCCCGACGTCGAGCCGGACGAGGCGGCGGCGGAGGCCGTCCTCGACCTCGACGACGGCTCGAACGCCCTCCTCCCCCTCCGCCTCGGCTCGAACTTCGCCCCTTGGGACGCGGCCGTCGAGCTCCCCGAGGCGCGGACCGGACGGGGGCTGTTCTCCGTTTCGATCGACGCGCCGCCCGGCCGGACGCCGACGTCTCTCCGTCTCGTCGACTCGGGGACGGCGATCGCGCCCGTCCTCCTTGCCGCCACGCTCGAGGAGGACGCGCCCCGCGAGGCCGACTGCCTCGTCGGTCGGAGCGTCTTCTTCGGCGTGCCCGTCGCCGGGACGCTCGCCGGTCCCGGCTTCCGCGTCCGAGAGTGGAACCGCCCGGCCGCCGCGCTGGAACGGGAGATCGCCCTCCCTCCCGGCGGCTCGGCCGAGTTCCGCCTCGCGCTCGCCTTCGCCGACGATCCCGAGGCCGCCGCCCGGGTCGCCGCCGAGGGGATCGCGGCGGCCGACCCGCTCTCCGCGCACCGCGAGCGCTACGCGACCTGGTACGAGTGGAATTGCCCGCGCTTCGACTGCGAGGACCCGGCGCTCACCCGCCTCTGGTGGTACCGATGGTTCATCGTGCGGCACTGCGGGGCCGACCCGCGCGCGGGGAGGCTCCGCGACCCGGTCTTCTTCGAGGGACGGCACGGCTCCTGGTACCCGACCGTGATCACCTACTCGACGCCGCACATCGTCGCGGAGACGCGCTGGCTCCGCGACCCGCGCTACGCCTTCGGCCAGGTCCGCGCCCACGTCGAGAACCGCGACGGCGAGGGGATCTTCCGGTGCGTCCGGGTCGATTGGAGCGGAGGCTTCTACACCGACTGGATCCCGCAGGCGGCGTTCGGCGCCTACCTCGTCCACCCCGACCGTTCCTTCCTGATGGAGGTCGCTCCGGCGCTCGGCGCGTACGTCGAGGCGATCTTCAAGAAGTGCGACGGGGACGGCGACGGGCTCGTCGCGCCGCCGAACCACTGGGAGACGGGGATGGAATGGTCCCCCGTCTTCTTCCACTTCAACGGCTACGACAACTCCAAGCCCGAGGAGAGGATCGAGCGGCCCGATTTCGTCGCCTACCACTTCGGCTCGGCCGACGCGGCCGCGCGCGCGTTCGCCGCTCTCGGCGACGCGCCGCGCGCGGAGCGGATGGCGAAGGCGGCCGACCGGATCCGCGCCGCGGCCCTCGCGAAGCTGTGGGACCCGCAGGACCGGTTCTTCTACGGGGCGCGGGAGAAGGACGACGCCCTCGCGCGCTGTCGCGAGGTCGTCGGGTTCTATCCCTTCACCTTCGGGCTGCCGCCGCGGGAGAGGAAGTTCGCCGAGGCACTTCGGTTCCTCACCGACCCGAAGGAGTTCTGGTCCCCGTTCCCGGTCGCCTCGGCGGCCCGGTCCGTGCCGGTCTTCTCGGCGAAGATCCAGCGCTGGCCCGGACCCGGAGGCGTCGTCACGGGGTGCATGTGGAACGGGCCGACCTGGCCCCACGCGAACTCCCTCGTCCTCGACGCGCTCGCGCGCGTCCTGCGGGAGTACCCCTGCGAAGGGATCGTCTCGCGGCAGGACTTCGAGGCGCTACTCGACCGCTTCGCGCGCCTCCACTTCGAGAAGGGGGATCCTCAGCGGCCGCTGCTGCGGGAGTACGCCGACGGGGACACGGGGGAGAATTGGGGCTGCCCCGACTACTTCCACTCGACCTTCGACGATCTCCTGATCCGCCACCTCGGCGGACTCGTCCCGCGCGAGGACGACGCGGTCGAGGTCGACCCCCTCGTCGCCAACCTCGCCTGGTTCCGTTTCGACGGGATCCCCTACCGCGGCCACCTCTTGACGATCGCGTGGGACCGGCCGGACGGAGACTGGAAGCTCGCCGACTTCTCGGAGGGGTTCTCCGTCGCCGTCGACGGCTGGCGCGTCGCGACGAAGCCCGCCCTCGAGAAGATCCTCGTCGACGGGGCCGTGCCGATCCGGCCGAACCGCTGACCTCGGTCGGCGGCGCTTGGGATGCCCTACGCGTCGCCGGTCTCGACCCCCCGATGGAGTCGCGCGGCATGAGCTCCTCCTCGTCGAGATCTGTTACGTGGACCACAGCGTCCAAGGGCAGGACTACCCTGGGGTCGTGGGGACGGGGCGCGAGATCGGGCGGGCGACCCACGTGGGTCGCGCGATCCAGGTGGATCACTTGACCCAGGTGGATCACTCGACCCACGGGGGTCACTCGACTCCCGGAACGGGTCGGGGCGCTGAAGGGGACCAGGACCAGTCCGCGCCGAGGCGGGAGGCGGCGGCCAGCCCCGCCGCGTGAGAGCGGGCGTCGCCGACATCACGCTGGGCACCGGATCGGCGCGCCTGGCGCGACCGCCGCTCACGAGGGCAACGGTCGACGGCTGTGCCAAAACCATGAACGCTCGAGTCGGTGCGGGCGGCCGTAGGATCACGCGAGAAACCGCGTGAATCCCTCCGAGACCCGCCCCGACCCGGTCCGCGCCGCAAAGCAGGCGATCCGCGAGCGGGTCTGGGCCCTCCTCGACGCCCAAGGCGTCGGACGATTCCCCGGAGCGCACGGTCGCATCCCGAACTTCGCCGGCGCAGAGCGCGCCGCCGACCGCCTTGGCGAGGTCGAGGCGTGGAGGGGCGCGCGGACGATCAAGGCGAACCCCGACTCGCCCCAACGCGCCGTGCGCCTGCGCGCGCTCCACGAGGGGAAGACGGTCGTGATGGCGGTCCCCCGCCTGCGGGTGGAGAGCTGCTTCCTCCTCCTCGATCCGAGCAGGATGAACGCGACCCCCGCGGCCGCGGCCTCGATCCGGGGCGCGGAAAAGCACGGCCTTCCGATCGGACCCGAGGAGGTCCCGCCGGTCGACCTCGTCGTCGCGGGCTCGGTCGCCGTGAACCGCGCGGGAGCCCGGCTCGGCAAGGGGGGCGGCTACTCCGACCTCGAATTCGCGCTCGGCCTCGAGTTTGGCTTCCTGCGGAGGGACACGCCCGTGGTGACGACGGTCCACCCGCTCCAGATCGTCGACGAGGAGATCCCGATGCGGCCGCACGACCTCCCCGTCGACTGGATCGTCACTCCGGAGGAGGCGATCGCTACGCGGACCTCGCTCCCCAAACCGCCGGGAGTCCTCGAGGAGTGGCTCGAGCCCGAGAAGCGCGCGGCGATCCCGGTCCTCTCGAAGAGGCGCGGACCGGTCGCCGGCGGCGACGAGGCGCAGGTCCGCGCGCGGAGCTCCCCCCTTTCGAGCCCGGGAGGACCCCTGCCGATAAGCCCCCCATGACGGCGACCGAACCCCACCTCGACGGGCCGGCGCGAGGGGGGGGAGGCCGGAGGACGGCATTCGCCGCCCATGCGGCGGGGGCAGCGGGCGCCCTCTTCCTTGCGGACGCCGTTCGATGCGCCGAAGGGGAGGCGGAGTGGCGCCTGGCGGCCTCGACCCTCGCCCTAGGCGTCCTCGGGGCCGCCGCCGCGGGAGCCGCGCTCGCCCCTGCCTCTTCCTTCCTCGCCCGGCTCGCGCTCCGGCGCGAATCCTCGGGCCGGGACATCCCCACCGCCGCCCGCCTCTGGACCCTCGCCTGCCTCTTCCTCGCGGCTGCGCTCGTCGTCTTCGCGAGCCGCTCGCTCCGCGGCTTCGACTTCCTCCTCGGGACGGCCTGGGCCCTCGGAAACGCCCTGGCCCTCGGCATCCTGGCCGCGGTCTGGCTCGGGCTCGGACGGGCCCTGGCGGCGAGGCGGGCGGTTGCGGTCCCGGGTCGCCTCGGACGGCGGGCGCTTGCCGTCTGGCCGCTCCTCTGGGCCGCCGGGCTCGCTGCCGCGCGACCGGAAGCGCCGGGAGCGCCCTCCGCCCGGCCCGACGTGCTCCTCGTCGTCCTCGACGGACTTCGCGCCGACCGCTGCTCGGCCTACGGAGGCCCCCGCGGAGCGACGCCGAACCTCGACTGCCTCGCCGCGGAAGGCGCCCTCTTCGCCCGCGCCCTCGCCCCCTCGAGCTGGTCCGTTCCGAGCCACGCCTCCCTCCTGACCGGGCTCCCCGCCCGCTCCCACGGCGTCGGCTCGACGCGCGTCCACCTCCTTCCCGAGACGCGCACGCTCGCGGAGGAACTCCGGAGCCGGGGATACCGGACCGCCGCGTTCACGGGAAACCCCCTCCTCTCGCCGAGCCTCGGGATCACGCGCGGGTTCGAGGTCCTCCTCGACTCGAGCCGTCTGAACCTCACGAGACCGATCCTCCTCGAGGCGGCGGGACGGATCCGGCGTCGCTTCCTCGACCGGACCGGGCAAGGCGGGCTTGACCGGCAGGGGGCGTTCCTCCTCGACGCGCTCGAGGAGTGGCTCGAGGGGACCGGGGCCGACGGGCGTCCCCTCTTCCTCCTCGTGAGCCTCCTCGAGGCGAAGCCTCCCCACGCCGCCCCGGGGTCGCCAGGCCCCACCGAGGAGGACGGAGGGAACGGCGAGGTCGATCGATACGACGAGGGGGTCCGTCGGGTGGACGGGCTCCTCGGACGCCTCGTCTCGATCCTCGGGCGCCCGGGGTCCCTCGAGCGCTCCCTCCTCGTCGTCACCTCCGGCCACGGCGAGAGCCTCGAGGAGGAGGGAACCCCGGGACGCGCGGGGGCGCCGCACCCGATCGCGGCACGCGTCCCCCTCGTCGTCCGGTGTCCTCCCGCGATCCCGGCCGGAACGCGCGTCTCCGATCCGGTCTCCCTCACCCAGGTCGTCGCCACGGCCCTCGGATTCGTCGACGGGAACTCGAGACCCGGCGAGCTCTTCGAACCGCCGGGCGACGCGCCCGTCGTCTGCGAGTACGCGCCGTGGGAGCCCTCTCTCCGGACGGACGGGCCCCGCCCCCACCGAGGCCTCTACAGCGAGCGAGGCGAGGCGTGGGAGATCCTCGAGTGGACGGGACCCGGAGACCCCCTCGAGCGAGGCGAGGGGCCCGGGCTCGCGGAGCTTCGCGAGCGTTTGCGGAGGTGGGACGAGACGACGCCGCGGGCGAAGGTGGAGGCCGGCGCCCAGATCGACCGCGGGCTCCTCCGAGACCTCCGCCGCCTCGGGACCGTCGAGCGCTGACGGACCCGATCTCCGCGGCGCAGCCGGTCGCCCTCGCTCCCCCCCCCCTCCTCTCGCCGCGGCGAACCCCTCTCGGTCCTCGTCCCGCGACAGGACGTCGCCGGAGGATCCCCCCTTCTCTAGGAATCTGGATTCGCACGGGCGGTTTGCGGCCCTTGCGGTCGTGGGGTAGGTTTTGCAGGGATCCCCGGAGTCCCGCGAAGGGGAGCGGACCAAGAGCGGAGGCGGGAGCAGCCCTCCCGAGGGCGCGAGTCGACCGGCATGACCCCCATGGCGATGGCGAAGGACCTCCCCCACGGAGCGGGGCTCCTCCCCGGCGCCTCGGGGAACGGGCGGGGGCGATGAACGGGTCGCCGCGCGAGCGGAACGGCGCTCGCCTCGAGGATCTCCTCGTCGCGACGGCGGACCGATACCCCGCGCGACCGGCCATGGTCGACGCCTGGGGCTCGCTCTCCTGGCGGGACCTCGCGGCGGGGGTCGAGCGGGCGCGGGCCGGGCTCGCCGCGGCGGGCCTCCGCCCGGGCGAGGTCGTCGCCCTCTCCCTTCCGAACGGAGCGGCCTTCGTCTCCGCGTTCCTGGCGGTCGCCTCGCTCGACGGCGTGGCGCTCCCCCTCCATCCCGATACGAACCAGGCCGAGGCGGAAGACGCGCTCGCGCGCGCGCGCGCGCGCTGGCGGGTCGCCCGCGAAGAGGAGGAGGGCGCATGCCCCGACGGGCCCCGGTTCCTCCGCTACTCCGACCTCTTGCGCCGCGGCTCCTCCCCGATCCTCCGGGGGGAGGGGGATCCCGGCCGCACGGCGATTCTCCTTCTCGCGTCGGGATCGACCGGGCGCCCGCGGCTCATCCCCCGAACGCACGCCAACCTCGTCGCCGAGTCGCGCCAGTTCGCCGGCGCCCTCCGCGTCCTTCCCGAGGACGCCATCCTCGCCGCCGTCTCCCTCCAGCACGCCCGAGGTCTGGGACACTGCCTCCTCGCGTCCCTGGGGACGGGGGCGAAGCTGGTGCTCGCCGAGGGAAGCGAGCACGCGCGGACGGTGGAGGCGATCCGGCGCGAGCGGGTCACCCTCCTCCCCGGCCCGACGGCCCAGTTCGCCGCGCTCGCCGGGACGCCCGGCATCGCCACGGCCGACCTCGCCTCGGTTCGCGTCGCGTTCTCCGCGGGCGCGCCCCTCGCGCCGGGCGTCTTCGAAGGATTCCTCGGCCGCTTCGGGATTCCCGTCCGGCGGCTGTTCGGCTGCTCGGAGGCGGGTTCCGTCTCGATCGACCTCGATCCGAACCCCTCGAGGACCGCCGGCAGCGTCGGCCGCCCGATGGAGGGGGTCGGCGTCGAAGTCCGGCGCCCCGACGGCTCGCGCTGCGGCGCGGGGGTGTCGGGGGAGATCGCGATTCGCGGCCCAGCGCTCTCGCCGGGCTACCTCGGGGACGCGGAGCGCAACGTCCGGCAGTTCCGGAGGGGCTGGTTCTTCCCCGGCGACCTCGGATGGTTCGACGGCGAGGGGCGCCTCTGGATCGAGGGGCGGACGACCTCCTTCGCCGACGCCTCGGGCAAGGAGGCGCTGGCGCGCAACGGTCTCCGGAGTCTGCTCCGCAAGGACCTCTCGACCCCCACGGAGGGGACCTCCGCCCCCGCGGCGTAGGGGCTGTCGTGAGCGCCCCCCTGCGCATCGCGCTCGTCGGGCCGTGCCGCGCCGACCTCCGGTCGGACTGCGGCGGGCCCGACGCCGTCGTCGCCCTCCTCGCGCGAGGGCTCGCGGGACGAGGCGAGAGGGTCGAGGTCCTCTCGTGCGACTTCGAGACGAAGACCGACCGTCTGCTGGAGGTCGAGGGCGTCCGCTTGCACCGGCTCGCAGCCCGGAAGACCCTGGGACGAGCGACGTTCTACCTGCTCGAGCGGCGCTGGATCCGCCGGCGGCTGCGCGAGCTCGCTCCGGACGTCGTCCACGTCCACGGGACCGACTTCTACGGCGGCGTGGCCGCCCGTCACGCGGGACCGACCCTCCTCACGGTGAACGCGCTCCTCGCCCGCGCTTCGGACGACCTCAACGGCACGCCCCCCCTCCGGCGCCTGCCCCGGACGATCCGGAGTTTGGCGATGGCCGGTTTCGAGGATCGCTGCCTCGCCCGCGCGCGGGAGGTCGTCGTCCCGAACCGCCATCTCCGGGCCGCGCTCGAGGGGCGCACCCGCGCCCGGCTCCACGAGATCCCCGAACCGATCGACCCCGCGTACTTCGACCTCCCCGACCGGACCGTCCCGGACCGGCTGCTCTACGTCGGGGCGATCGGCCCCCGGAAGGGCCTCCTCGACCTCGCCCACGCCCTCCCCGAAGTCGCGAGGGTCCGTCCCGGCGTCCGCCTCCACGTCGTCGGGGAGACCGCCGACCCCGGCTATGCGGCGGCCGTCTCGGAGGCGGTCCAGCGCGAGGGGCTCGGAGAAGCCGTCGTCTGGCGGGGCCCCCTCGATCCGAGGCGTCTCCAGGAGGCGTTCGCTTCGTGTTCGATCCTCGTCCTTCCTTCGGCCGAGGAACTCGTCCCCCACGTCGCGGCTCAGGCGATGGCGGCGGGGAAGCCGGTGGTCGCCCACGCCGTCGGCGCCGTCCCCCACGTCGTCGTCGACGGGGAAACCGGCCTCCTCGTTCCGCGGGGGAATCCGATCGCGATGGCCGACGCTCTCCTCGCCCTCCTCGAGGACGAGCCGCGTCGCCGCGCGATCGGCTCGCGGTCGACGGCGGTCGCCCGGGAGCGCTTCGACCCCCAGGTCGTCGTGGACCGGACGGTCCGCCTGTACCGCGAAGTCGCAGGTCGGGACGGGAGCGCACGTCGGGCGACTCCGGCGAGGGTCTGGCTCTCCGAGCGAATCGAGCGGATGGGGGGGGCGCAACCGGTGGTCGCGCGCCGGGCCGTCGGCGGAACGACGTTCGCACTCCCCGCCTGAACCATCCACCGGCCTGTCGCGCGAGGGGAGCGCGCCGATGCAAGCCTTCCCGGAACGCTCCGGAGCTCGTGCGACGCGTCCGGCGTTGGAATCGCAGGGCCTTACGCTTGGAGCGAGACTTGCGATTCCGCGATTCACAAGTGCCGTGAGCGCCCACACCCTCAGATTCCCGTTTCGGGATCGAAACAAGACGGTCTGGTTGCATGGCGCCGCGTTCCTGCTCGCTGCCATTCTGGCGGTCCCGGCCCTGGCCGAGACGGTCCGGAAGGCGAGGGGGGAAACGCCGGTCAGCCCGTTCCGATCGATCCCCCCCCGAGAGGCCGCCACTCTCGCCCTGGAGGGGAGGCTCGTGTTCGTGGACGTTCGAGAGCGCCCCGAGTACGAGGAGTTCCACCTGCCGAATGCGGTGCACGTCCCGTTGCGCGACCTGGCGGAAATGGACCTCGATCCCCTGCGCGGGGCGGAGATCGTCGTCCCCTACTGCTTGAAGGACTTCCGCGGCTTCGAGGGCGCCCGCGCCCTCGCGCGCCGCGGCGTGCCCGGCGTCGCGCTGCTCGAAGGTTTCGGCGTCTCGGCCTGGAAGAAGGCGAACCTCCCTCTCGCCGGCGAGGCCTTCGGTCGTTCCGACTCGGAAGCCGCCGGGCTCCTGCGCGCGCGGCTCGAGTCGAAGGACCCGTGAGCTTCGCCTTCCGCCGCGCCGCCGCGGGGGGGCTTGCCGCCGTTCTCCTGGTCTCCCCCGTAGCCGCCTTCCTCTGGAGGACGGGCTCGCCCGCCTTCTACCTCGAGGGACAGTTCCCCGCCGGCCAGTCCGCCTACGTCATGATGCGGCCGGCCGGACACCTCGCCTTCGTCCTCCTCTGGATCCAGGTCGTCCTCGGCTCGCGCGGCGGGACCGTCGCGCGGCTCCTCGGTCTCCGGACCCTCGTTCCGCTGCACCGGGCCCTCGGGTTGACGACGCTCCTCTTCCTCCTCCTGCATCCCCTCCTCTTCGCCTGGGGGCGGACGCTCCGGACGGGGAAACCCGCTTTCCTCCAGACCTTCTTCCCGAACCCCGCCGAGAACTACTGGGAGCGAATGGTCTTCTTCGGCGCGGTGAGTCTCGGCGTCCTCCTCGCCGGGATCCTCGCGGCCACGGCCGGCCGGAGGCTCCTCCGGCGCGCGTGGAGAGGCGTGCACGCCGTCAACTACGCCGGGTTCCTCCTCTCCTCCTACCACTCCCTCTCGATCGGCTCCGAGACCCGGGTCGAGCCGGTCTTCTTTCTCTACTGGGCACTCGGGCTGACGGGGGGAGCGCTCCTCGCGGCTCGACTCTTCGGGCTCCTGCGCCACCGCTTCGGGGTGGTTCCCCCCTCCCTCCCCTCGCCGGACCCGGCCGCGCACGCGCCGGGAGGCGGCTCCTCCGCGCGCTAACCCGGCTTCTTCAGGCCCGATTCGCGCGCCGTCGGTTGCGGCGGGCGGAGGAGCCGGTCGCCGCTCTCGTCGCGCGCGAGGCCCCCCCGCGGAACTGGGCCGCCTCGGTCGAGCCCTCGAGCGCCGCCGTCGAGGCCCCTCCCCCGGAGATCGCCTCGATCACCGCGTCGAAGTAGCCCGTCCCGACCTCGCGCTGGTGGCGCACCGCGGTGTAGCCCTCCGCCTCCGCCGCGAACTCGGCCTGCTGGAGCTCGACGTAGGCCGCCATCCCCGCGCGACGGTACTTCCGCGCGAGATCGAACATCCCGTGGTGGAGCGAGTGGAACCCGGCGAGCGTGACGAACTGGAAGCGGTAGCCCATCCGGCCGATCTCGCCCTGGAAGCGCTCGATCGTGGCGGCGTCGAGCTTCGCGGCCCAGTTGAACGAGGGGGAGCAGTTGTAGGCGAGGAGCTTGCCCGGGAAGTGGGCGTGGACCGCCTCCGCGAACCGCCTCGCCTCCGGGAGGTCCGGGGTCTTCGTCTCGCACCAGAGGACGTCCGCGTACGGCGCGTAGGAGATCGCGCGGGCGATCGCGGGCTCGAGTCCGCCGCGGACCCGGAAGAAGCCCTCGGGCGTTCGCTCCCCCGTCAGGAACGGACGGTCGCGCTCGTCGATGTCGGAGGTGATCAGGGACGCGCTCTCGGCATCGGTGCGCGCGACGATTAGCGTCGCGACCCCCGTCACGTCCGCGGCGAGCCGCGCGGCGTTGAGCGTCCGGACGAAGGCTTGCGTGGGGACGAGGACCTTTCCGCCGAGGTGCCCGCACTTCTTCTCGGAGGCGAGCTGGTCCTCGAAGTGCACGGCGGCCGCGCCCGCCTCGATCATCGCGCGCATGAGCTCGAAGGCGTTCAGGGGACCGCCGAATCCCGCCTCCGCGTCGGCGACGATGGGGGCGAACCAGTTCGTCGAGTCGTCCCCCTCGAGGTGGGCGACCTGATCCGCCCGCTCGAGCGCCCGCTGGATCCGGCGGACGAGGAACGGGACGCTGTTCGCCGGATAGAGGCTCTGGTCCGGGTAGGTCTCGCCCGCGAGATTGGCGTCGGCGGCGACCTGCCAGCCGCTCACGTAGATCGCCTGGAGCCCCGCGCGCACCATCTCCACCGCCTGGCCCCCGGTGAGGGCCCCGAGAGCGGCGACGTAGGGCTCGTCGTGGAGGAGCGCCCAGAGGCGCTTCGCCCCCCGCTCCGCCAGCGTATGGCGGATCGCGACCGTGCCGCGGAGCCGCCCGACTTCCTCGGGGGAGTAGTCGCGCAGGATCCCTCTCCAGCGACTCGCGCCGCCGGGGAACGCGCCGTTCGTCCCGTAGGGGATGGACATCAGGGGGTCTCCTTTCCCATTCCCTCGAATCCGAGGAGGAGGTCGTACGCGGGAAGCGTCAAGAACTCTTCGAGCTCGGTCGAGAGGACGAGCCTCTCGAAGAGCGCGCGCGCCGGGGCGAACCTCCCCGACTCGAAGCGGGCGGATCCAAGATCGCCCCGGGCGCGGTCCATCTGCTCGTCCAGCGTGCGCCGCACGAGCTCCGCGTCGATCCCGCGGCCGTCCTCGAGCCGCGCGCCGTGGCGCACCCACTGCCAGACCTGCGCGCGGGAGATCTCCGCGGTCGCCGCGTCCTCCATCAGGTCGTAGAGCGGGACGCAGCCGGTCCCGCGGAGCCACGCCTCGAGGTACCGGACGCCGACGTCGAGGTTCTGGCGGAGCCCCGCCTCCGTGATCCGCCCCCCGGGGACCGCGAGGAGGTCGGAGGCGCCGACGGCCACGTCCTCGCGCAGGCGGTCGATCTGGTTCGGGCCAGCGGACGCCGCCTCGAACTCCGCGCGCGCCGTCTCGACGAGGCCCGGGTGTGCGACCCAGGTCCCGTCGTGCCCATCCCGGGCCTCTCGGCGCTTATCGGCGCGCACCTTCTCGAAGGCGACGCGGTTGCGCTCGGGGTCCCCCTTGATCGGGATCTGCGCGGCCATTCCCCCCATCGCGGGGGCGCCTCGGCGGTGACAGGTCCGGATCAGGAGGAGCGAGTAGGCGCGGAGGAAGGGCTGCTCCATCGTCACGGAGCCGCGGTCGGGAAGGACGCAGTCGGGACGGGCGCGGTGCTTCTTGATGAAGGAGAAGATGTAGTCCCACCGGCCGCAGTTCAGGCCCCCGGAGTGCTCCCGCAGCTCGAAGAGGATCTCGTCCATCTCGAAAGCGGCGGGGAGCGTCTCGATCAGGACCGTCGCCCGGATCGTGCCGTACGGGATTCCGAGCGCGTCCTGCGCGTCGAGGAAGACCTCGTTCCACAGCCGCGCCTCGAGGTGGCTCTCGATCTTCGGGAGGTAGAAGTAGGGCCCGGTGCCGCGGCCGAGGAGCTCGCGGGCGTTGTGGAAGAAGTAGAGCCCGAAGTCGAACAGGGAGGCCGAGACGGGCGCCCCGTCGACGAGGAGGTGTTTCTCGGGGAGGTGCCAGCCCCGCGGGCGGACGACGAGGACCGCCGTCTTCTCCGCGAGCCGGTACTCCTTGCCGCCGTCCGGGGCGACCCAGCGGATTCGCCGGCGGACGGCGTCGATCAGGTTCGACTGGCCCTCGAGGACGTTCCTCCACGTCGGGGAATTCGAGTCCTCGAAGTCCGCCATGAACACCTGGGCACCCGAGTTCAGGGCGTTGATGATCATCTTGCGGTCGACGGGACCGGTGATCTCGACGCGGCGGTCCTGGAGGTCGGCCGGTGCGGGCGCGATCTTCCAGTCCCCCTCGCGGACCGCGCGCGTGTCCGGAAGGAAGTCGAGACGGCCCCCCGCGTCGAGGAACGCCTGCCTCTCCTTCCGGAGGCGCAGGAGCCGCGTCCGGTCGGCGCGGAAGCGCCGCTCGAGGCGCGCGACGAACTCCAGCGCCGCCGGAGTCAGGACGGGGTCGTCGGAAGGCCCGACCCCTCCGAGGAGCGCCACCCCGCTCCCCTCGACGGTTGCGCTCGGGATGGGAGTCTTCTTCGCGTCGGCCATCGAGCCCCCCCTGCCGGTTTCCCGCCGACAAGGATACCCCCGCCGCCGGCGCTTGGCGGGGCGAGTTCGCCCGGGTCAGCCGACTTGGATCGCGGCGAGGTTCGAGATCCAGAATCCCGCGACCGACGGATCCGTGCTCGTCGCGGCCGCCTGGAACCGCACGGTCATCCCGAGGAGGGCGGGGATGGAGGGGACGGCGAGGGGAAACGTCACCGTCCCTCCCGCCGGCACGGCCCCGTTCGCTCCGACGTTGATCCCCGCCGGAGCGAGAAGGAGGATTCCGTGCGGGGGGGCCTCGCCGTAGGCGGAGGTCGTCCCGAATGCGAGCACGTAGCCCTGCCCTGCCTCGGCCGTCAGGCCGAGGGACAGGGATCCGCCGAGGGGAACCGTGAGGGCGGAAGCCTCGAGCACAGGGGTCGTCGGCCCCTTCGACATCACGATCTCGTCGAGGACCTGGCCGAAGTTGCTGGAATCGGCCCCGAAGAATCGCAGCCGAATCTGGTTCCCCCGGACGTCACCGACCAGCGCGCCATGCGTGACTGCGCCGAACTCGAGGAGGGGGCCGGGGTTGATCCCGTACAGGCTCGCGCCGCCCGTTCCCGCCACCATGTAACGCACCCCTCCGCTCGCCGGCGCTCCCCCGACCATCGGAGGGAACCGCTCGTAGCAGTGGTCGTGACCGCTGAGGACGAGGTCGACCCCGCGCGCCTCGAAGATGGGGACGAAGATCGCCTGGACGTCGGGGTCGTCCCCGTGGTTGGAGTCCGAGTACGGCGGGTGGTGGAAGAAGACGATCTTCCAGGAAGCGTTCGAAGCGGCGAGGTCGGCGTCGAGCCATGCCGCCTGAGCGGCGAATGCGGAGAGCGACGAGCACCCCGAGGGGGGGCCGCTCAGCGGATCGGAGTCGGCGCAGACGAAGTGCACCGGCCCTCGGTCGAACGAGTAGTAGCGCTCCCCGCCTGGCCCGCTCGTCGGGACGCAGAAGGCGTCGAGGTAGGGCTGGGCGCACCCCGTCGCGTAGTCGTGGTTCCCGAGGGCGGGGTAGAAGGGACGGTCCCCGAGGAGTGAGGCGTAGGGGACGAAGTACTTGGCATCCATGTCGGACGCGGCCCCGGAGGGGTAGATCACGTCCCCGAGGATGAGAACGAGGTCCGGAGCGAGGCTTCCGACGAGCGACGCCACCGAGGCCTGGCTGGAGTTGGCCATCCCGCTGTCCCCGAAAGCGCCGAATCGGAAGAACGGGTAGAGCGGCGTCTCCGCGGTCCGGAACGAGTGGATCGGGGAGACGGGAACCCCGGTCGCGAGGACCCGGTAGTAGTAGGTCCGGTTCGGGAGGAGGCCCGCCACCGACACCTCGTGGTTGGTCTGCGTCGGCGTAGGCGCCGTCGTCTGTCCGAGGGCCGGCGTGGATCCCCACTCGACGGAGCCCGGGGAGGTCGAAGACGTCCTCCACTGGATCGTGGCTTCATCCGTCTTCACCCTAGCCACTGCCGGGCCACGTGTTACGACGACCTGAGCCCATAGATCAGGGGTGACGCCACCGAGAAAGAGCAGGGAAAGGATCGGGGCCTTGGAGAGTCTCATGGTCCTCCGCAACCCTCCCCGCGGTGGGGGGGAGAGCACCGCCGGCGTGAGAAGGACTATGGCGAGCCCGCAAGGGCTCAAGGGGCGATTCGGTAGCCCGGCCGGATCGGAGGACCTGGGGGGGACGGGTCCCTCGGGCTGCTTGCGGGCCGTCCCTACGCAGCGGCGCGCGGGGAGGGAGGAGGGTCGGTGGGGCGGGCGAGCGGAGCTCTCAGCCGACCAGGATCTCGACCAGGTTCGAGATCCAGAGTCCTCCGACCGACGGATCCGTGCTCGTCGCGGCCGCCTGGAACCGCACGACGATGCCGGCGAGCGCGGGGATGGGGGGAACGACCATCGGGAGGGTCACCGTCCCTCCCGTCGGTAGGACCACGGAGAGGCACACGTCGATCGCCGTCGGGTCGAGGCGGAGAAGCCCGTGCGGAGGGAGCTCACCGTAGGCGGGGATCGGCCCGAATCCGACGGCGCCGTATTCCCCCGGCTCGCCCGAGAGGCTGAGCGACACGGACCCGCCGGGGGCGACCGTGAGAGCGGAGGCCTCGAGGAACGGGGTGGTCGGCCCCTTCGACATCACGATCTCGTCGAGGACCTGTCCGAAGTTCCCGGAGCCCGCTCCGTAGAATCGCAGGCGGATCTGGTTCCCGCGCACGTCGCCGACGAGCGCGCCGCGCGAGGCCGCGCCGAACTGGAGCAGGGGCCCGGGGTTGATCCCGTACAGGTTCGCGCCTCCCGTTCCGGCGACCATGTAGCGAACGCCCCCGGGCGCAGGCGCCCCCCCGAGCATCGGCGGGAACCGCTCGTAGCAGTGGTCGTGACCGCTGAGGACGAGGTCGACGCCGCGCGCCTCGAAGATGGGGACGAAGACCGCCTGGACGTCCGGGTCGTCCCCGTGGCTGGAGTCCGAGTAGGGCGGGTGGTGGAAGAAGACAATCTTCCAGGGCGCGTTCGACGCCGCGAGATCGGCGTCGAGCCAGGCGGCCTGCGCCGCGAACGCGGGGAGCGACGAACACCCCGAGGGGGGACCACTGAGCGGATCCGAATCCGCGGACACGAAGTGCACCTCCCCGCGATCGAAGGAGTAGTAGCGCTCTCCCCCCGGGACGCTCGTCGGGACGCAGAAGGCGTCGAGGTAGGGCTGGGCGCACCCCGTCCCGTAGTCGTGGTTCCCGAGGGCGAGATAGAAGGGGCGTTCCCCGAGGAGCGAGGCGTAGGGGACGAAGTACTTCGGATCGATGGCGGCGGCGGCTCCGGAGGGGTAGATCACGTCCCCCGCGATCAGGACGAGGTCCGGAGCGAGGGATTCGAGGAGCGAGGCCACCGCCGCCTGGCCCGAGGAACCGCTGCCGCTGTCCCCGATCACGGCGAAGCGGAAGAACGGATAGAGGGGCGTTTCCGCGGACCGGAAGGAGTGGACGGGGGAGAGGGGAGCCCCGTTCGCGAGGATCCGGTAGTAGTAGCGCCGGTTCGGAAGGAGCCCGGAAACCG
Source organism: Planctomycetota bacterium (assembly GCA_035695825.1). Lineage (GTDB taxonomy): Bacteria > Planctomycetota > UBA1135 > UBA1135 > JAKEFM01 > JAKEFM01. Next base: position 145,943 of record DASRRH010000022.1, on the reverse strand, counting down.
CGACCTCGTGCAAGGTCGAGAGCGGGCTCGGAGCCGTCGCCTGACCGAGAGCGGGCGTCTCTCCCCACTCGACGGCGCCGTAGGTGCCCGGGACCGTCGTCCACTGGATGGTCGCCCCCGTCGTCTCCACCTTCGCCACCGCCGGCCCGCGCGTCACCGCGACCTGCGCCCCGAGGGAGGGAGCGAGGACGACGAGCGCCAGGAGGGACCGAACCAGGGTTTCGGAGGGTCGAATCACCCTTCGCAACCCCTCCCATGCCCTTCGAGGCTATTCCACACCCTCCGACGGGAAATTGCAATCTGGGGTTGCCGCGCCAGCCGAGCCGGCGCCTCCCGACGAACCCGCCGGGCCTCGCCCCGCTCAGCCGACCTTGATCGCGACGAGGTTCGAGATCCAGAGCCCCCCGACCGAAGGATCGGTGCTCGTCGCGACCTCCTGGAACCGCAGGACGAACCCGAGGAGCGTGGGATCGGGAGGGACGGCAAGCGAGAGCGTGACGGTTCCGCCCGCCGGCGCGACTCCGGACGCGAGGAAGGCCATCACCGTCGGAGCCAGGAGAAGGATCCCGTGCGGGGGGGCCTCGACATAGCCGGGGACCGGGCTGAATCCGAGGGCGTAGCTCGACCCCGCCTCGGCGGAGAGGTTGAGAGACAGCGACCCGCCGGGGGCGACCGTGAGAGCGGAGGCCTCGAGGAAGGGGGTGGTCGGCCCCTTCGACATCACGATCTCGTCGAGGAGCTGGCCGAAGTTCCCGGAATCGGCGCCGTAGAAGCGGAGGCGGATCTGGTTCCCGTGCACGTCGCCGACGAGCGCGCCATGCGTGACGGCGCCGAACTCGAGGAGGGGGCCGGGGTTGATCCCGTACAGGCTCGCGCCGCCCGTTCCCGCCACCATGTAACGCACCCCCCCGGTCGCCGGCGCTCCGCCGAGCATCGGCGGGAAGCGCTGGTAGCAGTGGTCGTGACCGCTGAGGACGAGGTCGACCCCGCGCGCCTCGAAGATGGGGACGAAGGTCGCCTGGACGTCGGGGTCGTCCCCGTGGTTGGAGTCCGAATACGGCGGGTGGTGGAAGAAGACGATCTTCCAGGGCGCGTTCGAGGCCGCGAGGTCGGCGTCGAGCCAGCCGGCCTGCGCTGCAAAGGCGGGGAGCGACGGACACCCCGAGGCGGGACCGCCGAGCGGATCCGAATCGGCGCACGTGAAGTGCACCTCCCCGCGATCGAACGAGTAGTAGCGCTCCCCGCCGGGGGCGCTCGTCGGGAGGCAGAAGGCGTCGAGGTAGGGCTGGCCGCACGCCGTCTCGTAGTCGTGGTTTCCCAAGGCGAGGTAGAAGGGGCGATCCCCGAGGAGCCCGGCGTAAGGAACGAAGTACCTCGAATCCACGCCGCTCGCGGAGCCGGAGCCGTAGAGGACGTCCCCCGCGATGAGGACGAGGTCGGGACGGAGGGCCTCGACGAGCGACGCCACCCCGGTCTGATAGGCATTGCCGCTCCCGCTGTCCCCGAACATCGCGAATCGGAAGAACGGGTAGAGCGGCGTCTCCGCCGTCCGGAACGAGTGGATCGGGGAGATCGGGACCCCGCCCGCCACGACCCGATAGTAGTAGACCCGGTTCGGGAAGAGGCCGGTCACGGCCACCTCGTGGAGGGTCTGGACGGGCGTCCCCCCCGTCGAAAGGCCGAGGGCGGGAGTCAAGCCCCACTCGACCGAGCCCGCGGATGCCGGAGACGTCGTCCACTGGATCGTGGCTCCCGTCGTCTCGATCGCGGGACCCGAAACCGTCGTCCAGTCGATCGACGTTCCCGTCGACCCCACCTTCGCCACCGCCGGCCCTCGCGTCACGACGACCTGCGCGAGCAGCGGAGGAGCGGCGACCACGAGCGCCAGGAAGGCAGAACACCAGCTTCGGGGCGGTCCCATAGCCCTTCACCCCCTCCCTGCGCCCGGGGACTACATTTCAAGCCCTCGGACGGGTTCCTGCAACCCCGCGACGGCTCAAGCCCGCGACCCGGTGGGGCCGATAGCCGCGTTCGCCCAGGCACAGGCGCTCGGAGGTCGCATGCGCAGCACCCTCGTCGCGGCTCTCTTGTCCACCCTCGCTTCCCCCGCGGCCGCCGGCACGGTGACCGTCTCCACGGCCGGGCCGATCACGACGCTCCAGGGCGGCCTGGACGCCGCCGTGCCGGGCGACACCGTCCTCGTCCTCGAGGGGATCTACAACGGGGACTTCGACAACACGAAGTCGAGCCTCATCGTCCGCGGCGTCGGGACCGTCGTCCTGAATGGGGACGGCACCTTCACCGGCGCGAAGAGGTGCGTGTTCCAGAACTTCACGGTGAACGGGACGTCGACGGCCCTCCACCTCGACGCGGACTCCCACGGAAACGTCCTCTCGGGCCTCACGGTGACCTCGACGGGAGGCGGCACCGTCGGCGTCTGGATCCAGGGATCCCGCAATTCCCTCCTCAATTCGACCGCCACCGCGACGAACACCGCGGTCCTCGTGGGCGGGGCGTTCAACAACGTGACGAGCTGCGTCGCCGGCCCGACGACGAACGACGACGTCTTCCGCGTCAACGGCGACCGCAACCTGCTGCGCCGCTGCGCCGCCAGCGGCTCCGGCGACGACGGCTTCGAGGTGAACGGGCGCGCGCACGCCCTCGTCCAGTGCACGGCCTTCGGTTCCTCGGCCGCTGGGTTCCGGGTGGGCGGAAGCGGATCCGCGCTCTCGAAGTGCGCCGCCAACACGAACTTCGAGTCGGGCGCGACGCTCGAGGGAGATGGCAACCTCCTCTCGAGGTCTCTCTTCGGGACGGAGGGGGGGAACGCCGGACCCGGGATCCTCTTCGACGGCGCCGCCGGAAACCTCGTCACGGGGTGCACCGTCTCGGGGAACGCCGGCGGCGGCATGGACCTGGGGTCGGTCGGCGGGAATGCCCAGCTCAACCACCTCGAGCGGAATCGGGTCCTCGCGAACACGGGCCACGGCATCCTCCTCTCGAGCAACGGCGCGACCAACGACAACTGGATCGAGCGGAACGCCGTCTCCAACAACACCGGGGACGGGATCCGCGTCGAGAGCGACCACAACGTCATCCTCGGGAACTCCTCCTCCGGAAACGGCGGCACCGCCCTCAACATCCTCGGGAGCAACAACCTCTCCCTGAACAACAAGGCGCTCTAGCCCGCGACGAATCGTTCGGCGCCGCGGCACCCCTCGCGGGGGGCCGCGGCGCCTCCGTTTCCGGCGCGTCCCCGGAGACCGGAAGAGCCCTTTCGGTTCGTCCGGGCCCGGGAGCGGCGCGTCCGCGTCGGAAGAATCCACCCCGTCCTGGGCCAGGACCCTTGCCGATTCTCGATATTGCAATACGATGCCGGCGCGCCTTCTCTGCGTAGGAGGGTCTCATGGCACGAGAGAGTCGGGGGCCACCTGCGGTCCCTGCGTCGCCAGCCGGTGTCTCGAACCCGGTCCGGCTCCGCGGCGCTGTCCATCCGGGAAGCTCTCCCAACCCAACCGATATCGCCCCCCCCCGCGGAGACGGACGCAGGCCCCGGGCTGAGCCGAGCCGCTCCCGGCCCGAAGCCGAGCCCCCCCGGGAGGGGGGTCCGCCGCGGAAGGGGGGTCCCTGCACGCGTGCGTTCCCGAGGGACGGAGCGAGGTTCTCCGCGTCCCTGCAGCGCGTGACCACATGCGCCTCACCCCCTCGAGGGGGGGAAGGCGCGATCCCTCCTCGTGGAACTCCCGTTGCCCCTCCGGAGCCAGCCGCCATGTTGCTCAGAACTCTCCCCCCGCTTCCCCCGGCCCGAGTCGAGGTCGCCTCTTCACCGGCGAAGGGCGCACGCGAGGACGGTGGCTTTCGACGCCTCGTCCTCGCCACCGACTTCTCGCCCACGTCGGAGCGGGCGCTCCTCTTCGCCAGCCGACTCCTCTCTCGGGGCGGCCGCATCCGCCTCCTCCACGTCGTGAACGGTCGGTCGCCGGGGAAGGTCCCCGAGCTCCTGATCCCCGTCCGTGCGCAGACGGCGACCCGACTCGAACGGGATGCCGCGCAGGTGAGAGGTCGCGGCTTGGCGTGCAGCCGCCGGCTCGCCTACGGCGAGCCGCACGTCGAGATCCCTCGCGAGGCCGAGCGGTTCGGCGCCGAGGCGATCGCCTGCGGCACCCGCGGTTTGCGCGGGCTCCCGCGCCTCTTCCTCGGGAGCGTCGCGGAGCGCCTGTTCCGCACCGCGCGGCTTCCGCTCGTCATCGTGCCCCCCGTGCCGTTCGGACGTTCCATCCGGCACGTGCTGTTCGCCACGGACTTCTCCCCCGCCTCGCGCGCGGCCCTGGACCTCCTCGAACGCCTCTCCCGTGAGCGGTCGTGGAACGTGACGGTCCAGCACGTCCTCGAGCCCACCCTCTCCGCCGCCTCCGGCGCGGTCGCGGGTTCTTGGCGCGAGATGAACCGCCGTGGGGTGGCCGCAGTGGCCGAGCTCCAAGCCGTCGCCGACCGCCTGCGCGGGACCGGGGTGTCGGCCGCGGAGCGGCTCGATGCGGGCGACCCCTTCATCCGGGTCCTGCGCCGCGCGCGCGAGGAGGAGGCCGACCTCCTCGTCCTCGGGACGCGGGGCCCGGCGGGCCCGGCAAGGCTCTTCCTCGGCAGCGTCAGCTCGAAGCTCGTCCGCGCGAGCCGGTGCCCCCTCCTGGTCGTCCCCGCCCCTCCGGAGAAGGGAAACGGGAGGTGAGTCCCAACACCCGGCCGTCGCGCCGGTCGACCTCGACGAGTGCTCCCGCCGCAAGGTAGGCTCCCCGCCGCGACGGGAGGCGAGTGACCGCCTCCGAACGGCCATGCGCGAGAGCTCGGACGGGAGACGAAACGTCGTCGTCGGTTTCGCGGCGCTCCTCGGCTTCCTCCTCTACGGCTTCTTCCTCCTCTACCAGCGCGACTTCTCCGCTGCGCGGAGGGAGTGGATCGCGGGCTTCGCCGAGGGCGAGGCCTTCGAGTCGCGGCTCGCCCACGCCCACGGCAACCTCCTCGCGATCCTGAACGTCCTCGTCGGCCTCTTCCTCGAACGCCTCGGCCGGAGCACGCGCGCGACGCGGGCGGCCTCCTGGTGCGCCCTCGCCGGCCTCGGGATGCCCGTGGGGATCGCGGCGGAGGCCCACCTCGGCGCTCCCCCCATTCTCGTGCTCGCCGGCGGCGCCGCGATGGCGGTCTCGGTCGCGATCTGCCTCGGCCTCGCGGCGCGCGCCGAGCGGGCCCAACGGTCCTGACCACTCCTCCGAGGGGGGACCTCCTCTCCCCTCAGCAAGCCCCCCGGGATCCGAGGGGAGGGACGGGGAGACCCTTCGCCACGCGGACCCGCGCGTCGAGGACGGAGACGCCGCGGCCCTCCGGCAGGACCTTCACGGGGTTCAGATCCAGTTCCACGATCGGAGGATGATCCTCGACCAGGGCTCCCACGCGGAGGATCAGCTCTTCGAGAGCCGCCCGATCGTGACGCGGCCCGCCCCGGTAGCCCTCGAGGAGGGGGTAGGTCTTGAGCGATCGGATCATCTCGCGGACGTCCTCCGTCGAGAGGGGAGTGAGCCGGCCGGCGACGTCTTGGAAGAGTTCGACGAGGACGCCGCCCGCTGCGCACACGACGACGGGACCGAAGTTGGGATCGTGGGTCACGCCGACCAGCATCTCCACCCCCTCCTCGACCATCGGCTGGACGAGGAAGCCTTCCAGATGGTGCCCCGCGGCGGCGAGCCGCGCCTCCATCTCGCGGGCGGCTCTCTCCACGGCGGGAGCCCCGTCGAGTCCCAGGCGCACGGCGCCGGCCTCGGTCTTGTGGACGAGGGAGGGGGCGATCCCTTTCAGGGCCACGGTCCCGCCGAATTCCTCCGCGGCGCGCGCGGCATGCGCCGGGCCCTCCACGATCCGCGTCGGCACGAGCGGGATCCCGTACGCCTCGAGGAGGGACCGCGCGTCCTCGGGGGAAAGCCAGCCGCCGCGCGCCTCGAGCCCGCGCGAGACCCGCGCCGCCGCCTCGTCCCGCCGCAGGTCGGCGAAGACGGGGGGCGTCCCCTCGGGCGCGCGTAGCCACCGCCCGTAGGCCGCCGCCTTCCCGAGGGCGCGCGCCGCGTTCTCGGGCGACGGGTACGAAGGGATGCGGAACCCCTCGGAGGAGAGGGCCTCGGGAAAGCCGCGGCAGGCGAGGAAGACCGACGCGGTCGGCAGGACCCCCCCTCGCTCGCGAACCGCCGAGACGAGCTCGGCCGCGACCTCCTCGGGGCGGACGGCGACGGGCGGGACGAAGAGGACGATCAACGAGTCGATCCCGGCATCGGCCCGCAGCGTCCGGATCGCGCGGCCATAGTCCGCGGCGGTCGCCGTCGCGAGGAGATCCACCGGATTGCGAACGCCGGCCCCCGCGGGGAGGGACTCCCGGAGCGCCCTCTGCGTGGCGGGCGGGAGCTCGGGGACCTGGAGGCCCTCGTCCTCGCAGGCGTCGGCGGCGAGGATCCCGAGGCCGCCCCCGTTCGAGAGGATCGCGACCCGGTCGCCGCGAGGGACGGGTTGACTGGCGAGGAAGGCGGCCACGTCGAACATCTCTCCGAGGGTGTCCGTCCGGACGACCCCTGACTGGCGGAAGAGGGCGTCCGCCGTCAGGTCGGAGGCCCGGACGAGCGCCCCGGTGTGGGACTGGGTGGCCCGGAAACCGGCCGCCGAACGTCCGCTCTTCACCGCGACGATCGGCTTCTTCCGCGCGACGCGCCGCGCGATCCGGACGAACTTTCGCGGATTCCCGAACGACTCGAGGTAGAGGAGCACGAGGTCCGTGCGCGGGTCCTCCTCCCAATACTGGAGGAGGTCGTTCCCCGACACGTCGGCCTTGTTCCCCGCGGAGACGAAGGCGGAGAGCCCCAGCCCGAGGCGGTTCGCCTCGTCGATGATCGCGATCCCGAGCGCGCCCGATTGAGAGAGGAGGCCGATCCGTCCCGGTCTCGGCGCCGCGGCGGAGAACTGGGCGTTCATGCGCACCCCGGGATCCGTGTTGGCGATCCCCATCCCGTTCGGGCCGATCAGCCGCATCCCCCCCTCGCGACAGACCTCGACGAGCTCGGCCTGGAGCCGGACCCCCGCCTCGCCCGACTCCGCGAAGCCGGCGGAGATCACGACGAGGGCCCGCACGCCCCGCTTCGCGCAGTCCCGCGCCACGCCGGGGACGGCCGCCGCGGGGACCGCGACCACGACGAGGTCCAGGGGATCGGGGCAATCCAGGACCGTGGGGTAGGCGACGACGGAGTGGACCACCCTCGCCTCCCGGTTCACGGGATAGACAGGGCCTAGGAATCCCCCTGCGAGGAGATTCCGGAAGAGGGCGGACCCGATCGAGTCCGCGCGCCGGGACGCCCCGACGACGGCGATCCCGCGCGGGCAGAGGAAGTTCCGCACGGCGGAGCGGGCCGCCTCCGCCTCCCGCCGATCGAACGGCTCGAGAGCGTGGTGCCGGAGCGAGGCGGGGAAGGTCACGCGGAGCACTCCCGACTCCCGCCGAAACGTTACCGGGAATCCGAGATCCCGCAGGACGCGCAGCATCCGGGGATTCCCCGGGTCGACGAGGCCCTCGAGGGACCGAATCCCGGCCCGCTCCGCGGCGTCGGCGATCTGACCGAGGAGGAGGGTGCCGAGGCCGTTCCCCTGGAAGGCGTCGGCGACCGCGATCCCGAACTCCGCGGCGTCGCCCCGCGACGGGAGCCAGACCGCGTGCCCGATCACCCGCCGCTCGCGGAGGGCGAGGAGGGAGAAACCGCCTCGGGGCTCGAGGAGGCGGGAGGCCTCGATCGCCGGATCGACCCCGCCCCCCAGGAATCGCTGCGACAGGGAATCCTTCGAGAGCCCACGGAGGAACTGGACGAATTCGGGAAGATCTGCACCGGACGCGGGCCGGACGCGAACGAGCGTACCGTCCCGGAGGACGACGTCCGTCTCGAAGGGATCGCTCCCGCCCCGTTTCGCGCCGCGCTCCCCCAGGAGGCCGCCGGAAGGAGCGCCGGCCCCGTCCTTCCCGCGAGGCTGAGCGGGGACCGACTCGTTAGGGGAGGGGGGCACCGGAGGCGAGTCGATCGCGCCGTGACTCGAGTCGCGGCGGGTTCCCGGGGCTTCGGTCGACGCGTCCGGGTGAACCCCCTTCTCTCGACCCCGAGTCTCCGGCGGGACGGACCCTGGGTCCGAATGCGGACTCGAGCTCCGCGCGGACGAGGGGCTCTGGCCCGAGAGGCGGGGAGGCGCCTCGGAGCGCGTTCTCCCCGACTCGCTCCCCGATCCACGGGGTCTGCCTGGCGAAGAGGGAGGCCCTCGGCGGCATCCCTCGCCCCGCGATCGACCCGGCCGCTCCCACGACCGCGAAGCTAGTGCGAAGGCCCTCGCCGAGGAAGAGTCCCTCCGCGACCCGCGGCGGGATCCGAACGAGCGTTCCGGGGAGGCGGGGGCGGGCGAGGCCGACGCGTTCCATCCGGCCGGGACGGGGCAGGCGCACGGGCTTTCGGGTCGGATTTTCTCCCTCCAGAAAAGAAAAAGAGCCTCCTCGTCCGCCCAGGGCCACGGGCGTTCCGGGAGACGGTGTTCTTCCCGTTCGGATCGAGCTTCCTCGGCTGCGATTGAACGGGGCATCGACGGGGGGCGCACGCGGGCACGGTGCTTGAACCCTTCCCCGCGCGGACCCGAACCCTCGCGGGGGAACCCTCTCCCGGGCACCCCGGCCCCCGCGGGAGTCCCCGCAAGGAGGCCGATCCCCATGAGAGCGCTCATTCCTTTCCGGACCGTCGACCGCGAGCTCGAACCGTTCCCCTTCCGTCCGTTCCGCCGCGAGATGGACCGTCTGTTCGAGGACTTTTTCGGCGGCAACGGCGGGACGGAGGCGATGAGCTGGCCCGCGATGGACGTCGTGGAGACGAAGGACAACCTGATCGTGAAGGCGGAGATCCCGGGCCTCGACCCGAAGGACCTGAACATCTCGGTCAGCGAGGATTTCCTCACGATCAGCGGAGAGAGGAAGCAGGAGACGGTCAAGGAAGAGGCCAACCGCTACATGGCGGAGCGCTGGTTCGGAGAGTTCCGCCGCACCTTCCGCCTGCCGAGCTGGGCCGACCCCGAGAAGATCGAGGCGTCCTTCAAGAACGGCGTCGTGGAACTCACGATCGGCAAGCGGGCGGAGGCCAAGCCCCGGGTCGTGAAGGTGAGGACGGCCTAGGCGTCGCGGAGGCCTCGGGTCGGCGGCCCCCCCGCCGCCGACCCGGGCCAGGTTGCTCCGGGGCGAGCGGACGGATTCGCCCGAAGCGGGGGAGGGGACTTCCCTGCTCGACGCCGGAGCGGACCGCAAGTAGCCCCTGGGGAAGGGGCGGCTCGCCGGCTTCCTCCTCCTCCCCGACGAATCCCCGCGGGGAGGGCGACGGCACGGGAATCGCCTCTCCCCTGACGCAGTTTCGGAACTAGGATGGCCGGCGTGAAACCGATCCTTGCCCGCGACGTGATGAAGAAGGACCTCGTCACCATATCCCCCGACGACACCATCGAGAGGCTCGCCGAGGTCCTCCAGGAGGAGGGGGTTCACGGCCTTCCCGTCGTCGACGGGAAGGGCAACGCCGTGGGCGTCGTGGGGCGAACCGACCTCGCCCGCGCCGTGGCGGAGCAGGGGGAGGATCTCCCGCTCGAGCCCGGCGGGAAGGTGACGACGACGGAGGGGATCCTCGACCTCGAGGAGATCGAACCTCTCCACGGCGCCCGACTCGAGCTCACCGGTCGTGTGGCCGATCTGATGTCCGACCGCGTCGTCCGGGCGCCCGATACGAGCACGGTCGGCCAGCTCGCCGCGCTCATGGCGAAGGAGGGGGTCCACCGCGTGCTCATTACGGCCGGGAAGGAGCTCGTGGGCCTCGTGAGCGCGACGGACCTCCTCGGCTGCCTCACCGAGTACGAGATGGCGCTCGAGCGCGTCCGTCCCGGCCGCGCGGAGGGCGGCGGGAAGCGCGTCGGGAAGCCCACGGGGCGGAGGACACTCCGATGACCGCCGGACGGATCTGCCAGCGCGAGGTCGACCTTGCCGAGCCGAAGGACAGCGTCCAGGCCGCCGCCAACCGGATGCTGCAGCGGAAGGTCGGGACCCTCGTCGTGATCGACGCCTCGCGCATCCCGATCGGGATCGTCACGGACCGGGACATCGTCGTGCGCGTCGTCGCCCGCGGCGCGGATCCGAAGAAGACGGCCGTCGGCGACGTGATGACGAAGACGCTCGACACGATCGACGAAAGCGCGCCCGTCGAGTCCGTCCTCGCCCTGATGCGAAACGCGGGGGTCCGCCGGGTGCCGGTGACCGACCCGGGAGGGAGGCTCGTCGGACTCCTGAGCCTCGACGACGTCCTCGCCGCCCTCTCCGAGGAGTTCGTCCGCGTCGGGGAGCTCCTTGCAAAGCAGACGCCCCGAGAAGCGGCGAAGCGGTGACCCCGAGGGCCTCCGGGGACGGGTCCGCGCCGAGCTCGGGCGGAGCCTGAGACGGGAGCCGCGAAGGGCCGGCGGCGCCGCGGGACGGAGGGAGTGGCTTCCTTCGGAAGCCGCCCCTCCCCTCACCGCCAGGAGCGGTTCGCGCCCTTCTGGTTCACGCTCGGGCGCCTGTGGCGCCGCTCCCTGAGGACGACCGGCCGCTCGACTCCGCGGCCGATGAGCTCGAGGAGATCCGCGACGGTGACGATCCCGAGGAGCCGGCCGCGCTCGACGATCGGAAGCGAACCGATCCCCCTTCCCCGCAGCATGTTCGCCGCCTGCCGCACGGTCGCCCGCGGATCCGCCGTGACCGCGTAAGGGGTCATCACCTCCCCCACGGTCCGGTTCGACCGCACGGAGTCGCCGAGCCGGCCTCCGAGGTCACGCGCGGAGACGACGCCCACGACCTCGCCCCGGCGCGTGACGACGAGGTGGTGGATCCGCTTCTGCCGCATCCGCTCCCAGGCAACGGAGGCGCTCTCGTTCTCCGCGATCGTCTCGACGCGCGTCGTCATGATGTCGCTCAGGCGCATGGAGCTTCTCTCCGATCGAGGGGGGACGGGCCCTCGCGCAAGCGCCTGGAGTCGGCAACCGGCGTTCCAACCCACGCCCTTGAGGCCGCGAATTCCCCCGCGTCGACCAGGACCTCCGCGCTCCGCCGGGTCGGGGAGGGACCCGGCCCCACGCCACTAAAGGTGCTCGTCAGGTCGAGAGAAGGAAGCCGACGCCCGATCCGCATGCCTCGAGAACGAAGGCGAGCAGGGTCAACGCTTGGGCGGGCACGACCTTTCGCGTGACCTCGGGATGCCGGAGGAGGATCGCGGCCGCCGCCACCGCCGAGGGAAGGCCGAGCCCACCGAGCCAGACCCCGCGTCGAACGCCCAAGAGCGGGAGAACCGCGAGCAATCCGAACGCGAGCCCGACGATCCCGGCGAACGCCCGACTCGCCCGCCGCCGGCCCAGACGAACGACGAGGGTCTTCTTGCCTGCTTCGGCGTCAGCGCGGGCGTCGGGGAACTCGTTGATCCAGAGGAAGGCCGCGACGAGGAGACCCAGGGGAACGGCCGCGAGAATCGCCTCCCGCCGGACCTCCCCGCGCTGGACGAGGTAGGCGCCTGCCGCGAGGAGAGGTCCGTAGCACAACCCCACGGCGAGTTCGCCCAGCCCGCGGTAGGAAAGACGGAGCGGAGGGGCGTGATACCCGTACGCGCAGACGAGTCCGACCAGGCCGAGGGGAAGCACCCGGGGCTCGCGCTCCAGGGCGATCCAGAGCCCGAGGCCGATTCCGATCCCGTACCCCGCCGCGGCGATGGAGGCGGTCTGCCCCCCCGTCAGGAGACCCTCGACGATGACCCTCTTTCCCCCCGAGAAAGGGGACCGGTCCTCGGAAGCGACCGCGAGGTCCGTTCCGGAGTCGAAGTCGACGATCTCGCCCGAAGCGTTCTTCGCCACCTCCACGGCGAAGATGCCGAGCACCGTGGCGGCGAGCCAAGGGACGGAGAGCGGGCCGTCGGCGTAGGCCGCACACGTGCCGAGGAAGAGGGAGGAGAACGAGGCGAGGGAGACCTTCGGGTCGGCCAGGCGCCAGAGGCCCTTGCAGAATCGCGGATCCATCGACGAATCGGGGGCGTCGCACGGTCAGGAACGCGCCCGGCCGACCGCCGCAAGAGCCCTGCCGCTCCCCATCCCCAGGAACCCACCCCACGGGGGAGGAACTCCCCGATCCGACGAGAGGCAGGTCGTGGACCTCCACCCCGCGCTCGGCGTCGAAGCGGCTGGGTGGTCCCCTGCCGATTCCCTATCCTCGAGAATCCCCTGCAGAGAGGAGTTCAGCGGCATCCCGGCGCTCGACCCGGGTCTCTCCGGCCGTGGGGACGAGGGGCACGCGCACCGGGCGCGCGCCCGCCCCGATCCGCTCCCGCAGCCGCGAGAGGGCGGGGGAGCCGGTCAGGCTCTCCAGGACGCGCCCCGGGGTTCCCCAATCGCACCAGCCTGAACCTTCCACGGGGAGGACGGAGAGACCGGAGGCACGCTCGAGAACATCCCGGCTGAGGTTGGCCGCGGGAATCCGGCCATAGAGAGCGCGAAGGCATTCCGCCTCGCGGGGTCCCCCCACCTGCGTCGCGTAGACGGCGAACGCCTCGGCGATCTCCGGGACGCATCGGCCGGCGAGCGAGCCGTACGCCTCGACGGTCCCCACGGAGACGAGGGTGTTCCAGAGCCCACCCTCATCGAAGAGGCGGCGCGCCAGATCCGGACCGGGCTTCTCGACGAAGCCGAGCACGGAACGCAGCCTCGGATGCATCCGCGGCTCGAACCGGGCTCCCGGCAGGATCCAGCCGTAGCTCGTCTCCGGCGCCTGCGACGGAACTCCGAGGAGGGTGAGGCGCGCCGCCCCCGACACGGAGGCGCGGGCGGCCTCCTCGACCGCCGCCAGGAAGGGTTCGGGCCTGGGGATGTAGTGATCGGACGGGAAGACGGCGACGCTCGCGCCGGCGTCGCGTGCGAGGATCCGGGCGAGGGGAAACAGGACGCCCACCGCCGTGTCGAGGTTGCGCGGCTGGACGGCCAGGTCCACGCCGGGGAAGGCCTCAATCTGTTCTCGGGCCGTCGACTCGTGGGCCGCGCCGACGACGACGACGGTTCGGGCCGGGGCGACGAGGCCGGCGATCCGCTCCAGGGTGCGCTGGAGGAGCGAGCGCTCGCCATCGAGAAAGGCGAACTGCTTCGGGACCTCTCGTCCGTGGAGAGCGTAGGTCAGCCCGGACAGCCGACGGCCTTCGCCACCGGCGAGCACGATCGCCCATAGCCGTTCCGCATGAAGGCCCGTCATCGCAGATCCCAGCGCGGACGTCCGCGGAGGGAGGGCAAGGCCCGTGCCTGGCCTCCGGACCGCAGAACGCAGTGCGAGGGAGGAGCCCGCGCCCCCTGCTCGGGGTTGGCGGGGATTCCCCCTCCGCGCCGAAAATTCTGGGCGGTCCGACGCTCCCGGATCCGGCGGCGGCGAGGGATCGCGACCGGCGGCATCGCCCTTGCCAGGGCTTCGCCCGGAGGAAGATCGGTTCCGATGGAACTCCTCACCGCTCCCGCACCCCTCCTCGCCCTCCCGGCTCGGCGGACCCGGACCGCGAGGCTCGTCGTGGCCACCGACTTCTCCCCGACCTCGCGGCGGGCCCTGCTCTTCGGGTTGCGGCTCGCCGGCCCGAGGAGCCAGGCCCGACTCGTCCACGTCCTTCGGCCGACCGCCCCGGAGTCCGCCTGGACCCTCGAGCGCGCGCGCGGCCGGTCGAGGTCGTGGCTCGCTCGCGAGGCCCGGGCGGCTGCGGCGCGCGGCCTGCGCTGCTCGACCCGACTCCTCCTCGGTCCCATCGCGGAGTCGATCGTCTCCGAGGCGCGGCGGTTCCGGGCCGGGGCGATCGTGTGCGGGACGCAGGGCCGGCGCGGACTGAAACGCCTCCTCCTCGGGAGCGTGGCGGAGCGCCTCCTCCAGACGTCCAACCTCCCGGTCGTCGTCGTCCCGCACCGCCCCATCCGGCCGGCCTTCCGGAAGGTCGTCGTCGCGATCGATTTCTCGCGGGCCTCGGGCGCGGCCCTCGCGTTCGCCGTTTCCGCATGCCGGCGGCGAGGGGCCGCTCTCGAGGTGGTCCACGCGGCCGACACGACGTTCGTGGCGATGGTCGACCCCAACCTGGGAGGCGCCCTCGTCACGCGACTCGAACACGAGAAGGAACGGGCGCAGAAGAAGCTCTCGGCCGTCCTGGACGCGCTCGCGCGCAGCGGGATTCGGGCGACCGCGCGGCTCGACGAGGGATCACCCGCCGGGAAGATCGTGGGTCTCGCGCGGCGGACCGGCGCGGACCTCGTCGTCCTGGGCACGCGCGGCCTCGGCGGGGCGGGGCGCTTCTTCCTCGGGAGCGTCTCGCGCGAGGTCGTCCGGACCGCGCCCTGCCCGGTCGCCGTCGTCCCGGAGCCCAAGGGCCGGTCCCGCCGGCGCAGCCCGTCGCTGACGCTCTTCTGACGTTCCCGGATCGTCGCGCGGTGGTTCGCCGACCTCGGCGTGGAACGAGTCGACGAGGCCGAATTCCCGCAGCGCCCCGAGCGCGCGCCCGAGCGTCTCCTCCGGCGGTCCCCCCGTCGAGATCTCGCGCACGACGCGGCCCATCTCAGGGCCGACCGGGTCCCAGCGCTCGGCGACCTTCCGGTAGATCTGCCAGTCCGCGTCGGAGACGTCGCCCCGACGCGCGTCGAGCCGGGCCTTCACCTCCTCGGGGCGGGCCGTGCAGACGAGAACCGCGACGGGAACGCCGCTTCGGACCGCGCCCTCGAGGAAATCGCGGCGTCGCTTCTCCTCGCGGAAGTTCGCGTCGACTAGGACGCGGCGCCCTTCGAAGAGGAGCCGTTCCGCCCGCCGCAAGCATTCCGCGTAGGTCCGCTCGGTCCAGACCGTCGTGTAGATCCCCTCGCCGAACGCGGCGTGGGCCGGATCGCTCCCGGACCGTCCGGCGAGTTCCTTCCGGACGGCGTCCGACCGGATCCCCTCGAACCCCGCCTGCGCCGCGAGCCCCTGCGCGAGCGTCGACTTCCCCGTCCCGGGAAGGCCTGCGACGAGGACGAGGCAGGGGCGGCGACGTGGCTCCTCGAGCTCCCCTAGGGCGAGGAGCCAGTGCGCGCGCGCGCGCGCCACGGCTTCGATCCTCTCGGCTCCGGGGACCTCCTTCTCGCCGAGCTCGAAGCCCTCGACCTTCCCCCGCACGGCGGCGCGGTAGGAGACGTAGAAGGGGAGCAGCGCCCGGCCCTCCTCATCTCCCGAGGCGCGAAAGTAGGCGTCCGCGAAGGCGCGCGCGAGGTCTCGCCTCCCCTCGGAGGCGAGGTCCATCACGAGGAAGGCGGCATCCGCGACGGGATCGGCGAAGCGGAATCGTTCGTTGAACTCGATGCAGTCGACGACGACCGGGGGAGCATCGGGTCCCCTCTCGGGGAGGAAGTAGACGTGGTCGAGCCGCAGGTCTCCATGCGTGTCGCGCGGCACCCCGCGGGCGGCGCGGCCCTCGAGGAGAGGGTGCAGCCGCTCGAGCTCGCTCTCGACGAGGACGCGCAGCCGTTCGAAGACGGCCGAGCTCACCGTCGTTCCAACGCGGGGGGCCGATTGCTCGAAGTTCTCGCGCGCGTTGCGGGCGACGACCTCGAAGCGACCGTACGGGGCGGCTCGCTCCGCCCCCTCGGCGCGGGCATGGAAGGCCGCGATCGCCCGCGCGAGCCCCTCGAGCATCCCCACATCGACCTCTCCGCGTCGGAGTCGCTCCCGGAGCGTCGCCTCCTCGGGGAGGCGTTCCATCTTGACCGCCCACTCGATCGGCTCCCCGCGTCCCTCCATCCGCGCGCGGCCCCCCTCGAGCGCGACGGGCACGACGTCGCGGTAGACGCCAGCGGCGAGCCGGCGGTTCAGGCGCACCTCCTCGTGGCAGAAGTGCCTCCGGCTCTCGAGCGTGCCGAAGTCGAGGAAGCCCAACCGGACCGGTTTCTTCATCTTGTAGGCCCACCCCCCCGTCAGGAAAACGACGGAGGCATGGGTCTGGCGCACCTCGACCGTCGCCGCCGGATCGGGGTAGGCGAGCGGATCCGAGAGGTCCGCGATCAGGCGCTCGAGCTCCATCGCGCTTCGCGAGATCGCCCGCAAATGCGAGGCCCGCCCGACAAGGAGACGGAGGGGATCCCCGGCGCGCTCACCGACCCACGGAGGGGAAGAGGATCGAGAAGATGGCCCCCCCGCCGAGGCGATCCTCCGCGTACGCGGACCCTCCGTGGGATTCCGCGATGCGCTTCACCGTCGCGAGCCCGAGGCCGGTGCCCCGGCTCTTCGTCGAGGCGAACGGGGTGAAAAGCCGACCGCGGATCGCCGGCGGGATCCCGGGGCCGCGGTCCTCCACCCGGATCGCGACCCGGTCGCCCACCCGCTCGGCGCGCAGCAGGATCTCCCCTTTCCCTCCCATCGCCTGCGCTGCGTTGTTCGCGAGATTCAGGATCGCCATGTAGACGAGGATGTCGTCGACCGCGATCGCCCCGAGACGCTCCCCTTGGTGCTCGCGGATCTCCATTCCCTGGAGGCTCTCCTCGCGCCGGAGCCCCTCCGCGAGGTCCCGGAGGAGCGCGGAGGCCTCGGTCCTCCGCCGCTGCGGGTCGATCGGCCGGGAGAAGAGGAGGAGGTCGGCGATGAGCCGGCTCAGCGTCTCGAACCTCGCGACCGTGTCCCCGATGACGGAACGTTCCTCCGACTCCGGCGGGAAGCGCTCGGCGAGGATCTCGAGCACCCCCTTCGCGGCGGCGAGGGGGTTTCGGACCTCGTGGGCGATCGTTGCTGCCATCTCGCCGACGGCCGCGAGCCGTTCCGAACGGACGAGGTCGTCGCGCAGCCGCTCCTCCTCGGTCACGTCGCGGAACACGCCGAGCACCTCCTCGACCGCCCCCTCGCTACCGGGGAGCGGGGCGAGGTTTCCGAGGAAGAAGCGCGGCTCCCCCCCGTCCCGGGGGCGGAGGCGCACCCGGATCCCGAGGACGCCCTCCCCCCGAGCAAAGACCGACGCGAGCGCTTCCTCGAAGCGCGCCAGCGTGCCGTCGATGAAGAGATCCCGCGTGCCGGGCAGCCCGCCCGAAAGCAGCTCCTCGCGGGGAATCCCGAGGAATCCGCGGTTGAGGTAGGTGGCGCGTCCGTCCCGGCGCATCGTCCAGATGTACTCGGGCGCGGTTTCCACGATGGCGCGGAAGTGCGCCTCCGAGGCCCGGAGCCTCTCGTAGAGGAGGAGGTACTCGATCCCGATCCCGATCTGCGAGGCCATCGCGCGGAGGAAGGGGAGGGACTCCTCGCGGAAGCGCTCGGCCTCGGGGCTCGCGAGGAGGATCGTGCCGAACCACCGGCCGTCGCGGACGACCGGCATCGAGAGCGCCGACCCCGCCTCGCCCTCGTTTCCGTGCCCGCCGCGAGCCCCCGTCCCGGGGCCGGGAAGCCCGGTCCGGATCCCTTCGCGGGAGAGGAACTCCCACGCCCCCCCCTCCTCCTTCTTGCGGACCGGCGCCGGGAAGCTCGGAGGGAGGCCGTGGGACGCCGCGAGCCGCAATTCCTCATCGACGAGGACGAAGAGTCCCCCCATCTCCGCCCCCGTCCGCGCGCGGAGGTCCGTGAGGGCCTGGCCGAGGATCTCCGACAGGGTCCGCTCCCCGCTCACGCGCCGCGCCGCGTCGTCGATCGCGGCGACCTCCGCGCGGTGGACGGCCACCGTCGCCTCGAGCCGGCGGGCCTGGTACCCCTCGAGCATCACGCCGAGCTCGAGGTCGAGGACGCGTTGGATCGCGTCGAGGGCCTCGTCCTGGCGCGCGACGTCCCCCTGGGTCGCACGGCGCGCCCAGAAGGTCAGGCGCGTCCGGATGAGGTTCATCGCGCCCACGACGTAGGGGATCGGGAGGCCGATCCGGGCGTGCGTCTCGGCGATCCGCGCCCGGCGTCCCCAGTACGCTTCGTCGTAGGGCCCCGTGAAGAGCGTGCGGAGCCACTCGAGGAGGCTCCCCTTGAGCTTCTCGACTTGCGAATCCCCCTCGAAGAGGATCCGCCGCGTCCCCTCGTTCGCGAGGATCCGCTCGTAGAACTCGTCGACGACCGACGGGAAGCGGGGCTCGATGGCGGGCCGGAGGGCCCGGAGGGTGGAGGCGTGCCGCTCCTCCACCCCGATGTAACGCCCGAGCTCCAGGAACCAGGATTGAGGCACCGGGGGGATGCGTCCGTGGCCCCCCAATCTAGGGCTCCGCCGGCGGGGGGGGCCAGCCCGCGTCCCCCTCCCCTCCCGGCGCGCCGACGCCCCGTGCGCTACGTCTTCGAAGGGACCGAACCGAGCAGGGCGCGCACGGTGCCGAGCAGCTCGTCGGGATCGAAGGGCTTCGTCAGGTAGCGCGTGGCGCCCCACCCGAGGCCCTCCCCCACGTCCTCCGGAGCGGTCTTCGCGGAGACGACGACGATCGGCAGGCTCGGATCGACGCACCGCATGGCCGCGCACGCGGAGTGGCCCGACCAGCGCGGCATCATGACGTCGAGCAGGACGAGGTCCGGCCGGAAGTCGAAGTTCTTCCGCACCGCCTCGGCGCTGTTCCACGCGACGTCGACCTCGTACCCGGCGTGGCGCAGGAGCTCGCCGACGATCCGGTTGTGGTGGGGATCGTCGTCAACGACCAGGACGCGTCGCGGCCGGCTCTTCTCTTCCATGGAAACGCACCTCCCCTCCGGAGCCGGGGCGGGGCGAGCGCGGGAGGACGAGGGTGAAGGTCGAACCCTTCCCGACGGCCGTCTCGACCTCGATGCGCCCGCCGATCATCCGGGCGAGCCGGAGGCTGATCGACAGGCCGAGGCCGGTGCCGCCGTACTCGCGGCTCGCCGAGCCGTCGCCCTGTCGGAAGTCCTCGAAGATGTGGGGGAGCTGCTCGTCGCGAATCCCGATGCCCGAGTCGACGACGGAGAGGGCCGTCTCCTCCCAGCCGGCCGCGGACGCCGCCCGGACCTCGATGCTCCCCGCGGGCGTGAACTTGACCGCGTTCGACAGGAAGTTGAGGAGGACGCGACGGACCTTGTCCCCGTCGGTGACGAGGACGGGCAGCGGCCTCGCCACGAGGAGCGAGAAGCCGAGCCCCTTCCCCCGCACGAGCGGCTCGACCGATCGGCCGAGGTCCGCGAGGACCTCTTCGAGGTTCACCGGCTCGAGGCGGACCTCCAACTTCCCCGCCTCGATCCTCGAGAGGTCGAGGACGTCGTTGATGAGCTCGAGGAGGTGGCCTCCCGTCTCCGCGATCCCCTCGAGCGCCTCCCGCTGCCGGGGGTTCACCTCGCCGTAGAGGCCGCGGCGCAGGAGCGCGGAGTAGCCGAGGACGGCGTTGAGGGGGGTGCGGAGCTCGTGGCTCATGTTCGCGAGGAACTCCGACTTGAGGCGGCTCGCGTGCGCGAGCTCGCGGTTCTTGTCCGCGAGCTCGCGCTCGTGGGAGAGGAGGGCGCCTCGCGCACGCTCGAGCCCCTCCCCCATCGCATTGAAGGCGCGCGCGACCGAGACGACCTCGGCCGGCCCCTCCTCGGGGACCCGCGTCCGAAGTTCCCCCCGCCCGACCGCGCGGAGGCCGGCGAGGAACTGGGGGAGAGGAGCGAGGACGTAGCGGTGGCCGCCGAGCAGGGCGAGGGTTCCGATCCCCCCGATCGCGCAGGCGAGGAGGAGTTGGGCGTTGCGGAAGGACCGGATCGCCCCCTCGGAGTGCTCCTGGAGGCGGCGGGTGACCCGGTCCATGTGTCCGTAGAGGCCGAAGGCTCCCGAGAGGATCTCGTTCGCACGGGCCTCCCTCTCCGAGGCGGGGGAGGAGGCGGACTCGTCGAGCGCGCCGAGCACCGCGGTCCGGTAGGAGCGGAACAGGTCTCCGACCGCCTCGAGGTCGCCCCGGACGCCCTCGTCGCGGGTCCCCTTGAGACCGAGGGAGGAGTCCCCGTCGAGGAGGCCCCGGCGGATCCTTTCCCAGAGGTCGAGCTCCTCCTCGATCCTCCCGCGGATGGGCTCGGCGGGCCGCCGCATGTAGAAGGCGGCGAGCCCCGCCGTCATGAAGGCCCGCATCCGCTCGCTCCCCGCGAAGTCGATCATCGGGGCGTCCCCGGACAGGCGCCGCGCGTGCGCGACGTTGAGGCCGACGATTCCCGCGGGGAGGGCGACGAGGAGCGCCGAGAGCGCGATCAGGCGGGCCCGGATCGACACGGCTTCCCCCCGGCGGCGCGGCGGACCGCGCGCACGAGCGCGTCGAGGTCGACCGGTTTCGCCAGGTAGTCGTCGCAGCCTGCCGCCCGCGCCTTCTCTTCGTCTCCGACGAGGGCGTGCGCGGTGAGGGCGAGGACCGGGATCCCCCGCAGGCGCGGATCCGCCTTGATGCGGCGGGCGAGCGCGTACCCGTCGAGCCGCGGGAGGGAGAGGTCGAGGAGCACGGCGTCCGGTCGATCCCCCGCGAGGCGAGCGAGCGCCTCCTCGCCGTCGGCAGCCTCCACGACGGAGAAGCCCTCCTCCCGGAGGATCTCCGCGGCGATCCGCCGGTTGTGGGGCTCGTCCTCGACGACCAGGACGCGCGGCTGCACGACGCCTCCCTCCGGCATGCGGCGCGCCGCCCGCGGCACGGGAGGGGATCCGCGCGGACCCGGGCTTGAGGTGGCCCCCGGTCGGTCGCCGGGTTCCCGGAGCGCGTCCCCGCGCTCCTCGATCCGGCGCGCAAGATCCTCCCCGGTCGGGACGGGACTCCGGAACGGCGCCTGGGACGGCGAGCGCTCGGCCCCGGCCGCAGCGCCCTCGCGGGACACGAGCGCTTCCGACGCCTCGGTCGAGGCCTGGTCCTTGGTTTCGGTCGCGGTCACCGTCGTCGGCGCCTCCGCCGCCGCGGCCGGGTCGTCCGGCCGCGGGCGACGCGCACGGGAGGGACCCAGCAAACCGGACGCCGGCCCGCGCGGGGGGAGGGAAGCTCTCGCTCCCCAGAAACGGGTTGGCCGGCACGCGGGCGGTCGAAATTTTTTTCGCTTCGCGCTCGGGCCGTCGCGGGAGGCACGCGGGTTGCAACCCTCGAGACCGTTCCCGCAAGAACCGGAAGGACTTCGCTTTTCTCATTTTCCGGAGGACTCCACATGAGCACGAAACTGACGCTGACGGCGATCAAGGCGGACGTCGGCGGGTTCGTCGGACACACCGCCGTCCACCCGGAGGTCGCGGAGAGCTGCCGTCGACGCCTCGAGGAGGCGCGCGAGAAGGGCCGGATCCTCGACTTCGAGGTCGGAGAGGTCGGGGACGACCAGCATCTCCTGATGACCCACCGCCGGGGCGTCGACGACCCGGAGATCCACCGTCTCGCCTGGGACGCCTTCCTCGCGGGGACGGAGGTCGCGAGGCGGCTCAAGCTCTACGCCGCGGGACAGGACCTCCTCGCGGACGCCTTCAGCGGGAACGTGAGGGGGATGGGGCCGGGGTGCGCGGAGATGGAGTTCGTCGAGCGCAAGAGCGAGCCCGTGATCGTCTTCCGCGCGGACAAGTGCGGGCCCGGGGCGTGGAACCTGCCCCTCTTCCGGATGTTCGCCGACGCGTTCAACACGCCGGGCCTCGTCATCGATCCGGCGATGCACGGGGGATTCACCTTCTTCGTGCTCGACGCGCTCGAGGGGAAGGAGGTGACGCTGGCGATGCCCGAGGATCTCTACGACCTCCTCGCCCTCCTCGGCTCCACGGGTCGCTACGTCGTCTCGAAGGTGCTCCGCCGCGCCGACGGCGAGATCGCGGCCGCGGCCTCGACGCAGAAGCTCGCCCTGATCGCCGGGAAGTACGTGGGCAAGGACGACCCCGTCCTCCTCGTCCGATGCCAGTCGGGGTTCCCCGCGGTCGGGGAGGCGCTCGAGCCCTTCGCGTTCCCCCACACGGTCTCGGGGTGGATGCGTGGCTCCCACAACGGCCCCCTGATGCCCTGCTCGGTCGCCACGGCGCACCCGACGCGATTCGACGGGCCGCCTCGGGTGGTCGCCGCGGGCTTCCAGATCGCCGAGGGGAGGCTCGTCGGGCCGCGCGACCTCTTCGACGACCCCTCCTTCGACCGGGCCCGGCAGACGGCGAACGAGATCGCCGACTACCTGCGGCGACACGGGCCCTTCGAGCCGCACCGGCTCCCCGAGAAGGACATGGAGTACACGACCCTCCCGCAGGTCCTCGCGAGGCTGCGCTCCCGCTTCGCCGCGGCCAAGGAGTCGAACGGCCGCGCCCCGTCGGCGAAGAGGACCCGGGCTGGCGTCTCGTAGGGGCCCGCACGCCGCTCCCGCGGGGGCCTCCGCGGTCTCGGTCGGGAGGATCCGAGCGCGTCACCGCCGACTCCAGCGGGCCTCCAGTCGCGCTGTCCCCCACGCGGGAACGACGCGTCGGCGCGCTCCGATCCTCGTTCCCCGGTCCCCTTCAGCCGCGGAGGGAAGAAGAGGCCGGGAGAAGGGGCGTGCGAATCGACCCCGCCGGCCTCATCTCCTCGGCCCCTTCTTCACGAAGAGGTCGGCACATTCGGCCTCCCCGGCCACGATGCACGGGCCCGCCCGGTGTCGGAGTCCGCCGCCGAATCCCTCGCAGTACCCGGTCACCCAGCTTCGATCGAGGTCGCAGAGGGACCGCGCGGGAGCTCCGAGCATCGTCCAGGCCTGCTGGCTCGGACAGTGCGCGCGACGAACCACGTAGCCGCCCGGGCAGGGCTCGAGGAGCGCAGGAGACTGGTTGGGGAATCCGTGGAGGTGGTCCCTTCCGAGGGCGGCGAGGAGGTCGATCCCCCTCCCCTCCGGGCAACCCTTCCTCGCCTCCGTCCCGCAGGCGCGCCCGAAGTCGCGCAGCGACCGTCGCGCAAGCGCCCACCCCTCCTTGCCGTAGCGGCGCAAGAGATGGGAAAGGAGGATCGCCTCGCTTCGGACCTGACGCTCGAGGACCTCGCGCAGCCAGCCGGGGACGCTCTCGTTCCCGAGGAGCGCTTCGAGGTTCCCCTCCCTCTCCCGGGCCGCGAAGTCCTCCTCGTCGAGCCCGGTGACCTCCGCGACCTCGGACCCGAACCGCCGCCGGAAGGCGCGGAAGACCGCGGCCTCCCGGCGGCGCGCGATCCGGATCTGGCGGAAGAGCCGGGCGAGGGCCTCCGGGGGGCCGCCGGGCCACGCGCCGGACTCGTCCGTTCCGGGGACCATCGATCCGCCGCCGAGGCTGGGTCCCGGAATCACGGGATCGGGACGAAGGGATCGCCGAGCGCCACCCCCGTCAGGTCGACGTAGGAGGACTGGAGGAGACCGACGGTGTAGCCGGTGTTGTGGATCCCCTCGCTCCGGTCGTTCTCGACGAAGAGGAAGTTGTACCCCGCCTCGTAGACCTTCACCCACTGGGCCTGCTGGTCCGGGGTGAGGGCGTCCCAGTCCGTCTGCTGCGGCGCCGAGCCGCTCGGGCCGGGGAAGGGGCGGGTCGTCCCCGCGGCGTTGCGATAGGCGATCCGCCCGGAGGCCTCCGTCAGCGTGTACGGTCCGCCGCCGAGGCCCTTCGGAAGGGCCGGATCGTTGATCGCCGCCTCGACCGCGAGTTTCACCGCCTCGAGCATCCCCTCGGCCTCCTCCTGCACCGTCTCGAGGAAACCGTCGCCGTCGTAGTCGCCGCGCGCCGTGACCTCGAACTGGGGCCCCACCACGTGGCACTGGTTGCAGGCGAGCGTGTTGAACTTCGGCACGGAGTCGATCCGCCAGAGGGTCGGCTGGGTCGTCCCGTTGAAGTTCGCTGGGGCGTTGACGGTCACCCGCCGTCCCGAATCCACGGAGAGGATGGGGAACGTCCCCGCGTCGGAGCCGTTCTCGAGGACGAGGAGGTCCCCCGCGTACACCCTGCCGACGAAGGTCGGGCCTCCCGTCACCCGGAAGGACTTCGTCCCCGCCTCGACCGCTCCCCCGGCGTGGCTCGTCTCCCCCGCCACCTCGGCCGGCGCCGGGGGCTCGCCCGCCCCCCCCTGACGCATCCACCAGGAGTGGCCGCCGAGGGCGAGGTGCCCGCTCTGCCCCGGCCCGGGCGTCACCTTCATGTGGCAGGTGATGCAGCGCTCGTTCTCCGTCGCGCCCCCGACGATGAACGCGGAGGGGATCCCGTGGGGGGAGGAGAGGTAGGCCCACCCCGCGTACTCGATCCCGTTCGTGTGCGCGACCATCTCCGCCGCGGTGCTGAGGTGCGGCGCCCGCCGGAGCGCCATGTGGCCGGTCCCCGGCGTGAAGTCGGTCGTGTTCGTCCGGCTCTGGTGGCACATGAAGCAGGCGGCCGCCTTCCCGGCGTCCGCGACGGCGCCGTTCAGGAAGGTCACCTGCCCGGTCAGCCGCAGTTGCCGCGAGCTCGCGCCCGGCGCGGTCCCCGCCGTCGGGGCGTGGGGGTTGTGGCAAACCGCGCAGGTCTCCCCCCGGCGCTCGTGCTCAGGGACGACCGGGAGCGGCGCGGCCGCGTTCGCCCAGAGGACCTGGCGCGGCTCGGGTAGGGCCGCGGCCGCCTTGAACGCCAGGACCGAGGCGGAGGCCTCGTGGCAGCCCACGCAGGAGGCGCTGTTGCTCGGGGAGAAGACGACCTTCGAGTGCGCCGCCGAGTTCCACAGGGTCGGCTCGGAGACGTGGCAGCGCCCGCACACCCCTTCGTCGACGCTCTTGCGGATCCCCTGGGTGTTCCCCGCGTGCAGGCTCCCGGGCCCGTGGCACGCTTCGCACTGGACGTTGCCGAGCGCGGCGAGGGAGGGCTCCCGCTCCTTGAGGTCGTCCCAGGTCACGCCGACGTGCGACCAGTTGCGGTAGAGGCCCTCGTCGTCGAACCCCCCGTTCGGCAGATGCGCGCTCGCCGTCGCGGTGGGGAGGACCGTCGTCGTCGAGGACCTCGAGAGGTCGACGGGATTCAGGAAGGACGTCCCCGTCGTCCATCGGCGCAACTCGGGGAGGTCGCGCCAGTCGCTCTCCGACTGGTAGGAGGTCCAGTTGGGAGAGGTCGGATCGAGCGCCTCCGCGAGGACCTTCGCGTGTCGGGTCTCCGACCAGGGGCCCCGCAGGTTCTCGAGGAAGTTGACGCTCCCTCCGTGGCAGCCGCCGCACTCCCCTTGGGCCGGATCGGGAGCGATCCCGACGATCGTCCCGACCCCCGCGTACTGCCCCACCGTGATCGTGAACGCCTTGAGGTCGAGGCCCGACCCGTACACCCGCGTGAGGACGAGATCGTAGGCCCCCGTCCGGACCGGGACGAAGTGGGGGGTCCGCTCGTCCGTCGCGGCTCCGAGCGAGGTCCGGTTGGGGCGGAACAGGTTGACCGTGGCCCCGGTCGGGTCCGTCAGGGTCCAGCTCCACGAGTCGACGACGAAGGCCGAGTAGCCGAGGCCGTTCGTCGGAACGGCAGAGGAGTCCTGCGCGTGCACGTAGAGCACCCCGGCGATCCACGCCCACGAGCCGGGCATCGCGTCGACCGCGGCGACCGAGGTCCCCTCGACGAGCGGCGTCTGGTTCTCCCGCACCGCGCGGACCGTCGCCGCCTCCGCGATCTGATAGGTCGACGCCGTTCCGCCCGTCAGGGCGAAGGAGGCGTTCGTCTCCGGCTTCCTCACGGTCCCTCCCGAGAGGAAGACCGGCTCGCCGAGGGGGGCGTTCTCGAGGCCGCTCGTCGCGACGCCGACGCTGAAGTTGACCGTCGCCCTGTCGGAGAGGTCGTCCGACGGATCCCCCGGGGTGCCCTGGTCGTCTGCGACGGTCACGGCGAACCTCGCATCTCCCAGGGCGGTGGCCCGGACGGCGAGAACCCCCGGCTCCTCCGGGACCTCCATCAGATCTCCCATCGCCGGGGTCGTGAAGGAGAGGATCGACGTCGCCGTCCCCGTCACGGGCATCCAGGGCTCCGCCCCCGTCCAGGAGAAGGAGAGGGTTCCGATCGGGGAGCCCATCACGACCGCCCGGAGCGTTCCCGCGACCCCGTAGCCGACGAAGGCCGCGTTCTCCTGGAGGATCGTCCAGGACGCCGGGGAGGAACCGGTGAAGGTCGAGGCCGCCTGAACGGCGATCGCGGTGTTGCTCGAGACGCGGTTCACCCGGTAGGCCCCGAAGTCCGGCCCGTCGAGCACCAGGAGCGTGTCCCCGGGGCTCACGCCGCCCGCGTTGAAGTTCGTCCCCCCCGTGATCGTGAAGTTCCGCGTCCCCGCGGCCGTGGCGCCTCCCGTGCTGGTCGCCTGGGACGTGCGGAGCCTCCCCGCCCGCACGACGAAGGGCTTGACGTGCACCGTCACGTCGTCCTGCGCCGTCTCGGTCCCGTTCGAGGCGGAGACCGAGAACGCGAGGTCGGCGCCCGGGGAGGGCGCGACGAACGACGCCGTGGCGGTGGCCGCTCCCGTGAGCACGACGGCCGGTCCGCCCGCCTGGACCCAGGCGTACGAGAGGGGCGCCCCCGTCTTCTCGTAGGAGAAGCCGGCGTCGAGCCAGACGAGGGTGCCCTCCGCGGCGTCGAAGTCCTGTCCGGCGTTCGCGACGACGTTTCCGGCGACGGGGTGGCCCCCGCCCCCCCCGCCCCCACCGCCCCCCCCGCCGCAGGCGGACGCGAGAAGGGCGAGCGGGATGGTCGTCCGTGCGAGTCGGCGCGTCATGGTTTCTCCTGCCGGGAAAACCCCGAGGAAGTTCGCGAAGCCGCGGAGGGCTGCAGCCGCCACCTGGGGGCAACGCCCATGCCGGAGGATTCTCCTCCTGGTGGTCCAGCGAGAAAGGGGGAGGCGAGCGGTTTCTCCCGGATGGGGCGAAATTTTTTGTCGGTCGGAACCCGTAGGGCAACCCACGGATCGGCGCGTGGAGGCCGCCCCGGCGCCGGAGCCGACGCCGTCAGCGAATCCCCTGCCGGTATCGGCCACGATAGAAGGCCTCGGCGCGGGAGCGGTCCTCGTCCCCGGCCGCGCGGAACCCGTCGTACTCGGGCGAGGCGAGGACCTGTTCGAGGGCGCCGGAGGCCTCCGGTCTCGCCTTCGCGAGCTCCCGCGCCTGGGGGACGAAGCGGTCGAAGAAGTGCGCGGCGACCTCGGCGAACCCCTCCCATTGGGCGTAGTTCGGGCCCATCATCGCCGATCCCATCCGCGCCTGGCGCCCCTCCCGGTGCCAGAGGAAGTACCAGGTCCACTCGATCGGGTCGTCGAAGGGCTTGGGGGTGATCAGCCCGGCCCCGGCGAGCGCTTCCATGATCTTCAACCCCGGCTCGCCGAAGCGGCGGTTCCAGAGGTCCACGGCCGCGTCGTACTGCGCGAAGTGCCCGTCCACCCAGGCCGGCGAGTGGCAGTTCATGCAGACGCTCTTCATGTTGTCCCGGTTGATCTCCCAGTCCTCCGGGTGGACCGAGACCGCCGGGCGGCAGGTCCAGGAGAGTCGCGAGGAGGGATCGTGGGTCATCGGCAGGTCGGGCGTGGCGCTCATGTGGCACGTCGCGCAGGTCGGCGCCGCGCTGTAGTCCCGCCCGACGACCCACTCCCTCTTCTCGAGGTGCATCAGCCCCTGGGAGAGCGCGTTGGTGAACGCGACGCCATGCTTGCTCTCGGTGTAGATCTCCTCCTGCGGGTGATCGGGCCCGGTGTGGCACTTCCCGCAGGCTTCCGGCCGGCGGGCCATCGCGATGTCGAAGCGGTGTCGCGAGTGGCAGGCGGTGCAGGCGCCCCGGGATCCGTCCGGGTTGATCCGCCCCATCCCGGTGTTCGGCCAGACCCCCTCCGCGAAGAGGGGCTTCCCCTCGCTGTCCTTCACGATCTTCCCCGCCTCGTCCCGGCGGAACTCGACCTTCATGCCGTGGCACCGCTCGCAGCCGACCTGCGCGGAGGCGCGTCCCTGCAGCCTCTCGGCGAGGACGGCGTCCATCGACCCGGCGACGTCCGCCGCGCGCGAGTGGGCGCTCTTCGAGAACTCGTCGGCGATCGCGGCGTGGCAGCGCTTGCAGTCGTCCGGCGTCACGATCGTCGCGATCCAGCGCCCCCCGTGCTTCCAGCCGTCGACGTCCTTCTCCTCCGCGCGGTGGCACTCGAAGCAGCCGATGCCGAGCGCGCCGTGCCGGCTCCCGATCCACTGCCCGACGATCGCCGGGGTCTTCTCGAGGTGGCAGCGGTAGCATCCGCGGCTCTCCTCGGAGAGGAGGGACTCGGGCTCCGGAGCGAACCGCTGCTTCCCCCCCTCGATCCACGCAACGATCAGGAGCGACCCGAGGAAGACGACCGAGAGGGCGGCGACGAGCGCCTTCTTCGCATTGAGCGTCATGGATCTTCTCCGGGGCCGATCAGGCGAGCGCCTCCCACACCGTGAGGGCGACGACACCCAAGAATCCGAGGGCCCCGAGCAGGAGGGAGGCCTCGCTCCCCGGCCTACGCCGCCGGAGGCCCGCGTCCACGAACGGCCAGAGGAGGAAGACGGCCCCGGCGGCCCCGAGGGTCGCCACGGCCGTCTTCAGGCCCGTGAGCTTGAGCCAGCGGAACGTGAAGTAGAAGTACCACTCCGGCTTGATGTGCGGGGGAGGGTTGAGCGGGTCCGCGCGCTCGGAGAGTCCCGCAGGGAACGCGCAGGCGAGCGTGTTGAGCAGGACCGTCAGGGTGAGGAAGACGACGCACTCCGTGAGGACGTGGTCCGGGAAGAAGGGGAACGTCCGCCGGTCCTCCTCCGCCGGCGATTCGAGGCGACTCACCCCGTGGAGCCGGACGAGGAGGAGGTGGGCGCCGACGAGGAGGAACAGGACCGTGGGGAGGATGCCGATGTGGAGGACGAAGAAGCGCGTGAGCGTGTTGTCCGAGATCGTCTCTCCGCCGCGGAGCATCCGGGCGAGGAAGGGCCCGACGAGCGGGGCCGCGGCGGTCAAGTTCCCCGCCACCGTCGCGCCCCAGTAGGAGAGCTGCTCGTAGACGAGGGAGTAGCCCGTGAACCCGAAGAAGAACGTCGTCCCGAGGACCGCGGCCCCGACCATCCACGTGAACTCGCGCGGCTTGCGGTAGGTCGCCGTGAAGAACACCCGCAGCACGTGGAGGATCACCGACGCGATCATCAGGTGGGAGGACCAGCGGTGGAGGCTGCGAATCCACCAGCCGAAGGAGACCTCCTCGGTGATCCGGCGGACGGAGTCGTAGGCCCGGTCCGGGGCGGGGACGTAGTAGAAGGTGAGGAGGATCCCCGTGACGACCTGGACGAGGAAGAGGTAGAGCGGCGTTCCCCCGAGGGCGAACCACCAGCGCTTCAGGTGACCGGGGATCGGCTCGTTCAGCCCCTCGCGCAGCGCGCCCGTGCGCAGGGGAAGCCGCTCGGCGAGGAAGCGCTTCGCGATCACGCGATCATCCCTCCCGGAGAGTGATGTAGAGCGCCTCGTCGGTCGGCTCGATCTCGTAGCGCGCGAGCCGCTGCCCCGCCTTCGCCGGAGGGCCGGCGGTCGCCACCCCCTGGGCGTCGAAGGCCCCCCCGTGACACGGGCAGAAGAAGCGCTGGCTCGCCTCCTCCCAGTGCACCTTGCATCCGAGGTGGGGGCAGACGTCCGAGAGGGCAACGAACCCTTGTCCGGTGTTCGTGATCACGACCTTGCGGCCGTCGGGGGCCGTGTAGGTCTTGCTCCCCCCGACCGGGATGTCCCGGACCCCTCCCGCGTACGCCCTCCAGGTCCGCGGCCGCCGGTTCGGGGTGAGATAGCGGAGCGCGAACAGGGCGGCCGTGCCGTAGGAGACGGCCATCCCGAGCGCCATGGCGCACCAGGAGAGGAGGTCCCGCCGCGTGGACCTCGCCCGGACGTCCCTACTTCCTTCCGAGGAGTCCATCGATCGCCGCCAGCTCCTTCTCCGCTCCGTCGAAGACCGCCTCGGCGTACGGGAAATTGTGGGCCGCGCGCCCGATCCGGACGAGGTTCACGTTCGACTCGACCTCCCCGAGGCGCCTCGCCGCCTCCTCCCTCTTTCCGGGTTCCCCGGCGAGGGCCTCGAGCCTCCCGCGGACCTCGGCGATCTTCGCCGCGACCTCCCCGCCGCGCTCCTCGCCGAAGGACTTCCACCCCTCGAGCACGTCGCCGAACCCGGGTTCGTGGCAGGACTCGCACGCCTTCGGATCGGCCGTCAGGACGACCTCCCCGCCGGCGTGCTTCACGGAGACGTGGCAGGAGAGGCACCCCGTCCGGACCTTGAACATCGGGCTCGCGACCGGCTCGACCCCCTTCGCCCCCTCCCCCGCGAGCATCCGCCGCTGGACGGCGTGGTGGCCCGGATGGCAGGTCTCGCAGGAGGTCACCTTCTGCACCCACTCCCGCTCGAGGGAGTGGCGGATCTCGAGGTGGCAGTCCTGGCACGCGACCGTCTCCTTGCGGACGTGGCGGTCGTGGAGAGCGGCCACGTCTCCGAACTTCTCGAGGTTCTCCCGCGCGTTGTGGCACTGGAGGCAGCGCTGCCGGGGCACACCCCCCGTCCCCTCGGAGAGCCCCGCGTGGCACTTCGAGCACTCGATGCCGGACTTCTCGACGCGGGCGTGGTCGAACGTTCCGCCGTCGACCTTCACGACGCCGGGAGGATCGTGGCAGAGCGTGCACCTCGACCGTTCCGCGGGCTCGCCCGGCCGGTTGTGGCAGAGGTGGCAGGCCGTGCGGTTCACGGTCATGTGCTCGTCGCGGAGGATCTGGGTGTGGCAGGCGGTGCACGCGAGGAACTCGGTCCCCGGATTCCCCGAGAGGTGGGGCCCGTGGTCGAACTTCGCGCGGAAGCGCGGCGACGGCTTCGTCGCGCCGAGATCGGTCGCCGAATGACACCCCGAGCGGAGGCACGAGGCGTTGCCGATCTGGGCGAAGGGCTTCGGCCCCTCCGACCCCGTGAAGTACTGCATCACCTGCACGAGGCCCCGGATCTTTCCGCCGACCACCCCTTCGACGCCCGGCGGGAAGTGGCACGCCACGCACGTCACCCCCTTGTGCGAGGAGTGCGACCAGGAGTCGTAGTAGGGCTTCATGTTGTGGCAGGTCTTGCAGAACTCCGGCCGGGAGGAGTACCAGACGAGCCCTCCTCCCCCCACCGCCGCGGTCGCCGTCCCGACGAGGACGACCTTGACCGCCTTGAAGGCGAGGAGGCCGCCGAGCGCGCCGAGGAGTCCCCGCCGGCGGCGCGGGCCCGCCGGCGGAGCGCCGGCGCCGGGGGCGTTCTCGTCTTCGCGAGGGTCCACCTTCCCCTCTCCCCGCGCCCCTACCCCTTCTTCTCCCCCTTCTGCGGATTGGGGTGCGCGATCTGCTTCTTGAACTCCTCGAACTTGAACTCCTTGTAGTTCGGGCTCTCCTGGTTGTGGCACCGGACGCAGGTCTTCTCGTCGGGGATGCGGATCCCGGCGGCGAGGCCCGCTTCCCGGCTCTTCGCGTGGACCTCCTCTTTGTGATAGTCGCTGCCGGGCCCGTGGCAGGACTCGCACCCGACCCCCTCGGTCGGCTTGAAGGTCGCGGCGAACTCCTCGGGCTTCGAGCCGTAGCCCGTCGAG
This sequence comes from Planctomycetota bacterium, assembly GCA_035695825.1. GTDB lineage: Bacteria > Planctomycetota > UBA1135 > UBA1135 > JAKEFM01 > JAKEFM01. The sequence continues at coordinate 114,394 of DASRRH010000022.1, read as the reverse complement.
TGGCACTTCAGGCACTTCTCGCTCTTCTGCGGGTCCTCGATGCCGAGCTTCTTCCCGATCTCCCTCGCCGCGTCGGAGGCGAGGGTCTCGAAGGCCTTCGCGTGCTTCGACTTCCTCCAGACGTTGTAGGCCTCCCCCGTCGTCTTCTTGATGTGGCAGAGCTTGCACTTGTCGATCCCGATGTACTGGTGCGGCGGCTTCTCCCCCTGGGCCGGCTTCGCCGGCTCCTGGGGCGCGGCGGAGAGGAGGAGGAGCACGAGGCCGGCCGGCGTCACGGAGAGGATCGTTCGAGAGCGCATGGTCTCACCTCGTCAGCGGTGGCAGGCGTTGCAGTCCGTACCGTTGTCGGCGTGCGGCAACAAGGTGCCGGGCAAGTGGCAGGCCCGGCAATCGGCTCCCGCTCCCGGGTGAGGAGGGGGAGGCTTCGGGGGGGCGGCGTCGTGGGAGGGGGTCGCGAAGTGGCAGGCCCGGCAGGCGTTCCCCTCGAGCGGCAGGTGGCAGGAGAAGCAGTGCGCGGAGAACCGGCCTCCCCAGGCCCCGACGTGCGTCGAGGGGCGGACCTCGAGGTGGCAGCGCAGGCACGTATCCTCCCGGTGGCAGGTCGCGCAGCGGGCCCGATCCACCTCGGCCGAGAACCCATGGCCGCGCCGCCGCCAGAACTCGTCGTGGTCCGCGGGCGGCCTCTCCGCGTGGCACGCGTCGCAGGACGCGCGCGACGCGGGGTCGTGGCAGAGCGCGCACCGCCCCTCCTCGGTCCCCTTCGCCCGCACCTCGAACCCGTGCGCCCGCAGGAAGGAGGCGTCGTGGCCGCGAGGCGGCGCGTCCTCGCGGATCGTCGCGTGGCAGGTCGCGCACTCGTTCGGCTTCCCTTCCCGGGCGTGGCACGCGACGCAGGCCTCCATCCTCGCGACGACTCCCTCGTCGAGCTCCGTCGACTCCTCGACCTTCCCGTGGCAGGAGGCGCACGCGATCCCCTTCGCGCCGTGCGCGCGGTGGGAGAAGACGAGGTCGCCGAGCGGGTTCCACGCCGGGAACGAGAGTTGCGCGGCCGCCGCGATCGCCTTCTCGTAGTCCTTCGGCGGCTTCTCGGCCGACGGCTCGTGGCAGGTGAGGCAGACGTCCTTGCCGGGCATCCCCGCCCGGTCCTCGCTCTCCGCCGCCGCGTGGCAGATCTCGCAGGTCAGCTCCTGCTTCGCGTGCGCGAGGTGGGAGAAGGGGATCTCGCGCCGCGCGCGTTCCTGCGGGGTGAGGAAGAGGAAGCCCGCGCTGCAGCCGCCGAGGAGCAGCGCGAGGGAGGAGAAGAGCCTTCGCCGCCGCATCAGAACCGGATTCCGAGGACGACGTCCGCGACATGGTAGCGGTCGATGTCGTCCACCTCGTATCGATACCCGATCCCGAAGTCCAGCCGCTCGCCGATCTTCCGGCGCACGCGGCCGTAGAAGCGCCGGTCGTCGAGCCGCTCCTGCCCCGTCTGGACGTCGACCCGGTAGAGGGCGTAATCGGTCCCGATCTCCCCCCTCCACTCCTTCTTCTCCCCGAGCCGGGCCTCGAGGCCCCCGCCCACCGCGACGAGATCTCGCCCTCCCCCGTTCCAGCCGTCCCCCCGCAGGTGGAGGGAGGTCGAGGGCCACGGGCACGCGCCGAGGGTCGCGATCGCGTAGGCGTGGTCGAACTCGTGGTTGAAGAGCCCCTCCTCGGCCCCCTCGATCAGGCGGCGGCGGGCGTAGCCGGCCGCGAGGTCGAGTGAACCGACGAGAGGGCCGCCGCCGTCGACCTGCCACTGGAAGAACGGCTCGTAGACGCCGAGCGTCGCGACGAACGGGGAGAACTCCGTGACCGGGATCTCGGAGAACTGGTTCTGGCGGACGAGCCGCAGGTTCACGCGCGCGCCCGACGGAGGGTCGAGGAAGGCGGCGTCCACGACCTGCCGCCTCTCCTTCGCGTCGAGCCACGAGAACGATCCCCGGAGGAGGAGCCGTGGATCGAAGCTCCCCTCGACGCCGAGAACGCTCAGGAGGTCTCCCTCGAGCGAGGGGACGCCCGGAACGTCCCGGGCGTCGCGCACGTAGATTTCGTCGAGGGAGACGCGGACGCGACGCCAAGGCCGGAGCGCGACGCCGGCGCCGGCGAGGAGGTCCCCGTCCCTCGAGGACTCGTAGAAGTGGACCGGCACGCCCCCGTAGACGGAGATCTCCGCCCCGCCGGACGCAGCCGCCTCGGCGTAGAGCCCGTCGAACCGGATCCCCTCCTCCTTCCAGAGGAACTGCCTCCCGGCTCGGAGGCGGCGGACCGGACCCACCGGATCGATCTCGCCGTAGGCCTCGTACAGGTAGGCGTGGAAGCGATCCCCGAAGGTCTCGGGGAGTCCCGCGAAGGGGCTTCCCCCGTCGGGGAACTCGTCGAGGTCCCAGACGAAGGAGCCGGACGCCTCGACGCGCAGGTCCTTCTCCCCGACTCCGGGGAGCGAGGAGCGCACGCCGAAGGCACCGAAGAGGTCCTGGTCGCGCGCCTCCCCCGGGACGGAGCGGTACCGGTAGCGGAGGTCGAGGTAGCCGTGGGCGTCGAGGGGCGGAGCCTCGGCGGCCGGCCGCGACGCGGGACTGGAGCCAGGCGAGGTCGCCGGAGGCTCCTGCGCCGCCGCCGGGAGGAGGGGTCCCGCCGCGAGAGCGATCGTCGGGAGCCAGGCTCGTCGCCGGATCATCGATGGCCGGACGTTCTCCGGAGGTCGTCGGTCCCGTTCTCCCTAACGATCCGTCGACGGCGGAGTCCAGGGGAGCGAACTCGGATCGTGGCACGTGCCGCAGGAGTTCGTGTAGGGCACCGGCATCGCGTTCCCCGGGAGGACCCCGGCGACGCCCGGAGAGAACTTCGAGGGGACGTCGAAGGCGTGGGAGGAGATGTCGTTGACCCAGTAGACGAGAGAAGGGTCCGTCGCCGGGCTCCCGGTCGGCTGCCCGAGAAGGTAGCCGTAGTGCCCCGAGCCTGTCTTCCCCGTCTCCGGCATGTGGCAGGCGACGCACGTCGTCTGCAGCCCGGCGTGGTAGGAGCCGGTCTCCGCGAGCATGTGGGGGAGGGGCTCGACCAGGTGGCAGGACTGGCAGAGCGCGCTCTCGGGGTCCTCGGGGTCCCCGCGCAGGCCCCACCGCTGCGTCGACTCGCCGTGCGACGTGTGGCAGTCGGCGCAGGTGACGAGGATGGTGCCGTTGCGATAGTGCTTCGACTTGAGGAGGTCCGCGTACTGCTGGTGGTGCTTCTTCGAGTGGAGGGAATCGACCCAGAGGTCGCCCGCCGCGGGCCCGTTGACGGAGGTGAAGTTCGCGAGCCACTCGGCGCGGCCGACGCCGGGCCGCGCGAACTCGTTCGCCGCGTTGAGGGGCTCCTCGTCCTGCACGGTCCCCGCCCCCTTCGGCCGGTCGTGGCAGCGCCCGCAGACGAGGTTCGCGCGCTCGGGGGAGAGGTTCGCCGGATTCACGATGAACCGCGGCGCGGCGGCCGCGACGTGCGCCGATCCCGGCCCGTGGCAGCTCTCGCAGCCGACGCCGACCTCGTCGGTCGACCCGTCCCCGTCGATGTCGAAGGCGCCGCCGGGGTCGTCGACCGCGTCGGCGAGCCACTCGCTCGTCGGGGCGTTGAAGGTCGTCGAGAAACCGGTGAAGTGGCACGAGGCGCAGTTCCCCTGCCACGCCCGGGACCCCGGAGGCGTCTGGAGCGTGTTCGAGGCCGCGTTCCAGAAACTGTCCATCCGGTAGTCGACGTAGACCTTGCGGCTCCGGTCGTAGGAGGCCTCGTTCCCCTCGAAGTTGAACTGCGCGAACGGGTAGAGACCGAGCAGCCCCGGGACCTCGAGCAGGTATCGCTGCTTGAAGATCGCCCCGCCCTGCACGAGACGGACGACGAACGTCGCCGGCGAGAGAGGGTCGGCGGGGTTGATCACGTTCTGGATCGTGACCTTGTACTGCCCGCCGGCGGCGTCCCTCCAGAGATAGGCCTTGAGGTAGAGCGTCGCTCCCGAGGGCGTGGGATCGGAGAGGCCGACCGTGAACTTGTCCGGCCCGCTGATCGAAGGGTTGAAGTTCGAGTACCAGAGGACGGTCCCGCTCGTGAAGGCGGCGACCGAGGGGAAGTTCGCGAGGCTCGCGTCGATGTTCGGATACCGGGAGGTGTCCTGGAGATCCGAGACAGCCCCGGGCACGCGCAACGGGAAAAAGTGCGCCGTCTCGATCGCGCCGAGGCGTTCCCTGTGGCACGCGAGGCAAGTCGTCGATCCGACGTAGGTCGCGCTCGCGGGAGGCGAGGAGGAGACCTCGAGGTCGACCGAGGTGCCGAGCAAGGAGTCCGACGGCGTCGCCCTCCGGCTCCGGCTCCCGCCCGGAACGTGCTCCGCGTCGCTCGCCGACGGCTGGACGAAGAAGTAGTAGTCCCCCTCGGGAACCCCGGAGATCTTGTACCTGCCGGTCGAACCGGTGACCGCTTGGGGAAAGGAGGAAGAGGGCGCGGACGCGAGGAGATCCTCGAGCGGTTCGTCGTGGGCCGCGGCCGCGCCGCTCTGGACGGACGCCCCCGTGATCGGGGTCGTGTCGATCTGATCCGCGGGGACGAGGACCACGGTCGCGCCGACGACCGGCTCGCCGGCGCCGTCCCGCACCTCGCCCCTGACGGCGCGCGACCCGCCGTCGTCCCCGCCTCCCCCTGAGGAGCAGGCGGCGAGAAGGAGGGCCGGAAGGAGCGCACGCGCAGTGGAGACCACTCGACGGAGGCGACGCGGGCGGCGGATTCGTCCGAAAGAGCTGCGTCCAGAGCTCATGGGGAATCCCTCACCGGGGGGGCACCGGCACCGCGAGCGAGCCCTCCGCAAATGTCGTACGAGGATCTCGGGGGGGAGTTCATACCGGAACCGGGGGGGCGCCCGCCACCCGGGACGCCTCGCCGGGGATCACCCCATGCTCCGAGCGAGGACATGGATCCCCGTCTGGCTCCCGGTTTGCGGGACCTCCTCCATGGCGTCCCTTCGGGGTCTCCGGATTCGCGAGTCGGGCTCCGGGCCCCCGGCGGTGGCGATTCCTTGATCCAGGCGTCGATAATTTGACGGGGAGCGACAACCCTCCCCCCCTCCCATGGCCGTCCGCATCCTGGTCGTCGACGACGAGAAGATGATCCGCTGGTCGCTCCGGACGCGGCTCGAGCAGGCCGGGTACGCCGTCGAGGAGGCCGACACCGGAGGGGCTGCGGTGGAGGCGGCCACCCGGGAGACGCCCGACCTCGCGCTCCTCGACATCCGCCTCCCCGATCGCTCCGGGGAAGAGGTCCTGAAGTCGCTCCGGGCCCTCGACCCCGACCTCCCCGTCGTAATGATGACGGCCCACGCGAGCGTCGAGGGAGCGGTCGCGGCGATCAAGCAAGGGGCCTACGACTACCTGGTCAAGCCCTTCGAGATCTCCGACCTCCTCCTCACCGTCGGCCGCGCCATCGACGCCTCGACGCTGCGCCGCGAGGTCTCGCGGCAGCGCGAGCAGGACCGGCGCGAGTGCGGCGTCGGCAACCTCGTCGCGGAGAGTCCGGCGATGAAGGAGGTGGCGCGGATGATCCGCCGCGTCGCCCAGAGCGAGGCGACGACGATCCTCCTCCTCGGGGAATCGGGAGTCGGCAAGGGGCTCGTCGCCCGCGCCCTCCACTACGAGGGGCGGGCCGCCGAGCGCCCCTTCCTCAACGTGACGTGCACCGCGATCCCGGAGACCCTCCTCGAGTCGGAGCTCTTCGGCCACGAGCGGGGAGCCTTCACGGACGCCCGCGCCCAGAAGAAGGGGCTCTTCGAGCTCGCCGACGGAGGGACCGTCTTCCTCGACGAGATCGGGGACCTCTCCGCGAACCTGCAGGCGAAGCTCCTGCGGATCCTCGAGGAGAAGATCTTCCGCCGCGTCGGCGGGACGCGGGACATCCAGGTCTCCGTCCGCATCGTCGCCGCGACGAACAAGGACCTCGACGCGGACGTCGAGGAGGGGCGCTTCCGCCGCGACCTCTACTACCGCCTCAAGGTCATCCCGATCCGGATTCCCGCGCTGCGCGAGCGGACGGAGGACGTCGATCCCCTCGCGCGGCGCTTCCTCCTCCACTTCAACGGGGAGTTCAAGAAGAACGTGACCGGCTTCACCCCCGCGGGTCGCGACGCCCTGGCCCGGTACCCCTGGCCCGGCAACGTCCGCGAGCTGCGCAATGCGATCGAGCGCGCGGTCCTCCTCTGCGACGGGGAGATCCTCGACGTCGCCGACCTTCCCCTCGAGATCCAGGGGGGGAGGCCCGTCGCCCCCCGCGACGGGGACGGGAACGGGGTCGCGGCGTTCCGCCTCCCCGCGAAGGGGGTCGTCCTCGAGGATGTCGAGAAGGACTTCGTCCGCCAGGCGCTCGCCCTCACGAACGGCAACCGAGCCCGCGCGGCGCGCCTGCTCGGGATCAACCGCGCCCAGATCCGCTACCGGATCGAGAAGTTCCGGCTCGAGGTCCCCTCCGAGAGGGACGGGGCGGCGGAATCCGCCCCGGCCTGACCGCGGCGCGGAGGGTCGTTCGCTCCGGGGAGCCCGAGGAAGCGGGGTCGCTTCGGGTGGACAGCCGGGCGACCCTTGCGGAAACCGCCGCCGGCTCTTCCCCGCAAGGGATCGCCCGCCGGGATCAGGGCTCGAGGACGACGGTCGGAGGGACCTTGGGGAAGCCGACCTTCAACTGGGCCGTGAACGCGCCGGTCGTGCCGTTCGCTCCCCCCACGCGCAGCGTGTACGCCCCCGTCGCCGGGAGGGGGACGCCGAGGAGCGAGACGGAGACCCCCGGCTTCGACACGGTCCATCCGTCGAGGGAGATCGGCGTATCGCCCGGGCCCACCAGTTCGACCGAGGGATCGAGCCCGCTCCCGCCGGAGAGGACCTTTCCCTTGAGCGTGCCGCCTGCGAGCGCCGCGAAGGCGACGTCGACCGTCGCTCCCGAGGCCGCCACCGCACCGGTCGCGAGGACCTTCTTCAGAGTGGCCGCGGCCTTCCCCTTCGTGCGGACCGAGTAGGGCCCGGGCGACCCGTTCGCGGAGAGGACCACCACGTGATAGGTCCCCGTCTCGGGGAGCGGGACGGAGGTCGCCTTCGTCCCGCTCGCGCCGATGCTCGTGAACGGGGCGAGATCGAGGACCGCGCTCGAAGGGGCGATCAGGACGAACCCCGGCCTCGCGCTTCCCGTGCTCCGCCGCGCGTCGATCGAGGCGAGCATCCCCGCCACCCCCTCGAACGAGATCTCGTCCAGGTCGTCGCAAGCGGAGAAGGACCCCGCGAACCGGTTGCCGAGGGCGATCGGCGTCGGGGTTCCGCCCGAGGTGGGCAGGGAGAGCGTCGCGTCGAGCAGGGCGTCGCCGGCGATCGCGAAGTCCTGCACGGTCGCGGCCCCGAAGGCCGAGCAGGTCGCCGGCGTGAACGTGACGTCGAAGGTGCCGGTCGGGACGACCGTGAGGTAGGTCCCGTCCGAGCCCGTGACGTCGTCGACGAGGGGGACCTCCTCCTGCGTCCCCGCGAAGAGGACGTCGACGTCGACGCCCGCGAGCGGCGCCCCGCCGGCGGAGAGGACGGTGCCCGAGAGGAAGACCCCGGCGGCGAGGGGGAGCGTGCCGAGGTCCGCCGGCCCCGGGAGGGACATCGCCACGGGTCCGAACTCTCCGACGAGAAGCCTCGCCGACACGTGCGGCTGCACCTGCACGGAGTACGTCCCCGGCTCCGTCACGAAGGAGAAGAACCCGAGGAGGTCCGTGTTGTCCCCCGGAGTGAACATCTTCACGGGCGGGTCCGTCCCGGGGACGATCAGGTCGAGGTCGGCGTCGGAGACTCCTTGTCCCCCCGGCCCGACGACCTGACCGGTCACCTGGATGCCGTCGGCGAGCACCACCCCGCCGAGCAAGACGTCGAGATCGGCCGTACCCGCGACGGCGACGTCGAAGATCTGTTTCGGCGCGAGCAACGGTCCGGGCGCCCCCGACGGGTCGAACGTGATGCGATAGAGGCCCGGGGGGACGACGACCGTGAAGTCCCCCCCGACGCCCGTCGTGTCGTTCGGGGTGTTCAGCCGGACGCCGGTCGCTTGGTCGAAAACGTCGAGGTCGACGCCGGGAACTCCGGGATCCGAGGGAGGACCCGCGGGCCCGTAGACGTGGCCGGTGATCGCGTCGCCGGGCGACGCAGGGGAGAGCAGGGCGACCAGGAGCGTGACGGGAGCGCAGCGCGGTCGAGCCATGGCCGAACCTCTTTGGCGGAGCCCTCGACGATCGCCGTCGTCCGACGGTGCGGGCGGCGGCTTCGATCCGAGCGGGGCAAGGCCCGTACCATTCGGTTGGGGCCGGCTCGGAACTCGCCGGGCGACGAACCCGTCCGGATTCCGGATCCCGAATCCCGATGCCGGACGCGAGGACGCTTAAGATCCAGGCTCGGATGGAGTTTGCAGGGCGTTACCGGGCCGTCCATACCTATCGGGACGACGGCGAGGGCGAGGTCCACCTCGTCGAGGACCTCCAGGATGCCAACCGGCGCAAGATCCTGAAGATCTACTCCCGGGGCGGCCCGGCGACGGAGTTCGAGGCTCTGCGCGGACTCCACCACCCGAGCCTCGCGGCGATCCTCGAGTGCGGGACGGCGGATGGGCGGCCCTACCTCACCCGCGAATTCGCGGAAGGGGGCGACCTCGCGGCCGCCGCCCCTCTCGAGCCGAAGGAGGCCCTCGCGGTCCTGATCGAGGTCGCGCGTGCCCTCGGCTACTTGCACGCGCGCGGCGTCGTCCACCTCGACCTCAAGCCCGGCAACGTCCTGCGCGTGAGGTCCGACGCGCCGACCCCCGTCAAGCTGGCGGACTTCGGACTCGCCGCACGCGAGGGGGATTCGGCGAGCGGGGGGACCGTATTCTTCGCCGCGCCGGAGGTCCTGCGACGGGAGGAGGTCGACGGGCGCGCCGACCTCTTCTCCCTCGGGGCCCTCCTCGCCTACCTCCTCCACGGACCGTTCCCGGTCGAGCCCGCGAGCTTCTACCGGGCGTTCCCCGCGCGGACCTTCCTCGAGGCGGCGGGGATCGACGCGTCGGCGTGGCCGCCTCATTTGCGCGACCTCGTCGGGCGGCTCACGGAGGCCGAGCGCGCGCTCCGGCCGGCGCGCGCGGCCGACGTCCTGCGCTTCCTCAACCGCTATCGCTCCCGCCCGATCCCGGTCGAGACCCCGGAGACGGCGCGGAGCGCGCTCCGCGTCGACCCCCTCGGGGCCGAGCGCTCGAAGGTGGAGGTGTGGGCGACGGCCGCCGTGCGCGCCGGGCGAGGGGAGGGGGGGCCGCGGCTCTTCCTCGCCCTCGGCCCCGACGGGTGCGGCGCGCGGGAGGCGGCCCGCGCGGCGGTCGCGCGGCTCTCGTTCGCCGACATCCCCGTCCGCGTCGTCGAGGGGGCTGCGTGCGCCTCTCCGGGGGCCGTTCGCGAGATCCTCGCGCGGTCGGGGCGCGAGGCGCTTCTCCCGGCGCTCGAGGCGCCCCTCGGTCTCGACCCGACGTCCGGCGCCGCCTCCGTCGCGACCGAAGGGATCGAGGCGACCGCCGCCGCGCTCCTCGAGCTCGGAGCCCGCGCGGCCGCCGCGGTCCTCGACCTCCACCGGATGGACGAGGGAGGGCGCGAGGCCATCCTCCGCGCCGCCCGCCGCCTCGAGCTTTCCCCCTCCGCCCCCCTGCTCGTCCTCTCGGCCGATCCGACCGGCCTCTCGGAGCGCGAGCGCGCCGGCCTGGCGGGTCTCGAGTCCTCCGCCTCGACCATCCGCCTCGAGGGCCTGACCGAGGCGGAGATCCACTCCTTCCTCCAGTCCCTGCCGGGCGCGCGGCGCGGGGGGGAGTCGTTGGCCGACCTCGCGAAGGCCCTTTTGACCGCGACCGGCGGGAACCCGGCGGTCCTCTCGGAGGTCCTCTTCGACCTCTTCGACCGGGGCGCCATCTCCTTCGAGGAGGAAGGCCTTTCCTTCGGCGCGATCGACCTCGCTTCCCTCGGCGCCCCGTCGGCGATCCTCGAGTCCCGGGCCGCCCGGCTCGCGCCCGCCGCGGCACGGGCCCTCTCCATCCTCCTCGCGGGAGCCGGGTCCCTCGAGGCGACCCTCCTCTTCGGCGAGGCGGGGGTCCTTCCGGAGGGTTTCGCGGCGCTCCGCGACGTCGGGTGGGCGAGCGGGCCGGACTTCGACGGCGAGATCCGACTCCGTCCCGATCTCCCTCGGAGCCTCTCCCGCCTTCCCCCCCCGCCGCCGCAGACCTGCGGCGCGCTCGCCGACGTGCTTCGCAAGCGCGGAGCGCCGCCCGAGCGCCTCGCGCCGTTGCTCCTCCTCGCGGGACGCCTCCGGGAAGGCGTCGCGGCGGCGCTGGCGGGAGCGGAGCGCCTCCGCGCCGGCTTCGCGTTCACCCGGGCCGCTTCTCTCCTGCGCGACGCCCTCGAGGCGGCGCCCTTGGACGCGAGCCTGCGGCTGGCGCTCGCCGAAACGCACCTCGCGGCCGGCGAGGCGGCCGCCGCCCTGGAGGCGCTCGCCCCGCTCGCGCCCACGAACGAGCTCCCCGCCGCCACCCGCGCGACCGCGGCCCGCGCCCTCGGGGAGGCGAAGGCCCTCCTCGGCCGGGCCGAGGAAGCCCTCGAGGCCCTCCGGGAGGCCCGCAGTGCCCTCCCGTCCCCGTCCCTCCCCGAGCGGGCCCGGCGCGCGCGCGCCGAATCGTTCGTCCACTTCCAACGCGGGGCGTTCGACGAGGCCGAGCGCGTGCTCGAGGAGGCCGCGGGCGCCGTCTCGGGATTGGAGAAGGAGCGCCTGCGCATCGCGATCGGGGCCGCGCGGGTTCGGCGCGGCGACATCGGCGGAGCCCGCGAGATCCTCGAGAAGACCGCCGCGCGGCTTCGGGAGGCGGGGGACGAGGTCGGAACGGCCCAGGCCTTGGTCAACCTCGCCGTCGCCTATCGGCGCGCGGGGGAGACGCGCGCGGCCATCGAGGCGCTGCGCGAGGCCCGCTCGCGCTACGGGCGCGCGGGACGCTTCGTCCTGACGGCCGTCGCGGCCCACAACCTCGGCGTCGCCTTGAAGGACCTCGGCCTCCTCCCGGAGGCGCGCGAGGCCTTGCGCGACGCCCTCGCCCTTCGGGATGCGCTCGGGGACTCCTACGCCGCCGCCTCCTCTCGGGCGAGCCTCGGGATCCTCGAGCTCGAGCGAGGGGATCCGGCGCGGGCGCTCGCCCTCCTCGACGCCGCCGCGCCCGCCTTCCGCCCGGCGCTTCATCCCAAGGAGACGGCGACGGTCCTCGTTCGACGGGGCGAGGCCCTCCTCGCGCTCGACCGCCCCGCGGAGGCGCGGGAGTCCTTCCGCGCCGCCCTCTCCCTGCCTGCCTGCGCGGAGATCCAACCCGAGCGCCTCGAGGGGGAGATCGGCCTCGCCCTGCTCGACGTCGCCTCGGGTTTCCCCGAGGAGGCGGCCGCCCGCCTCCTCCGGTTCGAGGAGGATCATCCCGGGCTCGCCGACGCGCGCGCCCGGACGAACCTGACCCGGGCGGCGATCCGCGTCGCTCTCGCCCGGGGCGACGCGGACCTCGCACGGGAGCGGATCGCCTCCCTGCGCTCCACCCCCGTCGAGGCGACCGGGGAGCTCGACCTCCTCGACGGACTCGCGCGCGAGCTCGCGGGAGACCGCAACCGCGCACGGGAGGCCTTCGAGCGCGCGGCGGACCGAGCCGAGCGCGCCGGCGCGCTCGGGATCCGCGCCCGCGCGGCCGCCGCGGCGGCCTGCCTGCGCGAGGAAGGAGGGGAGCGGGCCGCTTTCCGCGAGCGGCTTCACGAGTTCGAGGAGGCGGCCGCGGCTCTGGGCCTCGCCCGCTCCTCCCGCCTCGTCCTGCTCGGCGGCGAGCTCGACCGGCGGCTCGCCGCCTCCGAGCGACGGGAGGCGGGGGCCGCCGAGCCCGCCGTTCCCGGCTTCTCCCTCGATGCGATGCGCACGATCCTCGCCATCAACAAGCGCCTGATCGGCGGAGCCTCCCGGGACGACCTCCTCCGCTTCATCCTCGAGTCCGCGGTCGCGCTCGCGAACGCCCGGCGCGGTTTCCTCCTCCTCCTCCGCGGGAACGCGATCGAGTTCGAGGGGGCGACCTCCCTCGACCGCGGGCCGATCCCGGGCCCCGCCCGCGAGATCTCCCACTCGATCGTCCACCGCGCCGTCCGCGACGGGAAGCCCGTCCTCACGACGAACGCGCGCGCCGACGAGCGATTCGGGGACCTCCGGAGCGTGGCCGACCTCGACCTGCGCTCCGTCGCCTGCGTCCCCTTCCGGACGGGGGGGGAGGTCGACGGAGCCCTCTACGTCGACAACCCGATCCGGGAGGGGGTCTTCACGGAGCGGACCCTCGACATGCTCGAGGCGCTCGCCGACCAGGCGGCGCTCGCCCTCGCCGCCGTGCGGGGGCGGGAGGAGTTGGAACGGCTGCACGAGCAGCTGCGCGGGAGACTGCGGGAGCAGGAGGTCGCGCTGCGGGCCGCCGAGTCGGACCGGACGGTGGAGCGCGCCTCGCGCGACGCCCCCGCCCTCGTCGCCCGCAGCGCCCCGATGCTCGCCGTCCTCGACACGCTCGCCCGCGTCGCCCCGACCGACCTCTCGATCCTCCTCGAGGGGGAGTCCGGAACGGGCAAGGACCTCTTCGCCCGCGAGATCCACCGGCGCAGCCGGCGCGCCGCACGCCCCTTCGTCACCATCAACTGCGCGGCCGTCCCGGAGAACCTCCTCGAGAGCGAGTTCTTCGGCAGCGTCCGCGGGGCCTTCACGGGGGCGGACCGCGACCGGCCGGGCCTCCTCGAGGCGGCGGACGGAGGGACGCTCTTCCTCGACGAGATCGGCGAAATGCCCGTCGGGCTCCAGGCGAAGCTGCTGCGCGCCCTGGAGGAAGGGGAGTTCCGGCCGGTCGGAGGCCGGGAGCCGAGGCGGGCCGACGTCCGCGTCCTCGCGGCGACGAACCGCGACCTCGGACGGGAGATCTCCGGCGGCAACTTCCGGGAAGACCTCTACTACCGGCTCCGCGGCGTCTCGATCCGGGTCCCCTCCCTCGCCGACCGCGCCGAGGATCTCCCCGCGCTGGTCGAGGCCTTCCTCGAGCGACTCAACGCCCGCCACGGCGCCTCGAAGACCATGGCTTCCGAAGTCCGGCGCGCCCTGGCGCGCCGCGCCTGGCCCGGCAACGTGCGGGAGCTCGAGAACGAGGTCGCCCGCCTCTTCTTCCTTTCGGGCGACGCGATCGAGGATCCCTCCCTCCTCTCCGCGCCGGCGTTCGCGCCCCCCGCGGAGGGGAAGGCGCTCGTCGCGGTGAAGACGATGAAGGAGCTCGAGGCCGAGGCGATCGCCCTCGCGCTCCGGGAGTGCCGCGGCGACAAGGACGCGGCCGCGCGGCGGCTCGGGATCGCGCGCGCGACGATCTACGCGAAGATCAAGAAGTACGGGATCTCCGGCTGACGAGCCGGGGGAGGGTCAGAGGCATACCGGGACCGAGAGCCCGTTCGAGAAGGCGATTCCCTGCGGGGCGAGCGGGTCGAGGTTGGCCTCCTGGAGAAAGACGACGCCGCCCACGAGGACGGGGCTCGGAGGGAGGGGGATCGGGAGCGCCGCCTGTCCCGCCCCGGGCGAGCCGACCGGCCCCGAGAGGACGACCGGGAGGGTGAGGAAGGAAGGGACCGGGCTCACGAGCAGGGTTCCTCCGAGGAGGGGGAGGCTCGCGGGCCCGAGGCCGATGGCGACGAGCCCCGGCATCCCCCCGAGACCCCCCGAGACCTGCAGTGCGAACCAGGGGTTCCCCGGGAAGGCCGGGTTGTTCGCCGCGAGAGCCGGCGCGACGCCCCCGCTCCCGGGCGTCGGCGCGCCGTAGGCGGAGGGGGAGCAGGCCGTGGTCGGCAGGCTCGCGTCGAGCGCCGTGTCCGCGGCGACGGGGATCCCCGTCGCGAGGACGGACTGGTACCCGGGCGCCCCGATCGGCGTGAACCGCACGTTCCACGTCCCCGCCGGCACCACGACGACGTAGGCGCCCGCGGCGTTCGTGTCGTCGCCCGTGGTCGGGAGGAGAGCGTTCGTCGCGGCGTCGCGGACGTCGACGTCGACCCCCGCGAGAGGTCCGCCGAACACCGCCGTCACGACCCCCGAGAGGTAGAAGCCCGGCGGCATCGCGAGGGTCCCGAGCGAGGTCGTCCCGGCGACGACGACCCCGGGGACCAGGATCGTGACCAGGCCGTCCGCGAGGGGCGCGTCGAACCGCACGTCGACCGTCCCCGCCGGCACGACGAAGTCGACGAATCCCGCGCCGTCCGAGTTGTCCCCGGGCGTGTAGAGCTTCAGCCCGCCCGCCGTCGGGAAGACGTCCGCGTCGACGTCCGCGACGGGGGCGCCGTTGCCGAGAATCGTCGCGCTCACGAGGAAGCCGGGAAGCAGGGTGATCGTCCCGAGGCTCGTCGTTCCGGCCACCGGGACGCCCAGGCTCTGCCACGGAGCGAGGAACGGGCCGAGGACGAGCGTCGGATCGAGCCGGAAGTCGTAGGTCCCCGGCGGCACGACGGCCTCGACCTGGCCCGAGGCGTTCGTCACCGGGTCCTGGACCAGCATCTCCTGCCCGGTCGCGGCGTCGACGGCGTGGAAGTGGCCGCCGAGCACGGGCGTGATCCCGCCGGGCCGCAGGAAGGTCGCGGAGACGAGGGACCCCGCCGCCGCCTGGACGACCCCGAGGTTCGTCGTCAGCCCCGCGACCACCGCGACCCCGTTCACCCACTTCGGGAGGAGGGACGTCGACGTCGGCGGCCAGAAGAGAACGTTGTAGGTGCCCCCCGGGACGACGGCGTTGAAGATCCCTCCGACCCCCGTCCCGTCGTTCGAGACGTTGTTCTGTGCGTTCCCCGTCGAAGCGAAGAAGAAGTCGAGGTTCGCTCCGGCGACGCCGACGCCGGTGGGGCCGACGAACTGGCCCGAGACGACCCCCGTGCCCTGGGCCGCGACCGACGGGGCGAGGAGGAGGAGGGGAGCGAGAGGCGGAGGGAGGCGCATGGTCTTCTCCTTCAGAACTTCAGGCGAACCTCGAGCTTGAGAAACGTCGCCGAGCGCCCCGCGGCGGACAGGGCCGCGCCCGGCTCGAACCGCCCGACGACGATCTCGACGTCGCAGCTCGGCAGCTCCCGCCAGCCGAGGATCGCGTCGTACTCCCACCCGATCTCGTGGTGCACCCCGTCCGGGTCCGCGGCGAGCGAGGAGTTCACGGGATCGACGTCGAGGTCTCCGCGGATCCCGCTGTCGCGGAGGAACCGCGCCGGCCGCGGCTGCGCGTAGCGGTGGGCGACGAGGTCGAGGGAGGTCCGCCGCCCCGGCCGGAAGCCGAGGCCCGCGGTGGCGATGCCCAGGTTCGAGAGCTCGGGATCGAGCAATTCGCCGTAGAGCCCGAAGGTCGTCACCCCGTTCCAGCGGCCGGTGTTGTCCTGGAGGCCGGTCTGCCGGAAGTCGGAGTCCCCGTTCGCCGGGTCGTCGTCCCCGCCCGAGCCGAACGCGTAGCCGGCCGTGAGGGAGGGCTCGAGGGGGAGGGGAAGGACCCAGGTCGCCCCGACGTCGAACCCGGACCCCCGGATCCGCTCGTCCCGGTCCCGCCCGCGGGCGAGGGCGAGGTCTGCCCACGCCCGCACGTCCTCGACCGGCCGCAGGCGCGCCTGGACTCCGGCGAAGAGAGGGGAGTCGTCCTCCTTCCCCCGGTCGAACCGACCGATGAAGAAGGCCGACACCGCGTTCCTCCCGGAGAACTCGCGCGTCAGGACCGCCATCGCGTTCGTCGTCTCCTCGTCCCGCTCGCCGCTCGTCTCGTCGTGCCGGAGCACGGGGTTGAGCGGGTTGACCGGGCCCAGCGAGACGAGCGGCCGCGTCGCCCTCCCGCCGAACGCCACGGTCGTGAGCGAGGCCTCGGCGAGCCAGGGCTTCCCGTCGAGGGTCACGCGCACCCCGTCGAGGTCGCGGTCGTAGAGCCACTGGCGGTCGTCTTTGAAGTGGAGCCGGCCCGCTTCGAGGTCGATCCCCCTCCCGAGCACGTCGCGGAAGAAGACGAAGGTCTCGCGGAGATTCGTCGTCCGGCTCCGACCCTCCCCCCCGTCGTCCCGGAGGGTCCATGCGCGCTCGTCCTCGACCCCCGCGACGAGGAAGACGCGCTCGGAGGGGCGGGCGGTCGCCTCGAGACGGATCCGGAGCGAGGGTCGCGTCCGGTCGCGGTCGTTCCCCGCGTCGAGGTCGAACTCCTCCTCGCGCCCGACCCTCGCGGTGACCGTGCCGCCGAGCGTCACGAAGTCCCCCAGCCGGATCGTGCCCGGGACGAAGTCCTCCTCCGTCCGACGCCCTCGGGAGGGAGGCCCTTCGGTGAGCGACTCGAGAGGGGTCTCGCCGAGCTCCTCGGGAACGTCGACGCGCGTCCGCGCGGGGACGCGCACCTCGGTCCCGAGGATGCGGAGGTCCCATCCGTCCGCGGCGGGCTCGACCGCGTCGACCCTCCCCTCGAGCACGCCTCGCTCCCGTGGCTCCTCGGCGCGGACCCGCCGCGCACGCAGGAGCCCCCCCTCCCGGAATCGGCCGTCGACCTTCGCCCAGTCCCCCCCGTGCAGGGAATCCCGGCGAAAGCGTCCGCCCCCCTCCCCCTCGGTCTCCGGCACGATCTCGACGCGCACGCCGAAGACCGAGAACCGGTCGCCCGAGAGCGATTCGACCGGCCCGAGCACGGAGTCGCGGCCCCCGCGCGGGAGGAGCTCGAGGTCGTCGGACCGGATCGGCCCTTCCCCCGTCCGCACGACCTTCGCCTTCACGCGGTGGCCCGGGAGGAGGTCCTCCACGCGGATGCCGCTCGTCTTCGGCCGCGTCTCCTGCGCGGGCGCGCGAACGGCGAGGACCTGGGCGAGGAGGACCACGGTCAGCCCCGAACGCAATCGAGCGCCTCCCGGGAGCGCCGGAGGAGATCCAGGACGACGGAAGCGGAATCCGGACGGATCGCGTGGAGGGCGGACAGGCGGACGAGCGAGACCCCCCGGAAAAGGGCGATGCGCTCCTCGAGCGCCTCCCCCGCCGTCCCGTACGCCTCGAGGAAGGCCGCCCTCCACGGCTCGGCCCCGCCCGGGAGGACGGTTCCCTGCGCCTCCCGCAGCTCGAGATGCGCGAGGAAGTTCCCGACGTCGAGCGCCGGGTCTCCGCCGGCTGCGTCGTCGAGGTCGAGGAACGCGATGCCATCGGGCCCGACGAGGACCTGTTTCTCGTGGAAATCGCCGTGCAGCCGACCCGGGGAGCCCTCGGGTAGCCCGGCCGCGAGGGCGCGCAGTTGCTCGATCACCTCGGCGCGCTCTCCGGTCGCGGGCCCCCCGACGCGGCTCACGGCCTCCTGCCGGCGCGCGGCGATCCCGAGCTCCCCCTGGAGGTCCCTGCGCTTGCCGGGGAGCGGGCCGCCGTGGAACTCCCGGAGCGCGCGCGCCGTCTCCCGCAGGTCGGCCTCGGCCGACGGCCCCCGGAGCCGGTCCGACAGGGAGTCGCCCCGAAGATCCTCGAAGAAGACGAGGCCGAGGTCGGAAACCTCTCCGAGGCGCCGCGCGAGTCGCGGCGTGCCCCCTTCGGGGCTCGGGGGGAGACCCTGCGGGACATGGCCGGGGGGGTACACCCTCACGACGAGCGTCGAACCGTCCGCGAGGTGCGCCCGGACCACGCTTCGCCGCCCGGGTCGGAGAGAGAGGATCTCCGTCCGCTCGACGGCGATCCTTGGGCCCCGGGGCCTTCGCTCCGGGAGGAAGACCGAAAGGGCCGCGGGCTCGAGCGCCACCCGCAGACCAATGGGCCCTGCAGAGGCGGGGTCCTCGAAGACCTCTCGCTCTCGATCCGGAGGCACGACCTCCCATCGACGGCGCGGGCCGGCCGGCGTCCGGCGGACGTACTCGTACTCGCAGGTCCCGTTCTTGCGAATGGCCGCTCGAACGAGGGGAGGGGGGTCGAGGAGCGCGCGGGCCTCGTCGACCACCCCGGCGACGCGCTCGGAGGCTCGCGCCTCGAGCCGGCTGACCGAGGAGAGGCCGAGGTCGAGGAGCGCGAGGGTCGTGGCCGCCTCGAGCCCCTCGACGGCGACCCCGTACCCCTCGAGGAAGGCCTCCGCTCCCCCTCCGGCCTGATCCTCCGTGAGGTCTCCGCTGCGCACGAGCAGCCGGAGGTGCCCGAGGAACGAGCCGACGTCGAGGAAAGGGTCCCCCGCCCCCGCCCCGTCGAGGTCGACGAACCCGACCTCCCCTCCCTCGAGGAGGACCTGCTCGGCATGGAAGTCTCCGTGGACGACGGCGCTCTGCTCCCCGAGCGAAGGGCCGATCCGGTCGAGCAGGCGCAGCGCCGTCCCCGCCCATGGCTCGCCGGCCCGCCCGAGCGACGCGCACTCCCGGCGCAATCGCTCGATCCGCTCTCCCCCCGATTCGGCCGGGGGAAGGGGCAGGCCCGATCGGTGGAGCGCGGCCAGGGCGCGGCCGACGGCGGCGAAGGCGTCGGGCTCGCCCCCGAACTCGAGGAGCGCCCTCCCCGGGAGGGCCGTGACGAGGACCGTCCCGGTCGCTTCGTCGAATCCGGCGAGGCGCGGGATGCGGACGCCCGCGAGGGGCGCGAACGCGGCGAGGACGCCGTTCGAACGGCGGGCCCGTTCCGGTGGGAGGGCCCGCCCGAACAGCGGCTCGCGCTCGTCGCTTCCGTCGGCGTCGCGCCGCCAGCGCGCGTCGAGACGAAAGACGCACCGGTTCTCCGGCTTGTACCGGACGATCTCGAGGGCGGTCCCTCGGGCCTTGGGGCGCCACCCCGCCTCCGACCTCTCGGGGCGCGCCCGCGCGAGCGCGCGCTTGAGCCCGTCCTCGCGGTGCAGGCGCCGGAGCCCCGGAAGCCCCGCGTCGTAGGGGAACGCGAACGCCACCGCGCGGGTCGCGCCGAGGACCGTGAAGAGGTCCATGTCCCCCTCGCCGAGGCGCGCGGCCGCCTTCGCCGCGTCGGCCTGTGCCCGGTCGTCCGCGTACGCCTTCGCGTAGACGCGCGCCGGGCCGCCGCCCGGGACCTCCGCTCTCCAGAGGAGCAGGGCCGAGACGCCGGGCTTGTACCGAACGTACTCGACGACCGGCGCGGAGGGGATCTCCCGTCGGAGCGCCTCCCCCACGGCGCGCCGCGCCCCCTCCGGATCGAGGAGCGCGGCGAGTCCAGGGATCGAGGGATCGCGGCGGGCGACGTCGGAGCCGGCGGGCGGGCGGCGCATGGATCAGACCTCCGCGGACGCCGGGGCCCGGGAAGAGCGCTGGGAGGCATTCACGAGCGAACGGTAGAGCTCGTTCCTCTGGAGCAGGTCCTCGTGCTTCCCCTCGCCGACGATCCGCCCCCCCTCGAGGACGACGATCCGGTCGAACGCCTCCAACCCCGCGTAACGGTGCGCGATGAAGAGCAGCGTCCGCCCTTCGAAGAGCGCGAAGAGCTCGCGCGCGACCGCTTCCTCCGTCGCCGCGTCGAGACCGGCGAAGGGCTCGTCGAGAATCACGATCGGCGCGTCCCGGAGGGCCGCGCGCGCGAGGGCGAGGCGCTGGCGCTCGCCCCCGGAGACGGTCGCACCCCGCTCCCCGAGCCGCGCCTCGTACCCGTCCGGGAGACGCGAGACGAAGCCGTGGGCGCCGGCGCGGCGCGCCGCCGCGAGGAGCTCCTCGGGGCTCGCCTCGGGGCGTCCGAAGAGGAGGTTCTCGCGGACGGTCATCCCGAAGAGGACCGACTCCTGAAGGACGAGGGTGACCTGCGAGCGCAGGCTCTCGAGCGTGAGCGCGCGCACGTCGCGTCCGTCGATCCGCACCGTCCCCTCCGAGGGCTCCCGCAGCCGGGGGATCAGGGAGACGAGGGAGGACTTTCCGGACCCCGACGGACCCACGATCGCGACCTTCTCGCCCGCCGCGACCGCGAGCGTGATCCGGTCGAGCGCCCTTCGCCCGTTCGAGTAGACGAGGCCGACGCCCTCGAACCGGAGCTCCCCCCGCATCCGCGGCGCGGGCTGCGCCCCCGGCAGGTCGCGGATCTCGGGCTCGCGGGAGAGGATCTCGAGGATGCGCTCGCCGCAGGCCGACGCCTTCGCGATTCTCGCGAGGCTCTTCACGCCCTGGCGGAGCGGGCGATAGAGGCTCCGGACGTACATCAGGACGACGAAGAGGTCCCCCGGGCTCAGCCGATTCGCCAGGACCTCGCGCGCCCCGAAGGCGATCACGGCCGCCGTCCCGACCCCCACCGTCCATTCGACGGTGCGCTCGAGTCCGGCCTCGAGGCGGGTCGTCTTGAGCCCGGCCTTCAGGGACTTCCGGTTCCGGGAGCCGAAGACCTCGACCGCGTACTCCTCGCGGGCGAAGGCCTGGACGAGCGCGACGGAGGAGAGGGTCTCCCCGGCGACCGAGGCCGTCTGCCCCTCGCGACGCCGGCTCTCCCGCACGGCCGCGCGCAGGCGACCGCCGAAGCGAACCGTCGCGAGGACAAGGAGGGGGACCACCGCGAGGGCGATGCCGGCGAGGGGGGGGGAGAAGAGCAGGAGGACCACCACCATCCCGACGACGAGGGAGCCGTGCTCCACGATGTCGAGGACGGAGGGGACGAGCATCTCCTTCAACGCCTGGACGTCTCCCGTGATGCGCAGGAGGAGGTCGCCGGCGCGGGATCCCTCGTGGAAGGAGAGAGGGAGTCGGAGCAGGTGTTCGTAGAGCCGGCGTCGGATCCGGTACGCGATCCTCTGTCCCGCGGTCGCCGAGAGGATCGACTGCGCGTACTGGCAGCCCGCGCCGAGGAGGGAGACGGAAAGGACCGCGAGGGCGGCGCCCGCGATGAGCGTGCCGGTGGAGACCTCGCGCACCCACGGGGGGACGCGCCAGGCCTGGCCGTGCTTCCCGACCGGGGCGAGCGCATCGATCAGGAACTTGACCGGCCAGGGTTCCGCGAGCTTCGCGGCGATCCCGCCGAGGATCGCGAGGAAGGCGAGGACGAGCCGGAGCCTCTCCTTCCGGACCTCGGGGCCGAAGGTCCGGTAGACGCGCACCGCCGCCGCGAGCCGCTCGCGGCGGAGGAGGGGAAGCCTCACGGTCACCGGACCGCCTCCCGGACCCTCCCCAAGGCCTCCAGCACCCCGGCGGCGTTCTGCGCCCACGTCCGTTGGGCGAGGACCTCGCGCGCCGCGCGCTCCCCGATCCGGCGTCGCTCGGCCTCCGACGCACGCAGGGCCCCGAGCCGCCCGAGGAAGTCCTCGGGGTCGGCCGCCCGATAGAGCACGGCCGTCTCGCCGTCGCGCGCGATCTCGCGGATCGCCGGCAGGTCGGGGGCGAGGACGACCCGGCCGACCGCCATCGCCTCGACGATCTTGAGGGGCGAGAAGTAGAAGGGCTCGATCGGGGGATGGGGGCTCGCGACGACGTCGCAGGCGGCGAGGTGGGCCGGGACCTCCTCGCGGGGAACCCACCCGCAGAAGATCGCGCTCCCCGGCGGGAGCGTCTCCCGGGCGCTCGATTCGAGCCGGGCGCGCGTGGGACCGTCGCCGACGACGAGCAGTCGCGCCGCGGGCTCCGTCCGGACGAATCGGCCGAAGGCCTCGAGGAGGAACTCGACCCCGTGCCAGGGGCGGAGCGCGCCGCAGAAGCCGACGACGAACGCCCCGTCGAGGCCGAGCCGGCGGCGCGCCGCCTCTCCCGCGACGCCCGGGTGAAATTGGCGCGGGTCGATCCCGTTCGGGACGACCCGAACCCGGGCCGGCGCGGCCCCGAGCCGCACGGCCCGGTCCCGGAGGAAGGAGGAGACGCAGAACACGCCGTCCGCCTCCCGGAGGAGGCGCCGCTCGATCGCGCAGGCGAGGGCCTCGAGGGCGAGCCCTCGCCAGCGCGCCTGCTCCTCCGGGAGGGGAGAGTTGACCTCGAGCCCGAAGGGGATGCCGAGGCGCCGCGCGGCCCGCAACCCGGCGAGGGAGAAGAGGGACTGGCGCTCGTAGACGAGGTCGAGGGAAGCGCGACGGTGAGCGACGAGGAGCGCCTCCTCGAAGACCCGGTCGCGGTAGATCGCGGCGAGCTCCGCCCCGACGGTTCGGGACGGGCCTTCCCGTTCTCCCTCCGGCAGGTCCCGGAGGACCCCGTCCGCGTCCGCGTCGAGCGCAATCTCCCGCGCCTCGATTCCCTCGAGCGGACGCTCGACGCGCGTCGCGGCGAGGAAGACCTCTCCCCCTTGCCCGAGAAACGCGCGCGCCATCTCCTCCAGGTGGACGGAGGCCCCCTTGCGGCCCCCGACCGCGACGCCCGGATCCGCGACCACCATCGCGACCCTCACCGCGCAGCCTCCACCCGCGAGGCCGTGGCCGACCCCTCGAAGAGCGCGGCCAGGCGCGCGACGTTCTTTCGCAGGTCGAAGAGATCCTCCGCGCGCCGTCGCCCCGCGAGCCCCATCCGCTCGCGCGCGCGGGGGGCGGAGAGGAGCTCGTCGAGGGCGTCGGCGAGGGCTCCGGCGTCGCCGGGGGGGACGAGCCGGCCCTCGATCCCGTCTCGCACGATCTCCGGGATCCCCCCGACCGGGGTCGCGACGGCGGGGACGCCCGAGGCGAGCGCCTCGAGGAGCACGGTCGGCAGCGCGTCCTGGTTCCCGTCCTCGCCGACGACGCAGGGGGCGCAGACGACGGCGGCCCCCCGGAGGGCCTCGAGGACCTCCTCCTGGGTGACCGCCCCCCGGAACTGGAAGGCGGGGCCGAGCTCGGCCTCCGCCGCCGCCTTCTCGAGGGAGGCGCGCTCCTCCCCGTCGCCGAGGAGGAGGCAGCGGAACGGACGGCCGCGGCGGCGGAGGATCGCGCACGCGGCGACGAGGATCGCGAAGCCTTTCTTCGGCACGAGGCGCCCGACCGCGACGATCGTGGGGCTCTCCCCCGCGCGCGCCGCGGGCCGGAACCGCTCGAGGTCGATCCCGTTGTAGACGCGCTCGACGGGGGTCGCGCCCCCCGCGTAGAGGTTCTCCTCGAGGAAGCGGCGGTTGGCGTCGCACACCGTCACGACGAACCGCGCCCCGTCCGCGAGCGCGCGGTAGAGGGCAGGGTTGACCGTTTGACGGTAGATGTCCTTCGCGTGGCAGGTGAAGGAGTAGGGCGGCCCGCCCAGGCGCCGGACGAGGTGCGCGACGATCGTCGCCCCAGTCGCGAAGTGCGCGTGGAGGTGATCGAACCCGGAGCGGTGCGCGTGGGCGAGGACGAAGACGGCCTCGGCGAGGATCCGCGGCCCCTCCGCCACGCGGTGGTCGAGGAGGAAGGTGAGGGCGTCGGGGAGCCTCGCGAGGGCGTCCTCCAGCGAGGCGCGGTTCGCCGCGAACCAGTCCCAGGCCTCGTACGCGCTCTCCCCAGGGACGTAGAGGGTCTCCGCCCGGAGCCGGCCGATGGAGGAGTGGGAGGGCTCGTCGTCCGGTCGCCGGAGGGAGACGATCCCGACGCGGACCCCCTGTTCCTCGAGCCCGAGGATCTCGTGCAGGATGAACGTCTCCGAGAGCCGGGGGAACTTCTTGAGGACGTAGCCGACCTTCACCCGTGCCTTCCGTTCCCCGAAACCGCCGCCGGCACCGGCCGCCGGAGGAGCGAACGGAACTCCGAGACCGCCTCCTCCGCCCCTTGGAACTCGAGCGGGCAGGGTCCCGGCGGTCGCGGCGCCGCTAGGGCCCTCTCGACTTCCTCCCGCAGACGCGCCGGCGAGAGATCGTCGGGGGGGAGGGCGCGCACGAGGCCGAGCGCGGCGAGGCGCATGGCGCGGATCTGCTGCTCGAGGCGCGGCTGGGTCCGGGGGACGAGGATCGACTTCGTCCCCGTCCACAGGATCTCGCAGGTCGCATTGTAGCCCGCCATCGAGACGACGACGTCGGCGGCCCGGACGAGGTCGGGGACGTTGGCGGCGAAGTCGAGGAGGCGCACGCGCGCTCGTCCGGTGGCGGACGCGCGGATCCGGGCGCGCTTCTCCGCGGAGAGGAGGGGACCCGTCACCAGCACCGATTCGAATCCCGGAGCGGCCCCTTCGTCGAGGGCCCGGATGTACGTTCGCAGCAGGGGAGCCCCGTCCCCTCCTCCGCCGACGATCACGAGGACCACCGGGAGGCGGCCGAGGCCGAGCGCGGCGCGGGTCCGTTCGGGGGGCGCCGGGACCGGGTCGGGGGCGAGGTAGCCCACGAATCGGGTCTTCGCTCGAACCCGCGGGGAGAAGCCGTACTCCCGCGGCAGGTCGAAGACCTTCGCGCTCCCGTAGACGAGGATGCGGTCGTAGAGGTCCTCGAGGACGTTGCGGACGGCGGGGCGGGACCAGGAAGCGCGGACCCGGTCGGCCGCGTCCACGATGTCCCGCAACCCGAGAACGGCGCCGGTCGAGGGGAACCGGCGGCGGAGGGCGCGGAGAGCGGGTCGCAGCTCCCCCTCCATCCCGAGCGGGGCGTGGTCGACGAGGACGAGGTCCGGCCGGAAGGAGATCATCGCCTCGCGAAGGAGGCGGGCCCGCAGCCGCGCGATCTCCGGGAGCGTGAGGCCGAGGGTCCGGGCCCGGTACCCCCCCTTCCCGTCCTTCGTCGTCGAGGGGAGCTTCAAGTAGTCGAAGTTCGGCGGGAGGGGAAAGGAGTGGCTCCTCGGGGAGCCGGTCGCGCAGAGAACGGACGCGTCGGGGATCCCGCGCGCGATCGCCCGCGCGAGGAGGAGGTTCCGGCGGAAGTGGCCGAGGCCGTAGGTATCGTGGCTGTAGAGGAAGATGCGGGGGCCGTCGAGCCGGCTCGTCCGGACCGGGCTCGCCTCGATCGGCTGGTCGACTTCCATCGTGAGCCACATGGTCGAAGGGGAAGGACGCCAAGGATCGTGCCGGCCCGGCTCCCCGGAGGAGGGGAGGCTCGACGCGCCCCTCGTCCAAGGCTCGGACGGACCGTCCGGTCATCGGACGAGGCGCACGAATCGACCCCGCGCGACGAAGGAAGGCTCGAACGGCACGGGGATTGTCTGCCTTCCCTCCCGCATGAGAGAAGGGAATTTGAGCGTTCGGTGAAAAAAAGGGGCGCGGGGCGGCCCGATCGCAGCGGGTGCCCCGTACGCCTTCAAACTCTCGTGCCCTATCTTCGGGACCGCCGCGATGCGTCCCCTCCCGCGCCCCTATCTCCACCCTACGCTCCTTGACGAGGCTCCCGATCGGCCCCGAACCTTCCGGGCCGCCTGTCGGGCTCGACCGACCCTCGGAGGCGCCGATGCGAGTGACGATGTTCAGGCGTGTGGCGTGCTTCGCCTTTGTCGCGCTGGTGGCGGGTCCCTCCGTGCTCGGGCAAGGGCTCTCCGATCCCGGCGCCCTCTCCTCGGAGACGACGGTGGCCGTCGGGCCTTCCTCGAGCGGGCTGACCCTTTTCAGGGCGTCCGACGCCCTGGCGGAGGCGGGACCCGCCCTCCCGTCGCCCGGGGGATTCGCGTTCCTCCCGATCGATCTCGCCGGCCGGCTCGACATCCACCGGTTCGATCCGACGCGCCCGCGGCGGATCCTCACCGACGACGGGCTGTCCCGGATCCTCCTTCCGGGCGGCACCTCGATCTTCCACTACTCCCGCGGAGGGATCTCCTTCGGCTTCCTCGCCGTCGGGCCCGACGGCCTCCCGCGGATCCTCCTCGAGCTCCCCGGGACGGGGATCGGCGGGGCGACCGATCCCTTCCAACCCTTCCTCGCCGCTTCCCGCGACGGGACGCGAGCGGCCGCCGCGACGACCCTCGCCTCCGGGGGAGCCGTCTGGCTCCTCGCCGTCTCCGGCACCTGGCTCGCCGGGGGCGCGCTCGCTGTGAATGTCGGCGCGGCCGCGCCCCTCGCGGTCGACCCCGGGTCGCTCGCGTTCGCGGCGGGCGCGCTCTTCTTCACGGCGGGCGAGGAGTCCGTCTTCCGCGCCTCGCCGGACGGATCGGCGCCGGGCGCCCCCCTGGCGCTGCCTCCGTCGGGGGGAGAGGAACCCGTCCACGTGGAGCCCGAATTCGCCGTCTCGGACGACGGCTCCACCGTCGCCTTCCTCGCCGGCGAGACGGACGACGTCGACATCTACCTCGTCCGCCCCGCGACCGGTCCGGCGGCGAACCTGACGCAGGACGACGGGGAGTACCGGGGCGTGGGCTACGCCCCGGGGTCCGCGTTCGGCCCGACTCTCGCGCTCGCCCCCGACGGCTCGTCGATCGCCTACCTCCACGAGGTGATGGGAACGGACGAGCTCTTCCTCCGCCCGACGACCGGGGGCGCAGCGGTGCAGATCACCGGCGACGCGACCTTCGAGCCCTACATCGACAACGTCGTCGTGATCACGATCGGCGCGCCCGCCCCCGCCCTCCAAGTCGAATTCGCGGCGGGCGACTCCGCGACCCTCCAGGGCCTCGACCTCTACCGCGCGGACGCGGCCGCCGGGCTGAACGTGGTCAACCTCACGGGGACCTCGGGCGTGTTCACCCCCCCGTTCGAGGACACCTCGACGATCGCGATCTCCGACGCCTTCCTCCTCCCGGATTCCTCCACGCGGGCCATCGTCTCCTCGGACGCCAGCGGCTTTACGATGTACCTCGTCGACACGGCGACCGCGTCCGCCTCGACCCCCCTCGCCGGCCAGTCCTGGACCGGCGGCGGAGTCGGGCCCGCGGGCGGGAGGATCTTCTTCGACGCCGTCGCTTTCGGAGGGTCCTCCACGGTCTACTCGGTCACCGGCGGCGCCGCACCTTCCGTCCAGACGGTCTTCGCCGTCCCGACCGGGATCGACATCGAAGCCCTCACGGCGAGCCCGAGCGGCTCCGAGCTCGCGTTCGTCGCCTCCGCGGGCCCGGGGCTCGACATCGGCGCCCGGGTCGTCGTCTCCTCGGGCGGGCTCGACCTCGTCAACCGCGGTCCCGCGTCGTTCCTCCGCTCGGTCGCCTACTCGCCGGCGGGCTCCCCCGGCTTCGCGGTCGCCCCCGCTCCGGGGGCTCCGGCTTCCTTCCTCTTCCTCGCCGGCGGCGGAATCCTCTTCCCGCCGATCCCTTCGGGGACGGGCTTTTTCCTGCGGTAGGAGCCGAGCGGCCGCCGCCGGCGGTCACCGCGGCTTCTCGCGATCCCCCCCGAGGTAGCCGAGATCGTGGAGCGCCTCCCGAAGGCGGGGGTCGATCTCCTGCTCCTCGACCGTCGCCGCTCGCGCGAGCCAAGCGAGGAGCCTCTCCCTCATCGGGGCCGCCTCCGGCGGCTCCGGCCCCTCGGCGAGGAGGTTGCGCATCTCGTGCGGGTCGCTCCCGAGCTCGAAGAACTCGGGCCCGACCTCCTTCGTGAGGATCAGCTTCCTCGCCCCCTCCCGCAGGGCCGCGTCGTGGGTGTTCCGGTGCTTCGAACGGAGATCGGCACGAAGGAAGACGGGGAGGTCCGGGGCCCCCTCTCCTCGCGCGAGCGGGAGGAGGTTCGCCCCGTCGAGTCCCTCGGGAACCTCCGCCTCGAGCCCGAGCGCGGCGAGGACGGTCGGGAGGAGGTCGAAGACCCGGACCTGCGAAGGGACCCGCCGGCCGGAGGGGATTCCCGGGCCCGCGAGGAGGAAGGGGACCCGGACCTGGTGGTCGTAGAGGTAGTCTCCGTGCGTGTAGCCGTACCCGAAGCGCTCGACGAGCTCGTGGAGCGTCTCCCCGTGGTCCGCGATCACGGCGACCACGGTGTTCCGCAGGGCCCCGCGTCGTTCGATCTCGTCGAGGAGGGCCCCGAAGAGGCGGTCGAGGTAGCGGATCTGCGCGTCGTAGCGGGCGACCTCCGCCGGGAGGGATCGGGACGCGTAACGCGCTTCGGTGGCGGCGTCGGGGAGGAAGGGCGCGGGGGGAAGGTACCGAGGCGACTTCTTTCGGTTGTCCCGGTGGGCATCGAACCAGTGCACCCAGAGGAAGAAGGGGCGGCTCGCGACGTCGTCGAGCCAGGTCCGGACGAGCTTCAGCGTGTCTCCGCCGTCGCGCTGGTGCCCGTCGAACTCGCCGTCGAAGACATCGAACCCCTGGTCGAATCCCGTCTTTCGACCGAGGTGCTCGACGCTCACGGCGCCGTAGGTCGAGTAGCCGGCCCCTCGAAGGATCTCGGCGAGCGTCGTCCGCTCCGGGGGGAGCCTCCAGCCGTTCTTCATCACCCCGTGCCGGACGGGTTCCAGCCCCGTCATGATCGAGGCGTGGGAGGGGTCGGTCTCCGGCATCGGACAGAAGGCGTTCTCGAACCGCACGCCCGATGCCGCGAAGGCGTCGAGCCGAGGGGTCTCGACGAGGTCGTTCCCGAAGGACCCGAGCCGGTCGGCCCGCGTCGTGTCGAGGGTGACGAGGAGGAGGCTCGGCCCCTTCGCGGGACGCGCGCGCCTCGGCGGCGGCTCGAAGGGGGGGGGCGCGTACGGTCTCGGCCCTCGCAAGGCCCGCGCGAGGAACGCTCCCCCCATGGCCGCGAGGCCGGCGGCGAGGATGAGAACGGATCGCCTGCGCCGGCCGCGGATCACGCGGACCTCCGGACGGAGAAGAGGTGCCCCTTCCCCGGATGACGCCGCGAGGGCTCGAGCCGCGTCGCGTGGCCGTGGCGGACCAGGTGGTCGGCGAGGCGCTCGCCGCTCCACTCCTCCCCCTTCCCCCCGACGGCGTGGAACTCCATCCGCACGCGCTCGATCCGGCTCCAGAGCTCCCCGGGAAGGGAGAAGAGGATGTCGTACTCCGCCCCTTCGCAGTCGAGCTTGAGGAGGTCGCACCGCGCGACGCCGTTCGATTCGAAGACGTCGGCGAGAGCGACGCAGGCGACCTCGATCCCCCCGACTCGCCCGTCCGGGCCCGGGGGGAACATCGAGTGGCTCGAGGGGTTCGACGAGAGGAGGAGCCGCCCGGTCCCTCTCCGGCCGGCGACCGCGAGCGGGTGCGGGCGGACGTGGGGGAACCGCCCGACGTTGTGGACGAGCAGCTCGTAGTTCTCCGGGACCGGCTCGTAGCAGAGGACGCGGGCGGCGAGGGGGGCGACCCGCAGGGCGAAGAAGCCCGCGTGCGCGCCGATGTCGATCACGGTGCCGAGCGAGCCCGGACCGAATTCGTCCAGGCCATACTCGTCGCGCGCGAAGATGCGGTGAAAGATGTGCCGGTCCATCGGGGCGGCTCGCAGGCGGACGGTCCCCCCTTCCCGAAGCGGCACGTCGGCGAACGGCCCCTCGAGTGGGCGGCCGCGCATGCGGAGGAACCCCCACGGGCGCGCGAGGTGGGCCCGGAGCGCGAGGTAGTCGCGAAAGTCCGCCGGCCGCATGGAAGCCCCACGGGAAAGGGGATTCTGGGGCGCGCGCGGAGAGAAAAGCCAGCGGCGAAGGGTCCGGTCGGCCGCACGACCGCACCTCCGGTCAGGCCTCCTCCCCGCCCCCCGGCCTCTGGAGGCTCCGGACCACCGTCAGCGCGACGACGCTCCCGACGACGAGCCCCCCGCCGGCGGCCTGCCGGAGGAGCGGGACCTCGCCGAGGACGACCCATGCCCACGCCGCGGCGAAGACCGTCTCCGAGGCCTGCAGCACGGCGCAGGTCGTCACGCGCACGAAGCGGTAGCCGTAGGTCATCAGGAGGTTCCCGGCCGTCCCGGCCGCGAGGAAGAGGGCGATCCAGGGGAGGTCCCCGCGGGAGGGCATCCGGCCGAGCGCGAGGGCGAAGGGGGCGAAGACGACCGTCCCGCAGAGGAGGAAGGCGAAGTAGACCGTCGCCACCGTTTCCCCCTCCCGGCGCATCTCCCGCACGAAGATCGCGGAGCCCGCGGCGACGATCCCCGCGAGGAGCGCGAGCGCCTCCCCCCATCCCGGATTCCCGAGGACCGGATCCGCCGTCAGCACGACCCCGCCGACCGCCGCGATCACGAAGCCCCATTCGAGAGGACGCGGCCCCTCGACCCCCCGCAGGGAGGAGAAGAGGGCGACCCAGATCGGGTCGGAGAAGAGGAGCACGGTCGCCGTCGAGAGGGGGACGCGCTGGACGGAGAGGAAGAACATCCCGGTCACGGCCGCGCCGGAGAGCCCGCGCAGGAGGAAGAGGCGGGGGCGCTTCGGCCGCAGGCGGAAGCCGAAGAGCGCGCTCGCCAGGGCGAGCCCGAGCGCGCAGACCGCGCACCAGAGGAACGTGATCTCGGCCGCCGGGAGCGACGCGCGGAGCCTCCGGGCGGAGAGTCCCGTGAGCGGGAAGACCGCGGCCGACGCGACGAGAACGAGGGCGCCCCGGAGGCGATCCCGCGCGCTCCCGACCTCGGGCGAGGGGGCAGGGGCCGCCTCCTCGGCTCGGTTTGCTTGCAAGGGTCTCTCCGCCGGAATAGGAAGGGCGCCGCGATGGCCGGCGAGGGATACCGGGCGGCGCCCGAACGGTCAAAGGCCGAGGCGAAGCCGACGCAGCGCGTCCGCCTCTATACGCGCGAGGCGAAGGAGGAGCGCGAAGAGCACGACCTCGCGCCCTACGCGATGCGCGCGCGCCGCTCCCGCGGCCGCAAGCACCCCGAGGAGCCCGACCCGTTCCGCATGGACTTCGAGCGCGACCGGGACCGGATCGTCCATTCGACCGCCTTCCGGCGGATGGAGTACAAGACCCAGGTCTTCGTCAACCACGAGGGGGACTACTACCGGACCCGGCTCACCCACACCCTCGAGGTCGTCCAGGTCGCGCGCTCCGTCGCTTCCGCCCTCGGGCTGAACGAGCCCCTCGTCGAGACGATCGCCCTCGCGCACGACCTCGGCCATCCCCCCTTCGGCCACAAGGGGGAGGAGACCCTCGACGCCCTCATGCGCGAGCACGGCGGCTTCCGGCACAACCGCCAGGTCCTCCGGATCGTCGACCTCCTCGAGAAGCGCGCCCCCGGCTACGACGGCCTCAACCTCACCCGCGAGGTGCGGGAGTCCCTCCTCAAGGGGGAGCGCAAGACGGCGCCCGAGGCCGCCGAGTTCGAGCCCCTCCCCCAGGTCCTCCTCGAGGCGCAGCTCGTCGACGCCGCCGACGAGACCGCCTACACCCACCACGACGTCGACGACGGGTTGAAGGCGGGGATCTTCACGGAGGAGGAGCTCGACGCGCTCGCGATCTGGCGGCGCGCGCGCGCCCGGGTGGAGACCCCGGGGCTCCCCAGCCGGCTCCGCGCGCGGCGGACGGTCCGCGCCCTGATCGGAATCCTGATCCAGGACCTGATCGAGCACTCCGCTCGCGCGATCGCGCAGGCGGGATTCGACTCGCCGGAGGGCGCGCGGCGCGCCGCCGCCCCGGCGATCGGCCACTCTCCGGAGATCCGGGAGGAGATCGCCCCCCTCCGGACGTTCCTCCACCAGAACTTCTACCACCACTACCGCGTGAACCGGATGATGGCCAAGGCCCGGGAGATGCTCGAGCGGCTGTTCCGGGCGTACGTCGGAAACCCGCGCATCCTTCCGCCCGACTTCCAGCGCTGGGCCGAGCGCGAAGGGCTGCAGCGCGGGGTGTGCGACTACGTCGCGGGCATGACGGACCGCTTCGCGGCGGACGAGTACCGCCGGCTCTTCGACCCCTTCGAGCGCGCCTGACGCCTCCAAAGAACGACGATGATCCTCGGAACCCTCCTCCTCCCCCTCGTCCCCGCGGCCCAGAGCGCGCCCGCGACCCCGGCTCCCCCGCCGGCCTCGCCGACCCGGATCGAGTGCGTCGCGCCGATGGGAGGGGGGTTCGTCTTCACGGACCCGAACGGCTGCTGCCTCTGGACCGTGAAGCCCCCCGAGCCGGCGAAGATCCTCGTCCGCGGGGAGGCGTGGCCGAGGAAGCCCCTCTGGCGCCCCTCGGCGATCGCGTTCGACCCCTCGGGGGGGCTCGTGGTGACCGACCCGCCGACCGGCGGCCTCTACGCGATCAAGGCCGATGGAACCTTTCTCGCGATCGACGCCCCTTTCGAGATCGGCCAACCGCGCGGCCTCGCCTTCGACAAGGCGGGGAACCTCTTCGTCGCGGGTTCGACCGTCGACGCGGTCTACCGCCGCGGGGCGGACGGCAAGTGGGCGAAGTTCGCCGACGTGAAGCATCCCCGCGGGCTCGCGCTCCTCGAGGACGGCTCGCTCCTCGTCGTCTCCCCGGGCGACCTCGCCGTCTACAAGGTGAGCGCGGACGGGAAGACGGTCGCGCCGCTGCACAAAGGGGCGCCCTTCGAGAACCCCCTCTGGATCGCCCTCGACGGCGCGGGGAACGCCTTCGTCTCCGACAACTACGCGAAGGCGGTCTTCAAGATCCCCGTCTCGGGCGGCGCCCCGACGCCGCTCGTCAAGGGTCCCCCCCTCGACAACCCGGCGGGGGTGTGGTGGGACGCCCTGAACAAGCGCCTCCTCCTCGCCGACGCCGTCGCGAAGGCGATCTACGCGATCGGCGAGGACGGGAAACCCGTCCTGCTGTATCAGGCGCCGAAGTAGGGCCGCGCCTCGGCTCGGCCTCGTCAGTTCGGGAGGACCGTCAGCGCGAGGTAGTTCGTCGCGATCACGGAGAGAGGCGGCGCGATCTGGAAGCCCTGCACGTAGACCACCGCCCCCGCGAAGATCGGGATGGGCGGGACCGGGATCGTGAGGGAGAAGTTCCCGTTCGGGTCGCCGACCCCGACGAGGGCGAACACGTTCGTCGGGAGGACGTAGAGGAAGCAGGTCGCCGGCGGCACCGGCAGCCCGAACGCGACGAGGTCGATCCCTCCCAGCACGGAGGAGTCGGCGAGGAAGAACACGGGAGCCCCCGGGACGAGGCCCGCGAGCCGCCACGTGAAGGGGAGGCCCACGCGGGGGGGATCGTCCGCCCAGGCGGCCGGGGCGAGCCCCGTCGCCGTATTGCAGCCCACCCCCTGCTCGAGGTGGAGCAGGTAGTCCTCGATCTCGCCGAAGCTCGCGGAGGCGCCCGCCGCCAGTTGGCCCCCCTCGAGGAGGCCCCCTCCCGCGCTCGTGCGGCAGAGCTTGATCCGCGTCGGGACCGGGTCGACGCTCGCCGCCGGGACGGCGAGGGGGCCGAGGGTGAAGACCCTTCCGGTCGCGCCCACGGGCACGAGCCCGACCTCCTCCGGCGTCGCCTCGCCCGGGTCGTCCCAGTCGCCGTCGCCGTTCCAGTCGAACCACGCTCGGGCGGCGTCGAGGGTCGACCCGGAGGGGTTCGTCGCGAGCACGCGGACCGACACCGAAGCGCCGGGGCTCAGCCCGTCGAGGCGCAGGATTCCGTCGTCGTCGGCGCCGTCGTCGTCCCAGGCCCCCGTGCCGGTCTGCGGATATCCGACCGGCGTGTTCCCCTCGCCGTCCACGGCCGCGCCGAGGCGCTCGTTCAAGACGTTGCGGATCCCCGCGGGGGGGTAGGGGGGCGGCGCGTCGCTCGCGTCGGACACCGTGCTCGGCGCGAGGGCCGCCACGTTGAGCCCGCCCGAGCCCGGAACGACGAAGTCCTCGACCTCGCCGAAGGCCCCCGTCGACGTCGGGGACTGCACGCCGGCGGCGTCGCGGGAGAGCCGGACCCGGACCGCCGGGGAGGGGGCGGCCGCGGCGCTCAGCGCGAACGGGCCGAACGTGAAGTTGACCGGCGCGGCGCCGACCGAGGCGCTCTGCGAGGGGAGAGCGTCCCCGAAAGTCGCCCACCCGAGGGAGAGCCCCGTCCGCCGAACCCAGAGGCGGCAGAAATCGGTCTGCGTCCCTGCGGGATTCACGGCGCGCACGACGATCTGGGCGGTCGTGCTCGTCGGGAAGAGGTTCGAGACGGAGATGAGGCCGTCGTCGAACGCGTCCCCGAACCAGGCGGGCGTACGCGGGCCCCCCTCGGTGGAGACCCCCGTCCCGAGGCGCTCCTGACCCGCGTTCGTGTGCCGGGCGACCGGGGTCCCCACCGGCGCGTCCCCGTAGTCGTCGAGCGCCGCCGCGTCGGGCGCGCACGCGATCGTCAGATTGAACGTGCCGGAGGAGGCCGCCGAGGCGCCGGCGACCCGCAGGAGATAGGTCGCCCCCCCCGTCGCGCTGAAACTGAGCGAGGAGCGGGGGGAGCAGACGGTCACCGCGTTGTCGTTGCACGCGAGCTCCGTGCCTCCGCAGCCGTCGTAGGCGGAGAGGATCGTGTCCGCGAGGGTCGGCGCCCCCGTCGCATCGCAGGTGTCGGCCGTGACGACCCCCGCGCACGTCGCCGTGTAGGCGAACCAGACGTCGGCGTACCCCGGCGAACCGGAGAGGCCGCAGGCCGCCGCGACCGTCCCCTCCGTCGCGTTCGTATTGTCGAGGCCGGGATTCAGGCCGTCGACGACGGGGGTCGCGCCCAAGCAGTCGTCGTTCGGCGGCGGAGCGGCGCAGGAAACGAGGAGGTCGAAGGTCCCCGTGAGGGGGCAGGCCCCCGCTCCGCCGACCCGCACGAGGAGGACCGCGCCCGCGCTCGCCGGGGCCGACACGCGCGGGGCGTTGCCGCAGACGTCGTCGCTGCATCCGACCTCCGCCAGCCCCCCGCAGGCGCCGGTGTAGACCGAGAGGAGCGCGTTGAAGGAGGACGTCGCGGGGGGGCAGAGGGAGAAACTCGCGACCCCGGTGCAACTCGCCGTGTAGGTGAACCAGACGTCCGCGCCGCCGGGAGCGCAGGAGAAGGGCGGCCCCGCGCTCGGCGTCGCCCCGGGGCTCGATAGGCCGAGGTTGAGCCCGTCGATCACGAGGAGCGCGCCGGCGCAGTCGTCGTTCGGCGGCGCGGGAGGGGGGGGATTGCACGTGACGGCGAGATCGAACGTGCCGATGTCCCCCTGGAAGCCTCCGACCCGAACGAGCAGCGTCTGCCCCGCGCTCACGCAGTTGACGGTGAGCTCGGGAGACGTGGCGCACGCGTTGTCGTTGCACCCGAGGAGAGTCAGGCTGCCGCAGACCCCCGAGTAGGTCGAGATGGCGGAGTCGAGCGACGAGAGGCCCCCCGCGGCGGGGCACGTGGAGAAGGTGACGCTCCCCGTGCAGGAGGCGGTGTAGGTGAACCAGACGTCGGGGTTCGGCCCGTTCGAACAGACGAAGAAGCCGAGCCCCGCGGTCACCGTCGCCCCGACGTTCGTGAAGCCCGCGTTCACTCCGTCGAAGAGGGGGATCGCGTTCGCGCAATCGTCGTTCGGAGGCTGCGCAGGCAGCCGCGAGGCGAGGAGCGGCGCAAACGCCACGAGGAGCAACGCCCGGAGGGGGAGACGCGCGATTCCAGAACGCTTCATGGTCCCACCTGCCTTCACCGGCCGAACAGCGCCGACCATCCTACCTCGGCGCGAGAGAAGGGGGGACCTCGGTGCCCCCCGGGGGGGCGTCAGGCGCAGGTGCCGGCGGCGAGGTTCTCGGTGAAGAACGCGACGCAGATCTGGACGAGTCGCTCGATGTCGCGGTTCGGCCCGTGGAAGGGGTGGACCGCGCCGAGCGTGTGTCCCGTCTTCTCGAGGACGATCAGCCGCGCGCGGTCCTTGTCGGACCAGTGGTAGAGGGCCTCCGACTCCGAGACCCCGACGATGTGGTCCTCCTCCCCGTGGATGAAGGCGACCGGGACGCGCAGCGAGGGGAGCGCGGCCTCGAGGGAGAAGCGGTGGCGGTGCTCCCGCAGGTCGTCGAGGTAGGCCTTCGAGATGCGCACCACGCGGCCCGTCCCGGGCTGCGGCACCTCGAGGTGCCCCTCCCGGTCGATGCGGGCGACCTCCCCGGGATGGAACCGATCGAAGGTCGAGCAGGCGGCCAGGGTGACGAGGGTTCGGACGCGCGGGTCACGGACGGCGTGGAGGAGCCCGACCGATCCCCCCTTGCCGTGCCCGAAGAGGCCGATGACCTCCGGGAGGCAACGCTCCGATCCGGGGACGCGCCGCTCCCCGATCCCGTCGAGGAGGAAGGCGAGGTCCTCGAGCTCGTTCGAGACCGTCGCCTCCTCGGGCGAGGACTCGAGGGCGCTCGAGGCCGAGTCGTAGGTGAGCACGGCGAAGCCGCTCTGGGCGAGACGCTCCGCGAGATAGGGATAGAAGCCCCAGTCGCGCGAGAGGATCAGCCCGTTCACGAACACGATGACCGGGGCTGCCGCCGCGCTCTCGGGGAGCCGGAGCTCCCCCTGGACGGGCGGACCGCGCCGTCCCGCCAGGCGAAAGGATTCCAGAATCATGTCGATCCGGGTCACGCGACCCGGTCTCCCTTCCGGTCGGAATCGAGAGCCCGGGAGCCGCGCGCCCCCGCGCGATCCGTTTCCCGAGCCATTCGCCTCATCTGCGAGAGATCCGGTTCCGATCGGGCCGCCGCCGACCCACGTCCCCTCGTGCCATCCGCGGTTTCGACGCCCGGAGGGGGAGGTTGGTTCCGCCCGCCGACGTCGCTCCCCTACTATCCGTGCTGCCCCTCGGCGGTTACACCCGGCCGAGCGCTGGAATCGGCCCGGGGCCGGCCTTCCCAAGGGGGGTCGGCGAGTTATCTTCGCCCCGCGGAGGCGAGGCCGCCTAATGAACCCGATGCTCGACGAGCCGCTCCGGCAGGATTGCGAGTTTGCCCTCGGGTATCACTTCCGGAACCCCCCCCTCCTCGCCCAGGCCCTGACCCACGCCTCGACCGGGGTCGGGGTGGGGGTCCACAACGAGCGTCTGGAGTACCTCGGGGACGCGGTCCTCTCCCTCGTCGTCGCCGAGTACCTCTTCCAGACGCGCCCGACGGAGACCGAGGGGGGGCTCACGGAGCGCAAGAGCGCCCTCGTCTCCCGCCCCTCCCTCGCCCGGGTCGCCGAGCGGCTGCGCCTCGAGCGATTCCTCATCGTCGGCAAGGGGATCCCCCGCCACCGGCCGCTGCCGCGCTCCCTGCTCTCGAACGCGCTCGAGGCCCTCCTCGGCGCCGTCTACGTCGACGGCGGCCTCGAGGCGGCCCGGCGGATCGCACTCGACTGGCTGCGTCCCGAGGCGACGGCGCCCGAGGCGGGGCGGGCCCAGCAGAATCACAAGAAGGCCCTCCAGCACTTCGCCCAGCGCGAGCACGGCGCTCCTCCCGTCTACCGGGTCCTCGCCGCGGTCGGTCCCGACTGCGACCGCGCTTTCAAGGTCGCCGCGGAGGTGAACGGCCGGTCTTTCCCGGGCGCGTGGGGGAAGACGAAGCGCGAGGCCGAGCAGTGGGCCGCTCGGGAGGCGCTTCTCCAGCTCGAATCGGAGGGTGAAGTCGTTCGTTGAGAGCTTCGCGTCGGCCCCCGCCGTTCGGGGGACGCTCGCGCGGCTGGTCCCCGGGGCGAGCGTCCAGGTCGGCGGCGCCTGGGGGAGCGCCGGCGCCCTGTTCGTCGCCGCCCTCGCCCGCGGCGGGGAGGGGATCCTCCTCGTCCTCGTCTCCGACGGCGAGGAGGCCGACGCCTTCGCCGCGGACCTCGAGACGTTCGGCGTCTCCCCGCTCCCCTTCCCTGCCCGGGAGAGCGCCGGCGCCCACCTCGACGCCGAGGCGATGCGGCTCCGTCTCGCGGCGCTCGACGCCCTCGCGCCCGGGAGGGGGGAGGCGGGCGCCCGCGTCGTCGTCGCCCCTCTCCTCGCGCTCCTGCAGCCCGTCCCCGACGCCGCGGAGCTGCGCCGCAGCCTCCTTCCCCTCGCGACGGGCGAGCCCCTCGACGCCGGCGCGACGATGCGGCGCCTCGTCGAGGCGGGCTTCGAGCGCCTCCCGCTCGTCGGGGCGCCCGGCGAGGCGAGCCTCCGGGGGGACATCCTCGACCTCTTCCCGTTCGCCTCGGCCGCCCCGGTCCGGATCGAGCTCCTCGAGGACTGCATCGAGTCGATCCGCACCTTCGACCCGGAGACCCAACGCTCCGTCGAGGTCCACGAGCGGCTGGCGATCTCCCTCGCGCGGGACCCCTCCGCCGACGGGTCGGGGAGCTTCCTGCCGGCGGGGATCCCGAGGCCGCTCACCCTCGTCCGCGTCGAGCCGCTGCGCCTCCGGGACCGGGAGGAGGCCCTGCGCTTCCAGGACGCCGCGGCCGCGGATCGATTCGAGCGCCTCGCCCGCAGCCTCGAGGGCGCGGCCGTCCTCTCGCTCCAGGCCCTTCCGACCTCCGAGCTCGACCTCGACGCCCGCCCGGTCCAGGGACTCGCAGTCGGGTTCCGGAGCGCGGGGTCCTCGCTCCGGGAGGCGGTCGCGCGCGAGGGGCGCGTGGTCCTCCTCTGCGCGAACGACGCCGAGCGGAGACGCTTCCTCGATCTCCTCCGGGACCAGGGGATGGACGGGGAGGCTCCGGGGGAATCCGTCTCGGTCGAGGTCGGCACCCTCACCGCCGGCTTTCGTCTCCCCTCCCAGCGCATCGCCTTCGTCAGCCACCGAGAGCTCGTCGGCGCCCCCGCGATCCGGCGCCCCCGGAAGCTCGCGCGGGCGCTCCGCACGCGCGCGATCGAGTCGTTCTTCGAGCTGAAGGAGGGGGACCTCGTCGTCCATGCGATCCACGGCGTCGCGCGCTTCCGCGGCGTGCAGCGCGTGAAGCGCGACCCCGGCGAGGAGGATTGCCTCGTCCTCGAATTCGACGGCGGGACCCTCCTCTATCTCCCCTCCTCGCGGATCGACCTCGTCGCTCGCTACGTCGGCGCGGGGGGGCCCTCCCCGGCGCTCGACCGCCTCGGCGGGACGGGCTTCTCCCGCCGGAAGGAGGCGGTCCGCAAGGCCCTCGTCGACCTCGCGACCGAACTCCTCGAAGTCCAGGGGCTGCGGGAGGTGGCCGAGGGGATCCGCTACCCGATCGACGACGCGCTCCAGCGCGACTTCGAAGCCTCGTTCCCCTACCCCGACACGGAGGACCAGGCTGCCGCAGGCCGGGAGATCAAGGGGGACATGGAGGCCCTCCGCCCGATGGACCGGCTCCTTTGCGGCGACGTCGGCTACGGCAAGACCGAGCTCGCCGTCCGCGCTGCCTTCAAGGTCGTGAACGCGGGCAAGCAGGTCGCGGTCCTCGTCCCGACGACGGTCCTCGCGCAGCAGCACTACGAGACCTTCCGCGAGCGCCTCGCCGACTATCCCGTCGAGGTCGACGTCCTCTCCCGTTTCCGCAGCGACCCGGAGATCGCGCAGGTCCTCGCCAAGGCCGAGGCGGGCGCGGTCGACATCCTGATCGGGACCCACCGCCTCCTCTCCCAGGACGTCAAGTTCAAGGACCTCGGACTCGTCGTGATCGACGAGGAGCAGCGCTTCGGCGTCCGGCACAAGGAGCGCCTGAAGCGCCTCCGCGCCACCGTCGACGTCCTCACCCTCTCCGCGACGCCGATCCCCCGCACCCTCCACATGTCCCTCCTCGGCCTGCGGGACATCTCCGTCCTCGCGACGGCCCCCGTGGGCCGACAGGACATCGAGACCCGCGTCCTCTACGACGACGAACCGCTGCCGGTCCGCGAGGGGATCCTCCGGGAGATCAACCGCGGCGGGCAGGTCTTCTTCCTCCACAACCGCGTCCAGTCGATCGACCGCTTCGCCGCGGACCTCGGCAAGCTCGTCCCCCAGGCCCGGATCGCCGTCGGCCACGGCCAGATGCCCGAGGACGAGCTCGAGGACGTGATGGTCCGCTTCGTGAAGGGGGAGGTCGACGTCCTCGTCTCGACGACGATCGTCGAGTCGGGCCTCGACATCCCGCGCGCGAACACGATCTTCATCGACCAGGCCCAGCGCTTCGGCCTCTCCGACCTCCATCAACTCCGCGGCCGGGTCGGGCGCTGGAAGCACAAGGCGCACTGCTACCTGATCCTCCCCCGCCACGAGCCGTTGATCCCCGCCGCCCGGGCCCGCATGAAGGCGATCACCGAGCTCCACCACCTGGGGGCCGGCTTCTCGATCGCGATGCGCGACCTCGAGATCCGGGGGTCCGGCAACCTCCTCGGCTCCGAGCAGAGCGGTCACATCGGCGCCGTCGGCTACGACCTCTACTGCCGCCTCCTTCGGGTGACGGTCGCGCGCCTCCGGGGGGAGCCCGCCGACGACCTCGAGCCCGGCGAGGAGGCGGTCGACCTCGAGGCGGGAGTGCGCGCCTACGTGCCCGACTCCTACATCTCCGAACCCCGCCTCCGGCTCGAGGTCCTCCACGAGTTCGATGGCATCGTCGACGAGCCCTCGCGCGCGCAGGTCGAGGCGTCGCTCCGCGACCGCTTCGGGCCGCCGCCTCCCGAGGGTTCGGCCCTCCTCGACCTCTTCCTCCTGAAGCGCCTGCTGCGCCGGATCCGGGTCCGCAGCGTCCACTGGCAGCCGGACCGCTACCTCATCGTCTACGACGACCGCGCGCGGCTCGAGGGCGCACTGCGCTCTTCGTTCCCCGACCTCCGCTACATCAAGCCGGGCCTCTGCCACGCGATGCTCCCGGGGCGGCACACCTCTCCCGAGGCGGCCCTCGCGCGGCTCAAGGAGGCGCTGCTCCGGGTCGGAGAGAGGCCAGCGCGGAAGTCCGCTCCTGGACCGGCGCGCGCGCGGAGAGGGTAGCCTCCGAGCCTTCGCACCAGGAAGCCGAGCGAGACGGAGACGGCCGCGGACAGGGGGAGGGCGAAGACCAACGCCCCGGCTACCCACGCGAACATGTCCCAGCGGGACTCCCGCCGCGCGAGGCCCGCCCCGAAGATCCCGCCGCGGGTCGCGTGCGTCGTCGAGACCGGCAGCGCGTCCCGGGAGGCCGTGAGGAGGGGCGACAGAGGAGAGGCTCGCCGCGAGCCCGCTCTCCTCCGAGATGGCCGACGCGCGCTCCCCTATCGTGCGGATCACGGCCCGGGCGCCGACCCAGCCCCCGGCCGCCACCCTCGCGTAGAACAGAGGAGGAGGGCGAATCGCGCCCCTCGGATCGGGGATCGGGCAGGGATCCCCTCGGCGAGGGGGGACCTCGGATCGCCCGGCGCGCCCCCCTCCCCACCTGCGTGAGTCGGGTTCCCGTCTCGATAGAACGTCCTATCCCACGGAACCCGCGGCGCGAGATCGAGCGCGACCTGTTCTCGCTCCCCATGCTGCGGAGATCGAACCTGTTCGTGGTGGCGGAGAAGGTCCCGGACACCGAGTGCGAGACGCCGCTCGTGGTCGAGAAGCGCCGCCGGAACCTCGAAGAAGCAGCGCGCAAGGCGGCCCAGTGGCGCTTTCGCAACGGGCGGGCTTCAGCCCGGCGCCCGCCCGGCCGATAGCCTCCGGGATCTGCTTCCAGGGAGGTCGAGCGATGGGTTCTTCCGCACTCCGCGTCGCGTGCCTGCTCGTCATCGGCCTCGGGCTCTCGCCCGCGCCCGTCCGGGGCCAGGCCTGTACCGACTCGAACGGGACCTTCCGCTTCCTGAACGACCAGTTCCCGCCGCTCAGCACCAACGGGCCCGTGTTCGTGGGTCAGCTCGTGGTCGCGAACGCGGACGGTCCCGTGACCTTCTCGGTGGACTTGAGCCCGGGCAACGATCCGCTCCCCGACGGCCTCAGCCTCGACCCGGACTCGGGTCTGATCACCGGTCTCGCGACGCAGTCCGGGAACTTCGACGTCGTGTTCGTGGCCGACGACACCACGCAGCAGATCAGCCATAGCGTCACGCTCTCCGTCAGCTCCTCGGGCGGCGGCGGCAACGGCGGCTCGGGCCTCGACAACCCCGTCTTCCCCGACGGACGCGTGGGCGTCGCCTACACCCACGCCCCGCTCGAGCTGAGCGGCGATGGTCCCACCATCTTCGGCGGCTCGGACCTGCCCCCGGGCCTGACGCTGAACGGCGCCACCGGGCAGATCACGGGCACTCCGACGTCGGCGGGCACGTTTTTCGTCAGCCTCACCGTCCACGATTCCTTGCCCGGCGAGGAGAACGTCGGCACGTCGGTCGTGCCGATCACGATCCACCCGCGCGACACGGTGGCGCCACTCGACGACTATGACTTCGAGTTCGTCACGCGGTTCCTGAACAACGGCGAGGTGGGGACGCCGTTCTGCGACCAGTACGACGTGCAGGGCGAGGCCGGCACGGTCTCCTTCGGCGCTTCCGGCCTTCCGGCGGGGCTTTCGCTGGAACCGACCACGGGTGCGGTGACCGGCAACCCGACCGAGGCGGGCACCTTCCTGGTGACGCTCACCGCCAACGACGGCACGAGCACCATCACGACGAATCTGTCGATGGTCATCGCGCCGGACGCGGGCAGCAACTTCCACTGGAACTTCCTCGGCATGCCCGCGGCGCTCGAGAACACGCTCTACGACCGTCAGCCCCCCATCGTGCTCACCGCCGAGGGCGCGGGCGGCGCGATCAGCTACTCGGCCGTCGGCCTGCCGGGTGGCATCTCGTACGACGCGAGTTCGGGTGAGATCGCGGGAACGCCCACCCGGCAGGGCGAGTACCCGGTCACGTTCACGGCGACGGACGGGAGCGAAACGATCACGCTCGACCTGACCTTCATCGTGCTGCCGGCGACGGGCGGGGACGTCTCCCGGATCGTGGTGAACTTCTGGGTCTCGCGCGCGTCGCTGAAGCTCGGCACGGACGGCAGCGAATCGTGGCGCGTGTCGGCGCTCTACAACGCCGACCGCCGCACCGGCATTCGCTTCGATCCGGCCACGGACGTCTTCCAGGCGATGATCGGCTCGCACGTGCTCCAGATCGATCCAGGCGAGTGCACGGGCACCGTCCCGGATCAGGCCTGCTCCTTCAAGAGCGCGAGCGGCGAGATCCCGGTCGAGAGCGTGCGCCTCACGCCCGACCGTCAGACGCTCGCCTGGGCGACGAGCAGCGACAGCATCGCGGAGACCGTGCCCGGCGCGCTGTGGCAGACCGTCACGCTCGGCGACGACGCCTGGCACGTGCTGCTCCGCTTCGACGAGAGGGGCGGCTTCCGGCCCGCGCTCGCCTTCGAGCGCACTGCCTTCGTGCTCTCCAAGGGCGCGCTCGCGGTGACGGGGCCGGGCCTCGACTCGGCGAAGCTCTCGCTGCTGCTCGCCGACCCCAACTTCGCCTACGAGGCCGGCGTGAGCACGCTGCGCGTCCGCATTCTCGACGGTGCCACAGCGCTGCTCGATCGCGATTTCACGGCGCTCGGTGGGATCCCGAAGACGGGCATCGATAGCCGCACCCTCAAGCCCTGGGTCTCGTTCCAGACGCTCCCCGACACGGCGACGACGGACCGGGTCGCGCTCGGCTACTCGAGCAGCAAGGGCGGCATGAAGCTCAAGCTCTCGAACCTGGACCTGGCTGCCATCACCGACGGCGAGGCGCATCTCACGTTCGAGGTCACGGTCGGCGCCCGCGTCTACACCACCCACGTGACGTTCTTCGAGACGTCCGAAGGCCAGTACGGACTAGCCATTCCGTAGCAAGAGCCGGTCATCCCATCTTCTCCCCGCCGTCCACGCGCAGGAACGGGCCGGTCACCATGCGCGTGCGGTCGGAGCAGGAGTGCGCCACCACCTCCGCTCACCGCGCAAACGCTCGTGTCAGCGCTTCCTTCCAGCGCTGTTCGAGCGCCTGGAACTCCTGCTCTCGCAGCCCCCAGGTCGCGAGCCACACGTGCACCTCCGGGCCGCCCATGCAGTCCTCGAAGCCGAAGCGGATCATGCCGTCGCCGTGGCTCGTGAGCGTGCCGGCGAATTCGAGCGGGGCGCGGTTCACGATCACGCGGCCCTCGAGCGCCTCGCCGTCGGCGCGCTCGAAGCGATAGGGGTCGCCTTCGCCGAGCGAATCGAGCGCGACCTTGCGGAAGAGGGGTCCAGGCCTCGTGAAGCGTTCCCACACGGCCGCCGGCTCGAGCGCGGTCGCCCGGCGGAGCCATGCGGCGCGCCGTTCCTTCCCGCGCTGGTGCTCGAGGTAGTGCTTCAGCGCCTGCAGCTCGAAGGTCCAGCCGCGCTTGGTGCCGTCGTACTCCTTGTCCCAAGGGGCGTCGGGCTGGAAGCCCGAGTGCACCAGGCGCAGCACGGTCTTGCCGCCCTTCGCCTCCAGGAACCAATCGACGGCCAGCGCCGCGCGCGCGGTCTCGTCCGCCGTGCTGCGCGGGAGGTCGGGCGCCTCGGCGTCCACGGCCGGTGCCTCCATCCAGCTGGTCTTCAGGTGCCGCGGCGGCTGCCACTCGAGGATCCGGCAGCGGCCCACGAGCTCGCCCCACCGGTACAGGATCTCGCCGCCCTTGCCGGGCTTGGTCTCGGCGCCGAGCGGGAACCAGCGCACGAGCTCCTCGGCCGCGGTGATCGTCTTCCAGACGACCTCGGGGGTCGCGGCGATCTCGAGCACGTGTTCGTGGCTGCGCGGGGAACTGGGCTTGGTCATGGCTGGCCTGCCTCGGGAGTGGGGGTCGGGGAAGCGTCCTTGCGCACGGGATGTCCGGCGAGGACGAAGCGAAAGGCGCGACTCCCGGGGGAGTCGTCGTTGTACTTCGCGGAGAGGCGCGCCAGGGCGGCGCCGAACTCCTGGGCGAAGGCCGCGCGCCGTTCGGCGCTGGCGAAGCGCACCTCGGTCTCGAGCGTGAGCGTCGGCAGGGTCTTCCTCGCGCGTTCCGCGCCGCGTTGCAGCTCGGCCAGCTCGCGCAGGAGCTTGGTGGCCGTGGCGAGCTGGTAATGGGACGAGAAGCGGTCCTGGATCGCGGCCGGATCCGCGCCGAGCGAGCCGAGCAGGGCCGGGTCGATCACGAAGGCACGCGCCGAGACGCGCAGGGCGCGCTCGAAGCAGCCGCGCCGCTGGCGCTCCTCGAGGAGCTCGAGGAAGCCGGCGCGCTC
Organism: Planctomycetota bacterium; assembly: GCA_035695825.1. Lineage (GTDB taxonomy): Bacteria > Planctomycetota > UBA1135 > UBA1135 > JAKEFM01 > JAKEFM01. The sequence goes on along the minus strand of DASRRH010000022.1, from coordinate 69,721 downwards.
GAGCACGCGCAGGTGGTAGTTCAGCCGCTGGCGCGGGAGCGCGAGGCGCCGGGCGAGGCCCGCGGCAGAATCGGGCTCGCGCTCGAGCTCGGCCAGAAGGCGCCGACGCACGGGCGACAGGGCCGCCGCCACCTGGGCGGGGTCGTCCATCACGCGCAGGCCGCTCGCGGGCCGGGGAGGCGTAGCTCGGCGCACCATGCGAGCATCCTAAATAGACAATAAAAGTTGTCAATATGGTTTCCGCGCGGGGGAAAGGGGCCCGCCCGGATGGGTGGGAGGCACAAGGCCTCCGGAGACGGCGCCCCCCCTCCACCACATGCCCGTCTTCCCTTTCCTCGGGCTCGCCGTCGCCGAGGCCGTCGTCGCGCGGCGGGATCCCCCCCCGCCGACGACCGAGCCTCGACTACAGGATCGCGAGCTCGAGCCCTTGCGACATCGCGCCGGGCAGCGGGAGCGGTCCCGGATCGACGACGAACCACTGCAGGAAGACGAGACCGCCCGAGAGGAAGGCGTCCGTGGGGACGGGGATCGAGATCTCCGCGCTTCCCGCACCCGGACCCGCTCCCGACGTGGCGGTCGCGATCGAGTCCTCGACGGAGACGAGGAGCGAGCACCCGGGCAATCCGAAGGGGGAGAGGTCGAGCGGGAGGGGGATCCCTGCCCAGGCCTGGGACGAGACGCCCGCGAGGAGGAGCGCGGGGGTTCCTCCCAGCGCGCGCCAAAGCCGGATCCCGAAGGCGGCGTTTCCCGTCCCGGCGTCCGGCGCTCCGCCCGTGGCGCCGATCGCCGGGACGAATCCTCCCGAGCCCGCGCATCCCGCACCGAACAGGGAGGATCCGGACGGCACTCCCGTCGTGGAGTAGACCGCCGCGCGTCCGTTGGGAGCGATCGTGCCCGCGTAGACCGACGTGTACCCGAGGAGCACCTCGTCCCGGCCGTCGCCGTTCTGGTCTCCCGCCGTCGAGAGGGAGAGGGCCTCCTCGTCGAGCGCGAAGATCGTCGCGCCGCCCCCGCCGCTCGCCGCGATCACCTGGTCCTCGCCGCCGGCGACGACGTCGGGAGTCTTGTCCCCGTCGACGTCTCCGGCGCCCGCGACTGGAAGACCGAGGTACCCGTACGGGGCCGAGCCGGTGATCTGGAACAGGACGTTGCCGCTCGCCCCGGAGAGCGCCTGGGCCCGCCCGGCGTAGAGGAGAGCGGCGGAGGACCACCCCGGCGCTCCGACGAGGAGGTCGGGGATCCCGTCCCCGTCGAGATCGCCCGGTCCGGCGACCGAGGCGCCGAAGCCCTCGGCGAGGGCCGACCCAGCAAAGGCGAACAGGAGAAGCCCGCTCGCGCCCGAGTGGACAAGGGCGCACCCGGGGCTCGACCAAGTCCTCGCCCCGACGATCAGGTCCCCGGCGCCGTCGCCGTCCACGTCCCCGAGTCCCGCCAACGCGATCCCGAAGTTGCCGCAACCCGACCCGCCGCCGCCGGGAAGGGTCAGAAGAACCGCCCCTTTGGCGCCGGAGAAGATCTGGACGTAGCCGATCCCGCCACCTGAAAACCAGTAGGTCATCTGCGGCGCGCCGACGACGAGGTCGGGGACGGCGTCGCCGTCGACGTCGCCGAGGCCCGTGACGCGCTCGCCGAAGAAACCGCCCGCCGTCGTCCCCGTGAGCGTGTAGAGGACGCCCCCCGTCGCGCCCGAGAAGACCCGCGCGTATCCGGGCCCGAAGATCGCAGGCGGCGGTCCCGAGGGCCAGCAGTAGCAGGTGATGGCGAGGAAGTTCTGCGGCGCGCCGACGGCGAGGTCGGAGATCCCGTCCCCGTTCACGTCCCCGAGGTTCGCGACCGAGGCGCCGAAGCGGTCGTTCGCGCCGGTCGCGTTGAGGACGCGGAGGAGCGCTCCGGTGGCGCCCGAGATCACCCGCACCTGTCCCCCTCCCGTGACCGCGTTCCCGGCGATCAACCCCGCTGCGGGAGCCCCGACGGCGAACTCGGGAGTCCCGTCCCCGTCCAGGTCCCCGAGGCCCGCCACGGACCAGCCGGAGTAGGACCCCGTCGGGCCGTAGATCTGACGGACGAGGTAGGCCTGGGCGGAGGCGCCGCCCCCGGTCGAGAGCGCGAAGAGGATGGCGACGACGACGGCGCGCGGAGAGGGGGAGGAAGGGACAGCGCGGAGGATGGGCCTTCCCACGGGAGAGCCCGGGCAAGGGACGTGCCCGCGCGGCTCGGGCCCTCGCGAGCGCCCTTCGAGCCGGACCGGAAACGGCTGGAGCCCTTGCCGTTTCGAGGTCGAAACGCCAGCCCCGCGTCCGCCGGCCGCCATGGCTTCGTTTCCGAGAACCGGACCGCCTGGAAGTCGAGTCCCCACCCGCGAGAGTGGAAACTGCACCGGTTCCGTGTTGATGCGGGCCGTCGGGCCCGGTCGTCCAGGAGACTTACGACCGGATCGCTCGTCCGACCGCCATCCTCCTCCCATCCCAAGAATCCGTAGCGGCTTGGGACCGGAATCAACACGGAACCGAGGCAGTCCCTCTCCAACCGACCCGAAGAACTGCGAGCCACCGCCCGCGAACGGAGCGGGGTGCGACTCCGGCGAATCCGTCCCCGCTCCGAGGGAGCGACGTCACTCGCGTTCAGTCCCGCGAGGGACCGGGCGTTCCGCATGCGACGCCGCTGCGCCCGGCCGCGTCGCCCGGAACGCGGGCCACGCGTCGTACAGATAGAGGGCGAACGGCACCCACCAGACGACGTCGTTGGTCAGGCACAAGACGATCGATCTCGCGGGCCATGCGCCGGTGACGATCAGTCGAGCGAGGCCGATCGGGCCGAGGATCTTGCCGAGGAACCCGACCGCCGCGAGGAGCCAGCCCTGCTCCGGCCGCCGCGCGACCTCGAGGTAGAGGATGCCGTAGAGCCCGATGACCATTCCGAGGCACGAGAAGATCGCCGGGTGGTTCAGCGGCGGGATCTGCGCGAAGCGGAAAAGCCACTGCGGATCGAGGGCCGCGAGCGCACCCCAAGCGAGGTTGTAGGCGCCGGCCGCGACGAAAACGCCGCGATGCCACCGGCGACGAGCGATCACGCGCGCGCCTCAACGGCCGCCGCCTCGCGATTGCCCTCGGGCTTGCTCCACGGCCAGCCGCCGCCCGGCAAGCCGCACGCGGCGTAGAGGTCGCGCAGTCCCGATGCGAAGACGCCGATCGCCATCGCGGCAAGCGACCACCGAATGGCGTCGGAAATCGGCGTCGGGTTCGCCGCGAGCGCCGTCGGCTCGCGCCACCTCGCGGCGATCACGGGGACGAGGTTCGCGACCATCGCGCCGTGGAGGATGCCCATCGCCGCGTGCGTGACTCGCTCGCCCTCTTCGACGTCGCCAAGCGACCGGCGACCCCCTTCTCCACGACGAAGTCCGCCACCGTGAGCACGATCTCCGCGCCGAGGACGGCGACGAGCGCGCCCGCCCACGATCTTCGCCACGCGATCCACGGCAGTGTGCCGAAGATCACGGCGTAGAGAAGATCGCGCGCCGCGTGCCGCCCGAGCTCCGAGGCGGCGCGGCGCCCGCGCGCAGGAAGTCGAGCGCGCCACTCGTGGTCGTAGAGCGTGTCGAATGCGCCGATCCCTCCCTGCACCGCGAGCAGCCACAGCGCGAATTTCGCGACGCCTCTTCTCGCGCGATTCTCCCCTCGTACCGACCCAATCGACCCACGAGGGGCAGGGGGTCCATGGCAAGCGCAGGGACGAATCCCGGCCGAGTCGCCGGTAACGACCGACCTGGGAGTCGCTGCAGCAGCGGGCTGGCCGGCCGGGGCGGAAGCCTGGGCAGCCCCCCTGGCGGCCCGATCGGGCCGTGGAAGGCGCGGACGAAGCTCGGGACGGAGGTCTCCTGGTCCTGATCGAGAGCCCGCGCGTCACTCCATCGGCACCTTGGTCGGACGGAGGATATGGGTGCGCCCCGTCGATCGGGTGAGCGTCTCGGTGTGGGCTTCGGCCTCGGCCTTGTCCGGGTAGGGGAAGGACTTGACCGGCGTACCGGCCGTGTTGCACACCTCCCACACGATCTTCATGCGCACGGGCTCTTTCGCTCGCCCCGTGCGACTCCCGGTCGGCTTCTGGACGACCTTCTTCGCGGCCTTCTCGGCCGCACCGATCCGCGCCTCTTCGGCCGCGCGCGCGATGCGATCCCGGTTCGACATATGGGCCATGCCTGCCCATCGTAGCGGCGGGGACGTGCGACGGCGATCCCGGAGGCTGGAAAAGCCGGCCGAGCCTCAGCAGGTGGGGCAGGAGGGGCGCTCCATCGTCGAGTCCGGCGACCGGGCCCGGCTCGAGGGGGCCTTGCGCGGGGCGTTCCCCCTGCGGGCGGACAAGAAGCCTCCTCCCCGGATCGCCTGGGGTCGATCGGCGGGGCGATCCGCGGGCCCTCAACCCCGCCACCGCCGCGGCCGATAGATTGCGGGGGGCTCGCCCGCGGGCGACACCGCCGGGGCGAGCGGCGCCTCCCGTCAAGACCATGGGGATGATCCGCGCCCGCGCGCCCGTTCGAACGACACTCGTCATCTCCCTCGCGAGCGCCGCGCTCTTCGCCTGCGGTGTCGGCGGCGGCGGCGCGGGTTCCGCGGGTCCTCCCGTCACCCTCGACACGGCCGCGACCCTCAACCTTCCCCAGGGCTCGTTCGTCAAGATCGCCGTCGTTCCCGACGGCGTCGCGATCGACGGGCGGCGCTACGTGATCCTCGTGAAGACCGAGGCGGCGCGCCCGGTCGTCTCGATCGACGTGACGGATCCGGCGAATCCGGTCGTCGCGCAGGAACTCGGAATCAAGGGCTGGGTGCGCGACATCGCGATCCAGGGGTCGCACGCCTACGTCTCCTCGGGCCAGGGGGACGGCTTCGTCGTCCTCGACGTCTCGAGCCCCACGGCCATGCAGGTCGCGGGCCACGTCGACGTCGGCAACGCGAGCGGCGTCGCCGTCTCGGGCACGCACGCCTTCGTCGGCCTCCTCGGCGCGCCGAGCTGGGGCGACAACCTGCGCGTCGTCGACATCTCCGATCCGGCGAATCCGACCGTCGTCGCGTCCGGGGCGTTCACGACGCCGCCGCCGGAAGCCGTCCCCGAGGACACCGCCTGGGCGCGCTCCGACCGGATGGTCGTCGCGGGCGGGATCCTCTACGCGGCGAACGGCAAGACCGGCCTCGACATCCTCGACGTGTCCGATCCCCTCGCGCCCGCGCTCCTCGCGAACGTCCCTCCCCCCGCGCCGCCGCCGTCCCCCGATCCCTCGGAGGAATGGGCGGCGAACGATGTGTTCGTCTCGGGCGCCACGGCCTACGTCGCGAGCGGCGGCGGGATGCTCCAGATCGTCGACGTGACGGACGCCGCGTCGCCCGCCGTCCTCGGGACCTACGCGGACGATCTCCTCGACGTGCACGGCGTTTCCGGCTGGGGGACCCACCTCTGCCTCGTCGGATACAAGCCGAGCGGCGGGAAGGTCCACCCCTACGCGCGCATCCTCGACGCGCTCGCCCCGACCTCGTTCGCGACGGTGGGCGAGTACATCGACCCCGTCGCGCGCTCGCCGCACGTCGGCGCCTACGACTTCTCCTGCCCCGGCACGGCCTACGCGGGAACGGCCTGCGTCTACGTCGCCGACGATTTCTTCGGGCTGCGCATCTTCGACGTCGCCGACTACGCAGCGCCGGTCCCCCCCGCGTTCGACTCGAGCGTCTTCACCTTCGGCGAGATCCGGGACGTCCACGTCCGGGGAAACGCGGCGTACGTGCTCTACAGCCCGAACAACGTCCTCGGCATCCTCGACGTCTCCGATCCCGCGCACCCCGCTCTCGTCGGCCTCCTCCCGACGAACACCGGCGACGCCTCGAACCGCCACAACCTCGCCGCGCGCGGAACCGTGCTCTATGTCGCCGGCAACGAACACACCGCCGTCCTCGACGCATCCGATCCCGCCCAACCGGCGCTCGTCTCGACGCTCGCGCTCAGCGGCACCGGCACCAAACTCGCCGTGGCCGGGAGCCGTCTCTACGTTTCGTACGTGGGGGACGGGACCCCGAACCTGCACCTCCGCATCTACGACGCCGCCGCTCCCCTCGCGCCGGCGCAGCTCTCCGACATCGTGCTGTCGTCCGCCACGGCGAAGGTCGGAGGAACCGTCGCGGTCGACGGCGCGCGCGTGTACGTCCACGAGGCGGGCATCCTCTACGGAATCGACGCGTCCGATCCGGCGAATCCGGCGATCGCGGGCCAGGTCGCGACCGACGCCCTCGACTTCGGCGTGACCGGCCCGACGACGTTCGACCCCGAGTTCGCGGTCCAGGGCGATGCGATCTACATGGCGCGACCGCCCCAGGTGGAAACCGGCCAGTCCAATCCGAACGACATCGCCGTGCTCGACGTCTCGGCGTTCCCCGCCGTCGTCGTTCAGGGTTACCTCAGCTTCCCGTGGCCCCTCGAGGGGCACGCGCTGCGCGTCGTGAACGGCCGCCTGTTCGTCGCGGACGGCGCGCTCGGTCAGGGAATCCTCGTCTTCGACGTCTCGGATCGATTCGCCCCGCACCTCGTCGCCGAAGAGCCGGCGAGCGCGCCCGGCATCCACGAGGCCTACGACTTCGACTTCCTCGGAAACGATCTCCTCCTCGCCGAAGTCGATCGCGTACGCGTGATCCCGCTCCCCTCCGGCTTCGCGCCGTAGGAATCCGGCCGGCGCGCGCACGCTCGTCTCGTCGCGAGCGGACGCCGCAGCGGACCGCCAGCTCCGCGAGGAACGCGGCCTCCGTCGCCGGCGCCTCGTGCCCCGCCGCGGACGGAGCCCCCTCCCCGGGCCCCGACCCGCCGCGCCGCGATCCCCTCCGACCAGGCCGGACGAAACCCCTCCCTCCTCAACCCGGGCTCCAGCCCCGAGGCAGGTCCTACCTGCGGAATCGCGGGGGAAAACCCGGCCTCTTCGCAGTCTCCGGGCGGAGAGGCTAGGATCCCGGCGTTGCGGGTGGGTCATGAACAAGCTGGCGCTTCTCTGTCTGTTTCCGCCCCTCTCCGTCGAGGAGACCGTTTCGCCGCAGCCTCCCACTTTCGGGCGGCTTCCTCTCGCCTTCGTCGAGAACCGCGGCCAGTGGGAGGGCCCCGCACGGTTCCTGGCCGCGGGGGGAGGGCTTCGCGCCTTCCTCTCGAACCGAGGCTTCGTCCTCCAACTGCTGGGCCGCGAACCGTGCGGTAGCGTCCCCTCCGACGGCCACGCGGCCGAGGACGCCCGGCACCTCGGCATCGATGAGCTGCGCGGGGCGAACCTCTTTCTTTGGTTCGAAGGAGCCGCGTCCGCCGAACCCGTCCCTCTCGATCCGCTGCCGGGCTGTCACCACTTTCTGAAGGGGAACGACCCGGCCCGCTGGCGGACGGACGTCCCGGCCTTTGGCCGGCTACGCTACGAGGGCCTCTATCCCGGCGTCGCGGTCGAGTTCCGGGAGCGGGAGGGGAGGCTCGAGTACGACCTCCTCCTCGAGACCGGGGCGGACCTCGATCTCCTCGCGATCCGGTGCGAGGGGCAGGAGTCGATGGCCCTCGACGGGAACGGCGCGCTCCTCCTCCAAACCCGCCTCGGACCCCTCCGGCAGGGCAGGCCCGAGACCTACGAGCTGGGACCCGAGGGGGAGCGCCGTCCTCTGGAGTGCCGGTATCGGCTCCTCGGCCGGGACCTGTTCGGCTTCGAGGTTTCGGGTCGGGACCCGGCGAGGCGGCTCGTAATCGACCCCGGCCTCGAGTGGTCGACCTGGCTGGGGGGGACCGCGAACGACAGGGCGATCTCGGTCGCGCTCGCACCCGACGGGGGCGTCGTCGTCGGGGGCCAGACCCTCTCCGCCGATTACCCCGCGACGCCGGGCGCTTTCGAGACGAGCTACAACGGGGCCGCGGGCCTTCCGAGCTTCATCGGGGACGCCGTGGTCGCCAAACTCTCCGCCGACGGCTCCCAGCTCCTCTGGGCGACCTATCTCGGCGGGGACCAGAACGATTCCCTGACCGCCGTATCGCTCGGCGCGAACGGGGAGCCCGTGGTCACCGGCTGGACCGGCTCCCTCGACTTCCCGACGACGCCAGGGGCCTTCGACACCAGCTTCAACGGCATCGGGCTCGGGACGCTGTACGGGGGGGGGGACCTCTTCGTGACCCGCCTGACGTCGAACGGGAGCGCCCTCGTCTATTCGACCTACATCGGCGGGAGCGACCTGGAGTACCCGCTCTCCATGGCCCTTTCCCCGGCGGAGGAGGCGACTCTTTCGGGCCACGTTCACTCGCCCGACTTCCCGACGACCCCTGGCTCCTACGACCCGACCTGGGCTCCCTTCAGCCAGTGCTACGTCACTCGGCTGGCCGCCGACGGGGCCTCCCTCGTCTTCTCCACGTACATAGGAGGGAGCGGCGAGGAGTACGGGGAGGCGATGGTCGTCCACCCGGACGGCGCCACGACGATCGCGGGGGGGACCGACTCCGCGGACTACCCGACGACTCCCGGGGCCTACGACACGAGCTTCAACGGGGGCCCGGGGCTTTTCGCGGAAGGGTTCGTCACCACCCTCTCCCCCGACGGCAGCGGCTTGCTCTATTCCACCTTCCTCGGGAGCCCGGGGGACGAGGCGATCTACGGCGCGGCCCTCGGGCCGGGCGGCGAGGTCACCGTCACGGGCGAGACGAGCTCGCCTCTCTTTCCGACGACCCTCGGCGCTTTCGACACCAGCCACAACGGCCTCAAGGATGTCTTCGTGGCGAAGTTCGACCCCACGCTGAGCGCCCTCGTCTATTCCACCTTCCTCGGGAGTCCGGAAGACGACCGCGGGGAGGAGGTCGCCGCGGAGAGCTCGGGGACGGTCGTCGTGACCGGGAACGCGAGAGCGGGCTTCCCCACGACCTCCGGAGCCTTCGCGGGAAACGCCGGCGACGCGGACCTCTTCGTGACCCGCGTGAAACCCGACGGTACGGGCCTCGTCTATTCGTCCTTCGTCGGCGGCCCCTACTGGGAGACCGCCTATGACGTCGCCCTCGATGGGACGGGCGCAGCGACCTTGTGCGGGGAGAGTTGGAGCTTCCCTACGACCCCCGGAGCCTACGACACGACGTCCAACGGGAATGGCGACGGCTGGGTCTGTCGCCTGGACCTCCTGCCCGCGGGCGTCTCCAAGTACGGGACCTCCACGCCCGGCTGCGCGGGACCGCTGCCGATGGGGGTCTCCTCCCTCCCCCAGGTGGGGAACGCCTCCTTCGCGGTCACCTGCCAGAACGCCCCGTCGAGCGGGATCGGGTTCTTCGGCTTGAGCCTCCTTCCCCAGGTGCCCGCGATCCCCCTCGCAGGGTTCCTCATCTGGATCAGCCCCTTCTCCCCGCTCTTTCTCGAGATCCCCGTCGGGTCGAACGCTCTCGGCGCGGCCGAGGTCCCCATCCCCATTCCCAACGACCCTTCCCTGGCGGGCTTCGGGGTCTTCATCGAGTTCCTCTGGGCCGACTCCTGCGCCCCGGGAGGGTTTTCGAACTCGAACGCATTGGCGATCCTCGTCCAGCCGTAGGGGTTTCGCTCCTCCCGCGGGACGGAGGCGTCCGGATTCGCGCGTCGTCGGGCCGCCCTCGGACTCGCGCGCGGAGCGCGGTGGAGGGGTCCTTGTTACGAAGTCGCTTTACGAGCCATCCGGACAACGCGAAGACTCTGGACTAGAACGTCCTGTTCCCGAAGACGAGCCCGAGCCGGCGCGCCCAGAGGACCTGGTAGACGAGCGCCGAGGCGCCCGAGAGGAAGAAGATCCAGAGCACCGGCCGGCGCGACACGCTCGTCTCCTGCCCCGAAGGCTCGGGTCGGGGAAGGGGGCGGATTCTACGGACGCTCGCGCGGTCGATCCTCGCGGGCGAGCCCGCCGACTACGGGAGGCCGTGCGTCCAGTCCGTGAAGCCGACGTTCTTCCCCGGGTTCGAGGGGACGGGAGCGGGGAAGTTCCATCCGTAGGCGCGGTTGACGACGTGCGGCTGCCAGGTGTCGTCCCCCACGGCGGGAAACGCGGCCTCCTCGTGGAGCCACCGGAAGGCGCGCAGGAGCGCCCGGTCCTCCCAGCCCCAGACGTCGTACCCGGCCCGGTCGAGGACGACGGCCTGGAGGAGGGCTCCCTGGAGCGCCTCGTAGACGTAGTTCTCGTGCGGCGGCGGCCAGACGAACGGACCGCCGCGCCGCTGGTCGTCGGGGAGGACCCCGGCGATCGAGTGCCCTTCGCGCAGCGCCCCCCTCGGGTTAATCCCGACCGGAGCGGTGCGGTCGTTCTGCCACCAGCGCGCGCCGTATTGGAATCCGGCGTAGGCCTGCCGGTCGCCCAACCATCCCTTGAAGACCTGCGCGGCCTGGGCGAGCTCATCCTCGTCCCCCAGGAAGCGCGCCACCACGGCCCGGCTGCCGCCGGCGTGGGTGCCCCAGTTGTTGGGGCGATCCTCGTGCGTCGAGCGCAGGGTGCGTCCAGCGAGTTCTTCCCCGAGCGCGCTTCGCACCCAATGCCGGAACTCGACGTCGAGGGGCTGCGGCAGGCCGACGAGGTCGGCGGCGATCACGTACCCCGAGAGGTTGCGGCCGAGCGCGAGGCAGTTGCCTCCCTGCTCGGTCCCCATCGCCGCGCGGCAGGCGGCGACGACCTGTTGGCGGTAGGCGTCCCCGCCGATCCGCGCGTAGACCAGCGCGCGGGCCAGGACGAGGATGTCGGCGTCGTCGTTCTGGTCCGACAGGTCCGGCGGGCCCATCGGGTCGTTGGCTGCGTCCTCCAGCGCCTCCCACGCGGGCCCGTTGGTCGGGAGGAGGGCGAGCTCCTGCCCCGAGACCCACACCCCCGGCACCGGAGGCCGGGTCGGCTCGAGCCCCCCGCCTTGAGGCGCCCACGCGATCGGGACCGCCGCCACCAGGAACCGCCAGCCGCCACTGGAGTTCCGCATCGTCGGGCCTCCCTAAAAGCCGTTCGAGACGTCCCGGGGCGGACTCCAGGTGGTCCGGCGCCGGGAAAGACGGGGACTTAAGAAGCGGAGGGCGCGGTAGTCAAGGAGGCGCGGGCGCGGATGGCAGCGGTCCGGCCTCCGAGCGCGCGCTCCCCCACCTCCCGCTCCGAGTCTCCCCTCCCTACGACCGCTTCATCCTCCCTCCCCCGAGCCGTGGCCGCGCGGATCCGAGGTCGGCCAGACTTGCCGGAGGGGAACGGCCCGGCTCCGCCTCCCCCTCCGCGAATTCACGGGGTCACGGGAAGCTTCAAGTGGTTGTCGAACGCGCTCGCTCCGCCGATCCGCACGGTCTGCGAGTAGACCACGGCCGCGACGAGGGCCGGATCGTTCGGGATCGCGACCGGGAGCGATTGAATCCCGGCCGGAGGCACGACTCCGACGAGGAGAGGAGGGAGGAAGAGCTGGGCGAGGTCGAGGTCGAGGGTCCCTGCGAGTCCCGGGATCGGGATCGGAGCGGCGAGCGCCGCCCCGAGGAGAAGGAGGACGACGTCCCCGGGGGCGCCGCCGGCGCGAAGCGTGATCGTCCGTCCGACCGAAGGGGTCCCGACCACCCGGTGGCCCTGCCCGCCGCGGTCGAAGGAATACGCCTCTCCGCCGTTGCCGAGGACGTTCGCGTGCACGGCCTTCGTGCCGAGGACGAGGAACTGCCCGTCGGGAGAGAGGTCGAGGTCGAAGACCGAACCGGGCGTGTCGACGGAGCCGACCGGAACGTTCCCCGCGATCCGGTCGAAGAGAAGCGCTTCGGGATGAGGGTTGAACTGCGCGCCCCACGACCCGACTCCGATCCACCGTCCGTCGTCCGACACGGAGACCGCCGAGGGAACGTCCTGGAGCCCGCCGCTCCCGTTGTTCGCGTAGGTCCAGAGGAGGGTCGATCCGGCGAGCGCGACCTGGAAACAGTAGACCCGGAAGAGGGAGTTGTTGAGCGCGTCGTAGGCGGCCGCGACGAACGTCGAGCCGTCCGCGGAGACGTCGCACGCCGTGTAGACGGGGAACCCGAGGCTCGGATCGTTGAACGTGAGCACCGGAACGTAGGTCGCCCCCGTCCGGATCCAGGCGCGGAGGTCGAATCCGCCCCGCGCGAAGACGCCCCCGTCGAAGTCGATCGAGTGCGCGTCGTGCGAGACGGTCGAGAAGTCGGCGAAGACCTGTGCCCCGCTCGCCCGGTCGAAGACGTGATCCGCGATGTCCGACGCGAGGAGGACGGTGCCGCCGTCCCCGGAGATGTCGAGTTGGCGGAACGCGGCCGAGCTCGCATTGAGGAGGACGACGGGGACCGCGGGCGTCGGCGACGCCGCGTCGAAGACCGCGGCCTGGGCCGCGTTCCCGCCGACCGTGTACCCCGCGGCGACGTAGCGGCCGTCGTCCGAGATCGCGATCTCGAAGGGATTCGGGAAGATCCCGCTCGCCGCGAAGAGGGGAGAGGCGGCGAAGCCGCTGTAATAGCGGAGCGCGTGGGGGATCCCCGAGCCCGCAGGCTCGATCACGGCGACCGCGCACGCCGGGCCGTCGGCGGCGGCGCGAGCGGTGACGAAGTCGGCGCCGAGAAGCGGATCCTCGTAGATCGGAAGGGGAGGCGAGCCCGCATCGTCCGTGGTCGAGACGAACGAGAGCCCCTCCGCGTTCAGGTTCCGTGCGAACCACGCGAACGCTCCCGTGTCCCCCACCGAAACGGATTCGGCGATCCAGGGAAGGGCGGGAGGGTTCGCGTAGGTCCACCGAAGACCCATCGGCGAGGGGTTCGGATTCGCGACGAGCGCGAAGGAGGCGGCGGCTGGCGCCGTCCTCTCCCGGTAGAAGACCCCGCCGGGGGTCGTCTCGGCGCGCGTGAGCCGGCTCTGGGAGGACGGTCCGGACGCGACCAGAAGGAGAAGGAGGTGAGCCGCGAGCATTCCCATCTTGGATCCCGCTTCCGCAGAGTCGAGGGAGGCGCATTCTAGCCTGTTGCGCGAGGAAGGGCCGAGATCGAGACGTGGACGAGCCGGATCAGGGGAGTTCGCGGGAAGGACTCCCTCCTCGCGGCGAACGCCGATGGACAGGATGTCCGATCCATCGCAGCGTCAGGCGAGCATGCCCCCATCCATCGGACGAGCGATCGGCAAGGGGGCTCCGAGGCAATCCATCCCGCGCCGCCCGGTGAGGGCCCCGGCTCCAGGGCGAAGGAATTGCTTGAGTCGGACGGACATGGGATCGGCGCACCTCACGAATCCGACCCACGTGGGTCGTGCCGCCGGCCATCGTGGCTCGCCCGTGGGGGGGCCCTTCCGGCGGGGTCACCCACGAAATTCCCGGATGACCCGGAACAGGAAGGCGAGCGCCGCCGAGAGGACGAGGGCGGCCGGGAGCGTGAAGACCCAAGCCCCCGCGATCCGCGCGATCACCTTCCAGCGAACTTCCCGCCGCGCGAGGCCCGTCCCGAAGATCGCGCCGCAGGTCACGTGCGTCGTCGAGACCGGCAGCGCGTACCGGGAGGCAGCGAGGACGAGCGCCGCCGAGGAGAGGCTCGCCGCCAGGCCACTCCCTTCCGAGATCGTCGTCAGGCGCTCGCTCATCGTGCGGGTCACCGCCCGGGCCGCGAGCCATCCCCCGATCGCCATCGCCGCGCAGACGAGGAGGGTCGAGTCGCGGCCCGAGAGCCCCGCCGCGGCGACGCCGATCGCCGCGATCTTGGGCGCGTCGTTGAGGCCCCTCGCGAAGGAGAGGAGGCCCCCGGCGAGGAAGTGGAGGGCCGGAGCGAGCACGACGCGCACGGCCGAGACGGGGAGGACGAAACGGCGCCCCTCGGGGAAGAGGCGGAGGCAGTCGCGGAGCCGAGCGACGGAGAGGGGAGGGCTCGCCGCGGCGACCGCAGCGGCCGAAGCCCCGGAACCCTGGAGGGAGACCGCCGGCTCGACGCAGACGCATGGGTCGGAGCCGGCCACCCCGACGGCGGATTCGCCTCTCGAGATCCCGTCGACGCGTCGCGCGATGGGGAGCACCGCCAGGACCAGGACCGAGGCGACGACCGGGCTCGCGAGGAGGGGAAGGACGAATCGGTTGCCGAGGACTCCGAGCGCGAGGTCCCCCTGCGCGAAGACGAGGCCCGCGCCGATCAGGCCGCCGAGGAGGGCGTGGGTCGTCGAGACGGGGAGCGCGAGGCGCGTGGCGAGGAGGACGGCGAGAGCGGCGCCCCCCGCCGCGCACGCGAGGAAGGAGGGATCGCCGGCCACGGCGGAGGGGACGAGGCCGAAACCTCGGAACGCGCGAGCGAGACCCTGCCCCCAGAGGATCGCGGCGAGCCCCCCCGCGGCGGTCGCAACGAGGGCGAGGAGGAGCGCGCGGCGGATCGGGACGAGCCCCGAGCCGACGAGGGTGGCGACGCCCTTGCCGTTGTCGTTCGCCCCGTTCGCGAAGGAGAGGAGGGCGAGCGCGGAGCCGGCGGCGAAGGGGAGGAGCCAGGGGCCGGGCGCGAGGTCAGGGGGGAACAAGGCCGTCTCGCTCGGAGGGATTGCGCGCTCCGGCGCGCGCGGGGCGACGGGTCTTCCGGGGTCCTCTTGCCCCCGTGGAACGCGGGATGCTACGACTCCCGTCGGTGGACGAGAAGGCCCCGAGGGAACCCGGGATCCTCCCCGCCGAGGAGGAGGCGGCGCTCGTCCGCGGTCTCCGCCGCGGCGATGCCGCGGCGTTCGAGACGGTGGTCCGGCGCTTCGGCGGCCCGATGCTCGCGGTCGCGCGGCGATTCCTCCCCCAGACGCACGACGCGGAGGACGCCCTCCAGGACGCCTTCCTCTCCGCGTTCAAGGCGTTCGCGGGATTCGAGGGGGGCTCCCGCCTCTCGACCTGGCTCCACCGGATCGTCGTCAACGCCGCCTTGATGAAGCTCCGATCGCGTCGCCGGAAGCCCGAGGAGTCGATCGACGACCTCCTCCCGACGTTCCGGGAGGACGGCCACGCGGCGGACCACCCCGTGCCCGGATGGCGCACGTCCGCCGAGGAAAACCTCGAGCGGCAGGAGACCCGGCAGATCGTCCGGTCCTGCATCGACCGGCTCCCGGAGTCCTACCGAAACGTGCTCCTCCTCCGGGACATCGAAGGCTTCGACACGGCGGAGACCGCCCGTCTCCTCGACGTGAACAGCAACGTCGTAAAGATCCGGCTGCACCGGGCTCGACAGGCCCTGCGAACCCTCTTGAACCCCCGCTTCGCCGGAGCCCGGACGCCTTGATCACCTGCCGCGAGCTCTACGACTTCATCCACGACTACTTGTCGGGGGAGCTCCCGGCTCCGGAGGGGGCGAGGTTCGAGGAGCACCTCGCGGTCTGCGAGTCCTGCGTGAACTACCTCGAGTCCTACCGGAAGACGGTCGCGCTCGGGAAGCGGGCCTGCCTCCGGGACGAGGATCCGGTCCCGCCGGAGGTCCCGGAGGAGCTCGTCCGGGCCATCCTCGACTCGCGCCGACGGTCGGGGTGAATCGGCGCGAAGGCGCCTCCCGGCCTCCCCCGCCCCGCGCCGCTCAGGTGTCCGTCGCCTCCCGAAGCGCACGACGGGCCGTCCGCGCGACGATCGCGCTGACGACCAGCGTCGCCGCGAGACCGAGGCCGAGGACGACCCATTCGCCCGCGCCCTTCTCGTTCCTCGCCCCGCCGCTCAGGGCGGAGACGTCGCCGGCGACCTTGCCGTAGTAGACGTAGAGGAGCGTCCCGGGAATCATCCCGACCGAGCCGAGGAGGTAATCGCGGAAGCGGACTCCGGTCAGGCCGAGGGCGTAGTTGAGCAGGTTGAAGGGGAAGACGGGGGAGAGGCGCAGGAGGAGGACGATCTTCCGCCCCTCCTTCCCGACCGCGCGGTCGATCGCGGCGAACTTCTCGTTCCCCGAGAGCCGCCGCTCGACCGCCCCGCGCGCGAGGTGGCGGGCGACGAGGAAGGCCGCGACGGAGCCGAGGACCGCGCCGAGGAAGACGAGGCCGGTCCCCTTCGCGAGGCCGAAGATCGCCCCGGCCGCGAGCGTGAGGACGGAGCCGGGGATGAACGCGACCGCCGCGAGCGTGTAGCCGCCGACGAAGGCGACCGGGCCCCAGAACCCGAGCCCGTTCACCCACGCGGCGAAGCGCGGGACGAGGGGGGCTGCCTTCCGGCCGACGAGGACGAGGAGGGCGATCGCCGCCAGGACGACGATCCCCCGGACCAGCCTCTTCCCGCGTGCGGGGGCCTGCGTCGCGGCGACGGTGGGGCTCGAGGCGGTCTCGATCACGGGACGGTTCCCTTTCGACACGGCTTCGATGCGGCTTCGGCGCGGACGTTTCCGGCCGAGCCCGAAACGCGGCGGCGCGGGCGACATCGTAGGATCCATCCCCTCCCATGCCCCTCGACCTCCTGCCCGGCCCCGAGTAGCGCGACTCCCTCATCGTCGGGGGGGCGGGGTCCGACCGCCTGATCCTCCCTCCCGCGACACGGCGGCCGGCGGGATGATCCCCCCTCGCCACGCCCCCCCATCCGATAGATGAACGACGCCCCCTCCGCGCTCGCGACCTCCGCCCAGGGCCCGCGCCCCGGGCGCGGAGAAGGCCACGCCGGGCCGCTCGTCCTCCCCGACGACGCCTACAACCGGGCCCTCGTCTCGAACGTCCGCCCCCCCGACTGGGCGAACCCCGAGCCGGCCGGGCGCTACAACCTCGTCGTCCTCGGCGCGGGGACGGCGGGCCTCGTCACCGCGGCGGGGGCCGCCGCCCTCGGCGCGAAGGTCGCCCTCGTCGAGCGCCACCTCCTCGGCGGCGACTGCCTGAACGTCGGGTGCGTCCCCTCGAAGTGCGTGATCCGCTCCTCGCGCGTCCTCGGCGACCTCCGAGACGCGGCCGACCTCGGCATCCGCGTCCGGGGGGAGGTCGCGGCCGACTTCCCCGCCGTCATGGAGCGGATGCGGAAGATCCGCTCGAGGATCAGCCGCCACGACGGGGCGGCGCGGTTCCGCGACCTCGGCGTCGACGTCTTCTTCGGGGAGGCGCGCTTCGCCGGCCCCGACCGCGTCGAGGTCGGAGGGAAGACTCTCCGATTCCGGAAGGCGGCGATCGCGACGGGGGCGCGCGCGGCGAGCCCAGGGATCGAGGGGATCGCCGAGGCGGGCTTCCTCACGAACGAGACGGTCTTCAGCCTGACCGAGCTCCCCCGCCGCCTCGCCGTGATCGGGGGCGGTCCGATCGGCTGCGAGCTGGCCCAGGCGTTCCGCCGGCTCGGCTCCGAGGTCGTCCTCTTCCACAACAAGGGCCACCTCCTCGACCGCGAGGACGCCGACGCGGCCGGGATCGTTCAGAGGGCGTTCCAGAAGGAGGGGATCCGCCTCGTCCTCGACTGCAGGACGAAGAAGGTGACGCGCACGCCGCAGGGGAAGGCGATCCTCTTCGGCTGCGGGGGCCGAGAGGAGACGGTCGTCGTCGACGAGATCCTCGCCGGGGCGGGGCGCCAGCCCAACGTCGAGGGGCTCGGCCTCGAGGCGGCGGGCGTCGCCTACGACCCGCGCGCAGGCGTCAAGGTGAACGACTGCCTCCGGACCACCAATCCCCGCATCTACGCCGCCGGCGACGTCTGCATGGCCTGGAAGTTCACCCATGCCGCCGACGCCGCCGCCCGGATCGTGATCCAGAACGCCCTCTTCCTCGGAAGGAAGAGGCTCTCCGCGCTGACGATGCCATGGGCCACCTTCACCGACCCCGAGATCGCGCATGTCGGCCTCTACGAGCGCGACGCGAAGGAGAAGGGGATCGAGATCGAAACTTTCGTCCGGAGGTTCGACGACGTCGACCGCGCGATCGCCGACGGCGAGGAGGAGGGCTTCGTCAAGGTCCACGTCCGGAAGGGGACCGATGAGATCCTCGGGGCGACGATCGTCGCCCGGCACGCCGGCGAGACGATCGGCGAGCTCACCCTCGCCATCGTCGCCAAGATAGGGCTGAAGTCCCTCTCGGGAGTCGTTCACCCGTACCCGACCCAGGCCGAAGCGATCAAGCAGGCGGCGGACGCCTACAACCGCACGCGGCTGACGCCGGCCGCCCGGAAGGCGTTCACGAGGTGGTTCTCCTGGACGCGTTGACGCTCGTCCGAAGAGCCGCGCCGTGAGGGAGATCGCCGTCTCGCTCGGACGCGGCGGAATCCTCCCCCTCGCCGAACCCTCGCGGTCCTCGGCCTCCCCACATGAGGGTCGCTGAGTTCTGGCGCTACCCCGTGAAGTCGATGGCGGGCGAGCGCCTCGAGCGGGCCGACCTCCGCGAGGACGGAATCCTCCGCGAGCGCGCGCAGCTCCCGCTCCGCCGTGCCGGGGGCGGTCGCATCGGCCGCCGCCTGGATCAACTCCTCGGCGAAGCCATGGGGGAGACGGGGCTCGACGGCCCTCCCGGCCTCGGGAGAGTCGGAACCCGATCACACCAGACCGGACCAGGAGACCGTCTCGATCCCGGGTGCGAGCGGAGCTCGATCGGGCCCGTCGGCCACAACCAAGCCGATCGGGACGCGGTGCCTGGCGCGCTCGATCCATCGCCGCAGGGAGTCCCCGTGCTGCGGCCTCACCGTGGAGGCGAGCTTGGCCTCCATCGGGTAGAGGCGCCCGTCGCGCTCGACGAGGAGGTCCACCTCGAGCCCGTCGCTCGACCTCCAGAAGTAGAGGGGCGGAGTCTCCCCGCGGTGGAGGAACGCCTTGGCCCACTCCGCGATGACCGCCGTCTCGAATAGCGCGCCCGCCATCGGGCCGTGGAGGAGGGCTTCCGGGTCGTGGAGGCCGCAGAGGTAGGACGCGAGTCCCGTGTCGAGGAAGTAGATCTTCGGGGACTTGACCAGGCGCTTCCCGAGGTTCGCGTGGTGCGGCGGAAGGAGGAGGATCTGGTAGCTCGCCTCGAGGACCGAGAGCCAGGAGCGGATCGTCGTCGGGCTCACGCCGACGTCGCGGGCGAGGTCCGCGTAGCTCAAGATCTGCCCCGTCCGCGCGGCCGCCATCCGGAGGAACGTCTGGAACGTACGCAGGTCGCCGATGCGGACGACCTGCCGGACGTCGCGCTCGAGGTAGGTCTGGACGTACCCCGCGCACCAGATCCTGCGGTCGACCCTCGGGTTCGCCCGGATCTCCGGATAGCCGCCCCGAAGGAGCCAGTCCGCGAGCTCGATCCTCGTCCGGCGGCGGCTCGCCCGCGGGCGCCCGGGCCGGAAGAGCTCCTTGAGGATCCGACCGATGGGCTTCTCCCCCCCCGGCCGTCCGGTCGCCTCGGCGAGCGAGAGCGGGAGGAGGGCGAGGACGGCGATCCGGCCCGCGAGGGACTCGGTGACGCCCTGCATCAAGCCGAAGGACTGGGACCCGGAGAGGAGCCATCGTCCGGGGCGACGGTCCTCGTCGACGAGGGTCTTGACGTAGGGGAGGAGCGAGGGCGCGTACTGGATCTCGTCGAGGAAGACGGGAGGCGGGGCCCACCGGAGGAACGCCCGAGGGTCGGAGAGCGCGCGCTCCCGGACGTCCGGATCCTCGAGGGAGACGAACCGGTGGCTCGCTCCCCACCGTTCGCGGAGCAGGGTCGTCTTCCCGCTCTGGCGGGGACCGGTGACGAGGGCGACCGGGAAGGTCCGGAGCGCCCGCCGTACCGTCGATTCGAGCGTGCGGGGGATCACCCCGGAAGTCTGGTTTCTTGTAAAGCGAAAGTCAAACTTTCGATTTGCAAGAAAGGATAGGACCTCCGATCGAGACCGGAACCCGTCTCTCGCGGGTGGGGAGGGGGGTCGGGGCGCTCGGGACGGGGGGGGGAGGCTGGAGAGGGATGGAGGTTGCCCGCGCGGCGAGGAGGTCGCGTCGGGTGGGCGCCCGGCCTCGACCGCTTCGATCCCCGGGCGGCCGCAGGCAGGGTCGCGGGCGCCTCGGGCTTGGCCGCGGTCAGCACGGGCGAGCCGGAGGAGCGCGACCGGGGGCCGGAAACGCCGCGCCGACGCACGAGCCCACCCCACGGCCCCGTCGCCGCCTCCGGATCAGGGGAGGGCGAGGCGTACTCTCCTCCCCCCTCCCCCATGCGGAGCCGCAGTTCCAGCCACGCATCCGGACCGCCTCGCGCTACCAAAACCCCTCTCGCGCGGGTCTTTCGGGTAGTCTCCCCGGAGTTCCTCGGCCGGGCCGCAAGGCCGCTTCGCCTGGAGGCGAGCATGAAGACGACGAGCCGCCGGCAGTTCCTGGGAGGGATCGGGACGACCATGGGCTCGGCCGCGGTGGGCTTCGCCCTCGCGGAACGCCTCGGATTCGCGGAGACGCTCGCCCGGATCGCTCCCGAGCGCCTGAAGTTCGGCGCCCTCGATCCGCTGGTCGACCTGATGCAGGCGACTCCCGCCGACGCTCTCCTGCCGCTCGTCGTCGAGAGGCTGCGCCGCGGCACGCCGCTCGCCGACCTAGTGGGCGCCGGAGCCCTCGCGAATGCGCGCGCCTACGGCGGCACGAACTACAACGGCTATCACGCGCTGATGGCGATGATGCCGAGCTTCGAGATGGCCGCGCAGATGCCCCCGCCCTACGCGGCGCTTCCCGTGCTCAAAGTGCTCCACCGCAACGCGCGCTTCTTCCAGGAATCCGGTCGAGCGCAGGAGGACGCGCTCGAGCCTCTCGAATCCCGGGGCGGTGCGGCGGGCGCTCCCGGCCTCGTCGAGACCCTCCGGGCGCGGAACCTCTCGCAGGCCGAGCGCACCTTCGCCGCCCTCGAGGAACGGGCGCGCACGCAGGCCTACGAGGAACTCCAGACCGTGGTGCGCGACGAGATGAACGTGCACCGGGTCGTCCTCGCGTGGCGCGCCTACGACCTCCTGAGGCTCACCGGCCAGGAGCACGCGCTGACGATGCTGCGCCAGTCCGTGCGCTTCTGCATCGACGAGGACGGAGCGCGCGCGAGCCGCGGGGGGGCGGAGAACGAGATCCGCTCCCTCCTGCCCAAACTCATGGAGGAGCACGGCCTCGACGGGCGCGAGAGGGGGACGCGCAAGGCGGACGAGCCCTGGATCGAGCGCCTGAGCGACACGCTCTTCTCCGCCGATCGCGCCACGGCGGCCCGCGCCGCGGCCGCCGCGCTCGCCGAAGGCATCGATCCGGAGGACGTCGGCGCGGCGATGTCGCTCGCCGCGACCCGTCTCCTGCTGCACGATCCGGGCCAGTCGAAGGCCGGTCCGGGCAAGCCGATCGGCAGCGTGCACGGCGCATCCACCGGCGTGCACGCCTCCGACGCCGCCAACGCCTGGCGTCACATCGCCCGCGTCGGCGGCGCCCGGAACGCCTTCGCGAGCCTGATCGCGGGCGCCTACCACACGGCCGGACAGTCCGGGAACGTCGGCGCGCTCCCGCACGACCACGACGGCGAGCCCTGCGCCAAGGACGACCCCGCCGCGCTCCTCTCCGAGATCGACGGCCGCATCCGGGGGCGCGACCAGAAGGGCGCCTGCCAGGCTGCGCGCCGCTACTGCGCGCTCGGTCACCCGAGCGAGAAGCTGTTCGCGCTTCTGCTCGGCTTCGCGGTCAGCGAGGACGGCGCGTTGCACGCCGAGAAGTACTTCCGGACGGCCCAAGACGAGCACGCGAGCGCTCGCGCGCCGCACCGGGGGCTCTACCTCGTCGCGCTCACGCGGGTCATGGCGAGCCACTTCGGTTTCCCGGCGCCCGGTTGCGAGGAAGCGCGGAAGCTGCTCGCGGGCTGACGGGGGGCGCGAGCGCCCGGCGCGGCTCGCTCGCGGCTTCCCGCGCCGGCGCCGGAGCCCTCCGGCGACGCGCTCGTCGTCGGCGCGCACGACGGGACGAAGCCGGCCGCGCGGACGGACCGCACGAAGTCGGTGATCGTCCGGAAGCGCAGCGTGCGGCCAGGCTTCGCGGGAGTCGACAACGAGCCCTAAGACAATGGAAAGTGCACGATTCTCTTCGGGGACGCGAAGGAGAACCGGACGAGGCTTCCCTCCGCGCGGAGGTGACCCGGGGGGGAGCCGGGCGGCACCGGTCGAGGGCTCTTGTCCTCTCGCTCGGCCGCCTCTTAGATCTGACCCCGCGCGTGGCCCCCTCTGACCCCCGAAGGCGTCGATCTCTCCGTCGTCGTCCCGGCTTTCAACGAAGCCGCGCGGCTCCCCACGACCCTCGCCTCGATCCGGGGATTCCTCGAGCGCCTTCCCCTCCGATGGGAGATCCTGGTCGTCTCCGACGGGAGCACGGACGACGTCGAGGGGGCGCTGCGGGAAACCCTCGCCGCGGACCCACGCTGCCGGCTGATCCTTGGGGAGGAGAACCGGGGGAAGGGGCATGCCGTCCGCACGGGGATCCTCGCCTCCGCCGGCGCGCGGGTCCTCTTCACGGACGCGGACCTCGCCACCCCGATCGAGGAATTGCCCAAGCTCTCGCGCGCCCTCGACCGGGGCGCCGACGTCGCGATCGGATCGCGGCGTCTGAATGGATCCGACGTCCAGATCCCCCCACGGCGGGGCCGATTCCTCTCCGGGAGGATCCTCCACTGGGTCGCGCGCGCCGTGACGGGGCTCCCGTTCAAGGACACCCAGTGCGGGTTCAAGCTCTTCACCCGGAGGGCGGCCGACGAGATCTTCACCCGGTCGCGGGAGGACGGCTGGCCCTTCGACGTGGAAGCGCTGTGCGTGGCGCGGGAGCGAGGGCTCGAGGTCGCCGAGGTTCCGGTCGTCTGGCGGGACTCCGGGGAGAGCCGCGTCCGCACGATGCGGGACGCCCCCCGGACGCTCCGCGGCCTGGCGGCGCTCGCGTCCTCCGAGCGGTTTCCCGGGGTCTTCCGTCGCCAGGTGATCTTCGCGTGCGGGGCGGGGCTCCTCGTCGCGATGCTCCTCCGGGGCTTCCTCCTCGGCCTCCTCCCCCTCTACGACGCGACCGAAGGCCGCTACGCATCGATCGCGCTCGACATGGACCGCGGGGGGGACTGGATCACCCCGTGGTGCTACCACAACGGAGAGCGGATCCCGTTCTGGGGGAAGCCCCCGCTCCACTTCTGGCTGACGGCTCTCTCGTTCAAGATCTTCGGAGCCAACGAGTGGGCCGCGCGATTCCCGAGCTATCTCGCCGGAATCGGGATCCTCGCCCTCCTCTTCGTCGCCGCCCGGAGGAGCTACGGACCGGCGACCGCCTGGCTCGCCACTCTCGTCGCAGCGAGCGCCTGCTGCTTCTATCTCTTCTGGGGAACGGCGGTGCTCGACGTGACCGCCTCGCTCTGCGTCGCGGGCGCGCTCGTCTCGTTCCTGATGGCCCAGACGGGGTCCTCGGAGGCGTCGCGAAAGGGGTGGGGCCTGGCCGGGTTCGCTTCCCTCGGCTTCGGGATGCTCGCCAAGGGTCCCGTCGTCGTCGTCCTCTCGCTCGTCCCGATCCTCGGCTGGCGCCTCCTGACGAGGAGGGCGGTTCCTCTGAAGCCCCTTCCTTGGGTCCGGGGAACCGCCCTCTTCCTCGGCATCTCGCTCCCTTGGTACCTCCTCGCCGAGCGGGCGACCCCCGGATTCCTCCGCTACTTCTTCGTGAACGAGCACCTCCGCCGGTACGTGAGCTCCCACTACGGGGACAAGTACGGGCACGCCCACGTCTTCCCGTGGGGCTCGGCCTGGGGGATGCTCGCCGCGAGCTTCTTCCCCTGGACCCTCCTCGCCGTGCTCCGAATCCGGCGGCGTCCGGCGCCGGAGGGCGTGCCGGCGGCCGCTCGCGGGAGTCCCCCGGCGAGGAGATCCCTCCGCGCGCGCCTCCTCTCCCCGCGCGATCCTTGGGAGTCCTACTTCGTCCTCTGGGGATTGAGTCCCGCGATCTTCTTCACGTTCTCCCGGTCGATTCTCCCCGCGTATCTCCTCCCCGGTCTCGCCGGGCTCTCCACTCTCGTGGCCCGCAGGCTCTGGGACGGAGCCGGCTCGGAGAAAGCCCTCCTGGCGCGGTTCGCGACCGTGTCGCTCCCGTTCGTCGTCGCGCCCTGGATCGCGCTCCTCGTCTCCTTGCACGTGGAGGGGGTCGGAGCCGTGGCCGCGGCCTGCCTCGGCGTCGGGATCGTGCTGGCCGGGATCTTCGCCGCCTCCCTCGCGTTCCGGAGCGTCCCCGCGTTGCTCGGGATGCTCCCGTTCAGCGTGGCGGGGACCTTCGTCAGCGGCGCGCTCGCCTTCGCGCCGGTCCTCGAGAGAAACTCGGCGAAGGAGGCCGTACGCGCCGCGCTCTCGCACCTTCGCGTTCCCGAGGGGAGGGTCGTCGTCCCCCGCTGCAACTCGGGGACCCTGGTCTTCTACGGCGGCGACCGCCTGCGCCTCCAGCCGGGTCCGGCGAGGAGGAATTGGAGCGACGAGTGGTGGGACGGGGACCCGGACATCCTCCTCCTGAACAAGAAGGACGTGGCCCGGATGCCGCCGGAGGCTCTGCGCCGCATGGCGCGCGTGGGGAACGCCGGGAACTTCGTTTTCTATGCGACGGCGGACGCGACCTCTCCGCCGAAGCCGGGGTTCGCCGGGAGATGAAAAAACTGCCCGCCTCGGGTGTGGATCGGGCCGCGCCCTGCCTGCGAAAAGTTCCCCGATCGGGCCCTTTCCCGTAACGGAATCGGGATCCTGCGTCATTCCCTGCGGCTGACCCGATGGCTCGCCCGGCGGGAAAGATCGCCTTCGTGCCCGAGCGCTGTCCCTGGCGCTCCTGCCCCTGCCAAGGACTGGGGGGCGCTCTCGAGGAAGCTCGACGCGGCGTAGGGCGAGGGGGCCGCTCCGGCTGCGGGGGCGGGATCGAGAACTCGAGAACTAGGGGGAGCGATCCGACGCGAGCGGCGCGGCTGCCGGATCAACACCCGTCCGGGGCAGTTTCCTCACGCGCCGAGCTGGCTCAGGAGCCCTTCGATCTTCGCGCGCAGCTCGCCGACCTGGCCTTCGAGCGTGGAGACGCGCGCTTCCAGGCCGGACGGGCTCGCCGCTCGCGCAGGCGCTGCATCCGCCGCGGGCGCATCGAGAGGGTGCAGGCCGGCCGCGAGCAGCTGCACGTAGCGCTCGGCGCGCGAGCCGGCGCCCGGGTCGATGCGCTGGACGTAGCCCTTCTCGATCAAGTGCGCCAGGCGCGCCTGCAGCGCTTCGAGCGTCGGGGTCGGCGTCATGCGCTCGACGCGCGAGCGCAGCTCGCCCGGTTGCTGCGGCCCGCGCATCAGGAGCTCGGCGAGCACGGCGAGATGCGCGTCGTCGACGCCGAGCGTTTCGCCCCCGTTGTGGCGGAACTTCTCGACGCGCCCGCCGGCCTGGAACGAGCGCCCGGCGAGGTGTTTCATCGCCAGCCCCTGCAAGCCGACGTGCACCTTGGCCTCGGTCCATTCGACCAGCGGGAGGCGGTTGTTCTTCTGGTTGCAGCCGGCCGTCGCCGCATGGAGCGAGAGCGGGTACTGGTCGGGCGTCGTCATCGCCTTCTCGACCAGCACGCCGAGCACGCGCGCCTCGACCTCGTTCAGGGCGATCTGCGGAGCCATGGCGGAAATGCTAGCGATCGGCCTCGATGTCCAGCGTGCGCGGAACCTCGCACCCTCCCCGACCCACCCCGCCTCGATCGAACGTCCGATCCCTGGGCGCCGGGGCCTCGAGGCCGATCCGTCCCCGGCGCGTCGACGCGGACGGGCCGCGGGAGTTCGTCGTCCCGCTGGAGAGGGGGGGGGGCTCGAAGGAGGGGTCGAGCCCTAGGCCCGGATCGTCCCGACCGTCGCGTTCGACATCCGCCCGATCGCGTCCCCCGTCTCGAGGGCCCCGGCCTGCAGATGGAAGGGCACATGCAGGAGCGCGGGCGGGATCCCCGAGAGCGGGATGGTGAGGAAGCGCAGGCCCTCGAGGTGCGCGACCGAACCGGCGGGGACGGCGTCGACCGTCGTCTTCCCGGCAGTCGACCCGGCGAGGGAGACGAGGGTCCTGGAGGCCGACTTTACGCCGCCGTCTCTTGCCGCGACGACCGCCGTCCCGAGCACCCCGAACCCCCTCCCCACCCGCGAGAGACGGGTTCCTGTCTCAATAGAGCTTCCTACTCTGCAAGGGCGCGAGCCGCTTCGACGAGCGCGACACTCCTGGCCTCCGCTCCTCCCTGGCGCAGACTCCGGGGGCGGGCCTCCTCGCCCACGACGGCACGGAGGCGGTGTCGCTCAGCGACGGGCTCTGCACGGTTCCTCTTGGGCTGCTCCTCGCGTGATCGCCGGCGCTCGCAGGGTCCGTCCCCACTTCCCCCGACTCCGATCACGCGCGCGCCGGGCGGGCTATAGTGCGCGCCCGTCACACCTCTTCGGGTGAAGACCTGCGTCCGTGCCCGGCCGCAGGCTGCCCCGAGGCCCGTCGAGCCCGAGATTGCCCAAGTACCACCTCTACCTCGACACGTCGGTGTTCGGCGCGCTGTTCGACACGGAAGCTCCCGCTCGCGTCGCGCTGACGCGAACGACCCTCGGGGCCTTGCGCGGGGGCGCCTTCGCGACTTACATCGGCGTACCCGTGCTCGAGGAGATCGGTCGGGCGCCGAGAGGGCTCCGTTCTCCTCTCGAGAAGGCCGTCGCCGACCTCGGTCCTTCCGTGCTCGAAGAAGACGAGGTGTCGGCGCGCTTGACCGAGGCCTACCTGGCCGCGGGCGTCCTGGGGCGGAAGAGCCGGAACGACGCGCGGCACATCGCCCTGGCCAGCGTCGCCGGGCTCGACGGGCTGGTCTCGTGGAACTTCCGCCACATGGTGAACCTGGAGAAGAAGCGGCGCGTGCACGAGGTGAACCTGCGCTACGGGTTCGCCCTCATCGACATCATCTCGCCTCAGGAGGTGCCTCGTGAGTAGGCGGCGTCGGCGCGCCGAGAAGTGGGAGCATCCCTCGCTCGAGTGGATCCACGAGGTTCGCGAAGCACTGTACCGCGAGGAGAAAGCCGTCCCGCTAACGCGGTCCCGGCTCGGACCCTCTCCGGTCGCGACGGAGATGATGGCCCGCCTCCGTCTGAAGGCGCTTCGCGCGAGCAAGCTCCGCCGTCGCAACCGCCGAACCGCCTGAACCCCCTCGTCCCGCCCAAGGGCAGGGCTCGCCTCCGCGCCGATTCGCCCGGGCCTTCTCGGTGGCCGGGCCTCCCGCAACGGCCGCGCCGGGGAGGCCCGAGGAGGGAGGCGTCCCTCGCCCCTCCGGCACGGGACGCCGAAGCCCGCTCGAGGGGCGCCTCCCCCCTGCCCGAGCGTCATGCGCGAAGCCCGCGGCTCCGCCGGCGGTCTCGTCGCGCCGTTCGGGTTCGCGCCGCCCGCGGTTCGCCGGGGCTCGCCCCTCGTCCTCGGAGAGGCCCGTCGTCCGTTCCTTCGTCGCCGCCGCGGAGCAGGGCGGCCACCTTGAGGATCGTGTCCCAGGCGCGGGTGGTCGCGGGGACGCCGAGCTCCCGCTCCACGACCTCGTTCGGGTAAACCATCGATCGTTTCGCGGGGCGCCACAGGCCATAGACGAAGGCGCCCTGGAGCCCGACGACCAGGACCTGCCAGCCGGAGCCCGCGGGCGCCCGCAAGGGAAACGGGGGCCGCTTCCTCGGGCGGGCCCCGAGGACGCTCACGAAGCGGCGGTCGCGGGTCAAGGATGCCTCGGGCGGGAAGGGCTCCCGCGAGACGAGGTCGAGGACCTCGCGCCCCGGGCGGATCATGACCTCGGCCCCGGCCGGGAGCCGCGGGCCGATCTCGGCGCGAAGCGCGCCCGCGGCGATCGCCCCGCGGACGACGAAGGTCCCGGCCGCGCCCACGCTCACGACCCCGGAGAGTTCTTCCGCGAGGGCCTTCGGGCGGAAGACCTTGTGCCCTCCGACGTTCACTCCTCGCACGAACGCGGCCAGAGTCATGGGGTCCCTCTCGGCGGAGCCTCGCCCCACCCCTCGCTCGCGCGTCCTGTCGAGCGCGCGGGGTGTTCTTTTCCCGCGGGACCCGGCGGGGCCTCGAGCCTGCGGATCACCCCCGGGCTCAAGAGCTCCCGGAGCGCGTCCTTCCCCACCCACCGCGACGCGGCATGCGTCGAGGTCGAGAGGCGCCTCGCGAGCGCGACCGCGGCCGCGTGGAGCTCGAGGTTTCGCCGCCCGATCCCGCGCAGGGCCCAGCTCACGGCTTTCTTCACGAAGTTCCGCTAGTCGAGCGCGCCCCCCTCGACGAGGGGCAGACAGCGGGCGAACGGGTCGTTCCCGGATCGCCTGTCGTGGAGCGCGAGGCACGCGAGGAGCGCGAACCCGGCGCGCCGGACGAACTCGTCCCGGCGGCGGGACCACTGCGCGACCTTGGCGAAGGCGTGCGGCGTGCGGTCGAAGAGGTGGAAGCAGACCGTGTCGCACACGCCCCAGTTGTCGAAGTCCCGGCCCCAGCGGTCCATCTGCGCGGGCGTGATGCGCGCCGGGTCGTCGACGAACGCGGCGAGGAGGCGGGCCTCGTACCAGCCCGAGTCCCAGAGCGCCGCGGCGAGCTCGTGGCTTCGCCCGAGCCGCTTCGCGAGCCCCTGGATCGCCCCCACGGGCACGCCGAACGCCTTCCTCGCGCGGATGCCGTACCGCGCCATCCCCTCCCGGGTGCGCCGCGTCCCGTGGCGCTCGAGCCACGCGAGCGCCGATCGGACCTCGTCCGCCGGACCTCGGCCCCGCGCGCCCTGTCGGGGCGACTTCGCGGAAGCGCGGCTAGACATGCCCGATCCACTGGTGGACGACGTCCGCGAAGGCGGACCGCCGCGCCTCGATCTCTTCCATGTCGCGAAACTTCGCCGACGCCCGGTCCTTCGACAGCCACGCGAGGAGCGATTCCGGGTCGGCGATCGCGAGGCCCGAGGTCGAGCCGTCCCTCGTCTTCGCCCCCCGATGGAGGATCACCTGCACGCCGTCCCTCGCCCGGAGTTGAAACGTGGCGAAGTACTCCGACGTGCGGAAGCTCGGCGCGTTCCACTTGATCCCCTCGGAGATCCCGGGACCGGCCCCGAGGATGACCTGCCGGAGGGCGAGGATCTCCCGCTTGAACGGGTGGTCGAGCGACGCGAGGAAGGACTCGACCTCCTGCGGCGCGGACGCGCCGCGCTTCGCGGCCTTCTTCCCGGAGGCTCTCGATTCCACGGCACGCTCCTTCTGGAAACCGGCGGGGCGAGCTCGGAGGGGACGGATCGCCGATCGCCCCGCCGTCGCGTCCGAGCGCCATGCCGCGATCCTCGCCCCATCGGGGGCGGATTCCTACCGGGATCGGCCTCCTTCCCGACGGACGGAGGCGAACGGGGCGATCTCGCCCAGGGCCGATGCGGCGAGGAACCGGGGCTCGAGGGAGGGCGCTCCCCTCGCCTCCCGCCGCGCCGTCCCCGGGGCGGATCAGGGGAGGGCGGACGGCGCACTCTCCTCCCCCCCCCCCCCTGCGAAGACGGAGTTCCACCCTCCGCCCCTCGCGCGCGGAGAGAGAGCTCGGCCCGCCGGTCGCGCACCGGGGAACCCCGGTGGGGCCCCGGAGCCTGGCGCGGCCTATCGCGCCGAGACCGGCCCCGCACCCTCGAGCGCGGCGCGAGCCGCCTCGACGTAGCGGGGATCGATCGCTCCCGCCTCGCCGAACAGGCGTGCGGCCGCCTCGCGCTCCCCCCGGGCGAGGTGGAGGAGGCCGAGCCTCCAGCGGGCCGGGCCGTGGCGGCGGTCGAGGCGGACCGCCTCCGCGTAGTGCTCCATCGCCTCCCCCGTTTCGCCCCGCGCCGACAGGCTCTCGCCGAGGAAGAACCGGCTCTCGGCGTGGTGCGGATCGACGGCGACCGCCTCGCGGAGGAGCCGCTCCGAGTCCTCGCGCTCCCCTCGCCCGGCGCGGAGCCACGCCAGCCGCACCTTCGTCTCGACCGTGGGAAGAAGGCTCCACCGGTCGACCGCGGCGAAGTCCGCGAGCGCCGACTCGGCGAGCGCGCTCGACCCCCGCCCCGACCGGATCTCCTCGAAGGCCTTCCTCCCGCGCCAGACGTGGAACTGGACGAACCCGCTTTGGGCGGCGAACCCGAAGAAGAGCGCCGCCGTCGCGGCGAACGCCCAGCCCGCGGGACGGACGCGTCCCGCCGCCTTGAGGGGGGCCGCGGCCAGGCTCACCTCTCGCCGCGTCGCGAGTCGCGCGAGGAGCACGGCGACGTACGCCGCGACGCCGCCGAGGCCTACGGTGAGGAGGAACGGGACCCGGTTGTAGAGTCCCCGGAAGGCGAGGAGCGTCGCGAGGAAGACGACCCCCATCCCCGCCTCTTCGAGGAGGGTGAAGTCGTAGCGGCGGAGGGCGGGAGCGCCGCGCGCCGTCCCTTTCGCGAGGGCGGGCCTTCCGAACCCGAAGGAGAGCGCCCGTTCGGGACAGGAGCCGACGCAGTCGAGGTCTTTCACGCAGCGGGGGTCGACGACCATCCCGAAGTTCCGGACCTCCTCGTGGACGCGCACGCCGCTCGTGCAGACCGCCGTGCAGGTGCCGCACTGCCTGCATCGTTCGTTCACGCGGACGCGGCCGGGCGCGAGGCGGTCGGCGAGGCCGAAGAGGGCGCCGTACGGACACCCGTAGGCGCAGAAGCCGCGCGAGCCGAGGACCCAGACGGCGAGGAGACCGACGACGAGGAACGTGAGGGCCGTGATCCACGGGCCGGGGAGGTTCCTCCAGAAGTTCGTCGTCGCGAAGGAGGCGACCCCCTCCGTGTCGCTCGAGAAGCGCAGCGGCGGGAACGGCCGCCCCTCCCCGATCCGGAGCAC
The DNA here is from genome assembly GCA_035695825.1 of Planctomycetota bacterium. Lineage (GTDB taxonomy): Bacteria > Planctomycetota > UBA1135 > UBA1135 > JAKEFM01 > JAKEFM01. The sequence continues at coordinate 39,044 of DASRRH010000022.1, read as the reverse complement.
CTGGGGCCAGAGGAACATGTAGACCAGCACCCCGAGGGGGACCCAGGCGAGGAGGCGCGAGCGGATGGGCTTCGGCCGGAGACCGGCTCTCCGGAGCAGCCAGGCGCAGCCGTCCTCGAGCGCCATGATGTGGCAGCCCCATCCGCAGAGGAACCGGCCGAAGGTCGCCGTCGCGACGCACGCCAGGGCCATGAAGAGGAAGCCCGCCGTCACGACCCCGAGCTCCAGGGTGAACATCACCTCGTGGAGCTCGAGCGGGGCGAGCGTTCGCCCCGACAGCCGCCAGTGGACGACGTGGGCTGCGATCGCGAGGTAGACGCCGAAGAGCGCGAGCGCGCGCCAGCGGGCGTAGGGGGAGCGGCGGGCGAGGGGCGCCTCCGGATTGCCGGCCGGCGGCCTCGGATCGTCCGCCTTCGGCCGCGCGGGCGAGGGGCTCCCTCCCGCTGTCTCGCCCCGTGGAAAGGCGGGCCTTTTCGAGTGTCCGTTCGACAAATTTTCGCCTCCCCGGCGAAAACGACTGCCGGACTGCGCCGCCGGAGGCCCTTTTCCCGGGGTTCGCAAATTGCTGGCCAATCCGCGCCTGCAAGCCAGGGGGCATGGTCCGACCAACGACTTCCGAGGGCGAACTCCCCTTCCCCGAGCCGTATCGAGTGAAGGTGGTCGAGCCCATCCCGCGGCCGACCCGGGCCGAACGGGAGGAGGCGCTCCGGCGGGCGGAGTGGAACCTCTTCCGGCTCCCCGCCTCGAAGGTCGTCGTCGACCTGCTCACCGACAGCGGCGTCTGCGCGATGTCCTCGGCGCAGTGGTCCGCCCTCTTCCAGGCCGAGGAGGCCTACGCGGGCTCGGCCTCCTACGCGAGGTTCGAGGAGGCCGTCCGCGAGGTCACCGGCTTCCCCGAGGTTCTCCCGACCCACCAGGGGCGCGGCGCCGAGAAGGTCCTCTTCGAGCTCCTCGCGGGCCCCGGCCGCGTGGTCCCCGGCAACACCCACTTCGACACGACGCGCGCCCACATCGAGCACGCCGGCGCCCGCGCCGTCGACCTCCCCGCCCCGGAGAACGCCGATCCCTCCTCCCCGTTCCCGTTCAAGGGAAACGTCGACCTCCCCGCCCTCGAGCGGGGGATCGAGAAGTGGGGGGCGGAGCGCGTTCCGCTCGTCCTCGTCACGATCACGAACAACGCGGCGGGCGGCCATCCCGTCTCCCTCGAGAACCTCCGCGGGGTACGCGCCGTCTGCGATCGGTGGGGCATTCCGCTCTTCCTCGACGCGGCCCGCTTCGCCGAGAACGCCTTCCTCGCCCGCGAGCGGGATCCGTCCCTCCGCCAAAGGACGGTCGCGGAGGTCGCGCGCGCGTACTTCGACCTCGCCGACGGGTGCACCTGCAGCGCGAAGAAGGACGCGCTCGTCCACAAGGGAGGATTCCTCGCGATGCGGGACCCGGCCCTCGCCGCGCGGGCGCGCAACCTCCTCGTCCTCCACGAGGGCTTCCCGACCTACGGCGGGCTCGCCGCCCGCGACCTCGACGCGATCGCCCTCGGGCTCCACGAGGGGCTCGACGAGCGCCACCTCGCCCATCGCATCGGACAGGTCCGCTTCCTCGGGGAGGCGCTCGAACGCGAAGGGGTTCCCTGCCTGCGGCCGTTCGGGGGCCACGCCGTCTTCGTGGACGCGGGGGCGTTCCTCCCCCGCATCCCCCGCACCCAGTTCCCCGGCCAGGCTCTCGCCTGCGCGCTCTACCTCGAGGCGGGGATCCGAGCGGTCGAGATCGGGAGCCTCCTGTTCGGTTCCCGGGGAAAGAACGGTAGCTCGCCCCCCTTCGAGATCCTCCGCCTCGCCCTCCCGCGCCGCGTCTACATGCAGGGTCACCTCGAGTACGTGGCCGCGGCGTTCGCGCGACTCGCCGCGGGGCGCGCCTCGATCCGGGGCCTGCGGCTCCTCGAGGAAGCCCCGTTCCTCCGGCACTTCACGGCGCGGCTCGAGCCGCTCGAGGCCCCGCCGGGCGCCCCGAGGACCTGGATCGGATGGGAGGCCGCGCCCCCCCTCCCCTCCCTGGGCCGGACGGCGACGACGCCGTGAGAGCGGCGGTCTTCGAGGGGCCGGGAAAGCCGCTCGCGCTCCGCGATCTCCCCACGCCCGAGCCGAAGCCGGGCGAGGTCCTCGTCCGCGTCGCGGCGTGCGGCATCTGCCACACGGACCTCCATTTCCTCGATCACGGAGTTCCGACCGCGAAGGCGCCCCCCCTCGTCCTCGGCCACGAGGCGTCGGGGACCGTCGAGGCGCTCGGCGAGGGAGTGACCTCGCCGCGCCCCGGGGATCGAGTCCTCCTCCCGGCGGTCTACGGGTGCGGCCGCTGCCGATTCTGCCGCGGCGGCCGGGAGAACCTCTGCGCCTCGCTCGTCTTCTTCGGGTCGAGCGTCGACGGGGCGTTCGCGGAATTCCTCGTCGCGCCGGCCGACGTCTGCTTCCCCGTCCCGGAGGGGATCCCTCTCGACGAGGTCGCGATCGTCGCCGACGCCGTGTCCACCCCCTTCCACGCGGTGAAGAATCGCGCGCGGGTCCGGCCGGGCGAGACGGTCGCCGTCTTCGGGTGCGGAGGCGTGGGGATGAACGTGGTCCAGTGCTCCCTCCTCGCCGGAGCGCGCGTGTTCGCCGTCGACCTCGACCCCGCGAAGCTCGCCCTCGCCCGCGAGTTCGGCGCGGAGGCCGCCGTCGACGCCGGACGCGAGCGCGAGCCGGCGCGAGCGGTCCGGCGGCTCGCCGACGGCGGGGTGGACGTGGCCTTCGAGGCGATCGGGAACCCCGCGACGATCCGCGCGGCGTGCGATTCCCTGCGAAGGGGAGGGCGCCTGTGCGTGATCGGGTTCACCGCCGCGGAGGTGCCGGTGCCGGCGGGCCGCGTCATGTTCCACGAGCTCGAGATCGTCGGCTCGCTCGGATGCCCGACTTCCGAGGTCCCCCCCCTCCTCGGACTCGTCCGCACGGGCAAGGTCCGACTCGCGCCGCTCGTGACCGCGCGATTGCCGCTCGAGAGGATCCGCGAGGGGTTCGACCGGGCGCGCCGGGGCGAGGGGCTTCGCACCGTCGTGATCCCATGAGGACGCCATGACCCAATTCCCATCGCGGCCGGCCGGCGCGTTCGCCTTCGAGGAGATCCGCTACGAGAAGGGAGGCGGCGTGGCGACCGTCACGATCGCCCGCCCGAACGCGTTCAATGCCTACACGACCCGGACGCTGCGCGAGCTCGGGGAGGCGCTCCGGGACGCCGCCAACGACGACGAGACCGGAGTGATCGTGCTGACCGGGGCGGGCGCGCGCGCCTTCTGCACGGGGGGCGACGTGAAGGAGTACGCGGAGACCTACACGCGCCGCCCGCGCGACTACTGGAAGTACATGGGCCTGTTCCGGGCCTACCTCGAGGCGATCCTCGACTCGGGGAAGCCGACGATCGCGCGGCTGAACGGCATGGCGGTCGGCGGAGGGAACGAGACGCAGCTCGCCTGCGACTTCGCCCTCGCCGCGGAGCACGCGGTCCTGAAACAGGTCGGGACCCACGTGGGATCCGTCGCGTGCGGCGGCGCGACGCAGTGGCTCTCCCTCGCCGTCGGCGACCGCCGCGCCCGGCGGATGCTCTTCACGAACGAGGCCGTCCCCGCGCGGCGCGCGCTCGAGTGGGGGCTCGTCTCCGAGGTCGCGCCGTCCGTCACGCGCGACGGCACGCTCCTCGATCGGCCGTCGGAGACCGAGGTCGAGCAGGCCCGCCGCGGGGAGGGGGGCTACGGAATCGACCTCCGGCCCCTCGACCGCGCGGTCGCCGACCTCGCCGCGCGGCTCCTCGACACGTTTCCCGAGTGCACCCGCTACACGAAGGAGCAGGCGAACTTCTGGAAGAACTTCGCCTGGCACCAGACCGTCGGCCACGCCCGCGACTGGCTCGCCCTCCACTTCGCCTGCCTCGAGCCCCTCGAGGGAATGCGCGCCTTCGCGGAGAAACGGCCGCCGGACCGCAGGGGAATCCGAGCGCGGGCGGCCGCGGGCGGATCCGGCGAGTTTCCCTGGGGCCCGTACGCCCGGGCGTGCGCGGCCTGCGGCGCGGCGGCGCTCCCCGCCTCGTTCGCGTTCTGCGGCCGGTGCGGGGCGGCCCTCGCGGGAGAAGAGAAGAAGTGCGCGACCGGCTCGAGGGACGCGCGGCGATCGTGACGGGGGCCGCCCGTGGGATCGGCGCGGCGATCGCGCGCGACCTCGCCGCCCGCGGAGCCGACGTCGCGATCGTCGACCGCGCCGGCGGGCCCGCGGCGGAGACCACGGCCGCGGTCGAGCGGGCCGGGCGGCGCGCCCTCCTCTTCGAGGCCGACGTGGCGGACGTCGCGCGCGCGCAAGAGGTCGTCCGCGAGACCCGGGAGCGCCTCGGCCGCCTCGACATCCTCGTCGCGAACGCGGGGCTCGTCCGCGACCGCGCGGTCTGGAACATGACGGAGGAGGAGTGGGACTCCGTCCTCGCCGTGAACCTGAAGGGGGTCTTCGCCTACGCGCGGGCGGTCGCCCCGATCTTCCGCGCGCAGGGCTCCGGGAAGATCGTCGCCCTCTCCTCGATCAACGCCTTCCGGGGGAAGTTCGGCCAGTCGAACTACGTCGCGGCCAAGGCGGGGGTGGTCGGGCTCGTGAAGGCCCTCGCGCGCGAGCTCGGCCCGAGCGGCGTCAACGTGAACGCGGTCGCCCCGGGCTTCGTCGACACGCCGATGACGGCGGCGCTCCCGGAGGAGTTCCGGCGAGCGGCGATCGAGGAGAGCCCCCTCGGCCGCGTCGCGACGCCGGAGGACGTCGCGGGCGTCGTGGGCTTCCTCTGCACGGAGAGGGCCCGCCACGTCACCGGGCAGGTGGTCCGGGTGGACGGAGGCCAGTCGCTGTGAGACCCGCGGCGAAGGCGGACGCCGAGCTGGGCGCTCTCTTCGAGCGCTGCCGCGGAATCGTCGAGGACGTCTCCCTCGGCGAGGTCGCGCGGTGGAAGGCGTCGCACCCGGGGAGCCGCGCGGTCGGCCTCTTCCCGGTCTACACGCCCGCCGAGCTCCTCCTCGCCTGCGGCGTGCTCCCCGTCGGCCTCCACGGCGCGGGGGGGCGCGTCGAGATCGACCGCGCCGACTCCCGCATCCAGTCGTTCGTCTGCTCGATCACCCGCTCGACCCTCGAGCTCGGCCTCGCGGGCCACCTCGCTCCCCTCGACGGGGTGATCTTCCCCTCGATCTGCGACGCCGCGCGCAACCTCTCGGGCGTCTTCCAGCGCAACTTCCCCGGGCTCCTCGTCGAGTATCTCCACCTCCCCTCGAACGCGGCCTCCGCGGCGGCCCTTCCCTACTACCGCGGCGAGCTCGGGCGCGTCCTCACGAAGCTGGCGGCCCTCGCCGGGAGGACGCCGACCCGGGAGGACCTCGCCCGCGCGATCGCGCTCTGCGACGAGCACCGCTCCCTCGTCGACCGCCTCTACGAAGCCCGGCGCGACGAGCCGTGGAGACTCTCGGCCGTCGAGTGCGCTCTCCTCGTGCGGGCGGGCTCCCTCCTCCCCCGCGAGGAGCACGTCGCCCTGCTGCGGAGCGCCCTCGAGCGCCTCCCGGAAAGGACGGCGAGGCGCCGGGATCGGATCCGCGTCCTCCTCCACGGCTCCTTCTGCGAGCAGCCGCCCCTCGAGCTCCTCGAGACGCTCGAGGAGGCGGGTTGCTACGTCGTCGACGACGACCTCCTCCTCGGGACGCGCTGGATCCTCGGCCCCGTCGCGGCGGCGGGGGATCCCCTCGAGGACCTCGCGCGCGCCTATCTGCAACGCAGCCGCCCCGCCGCCGTCCGCCACGGGACGGTCGAGCCGAAGGGGAGGGCGATCCTCGACCTCGCGGAGCGCGCGGGAGCCGACGGCGTCGTGTTCGCGACGGCGAAGTTCTGCGAGCCCGCGCTCTTCGACCTCGTGCCGGAGAAGCGCGCGCTCGACCAGGCGGGGTTCCCGAACCTCGCCTTCGAATTCGAGGAGAAGATGGGCACCTTCGAGTCGATCCGGACGCAGGTCGAGACGTTCGTCGAATCGATCCTCCTCTTCGCAGACGAGCGCGCGGCGGCGGGGCCGAAGCCGGGGGGACGGCGGTGAGCGCGCCCTACCGGTTCCAGAACGCGGGACGGGACCTCCAGAAGAGCCTCCTCTCCGAGTGGTACCGCGGGCTCTCGGCGGCGAACGGGGAAGGGGTTCCCGTCGCCTACCTCTTCATCAGCGGGAACGTCGCGGAGCTGCTGCGCGCGTTCGGGTTCCGCCTGGGCTACCCCGAGGTGAACGCGCTGCAGTGCGGGATCAAGAAGGCGGCGGGGCCGCTGATCCTGCGCGCGGAGGAGGAGGGGTACTCCTCCGACGTCTGCGGCTACGTGAAGAACGACCTCGGCCTCCTCGCCTCGGGAGGGCGGGCCCCCTTCGGCGACCTGCCGCGCCCCGACCTCCTCGTCTGCACCTACTCCGGGTGCACGACCTACGTGAAGTGGTTCGAGGCGCTCGCCGAGCGGACGGGGGCGCGCCTCGTCTTCCTCGACGTCCCCTACCTCCGCGACCGCGACGCGCTCGCCTCCGACCGCGCCTACGTCGTGCGCCAGCTCGAGGAGCTGATCGGGATCTGCGAGGAGGTGACGGGACGGCGCTTCGAGGAGGCGAAGCTGCGGGAGATCTGCGCGCTCTCGCGCCGCGCCGAGGAGAGCTGGACGCGGATCCTCGAGTCCGCCAAGCGCCGCCCCTCCCCCTTCGACGCCTACTTCGAGGCCGTCTTCTTCATGGCGCCGCTCTACGTGCTCCGCGGGACGGAGGCGTGCGCCCGCTACTACGAGTCCGCCCTCGCCGAGATCGAGGAGCGGATCGAGCACGGCCTCGGCCCCGTCCCGGAGGAGCGGTTCCGGGTCGTCCTCGAGGGGCCGCCCCCCTGGCCCCACTTCCGCGCCTTCTGGGAGCTCTTCAAGCGCTGGGGCGTCGTCTCCGTCGCCTCGACCTACTCCAAGGTCGGAGGGCTCTTCGACCAGGGGGTCCGCCACGACCCCGAGCGCCCCCTCGAGTCGATCGCCGAGCACGCGATCCACTGCTACACGAACTGGAACCTCGGGCTGCGGCGCGACCTGATCGGCCGCTACCTGCGCGAGTACGACGCCGACGCCCTCGTCTTCCACTCCGTCAAGTCCTGCCGCTCCTTCTCCGTCGGGCAGGCCGACACGCGGGAGGCGTTCAGCCGGGAGCGGGGGGTCCCCACCCTCTTCCTCGAGTCCGACCTCGCCGATCCCCGCTACTTCTCGGAGGCGCAGATGCGCAACCGGATCGACGCCTTCTTCGAGGCGCTCGAGCACCGGCGGCTCGCTCCGCGGGCGGAGGCCCGTCCGTGATCGTCGCCGGCGTCGACGTCGGCTCGACGGCGACGAAGGCCGTCCTCCTCGACGAGAACCGCCGGATCGTCGGCCGCGGCCTCTCCCCGACGGGAGCGAACGTGGTGCGCGCGGCCGAGCGGGTCTTCCGCGAGGCGCTCGGGGAGGCTCGGCTCGAGGAGTGGGACGTCGCTTTCACCGTCGGCACGGGCTACGGCCGCTACCGCGTCCCCTTCGGGGACGCCCAGGTGACGGAGATCTCCTGCCACGCGCGGGGAGCGAGCTTCCTCTTCCCCGAGACGCGCACGATCCTCGACATCGGCGGGCAGGACACGAAGGCGATCCGGGTCGGCCCGGGCGGGGACGTCCTCGAGTTCCACATGAACGACAAGTGCGCGGCGGGGACGGGTCGCTTCCTCGAGGCCGCCGCCGGGGTGCTCGGCGTCCCGCTCGCCGACCTCGGCGAGGTCGCCGCGCGCTCGAAACACGCGCTCCGCATCACGAACGTCTGCACGGTCTTCGTCGAGTCGGAGATCGTCTCCCACCTCGCCCGCGGCCGATCCGCCGAGGACATCCTCGCGGGGGTTCACGCCTCGATCGCGGGCCGCTCGATCGCGCTCCTCCGGCGCGTCGGGATCGAACCCGCGGTCACGTTCACGGGGGGCGTCTCCCGCAACGCCGGCATGGTGCGGGCGGTCGAGGAGCGCCTCGGCACGGCGCTTCGCATCTGCCCCGACTCCCCGTTCACGGGGGCGCTCGGGGCGGCGCTCTTCGCGCTCGAGAAGGCGGAGGCGGGGGCGCCCCGGAAGTCTCCGGCCCCTTCGAAGCAGGGCGCGCCGTGAGGGCCGTCGCCGGGATCGACGTCGGCACGCGGGCGAGCAAGGTCGTCCTTCTCGACGCGGACACCCGCGCGCGGCTCGGACGCTGCTCGATCCCGACGGGCGCCGACCTCCGCATGGCCGCCGCCCGGGCGCTCGAGGAAGCCCTCGCGGGGACCGGGATCGCCTCCGGAGACGTCGCCTACATCGCCTCGACCGGGTACGGCCGCTACCAGGTCCCCTTCCGCGACCTCCAGATCACGGAGATCACCTGCCACGCCCGCGGCGCGAAGGCCCTCCTCCCCGGCACGCGCTGCGTCCTCGACGTCGGCGCCCAGAACTCGCGGGCGATGCGCGTCGCTCCCTCCGGCCGCGTCGAAGCCTTCCGGATGAACGACCGTTGCGCCTCGGGCGCGGGGCGCTTCCTCGAGCGGGTCGCGCGAGGGCTCGAGGTCGAGCTCGAGGCGATCGGCGGCCTCTCGCTCCGCTCCGAGGACCCCCAGCCGATCTCGAGCGTCTGCGCCGTCCTCGCCGAGAGCGAGGTGATCAACCACGTGACGGAGGGGAAGAAGGTCGAGGACATCCTCCGCGGCGCGCACAACTCGATCGCCGAGCGCATCGTCGCGCTCCTCCGCCAGGTGGGCGCGCAGCCCGACGTCACCCTCACGGGTGGCGTCGCGAAGAACGTCGGCATGGTCCGCGCGATCGAGGAAAGGCTCGGCCTCCCCCTCCAGGTTCCGGCGGACGCCGAGTTCGCGGGCGCGTTCGGCGCGGCGATCTTCGGCGCGGAGCGCCTCGCGAAGCGGCTGGCCACGGCCCGTCCGTGACCTCCCGGCGCCTGCGGACCGCGACGCGATCCGGATGCCTCGCCCTCCTCTCCGCCGGGGGCGCGGGCGGATCCTGCCGCAACGCCGGATCTCCGCCGCCGTGGATCGCGCCGCTCGGCTATCGCCCCGAGGAGGTCTTCCCCCTCGCCGTCGGCACCTACGGCGTCCCGCGCGTCCCGATCCTCGTCGAAGGCGAGACCGTCGAGATGGTCTTCGACACGGGGAACGCCACCGGACTCTCGATCTCCCCGGCCCAGGCGCGGCGCCTGCGATTGCCCCGAGGCGGTGAGTGGACCTCGCTCGACGCGGACGGACGCGTGCTCGGGAGGTTTCCGGTCTTCCGCGTCCGGGAGGTGGCCGCCCTCGGGCGGGTCTGGCGGGACCTCCCGGCCCACGGGCTCGAGGACGACGACCTCGACGGTCTCCTCGGTCCCCGGTTCCTGCTCGGGAGGAGGTTCACCCTCGACTACGGCGGGGGGCGGATGGCGGTCTCCGAATCTCCCCTCCCCTCGTCCCTCCTCGCGGGGGCGCTCCCCCTGATCCCCGCGAAGCGATGCGAGGGGATGCCGGTCGTCGAGGGGAACGCGAACGGCCGCCCCGCCCTGATCCAGGTGGACACCGGGAAGAGCCGCACCTGCGTCGATCCCGCCTTCGCCGCCGCCCTCGGGCTTCCCGCGAACGACCGGGGCTACCGGATCGACGAAGTCCGACTCGGCGCCTTCTCCTTCTCCGTGCGGGACGCGAAGCCGGTCGGCTTCGCGGGGATCTCCGAAGGGCTCCCCTCCCCGATCGTCGTCGGCATCGGTTCGGACATCCTCTCGCAGGTGCTCGTGACGGTGGACAATCTCTCGGGGCGACTCCTCCTCTCTCGCTAGCCGCCTGGGGCGTCCAGTTCCCGGGCGCGCGCCGTGCGCGGGAGGGGTTCTCCGGGACCCCGGGCGACAGGCACGGGTTTCCTCGCCGTTGTTCCCGGGGGGATCGGACGGAGGCGCCGTCCGGCGGCGAAGGCCTCGACCCCGCCGACGCTCTTTCCCGGATCGCGCACCCCGCCCCACTCCTCCTTCAGGGCGAACGCCGTCCGCCCCTCCTCCCCCCCGCGGGCGGCCGTCTGGGCCCAGACGCGCCAGCCGCCGGGTCCCTCCGCGCGCTCGACCGAGACGAGGAGATCGGCATCCGCCGGGACGCCCGTGGCGCAGGCTCCGGGGAGCTCCGAAGGGGCGCCGACGCGCCGTGTGGGATCGTGCGCGCAGCCGAGGGCGAGGAGCGCCCACACAGACTGAGTCGAGAGGCGGGAGAGCGCCGAAGGGGGAGGGATCGCCGTCACTCGGGGAGCGTAGCCACGGAAGGTGGGGTCGAGGCATGCGGGAAATTTTCTCGTCGGCGGGCTGCGAGAGGCACTCTTCTCCGACGGCTCCCCGCCCGCCGAGTCGCAGGACCCGCCGGCCCGACGCGGGCACGCTCGTTGCCCCGGACGATTGCCGAGACCGGGACCGAGCGCGAGAGAGGGGGCTTCCCGTTTCCGGCGTCGCCCCCTGCCCCGGGCCTCGCGGCGGCCCTTCGAGTCGGGTCCGACTCCCCATCTCCGGAGAGATGGGGAGTCGACGCCGAACGACAAGAACCGAAAACGGAGGTGGAGCATGTCGAACAGAGTCCGGCACAGGATGGCCGGGATCCTCTCGATCCTGGCGATCGCCGAGGGCGGAGCCCTTGGGCAGCCGATCCTGGATCCGGGGGTGATCCCGAAGTACGTCGAGCCCCTCGTCATCCCGCCCGTGATGGCGCCCCACTCGAGGAATCCGAACGTCACGAGGTACCGGATCGCCGTTCGCCAGTTCGATCAGCAGGTGCTGCCGGCCGGCTTCCCCATGACGACCGTCTGGGGCTACGGCCGCGACGGGGACCCGCTCCCGGCTCCGGGGGTCGCGTCCTCGTTCAACTTCCCCGCCTTCACGGTCGAGGCTCGGCGCGACGAGGTCGTGCGCGTGCGATGGATCAACGGCCTCGTCGACGCGAACGGCGGGTTCTTGCCCCACCTCCTGCCGGTCGACCAGACCCTCCACTGGGCGAACCCGCCCGGCCCGCCGGACAGCGAGGGGACGGACCCGACCCCCTACGTCGGTCCGGTCCCGATCGTGACCCACCTGCACGGAGCCCACGTCCCGGCCGTGAGCGACGGGTTCCCCGAGGCCTGGTACCTCCCCGCCGCGAACGACGTCCCTCCGGAGTTCGCAACCGCCGGAAGCCACTACGGGACGGTCCAGCCCTGCCCGGCGGGGACCGCCGTCTTCGAATACCCGAACGACCAGCGGGCGACCACGCTCTGGTACCACGACCACGCGCTCGGCCTCACCCGCGCCAACGTCTACGCGGGACTGGCGGGCTTCTGGCTCCTCCGCGACGACGTCGAGGACGGCTTGGATCTCCCCGGACCGGCGCCGAGCCTCGGGGATCCGCCCGGGACGCGGTACTTCGAGATCCCGATCGCGATCCAGGACCGGACCTTCCGGACCGACGGGTCGCTCTTCTACCCCGACAGCCGGGCCTTCTTCGACGGCGGCGACTACTCCGGTCCCTACTTCCCGGCGACGGACATCCCGCCGATCTGGAACCCGGAGTTCTTCGGGAACGCGATCGTCGTGAACGGGAGGACGTGGCCCTTCCTCGAGGTCGAGCCGCGCCTCTATCGCTTCCGGTTCCTGAACGGGTGCAACGCGCGCTTCCTGATCCTGAAGTTCGACGGCAACCTCCCTTTCCACCAGATCGGGTCCGAAGGGGGGCTGCTCCCCGGGGCTCCGGTCCTCCTCGCGCAGCTCCTGATGGCGCCCGCCGAGCGAGCCGACGTGATCGTCGACTTCTCCCCGTTCGCCCCGGGGGACACGGTCGTGCTGCGCAACCTCGGGCCGGACTCTCCCTTCGGCGTTCTCCCGGTGCCGCCGGGCGAGGTCGCCGACCCGGCGACGACCGGGCAGGTGATGCAGTTCCGGATCGTGCCGCCGACGGCGGCGGGGAACCCGGGGCAGATCCCGGCCTCGCTGCCGGCGATCCAGCCTCTGGGTCCGCCCGACGAGATCCGGGACCTCACGTTGAACGAGCTCGAGTCGGCCTTCGCGGACATCCCCACGAAGGCCCTCCTCGGGACGGGAACCGCCGGGCCGCTGCGGTGGGAAGATGCGATCACGGAGAGGCCCGTCCTCGGCGCCACCGAGACGTGGCGGCTGATCAACCTCACGGAGGACGCCCACCCGATCCACCTCCACCTCGTCCAGTTCCAGGTCCTCGATCGCCAGCGCATCAAGCAGAAGAAGTACGTGCACGCGCAGAACGCCTGGCTCGGCGGCTTCGCGAGCCAGCCGCCGGCGATCGACGACTTCCTGCTCGGTTCTCCCTCCCCTCCCGAGTCCTGGGAGACGGGCTGGAAGGACACGGTGGTCGTTCCGCCCGGGGCGGTCACGAGGATCGCGGCGCGCTTCGATCGGGCCGGGCTCTACGTCTGGCACTGCCACATCCTCGAGCACGAGGACAACGAGATGATGCGCGCCTACGAGGTGGTCCCGCCGTAGCCGCTCCGCGGACGGCCCGCGCGGCCGTCCGGGGCGGGTCGGTGCGCCGTGACGAGGTCCCGGAGGGACCGGTTCGACCGGCTCCTCCGGGACCTCGACTCCCCGACGCCCGCGGGATCGGCCGCGGTCAGGCGTTCGGGCAAACTCGGAGGAGGGCGGCGTCCTCGATGGACTCCGGTCCTAATCGGACGGGGCACTCGGCCCCTCGCCCCGTCCGGTGCGTGGAGGGGGGGGCCGGAACGCCCGGAACATCAGGACGAAGACCCCGGTCATTCCGGCGAGGAACGGGAGGACGAGGAGGAGCCAGGACCAGCGGATGCCGCGGACGAGTCCCTCCCCCGCCCCCGTCCGCATCACCTCGCCGCAGAGGGCGCACTGCGCGGAGGCCGACGCGGCCGCCGCCGAGGAGAGGAGAGCCGCGGCGGCCGCGCGCGCGGCCGGCTTCCCGCCGGCGGAACTCACCCGAGATGGACCCTCCCGATGTCGGGGATCAGCGCGAGGAGGAACAGGGCGAGCAGGACGAGCGGCGCGACGACGATCGCGTGGAGGAGCCGCCGCTCGACCCGCAGGTGCATGAAGAAGAGGGCGACGAGGGCCGCCTTCGCGGCCGCGCTTCCGAGGAGGAGGGCGACCGTCGCCCCCCGCCCGATCGAGGCGCGGACGGCGCCGAGCTCGAGGGCCGTGAGGACGGCGAGCCAGGCGTAGACGGCGCCGGGGCGCAGCAGGCGGGCGCGGCCGGCGGTCCCGTTCACAGGAGGCAGAGGAGGACGAAGAGGAGGATCCACACGACGTCGACGAAGTGCCAGTAGAGCCCGGCGTTCTCGATCCACTCGCGCCGGCGCGCGAAGGCCGGCCGGCGGGAGAAGGCGAGGAGGCTCGCGAGAGCGACGATCCCCGCCAGCACGTGGAGCCCGTGGAAGCCCGTGAGCGTGAAGTAGGAGGCCCCGAAGAGGCTCGCGTCGATCGTGATCCCCGCCCCGAAGAGGTGCGCGTAGTCGAGGCCCTTGAGGGCGAGGAAGGTCGTCCCGAGGAGGATCGTGAGGAGGAGGTTCCGGCGCAGCCCCCGCAGGTCGTTCCGCTCCGCGGCGCGCACGGCGAGGACCATCGTCACGCTCGAGGTGATGAGCACGAACGTGTTCGCCCCGAGGAGCGCGGTGTCGAGGGTCCTCGCGGGGTCGGGCCAGGAGCGCGCCCCCATCCGGAGGAGGAGGTAGCTCCCGACGAGCGCCCCGAAGAACATCACCTCGGAGACGAGGAAGAGCCAGACGCCGAGCTTCCCGGTCGGGATGCCGGTCGCCGGCAGGTTCGCCTCGCGGACGTCCGCCGGCGCGGTCACGGCGCCGCCGCCGCCTCGTGCTGGGGCACGAAGTCGAGCCCGCCCCCTCCCGGCCGCCCGTACTCGTGCGGGCCGCCGCGCACGATCGGGATCCGCTCGAAGTCGTGCGGCGGCGGCGGGGAGGGGACGCTCCACTCGAGGGTCGCCGCCCCCCACGGGTTCGCCGGGGCCCGGCGGCCCGCGAGCAGGCTCCGGACGAAGTTCCAGGCGAAGAGGAGCTGGACCGCCCCGAGAGCCGCCGTGCTCCATCCGGCGAAGACGCTCCAGGGGCGCAGCGGCTTCAGGTAGTCGTAGGCGAAGGGGTCGGCCGTGCGCCGCGGCATCCCCGCGAGGCCCATCCGGAACATCGCGAAGAAGACGGCGTTGATCAGGAGGAAGGAGAGGACGAAGTGCGCGAGGGCGAGGCGGCGGTCCATCTCCCGGCCGAACATCTTCGGGAACCAGTAGGCGATCGCCGCGAAGGAGCCGAAGAAGACGCTCGCCGCGAGCGTGTAGTGGAAGTGGGCCACGACGAAGTAGGTGTCGTGGATGTACACGTCGAAGGCCCGGAGGGCGTTGAAGACGCCCGTCAGGCCGCCGACCGCGAAGACGAAGACGACGCCGAGAGCGTAGGCCATCGGGGGCGCGAGCCGGATCGCCCCGCGCCAGAGCGTGCCGAGCCAGTTGAGGAAGAGCACCGCCGTCGGGACGCTCACGGCGAGGGTGAGGAAGACGAACGCCTTCCCGAGGAGCGGGCTCATCCCCGAGGTGAACATGTGGTGCCCCCAGACGATCCCGCTCACGGCGACGATCGCCCCCATCGCGACGACGCTCGTCCGGTACCCGAAGGCGGGCTTGCGGGAGAAGACCGAGAGGAGGTCCCCGAGGATCCCCCATACCGGCAGGATGAGGATGTAGACCTCGGGGTGCCCGAACCCCCAGAAGAGGTGCTGGTAGAGGAGGGGCTGCCCCCCCTCGAACGGCGCCCGCGCGCCGGCGAGGAAGAAGGAGGTCCCCGCGACGCGGTCGAGGAGGACGAGGATCAGGGCCGCCGCGACGACGGGGATCCAGAAGAGGTTCAGGACGGAGGTGAAGAAGAAGCTCCACGCCGTGAGGGGGAGCCGGGCGAGCGTCATCCCCGGCGCGCGGAGGTTCAGGATCGTCGCGAGGTAGTTGATCGCCCCGAGGAGGGTCGAGGTCCCGGCGAGGACGATCCCGAGGATCCAGAGCGTCTGGCCGAGGCCGAGCGTCATGCCGGGATCGGAGGCGAGCGGCGGGTAGTTCGTCCAGCCGGCCGAGGCCGTCCCCCCCGGGGCGAGGAACGAAGCCGCCATGACGAGGCCCCCCGCGAAGATCGTCCAGTAGGAGATCATGTTCAGGCGGGGGAAGGCCATGTCGCGGGCCCCGACCTGGAGCGGGATCACGAAGTTCCCGATCGCCCCGATCAGGATCGGCGTGACGGCGAAGAACACCATCAGCGAGCCGTGGAGCGTGAAGAGCTGCGTGTAGTGCTCTCCCCCCATGAACCCGTCCCGCCGGAAGAGGAGGCGCCCGACGAGGGGGACCGGCTCGAAGGGGTAGGCGAGCTGCCAGCGGATCAGGAGCGCGAGCAGCCCCGCGAAGAAGAGGAAGAAGATCCCCGTGAAGAGGTACTGCTTCCCGATCACCTTGTGGTCGGTCGAGAAGACGCGCCGCCAGAGCCCCGCGGCGGGGGCGTGGGGCGCGGCCGGCGCTTCGGGGCTAAGGCGCGAGGAGGCTCCGCTCACTCGGACTCCCGCTTCATCCGGGTCCAGGCCTGCCAGAGCTCCTGGTCGGCGCCGTACTCCTCCCGCGTCCGCTCGATCCAGGCCTCGACCTCCTCGGGGGACTCGACGTGGAGGAGTCCCCGCATCCGGTAGTGCTCCGAACCGCACAGCTCCGCGCAGGCGATCTCGAACGTGCCCGTCTTCTTCGCCTCGAAGTAGAGACGGGTCGTCAGGCCCGGGAGCGCGTCCTGCTTGATCCGGAAGTGAGGCAGGAAGAAGGAGTGGATGACGTCGACCGACCGGAGCTCGACGAGGACGGGCAGGCCCACGGGGACGTGGAGCCGGTTCTGCGTCGTAAGGTCGTCCTCGGTCCCGAACTCCCCGTCCTTCCCGGGGTACCGGACGTTCCACACGAACTGCTGCGGCATGACCTGGACTCGGAAGGCGCGTCCCGGGTCGGGGGGGCTCCCGGCGATCGCCTCCCATGCGCGGTGATCCTCGAGGGCGAGGGGGAGGTCGATCGCGACGAAGACGCCGAAAGCGAGGGCGAGGGTGAGGAAGAGGGCGCCGCGCCCCGAACCGTGCGTGTAGCGGGGGGGGCGACCCGAGCCCGCCCGGTAGCGGACGAGGCAGAAACCCAGGATCGCGACGACGGCGAGGAAGGCGACCAGCGTCAACCAGAACGCGTGGGCGTAGAGCTGGTCGACGAGGTGGCCGTGGACCGAGACGTCTTCGGGGAATCCCATCGTCGGCGGCCCGTCCCGACTCCTCCGCGGGACGCGGGCGGGTGGAGCCGACGGGACGAGGATTCGCCGCAGCCTGGATCAAGAAGCGGACCGCGGTCGCTCGCCCCCCGCGACCTCCCGGGACCGGGCCCTTCCGGTCCTGCGAGCGACGATTTTCCCGCAGGCAGGGAAAAATTTCTCGGCCAAAGGACGCGGGCCGGCCCTCTCTCCCGTCGGCCGGCCCCGCGTCGGGGGGAAAGCACCCCTCCTCTGCACGCGGCGGGCCCGCCGGCGGAGACGACGCCGCCCCCGCCTGTGCGACCACCGCGACGGTGTGCGGGACGACCTGGCCGCAGAGCGAACCTCGCCCTCCAGGGCCTCTCCCGGCCGGCGTGCGGGTTGCGACGGGTCTGCGCGAGCCGTCCGTCCCCTCGCTCACGCCTCAAGCCACAAAGGAGGCTCCCATGAGGTCCCGGGGCCGCGCATCCGCTCTGGTCGCGATCCTCCTCGCCCCGCTCTCCGTCGCGGCCCTCCAGCTCACCGTTCCCCCGGAGGTCCAGCAACCGGGGACACAACCGCTCCAGGTGAACCTCCTCCCCGCGCCCTCCCAGTGCGACAACTGTCACGGCGGATACGACCCGGCCGTCGAGCCCGGCCGCAACTGGCGCGGGAGCATGATGGCGCACGCGACCCGCGATCCCCTGTTCTGGGCGGCGGTCGCGATTGCCGAGCAGGACTTCGCGGGGGCCGGGGACCTCTGCATCCGCTGCCACTCGCCGCGCGGCTGGCTGGAGGGACGCTCCACGCCGACCGACGGTTCGGCCCTCGAACCCGGGGACGCCGACGGCATCGAGTGCGGGATCTGCCACAAGCTCGTCAACCCGGACGACTCCGAGCATCTGGGGACGCAGTCGCCCCCGTTCGTGGCGAACGACGGAGGGTCGCCGGCGACCGGCTACTACGGGAGCGGGATGGTCGTCCTCTGGCCCGGCAACGACCGCCTCGGTCCGTACGCCGACGCCACCGCGGCGCCCCACGCGTTCCTGCAGTCCCAGTTCCACCGCTCGCCCGACCTTTGCGGCACCTGCCACGACGTTTCCAATCCGGTCGTAGGCGACCTCGCGCCGAACAACGGCGCCCAGACCCCGCTCGCCCCCGGCACCTTCAGCGGAGTGCCGGGCGGGCCCGTGACGGCCAAGGCCGCGTTCAACAACTTCCCCTACCGGTACGGGATCCTCGAGCGGACCTACAGCGAGTTCCGGGCGAGCGCGCTCTCGACGACTCTCGTCTCGGACTACCTCACGCTGCCCGCCGACCTTCGCGCGGGCGCGCTCGCGGCCGCGCGCCAGAGCGCCCTCCTCGCCGGGACCGGCGGGAACTACGCCGACGGCACGCCCCGGACCTTCTCCTGCCAGACCTGCCACATGGCTCCCGCCGTGGGGGCGGGGTGCGGCGTCGGATCGGCGCCCGTGCGGACCGACCTCCCCGTCCACGATCTGACGGGCGGGAACGACTGGGCCCCCGACGCGATCGCCTACCTCGACGCCCAGGGGGGCCTGACGGTAGGAGGAGGGCTCGACTCGCTCCAGCTCGCCGCGCTGGCCGAGGGGAAGATCCGCGCCCGGGCGCAACTCGAGCTCGCGGCCACCCTCACCGTGGCAGGGAACACGGTGAGGATCGTGAACCACACCGGCCACAAGTTGATCTCGGGTTATCCGGAAGGCCGGCGCATGTGGCTCGACGTCCGGTGGCGGGACGCCGCCGGAGCCCTGGTTCGCGAGGACGGGGCGTACGGCCCGATCGCGGCGGACGTCGGCGGAACGCCGACCCAGGTCCAGACGATCCTCGACCTCGACGGCGCCAACACGAAGATCTACGAAGCGAGGTTCGGGATCGGCCAGGCCTGGGCGACCCAGCTCCTCAACCTCGGGGTTCCCCCCGCTCTCCCCCTCGCCTTCGACCGGCAGACGGGCGCCGTCGAGATCACGCTCGGACAGCTCGCCTCCCAGGCTCCGGGGTCGGCGCACGAGAGCTTCCACTTCGTCTTGAACGACGTCGTCCTCAAGGACAACCGGATCCCCCCCTTCGGCATGAGCCGCGACGAGTCCGTCGCGCGCAACGTCGTCCCCGTTCCGGCGAACCAGTACGGCGCGCCCGGTCCGGGGGGGGCGTACGACTACTGGGACGAGGTGCCCCTCAGCCCTCCGCCGGGAGCCGCGACCGCCTCGATCGAACTCCTCTACCAGCCGACGAGCTGGGAGTACGTCCAGTTCCTCGCGCTCGCCAACGACGGTTCCGTGACGTTCCTGGCCTCCGAGGGAGCCAGCCTCCTCGACGCCTGGCTCCACACGGGAATGGCCGCGCCCCACTTGATGGCGTCCGCCGACTGGAGCGCGTGTCCGGCCGCTTGTCAGACGTACGGTTCGGGCTGGCCCGGTTCGAGCGGGGTCCCGGCGCTGACCTGCAGCGCCCCCCCCGTCCTGGGAGCGAGCATCGGCGTCGCCCTCTCGAACTCCTGGGGCTCCGCCACGACGGCGATCCTCGTCGTGGGGTCGGCGGAGGCCACCGTCCCCACGGGCTACGGAGGGAGCCTCCTCGTGACGCCCGGCGGCCTCCTCGCCCTGCCGGTGCCGCCCGGCGGGCTCGTCCTGCCTCTCTTCATCCCCCCGGATCCGGCCCTCTGCGGCGCGACCTTCTACGGTCAGGCGGCCGAGGCTGATCCCGGAGCTTCGGCGGGGCTTTCCTTCACGCCGGGGTTGAGGGTTCGGATCGGGTACTGAGGAACGGCCCCGGGGGGAACCGGGGCTCGTGGCTTGAGCGGGCACCCCGGGATCTCGCCGCTCGATTCGAGAGGTGTCAAGGAACGCGTAGCTCTGCGAGGTAGATGGGGATGTTGAACGCGAACCTTTACGGGTCTCCCCGGCCTCCCGGGCAGGGGGTCGGGCGCTTCCCCAACCTCCAGCCGCGCCGTCTCCTGCGGGGATCAGGGGAGGGCGAGGGCGTACTCTGCTCCCCCCTCGGCCCTGCGGAGCCGCAGCTCCACCTTCCTCCCTTCCCGCGCCCAGAGGCGAGGGTGGAGCGCCGCGGGGGCGATCCCGCGGACGGGAGCGCCGTCCACCTCGAGGAGGAAGTCCCCCGCCGCGACCCCTGCCCTCTCGGCCGCACTGCCCGGGAAGACCTCCACCACGCGGGGGAGGGTTTCCGGCTCGGGGCCGAAGGGGAGGGCGGGCGCGCCGAGGGAGAGGCCGAGGAACTCGCCGGGCGAGGGGACCTCCACCGACCCGTCGGCCGCCTGCCGCGATCCGGGGGGAAGCTCGAGCTCGAGCACCTTGCGGCCTGCGTCGACCCCTACCTTCGGGAAGGCGAACAGCGAGGCCGAGCCGAGGAGCGCCACGAAATCGAGCTCCTGCTCCCCCCCCTCGAGCCCCGCGAGGTAGACGAAGGGACCGGGGATCGTCACCGGACCGAAGGAGATCGACTCGAGCTGCGCGACGAGGTCGACCCCCGAGACCCCTCCCGCGCCGTGCATCCTGCGCGGGAAGGCGCCGCGCCTCTTCCACTCGGCCGGGTCCGTCGGGAGTCCGAGCGCCACAAGAGCCTTCTTCGTGAGCCGGAGGTGGGCGGGGAACCCCGTGTCGAGGAGGGCCGCGACGGCCTCCTTCCCCTTCCCGACCCGGACGTCGACCGTCGCCGACGCCTTTCCCTCCCCCTCGAATCGCAACGGCACCTCGACGACGCGCGGCTCCCGCGGCCGCGTCTCGGCGGAGCCCGGCTCCGCCCAGTCGAACGCCCCTTCCCGCAACAGATCGGCGAGCGCCCGCACCGGCGGCCCGCGGAAGTAGAGCCGCTCCCCGGCGAGGTCGAGGACGGCGGAGGTCATGAGGATCGCGTCCATGCCGATCACGACGCGCGGCTGGAGGGAGGGCGGGACCTCCGGCAGCCCGACCACGGAGATCGACATGACGGTGAGGTTCGGGAACTTCTCCGCCCCGACCCGGATCTCGCCGGCCCAGTGGTCGTTCGATCCCGCGGGGCCGAAGACGGTCCCCGCCTTACCGACCTGCAGGAGGGGGAGGCCGAGGCCGGCGGCGACATCGGGCGCGACGGCCGTGCGGCTCGCCCCGGTGTCGAGGAGGCCAGGGAAGGGCCCGTGCCCCCCGATCCAGAGGTACGGCAGGACGAGGTAGAACGACCCCGGGAGGGACGCCGCCGCCCGCGGCATCGGAGAGGCCGCGGAGAGAGGGCGCTTCGGCGGGGCCTCGGGCGGCCGAAACAGATCGTCGGCCAGTGCGATCCCGGTCCGGACCTCGTCGGCCTGGAAGAGGGCGTTCCCGGCAATCTTCGTCGAGCCGTCGAATCCGCGGGTCGGCAGCCGCAGGGGACCGCGCCGTTCCCACCTTCCGAGGCGGACCCAGTGGATGTCCCCCCCCTCGTGGACGTGCCGCTCGTGGAGGGCCCCCGTCTCCGGGTCGACGAGGAGGTGCCACTCCCTCCCCGAAGGAACCGTGAACGCGAGCGCCGCGACTCGCGCGGGCTCCTCGAAGCCCTCCCCCTGCGGCACTCCCCGGCGCGGCGGGGGACCGTTCTCCTCGCCGACGATCCGCCACTTCACAGCCTCAAGATCGAGGTAGCGCATCGACTCGAGGAAGGCCCGGTCGAGGAGGTCGGCCTCCGCCTCGCGCGGCAGCCGCTCCCCTCTCCCGTCCTGCCCGATCGACCACCCCTTCTCCCCGTCGGTCGCCATCAGCCGGGCCGGCTGGGGAGAGACCGGGAGCGTCCACGCCTCGCGGAAGCCGAACGGCCGGAGCCGGAAAACGAAGTTGAGGAAGCTCCTCGGCGCGCCTCCCTCGACGAGGACGCCCGCGACCTCGACCCCGCCCGCCGCCGCGAGCGCCTCGGGGCCGCCGATCCAGTCGCGGAGCCTCGCGAGGACGGGCTGGACCTCCGCGTCCTGGGCCAGCGCCGCGGGGGAGAGGAGAGGAAGAATGAAGGCAGGGTTCAAGGGAGGCTCCGCGGGTCGCTCGGCGCGTTCCCGTCCGCGCGCCCCCGATGGAAGAAGGGGAGCCGGACGGCCTCGCGCTCCGGAAGAGCCACGCGGCCCGCGCGAAGGATATCGGACTCGTCCGGCTCGCCCTCCTACGCGGGTCCCCTCCCCCCTGACCGGGACCGTTCCCCTGCCTTCCTCGGAGCGGGGCCTTCCGGCGAACCGGTGGATCGCGGGACCCCGCGTCTCCTCGCCCTCCGCCAGCGCCTCGCCGAAGAGGCTCTTCTCCGCGCGGGAGCCGCTGGCGAGGGGTGGGCGCGCTCGCCACGCGCTCGTCGCCCGCTCCGGCCTGTCGCCGGACATGAGAAGCGACGCGATGGCCCCGGCGAAAAGGCCCGGCTGCCCCCGTCGGCCCGAGAAGCAATCTGCCGCCCAGCCCGCCAACCTGCCCGTCGTCGAGGAGGATCTTCGTCAAGGCGCCGTCGTCACGTTGCACCCGGACCGCGTTCGACGTCTGCCCCTGCAGTCGAAACGCCCTCTACTCGCGCGCACGAGTCCCGCTAACGGCTTGCCGAAAAGATGCGGGCGCCGCGGGCGACCGCCAGCTTCATCGGCTTGTCAGGCGCCTGCCGCGGCGTCCCTACCTCCCGATACGTTCACTCGCCCTCGAAGCCACGGCTCGTGAATCGAAGCGTGCTGCTGTTCTCGGTCACCGTGCGCACGGCCTGCCCGGCAGCTCCATCGCCTTGCCGACGCGCTCCTGGTTGGAGATGGCCATGCACTCGTCTCCGTTGGTCGTCATTCCTCGCCCGGCGCCGCGAGCAGCCACTCGTATGCGGGCTGAGCGCGAACCCCCGGCGTGGCCACCCGTGGAACAGAATCGCGGTCGAGCACGAGGAGCCGGTGCACGCCGAGCCCGTGCTCTTTCCCGGCGGCGCCGAGGGCGCGCAGCTCGCGCGCCAGCGTCGTCTCGCTGGATGCGTCCGCGCACACCTGCACCAGCTCCGCGCCTTCCTCGGGATGGCGGGTCAGGAAGTCCACTTCGAGGCCCTCCGCCGTCTTGACGTAGCCCACCTCGGCGCCACGCCGCTCGAGCTCGTTCAGCACCACCGTCTCGAGCGCGTGACCCAGGTTGGCGCGGCCGCCCGCGTCGAAGGCCCGGATGAGACCGGGATCGGCAGGATAGACCTTGCGAGGGTTCGAGTTGCGCTGGCGCTCCGAATCGGTCGCGAGCGAGACCGCGCTGAGCAGGAAGGCATCGGTGAGATGGCCGAGCATCGCGTGCACGAGGTCCCGCGCCACGCCGTGCCCCTGGGCCTTCAAGTCCTGGTGCAGCCGGTGGACGCTGAAGCTCCCCGCCGGACTGCGCAGGCAGTGGCGCACGACCCAGCGCAGGGCGGCCACCTGCGAGAGGCCGTGGCGCTCGATCACGTCGCGGAAGAGCACCGTATCCACGTAGCCCTGGAGCAGCTCGATGCGCAGCGCCGGGGCCAGGCCCTGCGCCTCCGGAAAGCCGCCCTCCGCGAGAAACTCGCGGAATCGCTTCTCCACCAGCGATCGCTCGGCCGCCGTCCAGCGCCGGGGCGCCTTGGCCGGCTCCTCTCCACGGTGACGCAGGAACTCCCGAAAGCCGAAGGGCCGGATGACGGTGGCCATCCCACGCCCGCGCAGCGAGGTGTGGACCTCGCGCGAGAGCATGCGCGCCGACGAGCCCGAGACCACGATCTCGCACCGCTCGGTGTCGAGCACCCGGCGCACGAAGCGTTCCCAGCCGGGCACGAGCTGGATCTCGTCGAGGAGCCAGTGCGCCGTCTCGCGACCACGCAGCCCCGGCTGGTGGCGGTAATACTCCTCGAGCAGGAAGCCGAGCTGATCCACCTCGATGCCGGCGAGGCGGTCGTCGTCGAAGCTGACGTAGAGCGCCCGCTCGGCCGGCAGGACCGACCGCCTCTCTTCGAGGACCTGGCGCAGGAACGTGGTCTTGCCGGCCCGGCGCATCCCGATCACCGAGTGCACCTTGCCGGGCACCCCCGGAAGCCGCGCATCGCGGCGCGTGAAGGGAAGCTTCGTCGTGGGCTCGAGGGCGGCGCTCAGCTTCTCGGCCAGGACCGGGTGCAGGGGCATGGCGGAACGATGGTCGAAAGGTGGCCTTCTTTCAAGGCCAGATGCGTCGGTATCTGGCCTCTGTAGGCGGTCACATTCTCCGCACCGGGCCCGATGGTGTCGCCGGTTGGAGAGGTGCGGGCCGCTACCCGTCCGTCTCGGCGAACAGCGCCGCCTGCTCAGTTCGGGGCTTGCCGCCCTCGCGGGCGAGGCGAACGATCTCGGGGAAGCTCTGGACGAGGCCGTTGTAGGCGAGCGCCTCGGCCGGGCGCTTCTTGCGCTCGCACAGGGTGTAGAGGCGGAGCTCGCGGGCGATCTCGGCATTGACGGCGAGCTTGGCGACCAGGTCCGCCGCGGCAGCCTCGCCGCCGCTTGCGAGCACGCGGACGAGGTGGTGGACGACCTCCCAGGCGTCGAGGCGGGGATGGGTGGCCGGGTCCCAGTCCGCGGGCAGCTCCTCGGGGCGGAGCACGCGCACCTTTGTGTCCGGGAACGGGGTAGAGGGGGAGTTGGTGAACGCGAGCTCTTGCGGGTCTCGGCATCCGCCCCGGCGGGAGTAAGCCCGGATCAAGGGAGGGCGACGGCGTACTCTCTTCCCCCCTCGGCCCTGCGGAGCCGCAGGTCCACCCTCCGCCCCTCGCGCGCCCAGAGGCGAGAGTGGAACGCCGCCGGGGCGATCCCGCGGACGGGAGCGCCGCCGACCTCGAGGAGGAAGTCCCCCGCGGCGACCCCGGCCTTCGCGGCCGGAGTGCCCGGGAAGACCTCCACCACGCGCGGGAGGACTTCCGGCTCGGGGCCGAAGGGGAGGGCGGGCGCGCCGAGGGAGAGGCCGAGGAATTCGCCGGGCGAGGAGACCTCGACCGACCCGTCGGCCGCTTGCCGGGATCCGGGGGGAAGCTCGAGCTCGAGCAGCTTCCGGCCGCCGTCGACCCCCACCTTCGGGAAGGCAAACAGCGAAGCCGAGCCGAGGAGCGCCCCGAAATCAAAATCCTGTTCCCCCCCCTCGAGCCCCGCGAGGTGGACGAAGGGACCGGGGATCGTCACCGGACCGAAGGAGATCGACTCGAGCCGCGCGACGAGGTCGACCCCCGAGACCCCTCCCGCGCCGGTGATCCTGCGCGGGAAGGCGCCGCGCCTCTTCCACTCGACCGGGTCGGTCGGGAGGCCGAGCGCCACGAGAGCCTTCTTCGTGAGCCGGAGGTGGGCGGGGAACCCCGTGTCGAGGAGGGCCGCGACCGCCTCCTTCCCCTTCCCGACCCGGACGTCGACCGTCGCCGACGCCTTCCCCTCCTCCTCGAATCGCAACGGCACCTCGACGACGCGCGGCTCCCGCGGCCGTGTCTCGGCGGAGGGCGGCCCGCCCAAGTCGAACGCCCCTTCCCGCAAGAGATCGGCGAGGGCCCGCGCCGGCGGACCGCGGAAGTAGAGCCGCTCCCCGTCGAGGTCGAGGACGGCGGAGGTCATCAAGATCGCCTCCATGCCGATCACGACGCGCGGCTGGAGGGAGGCCGGTACCTCCGGAAGACCAACCACGGAGATCGACATGACGGGGAGGTTCGGGAAGCTCTCCTTCCCGACCCGGACCTCCCCGGCCCAGTGGTCGCTCGACTTCGCGGGGCCGAACGCGGTCCCCGCCTTCCCGACCTGCAGGAGGGGGAGCCCGAGGCCGGCGGCGACCTCGGGGGCGACGGCCGTGCGGGTCGCCCCCGTGTCGAGGAGGCCCGGGAAGGGCCCGTGCGCCGCGATCCAGAGGTCCGGCAGGAGGAGGTAGAACGAGCCCGGGAGGGCCGCCGCCGCCCGCGGCATCGGAGAGGCCGCGACGAGAGGGCGCTTCGCCGGGGCCTCGGGCGGCCGGAACAGGTCGTCGGACAGCTCGATCCCGGTCCGGACTTCCTGGACCTGAAAGAGTGCGTTGCCAGGAACCTTCGTCGAGCCGTCGTAGCCGCGGGTCGGCAGCCGCAGGGGACCGCGCCGCTCCCAGCGGCCGAGGCGGACCCAGTGGGTATCCCCCCCCTCGTGGGAGTGCCTCTCGTGGAGGGTCCCCGTCGTCGGGTCGACGAGGAGATGCCACTCCCTCCCCGAAGGCCCCGTGAACGCGAGCGCCGCGACCCGCGCGGGCTCCTCGAAGCCCTCCCCCTGCGGGACCTCCCGGCGCGGCGGGGGACCGTTCTCCTCGGGGACGATCCGCCACCGCGCGGGCTCGAGCTCGAGGTAGCGCATCGACTCGATGGAGGCGCGGTCGAGGAGGTCGCCCTCCGCCTCGCGCAGAAGCCGCTCCCCTCTCCCGTCCTGTCCGATCGCCCACCCTTTCTCCCCGTCGGTCGCAAGGAGGCGGGCCGGCTGGGGGGAGACGGGGAGCGTCCACGCCTCGCGGAATCCGAAGGGCCGGAGGCGGAAAACGAAGTTGAGGAAGCTCCTCGGCGCGCCCCCCTCGACGAGGACGCCCGCGACCTCGACCCCGCCCGCCGCCGCGAGCGCCTCGGGTCCGCCGATCCAGTCGCGGAGCCTCGCGAGGACGGGGGGGACGTCCGCGTCCTGGACCAGCGCCGCGGGGGAGAGGAGGGGAAGAAGGAAGGTGGGGTTCAACGGAGACTCCACAGGTCGCCCGGCACGTTTCAGTCCGCGCGCGCACGGTGGGAAAGGGCGTCCGGACGGGCTTGCGCCTCGGAGGACCGAGGCGGCCGGCGCCAAGGATACCGACTCGTCGGGCTCGCCCTCCTACGCGGGCCCCCCGCCCGACGGGGACCGCTCCCCTGCCATCCTCGGGCCGGCGCCTTCCGGCGAACCGGCGGATCGCGGGGCCCCTCGGCCCCTCGATCTCCGCCAGCGCCTCGCCGAAGAGGATCTTTTCAGCGCGGGAGCCGCCGGCGACCGCGCCGTTTCCTTCTTCCTCGGGCCCATGCAAGTCTCCTTGGCGGGGGAGTCCCCCCCCAGAGGGCTGTCCAAGTAAACCGTGATGCGGGGGACGCCCCTGCGCTCTGTTTCCTGGTTGGACGTCGCCTCCACTAACCGGCTCAAAGCGCTCATGGCTTAGAGCCCATCCTAAAACCTATCCGGCCCTCCGCAATGCGATGAGTCCGGATGCCAAGTGCACCATAGCGAGGTAGTTCTCGGGCGTGCGCTCCCACCGGATCAGCAACCCGCGGAAACGGTCGTGCCAGCTGTTCGTCCGCTCAACGACCCAACGGCGGGGCTTGCCTTGAACGCAACCGCGCAGGGGAGGTTCGCCCCGACGCCGGATGTGGGGACGAATCCGTCGGGACCGTGCCGCCCTCTCCGCGTCCGCGTAGTCGTACCCCTTGTCCAGGCAGAGGTGTTGGGGACCCCGGGGTCCGTAGGGTGGACGGATCGCCACCTCATCGAGCACACGTCGCCCACCATCCACTTGTCGTAGACGTTCGCCGGCGTCGTCACGACCGAGAGGGGCACGCCACGACCGTCGGTGAGCACGTGACGCTTCACTCCCAGTTTCGGCCGGTCCGTCGGGTTCGGCCCCGTGCCGCCCCCCCTTTCGGCGCCTTCACGAGCGCCGTGTCCACGGAGGTCCACTTCCGCTGGATCCCTCGCCGCTTGTGGTAATGCCGCAAGAGCCCTCGAAAGACCGCCTTGAATACCCCGGCCCGAGTCCACTGCTGCATGCGCAAGTGGCACGTCGAGCCGGAGCCGAAGCGATCGGGGAGGGCCTGCCACTGGCAACCCGTTCGAAGGCGATAGACGACCCCCGCCAGCACCATCCGGTCGGGAACCCGGGGGCGTCCCCCCTTCGGTTTCGGCCGCTCGCGAGGAAGGAGGGGGGGCACCCGCCGCCAGAGGGCATCCGGAATGTCCGCAAACCTGGAATCCACCCCGATCCCTGACCACGATGGCTCTCACGACTCAAGACGTTTTAGGATGGGCTCTTAGCTTCTGCCTCGTCCGGACCGATCGGGTAACGATCAAGAATCTCCGCCATGAGACGCCTGACGTCCTCCCGCGAGTGCGCTGTAAGATAGGCGCGTGGGTTAGTAGTGACCCCTTTCTCAATCAGCAACGTCGCCAGAGCGCTGCCGAAATGGCGCGCCTGCTGGCGGGCGAAGGCGCCGTACGCCGCTAGGGCGAATACGAGAGCGCTTTGGATAGGACGCTCAACCAGGGCGGCTGCCGCTTCTCGCGGATCCGGCAGTATTACTCCAACTGTTGAGCCCAGAAGGGTGGCGTACAATCCCAGCAGTGGCAGTCCCTCCGCATCTATCACCGTTCCGGGCAGCCAATGCTCGGCGGACAGATGATGTGCAAGGCAGGCCTGCATTACAAGGTGACCGCGAGCATCGTCAAGTTGCCAGACATGAAGCAGAACGAAGAACGCAGCGCGCCCACTCGACTGTATCACAAGATTCTCTATCCCAGTATCTGGCACTGCACCGAGCCAGTGCTTGGTCAGCGTCGCGTCTACCAGCTCACCGTGCGCCAGCACGTAGCCGAACACTTCGGAATTCCACCTTACTGCTTGCTCAGCAACCCCCAGCGTTAGGGTTGCCTCAAGGTACGTGCGTGCTTGGCTAGCCATGGTTCGATCACTGCCAACGGCTCTAACAAGGTGGAGCAACAGGAACATGATGGCGCGGCCTGACGGATCCGCCGAGTAGACGTCTCCCGGAACGCTCCGCATGATCCGTGCCAGCAGCCCATTATGCAGCTCCACCTCGCCGGCGTCCCAGAGCTCCTTCATTATCAGGGTTAGTTTGACACCCTCGTGGCAGCCGGTGAGATCTAGGCGCTCAGAAGCCCACAGTCCCACCACGCGGAATGAAGTGGCGGACAGTTTGCGGCAGATCAGCAACAGTTTCCCCACCAGCTCGTACGACAAATGGCTCAACCGCTCCCTAAACTGCGGCTCGTTCGGCAGGTCCTCCAAGACCGCGCGCGCTAGCTGAGTGTGGGCGTGGACTAGGGGCTGGTCAGCATAGCGGTAAAGGAATCCTATCAGCCTGCGGAGAGGCAGGCGTAGCCAGATCTGCTTCCAGTCCTCCGCACTCAGCTCGTTGCGTACTGCCTTCGACAATGCCTCGTCTTGCTCAGCCAGGAACTTCAGCGTCCAATCGGCTTCATCTTGGTCTGCACGGGCCCGCAGCTTACTTGTCCAGAACTCGGGGCCCTTGGACTTCGTAACCTTGAGGATTGCTGCCGTCGCCAGCGGTGAGCCTGTCACGACATCCATGGTATTCCGCACAAACGTCACGGGTGCGGCCTCGAGCGCCTTCTCAAAACTGTGCACAAACGACTGCCGAACGCGCTCGTCGTTAAGCAGCTGGCTAAGTAACGTCCCTTGACTTCTGAGCCGTTGGAAAAGGAGCCGATGACCCCACGGGAGCGGTTCCCTCGAAAGGTAGGTCCGCAATACATCAAGCGTAATTGCGCTGTCATTCTGAGAATTGACGAAAGCCCAAGCGCGAAGGTTTACCCTGGCATCACTGGAGTGAGCCGACATATAATACATGTCGAGAAGCACCTGAAGGCTGCCGAGAAGCCCACACGCTTCGAGTTCTTCAGCATGCTTTTCTTCGAACGCCCTGCCGAGCGCGCCTATGCCGAACTGATTGATTGCTGACAGTTTGACGAGCGTTAGGCGAAGACCGGAGCGTAACGGTGCTATGCGACGAGCGTAGATAGCTCGAAGCATTCCTTCCTCAGGTATACTGGCGAATGGTCCTTCGACCCACGTGTCAAGATACGCAGCGAGAATCCTGAGGTTGCCTCCAACCCGCGCGAGAATGTCGTCGACCTCGCTTTCGCTCGGGACCACAAGTCGGTGCGCTGTGGTGGTGCGGACGTAATCGGCAATAATCCGTCGAATCGTCTCGCGGCTGGGCCGGAGGCGCACCTCGACCGCGTCGGCGGAAACCTCGTGTCCGCCAACCACGAGCTGAAGATGGTTGAGCCAACGCCCCGCAATGTCTCGCGTCGTCCACAAAAAGAAAGAATTGTGTGCCGACCCCGCAGTACTCAGGAGCTGGTTCAAGCTAGCGGCGTCGTCGACGTCCTGGAGGTTCTCGAAGATATATAGAGGATGGGCATGGTCCAGAGCGCGAATCGTCTCGCACACCTCGTCCACGCTATCTCCCCCAGGTTCGGATAGGTCGTAATGCACGACCGTCTGCTTGTCTTTGTACCTTTGATAGCCCAAGAGGCGTACGAGAGTCGTTTTGCCACGTCCTTCGGGAGCGGTGACGAAACAGTGGCGCACGGACCTCAGTTTGGCTTCCATGGCTGCAAGAAGGCTAGGCTCAACTGCGACGCGCCCCTCCTGGAGGTCGCCAAGCGTTGGCCAGTCGCCGGGAGCCAACTGCCTGGCAAGCCGAGCCTCGAGGTATTCCCGTCTCATGCAACACCGTGCCTTTCGCCCGACAAGACTAACTTAGGACGAGAACGGCCAGAACCAGCGCGGCAAGGCCCCCCAGCAGCCGCAGGATTATCTCACTGGATCGCCGAGGGTCCTTGAGGAGCTCATCGAAGTCTCTAGAGGTCCACCGCTGACCCATCAACGACAACTGCTCGCGGACGTCGCCCAGGCTTAGGCTCGCTTTCAGGAACATTGTTGCGGAGATAAGCGTGAGGAGGATCGATAGGATCAACTTCCATTGCGCGGTGTGTCCGTCTTCCTGTAGGACGACGGTCGTAGCGAGGTTTGTCCCTAGGGAGACCGCTATTCCCGAGAGGAGTGCGAAGACTTCCGGCCGAAGATGAAGGACGCGCTTGTAGTTCATCTCCCGATGCCTTTCCGCCGCAGCGCTACAATCAGGCGCCTCGCAGCACGGTCACGAACTCGCCCACTACCTGGACGGACTCCGCATCGCGCTTGGACAGGATGATCGGCGAGTACGCCGGATTCGTTGGTGAGAGCACGACTCTCGACTGCCGCCAGCCGCCCTCGTCCGACGCTTCCTTCTCTGAGGAATAGCGTTTGACCGTGAACGCCCCGCCCGTTTCCGGATCGGCCGGGCCGCGGTACTGCGCGAGCACGATCTTCCCCTGCCGCGTGCCGGCCGGCTTCGCGCGAAAGACCATGTAGTCCCCGGCACGAATGAATGGCTCCATCGAGCGCCCCACGGCGCGGCAGACGAACATGCGCTCGTCGATCTTGCCCAGCCCATCCGCCTCGACCCAAGTCTCGGGCTCTACGGGCTCCGCGCTGCCGAAGTAACCGGCAGCCGCCTTGAGCGAGTACACCGGCAGCATCGTCCTAAATGCCCCGCGCTTGACTCGCTCGTCTTCCAGCGAGATCAGGCGCAGTTGCGGCTCCGGCCGCGCCACGACGACACTCTCCGCAAGTTCGGCAAGCGACTTCACCCCCGAAGCCAGCGCAGCCTCCAGTTTGCGCTGCTGGACGAAGAGGTACCGCCACCGGCCGTACTTCGTGCCGCTCATCTTCTCGCACCAGAGCCGCGCCGCTTCGCTCTTGAGCTCCGTGTTCGGCCGGATCTCGCCCTTGGTCTCCGCGAGCCACATCACTTCGCGGCCATCCGTGTCGCGCGCGGCGATGATGAAGTCCGGGTAGTACTGTCGCGGCCGGTTGCTCTCGCAGTAGGTCACCGAGAACCCGAACCGCTCGTTCTTGAAGTATCGGACAACGTCCTTGGCACCGTCGAGGAAGTCCGCGAACCGCTTCTCGAGATCTGTGTGGCACGGAACCTTGTCGGTGTGGCAACGCTTGCCCTCGGCGACGAGCCCGCTCCATTGAAAGGGTCGCAGCTGCGCGCTGTCGAGCCACGCTGGCGAGCCGAGGATAGGCACCGCCTCCACACCGCCGGCTCCAGATCCTCGAATCGCCGTCTCCAAGATATCCCGCACCTGCTGACGCCAGAAGTAGATTCCGACATCGCGCATGTCGGCCCGTTGGCCATCCCACGTCAATGGCACCACGCGGCTGTCGACATAGCGCCGCGCCACGTTGAGCAACTCGTCGAATGTGGGGCCGATGCCAAGGTCAGCCGCGGAGCCCGGATTTGTCGCATCGAAGAGCTCGGAGGACAGCAGGAACACGGTCTTGAGGACGGGCGATTCGGCTCGGAATTCATCGAGAGTCAAGACGGTCTCTGGTCGCCCACCGACGACCGGCCTCACCTTGACCTCGGGGGCGTCCTTTGGGTTCATCCGGACCTCGGGCAGGTCCTCAACCCGGATGAGATCCGCGAGCGACTCGACGACGGCCACTGCCCACGAACGCACGTTCGGCACGGCGACGCGGTACTTCTCCTTCTTCGCGTCAGGTGCGATCCAGTTCAGCTCCTCGCCCCACTTGCCGGTCCTGGCCCGCTTGCGTTTCTCGACCGGGAAACCGACGAAGGGGACACCAAACGCATCGACCGTCTCGTCGCTGCCCTCGGGGCGCTCGTCGAGCGGCTGGTTCAGCACGTCGTAGTTCGTACGCCGCAACCCGCGGCCGATGATCTGTTCGGTGAGGAGCGGCGAGCCGAAGGCGCGCAGGCCGAGGATGTGCGTCACGCTTTTCACGTCCCAGCCCTCGGACAGCATGTTGACGCTCACGATGGCGCGCACAGGCTCGCCGGGCTTGCCCTTCCAACCAACGGTGTTGACCATCTCCCGCAGCACGGCCTCGTTGCCCTTGTCGGCGTCGAACACCTTGGAGTCGATCGGGATCGTGACCCAGCGCGTGCGGTCCTCGTCATCCGGGTTGCGCAGCAGCTCGTACTCGCGCGTCAGGTGCTCGAAAAGCCACGCCGCGCGCTGGGCGCTGTCGGTCACGCAGAGGAGCACGGGGCTTGGCCCCCGCGCGAACTCGAACGAACTCGCCCACTCGTCGTGGTCCGTCTTCCATGAGCCGTAGATGGTCGCGACCGCAGCCCTACAGGCGCGCAGGTACTCCTCCTTGGACCTTGCGCCTTTCACGTCATCCCACAGATCGAGGTAGATGTGTCCTCTGTCGTCGGGATCCGGGAGCCGCACGACCTTGACCAGCCCCGACTCGAATGCGTCGTAGACCGAGAAGTCCGCGACCAGCCACTCGAAGAGCGTCCCCTCCGGCTTCGGCGAGCCCGAGCCGTACCAGGGCGTCGCCGAGAGGTCGATCACGAGGCTCACCCGGGCGGCCCTGCCGATGCGCGCGAGGATCTTGCTCCACTTGATGTGCTCCGGGTCCTCGCCCATCTTCGTGCGCTTCTCGCCGTAGACGTGGTGCGCCTCGTCGTTGATGACCACGAGGTCGCGCCACCCTCCAAGCAGCCGGCGGATCGGCGCATTCGGGTCCTGTTTCGCGCGCCGGCGCATGGCGCGCAGGACCGACTGCGGGATGAACCGCCCCTCCCCGATGACCTCTTCGCCGATCCAGTCGTCGCGCTTCCCCTCGAGGGGGATGCCCTGCCAGTTGCGCACGAGCACGTTGGGTCGGAACTCCTCCCGGTACTCCGGAGGCACGATGTCGAAACCTTCGTAGAGGTTGTGTTCGCCCGTCGGGTCGAGCCCGTCGCCGCGCGGCTGCCCGCCTACCCGGTCGCGGACCGTGAGGTTGGGCACAAGCACGAAGAAGTTCGCCGAGAGCGACGAGCCGCTCACCTTGCGCTTGTGTAGCGTCGCCCAGGTGACGAAGAGCGCCATCACGACGGTCTTGCCGGTGCCGGTGGCGAGCTTGAGCGCGTAGCGCAAGAGGTCGCCGGTCTCGGGCATCTTCCGCCGGCCCTGCACCTCGTACAGGTAGATGACGGTCTCGACTGCCTCCTGCTGGCAGAAGAAGAAGCGCTTGGCCGTCGCCCGGCGCTCCTCGTCGCGCTCGAACCACCACTCGAGCAGCCGCCGCGTCACTCCCGCCGTGCCCGGGTAGCCGACCTCGCGCCATGCCCGCACCTCGTCACGGAGCTGGTTGACGAAGTCGTTGCGCTGCTCGGAGCTGGCGAGCAGGTCCTCGAAGAGCCCCGCCTCCTTGCCGACGATGCCGGCGATGCCGCCCTTCACGTCCTTGGCGGAGGCGAGGAATCGCATCGACGGGCGCCGGCCCTCGGCGAGCTTCGACCGGCCATGCGTCAGGAGCTGGTAGTGCAGCTCCGGCTCCTGAAAGGCATCGCAGATCACGACGCGATCGACAACGTAAGCCATCCCCGCGCCCCCCTACGCCAGATCCCGCACGACGGTGGACTCGTTGCCGTACACGTCCACGACCTTCACCGCGATGCGCTTGTAGCCGCGCACCGGGAACGCCTCCGAGGCGAGTTTAAGCGTGAACTCCTCCGCGTCCACCTCGGCCTCGAGAGCGGCCTTGATATTCGGCGTCTTCTTGAAGTCGAAGAACATCTGGCAGTCCACGAAGCAGTCGCCGTCGTAGTCCTCGTCGAGGTACCACGCCGATACGTAGCCCGACGCCGCCGCCTTGTACTCGGTGGTGCGGCGCTTGCGGTCAAAGAGCGCCACGCCCTTGAGCGCGACGTGCACCGTTCGCTCCGCCTTGGCGTTCTTCTCGACCGTGACCTCGATGTCCGGCAGCGCGAGCGGCGAGAACAGGTTCTCCGGCTGGGTCGCCTTGAGCCCCTCGGCGAGCGTGTCGGGGCGGATCATGATCAGCTCGACCTTCACCTTGCCGCGCTTCTCGAGCTGCGACTTCACCTCGCCCACGTTCGCCTCGAAGGCCCAGCCGAGCACGTGCACCTCGAGGATGCCCGAGGCGAGCGCGTCTTGGACGGCGTCGTTGATCTGTTTGCAGGTCACACGGCCCGACAGCGGCCCGACGGACATCGCGATCTTGTCCTTTTCCGTCTCCGCCACCGCGTGCACGAGCCCCCTCGCGCCCTGGATCGCCGCGTCCTTGCGGTAGAGGCGGCAGATGACCTCGATGTAGTTCTCGAGCTTCGCCGCCTCGCCGATACCCGACTCGCGCACGACGTAGCCCTTCCAATCCTCAACGGAGTAGCGGCCGAGGGAAGCAACCTCGAAGGGACCACAGACGCGGATCGCGTCCCGGTCCAGCAAAGGGCGGTCAAGAAGTGCGACGGTCTCGGGTTCCTTGCCATCAATGAGCCCAGACATCCGAACTCTGGGAACGGTCTCGTATTCGAACTCCCCTGACAGTGCGGACCCCCTCAAGCAGAAATGTGGAAACACACATCGCAGCAGCTCCCAGCGCGCAGTGTTTACAGCTACACGAGACGAGTCGATTCCGATCCACCTCCGCCCTAGCCGCTCAGCCGCGAGGGCTGTGGTGCCAGAACCAATCGTGGGGTCAAGGACGAGTTCACCTGGGTGGGTCGTCATATTGACACATCGTTCAACAACGATGTCCGACGTTTGAACCGCGTACACCTTAGATCGTCCAAAGCCGCTTACGCCCGTGTCCTGCCACAGATGGTTTATCTCGAACCACGGAAAGTCGCTCATTCGCCGCACATAGCGAAGCGTCCTGCCCACGACACAAAGACGCCCCATGTCGGCAAGGACCTGTAGTCTCTCTTTGGGAGGCTTGAACGGACCCTTGAAGACCCGACCGCGGAACGGGAACTCGTATACCGGATTGCCCTGGGACGTGATGTTGTCATGAGCAACCAGTTCCACCTCGGGCCATGTCGCTAGCTCCTCTTCGGACAGTTCCTTGAGGGTGTCATCCTCCAAGAGCACGAAGCGATATTGCGTCGCACCCTCGCCCCCAGCGATCTTCCGGCGGTAGAGCTGTCGATATCGAGTGCGCCCCGCCTCAGCATCCTTGAAGTACCAGATCAGGTAGTCACCGATTCGATTAAGGGTAGACCCGGTCAACCCGCCGCTCTTTCTGAACAGAATCTGTGCCGAGAAGTTCGAGTAGCCGAACACCTCATCCATAAGAGCGCGGCAGAGGTGAAGATTCGCATCAGAGATCTGGAGGAACACACTTCCGGAGTCCGACAGCAGATCCCGACAGAGGTAGAGTCTCTCCCTCAGATACGATAGGTACGAATGAACGCCCAATGACCAAGTGTCCCTGAAGGCCTTGATCGTAAGCACGTCATCGGCCGTGTCGGTCGCGTCGTCCTCGTTGCGCCCCGCACCAACCACCTTCTGGAAGTTAGAGTTGTAGTCGATACCGTAAGGCGGGTCGCAGTAGATCATCTGCACCTTGCCGCGCAGGTTCTCGTAGTGCAGTAGCGACTCCATCACGTGCAGCGAGTCGCCGCAGATGAGCTTGTTCTTCCAGCCCTCCTCGTGGGTGTAGAACTCGACCCGCTTGGCCCGGTCGCCCTCGCGCAGCGTCTTCTCGAGGTCGGCGAAGAGGTGTCCCTGCCGCGCCGCGCCCGACTTCTCCTCGGCCGCCCGGCGCGCCCGCTCGATGATTTGCGCGATGCGAGACTCGGAGACGATCTCGTTGCGCTGGAGCGGCAGCACCGGCACCTCGCGCCGATTGCGCTTCCCCGCCCAGAAGAGCACTGGGTCCCCGGCCGGGTCCATGTCCACCACCACCGGCCGCTCGTCCCCCTCCGGCAGCTTCCCGACCTCGATCGCCTTGCTCCAGCCGTTGTCCATCGGAAGCGTCACCACTTGCTCGTCGGCCGGCAGGAGTGAAGTGTGCCCGGTCTCGGGGGTGCGCGGCTCCTTGATCTCGTCGTGGGTGTAGCGGGTGACCTTCTTCTCGGGCTTCGGCTTGCCGGGTCCGGGGGCCATGTTTTTCTTGCTCCTCGTCACTTGGCTGTGGCTGCACGGCCAGCCGTGCACATGCCTCGATAGTCGCAGGTTGAACACTTCCTGGGCGCGGGCGCCGTCGGCAGCGCGCTCGTGCGCAGCGCCTCGGCTGCGGCGCGTGTCTTGGTCTTCACCTCGGCGATGAAGTCGTCATCCACCGACCGCGGCTTGCGCTTGCGCTCGTCCAGCTCGTACGTCTCCACGTAGTCGGGGCGCCGACCGGTGAGGCTCTGATAGCCGAGAGCGTACACGTGGAGCTGGGTCTCGGTGACGTCCTCGCTCTGGGCGCGGTCGCTCGACTTGAGGTCCACGATCGTGGTCTCCCCCGTGTCGATCCGCCGTACGAGGTCGATCCGTCCGACGATGCTCACGCCGTCGCCAAGACTGATCTCGATCTGCTTCTCCGAGAACTCGATCTTGTCGAAGAGTGCCACGTTGTCGTTCAGGTAGTCGCGCAGCACGCGGTCGGCGGACGTTTCCAGCTGCTGGCGGAGCGCAGGGTAGGCGTACGGCACGTGCAGGTGCGTCTCGACGAGCCGCTGAACTTCCGTGGCATCAGCGACATTGCCCCGGATGGCGCGAGCGTGCACCTCGGCCAGCGCGTCGTGCAGCGACTTGCCGTAGCCAAGCGCCTCGTGGATCGGCGCGTTGAAGCCGTAGAGGACGCGCAGCTTGAACTGGTACGGGCACTCGAAGAAGTACTTGAGGTCGGAGAACGAGAAGACGACGTTCGCGACGCCAGCGCGCGGCATCGCCGGCAAGCGCGTGCGCGCGGAGTAGTCGGGCGCGCCGGGCTTCACGTGCTTCGACGCGAGGATATCGTCCCAGAACTGCGAGCGCTTCTGGAAGAGCTGGTTGCCGGGCACGGGTGCCCAGGTGAGGTGCAGGAACTTCTGGCTGCGCGTCATGGCCACGTAGAAGAGCCGCCGCTCGTCTTCGATCGTGCCCTCGAAACGCGCCTGCCCCTTCACGCCGTTGCGCGGGAGCAGGTGCCACACGGTCCGGCCGCCCGGCTTCTTCGCGGGGAAGCGGTTCTTGAGCAACGCCGACACGAAGACCACAGGCCATTGCATGCCCTTCGCCTGGTGGATGGTCATGATCCGCACGGCGTCTGGGTTGGCGTACTGGTTGTCCTGCCAGCCCTCGGGGTAGGCGTCCTCCGCGCGGAACCGTAGGAAGTCCGCGAAGGAGGCGTACTTCTCGGCCGGCTTCGAGTGGTAGTGAATCGTCTCGTAGTCCGAGATGAGCTGACTGAACTTGCCGAGGTTGTAGAACACGACCTCGCCGCGGTCGTTCGGCACTCGCTCCTCGCGGACACCGGCCTCCTCCAGGAAGTTGAGGAACACGCGTTGAATGGAGTACTGCCCCCAGCGCTTCTGGTCCGCGTCAGTGAGGGCCGCCTTGGCCGCGGCGGCACCCTTGATCGCCGCTCGCAGCGCATACGGCTCCAGGTCCAGGCCTGCAGCGTTCCAAACCTGCTCGACCGCGGCCTCGTCCACGCCGTGGTGGTCGGCGATGAAATAGAAGAGTTGGCGGGCAGCCTCGGCCTCGGCGGTGCCGAACAGGTTCGTCATGCCGGTAACGACGAAGGGGATGCCGGCCCCCTGCAGGGCGGAGGTGATCGGCTCGGCGTTCCCCTTGACGCTACGGAGCAGAACCGCCATGTCGGACCAGCACAAGCCGCGCTGGGCGTCGTCTTCTTTGAAGGCCACGCCGCGCAGCGCCTGAACCGTTGCTGCGATGTGCTGCCCTTCCTCATCGGGCGTCGCGAACGAGAGCGCTACGATGTCGCCGTGCTCATGGCTCTGCGCTCCAGTGGGCTTCATCGCCTTCGCGAGTCGGGCGGTGTTCTGTTCGATGAACGGGCGGGCCGTCTCCACGATACCGTCACTCGACCGGAAGTTCTCTTCGAGCAGGATCTGATCGACACCAGGGTAGCGCCTGGCAAACGTCAGGATGCCCTCGACGTCGCTGCCGCGCCACTGGTAGATGGTCTGGTCATCGTCGCCAACCACACAGATGCGGGCGCCGAGCTCGTGGAGGGACCAGACGATCGCTTCCTGCACCGGGTTAACGTCCTGGTACTCGTCCACGATGACGTACTTGAGCCGCTCGGCCAGCCGCTCACGGAGGTCGTCGTCGTTCGTCAGAACCTCGACCGCGGCCTCGAGGATCGACGAGTAGTCGAGATAGCTGCGCTCATCGAGCAGTTGCTGGTAGTCCCCCAGACCATTAACGATCGAGCAGCCATTGAGATTGGTTTGCTCGCGCTCCGCCTCGCGCAGGATCGCCAGCGCGCCGATGTAGTGCTTAGTGTCCCTGTAGCGCTTGAGCGGCGCACCCGTGAGATCGGTCGAGGCCGTAAGGCCGCTTAACTTGCTGTGGCGATCGACGAAAAGTCCCTGCTGGACCTCGTTCAACACCTCGTACTTGAGGTACTTCGGCGTCTCGCTCTTCAGCAGCTCGAGGCAGAAGGCGTGAATGGTACCCACGAACATTTCGGCAAGACCGGTGACATCGCCGAACGCTTGCCGGGCGCGCGCGGTGATCCGCTCCTTGAGCTGAGCCGCAGCCTTCTCGGTGAAGGTGAATGACACGATGTTGCGCGGCGCAATGGTTCCCTCGCGACCCGGCGTGAGCAGGTAAACCACCCGGCGCGCCACGACCTCGGTCTTGCCGGACCCGGCACAGGCGATCAGCTGGAGGTTCCGACCGGCGTGCTCGATTGCTTTCTGTTGCGGATCAGTGAGCTGCATTGTGTTCCGACGTCGGTTCGCGTCAGCTAACGCTCCGATTCAGTGGCGGTACGCTGCGCGGTCAGCTGAATACTGTTGTCATGCTTATCCGGTTGACTCCGAACACCCCTAGCCGTAGGGTCGGCCCCCATGGCTCGGCCGCCCTTCCCCAGGACCCTGGGTGAGTTCGAGGCCTGGTTCCCCGGCGAGGCCGCGTGCCGGGAGTACCTGGCGG